>NZ_JAUOEK010000172.1 GCF_030540835.1 Flavivirga aquimarina | reverse complement strand
TTCTACCCACTGGCGTTCTTGCTCTGATAGTTTTTCCCAGTATTTGGTACTGATCAGTAAGACATCGGGAACGGCTGAGTGTTCGTCTATTGTATAATACTTGCTTACTTCGTAATGGTTTGAGGAGACAAACGAGGGCGGGTTGTTCTCGGCTCCGTCCACTACGCCTTGTTGGATTGCGGTGTATAGTTCTCCATAGGCCATCGGTGTGGCCGAGCCTCCCATCGCATTGACCATGTTGATAGCCATTTGGTTGTTCATCACTCTTATCTTCAGTCCTTTTAGGTCGTCGGGGGTACGGATTGCTTTGGAACTGGTATAAAAACTTCTACTCCCTGCATCGTAATAACAGAGCCCTCGCAACCAAAATTTACTCCCTTTTTCCAATATCGACTTGCCTACAGGGCCTTCTAGTACGTCAAATTGATGCTGCTTGTTTTTAAATAGGTAGGGGATTCCCAGTACATGGTATTCGGGTACAAAATTAGAGAGCGTCGCGGCACTTACTTTGGTTATCGCTACGCTTCCTATTTGTAATAGCTCTAATACTTCGCGCTCGGAGCCTAACTGACCGTCTGGAAATACTTTTATTTTCAATGTGTTTCCTGACTTTTTTGCTAATACTTCTTGGAACTTTAAAATCCCTTTGTGTACTGGATGCGTCTGAGGTAAGGTATGGGCCAGATACAGAACCTTCTCGCCGGATTCTTCTTTACAGGAAATAAATACAAGGAACAGTAATAGTATGGGGAGTCTTTTTAGCATTACGTATAGTATTGAATAATTTGACTTTGTTAATTTACTTTTTGTTTTATGCATCTCTTTATGGTAAAAAACAAAACACTAAAACTATCTTATTTTAATTCATGTTTTTGCACATACTACAAGATAATTTATATTATGAGCAATTTTAATATAAATATTAAATATGACGAATAAATTATAATTCAAACACTATAAACTATAATCCCTTTATGAATTATAATTTATATTATTCTTCACTAACATTACTTATAGAATTCATTTTCTTTTAATCAACTAACTTTTATTAATGAACTCTTCTATTGTTAGTCAAATTCATTTATGTTTGAAATTACTAGTTTTAAACATCTTTCTAAATAACCTTGCTCAATTATACAACCCTGTATTACCTGCTTCTAACAATGGCATTAGCTTATTTACAGTTTCTGCATTTTCTGATGCTATATTAATGGTTTCAAAAGGGTCATTCAGATAATCATATAATTCGATTGTTGGCTCTCCTTGTCTAAAATATTTGGTTAAACGGTATCTCTCTGTTCTTAGTGAAATACCATTTTTAAAATAACTATAAGCTACATCTTTTTGCCTTGGTTTAGAATTATCCATTAAACCTACCAAACTTCTTCCATCTAAATTATAAGGTGCTTCAATACCACAAAGTTCTAATAATGTTGGATAAATATCAACTGTTTCAACCACCGTTTTATTAGTTTTTCCAGAAGATTTTAAACCTGGAACTTTTATAACAAGCGTACTATTTAAAGCCTCTTCAAAGATAGTGTGTTTACCCCAAACTTGTTGATCTCCTAGATGCCAACCGTGGTCTCCCCAAACAACAATAACGGTGTTTTCTTCTAATCCAAGAGCTTCTACTTCTTTAATCAAAAGCCCTATTTGCTCATCAACATAACTAACACAAGCATAATACCCATGAATCAATTTTTTAGCATATTCGTCAGAAACTCGATGTTTAAGCGTTGCTATTTCATCCCCCAAAGCATAACGATTAAATTCTCCACTAGCATGCAAACTTTTCAAGTTTATATTTTTTGGAATGTTTGGGTTTTTTGAGATTTTTATTGAATCTCTATTGTATAAATCCCAATATTTTTTTGGTGAGTTGAATGGTAAATGCGGTTTAAAATACCCTACTCCCAAGAAAAATGGTTTATCTTTTTCTTTTAACCTTTTTAGTGATGATAATGCCATTTTTGTAGTAAGCCCGTCTGGATACCCATCATCTTCCACATTGCCAGCTTCATAAGGTTTTACCTGATTTTTCATGCTTTGACGGTTTTCACCATCGGCATAGGCAAAAAATGAATTCCAACCTGTCTTCCATTTTCCGCTATCAAAAAGTATTTCGTCCCAACTATGCGGAAGTTCTCTTTTATTTGAAGGCATATCGTTATATCCGTATACCAAACCATCTGCTGAGTGGCTAATTTTACCTATTCCAACGGTATAATATCCATTGCGTTTTAAATGATGGATGAATGATTCTGGCGTTTCTCCTTCTGGTTTGTTTGAAGTTTCTATGGCTGTTATATTGTTATCCAACTGAACTACCGTTCTTGGTCGTAATCCTGTTAGTAAACTTTGCCTTGAAGCACCACAGGTAGGAATTTGTACGTAATGATTAGCAAACGCTGTACCTACTGAAGCCAACTTATCCAAATTTGGTGTTTGAATAACCGAATTGCCATAAATGCCTAATTCGGTTTTTAAATCATCAACTGCTATGAATAATATGTTTGGTTGTTTTTCTTTCTGAATTATTTCGCTTTTACAAGAAAATGTAAAACATAATAAAACACTATAAAGAATGAATTTGCTAATAATTTTCATAAATTAATTTACAGGAATAATCTCAAAATCTTTGCTTAATCGTATATCTTCTGATGAACTACCAATCATAGCTTTAAACATACCAGGTTCGACAGTCCAATCCATATGCTTGTCTAAAATAACCAAATCGTCTGGGTTTAATGTGAAATTTACAGTTTTTGTTTCATTTGGTAATAAATGTATACGTTCGAAACCTCGAAGTTGCGATTCATAAGTCGTTACAGTACTTACATAATCTTTCACATAAAGTTGAACTACCTCATCACCTGCACGTTTACCTGTATTTTTTATTTTAAATGACACTTCTACATCACTTTGAGATTGTTTTGTTTTTTGATTCACCACCAAATCACTATACTCAAACGTGGTATAACTTAATCCGTAGCCAAAAGGATAGAGAGGTCCTAAAACTCGGGTATTTCCATAACCATTTGGTCCTGCTCCGGGTTGTCCTGCTTGTGACCCTGGTTTGAATGGAAAATTTAATGGAATTTGTCCTACAGATTTAGGAAATGTTACCGATAATTTTCCGCCAGGATTATAATCTCCAAATAATGTTTCTGCAATCACTTCGCCAGCAGCTGTACTAGGAAACCACGCTTCTAAAATAGCTGGTAAAAACTTGTTTTCCCAGTTTATAGTTAAAGGTTGACCGTTTATAAGTACTAAAACCACTGGTTTTCCTGTTTCATAAAGTGCTTGTACTAATTGAAATTGTCTTCCTGGAAGCCCTAAGCTGGTTCTCGATTTTGTTTCGCCTACTCGTTTTTCATCTTCACCAACTACGGCTATTATTATATCAGATTGTTTAGCTTTTTCAACAGCTGCATCAATATCGGCTTGCTCTTCACTTGAAAGTGGTGTTGGAATAATTTCACTCCCTGGCCAATCGGGGTCTACAATATCACAACCTTTTACAAAATTGACTTCGGCCTTATCTGCGACATAATTTTTAACGCCTTGACACACCGATGTTGATGGATTGAAAGCGGGTCCATATCGGCTGTATGTAAAACTTACCTCGTCTGCTAATGGTCCTGTAACTAATATTTTATTTACCTTATTTACATCAAGTGGTAATAAATTGTTTTCGTTTTTTAACAATACTAATGATTCTCTATTTATCTGCTTTGAAAATGCTTCATCTGCTTCTGTATGAACCAATTTATCTGCTTCTTTCGGATTTTCTACGTAAGGCGTATCAAACAAACCTAACTTAAACTTAACTCGTAAAACATCGGCAACTCTAGAATCAATAGTTTTCATTGATATTTTGCCTTCTTTTATCAACTCTCGCAAAGGTTCAATAAACGACTCTGGGGTTCTAAACGTGGTACGTACATTTAAACCTGCTTCTATAACTTGTCTAACTGCTTCTTTATAATCTGCTGCTACATGATGTTTATCTGAAACGTATTCTACGGCTTCACTATCTGAAACAACATAACCTTTAAAACCATATTGCTCTCGTAACAATTCTGTTAAAAAATAATGACTTGCTGAAACTGGTACACCATCATAATCGTTATAACTACTCATAACCCCCATAGGTTTAGCTTCTTTTAGTACTCTTTTAAAAGGGTACAAATGTAATTGATGCATTTCACGGGGTGCTACGTGTGGGTCTGTTCTTGCATCTCCATCTCTTGCTCCTTTTGGGATGCTATACACTGCAAAATGTTTTATGGTTGAAGCGACACCTTGCGATTGCACACCTAATACCATTTGTTTCCCCATTTCTGCTATATGAAATGGTTCTTCTCCATAGCATTCTAACACACGTCCCCATCTTTGGTCTCTCGCTATATCTAATATAGGTGCATACACATTTGTGTAACCTAAAGCTTTGGCTTCTCGTCCAACAATAGTTCCTGCTTTATAAACCAATTCTTTATTCCAAGTACTACCAATACCAATTGGTGCTGGTAATGGTGTTGCTTTTTTGTGACATAAGCCATGTACTCCTTCATTTGTAAAATCTACAGGAATGCCCATTCTTGTTTCTTCTACAAACCATTTTTGAACTTTATTAATGGCTTCGGCATGGGTACTATATGGAAACGATAATTTTGTATGGGTTTTTTCCTGATTCCAAATCGTGTTTAAGTGTTCATCTATATTGGCTATACCATCTTTCCATACACGGTTTTTCCATTCTGGTGTTGGCAATTCATCTTTTAAAACTCGTGCATAGCCATATAACGTAGCGAGTTGACATGTTTTTTCTTCAACATTCATCAAAGAAATTAAGTTAGCTACTCTAGCCTCTATATCTGCTTTAGAGTCTTCGAAAATATCTTTTACACCATTTTTATTAAAATCTATCCAGCCTTTGTGATAGATTTTTGAGTTTTCTTTTTTAATACTTGCTGATAATAAAAAAACACATGATAAAACTAATATCGATGTTTTATACTTCATCTTTAGTTATTTAATTTATTTGTTCTATTAATACTAAACTCCATGGTGTTATCTCGTGCTTAATTGACAGATTACCTTTATCATCGACTTTTACAAATTCTATTTTCATTTTGTTAGCGTATTCTTTCATCACTTTAATTTCTTCTCGTGTTGGTGGTTCTGGTTTACCCATAGATTCCCAAAAGTTATGAATGTTTCCATGATCTTTGTCTAAAATTTGAATTTCAAACATGGTTCCTGGTTTTAAGTTTGAAAGTACTAAATCAAGATTTTTAGATGTTCCTTTTTCGCGCTTATCTTTCCCTGCTGGTACTGAATTTTCATATTCTTCTGGATAGTTATAAGCAAGGGCAACAATATTTCCATTTTCAGATTTTTTACTTACAAAAAGGTAATCGTCTTTATATAATTTTTCATCGCCTAATTGATGCAACATACGATAGGCGTGGTAAGATGGTTTTACTAATCCTTGAAAATTAATCATACCAAAGCCTCCATGAAAGATACTAGCTGCTCCGCCTTTTTCTTCAAATATATCTGTGAAGGTCCAAAAGGCTAAAGAGTTTGTTAAACCAATACAATCTAGGTTACTTTTAACAATATAAGCTGCTGCGGGTAAACGATCGTGCATATCGTCTCTACTACTTGGGCTGGTATTCCATTCTGTAAGGTGCACTTCAACATCTGGAAATGCACTTTTTGCAATGGTTTTATTTAGCCATTCTAAATCTAACTTAGTAGATTGCACAAAACGAGTAAGCCCTTTTCCTTTTCCTGTTTCGGGATTAAAGGCATAGTCGGTTGGATACGGATGTGTGGTTACAAAATCTACAGGAAGCCTTTCTTTTTTGCAATACTTTAAAAAATCTTCTATCCATACGCCATGCCATTCCAAACTATTAATATCGTCAGTATTATAAATAGCTTCTGAAGCTTTATTATCGGTTGTTTCTCCATCAAAACGGGTGTCTGGCACAAAATTACTGGTTGATGGCCCTCCAATTTTTAATCTTTTATCAACAGATTTGACTGCTATGGCAGATTGTTTATACAATTCAAAATACTGTGATTTTGTACCATCCCAAAATAATGGGTATAAATTGGGTTCGTTCCAAACTTCAAAATACCAGGTTAGTACTTCTTCAATACCATATCTATCTACACAATGCTGTGTAAAGGCTTTAACTAAATCGTGCCATTTTTCAAATGAATCTTCGGCTGGTGTTATATTGGCTTTCCACCAGAACACGGTTTTAGAATTTTCGGCAGCCATACTGGTTGGTAAAAAAGCTAATTCTACAAATGGCTTGACATTTAAATCTAGCATGCGATCAAACAAATCATCAATATATTGCCAGTTGTAGAGGTTTTTTCCTCGTTCTATAATTACAGGAAACATATCGTCGTGAAAAAGCCCGTGAAAACGAACATATTCAAAGCCACAATTTTCTTCAACAGTTTGCAATTGTTCTAACCAACCTGCTCTAAGCCCTTCGTTTGCTCGACCTGCACCAACCACCTTACTCCAGAAATGTTCAAATTTCTCTCCTTCTTTAGAGGCATTAACATTAACTTGTTGTGCATTTACCCCCAACATTATAGTGAGTAAGAACACAGTGATTCTTTTTTTTAATAAATTCATTATTATAAATTAATTAGATGTTTAAATTTTATTTTTTTGTTGCACTTAATTGATATACTTTAAAGTTATCGACTGTCATATGATTATTTACTGTTCTAAAACCAAAATGCCCTGATTGATAAGGGTTTTTATCAAAAAAATCTACCATTAAAATATCGTTTCTGTAATATTGGATAATACCATCAAAAGCAATGATCTTTATTTTGTATGGCTTATTTGGCGTTAACAAAAAATCAGGGTCTGTATAATCATGTTCTGGCAACAAAGGTCTGTTACCATCTCCAACGTATCTTCTAAATCTGGTTTTTGTATTGTAATGCCCTCCAACTCCCATATAATACAGGCGTAAAGTATCATAATTAGAAAATTTACCGCCGCGCTTTTCAGAGTTTTCAAAAATATTATTTGAATTTTCAGGGTCTATCGCCATCCAAAAACAATTTAAATCTGACACTCTATCTTGTGGGCCACCATTATCAATTACAACAACATCATACTCAATCATAATTGGTCCCCTAAATGACATTTTTTGCCAAATGGTACAACCTGCTACATCTGTAATTTCTAATTTCCCATCTTTAATTTCAACTTTTCCTTCTGGCATTTGTTCTACTTTCCAATCGTCTAAATCGTTTTCAAAAGCATCATTATATATTAATGTAGCTTTTGCTGTAAGCGAATCGTTTATATGAACAGTATGTGCCTTTTTTTCGCATGAAAGCATAAAAACAGAGAGGCATAAAAGGGATAAAATGTAAAACCTGTTTGAATTAAATTTTTGAATATTCATTCGTATCAATAATTAATTTTAAATTATAAGTGTACTAATCGGTTTGGGGTTTATCTGCACCGAAATAGGTTTATTATTATACATAACATTCAGTGTTTTTGATGTTTCTTCTGGGTTATTCACAAGCAATATAGTACGACCATCTTTAAGATGAAAGGCTAAATGATTTTTTCCTTTAGAAGATTTTAAAATTTCGTTTTGTGGCATAATTGCAAAAAGCGGAATGCCTTTCTTTTTATACGTCTGAACAAATTTCGAAAAATATAACGCATAGGCTTTAAGATATCTTTCTTGCATTTTAAAGACCGTCGCATTGTTAGCTTGTACCCAACACTCTGTAGGTGTTGTATAAATTAAATCTATTTTTTGGGCAAAAAGGGAGTTAAACACAAAAGGCATGATTATTATTAAAGCATACTTTGTAGTCATTTTACAAGTCCATTTTTTAATCATCGTTATATTTTACTTTTAGTAAAAAGAAATAAATATTTTATGCAATTTTGCAAAAAATAAGATTTAAAACTATAAATAATTACCCATACCTTATAAATGATGGTTCATTTGGAAATAAAAAAGTTTGAACTAGCTTTTTTAGAGATTTTTGAAACGTTCTATGCTACTCTATTCCGAACTTCCCCTCTTTCTGTATTTAAAACAAAAAAACAGCACCAAATAAAAAATTTCTTGAAACGAACTATCCTCGAGGCAGTCCCGATAGCTATCGGGACATAGGGGTATTTCACTCGTTTCAAGAAATTTTTTATTTAGATTCCCGATTTCTCGGGAATGACAATTTCAACCGAAACCCCGAGGCAGAGCCTCGAGGAATTCTTTTTGATTAAAAAGTGCTGCTTTTTGTTTTTAATAATTTAATTTCTTAAAAATCTCTACCTTCAGATGGGTAAAGCTTCAAAAATTCTTTTCGATTAACTTATTCAATTCTTTACCAATTTGAAAGTCTTGGTTATATGATTTCCATTTAATGACATTATATAAACTCCTTTTGAAAGACGACTAATATCCAAACTCGATTCTTTTGCTCCTGATGGAATAAGGCCTTTTATATTTGCTCTCCCACTTATATCAAAGATGGTATAGTTATTAAATTTTGAAGCAGGTGTAACAATTGTTAGACTACTGGAAGTTGGATTGGGATAAATCCCCACATTACTTCTTTGATCATTTTCATCTTCTTGTGATAACAATTTCTCATTGGCTGTTTTTGAACTACTAGCAACAGTATCGAATCTCCACTGTTGATTTTGATTGTTACTATTTGAACTCCATAAATACACATTTTGGTTGATGGCACCTCCACCGCCTCCGTCGATAGAGTACCCCGATGCATTTCGTTTTTGTAGTCGATAGTGGCCATTTCCTGCATTAATTTTTTGCCAATGCTGGTTTTGGTTGTTGTCACTGCAAGTCCATAAATAAACATCTTGTCCATTGGCTCCTCCATTACCTCCATCGATACAATAATTGGTGCCATATTTTTGATAGGAATAGTAACCATTTCCTCTATCTATTTCGGTCCAGGTTAGATTATTATGATTTATATTCGTGTACAACTCGATACTCTGCCCATTAGCGCCACCACTGCCACCGTCCATGGCAAATCCCGTAGCATTACGCTTTACTAACCGAAAATTTGGGGAAGCCGTACCTCCAGGGCAAATACCTGTATTTCTAGTAACACTATTGCTGCTACCAGAATTGGTAATCGCCCCACAAGATATACCTGATATACTTGAACTGCCAGAGTTTAAAACCAAGGGATAATGAGAGTAATTATCTATATCAATATTACTTGCTATTAAACTATTTGTACTTCTAACAACTGTATTGGTGCCTGCTACGCGTACTCTGTACAGTGTGTTTATACCTGTTTCGGTACTATTCAAAGTAATGTTGTGTCCGCTACCTCCTATGTATGCAATCATTCTACTGCCATTATAAGCGCCACTTGTAGAAGGTAATAGAGTGATATTAATATTTGAGTTTTTATCATTATTATAATCAAAACCCAAAACAGGGCCATATTTAGCATCTCCACTACAATTGGTAACTGTTGCAGATGTGCCTACCGCAAAACCTCTTTCGCACTCAATTACAGTTGTTCCAGACACATTTTTGGTACCCGATGCATGAGTTATTGTTACACCGCCTCTCATGCGTTTAACAGTACAATTCTTAATAGTAACATTACTTGTTCCTCTACTATAAAATGTTCCATTAATAATTGTTTCACCAGCATTATATGCCCGAATACCTTCTTCTTGAAGACTCATCATGTAACCTGCCGGAAGTCTATATCCCCAAGTGGTCATAAAATTAACATCATAAGCAGGACCAGAGTTTTCTGCCAACATATTGTCTGTTGTACGCACTTCGCCTTCCACATAACACCCTTCTATAGTTGGGTTTACTGCTGCTTGCATAAATATTCCATGTCCATAAGAGCGATGAATAAGTGTACAGTTTTTAACTGTATTATCTAGGCCTCGAATAAGTAAAGCGGAATGCTTTTTATGTCCAATAATAGTGTTACTACCTCCTTTACCAAAGGCATCTCCATAACCGTAAGGGTAAGAGCCTTGTATGGTCATATGGAACCCTTCTACGGTATTATCTGAACCATCTATTACAATATCTGTTGCGCTTCTAGTTGGTCTTGTGTTACCTACATCCACCATTTTTAAGTTTTTAACTACTGTGTTATTTCCTGTTATTTGAAATTGATGAACAACATAGTTGCCAAATGCTTGTAATACATTGGTATTAAAATTAATCGTTACACCAGTAAAATCGTATGTGCTGTTTGACCCTTCAATTAGCATAACAGTTCGAGTCCAGTCCATTTGTGAAACTGTATAACCCCAACTCCCATTTGAGATATCGGTTGCTGAAATAGTGTACGTTCCTGGCGCAAGTTTAACATTTACGTTATTATCATTTAAATAAGGCTTTAGAGCCGCAAGTGAATTAACCGTTGTTTGAGCAAAACTATTTGCAGACACAAACAACAATAATGTTAAAAATATTTTTGAATATTCTTTTAATAAAAATAATATGATATTTTTTTTCATGATTTTATGTTTTATTTATTATTGTTTTTTCGCTAGTACACATACATTTATGTATATATTGTATACCATGATGACATTTAAAACAAACAGCTCTACTAAAAGATTCTGTTTACTTTGTTAACCAATTTGAAAGTCTTGGTTATTTGATTTTCATTTAACGAAATTGGAAACCCTTTCTCAAGAGTTGGAGAATTTTTCGAATAAATTTTGAATAATCCTGCAGAGATTCAGGTATTCTACTTCCTTATTGCGCATAGCTTTTTCTCCTTCAAAATATCATCGTAAAGCATAGTAATATGCAACACGACTGACACTTTAAAGAATCGTTATAAATTATGGTTTTGATACATTATCCAAAACCGCGTAATTGTATAACTTGCCATAGACAAAGTATATGTGTTAATACGGACTACAAAAGAATTCTATTTGTAGCTCTACCATAACCATATATCATTCGGTCCAGGTCGGATTTTTTGCGTAATAAAACCGAATGTACGAATTGGGTGTTTAAAGAATTTGTTACGGTGGGTGAAAAATGACAAAATAAAGAGTGTCCTTTTGGTTAAAGACAGACCACCACCTAGTCCATTAATAGTTTTTTTCATGCTTCTTAGTTTAAAGTTTAAGCGGTCAATAAAACATGTCTTTTCACCTTATAATAAATTGATTATCAATTTAAAATAGCATTCACATAATGTAGGGTTTTTATTTAAAAAAATATATAAATTATAGCTCTTTCTGTATAAATTATAGTTCTTTTTACTCAAAAACAATCATTCTATAATAGTAAATGAACTATTGGAATGAACTTTATTAAACTAATTATTTGTTAGTGATTTATTTAATTTTAGAGAAGATAATGCAGATTAGATGGTAGTAATATCGAATTTATAACAGCTATAACCATGAAGGTTTTAGTAAATTATTTGGAAATAAAGAAGATAGATACAACTATAGTATTTTTATTAATCTTCTGTTGAAAACACAGAGGCTGGTAAACCTTCTTTATTGTATAAATTTGCACCTTCTGGGTTTCCAGACCATGCATAGCGTACATGTAATGGATTTGTTATTGATACATTCCAAACTTCTATTTTATGCTCTGAAACTATTTTAGCTTCAGCTGGTTTCCATTCTCCATCTTCTCCAACTATTTCAAACCATTTTAATGGTTCATCAACCAAAACAGCTTCATCTAAAAGATGCTTATGTCCTACCATTAAACCAGTACCAGTATGAGTAAACGCAACTTCTATTTTATTGTTTTTTATTTCAAAAGATTTGTATAGGGGACCGCTTACTGCTTTAACTTTTTTATGATAGTCTTTTGCTAAAGCCCAAAGTGCCAAACGTTTTCCTGCATCCATTTTATTATGCGGATGAATATCTTTTGGCTCACCAATATCGTATAAAACAGCCATTCCTGTATTTGGTAATTTTAAAGTTCTTCGTAATTTATCATTAACGGTTGCCCAACCTTTATCAGCCTCATCATTTGCTCTATTGCATGCTGCTAATTGCACCCAATAGAACGAAAAATCTCCTTGATTCCAATCTGCTCTCCAACTATTTATCATAGTTGTTAATGATTCCTCATATTTATTTGCTCTATAAACAGCATTACTTTCTCCTTGATACCAAATAGCTCCTTTTATTTTATAGGGAATAATGGAATACAACATACCATTATACAATGTTGCAGGGATCTGTCTCTCTTTTCTTGGGTGTGTAGCTGGTCTTGGTTTACGACCTTTCTTTCCCTTTTTTGTCCAAGTTGCTAACTTACGTTCATAAATGGTGTCTTTATATCCCTTTGCATCCATCTTTTCTATAGTCTCGTTAACTTCCTTTCTATTGGCCTCAAAATAAGCTTTCATATTTTCATCGGCTAAATAAACATCTTCAGAAATCCAAGGTTCAATGCGTGAACCGCCCCAAGAGCATTCTACTAAACCTATGGGCACATTTAAATGTTTACGCAGTTCTTTTGCGAAAAAATAACCTGTAGCTGTTATTTTTTCAATGCCTTCTGAATTGGCACTTACCCAATTGCCATTAAAATTGGGTTTCTTTTCAAATATGGAAGTTGTTTGTGGTACTTCTATATGTCTAATCCAATCGTCATTTACAGTTTCTATTTCTTTCCGTATGTATTCTACTAAAGGTTGATGTTTTGGATCTCTGGCATCTCTAACAAACTTTGCCATTGCGAAATCCATATTAGATTGTCCTGTACATAACCACACTTCACCAGATAACACATCATTAATTACAATAGTATTTTTCCCAGAAACGGTTATTTTAAATGGTCCACCTGCTTTAGGTGTTTTTAACATAACTCGCCAAGTACCATCTGCTTGTGTTATTACTTCTGCTTGTGCACCCCAGCTTGCTACTACAGAAACTTTCTCATTAGCATCTGCCCATCCCCAAACTGGAATTTCTGTTTCTCTTTGAACGACCATGTGATCAGAAAAAACAGCATTGAGTGTTACATCTGCCATCAAAAATTGTGGCAAAAAAATCAAAAAAATACTTAGTAACTTATAGGGTGATTTCATAGGTTTTTAGTTTGTTTATCTAAACAAAGTAATTTATTGCAATTTTTCGAAAATAAAAAAAACAAACTATAAATTATGACCCTTTAATTATAAATGATGGTTATTTTAATTTTTAACCATTTTCTTGCTAGCAATTATTCCCTTATTATTAATTTGAATATAATATACCCCGCTATTAAAATTACTTACATCTATTGATTCTGAATTACCTTGAATCTTAGTCTTCATCATTAATTTCCCAACCATATTGTAGATTTTTATAACTGCACCTTGGCTGTTTGTAATTGTAAATTGATTAGTAACTGAATTTGGAAATAGTTTTATGGTATTTAAGGTAGTTTCTTCAACACTTAAAACCGATGTTCCATACACCTCTACCTCTGCCAGAGTTATTCCTCTATCCGAAGTTTTTTCAATTCTCACTATTTTACCAGTAATTTCATCTACATCTATTGTTAGTGAAGGGTTTGGAGGATCTACATATATTTCTGAAAAAGTGGTGTTTCCATTAGAATCAATAACAGATACCGTAAAATTATTTAACCTTTCGCCGTAATTACTACCTGTTCTATTGTAAATTACAATACTCCAAAGTATTTTATCTTCTCCTAAATCTACTTGCCACCATTTAAGACCCGCATCATTACTTGTATGTGAGACTGAACCCCCACCAAAGTTTCCATCTGTGTTACCATCAATAGCTAATTCGGGCAGGCCACCAAAATCTGTTGTAGATTGAGAAGCAATACTTCCATTCGAAGCTAAAGCTAGATTAATTCCTATGTCGCGAGTAACAGTTACCGCGCTTACACTTACATGTTCTCCATCTAATGTGGCTACTGTAATAGCAGTTGCTCCATAACCTATTGCTGTTATTAACCCGTTGGCATCTACTGTTGCTACAGATGTATTATTGCTAGTGTATATTACATTTTGATTCGTTGCATTTGTTGGATATATTGTAGTTGTTAATTGTTGCGTTTCTCCAAGAGCATCCATATTTATATTTGATGGTGTGGCAGATATCCAAATTATATCATTCGAGTTTAAAGGCGTACAAGTAAAACTATTTATAGTATTATTTGTACCATTATCTGTTACTGCACTACAAGAAGCTATGTTGGCTTGACTACAATTAGCTCCTAAAGTTATAGGAAAATAGCCTTGATTCTCAAATACAATGTTATTGGCATCTTTATAGGGGGGTTCTTCTCCTGAACCTGCAAGCCATCGATGGCCTAACCTAGTTCCTCCTATAAGAATTTCTATCTCGTTATCAACGTTTTCAGTTCCGTCTTTTAAAGTAACGTTATGGTTTGTACCAGCTATGTACATCGTAGGGGTATTACCATATTTTGGCACATAATTATTTAGTAATGTCAATTCTATATTTGAATTACTACGTTCAACATCTTCCGAATACAAAGGGCCAACGGATGCATCTCCTCGACAATTAATCACTTCGGCATCAGAACCACACCAAAAACCAGATTCGCAAGCTAGAGCGGTACAGTTTTCTACATATTTATCTCCTTGGGCCCAACCAATAGTTACACCCGATCTCATTTTAACAACCTCACAATCAATCACTCTTGGTCTGTTAGTTCCTCTTTCTAATTCAACACCGTTTATAATGGTTTCTCCTGCATTATAAGCTCTAATACCATCTTCTTGTAAACTAAAGGTGTACCCAGGTTGTAATCTATACCCCCATACGGTCATAAAATCAACATTATCTGCTGGTGAACCTGTCCCTTCTTCTGCTAAAACTTCATCTGTTGTTCTTAGTTCTCCTTCTACACGGCAGCCTTCAATTATTGGATCATTGGCAGCCTGAAAATAAATTCCATGCCCATAAGCTCTATGAATAAATGTGCTGTTTTTAACATGATTAGAATTTCCTCTAACCAAACATGCACTATGTTTTCTATGTGAAATAACTGAACCACCTCCTTTTCCAAATATGTCACCATAGCCATATGGAAAGGAGCCTCTAATAGTACAATGAAAACCTTCAATTCTATTATTCTCTCCATCCATCACAATGCTATTCGCCCCTCTTGTAGGAGCGTCTTCCGATGCTCCCACATCTACTAAAGTCAGATTTTTTATTACATTATTGTTACCTACTGTATGGGTCTCATATATTTGATAACTACTTCCATAAGCTTGAAACACTTTTGTTTCTACATTAATAGTAACATCTGTAAAATCATACGTACTGTTGTTTCCAGCGAAAAGAAGTAGGGACTTTGATAATCTACCAACAATATCTGTTCCTGTCTCATAAAGACCATTCTTTGCGTCTTCTTCTGTTATCCAGTACGTACCTGGCACTAGTTTTACGTTTGCATTATCATCATCTAAATAAGGCATTAACTCACTTAAAGAATTTACAATAGTTTGTGCTTGTAATTGAATACATGACACCAATAAGCATAAAAATGCCAGAACTTTTAAAGTATAATAATTTTTCATAATTTAATTTAAAAAAGTTAAATAATTCGAAGGTTCTAACTAGTGTCTTTTTCTCCTACTAAAGGTAAGAATAGTTGAATTTTTATTAAAAAAAAAGACTGTAAGATATAGTTCATTAACTATAAATTATTAGTCTTTTAGGTAATTATAAATTATATTTTTACTCTTTTGGCTAACGCTTCATTTTCACTTCTTAATTTTAAATACCATCCATCTAAATTTTCTCCAATAAAGAATTTCTTGAAACCAACTATCCTCGAGGCAGTCCCGAGGCAGAGCCTCGAGGAATTCTTTTCGATTAAAAATGGTTTATAAGTCATTTTTAATGTCTTTATATTTCACAATTAATTCTTCTAAATTCTTGGTGGTATGCTTTTGT
Source organism: Flavivirga aquimarina (assembly GCF_030540835.1). GTDB lineage: Bacteria > Bacteroidota > Bacteroidia > Flavobacteriales > Flavobacteriaceae > Flavivirga > Flavivirga aquimarina. The sequence goes on along the minus strand of NZ_JAUOEK010000172.1, from coordinate 151,071 downwards.
TTAGCCATAAGTGCTAAAGAGAATAGCACTCTTATTATTTAAAACTTATAGTTAGTTTAATGTCATCCAGTTAACCTGTTTCCAATTTTTCTTCACATAAGGTTGAGGAGTCCCAACTGTCGATCTTCCATTTTTAATAATTTGGGTAATCTTCTCTTTGAGTTCTTTTACAATTTCTGGATGTTTAAAATAAAGATTACTCGTTTCTTCTGGGTCATTTTCCATATCATACAACTCAAACAAGGCTTCTCCTAAATCGGGTTTTATAATAGTTGGCTTTAAAGAGCCTCCAGAGCCTCTAAACATGTTTAATTTCCATTTTCCTTCTCTGATGGCAAAATGTCCTGTAAATGAATGATGAATAACGGCTCTATCTAAATTTTGATTCGAGTTGGTCCCTTTCATCATTGGATATAGACTATAACTATCTTCTCCTGCATTATCTGGAAGTTTTGCTCCTATAATATCTGCAATAGTTGCTAAATAATCGGATTGACATACAGGTGAATCAACCTTTTTTCCTGCACTAATAGCATTAGGCCAACGCATTAAAAACGGTACGCGATGTCCGCCTTCATAGATATCTCGTTTACCTCCTTTAAAATTCATACAGCTATAATGTTGATAGGTATCTCTTTGGTATGCATAATTAGATTCAGCTCCATTATCTGAAGAAAAAATAACTAAGGTATTCTCCTCTAAACCATTTGCTTTTAAAGCATCTAGCACTTGTCCAACACGATAATCGGTTTCTTCCATAAAGTCACCATAATTCCCACAGTTGCTACGTCCTTGAAAATCGGGGTGTGTACAATGTGGTAAATGCGGACTGGTTAATGGCAAATACAAAAAGAAAGGTTTACCAGACTTGGCATCATTTGCAGATTTATTAATATACTCAACTGCCTTATTAGCAAAGGTTTCTAGCACTAATTCATCATTAAATGAAGGAGCTACCTCAACATAACCTTTACTTTGCTCTTCTTTATATGGCGGAGTCATCCTATAGGTACGAGGCGTAATATCCATTTTCTTTTTAGTAAATAACGTGGGCGGATCTAATACTCGGTCGTTCTCTAAATAAGTCAATATTCCGAAATTCATAGAGGCAGGGATACCAAAGAAATAATCGAAACCTTTTTCTATAGGTCCATCGGTAAATGGTTTTGACCAATCTCGTCCACCTTCTTTTAAACTACCTTCAAACTCCATTTGAAGATGCCACTTCCCTACCATAGCTGTATTATAACCATTGTCTTTAAGTAGTGAAGCAATCGTCATCCGATCTTTTTCAATTAAACATGGCCCGTCTGAACCAATAACACCTTTTTTTAATGATGTTCTCCAACTATAACGCCCAGTTAATAAACTGTACCTTGAAGGGGTACAAACTGCATCACTACTGTGGCCATCTGTAAAAGTAAGCCCTTCATTAACCAATTTATCTATATTTGGGGTCTTAAATTTAGCTTCTGGATTAAGTGCACTTACGTCTCCATAACCTTGGTCATCTGTATAAATAATAATAATATTTGGTTTACTTGTTTGAGCACATCCAAAAAAAACACAAAAAACAAAGTAAAAACAACATGTTGGTATTGAAAAAAACCTATCTAATCTTGTTTGTATATTCATAGTTATTTTTGTTTTTTTTGATCCCAAAATCGATATGGGGCGTCAGAACAATTCTTTTTATTTAATCACGCTGTCTTAATTCGTTTACTTTACGGTCTGCATTATTTGTAATATGACGATCGTATTCTTGTGTATATAATGTTGCAATAGTGTTATATTGTTCTGGAAGCTTGTTGTAATCTACCCAAGCTTTATCATAAGCTTTAATCCACTTCTGAATACCTTTTTTATCACCTTTAGACTCAGCATCAGACATGTAAATAAGTGCTCTATATATTTTATAAAGCCTTAAACCATATTCTGCAGAACCTATAGCATGACTTTCGGCCTCTTTACTTTCCCAATGAATTGATTTTGCCAGCTTAACAATGTCTTCCCACTTGGCTACAGATTCGTCTTTTTGTTCTAAATTTCGTTTTTGCCCCACAATATCTTTTGCAGGTTCTGGCCATCCAATCCCTTGATCACGAGTCCACCATACATTCATATCATAATGAGTTGAATTTCTTCCTCTCACTACTGCCTCTGCCGAAAGCAGACAAAGTTTTCTAAATTTAGCAACATCGTCACCTTTTAAATGTAAACGCTCCATTGCGTATCGATTAAAAATAGACACTTCTGTTTGCTTGGTATTTTTGGCCCACTGTGCCATAACCCAAGAGTTTAAATCGCACCACATTTCTCTTTTTATATATGGACCTTCCCATCCACCACCACGAGACCAAGTCCAAATACCAGCATACAGTTCCGGTTTTTTTTCAACAAATTCTCGTAAGCTATTAGTTTTTTCTTCAGGCATTCTAGCATGTTCTTCAAATCCTTCAATTACTCCATTAGCAATATAGTTTGGATAAGCTCCTTTTCCTTCGTATTCACGAGCTGATTGTACTTCTATAATTTGAGGATGACGCCCTTGACCAATAACTTTACTGAATGGACGTGCCCTATGAAAATCTCCCTCACAATGCTTGATACTAATCATTAAATTCTCGTGTGGCTCAATAGCATTGCTAACTTTCATATAAGAACCTAGGTTTCTATCGAAAGCATTCCAAGTACGAAAAACAAGTTGCTTATTTCGTTTTACACAAATCTCTTCTCGCAAAATCTGCATTAAAGGAATAATCGTTTTTTCTGGATTTGTTTTATGTTCTATAGCACCTTGATGATAGGGAGCATCATGCAAATAAGTTTCCCCTATTCTTACAACCAATCCATCAAGACTAGGAAACTGATCGAACATCTCATTAATTTGAGCACGAATAAACCTCTCTGTTAATGGGTTGTTAGGATCTCCAAATGTATCTTCTATCTTATATTTCTCTATCAAACGTTTAGGGAACAAAACCAAATCGGACATAGCATAAATAGCCATATCTTGATCTTTACAGGCTTTATGCATTTTATTAATTTGTTTTGCTTTATCATCAACCCACTCACGCTCTTTGGAATCTTTTGGTAAAATATCTGAATCTACCGATTCCCAATTGATTGCCAATGCTGGAGATTCAAAAAGGAAATATACTTTTCCATTATATCCCATCTCTTTTATCACTGCAGGATTATTATAAACCGATTGATAAGGTGCCTCGCCTGGGTTATGGTGAACCATATCTAAAACTAAAGGTTTAGAAAACTGATTCTGTGCTATTAATTTAGTGCCCAACACAGCATTAGACACAAAAAGGGATAATACTAGTATCTTGCGAAGATTTAATTTATTCATTATATCTATATTATTATTTTTTAATCAAAACAATTTCTTGACCTATTTTTGTTGGAATATCATATAAGTACGTTGGTCTTAGTACCACTTCATTTAATGTAGCGGATTTAGATATTAATGGCTTTTTAATTGTAGGCGTTTGATAAAAAGGGTTTTTATTCATGCCTGAAGCTAAAGTAATCTCGTTTTTATCGGCATATACTAATTCGTTATAGGTACGTATACGGCAGTTACCTCCTAATTTGGATTTTATAACAACTTTTTCAACCACGCCATTTTTCCATTCTAAAGCTATAATTTCAAAACTACCCCTAGCACGTAAACCACTTACATTTCCATCTTTCCAGACATCGGGAAGTGCTGGAATTAAATGAATGGCTTCATCGTGACTTTGCACTAACATTTCGGTTAAACCAGAGGTAAATCCGAAATTTCCATCAATTTGAAATGGCGGGTGTGCATCTAACATATTTGCATAAGTACCGCCTCCTTTTGGAGAACCTGGCCTACCTACTAATTTGATTTGATCGCCCATTAATTTGTACGCATGGTTTCCATCTAATAATCTAGCCCATAAGTTAATTTTCCAATTCATAGACCAACCTGTTGAAGGGTCTCCTCTTTGAATTAAAGTATTTTTAGCTCCTTGAAATAACTCTGGGTTTCTGTAAGGTGATATTAGATTTGAAGGATACAATCCATATAAATGCGATACATGACGATGTTTATTTTCCGGGTCGTCTAAATCTTCTATCCATTCTTGTAATTGGTTGTATTGACCAATTTGCATTGGTGGTAGTTTAGACAATGTTTGTTCACTTTTTTGAATCCATTCAGAATCTACATTTAGTAATTTAGCGGCATTTATTGTTTTGGTTAGTATGTCAAACACTAACTGATTATCCATAGTCGTACCTGCTTCTATATTAACACTTTTTGGACGCCCTTTAGGACCGTGTTCTGGAGAAATTGACGGAGAAATAACCAACCAATCGTTTTCTGGGTCTTTAGTTAAAAAGCTTAAGCAAAATTCTGAAGCTCCTTTCATAGCAGGATACACCGAACGTAAATAATCTAAATCTCCACTAAACATGAATTTCTCCCATAAATGCTGACTTAGCCATGTACCTCCTGTTGGCCACATTCCCCAAGTAGCACCATCTACTGGACCACTAATTCTCCAAAGATCTGTATTGTGATGTGTCACCCAACCATCGACACCATACATAACCTCTGCTGTCTCTTTTCCTGTAACAGAAAGGTCTTTTACCAGTTGAATAAGTGGCTCGTGCATTTCGGGTAAATTGGTTACCTCGGCTGGCCAATAATTCATTTGTGTATTAATATTTACAGTATATGCACTTTTCCATGGCGGTGTTAATTGATTACACCATAAACCTTGCAAGTTTGCTGGCTGTCCACCTGGTTGTGATGAAGAAATTAGCAAATATCTGCCAAACTGAAAATATATAGCTGCTAATGAAGGATCGTATCCTTTACTAAACTCTTTTATCCTAACATCTGTTGGTTTTTTAACCGCATCTGTTTTTCCTAAATTAAGCGATACTCTTTTAAAATACTTTTGATACAAAGCTGAGTGGTTACTCAGTAATTGTTTGTAATCTTTTTTTTCTGCCTTAGCAATATAATCTGCTGCTTTTTTATGAGGGTCGGCACTAATATCATTATAATTTACAAAATTGGTAGCTACAGATATATAGAGAATAACACTATTCGCTTTAGAAACAATTAATTGGTTATTCTCTGAGGTTAACTCTCCGCCATTTGGTACAATTTTTACACGTGCATCAAACTCAACTTCTCCTTTAATAGCAGGAACATCTTTTGGTAACCGTTTGTTTTTATTATCACTACCAAAACCAGTCATTTTTAAAACATTCTCATTCTCTAAAGAAAGAGTAACCTTAGAAGGAGCAGGACGATCCATACTTGCTGAAAAGCTAATGGCTCCTTTTTTATTGGCTGTTAATTTCATTACTATAACCTGATCTGAAAAAGAGGTGAAAATTTCTCGCTTATAATCAACTCCTTCAACAGTGTACATGGTTGTATTCACTGCGTTTTCAATATCTAATTCTCGATGATAATTTGAAAAATTCTGATGTCCCACAAAATTCAATCTTAAATTCCCTACGGTTTCATAAGGCATACCGTGAGATTTTTTCGAAATAAATGCACCTTCTGCTAAACGATGCGCTTCGCTATATTTATCTTGAAATATTAGTTCTCTAACTTCTGATAAAACTTCTTTAGCCTTAGGGTTGTCATTTCTATGAGGGCCACCCGCCCAAAGTGTATTTTCATTTAACTGAATGTTTTCATGTGCTGGATTTCCAAAAACCATGGCACCTAAACGGCCATTTCCTAGAGGAAGCGCTTCATTCCAATCTGCCGCTGGTGCGGTATACCAAAGTTTTAAATCTGTCTTTTTTTGTCCAAAAACATTAGATACAATAAAAAGCACTATTATAAGAACAGCTATTTTATTCTTTTTGTATGCTATTATCTTATTCATCATAATTAAAGTATATGTGTATATAATTGTTTATTTATTAGTTTTTTATAATCCAATTCTATTGTTATGATTTACTTATCTATGTGAACTTTAAACTTTTTAGAATTGTAATCTCTTACGGCTATAACTGTTACTTTTTGTCCTTGATACTTTTTAAGATATTTTTCTAAATCAGCAATATTTTGAATTTTATGTTTGTTTATTTGTTGTATAACCCAATCGCTTTTCAATCCAGCATTCAACCACATTTTTGCCTTTTTAGCGTCTATTGATTTAATATAACATCCAAAGTCATAACCACCCGTTGCATCTATCAAATCTGGATCATCAGCAATATTTATCATTAAAGCACCATGCACCTCTTTTTCGAGTGCTTTTACTGATTTTTTTTCGTTTGCTCCTTCATATTTACCTGCTAATAACGTGCTTAACCAACTTGGGTAACTAACTGTAGTTACTTTTTTAAATTTAGCTTCCGTCGTAAAACCTACAGGAATACCATTAGAATTAAATGTTTTAGCTTTTAATAACGTAGTGGATGTTATTTGAAATGGCTTCGAATATTCTAACGAATGTGTATTTGGTTCTGAACCATCTAAAGTAAAATATATTTTAGCTCCAGTACTTGCTCGATTATCCGCCACTAAACTTACTGTTTTCTCCTCTGAAAACTCACCCCCAAAAGGAACAATCCTTGTCATTTGGTGTCCAAACTTATCCATTGGAAAGTTTTTAAAACCTAATTTTAAAGCTGGTGAATCTTCCTTAACTTGATAATTACCATTAATAGGATCTACAAAATTAGGGTTACCGACAACTGCATTAAGGTCATAACCTCTTTTTTGCCATGCTTCCATATTTACATTTTCTAAGACATCAAAATCATTAGGGTGATTTATATTCCAGTACAAATTGTTGTCGTAGTTAGTACTCCACTTAGTTTCTACTGGTAACCTCACATCTCTTATAAAACGCTTTGTGGGTTGCTTCTTTCCTGGAATAATCCCAGATATAACAAAAATATTTTTATAGATTTCGTCTTCAGATTCTTTTGGCCATACATGCCACCCTAAAGGAACCGCACTAACTGTAATATTATTAAAAACCTTTCTCGCCATACCATCTCTTAATTTAATGGTTGACCCCAGATTTAAATTATTGTAAATTTCAAAATAACTAGAGCCATCATCTAAATCTATAGTCCAGTTTCCTGCACTTATAGATTTACGGTAATTAGCAATACGGTTATTTCTTATAATAACATTATCAATAGCATCTAGTTTGGTTAATTCTTTTAGAAAATGCTCATCAGATCCTCTAGAACCTTTCCATTGCCTTTCTCGTCCCCAAGAATTAAAAGGGCCGTGCTCTCCAGTTTCTCTAGCTGTTTCCCATATATCGTTAAATTCAATGATGTGCCCTCCCCAAGTACCATCATTAATACATATTCCTGCACGCGGACAATTGTAAATAGTATTGTGAGATGCTTTAATTTTATGACTCATAGAAATATAAACTCCTGCAACTTGTTTCCCAACATCACCAAAATCGTGCATAATACTATTTTCCACCACGCATTCTTTTGGATAATCAGACGTTTTAGGGCCTGGTTTTAAATCCATATTCTTGCGCATCTCGTTCCAATCTTTTCCGTCAATTTCTTTATCATCCCATGTTTGGTAAAAACGAACCGCAGAAGGTGAACCTACAAAACAAACAGCACTTTCTCCTGTATGCACAAACCTACATCCTGATACTTTATTATTGCGATTGTATGCGCTCATAAAAACACCGTTACCGCCTATATATTCAAAGCTACAGCCTTCCACTAAACAGTCTTCTGTGCCTTCCATGAAAATGACTCCACCTCGATGAATCGCCCAGTCACCACGAGCAACTGGCTCATATTCTTCCATAAAAGTGTATGATGATTGTGTGAAATAAAACCCTTTAAACTGAATATTTTTTACTGGTGATTCTTTACTTCCTTTAAGTTGAATAAAGTCTTTAATAACAGGCACTTCCACTTTTGCCTCTCTTAAGCTAACTCCTGTTGCTGGATAATAGTAAAGTAGATTAGATTCTTTATCTAAAAACCATTCACCTGGCACATCCAATTCTTCAAATATATTTTCTATAAAATACCAAGAGCCTTTTGATCCTTTACCACCAACACCAAAATTTCTTTGTAATTGCCAACCTCCTTCATCTAGATACACTTTGTTTTCTTCTCGATTAACAGTTGCAATTCGGTATTGCATATTTCCCCAATTATGACTTTGATAAGCATGAACAATTCCTGTTTTCGGATTATTCCATATTTTATTTGAAAAAGTCTTGGGGTTATAAGAAAACCATTCATCATAACGGCGATCTGTTCCTCCTGTCACTTGCTGATAACCTTTACCTCCACGAAGCGGATTATCATAATCATAATTAGGAAAACGAGCTCGAATTTGGCGTTCATCATCAATAAATAACTGGTCAAATTCTAATGCAGATGGTAACTGGGTTACATATATACCATCTTTATATTGGTTCCAATGTAAATTTTCTAATCGTTTAGAGCCTTTTATAACAACCTTAGCTCCTGGTAATGCCGAAAAAACAACAGGTTTATTTGATGTCCCTGAATAGTCACTTCCTATTTGGATGGTTCTATCCAAGTAATAAGTACCCTCTTTAAACCAAACAGTGACAGCTTCTTTACCTGCTAACTTATTTACTTCTGCTAAAGCCTTATAAAATGTAGCATAAGGGTTTTCTTGAGTACCGTTTCCTTTATCATTTCCAATAGGAGACACAAAAATGTCTTTAGCAAAAAGATGATTTGCTATTATTAAAAAAATGATAAAAGCTTTATATTCCATGGGTATGTTACTATTCTACAAACTTTAATAATTAGTTTGTTTGATTCCACAATCTATATGGATCGTCATTAATAACCATTTGTTCAAGTAATAAACCTTCCATTTCTGCTAATTTATCGGCATATTTTGGGTTTTCTGCTAAGTCAGTTTCCAGTTCGCCAGCCTTATTATGCTCAGGTAGATATTCATTAGGGTTTTCTGCTAAATTAAAAAGCTGAGTTTCTCTAACTGCTCCATCTAAAACATCGTACTTTATAAGTTTCCAATCACCTTTCTTAACTGTACGCATTCCTGGTTTTGTTCCTCCAGCATAAACCCCATACATTACATCTCTAACCTCTTCTTTTTCTCCTTTTAAAACTGGAACAAAGCTTTTGCCTTCAACCGTTTCAGGAGTATCTATACCTGCTAAATCACATAAGGTTGGTAGTACATCTAAAAGGTAAATATTTCCTTTTACGCGTTTGCCTGCATCTATTCCTGGTCCCTTTACAATAAATGGAACCCGCCAAGTATGCTCATATAAATTTTGTTTTCCCATTAACCCATGTCTTCCAATAGACATTCCATGGTCTGAGGTGTAGATAATATAGGTATTATCCAACTCGCCCATAGCTTCTAATTTATCAAGCACTTTACCTAATTGTATGTCTATATTTTCTGAACAGGCATACTCACGACCTAATTCGTTACGAACCGTTTGTTCATCTCTGTTTTTCCAAACACCGCTTACACGCTCTTCGTCTCTAAGCTTTGGATGACCATGGTGAAATGGATGTGCTAACAGATAATTGTCCTGAAGTAAAGGTTGTTTTTCGTTGGCTGGGGGACGATTAATCGTGTCTTTATGATTTACTGCGCCATATTTCTCTAATAATTCTGGTGTTCCATCACGTGTATCATGAGGGTGTGAAAAACCAAAATAAATGAAAAAGGGTTCTTTTTCTTGATTAGCTTCTCTGTCTCCTAAATAATCTAGGACTTGTTTCCCATGCCATGCACTTCCACTTTCTTCTGTACCTCCTCGTTTTGTAGCATCTTTTACCACTGTAAATTGCTTGTTTGCATCTTTGTAAGAGTTCCCCATTTTACAAGTACGCATCGTTTTATAACCTGCTCTATTAAAAACAGCTCCTATAGTTTGGTTCGCAAGACTATCTGTACCATTATTTCTATTTTTTGCACTAGGTGGCAGATGCCATAAAGTGCGCCCACTCATAATCATATGTCTTGAAGGTGTACATACAGCACCATTCATAGACCCCATATGACGTGCTTGGTCAAAAACAGTTCCTTCTTTTGCAAGCTTATCTATATTAGGTGTTTCTAATATTGAATTGGAATCGTAGGTTTTTAAATCGAATGGTGATTGGTCATCCACTAATACAAACAAAAAGTTTGGTTTCTTTTTTTCTTCTGGTTGTTTTTCAACACAACTTGTACTCATTATTAAAATCGCAGAGACTACTAGTATTACTGTTTTTTTCATCTTTTGTAAAATGTATATATTATTCTTTTGGTTTAATTTACTACTCAAAACAAGTTTATAAACTTATTCTTTATAATCTCAATAATCTACCTGTTTTATAACCCTCACTGATATTTTTTTTGCCGTCTATAAGATAGAAGAGTGTTTATTTGTATAATAATATTAATTGTAAACAAACCATTAGAAGTTTTCAGTCGAGCATAAATTTCATTCTCAACTAAATTCCTCATCCTTATTTAGCTTTTTACAATAAATCAAAATCTTAAAGTAAAACCGTCTATTTAATCCTCTAAATTTAATGAAGGTGGTGGTATAGCTACACCCCACTCTTTATTAGGCTGTTGCCCTAGTTTTATTTCTAAAGTACCGCCCTCTGCGAAATCATCATGATAAAACCAACAGTTATTTAAAGCGCTACCATTCAATTTTGTTGATTGGATATAAATGTTTTCAGATAGATTATTGGAAGTCTTTATTACAAATTTTTCTCCTGGATAATATTCATTATTCAAGTGAATGGTAACTTCATCAAAAAGCGGGCTTGTAATTTCATAATATGGTTTTACAGAAACACCACCATCAAGCTCAAAAACTCCCATCGCCATTAAAACTCCCAAAGCTCCCATCTGCCCTTGATCTTCATCTCCTTTATAACCTCCATAGGGTGTTGTATCTCCATACACTTCTTTTACTTTTCGTACCCATTTTTGTGTTAACCAAGGAGCTCCCGAGTAATTAAACACATGTGCCATTCCTGTACCGGGTTGGTTACCATAATCAATCCAACTAGCGGCATGGTTTTTTCCTTCACCAACAAAATCTAGTTCTTTACCCTTTTTAAATGATGCATTCAAAAAATCATTATAAACAGCTTTGCCTCCAAATAATTCAATTAAACCTCCCATGTCTTGTGGAACAAAATGTGTATATATTGCAGAGTTACTTTCACAAAAACCACGTGCATTAAAATCATCAACCACAGGTTTAAAGTCTTTAATCCAACTACCATCTATTTCTCTAGGGTGCATCATTTTTGTTTCTGGATTCCATAAGTTTTTATAGTTTAAAGATCGTTTACTAAAGAGTTTATAATCTTCTTCTTTATTTAATGCCTTTGATAATTGAGATAAACACCAGTCCTGGTATGCATATTCTAATGTCATAGACGCACCATCCTTATGCCCTCCTTTGGCTTTAATGCTTTCTGGTACCCATCCTTGATCTACATAATACTGCATCCCGCCTCCATAGGCTGGAATGTTATGCTCATAACCTGCATGGTCACGAGAACCTCCAACAAAAGCATTTTTCCGCAATCCTTCATAGGCTTTTTCGATATCATAATTTCGAATGCCTTTATTATAAGCTGTAGCAAAAAATGACACTGAAGGATCTCCAATCATCACAAAAGTATAATTCCCTCCCGAGGGACCTCTAGGTATTAGTCCTCCGTTCTGGTACATATCTACCATAGTGTTACAAAATCCATCCATAAGTTCAGGGTATGCCATAGACCATAAAATATTTAGCGACCAATGACTGCCCCACCACGCATCAAAATTGTAATGAGGAAATAAGGGTTTCCCATTCTTATCTAACTTAACACTTCTGATTACTGGCTGTTCGCCTGTCATATCGGTGTATTTCCCATCAGCATCGCTTATAATTCTTCGTCCTAATAATGCATGCCATAAATCGGTATAAAACTTTACTTGTTGTTTTTGAGTCCCTCCTTTTATTTCAATTTTACTGAGCCAATCATTCCAAGTATTTAACGATTCATCAACTACTTTATCAAAATCCCAATGATTGATTTCTGTATCAAGGTTTTTACGAGCCTGTTCTACACTTACATAAGAAATACCCACTTTCATTAATACTTCACTGGCCTCTTCGTTTTTAAAAAACAACCCTGCACCCGCATTTACACCTTGAATGGTGTCCGTTTTTACTTTAAGCATATTGTTATTTACCCATCCTTTAAAGGAATCAAACGGTTTATTGAGCTTTGCAACAAAATATACCGGAGTATCTTTAGGGCGTCTCCCCGTTTTTTTTAAAACTTGCACACCCGCTATTTCTGTATTACTAACTTTCCAAACCTTAGAAAAGGTTGTTGGCCCGTGTGCTAATCTAGCTCCTGTATCAAAAATGATCGATTTATTTTTACTTTTAGGGAATTTATACCGGTGGAATCCCACTCGAGTCGAAGATGTTAATTCAACCGAAATGCCATAATCTTCCAGAAACACTTTATGGTATCCGGGTTTTGCTATTTCTCCTTCGTGACTAAATGATGATTGATAAACATCCATCCCTTCATGCCCTTTAAATTTACCTGTAGTTGGCATTACAGCTACACCTGCTAATTGCCATGCATGCACATGGCTAAAACAGCGAATAGAATCACTACCGTAAAGGTATCCTGAGCTCCACGTTTTATCTGTATCTGTATCAGGGCTTAGGTTTACCATACCAAAAGGACGACTTGCTGAGTTGAAATAAAACCAACGCGAATTATGTGTATCTACAAATGGGTTTACTAAATCTACAGGTTTAACTTGTGCTTGTAAGCTTGCAAAAAGCACTAAAAATGTACATAAAACGATATATTTAATTGATTTCTTTATCATATAGCAATTCTGTTTTCAACTATTTCAGGCATTTAATTAGTTATTTTGTTTGATCTAAAACTTCTCCCACACTATCAATTTGAGCGTTTTTTGCCCCTGGTAAAAGAAGAACTTTTGCTTCGGTTTGGTTATCCAATTGAATATCCGAGGCACTTACTCCTGAACGTTGATAGTATGCATATCCATTTCTGGATGACAGTTCTATTGTCAAAAGTGGAGGGATAAAAGAAGTACTGGACGTTTTAATAGTCACTTTATGCCCTGTACCATTTATCGCTGCTAGCAGATTGTTATTCATTCCTTCTCTGCTATCAAGAATTTCAATATCTACAGAAGCTTTTTTGGCTTTGGCATTAGTAATACAAAAAGCTTCTGCATATTTAGCATCAGCACTGCAATTAATAAGTACATCTTGGTTCCCCACATTGAATCCAGCAGCAATAGTATTGGTTACTCTACAATTAATAACGGTGTCTCCTTTAGCATTCAAACCTGTACAAATACCGCGTCTCATATTTGTTACTGTACAATCCTTAATTGTTGTTGAACCTGTTAAGGGGCCTGGAGATGTCCCTGTATATATCCGAATGCCATCCTCACTCATTGAAAACATTTCTCCCGGTAGAAAAGAGCCATCTTCAGCCACAATAGCGCCTTCAACATATCCTCCTTTTGCCGCTTTAAAGTTTTTATCGAAAGCATAACCAGACTTTTCGGCTAAAATATCATCCGTAGTTCTTAGTAATCCATCAACATGACAATCTTCAATCAAAGTGTTTTTAGCACCTTGTACAAAAATGGCATGTCCCATGGCTCGCATGTGTACTTTACAACCAATCAATTTAATATCTTCAGCTGGATACCCTATTCGAATCCCATTCATTTTACGCACATCATTTCCTCCTAACCCATAAAAGCTTCCATATCCCCATGGATTTGAGCCTGCAGTTCTTACTTCTGCATTTTTCAATGTTACATCTACACCTACTAAATTAAATATTTTGTTTTTACTTTGATGGCCATAATAGTTTCCATAAGTTTCAATATACGGTCCTTCCATGGTCGTATGTGTTCCCGATATTTCCAATGCACAGTACAAACTTTTCTCACTATTCCCTCTGGCTAAACTCTTGTTAGCAAATAATTTAGTATTTACCATAATACTAACACCATTTAAATCATATTGGCAATTATTTCCAGAAAGCTCAACAAAACGTGTGCAATAGGATTTGTCAATTTTATAAGGTCCTGGCTTAAGCTTAATTTTTACATTATCCTCTGCTGCATAACCTCTAAAGTCAGTAATGTTATCAACTAGAATAAATCCATCTTTATCTATTACAGGTTTTGTATCGTCTAAAGTAAATTTAATATTACTTACAACATGTGATAAAGCATTGGTTACTTCAACGCCTTTATCTTTTTCAATTCTAAAAACAAGTTGACCTCTAACTTTTAAATCTTTAAGTTCAATCAATTTTGATGATCTACTTTTCCCATCAAATCTCCACAATTCATTTGCAGCAGCGTCTAATAATGTTATAGGAACCGACATTGTTTCTCCTATTTGTTCATAATTAAATCTTAATTCTTTAATAGGATTATCTATCTTTAAATGACAATACGCATATAAATCTCCAGTATTTTTATTAATAGGATTCGTTTTGAATGTGAATCCTTCTTTTAAGGTCGATATTGTAAATAATTCTTGAGCTTTAGGTGTATTATAACGAACTGTCCATGCATCCTCAGTTCGATTTTGCGCAAAATATTGGTGCCCAGAAACTTGCATAAACATAATCATTAAAAACAAAAAGTTGTTTTTTAAAACCTGTTTCTTCATTTTATAGTTTTCTATTTAGAGTTTTAATTTATTTAAATCTTCACTTTCTAGACTATCATCAAGACTTGTTTTAGTAAATAATTAAGGGCAAGCCTACGAAATTTAGCGTTGTTACAACCTCACTCACTCTTTTAATTTGAAGGTTTATTGTCCTTGATCTTTCACTTCTTGGAATTCAATGATAATTTTACACTTTGCAAATTCACAGGCTTCCAATTATCTCGTGTTGGCTTGAGATGTATGCTATGATCCCCCGCTTTATCTATAACTACTTCCCCAACATTAACTGTTTTATAAGATTTGAATCCACCTGTTGCAGGTAGTTTGGTCTGGATTGTTTGTCCTGCAATAATTAGTTCTATTGCACTCTCTTCTTCTGAAGCTATGTGCATCGAAATTGTATAGGTGCCAACTTTATCAACAGTGAAATCCCAATCTACTGTCGCTTTTTTATTTGACCATTGATCGATGCAATCGTTTACTTTATTATAAGTTACATGAGAGCCTATCACATTATTAATTATGGATTTTTGCGCAGGTAATAAAACGGTTCCGTCCTTATTTTGCTTGATCTTGTCTGCGTCACTTACCACAGGTTTACCGCTTAATTTTAGGACAACAACAGAACTTATTGCATCTGGAGCTTTACCTACTAAAGATATTGTGGTACCCTGCTCATCGGTTTTGGTTTTATATTTTTGAGACTTATCCACAAGCAAGTTACAAGACATAACCTTATTGGTAATAGGAAGAAATATCGTGCCATTTTCTGGCCAATCAAAAACGTTAAGATATAGTGTGGTATTTTTTCCTTTTGTAAGTGTGGTGATACGTCCCCATGCAGGAGTACGGCAAGGACTAGCACTTGTACTATAGATTGATTCACTATTTTTATCCATCCAAGCTCCTATATTTTTTAATCGTTCAATGCTTGGTTCTGGTATTAGCCCTTCAGCTGTTGGTCCTACATTAAGCAAATAGTTTCCGCCTTTACTAGCAATATCAACAAGGTTTTGCACAAGTGTTTCGGTAGACTTCCATTTGTTATCGTAACTTTTGTATCCCCATGTTTTGTTCATGGTCATACATGATTCCCAATCACCAGGAAGACCTGTACCTGGTATATGCTGCTCTGGCGTACTGATGTCTCCTTTGTATTTTCCACCAAGTCTATTGTTATGAATGATTCCTGGTGCTAGTTTTAAAAGGGGTAAGAATTGTTCTGCTCGTTCATCATTCATTCCACGTGGCGTATCCCACCATAATATTGCTGGCTTGTATTGTGTTAAAATTTCCTTTACTTGAGGTACTGCAATAGTTTTAATATAATCGTCCATATCATGTTCTTGGGCAGGATCCCATTTGCCTTTATATTCATTGCCTCGAGCTGAACCACCTTGATTCCAATCCTGAGCTTGAGAATAATAAAGCCCTAGCTTAATACCATTCTTTTTGCAAGCCTCGGCCAAGGGAGCAATAAGATCTTTTCCATAAGGAGAAGCATCCATAACATCCCATTTCGAGACTTTTGAATCAAACAATGCAAAACCATCATGATGTTTCGAAGTAATAACAATATATTTCATTCCAGCTTCTTTAGCCAGCTTTACCCATGCTTCTGGGTCGTATTTAATGGGATTAAACTCTTTAGCATATTTTTGATATTCTGCCATAGGGATTTCTCCTTTAGACATAATCCACTCTCCTATTCCGTCTATTTTTTTACCCTTGTGGGTTCCTGCTGGAACAGCGTAAACACCCCAATGAATAAACATTCCAAATCGTGCTACACGAAACCATTCCATTCGCGCATCTCTTTCAGCTACAGTTTCATTGGCGTAAGGATCCAATGAGGACGCACCAGATTGAGCCTGTACAGCTCCCATCGTTATCACAAATAAAAGACAGCTTAATAATAGTTTTTTTATAATCATAATAGTTACTTTTTTATTTAAATCGATTTAATATGAATACTTATGTTAAAATTAGGTTGCTCCTCCTGTCCAAAAATGCAAAGTAGAGCGAACTGCTTGTTTTGGCATTTAGTTCTTTCATAATTTGTTAATTCTTGGTTTTAAATAGCGATGCAGGCAATCCTTCTTTATTATATAAATTGGCTCCTTCTGGATTTGGGGACCAAGCATATCGAACCTCTTCTGGGTCTTGAATATCTTTATGCCAAACTTCAACTTTATTTTGACCAATAATCTTCGCTTTAGCCCATTCCCACTGTCTATCACTACCACAAATTTGGAAACGTTGCAAAGGGGTGTTTACTTGTACTGTTGGTTCCATCAAATGTTTTTTTCCTACCATTAAACCGGAACCAGCATAATCAAATGTTATAAGTACTTTATTCCCTTTAATTACCGAACTCTTGTAAATTGGACCACTACACACGATATGCTTCCCATATACTTGTTTCATAGCCCATAATGAAAGCCGTTTTCCTGCATCAACTTTATTCTTTGGGTGAATGTCCTTTGCTTCTCCTATATCATTTAAAACAGCCATTCCTGCATCTAGAATAGTTAGGGCTCGTCGTTGCTGATCTTGTACAATAACCCAACTATCGGTTTCTTCGAGAGGCTCTGAATTCACCTTTTTATAATTTGCCAACTGACAGTAATAGAAGAACAATTTATTTTGTCCCCAGGCTTCACGCCACCCCTCTATCATAGCTGATAGACGCATTGCATATTGCTCTGGGAAGTTGTTTTGGTTACTCTCTCCTTGATACCAAATAGCACCCTTGATAGCATAAGGAATCATTGGATGAATCATAGCATTGTATAAAGTGGATGGAACTTGTTTGTCTCTGTTTGGAGCTTCTGGTTTTCTGGGTTTTCTTGGTTCCTTACTTCCATTTTGTTTAGCTTCATTGGCTTTGGTTTGCCATTTTGCTAATTCTAATTGGTACTTATCGTCTTCTTTCTCTTGATTCCAAGATTTTAATTGTTTTTTATGTAAATTGATTTGTTCTTCATAATAAGTTTTAAGCGTATCGTTTTTCTGATAGGCACTCATAGGTATCCACGGTTCCACTCTGGTTGCCCCCAGATTACAACTTAATAAGGCCACTGGCACATTTAACTCGCGACGTAATTCACGGGCAAAGAAATAGGCTGTTCCGCAAAATTCATTGACATCACCTGGTACGGCTTTGGACCATTTACCTCTTCCCTGAGTTTTCTCTTCAAAAACACTATGTTCTCGACCTACTCTAAACTGACGGAATAGCGGATCATTTGCTGTTGCTGCTTCGTTACGCAAATACTCTGCAATAGGTTCATATTTTGGGTCTACGGCTTTTCCTATTAACATTCTGAAAGGTCGGTACATATTTGATTGTCCACCAGCCAACCACACTTCGCCAACTAATACATCTAATATTTTTAGCTCCTTACTTTTGCCATTGAGGCTTACTGACACTCTCATAATCCTTGATTCTTTTGAAGCTTTCATTGGATTAAGGTCAATGCGCCATTTACCATTAGCATCTGCCTTTGTCACCTTTTTTTGTCCTGCAAATACAACTTCTACTTGGGCTTTAGCATCGGTTATTCCCCAAACTGGTACATTTTGCCCCCGTTGTAAAACCATACGATCTGCAAAAATACTTGGCATGGATAAGTTTATTGCCATGCAAGAACTAGAAAGCATTACAGCAAATAAGACATTGGCAAGAAGCATTAAATGATTTTTCATTTTACTTAATTTTCAAAAAATAATTGTTCAAAAAAACACTTTGAATTATCTTTTATCAATTATTCAAAAACGGGTGTATATTTTACTGTTATTGTCCCATTCTTAATTGGCTCTGTAAAATCAACTCCTATTCTATATGCTGGTGCACCCTCTCTTAACTTTTTAACAGGAACTACTTCGTCTGTAATTTTGATAGATGCGCCATTCCCCTTTATTTCTGCTTTTACCTTTTGGTTTTTAGAAGTTATGATTACGGTATTACTATCAATAATTTCATATGTATTTAAAGTCATTATTGCAATACCAAATGTTACTGGTTTTGTTGAAGAAAACGAATCTTTAATCGTGATAGTTCCTAATCCTGATTTATCATTTTCTATTATTCGTATTAACTTTTCCAAAGAAGGGATTTCATAGGCTGCTTTTATATCCATCACGACTTTGTCAGTTTCCTCAGAAAATGCTGTAGCAATTATTTCACCGGAAAACGCCCTCCCATTTGATTGAAGTGTATTATCTATTCTTGGTACAGGATGTCCCCAAGAGCTTCGTGCTTTGTTATTTGGCGAAAATGCTCCTGCGGTATAAGATGGTGCGCCAATATCTCCCGCCATTATATCACTATTTAATACCAGTGTGTAAGTACCAACATCGCTATGATTATGATTTTCTTTGTTATGACCTGCTTTCATTGCTATTGAAAAAGGCACGTTTTGTTTTCCTCGAGAAATTACCATTCCAAAATCATCGAAATAAGAATAATCAGGTAATTCTAATGCTTCTCTGTCTGTATTTTTATCATAATTGAAAGATTCAGGGCTATTCCAAACCATTAATTGTTCTACAGCTTCTTCTGTTCTCAATCCTGTTGGTTTTATAGATCCATAATGTTTAG
Source organism: Flavivirga aquimarina (assembly GCF_030540835.1). Taxonomy (GTDB): domain Bacteria; phylum Bacteroidota; class Bacteroidia; order Flavobacteriales; family Flavobacteriaceae; genus Flavivirga; species Flavivirga aquimarina. The sequence goes on along the minus strand of NZ_JAUOEK010000172.1, from coordinate 131,736 downwards.
CAGATAACGCATAAGCAAAACTATTCCCTCTTCTAATTGAAGAAACGCCATCTGAAAATGGCGAACACCTTCTGTTTTGGATTTCAAATTTTTCAGGAAAATTCCCAACGTTTTTTAATTTCTCAGGATTATCGGCATCAAATAAATTTATCCTGCCATCTGTATAATCATATATTGTTTGTGCAAGTTGTAAATAATGACCAAAGCCATACCCCCAGTAGCCAAGCCCTTCTGAACAATAGCCATCGCTACCAAAACCACTCAAATAATATTTCATACTATTTAAGGCACACCCAATAGCAGCAAGACGCTCTTCTTCTTTTTTAGAAATTGTAATTGATACAAATACGGAACCACTAGTACATACAGAATTCCAGTTGCTGGTACTTTTAATCCATTTATTATTTTTATCTAAAATCTCACAACTTTTTAAATAAGAATCTATAATTCGCCATTGAAGATGTGTTGTGATCTTATCTCTTAAATCTTGCTTAAGTTTATCTCCTAAAAGAACTTCTGCCAATGCTAAAACCGACCCAAATTTTCGAGCTCCCAAATCTATAGAGACTCGCCTCCCCTCCAGAACGCCATTTTCATCGTCATCATGGTTTGGATGCAACCATGATTTCATAGCTAAAATGGCATTGGAATAAACGGCTATTTGGGATAAAAAACGTCCTTTATTTTCTATACATTCTGCTAGTATAAAGTGTTCTAGCCGTTCCATTGTACGGTAATATCTGGGTTTATAAATGCCACGATTTCCTTGCTTATTGGCTAGTCTGTAAATACTATCTGTTATAGGAACTTCTGGTTCTTTTTCAAGCTCCGATAATGCTTCCTTTAAATAGTCTTTACCAGATTCACTAGCTGCAATTTTACTCCAGTAGTCTCTGGCTGTAATGGATGGTGCCAGTTGAAAAGACTGTTTTGGCATGACTGCTTTAAGCATTTCTATTTGCTTTGCAGATGGATATATAGTATCTGAATTTGCGTAACTTAAATATTCTGCAATATTTAAATCTATTGGTTTATTATTTTGTTTATTACAACTAAAAATTAGTGCAAAACATAACAAAAATATAGGGCAGGTTAATGCTTTTATCTTTCCTTTAATGTTCATCTTACTAGTATTAATTTAATACAGCAATGTATTTGTTTTTAGAAACATTATATATAAATCATCGTTCATGGTTTATAAATTATAGCCTATTTATAATTTATATATCATTTACGACGTTCCAGACTCATTAATTTACTTAAACCGTGCTATTATACTAGTTTGCTTCTTCTAAGGTTTTGCTTTAGGCTTTTTTTAATTCTTCACCCAAGTTTCATCGTATTATTTAGTCTTAAATTATGGATAGCATATTATTTCAATCCTCCAGTAATTTCTTCTAATTTATTGAAGAAACTTTTTTTTCGCGAAGAACTGATTCCCCAATTTACTGGAATGGATTGATAACCATTTTCAAAACCTTCATTTTTCATACGAAAATCAAAATAGCCCCAAGAAGTGTATGCTTTTACTGCATTTACAAAATTATTCTCTGCTTCTTCAAAGTTGAAGTGATCATCTTCATTAAAAAGAATTGGTTTAGGGGAATACCCTTTAATGGCTCTCGTTTTAACAACCATATTGGTTATAGCTGCTGGATCATGGACTCCATTCCCATGAATCAAAATGAAATCTGAAACCTTTACTACATTTTCTTTAGGAATTTTACCTCCACTGTAGCTTGTTCCCACTAAATAGCGGAAACCATTTTTCTCTTTTAATTGTATTTTTTTTATAACTTCATGTACGCGTTCTGGTTGAAGTATTTTATGTTTGTACTTGATATCACATTCATTATTAACTTCAATTATAACATTCTGATAGTTTTTCTCAAAAAGCCAATCTATTGTGTTGTCAACCCCATTTAATACTGCTGCTTCATCTTCTAACATATATTCTTGCCCGAAATAAAAAAGCCCTAAAATAACAACCATTCCAGTCTCATTTGCCTTATCCATTATCTTTTCTAACCGTTGCATATATTCTGGCCTCAATGCGCCTTTACTGTCTATAGCAGAATTAATCCAACCTTTATTACCATAACCTAATGGACTACCGCCTTGTAAATTAATAGTAAAAGCCAACAAACCTTTTTCATACCACGAATCCATAGCTGCTACAAATTCATTTGTATTACGGTCTGCATCCCATTTTTGAGTATCCTCATATTTCCATCTTTCGGCGGTCTCTGTATTAAGGTCATCAAAAATTCCTTGAACCATTCTGGAATTCATTAACAAACCTTCAATGGAATATCCATTCCATTTACGCCCTTTATAGGTAGGAACATTATTGATAAAGAATTTCTCGCCTTCAATACTAACAACGGTTTGTTGTTTATTTTTTGTTTGAGCTTCCAAACTTGCAGGGATAATACAAATAAAGAGTATAGTTAATAAGAAAATTGTTTGTTTCATATGAACAATTGTTTGTGTTAAAAAGTCGCTTTATATCTATTCGACTATATTACTACTAATACATTCTATAGTTGTTAATTCTGGATTCCCGCCTCTTTTTCCACATCCTGAAGCTATATACAGTTTCTTTTTATAGTGGATAATATGTGTTCCATGACGGCCTTCGTTTAATGGTGGTAATACACTCCAAAGCCCCGTCTTGGTATCTAAACTTTCTACTTCATTATGTGCCATTTTTTGTACCGAACTTTCTCCTCCTGTGAACACTATTTTATCTTTTACACAAACCGCCATACAGCCTGCTCGTTGTGTTGGAACAGGATTATCTAGAGTACTCCATTGTCCTGTTTTAAAATCGAAAACATCAACCTCTGGGATTGTTAATTGAAATACTTTTTTGGTTTTACCTGATGTTACTCTTCCTCCTAATAAGTACAGCTTATTATTACAAATTACAGAAGTAGCGTGGTCTCTCGCACGAGGGGCATCTGGAAGTGTTTCCCATGCTCCTGTTTTAAAATCATAAACATCAAACCATTTTACATGACCATCCCAATGACCATCAATAATACCTCCTGCTATGTATAATTTGTTTTTATAAACAGTTGTAGTAGTTGATGCTCTTACTCTATTTTTTGGCATTGAAAAGCTTTTCTCCCATGTATCATTAACTGGATCGTAAGCATATGCTTCTGTTAATGGTGTTTCATGGGGGTATTTACCTGTATGTGCTCCAACAACATAAATCTTTCCTTTATAGGAAACGCCTTGAAAATGATGCATTTCTATTGGAGGTTTCGCTCCTGATGTCCATGTGTTTGTTTTGGGGTTAAATATGGAAACTTCTTGTATACGTCTACCTCCTACAAGGTAGAATTTTCCATCAACTTCTATAAATGCGGCTTCATGTCTTGCTACTGGCTCTCCTGTACAATTTAAGGTTTGCCATTTATTTCCATCGGAAGATTGTGAAAATGTTTGTTGAAAAGTAACAAATAATAAAAGAAGGATAAATTTGTTTAAAACTCTAAACAAGTTTTTTTTAGTGTTCATACCTATTCATTTAATCCAACAATGTATTAATTTTTAGTATGATTATATATAAATTATGACCCACATTTTATAAATTATTAATTGATTTCATAATTTTATCTATTCTAATAGATCGTAGTTCGATTTAAAACAATATCACTATTCTTTAGATAACATTTCACCAACTTTCTTTAAAATATCAACTGATTCCGTGGGTATATCACCATTGCCTTCTGATCCTACATTTAATAAAAATTACCGCCTTTACTATTAATATCTTTTAGTTTTTCATAAACCTCATCGGCACTTTTCCAATCTGTACCTTTTATTTTAAACCCCAGGAATCATTCATAGTATAGCATGCTTCCCAGTAGTGTTTTAATGTAGAATCTGGATTAATTTGTACTAGCTCTTTTATTTGATTTTTATGTAATTAACGTACTCTTGTTTTCTATTTTCTTATTCGTCTAAGTATTGTTAGACTTATTGCTTTGAGTATTCAATCAATCAAATTTGATATATTACAGTTCTTTTATCTTAATGTTGCGATAAATTAATTCTGCATATTCTGCTTGTAATGCAATAAAACCAGATGTACAGGTAAGACCTCCATAATTAGCATTCGTAATTTCATTAATTAAAACGCCATTTAAATAGTATTTAGCTTTATCTTTTCTAACTTCAATAAGTACTTCGTTCCAGCCTTCTTTTTCTTCATCTGTCCACTTTACCGAACTACTATAATCTGCAACTTTAATTTTTGAAATATTACCATCCTTAACTACGTCGCATCTACAGCCTAATATACTCCATAGATCACCACAGTCTCCTTCTTGTATTTGGTATTCTAAACTTGGTGGCCAGGCATAAGTCCCTACTTGACTATGATAAAGTAATCCTGCATCACGAACCTTTTCTAAACGTGGAGCAAAACGGCGCTCTCCCCATTTAAATTCTAACTTAAGATCGTAAGAACTATATAGTTTTTTTGTTACCGCAATACCATAAGGTGCTGTAGTCTTATTCCATTTATACATAGCTTTTAATGATCCATCTGAATAATCAAACATGGCATTAGCTTCTTCTTGAGTGGCATCACCGTTTACAACGAAATCGTAATTTGGGCCTGATTTTGTATCTTCAAAAAGGTCTACCCATTCATTTGGCTTTGATGCTCTAATATTATCCAATTTTCTTATTCGAATATTTTTTAGCGCAACACGCCCATGATCTCCTTGAATTCTAAGAGGTCCAAAAGCTTGTTCTGGGGCATCACTTCCCTCTCGAGTAGCACCTGTAACTTCTTTATTTTCGTGTATTACTACGCCGTTAAGAACTACTTTTTCAAATACGGCATTTTTTATTTTATTGCCATCTGCATCAAATCTTGGGGCTCTAAAAATAATATCATAACTCTGCCATTCTCCCGGAGCTTTACAAGCATTTACCCGTGGCGGAATACCTTCATATCCTTTATTTTTCTCTGGTTTACTTTCGTCCCAGCGTTGATAAATACCTCCGCAATCTGAATGTTCAGGCGTGTCTTTCCCCCAACTATCCAATATTTGAATTTCATATCGACTTTGAAAATAAATACCTGAATTAGATCCTTTTGGCACCATAAATTCGAGATGAAGTTCTATATCTCCAAATGCTTCTTTGGATGTTAGATGCTTCGTTTTTCCAGTATCACCATTTACAAAAATTCCTTTTCCAGATGTATAGATAAATTGATTAGTATTTAAAGAATCTAGGCTAACCTCACTAGCTTGAAACCAATCGCCTCTAGGTTCTTTAAAATCGTTCAACTCTTTTAATTTAATTTGTGCAAAAATCTGATTTACACAACACATTGCTATAATACATTGGAGGAAAACCACTTGTTTTTTCATAATACCTTACTTATTATCGATTTTTATTAAATGCTCTTTTAAAATTTTCAATGTTTTATTTGTAACTCCGTTCCACTATATGTTACTTCTTCTTTCTCTTCACCAACTATTTCGACAATAAAGTCCATTGGATTTTCTTTAAAGTTTATGAAAGCATCTGTCCCATGTTTAATCTTTAATTCTTTATTGGATTCTGAATAGCTGAAAATCAATTCGGAGTATTCTCCTTTTTCATAATTGTAAGATTCATTATCATCTAGATATAGTGTATATTCAGCATCTTTTCCTGGATATACTTTTATTCTTAATGGTTTATCTGATTTTTGTGTAGCATATTGAAGCTTAGGGCCCATTGGTAAAATACTTCCTGCTTTTACAAATACTGGAGTTTCATTTAAGGGCGCAGCAACTATAATTTTTCTACTTCCTTCAATTTTTTCGTTTGTCCAAAAGTTATACCACGCTCCTTTGGGTAAATATATTTCTTTTTCTCGCTGTTGGTATGCTGTTACAAAACCTACCATTAGAGACTCTCCAAAAAAGAGCTGGTCTTTAATATGCCACGTGTTTTTATCATTTGGATATTGATACACCAAAGGCGACATCATTAATTTACCTTCATTCGTTACTTTTCTAGCTTCTGAATAAATATGGGGCATTAATTGATACCTCAAATCGATAAATTTACGTGCTGTATTTTCAAATTCTTGTCCGTATCTCCAGATTTCAGTTTCTGATACATAACCATGAATCCTAAAAATTGGGCTGAATGTTCCAAACTGAAACCAACGCGTTAATAATTCTATATATTCTTGATTCGTATATTGACTATCGTAAACCTTATTAAGGGATTTAGAATCTCTAAAAAACCCACCAATATCATGTGTCCAATACGGTACACCTGCCATGGTGAAATTAAGCCCAGCGGGAATTTGTTCTGCAAATTGCTCCCAAGTTCCTGCAACATCTCCAGACCACGAGGTTGCTCCGTAACGTTGTTGTCCTGCATAAGCCGATCGTGTTAGATTAAAAACACGTTCGTTAGGGTACTCTTTCCTTCTCCCTTCATACATTGTTTTTGTAACTACTAGCGAGTATACATTATTCACTTCTGCATAGGGTCCAACCGCTGTTGTAGAACCTTCATCAGGTTTTCCTTCTGGTTCTGTTCCATCTAACCATATAGATTTTACTCCTATATGAAACATAGAATCGCTTAACATTCGGTAATAGCGTTCGCTATTTTTTACATCATAAATATCAACATAATTACTCCCTTTTAATTTTATTAAGTTATATTTTTTCTCTAAACGATTGTTCTTAACTTCTGGCCATACAGACACCATTAAATTGTAATTCAAGTCTGTTAACTCGTCTGCCATGGCTTTTGCATTTGGGTATTTTTTTCTATCCCATTCCGGGCCTTTTGTGTTTTTTGGCCAGTAAAACCAATCTTGTACAATATTATCTACTGGTATTTCCTTTTCTCTATATGCTCTGGCATTTTCCAATAGTTCGGCTTGATTATGGTACCGCTCTCTACATTGCCAAAAACCATAAGATTTCTTAGTAAACATAGGTGCACGTCCTGTAAGTCGTTGGTATTCTGAAATAACTGCTGCGGGTTTCTCTCCATTTACAAAATAATAATCGATTGTATTACCTGCTAAACTGCTAAATACCGTTTTGTTATAATCTGGTGTATTATAGAATAATTTTCCAGGGATTTTTGCTCCAGTATTTTGAAAGACAACTTTGTATGCTTTCCCTGCTTCTAAATATTTCTTTCCAGAGTATCGTGTAGGCATCCAAATTGTTGAATAATTAATAACCTCATCTCCATCAATAGTCACCGTTATTTGTCCTCGCATTCTACCTTCATAATCGCTTAACGCCAAAAAAGAATATACTCCTGTTTGAGCTGGTGTAAAAACTGTTTCTCTAATATTTTTATCGCCTTTTAAAGCTGTCGCATATTCTACTACATTTTCTTTCTCTGTAACTGGCTCTAAATTTTTGTTGTTAGAATCAAGGTTTTTATTAGATGACGTAAATTCAATTTCATTTTCGGCATTATTAAAATCTGTTATACTGTAGTTATTCCAATAAATGCCATATCCTTTGGTTGAAACTAAAAAAGGAACAGCTATTTCTTGATTGTACTGTTGAAGACGTATTGGTACATTTTTCCAATCCATAATACCACTTTGAAACTGTCCTAACCCATACAAACCTTCATCTCCAGCATGGAAAGCTTGAGAAACGGTATGTTCCTCATTTTTGGGTTTTATGTAAGTTTGGTTATTGGTTTCTGCCAATAATTCCTGACCATCTATTGTTTTGTATTCAATAACACCATCACTATTAACAATTACTTTAAGTGCTTCTGTACTAATAGTTACTTGTTCTTTTTCCTCAGTTAATTCCCATGAAACATCTTGTGGTTCCAGAATAGTTACATAATCTGGTATTGTTGATATAGAATCTAAATGCAATGATTTTTTAACATGAATAATTGATTTATCAATGATTTCGATTTGGACAATTGCATTATCTAAATGAAGTGTTACGGAGTTATTGGATTTTTCAATTTTATGTGAAAAATTAGGTTTACAACCTATCAACACAAAAATTAAAATAAATGATGTTACTTTTAAAATTTTTTTCATACTTAATTATTTAATACTGCTTCAGATTCGCTTAATTCAATATATTTAATAGTTCCATCTGAAATCAATGTTACTGGCTTTCAAACAGGTACCTTTATCTTTCTTTTGATGTTCTTACCTCTTCTATTAATTCTATGGGTAAAATTATTTATTTTAATTGAATTAAATATAAATCATGACTCATCACCTATAATTTATAACTTATTTTTACGAGGTTCTATATTTTTATTTGTCTTTATTAACTGGACAGTAATTTAATTTATGGTTATCAATTTTAAAAAGTCATTATTAACTGCAACTATAAATCCATTTTTCGCATCATCAACTTTCCCTAGCCTAATCGGTTTTACTTTTTTTACATCTCCAGGAATATTTAATCCTGAAATATAATTGCTTACTGGTGTAAAGTTTTCAGTTCCATTTCCTTTCAAAAACAATCCTTGACCAGCATCGTTTCTAGGAGTTTCCGTTTCCGAATTAAATAGGTTTCCTGCAATAACTAGGTCATTTAATCCGTCGTTATCAAAATCATTATAAAGTATTCCAAACACCGATGAAGCCTGTGCTTCTCTTGGAAGTTTTACCAAATTAAAGCGCTCTTTGTTGTTAATTAGTATACTATTAGAAAATGTATGTGCTTTTAAATGTGTGGCATTTTCTAAAGATTTTGTATCATAAACATCTTCTAATGTGGCTAAGCCAAAAGCATTATAATTCTTAAATTTATTTTTGAGTGCGGGGATTTGCTGTGTTGAACATTCTTTTCCTCTTAATGGATATAATGTATCATTTTCATAAAAACTCAATACGATATCTAAAGAACCATTATTATCAAAATCATTAGAATATAAATTGAACGGCGCTTCTGGTGTCGTTTTGTATTTATAATTCTCGCCTAAGTTACCAAGTAAATAATCCATGGAACCATCGTTATTCACATCTGCTTCTGCTATACTAAACCACCAACCATTACTTTTATCGAGTCCAGAATTTTGTTTCAATTTACTTAGTGTTCCGCTATTGTTTTCGAAAATTGTAATGGGCATCCATTCTCCAACTAATATTAAATCTTTTACTCCATCACTATTATAATCTGACCAAATGGCATCTGTTACCATTCCTGGAAATTCCAAATCTGTAGAATGATTGGATGTTACATCTGTAAATTGCCCATTTATGTTCTCAAGTAAATAACTACGACTTGTTTGCGGGTATTTACCTGGTAACAACCTACCGCCTATAAATAAATCTAAATCACCATCTGCATCAAAATCGTTAGCTTTAACGACACCACCGCTTGCATGCATTTTAGGTATAGATTTTGTTGATTTGGTAAAGAGACCTTGACCATTATTAATATATAATCTATCTTGATAATATGGATGATTGATAGGCATTTCATTACCACCACTTACTACATATAAATCTAAATCGCCGTCATTATCGGCATCAAAAAATAAGGCATCTAAATCTTCATGTATACGATCAGTAATAATTTGTTTTTGATTTGTTTTTGTAAACGTCTTATTGGTGTTCTGAAGGTATATAGCTCCTTCATAATTCTTGCTTCCTCCTATAAAAAAATCGTCTAAACCGTCTTGGTTAATGTCTCCAACTGCAAGTGCTGGTCCAAATGTAGACATCTTATGTGGCAGAAGTACTTCACGTTTAAAATCGTTGTATCCGTTTTCCATGTGTTCATGGGATAAACCATACGCTTTAGTAATATCGGAGAAAAGAAACGTGTCTTCTTTTTCTTTAACTAGCGATGGTTCGGTAGCTGTATTATAGTTTATGGATACTAATTGGTTTGCTTCAACCTCTGTCATTTCGTTCACTTTACCATCAGGCCAAGTCACTCTTAATGTGTCAATTATTTCATTATTCCCAAGTCCAAAATGTAATTTAAAATCTACGCTAGATTGATAACCGCGGCTAACATGTTGCTCAATAAATTGTTTTCCGCTATTTGTTTGTACCATAACCTTTGCCCCAATTCCATTTACATTTAATGGGTTGCCATTAAGTTTTACTTTGATATAATGGTTATTTGATATTTCGGTACTATTATTTCTATAAACATGGGCTGGTTGGTCCACATTGTTTATTACTAAATCCATATCCCCATCATTATCGAAATCGGCATATGCAGCTCCGTTAGAAAATGAAGGTATATTGACACCCCAATTTTCATTCTTTTTTTCAAAGCTTAATCCATCAATATTTTTATAAACAAGATTTACCGCTTCTTCTGATGGAATCTTATTCAATATTTCTTTCACTAAAGATTTTATATCTGGTCTTACTTTTTTCCTTTCAATCTCAAATCTTTCTTTTCTATAGGTATCGTAATCTTTATTATTGGTGTTTTTTCGTATTCCATTGGTTATGAATAAATCCTTAAAACCATCATTATCTAAATCTACAAATAGAGGTGCCCAACTCCAATCTGAACTTGCTAAACCCGCCATGGGAGCAATATCTGAAAAAGTATGGTTCCCATTATTCATTTGCAAAGTATTCCGCATATATTGATAATGCCCACCAACTTTCACCAAAATATCGAATGCTTTAGGATCCATAGACGCCATATTAGTCTTCCTCCCATAATTTGTTGAGGATTTCATATCTACAACAAATATATCTTGCCAACCATCATTATTAATATCTGCCATATCTACTCCCATTGAAGAATAGGATATGTGGTTCATTGCTTGTAATGCATTCTCTTTAAAGGTTCCTTTTCCTGTATAGTTGTATAAATAGTCTCTCCCTAAGAAATCATTACAGACATATATACTTGGCTGTCCGTCATTATAAAGATCTCCTACGGCTACACCAAGACCATCTCCAAGTGGCGATTGTAGAATTCCTGTTGATTTCCCAACTTCTGCAAAATGACCATCTGTATTTTTATATAATTTATCACCAATGTTGGTATCGTCCTCATAATTATCTAAATGTCTTGTTAGTTTTTTTATTGGGTCTATGGCATGATTAAGTAAAAACATATCTAAATCACCATCAATATCATAATCAAAAAAGGTTGCTTGTATAGAATTACTGCTATCATCAAGTCCATATTCTTTGGCGTTTTCAGTAAATGTTAAATCACCATTATTAATAAATAATAGGTTGGTTCTATTTTGTGGGTGTACTCTCCCAGATCTACAAACATATATATCTAAAAGATTGTCTTGGTTAATGTCCACCATAGTGACACCTGTTTTCCAACCAGAAATAGTATCTAATCCAGATTCTGGGGTGATGTCTTTAAATCTGAACCCTCCTTTGTTTAAAAACAACTTTCCAGTCTTTTGATTGGCACTTAGATATAAATCTACTAAACCGTCATTATTTATATCTCCTACTGCAACTCCACCACCATTATAAAAGTTGGTATATGTTAGAATATTGTCGTTTTGCCCCAGTCCTTCTTTAATATCGTTGGAAAAATCTATACCTGTTTCTTCTACTTGTAAAAACTCCAACAGAGAAAGGTTTTCTACCTTTTTTTTATCACAGGCAACTACGACCAATAAAAGAGTACAAAAAAATAGAATTTTAGATTTCATCATTCCTTTTTTAAAATATCAAAACAATATATCATTAAAGATGTATTCTTTAAATGACTTTAGGCTTAACTTATGAATAAAATCATTTTGTTGTGTTTTAGTTTATAATTTATTTTTTTAGATTAACAAGATTAAAATCAGTATATCACTTTAATAATAGAGGTAACTTTAATATGCTAAAGGCACCTCTATTAAATACTAAACAAACTCAAACTAAATTTATTAAAACCTTAATACCCTGGGTTTTGTTCTAGATTTGGATTAAGTGAAACTTGAACTTCTGGAATTGGGAATATCCATTTATGGTCATCAGTGGTTCCTGATTTTTCTGTCCATGTACCACTAAGAAATGTTCCAAATCGTATTTGATCGGTTCTTCTAACGCTCTCCCATTGCATCTCACGCCCTCTTTCCTCCAAAATATCATCTAATGTTACATCAGTTAAAAGTGTTGCATTTCTACTTGCTCTTATCTCATTTATTATGTCTAAAGCCGTATCGCTACTTGTTCCTCCACGTAAAATCGCTTCAGCTTTCATTAATAGTACATCAGCATATCTAAAATGTACAATCTTAGTAGGGAAATCAGGGATATTTTTCATAAGCTTATATCCGGCATTAGGATCTGCACCAAGAAGTTGTGTTTCTTTGACATAATTTACACCTTCAAGCAGTTCTCCATTTTTCCTGTACTGTTGCCCTACAAGTATCCCTTGAGGAATATTCAGGGCATCATCGCTAGGATCAAAATCATTGGAATCAAATACATATCCAGTAGTTCCTGGACCTTTTCCAAGTCTATCATCACCTGTATCATAAAGATCGTATAGCTCAGGCGTAATAGAAAAACCATTCCATCCTCCCTGACCACTAGATAAATAAGGAAGCCAATAAGAAAACATATCATTAACTGAAACAAAAATATTTTCAGTACCAGATGCTCTCCAATTAAGATAATAATCGTCAGTCAATGTATAACCAGCATCTATAACTCCATCGGCTGATGCAATGACTTCATTCATATCTGTTGTAGAAAAATTAAAACTACCTGGAGCATCGGCTTCATAAACTGCTTTGTTAAGATAAACTCTAGCATTTAAAGCATAAGCTGCTTCTTTTGTAGCAACATTATGATTTGCAGGTGCTGAAGAAGGTAAAGCAGTAATAGCATCATTCAAATCTTGAATTACTCTATCTAATGCTTCCTGTCTTGAAAGGATTATTGGATTAATTTCTACGGGTTCATCAACCTCTCTTATTGGTACGACTCCAAACAAATCCGTTAATTGCCACATAGCATATGCTCTAAGAAACTTTGCTTCTGCTATTTCCTGATCACTTCCTCCCCAAAATAGCACTTCAGAGGCTGCAAAAATATTACGATTAAGACTTGTCCAAGCTGCATTTACTTCTGGATGAGTAGGCGTCCAATCATGTGAATGAAGACTTCTCCAATTTCCACCATCAGCCCAATCGCCAGTTGTTCTAGTAGGAGGAATATGTAAATCTGATGTTACATTCTCCAACGCATGAGCATTATTATATGCGCCATAGACACCAGAAATATTTAGATATAAAGCACTCAATATTTCTGTTGGGTTACCTCCTTCTTCTTCAGGTATGATTGAATCTATATTATCAATTTCAAGATCAGTACAACCAACCAAAAAGGTACTTATTAATATTCCTAAAGATAATTTTCTTGATATATTTAAAATTTTCATGATTTTAGTTTTTTGGTTTAAAAGCTTGCATTCAGTCCAAAAGAAATGGTTCTTACCCTTGGGTAGGGCGTATAATCAATTCCAAATGATGGTATACCATCAATAGGTTTTGAAGTATTTACTTCTGGGTCTTGACCACTATAATTTGTAATGGTAAATAAGTTTTGACCCGTTAGAGAAAATCTTAACGACCTCAAAGCCGAGTTTTCTCCCAATTCTAAATTATAACCAAGCGTAAGATCTTGAAGCCTTACAAAATCAGCTTTTTCTAAATATAAGGTAGATACGTTAAGTGGGCTTGTACTAGTCTCAACCCCAGATAATACTTCGTTTGTTGCATTTCTCCCACTTGAAACTGATGGAGCATTAAAAAATGCATTTGCAGTATTACTATAAATAGAATGACCAAATTGACCATTAAAAAAGATACTCAAATCAAAGTTTTTATAATGAAATGTATTGGTTAATGCCGCCGTTGCTGTAGGTAATGGTGTATCTCCCGTAAACTTTGTTTCACCAAATGTGGCTTCACCTGAAGAATTAAATCCAGTAAACTCAGGTAAATAAAACGCATAAAGTGATTGTCCATTTTGAACTCTCTGAACTGTTGTTCCTGAAAGTCCCTGCCCTTGAATAGCACCTGTTTCTAAAAACCCGAAATCAAAATTCTCCACTACATTATCATTAAACGATGCATTGGTTGATATAGTCCATCCAAAATCATCTTTATTAATTACATCGTATTCTAATTCGAATTCAATTCCTTTATTTATAACATCGGCATCAAGATTTTGCCATACAAATGCTTGTGGCGCTGGTTCTGCTGCATTCAATTGCACCAATAAATCAGTAGTCGTCTTATTATAATAATCTACAGAGCCTCTTAGCCTATTTTGCATAAATCCAAATTCTAAACCAAAACCTAATTGCTCCGTCTCTTCCCATTTAAGACCTTGATTTTCAAACGTTACATTAGAAATCCCTCCTGGAGTTATTTCACCAGTTATAGCATTAAGGGTTGGACTACCATATCTTTGCCTTCTTGTATATAGGTTATGTGGGATGTTTTGATTTCCTGTAACTCCCCATCCAACTCTTAAATTCAAATGAGAAAAAACTGATGGTGCAAAAGATTCTTTAGAAATTTTCCATTTAAAAGCTAGTGATGGAAATACACCTGTAGTATTGTCACTTCCAAACTTTGTAGATCCATCAAACCTCACAGTAGATGTTAATAAGTACTTCTCCTTATATACAAAATTCATTCTTGTAAAATAAGATTGTAATTCGTCTACAGTCCTAAACGTATAATCAAGTGTAGACAAATTTGCCGATGTCATATTATTTAACATTACATCTAAATCTGACACTCTAAAATCAGCAGCTTGTAAACCACTTCCCCATGAATCAAACCTTTGATAAGAATACCCTAACAGGGCATTAAAATCAAGACCTATTTTTTCAAAATAATTATTAAATGTAAAATAGTTCTCCCATATAATATTGTCGGTTTGTTGAGTTCTAATATAAGCCCTACCATTACCATCATTAACATCAATACCGGGAGCTACTAATTCATTGGAATATGCTGAACTTCTGGTAGATGATGATCTATCTATACCATACACAGTCTTAAATGAAACCCAGTCGGCAATTTTAACATCAGCACTAAAACTCCCAAGGACCTTTAATGTATTAGAAAAATCTTTACTTAATTCTAAAAATGCTAATGGATTAGGATTGTCACGATCTGGTTGGTAAAAGCTACCATCTGAATTTCGTACTGGCCATGTAGGATTGGTTTTTAAAGCACCTGCTAATAAATCTCCTTGATGATTTGAATTATCCGTAATAGGTGAATGGTCATCTTCAATATCTGATATTGTAAGTTGTGTTGAAATCTTGATACGGTCTTTTAAAAGTTTTTTAGAACCATTAAATCTACCTGTAATCCTTTCCATACCACTTTGCTTTACAATACCTTCTTGATCTGCATAGCTAAAAGAAAATCTATAATCTCCCGACTCATTTCCGCCTCCATAAGATAATTCATGTGTTTGAGATATGGCTGTTCTAAATATTTCGTCTTGCCAATCTGTATTTGCTCCTTGATTAATATCTGGGTCTGTACCTCCTGCACGTGCGTATCCTGCTAAAAATTCTTCGGCATTACCTACATCATATTTTTCTGTTATTTCACCTACACTAAATGTATATGAGTAATCAAGACTTCCTTTTCCGGAACCTTTTTTTGTAGTAATAATTACGACACCATTAGCACCCCTTGATCCATATATAGCCGTAGCTGATGCATCTTTTAAGATATCTATACTGGCAATATCTCTAGGGTTAATAAAGTTTAGTGGATTTCTTGCAGAACTACTTCCCGATCCTGGCGTTGAACCCGAAATATTGACATCGTCTCCCGAAAGAGGTACACCATCAACTACAAACAAAGGTGAGTTCCCACTTCTTATAGAGCCTGTACCACGTATTCTTATACTAATACCACCACCAGGTTCTCCACTATTACTAGTTACTTGAACTCCAGATGTTCTTCCTTGAATAAGCTGACCTGGAGATGCTATTAAACCTCCATTCATGTCTTCTGGCTTTAACGAAGAGACAGCTCCAGTAGCATCACCTGCCCTAATTTGTCCATATCCAATAATTACAACTTCATTTAAGCCTTCAGCATTTTCTTCTAAAACTATATTTACTGTATTTTGATTGTTTACATTAACTTCTTTTGTTGTATATCCAATATAAGAAACTATCAATATAGCATCTTTGTTTTTTAATGTTATTGAATAATTACCATCAAAATCTGTTTGAGTACCATTAGTAGTTCCTTTTTCAAGAATGTTTGTTCCTGGTAATGGAATCCCATCTTTATCTGTTATAATACCAGTTACTAATTGTTGTAATTCTTTTTTTGGCTTATTTAATTCATTTGCTTTTAATGCTGAGACATCTTCTGTTTTACTTTTGAATAATAAGATTTTCCGATTTTTAATTTCGTACGATGTGTTAACATCTAAAAATAGTTGATTTAAAATTTTATCTATCTTAACCTTATCAACATGAATTGATACGACACGTTCTAAATCAATCGATTTTGTTTTAAAAAAGAATTTAAATTCAGTACTTGTTTCTATTTGGTCTAACACCTGTTCAATAGAAACATTATTCATGCTAAGTGAAACCTTCTTCTTTTGTCCGTAGGACTCATTCGCCTGAAGGGCAAAAACTGTACTAAATAAAAAAAGTAGAAATAATCTCATTTTTAAGTCTAACTTAAATATCCATGATAAATATACCTTGGATTTCGGTGGTTTTTTCATAATTTTGAATGTTTAATAGTGATTGCTCATTTTTAGTGATCGCTTGACCGAATCGGGAAATGTTACAGCATTTTCCGATTTTTTTTATATCTTAAAAAGAAATGAATGCCAAGTGATAGTTTAATCAGAAATTTAAATTTATTTACATAATATTGGTTTTAGTTTATTATAATTTTATTGTCAAATACTTGGTATTGTATATCATGTACTTTTTTAAAATATTCAAATACCTGTAATATACTCTCATTATCTACTTCTATTGTTGCATTAAAAGATTCATTAGAAAGCATTTTATTATTATTAATGATAATGACATTATAATTTCTTTCTAGTTTTTTAATGATAAGATCAAAAGGTGTGTTTTTAAAAACCAAATTACCATTCAGCCATGCTGTATAAATAGTTGTATTTACTTTTTCTTTAGAAATTGTTTTACCCGTTCTATTGAATGAGCCTTTAAAACCAGGTTTAAGAATCACGTTTTTTTCGTCACCTACACCAACATGTCCCAGACTTACAGATCCGTTTGTAAGTACAACATCGGTTGAATTATCTTCAGGATAACTGGAAAGATTAAATTTGGTTCCAAGAACCTGAACATTTAATTCTTCTGTTTCTACTTTAAAAGGGTGCTGTTTATCATGTGCTACCTCAAAAAAAGCTTCTCCTTCTAAAAAAACTTGTCTTTCTTCTCCTTTAGGAAATTTTATAGGATATTTAAGTTTACTGCCCGAATTGAGATACACCAAGGTTCCATCTGATAAAACAAGATCAAATCTTTTACCATAAGGAATTTTAAGAGTGTTATAAATGACTTCATCTACCTTGGTCTGGTTATCGTCATATAATAATTTGCCGCTATTTTGAACACCAATAATCTTCCCTTTAGATTTTAAAACTTTGTTAACGTCGCCTTCTGAAATTACAATAATTTCTCCATTTTCAAGTTCAAGTGTTATTTTTTCTTCTTTAACAATGATAGGTTCATCAGTTGAATATCTTGATTTAATATTTATTAGAAAATACCCTATACTAATAAACAGTATAGCTATCGCAGCATATTTGAATGTTGTCTTAATTTTTTTTCTGAGGAAGAAAACCTTATCTGCTTTTATCTCTTTTTGTAAGCGTTTCTTAATTTCATCTTGATCTGGGTTACCCATGCTTAGTTTTATTAGATAATATGTTTTTACAAATTCTTTAAATATTTTTTTGTTTGATGGGACTTCTATCCAACTCTGAAGTATGTCTAATTCTTTTGCATTAGCTGAATTAGTCAGGTATTTTACAATAAGGTTTTGAATCGTTTTAATAGCCATTTTAATTTGTCATCATACACTAGTAATACAAAGCAGATTAACGATACCCTTATTTTTTTGTTATATTTTTTTATATATTCACACTTTTTAAGGGCTAAAAATGCACATATAATAAATTTTCATGGATTCTACGGCAAATACTAAACTAATTGATCGATTAAAGAAAGGAGAGGAAAATGCTTATATGTATTTATTAGAAAAATATCACAAAAGATTGCATGCCTATTCCATGTCACTGATTGATAATCATGCTTCAGCACAAGATATTGTTCAAAATGTATTTTTAAAAACATGGAAATCACGTAAATATCTTGATAATAAATTTTCTATAGAAAGTTTTCTTTTTAAGTCTGTCTACAATGAATTTTTAAATACTTATAAAAAAGATAGGGCTATTATGCTTTTGCAGATGAAATATTACGAATCTTTAGAAGAAATTGTAGAAAACACAAATGATAAATCTTTGGAAAAAATGGTTGAACTTGTAACCAAAGAAATAGAAAAATTGCCTCCAAAATGCAGACAAATATTTAATTTAAGTAAAAAAGAAGGTCTTACCAATATAGAAATATCTGAATTTTTGAATATTTCTATAAAAACAGTGGAAGCACAAATAACAAAGGCTTTTTGTGTACTTCGAGAAAAATTAGGAACGAAATACGAAACTATTATGCTTATATTTTTTACAAGACCCTCAATATCTTAAGACTCTTGTATTAGGCTATTTTAACGTGAGTCGATTTAATAGATATGAGTTTTATGTTGATTTTCAATTAATTAACGACATGTCAGGTCGAGCGCAGTCGAGACCTAATGAAATTTTATGAGTTTATATTAACCTCTCGACAAGCTACACTTGCTACTCTCACTACAAAATATATTTTGTAGCTCAGTAATGCTCGAGGAGACAAGCATTAATTTTATTAGCTAAAAGGAACTTTAAATCGAACTCACGTTATTTTATATTTAGTATCGTTACAAGTTTTTAAAACTCAATATTTTTCATTCCCTACTTAATTGTTAGCTCCTTTATTTCTCCTTTTTTCAAAGATATTTTTCCTTTAGATTTTCCTTGATATGCAAGTCTAAATGTCCCTTTTTGATTTGCACAAATAGTAGCCTTAACCAACGCGCCATCCTTCCATTCCATATCTACTTCAAACCCTCCACGAGCACGTAATCCTTTAATTGATCCATCTGCCCAAGCATCAGGAAGTGCAGGTAATAAATTAATTTCTCCATTATGACTTTGTAATAGCATTTCTGCAATTCCGGCAGTAGCACCAAAATTAGCATCTATCTGAAATACTCTACCGCTATTTAGTAAACTTTCAGACAAACCTGGAATAACATATTTATTAAGTGATTTATAAGCATTATTCCCCTCACCTATACGCGCCCATAAACAGATTCTCCATGCTCCTGGCCACCCATCATCAAACCCACGTTGAATTAATGAAACACGTGCTGCATCAAATAACTTTGGCGTATCTTTTGAATTGATTTGGCTACTTGGAAATAAACCATATAAATGTGACACATGTGAATGGGGATTATTTGGATTATCCCAATCTTCCTGCCACTCTTGGAGTTGACCATGACGACCTATTTTCATAGGAACTAATCTTGCTCTTGTTTTTACTACTTGTTTTTTAAATTTTTTATCGATCCCCAATATATCTGATGCCAAAATGATATTAGAAAACAAATCATTTAAAATCTGCGTATCCATAGTTGGCCCAGCACAAAGTGACGTTCCATCTCGTCCTATACTAAGACCATCTTTTGTTGTTCCTCCATGGCTATGCTCTGGGGATATAGATGGCGAAGTAATTAAATAACCATCTTCATTTTCGATTAAAGTATCCAAAAAGAACGCCGCAGCACCTTTCATGATTGGATATGCCTTTTTAAGAAACTCAACATCTCCCGTATATAGATAATGTTCCCAAAGATGCTGACATAACCAGGCACCTCCTGTTGGCCACATGCCCCATTGTGCACCATCTACTGGAGCTGTACCACGCCATAAGTCGGTATTATGATGTGTAACCCAACCATCTGCTTTATAATGTGTTTTTGCTGTACTTTTTCCTGGTTCTTGAAGTTCATCAACCATGTGTAAAAAAGGTTCATGGAATTCACTCAAATTACATACTTCAGCTACCCAATAATTCATTTGGATATTGATATTGATGGTATATTTACTTGACCAAGGTGGATTAATAGTGCCGTTCCAAATACCTTGTAAATTTAAAGGTTGAGTTCCTGATCTAGATCCTGCAATCATTAAATAACGCCCGAATTGAAAAATTTGTTCATCTAACAATGGGTCTGAAGCACCGTTTGAAACTTGATCGAGTCTTTTATCGGTAGGAATATTTTGGTTGTTTTTTTCACCTCCTAGATCAATCGCAACGCGATTAAAAAACTTTGTATAATCTTTAATATGCCTTTGGTATAACTCTTCAAAAGACTTTCCTTCTACACCCGCCATATAAGAATTAACTTTTTTTATTGGGTCGCCACTTACATCTTTATAATTTTCAAAGCTCGTAGCTGCTACATATACTAAAGTTACTGCATCTGCATCTCTAACCGAGATTTTATTATCATGATAAATAACCTCACCTCCTTCTGCTAACACTTTTACTTTAGCAGCAAATTTAGTTCCTTCTCCTTCCCAAGGTCCAATCAATCCTCGCTCTTTTCTAGCTCCTAATTGCCCTAACATTAATAATTTATTATCTTTTATCTGGGTAACGGAATTGTGAGGGCTTGTTAATAAAAGATCAAAAGTAACTTTTCTTTTAGCATTACTTTCTACTCGCATCACAATAGACTGATCTGGATGTGAAGCAAATATTTTTCTTGTAAATTGGGTTGAACCTATATTGTAAGTAACTTTACTAACTGCTGTTTCTAAATCAAGTTCTCGTTTATAATTCTGTGATTTTGGACCTTGTGGAAACATCAAAAACAAATCCCCAAAGGGTTGATAAGCCATTTGCTTAATTGGAGAACCTAACATTTTTTGTGCCATGTCCTCCGCTTTAATATATTCACCTTTATCTAATAACTCCCTTACCTCTGAGAGATGTTGATAAGCATTAGGGTTATCATAACTATGTGGACCACCACTCCAAAGTGTTTCTTCATTTAATTGAATGTGTTCCATTTGAATACCTCCGTATACCATCGCACCAAGTCGCCCATTACCAATAGGTAATGCTTTTGTCCATTCTGTGGCTGGTTGTTTGTACCAAAGCACTAAATCGTTATCTTTTATCTTTTTTTCTTCTTGAGCAAAAGAAAGTGTTTGAAAAAAAAACACCAATAATAATAAACTTCTACAACTGACAGACCTATAATTTTTCATTTTTTATGAGTTATGTAATTTAAATATTTAATTTTTCAAGTTGATTCGCCGTAATGCTCCAACCTCAAAGTTGTTGTTTTTACCCTTGAAAGAAATGGTAACTGGCACTTCGTTATGTAAATAGAATTCGTCACCCTTTTTCTCTACAACCACATTTCCATTTTCGCTAGCTGAAATCGTAAACCCTTTTGCGCTAAGCTTATTTCCATTGCCCATAAACAATACTAAATCACCATTCTTATCATTTCCAACCAAAGCGTAAGTCGCATTGGTAGACATGCCGTTATAACTTGCCGTTTTACCTCCATACGAGGAGAATACGTAATCTTCACGTCCTGATTTATTAGTAATATGCAAACCGGCAAAATCCTTATTCCCATTTTCATCATCGAATCCAACTATGGATGAAATACTTTTTCCTTCTTTCGAGGTATAAGGTTCATATACAGAAATAAAAGGATGTTCCCAGGCTTCTCCATGTTGCCTTGCTGCAAGGGTTAAATAGGGTGCTTTGTCTACTTCATACGGAATATTAGTCCCTTTACGGAATGCCTTATTAGGCGGCGATTTTATGGTGAATACTTCACGTCCTTCTGTACCTTTCATCCACAGGTTCATGAATACATCATCTTCGCCATCTGGCATATCTATTTTCCATTCTGCTTGATAATCTTCGTTAGTGCGAACCGATTTTTTATCCCACATATAATCGAAAGCATATAAATGCCCTCCTGCAAAACCCATTTCTTCACTTGGTGTTAATTCTAGAGGATTGCTTTTTACATCACTCACCTGCATACTTTGACCAAGGTTATGATAAAAATAATCATGAAATTTATCTCCTTTACGTTGTTTTTTTGAACGGAAAATATCGATATAATAACCTGTAGTTTCACCCGTTTTCACAATACTAACAAGACGACTTTGATCGCTACGGGTTTCTGGTTCTAAAAAGTAAACATCAGAATAGGTAATGTCTTTGTAGAATCCTTGTTTTTGTTCTGATTTTGGATATTGCCCCATTAAATCAAACGCATGGTAACTCAACATCTCGGTATACGAAGAAACTCCATCTACCATAACGGTATTGTGTGCTGGAAACTGCGAATAATACTCCAAATATTTTGGTTGAAGATAACTAGCCCCTTTGCCAGGATCGGCTCCTTGTACAAATCCTTTTCCGTATAATTCCATATTAATACCATTGGCATGCATGTGGTTACCAAGTGATCCGTTTAATGAAACCATCATCCCATCCTTTCCTGTTCCCATACGCTGTACATGCCAACTTACATTAGGTGCATAAAAGGTTTGGGTAATATAATCATTGATATCTCCTATTTCGTACTTTGGATTCAACACCAAAGGTTTACTTGCAAAAAAAGAAGATAGATTAGTTCTTGGTCTTCTTCCTCGACGCGACCTACCTGAACTTTCTGCAAATAGTTTATACATCCCTGTAAATTCTTCTTCTAACTTTTGGTTATTATTTTTCTGGGCAATACGAATCATATCACTAATTGCTTCTGTATTAACAGAACCATAATAGGAATCTCCAAAAGCAACCGTTTGTCCATTGGGAAATAAATACTGAGGCAACATTTTTACGGCCTCTGGAATAACAGGAGTATAAGGCAATATGTTATGATCGAATGTATTATCAAAATCTCTTATAAAATTAGTAAGGTCTTTGGTAACACCTTGTGAATAGCCAGGACATTCAGCCCAAACGCCATTATTTTCGTCATAGCCATAATCGATAAACTTAGTAAGTGACCATTGTCTAGCCGACGTCACATTTAAAATATAATCGATATAGTATTCACGCCCCTTTTTGTCTTCATAATTTTTGTTATCTTGTAATACCATCGCCGCTTTTAAAATGACTTTTGCTTGATGCAGGTTCCAATTGTTTTGTGGCACACCATTTTTTATAATCTGATCGGTCCATCTTTTAATGGTGGTATCGTACATTTCAATTTTATCTGGGTGATTTGCTTCAATATATTGATGCAAAAAATCGTAGAGTTCTGCTATACTAGTAAGAACGCCTTCATGTATCACTTGAAAATTAGTAAAACCAACAAGTGTTTGAATATGGCCATTGAGTAAATCAATAGGTTCACTTCTATAAGACATGCCTTCCATATATGTATGAAACACATCGAAGGAAAATTTCGCAAAACGTTCATCTTTTTCTAGCCAGTAAATAAAGGATGCATCTCTAGCCAGTCCTATAATTTCCTCATTAATAGAGTAAATGACTCTTCCTGTTTTAGATTGTGCCACCCACTCAAAAGGGTTTCCTTCCTTATTCTTGTTAGGTAAATACAAACCACGGGGGTCATCCATATACGGCAAAACATCCTCCAGTTTTGGTTTTCCATAAGGAGTAGTATAGTCACGTGAGCCAACAAATCGAACGGTTGGCACGGGGGCTTCGCCATCTGCGTGAGAATAATTTATGCCGTTTATGTATATATTGGTTGCTTTTGTTTTCCAGTGCATTTGTAAACGTGACACCATCCATTCTTTATCGGTGACATGACGCTCAACATGAGTATCTATACGTTCATGAATCCCATTAAGAACTTGTTTAGCCCAAGCTTCCTTTTTTATAGTCTTTTGCAAGTCTTTTTTTCCTTCTTGCGTAATATGCAAACGCGGATACCCTTGCTCTAAATTTTTTGGAAGTGGAATCTGTGCCTGTGACCATTTTCCAAGGGAAATCAATGCTATTAATACTAGTGTCTTTTTCATCTTTAATTTATATTTTTTATTTCTATTTAGATATATTATTACTTGAGTATCACATCTATTAGTAATACTTCTCCTTTACTCATAATCAATGATCTGTAGTTCTCACCATATTGAGAACTTTGTAATTTATCCCCGTGATTCGTTTTTATACTTTCTAATTCTCCAGGAAATTTCAAATCAAAATTTGCATCTCTTTCCGCCACAAGTTTTAGGTTGATTTCTTTCTTATCCATGTGCCATGATGCTGAAACTCTAACTCCAACACGTGTTAACATATCATTAAAATCACCTTTTTTCCAATCAAACGGTAGTGCTGGTAGGATATGAAGCATGTTCACCTCAGAACCACATAGCATTTCATAAACGGCTGCTGTAATCCCAAAGTTAGCATCCATTTGAAAAGGTGCCGACTTACCCCAAAAGCCACTGCCTGTAACACCCATATAGCGCCAATCATTATGATAGGTAAATAAGTTTTGTCCTAAACAACATCTTGCCAATATATCCAGTGCTTCTTTTGATTTATCTCCTTGTCCCAAACGCGCATAAACATTTGCCATATGTGCAAGAGACCAACCCGTTTGCGCCTTTAATCCAATTGTTTTTCGCTTTTCGATCGCGACTCTACAGGCTTCATATATTTCTGGATTAGATTCTAAGGTTACTTCATGACCTGGGAAAACAGGATATACATGAGACTCATGTCTGTGCTCATAGTTGTCTTTAAAATCAGGGTGTAACCACTCTTTCATAGCGCCATCTTCATTGATCTCATAAGCAGGCATATCTGCTACCATTTTTTTCCATCTTTTCACTCCATTGGCCTCAATACCTAGAAGTTCACAAGCTGATATCAAATTCATGAAAACTTCTTTGGAAACGGCTACAGCCATGGTAGAGTTGATCTGAATTCGAATACTCTCATTTTTCCCAGTCTCGGGGTTAAACCACACCTTATCTTTCGGCTGATTTTCAGGGGATTCAGAGGGAACAAACATATTCTTACCATTTTTATCTTTAATGATAAAATCTTCATAAAAAAGGGCGACTTCTTTTAAGAATGGTACTGTTCTATTTTCTAAAAATTCTTTGTCTCCAGTGAATAAATAATAGTCATAATAAAAAGATGCTAGCCAGCCTGCAGCTTCAGTATAATTAATGGTATGCGCTTGATTCTCGACAGTTATCGGATTTGCAGGAACCATGAAGGGTGGAATGTAAATCCCTCTGCATCCCCACAGTTGTCTGGCATTGTATCGAAATCCCTCAATATGTGCATCGAAATAGTCGAAGAAGGCCATCATTGATTCATTCAAATTACCTGGCATGGCTTGCCAATAGTTCATTTGAAGGTTTTCATTATTTCCGAGGTGACCATGCCAAGGTGGTGAGTAATCACCATTCCAAATCCCTTGTAAGTTGGCTGGATACCCTCCTGCCTTGCTACTCGATATCAAAAGATAGCGACCATAGTCAACCAGCTTTTGAACCAACACACCTGACGCGCTATTTTGATAGGCATTCAAAAGTAATCTTTCATTAGGGGTATCTATTTCTCCATTAGTATTTATGTTGACTGTAACTCTATTAAATAGTTCACTATGAACGTCCTTATGACGAGTGAATAATGCTTCATAATTTGCATCAAAACCTGAAAGTTGATCTTTTATTCTAGGCACGGCTGTCGCTCCTTGTTCATTGGCATAAATACCCACCAAAACTATTAATTCGTCGGCATCGCTAAAGGTAATTTGCTCACCGGTTCGATGGGAAGAAAAATGCATTTTCTGACCTCCTTTTTGGCCTGTCTGTCCATTTTTGGCTATCACTCTGGCTACTCCACCAAATTCACCACCATCGGTTCCATCTGCTCGAAACTCCACAAATTCCCCATCTATAATGGTCTCAAATGTAAAACCTGGATCAAATTGTTTTCCTCTGATGTTAACAGCATCCGTAAGGTCATGAATATCCAAAGTAACTGCTCCACTAATAACGCCCTTTTTATTGGCTTTAAGGGATAATACAGATATATCGTCAGGAATAGAAACAAACAAACGCCTAGCATAACTTGTATCTCCACCCCTCCATTTTACTTCCACCTCGCCAGTTTCAAAATTGAGCGTACGTGAATAGTCTTCGAAGAGTTGTTCTCGTTCCATCGTCAATATCATATCAAAAGCTGGATGGTAATCGGCATGCTTACCATTGAAGCCCTTCTCCTTCATTTTGTTAACGTAATGCATATTGGCCTTACCATATTCTCCTGCCAACATCCATTTACGAACTACAGGCAATTCCTTAGACATATCAGGCAATTTGGATCTTGTACCTCCAAACCATAGTGCACTATGATTGAACAAGATTCTTTCTGTCCCGATTGAGCCATATACCATGGCACCAATAGTACCGTTACCAGATGGAAAGGCCTCACGCCATTGCGACGATGGAGTAATCATGGTAAGTCCTCGTCTGTATGGCGAATTTTGCTCTATTTGAACGTCTTTCTGCTTTACTTCTTCACAGCTAATAAAACTGATAAGGAAAGAAAAAATTAGTAAGGTTGTTTTTTTCATAATTGTTATAGAAATATTAGATCTATGTTTTCTTAATCCAGTAAAGCTTTCCAATCTCCACCAAAATAGGCTTTATCAATTCTATCTGGTTTTAGCCCCTTTTTTATTCTCTTAGATTGATCTAGTAAATCCATATAGATATAGAATTGAAGCCAGTAACCATAATTGTATTTTTGATATTCCGATTTTGGGTCTTTCATAAAAGCATACCAGTTTGTATTTAGCCCTTGCTGAGTAGCCACTTTTAAAGCAGTTTCTGCCCGACTCCAGATATCATTGGACATTTTAGTATGTAATGCTCTATAATCTTCATAGCTCATTTCTGAAGACTTGATGATATCGCATTTGTCATCTATTTTCAATTTTAAAAGAGAGACTGTCTTGTCAAAAATCGTATCTCCGTCAATATCAATTGCTATTTGATCTAGGAAACCATTACCATCCGTATCTTCATATTTAAAAGTACTAAAGGGACTAAACGTTTGTTGAGACCGTCTGTGCTTAGGCTCATAAAAATCCTCCACTCCACCCCAGGATTGATAAGCCCAGGCTAATTGATCTACCCTCCAAGCTCCCCATTCTGCTCCATAGAGGTGTATTCTACCATCAAATTTAGAAAGGTAGATATCTCCATTGCCACTATTGTCCAAGTCCCACTCACCACGGTCTCCTATGGCGTCGGCTTGAATATGATCATCCAACCCTCCCCCTAAGGTATCTCCTCCATCTATCCATGGATTTCTCCCCCCCACTTTGAAAAGGTGCTTTGGGAAATAAAACTCCACTCTTTCCCAACGTTCACAATCATCATCCTCATCATATACAAAGAATACATTATCCCATTCTCCCCTGTTGAATGTTAAATCCATGACACTCTCAAATCCTGGGTAGATTAGTTCTGAAACCTGCCTCCATCGAGGATCTCCAATAAACCTATCCGATTCCTCAACTCTCTTATTTTCAAACTTGTGAACTTGATCCATATAGTCAAATCCTTTTCCTTGAAACCTAATAGACATGTCATAGTCATACTCGTTCCCAGGTGCATTGTCATTATCTAAATCATAGGTTATTCCTATATAATTTATGATCCCTTCGGTATACGATACATTACGATCTGCTGGTCTATCTACTGCCCTAATGGCCATTTCAGTTAAACCATCATCATCTTGATCAAAAAACAGAAAGGGGTTTTCCCAGTTCAGCCTTAAATCTTGCATACGATCTGTAGTGCCATGCGCCTTTAAGAATGTACTCTGTCCTGAGTAATCCTCAATAAAATTCGATCCTCCTTCATGGAGCCAAGCACGAAGCCGAAAGGTGTTCCAGTCAAAATAGTTGAATACGTTATCCTTATCAGAGTCTATCATCCACATATAATGTGCCCCTCTTCTTGTGCCTCTAGGTGCATTATCTACATAGAGCTGCATATCCGCGAGTCCATCATCATCCGTATCCACCCAATCAAAAGCTGCATCGTTAATATCACAGTATTTTCCATCCTTGTTGATATCGATTAACAAGCAGTCACTATCAGTATCTCCTTCAAAGTCACTGTCTTTCATATCATCATCATCATCGATCCACATAATGGGTGTATTACCAATTGTTACCGAGTAAATAATATCAGGATCTCCGTCTCCATCTAAGTCTTCAAAGATTGGCTTATAATCATGAGGTGGCGGTGGTAGGCGATAAGAAATAAGTGGCGTGTTATTATTCCAATAGTTATTTATTAAACGGTTTTGCTTTTGCGCAAGCAATTCTGTAGAAAATGAGTTAACAATTAAGAGGCATGTTGTTAGATGTTTCATAATGGCACGGAATTGGTAAAAGTTAAAAATACCTACCTATCAACTCATGATTGACAATTGCTTTTCTTACTTCAAGCATATCAACTAATCCCTGATACGAATACACTTTTTTCCCTCCTGGTTCAACAAGTAAAGTATAAGGAAGTGCTCCACTCCATTTTGGGTCTACTAATTCTATAAGTTCGTAAACATCATCTTCAGAATAGATATAATTTTTAACGCCAGAATGTTCTTTCTGTAAAAACTTTAAAACACTTTCTTTTTTTTCTATTTTGTCAGTAGAAATAGAAATGAATTCAAAAGCCTTATTGCCATATATTCTTTGCAGTGTCAACAAATCTGGATATTCTGTAACACAAGGTGCACACCATGTAGCCCAAAGGTTAATAAGCTGTAGTTTTTCTGTGTTATTGGCTAATAATTCTTTTACAGCTTGATTGTCAATTTCCTCTAAAGTAACATCTCGTTTTTTCCATTTAGCATCAACTTTTTCCCTGTTTGCTCCTTTCCACGACCATTTTGTTGAACATCCAAATGCTTTTGTTTCAGGGTTGCTCACTTCTTTTCCCGCAAGTAATTCGTCTACAGCTAGTTTCAAATCTTCAGAATTACCACCAGTACCTGGTTTTTCTTTTTTATCAATTCTTCCTTGATATCGAAGTTTTCTTTCTTTATCTAAGATGAACACATGCGGTGTTGACATTGCGCCATAATTTAAAGACATTTCCTGCTTGTCTCCGTCGTAGAGATAAGGAAAATTAAAACCTTTATCTTTTGCTCTTATAATCATATCCTCATACGAATCATCAACATCTGTCCATGCGCTTTCTCCATACATAAGCCCTATAGGACTAGCTGAATTTATAGCTACGACTGCAACTCCTTTCTCTTTATATTCCTTTGTAAACTCAACCATTCGGTCCTCATATGCCTGAGCTGTTGGACAATGATTGCATGTAAATATTAGTACAATTATTTCTGAATCCTTGAAACTTTTAAGGTTATAAAATTTACCATCAATATTTGGTAAATTAAAATCAGGAGCATCAGAACCTATTGAAAGCGTTTTTACTTCTCGCTTTTCGATTTCCTTCGGATTTGGTGTAAATGCAATATTTGAAGACTCTTTTTCTTTTTCTTTTTTATTAGAGTGATTACATGAAGAAAACATTATTGCTAAGATAGAAAGTAGGTATACAAATTTGAGACTAAACAATTTCCCTAAAGCTTTCATAATATTCTTAAATTAAATTAAACTGAATCGGTTTGTATAGTTATAAATAGTTTATTCTTGAAATTAAGCTTCAATTTTTATGATTACTATAAATTCTCTACTATTATTCTTCCTACTTCTTTTCCTTGTTCATTGAACCCTAATTCATTGTAATAAATCAACAACTGAAGCTGGTGCCACCCCAACACCTAAAGCACTAATTCCAAGAATTTTAATAAATTCTTTACGTTTCTTTTCTTTACTATATAATTAAAAATATCAACACATACATCTTTATTATTCAATGAATGCTTTCATTGGAATAACTTCATCAAATTCTTAAATATTAATACTATTACGGATAAACAAAAACAACTAATAGTTCTCTTTACCATTATTTGGCATTTTTTAAATACGTAAGAAATAGCATTCAATATTATTTATTTTTTAAGACAATCTGTATAAATCATCATTCAAGGTCTATAAATTATAGATTTAAAATGCCACAATAAACCAAATTAACTCTATTTAACATATAGAAGAGGTACAATAGAAAAATACTTTTACTCTTCTGTAAAGTATATTCTTTAAAAAAATATCCTCTCTTTGTTTTGTTATAAGTCCAAAATATAAATGTGAGAAAAAGAAATAAAAAAATTGAAATGAGTACAAATAGTAAAGATAAAAGTTGGAATATTGAACACAAAACCCTCATAAGAAGCTAAAGGGCTATCCTAAAAAACTTCACTAAATTCACTACCATTGATATTGAACGGAATTAGACCAACACAGCTGACTACCGGTTGTAACAAAAAAATATTAAAACTCTTTTTTTATCTAATTCGCGTTTATTTTATTATCGGGTTTTCCATAATATTTTTAGCCTATTTTGGATTGGTTTTTTCAACTCCTGTAAGTATATATAAATATTATTCTTAAACTAGGATGTGGAGGTAACTATAAATGCTTACCTATGTTGTTTAAACACTTTACTTATAAGTATTGTGTACCATTCCCAAATAAAAGTGGGTATTTAAAATACAAAAAAGCATGTCATCTATCTTACTGGCCTCTTATTTTATTTATCTATTATTATCTTTTGAACATATACTTGTGCTCCATCTATCATTTTCATTATATACATTCCTGTATTTAATGTCCCTAATTGTATATTATTATTTCCTTTTTTTACAACCCCAGAATACACTTTTTGTCCTACTAAATTTAAGATTGACACATCTACTTCTTCTAATGTAGTAAGTTTTATATTAAGAACATCTTTTACTGGGTTGGGGTAAAAAACAACGCCTGATAATTTTTTTCCAATACTGCTTGTACTTAATACAGATCTAAATTGAAGCCAATTTAGATTATAAGCACCTCCTCCAAAATAAACATAAACATCTTGTATCCCAGTTACATCATTATTTACAGGAACAGTAACATTTTCCCAATTTGTCCATCCTCCTGTTGCAGGTACAGTAGCCGTAGCTATCATAGTACCATTAGTAGGGTCGTCTAGCATAACATTTACATAGCCATCTGTATTGTTCTGACCTGATAAACTCAACGTAACACCTACAGGACTATTAGATCCAAAATCTACGCTTCCATAACGAACCCAGTCCCCATCATGAATGGATCCAACATATTCATCGTCGTAGGTTACAACTCCTGATTTTTCACAGTGTTCTATAGCATCTATTTCGCTAAATGCATCAACAATTTCCAGGCATGGATCATTTCTGAAGTATAAATAATCAACATTAAAAAGAGATCCTGGTCCACCTACAAAAACAACGAAAAGGTCTTGAACACCAGAGACATCTTGTTCTGCATAATTGCTAAAGACTTCGTACTGATCCCAAGCTCCGGTATTAGTAATAGCAATGCTTCCCAATAATGGACCATCGACTGTACCTGTTCTTAATTCAACAGTGCCTCCTCCGGTTTTTGATGACGCAGCTACTTCGATGGAATTGTAGTTAACTTCATCAAAATCGACATTAGCCAATTTTAGATAATCTCCATTATGTATATAACCTACTTCTTGGTTATCGTTCAATAAATAAGCGAGTTGAACTCCTGAAGCCTCGCAATAATCTTCTAGTTGTATTGGCAATACAGGATCAATAGTTTCTGTACATAAATTCTTTTCAAAACTAATTTCGTCTACATTAAGCAGGAAACCGCCTGGGCCAGTGAAAACGAAATAGATGTCTGTAACCCCATCAAACGTTTCTGTTAAGTCTGCTGAAACCTCTTGATATATACCATAATTGGAAGTATTGGGCACTGCAATAGTTCCTAACAATGTTCCTGTTACACTCCCTCTTCTTATTTCTATAGATACTCCGTCTTTTTGTGAACTTGTCGTTGCTTTTACAGTTCCCATTCCACTTAAATCTATGCTGTTAAAACTAATCCAATCCCCATTATTAGTGTATGATACTGCATCGTTATTAATATCTATTGATTCGGTTTGAACTCCACTCATGCTATCATAGCATTCTGCTTCTAGATTATCTACTGTATTATTACAGGTAATAACAAAGTCACAGCTATTAATAGTAACATTATTTCCTGATCCATTATCTATCACTGGGCCACAACTAGTAATGGTATTCCCATTTGCTGATGCTTCTAGAATAATGGTATATTCTGTTTCGTTTACAATAGTTGAATTATCACCTGCAACAACTATGGCTTTCTTTTCCTTATCATCTAAAGGGCCATCTGTTCTATGAAAAACAAGGTTTTGATTATTTCCCAAAACATCAGCGATATTATGCATTCCTCCAGAATTTGGTGAAGGAATAATTGTCCACTCGGCAGTCATTCCACTTCTACCTAATCTATTGTCTCTTAAAGGCCCATTGGTAAAATTCCCTGCTGAGTTCTCCACTACGGCATTAGCTGGTAAGTTCCAATTTGTATTCCCACAATCGATAGCTGTACTATTTTTAACGGTAGCATTACCGCCTAAATACAATCTTATACCTCCTCTAGTTTTCTTAACTGTACAATTTTCAACGGTAACACTTCCTACTCCATTATACTGTCTAATACCATCTTCGCAAAGTGAATGTACTTCTCCTACAGTAAATGGAGCATTATCTTCATAAGGCAATTTGAACCCGGATAAAAAGGGTAAATCATACGGTTGATTTTCGTAATATAAATCTCCTGTAGGACGTGTTCGCCCTTCTACGTAAGTGTTTTTTATCACCGTTTCATCTGCTTCTCCTTGCATAAATATGGCATGACCAAAAGCGCGTTGTTGTACCTCAACATTATCAAGTGTATTTTTTTTACCGTTAATTAAAAGACCACATCGTTTGTCTAAACCAAATGTATTTACTTGGTTTATTCCATACATACTTCCATACCCATAAGGGAAAGAACCTCTTACTGTTAATTTAATCCCATTAATCAAATTATCTTCTCCGCTAACTTCTAAAACTGCTGCACCTCTAAGACCGTATGCTAAATTATCTCGATCTTGATTATAAGCACTAAAATCTGTCACCTCAGTCATATTATTCCTGTATACGTCTTCAATTTCTCCGCCAATAATCGTATTGTTATTACCAGAGACATGTATATAGGTGGTTCTTACGCTACCAACAGGGACGCTTATATGGGCGCCAGTAAGGTTAATATTATTGTTAGATCCCGAAACATCAATATCTTTGTTATCGCTAGCTAAATCGTCAAAATTATAGTTCCCTGCTGCTAATACAATTTCTTGATTACTCTGTTTTACGGCTGTGATTAGTTCTGCTAATGAATTAACAACCGTTTGCGCATTTGTTGAATATAACGGTAGTAACATGATGACTATCGTTATAAAATAATAGTTTTTTTTTATGTTTTTGAATTTAAACATATCAATAAGTTTTAAGTTTTTATTTCCCACCTCCGTTATATTATTATTTCTTTAATCATAAAATAATTACGGAGTTAATGTCCTATATATAGTTTGTTATAATTTTAATTCTTAATCAACTTAAACGTTCTGTTTAATTGCATTCCAACCAGATATCCAAGGTTCTTCGCCAGCAATAACTTTAGCTCTAATGAGAGTTAAATCATCAGCTGTAAACCAGCCTCCTGGATGGTTTAATTGAGCATAAGAACTTGTTAAATTTCGAAGTAATACAAGTATAAAAACAAGTCTTATTTTGATAATTGTTATCATAATATATTTTTAAAAAATTCACAATACACCTTTAACCTTAATTTTTTAAAAGCTTTTTGTGTCTATTAAAAAGCTCTTGAAAAATTAAATTTTAAAGACTCTAAAACGTTGTTTAATATTTAAACAACTTAAAAGTTTTGGTTAAATGATTGTCTTTTAATAAGATTAAATAAAAGTTTAGTATTTGATTTTAGAAATAAAATGATTCTTCATTATTATTACATATAAATACAACGATACCCTACTTGTTTTTATACTTTTTTTTAATTCTTAACCAACTTAAAGGTTTTGGTTAATTGATTGCCTTTCAATGAAATTAAATAAATCCCTTTTGAAAAATTGCTTAAATCAATGTTCATTTTCTGCATCTCGCTTGTAATAACGCCTTGCTTATTTACGCGTCCACTAATATCAAAGATGCTGTAATGACTGAATTTTGAGGTTGGTATAAGTACCGTTACATTATTAGAAACTGGGTTTGGATAATAACTAATTTGGTCATCTTTAATATTATCTGACACAGATAATGATTCGGTTTCTAAATAAAACCAGTTTACATTAAAACCGCCTGAAAACACAAAATACAAATCTTGTGTCCCAGATACATTTGAAGTATCGAGATTTCCATAGGCTGTTGCATATGTAGACCTACCTGTTCCTGGAAAAGTGATAGTTCCTAATAAAGCTCCTGTGGTTGATCCCACTCGAACTTCAATAGTTTTCTCTGCTGTATTTCTGGCAGATATTCTAGCTTCAATACGAACTACTCCTGTTAAATCTATAGCATTAAACATACACCAGTCACCACTATTGATGTTCACCACCGCCTATATCTGAAGTAGGTTCTGTTCTTATATAATCATCGGGATCTTCATCTATAAGAAGCCCCATAGCATCGTTATCTTCCGCTTGAAGAAAAAAAGGCTCTGGATCTGCTTCTACTAGTAATACTGTAAAATTATTTAGTTTGAATGCATCGTCTGCTCCATTAAATAAAATTTTTAAAGATTGCACGCCTTTTGATAATCTGACATCACTTATAACATTAAAATTTTTCCAATCTGTTAAACCTGTTGAATTTGGAGCACCAAAAGGAACTGCTACGTCTGATGTAATATCTGTTCCATTAAAACTAAATTTTATAGTGCCATTAGTATTAGCTGAAGCATAATTTATATTTATATCGTAAGTGCCATTAGATGGTACATTTACGGTATATGTTAACCATTCCCCGCTTTCTATACTGGTAAGATTAAATCCACCTCCAGTTAAAGATTCGATATCTATAGCTTCATCTGTTCTATACTGTCCGCCACTATTAGAAACTGTAAGATCATTGTATGTTCTTCCTTGTCCAGAAACCGTAGAATGATCGAAATTCTCTGCTTCAATAGTTCCTGGCAGTGCGTGTATTGAATATTCAGGCAAACCGTTTAAGTCAAATCCACTAATTGGCTCACCATAACATCCTTCTGGTCGTCGCGATGTAAGAGCGCCCCAACCTATTGCGCCATTTTGATGACCAGCTGCCTCATATCCAGACTCCTCAATAGACACATCTCGTGCTCGTGTTGTCCACTTTATTTCTTCTTCAGTTTTAAATCCGCGTCCTAAATAATGCGCTAAAGGCATTTCGAATATAGGTCGTACCTCAACAAACCCTCCAACATGTGTGGGACTAATCGATTTAGAATATACACGTTGAGATGCATTAAAACGTTGAGTAAACTCACCTGATGCAACTGTTGGAATCCAATGAGTCGTCTGATCAGGATATGATCTAAGATAAGACACATTGTATTTTGTAGTGTATTCGAGCCCCAATAACAATCTATCGTTGGCATGACTGTATAGATCGTCACCTTGATTCCATGCCATTTCTGCCATGGCACACAAATTTCCTATTCCGAAAAGAGTATGTTGTTGATCTCTTGAACTTTCTTGACACTGTCCATTCTCATAAATATAATTGGTCATCACTTCATTGTATCCAAAATCAGGTATTGAAGTACCTACAGTATAGTTATAAGTGTCTTCGTAATCCCCTACGTTAGAAATTGTAGTAGCCTGTGGTGGTCCTGGTGGATAAGGAAGGTCATCTGAACGGTGCGGTAATCCTTGTATGTATCTTAATGCCCGGTCATACATAATTTCGTTATCTAAGAATATACCCATAGCCATAACTGCCCTAAACCCTGCCAAACCTTGGTTACCATGCCTCACTGAATCTCCTTGATAGGCTTGCCAATAAAAAGATCCTGATACTCTACTAATGCTTGGAGGTACCACGGTAGTTGAATACCCCGGATAAACCAACATGTCTTTAAAATCTTGAATATCACTAGCAGCCCAACCGTTATAGGTACTTTTAATAATTTCGGCAGCCTCAATCATAATGTAAACGATACCACCACTCAAGGCTCGAGTACCTCTACTGGTTACGTTTTGTAAATTATTCCATGCATTGAATATTTCTATGGATTTTTCGGCATGTCTTGAATCGCCTGTAACATACCACCGGATGGCATTATAATATGCCGCTCTTATATCGCTATTCCACGCATCATAATTTGTACCGTCGTCGCGCCCTAATTCTATAAAGCTTTGATTTCCTCGTACGGTATAATTATAACTTGATTTTGAATCTGAAACCATTTCCTGATACGAGGTGTACCATGGATCTATTTTAGCTTCTACCATGTATTTTACACGGTCTAAGTCACTTAATTTATTCGTTATTCCTGGATGTACAAATTGCGCATGTACTAAAGAGCATGAGATAAGTAAAAGAAAAACAAAAATCGGACGTTTAAATAATCGACAATTATTTTCTAAATTAGAAGATATTTTTAGTTTCATGTTTAAAAGAGGGCTTAAAGAGTTCATAAAAAAACCTATGCACCCTCTTTAATTTTCAAACAACTATAATATTGGGTCGCAAGACAACAAAATTTATAAAAATTTAATTTAAATACTATAAATTATAGACTCTTGACAATAAACTATAGTTCATTTTTATATTTGCCCCTCAAAATACTTGCTTCTTAAATAATTTGGATAGTTATATTACTCCATTGCAACTCTTTAACAAGAGTAACATTGAAAAAATATTAAAAAATTAATTTAACAATGTGGTTATAACGCATAGATTAAAAATTTTTCATAAATCAATAAAAAATGAGCCTTTACAATTTCTCTACACTTACGTAATACGCTCCAAGTGTTTCTTCGGTATCCAAAGTAAACCAAGTCTGAAGTTTTGTGTCTCCTTTATTTAAATCTACTGTGAATTCTATAAACTCTGCACTTGGATCTACTTCTTCTATCAACTCAGTATCCTGAATAGCTAATTTTGCTTGCTTTATTGTTAAGGATTTACTCTTTTTACTTTCTGTGACACTTGTTCCTGGTATGGCAGGTCGTATAGGTGCTTTTGCATTCATAGTTAAATGTGTTTCTTCTGGCCACCTACGAAGCTTAAAAGAATATTTTCCACTTTCTGCTATTGAAATTAACCAATAGCCATTATCAATATATCCTGTTCTAATATGCCTTTGATGCCAAGGACTGGCTATTTTCTTAGTATGCCAATCGTGAGAAAATAAATGTGTTGGGTTTTCTGCATGGTGCCCAATAATAATTCTTGGTTGGTCTTGATAACCTGGCTCCAAATCTTTCCACCATTTGTTATAGGCCGTTTTAAATTCTTCCATTTTCTCTGGAAATTGGTCTGCTATATTTGTTCGTTGTTCTGGATCTTTTTCTAAATCATATAATTCTACGCCATCAATAAGTCTCCAATTATTTTGCATGAGTGCGGTTCTTCGCCATGGTTCTGGTACTTCGACACGCTGTGAATTAGTAATTACAATTCTGTCTTTAAAGTTTTCATTCTCACCATTTATTAGAGGTACTAAGCTTTTTCCATCAAATTTTATTTCTGGATTAATATTCAGCTTACATAAATCTACCAGCGTAGGAAAAACATCAAAATGGGCTGTTAATTCATTAACATCTTTACCTGTGGTTATGCCACCATCTTTCCAATGTATAAAAAGCGGAACGCGGTGTCCCCCTTCGTACATACTTGCTTTAATGCCTCGCATACCAGCATTATTACCTTTTACTACAAAACCATCTAAACGATGCCCTTCTACCTTCGCGCCCTTCGCCGTACCATTGTCTGTTGTAAATATGATAATGGTATTATCTTTCAGTTTTATGGCCTCTAAATAGTCTACCATCTTTCCAATATTTTCATCCACATTGGCTAGCAAACCATAAAAAGGGGCATTAGGAATATTTTCATTGTCTTTATAAGGGTCTGAATATTTATCTGCCACAAAATAAGGGGAATGTGCAGCATTGGTTGATAAATAACAAAAGAACGGTTTGTCTTGCTGTTGTCCTATGAATTTCTTTGCATTTTCAAACCAAACATCTGTACAGAAACCATCATATTTCTTTAATGTACCGTTGTGCCTATACATATCATCAAAATAATCGTTATCCCAATAATCCATGGTTTGTTCCATGCCTCCGCCGCCATGAATCAAAACCTCATCAAAACCTTTGTCTTGTGGCCGAAACGGATAATTATCTCCTAAATGCCATTTCCCAAAGATTCCTGTACTATAACCATTTTCTTTAAAAACCTGTGCCATAATTGTCTCTCTCTCTAAAATAAGAGAGCGTCCATTAACTGTATGCCAAACCCCTGTTCTGTTAGAATGATGTCCTGTAAGGAAAGCTGCTCGTGTTGGCGCACAGGTAGGACTAACATGGTAATCGGTAAATCTGGCACTAATGGCATGTAGCGCATCTATATGAGGTGTTTTTATCTCTTTATTCCCAAGACTTGCAATATCTCCATAACCTTGATCGTCTACCATGATAAGCAAAACATTAGGTTGCTTTTTTATGTCGTCATTACACGAAAAAAACGAGAATGACATTAATAGGAATCCAATAAAAAAAGTTACTTGTTTCATTTTGTTACTCACTTTGTTTTTACTAATTATCTTAAAATAGATTATAAATCTCAACTGATACTTTATTAATCAACGAACTCTTCCATTGGAATAACTTCGTCAAATTCCTTAATCTTGATGTTTCTATAATAAATTTCTGCGGTTTCAGATTGGAAACCGATTATCCCTTCTCCTGGATTTAAAATCGTATTTGATATTCAATTCCTGTTGGCTATATTTTGTCATCAATGACATGATAGTATACGCCAGCATCATATTGCCATTGTTCAAAATTATTTGCTATTTTACTTCCCCATTTATATTCAAATTTGAGAATGTATTTGCTGTATTTCTTTCTTGGGCGTTACACATTAGTACTACCAAATAAAAAATAGTCAGTAATATTGCTTTTACCATTATTTAGTCCTTTTTGAAATATAAAATACCACTGTACAAGGTTATTTATTTTTTAGTATAATTCGTATAAATCATCACTCAGGATATATAAATTATGAACCTATTACAATTAGTATCTAGTCAGGTAGGTTAATAATCTCTCCTGTATTTGTAAAAGCGGTCTCAGGTTGATTGTGAAAAACAGAAACTTAATGCTACATTTCAATTGATATCAATGAAAAAAAGGATAAAAAAATAACATTGTACAAAGCTTTTTTTGATGCTATGCACAATGTTATATTTTTATAACATTGAAAACTATAAATTATAGTTCCTTAACTTTTTACTACTTTTTTAAAGCTTTTTTGATAGCTTCTTTTACCAATGGTTCCATAACTTCATATCCTTTAGCATTAGGATGAACGGTATCTCTACCATATTCTTTTTTTAATCCTTTATGTGCATCAACCATTGATGAATAATAGTCTAAATAGACTATGTTGTTTTTTTCGGCGTAAGTTTTAATTAGGCTATTAAGCGCTTCTATTTTTTCTATAGGTTCTACAGAGGGACTCCAAGAGTAATTACTAGCGGGAAGTACTGAAGCTAATACTACTTTTATGTTATGAGTTTTTGCTAATTCTGCCATTGAAAAAATATTAGCAGCAATTTGTTCTATGGTTATAGGGCCTCTATTACCAGCAATATCATTTGTCCCAGCATGTATAACAACTGCTTTTGGATTTAAATCGATAACGTCTGGCTTGAATCGTAACAACATTTGTGAGGTTGTTTGCCCACTTATACCACGTCCTACAAAAGGATTCTTTTTGAAAAATTCCGGACTATATTTAACCCATTTTTCGGTTATTGAATTCCCCATAAAAACTACTCTGTTTTTATTTTTTGTTGAAGAAGCTTTCAATTTTATATTTGCTTTTTTATAACGTTTTAAATTAGCCCAATCATCATTTGGCATTAATTTTATTTTTATAACTGTCGCAATGTTATTAGGTGCTTTTTCTGGTAAGTGAATGGTTAAATTACCATCTATTAGTTTTGTCTTTAACTTGGTATATGGATCTGAAAGCAAAGTTGCTTGTCTTGGTTTAATAGTTCTATTTATTACTAACTTACCATCTTCTGGCCAATCAAAAACATGTGCATATATAAACCCATCTTTTGCTGTATATCGTCCCCATTCTGGTTTATCATATGGACTTGCAGAGGCTCCATAAATAGACTCTCCATTTTCTCTAGTCCAAACACCCATAGCTTTTAAGCGTTCTACACTTTCTGGTGGAAATTGACCTAAACCATCTGGACCTATGTTTAATAAAAAGTTACCGCCTTTTGAAACGATATCGATTAAGTTTTGAGTGAGCCTTTTACTGCTTTTCCATTTTTTATCTGATGGTTTATACCCCCAAGATCCATTCATCGTCATACACGATTCCCAATCTGAATCTATTCCTGTTGCTGGAATTTCTTGTTCTGGTGTACCAAAATCTCCAGCAAAATTGCCTTCAGCATCCATACCTTCCATCCCTTTTCGTCCTTTGTCTACTCTATTATTTATAATGGTATTAGGCTGTATTTCACGAATAAAATCATAAAACTCTTTCCCCATCTCTGTTGTGTAATCTGCAATCCAATCACCATCAAACCATACAACTCCTATATCTCCATAATTGGTTAATAATTCTTTAACTTGTGGTTTAAGGTAATTTTCATAGTACTTAGGAAATTCCGGGTTTACTACCGTTTGATCTTTTTGTCCTGCATTATAATTAGGGAACAAATTTCCTTGAGCTTGCGGGTGATGCCAATCTACTATAGAATGATAAAAACAAAATATAATACCTTGCTTTTTACAAGCCTCCGATAATTCTTTTATAACATCTCGCTTAAATGGTGATGAATCCATAATATCATAATCTGACACTTTAGAATCCCATAAACTAAACCCATCGTGATGTTTTGAGGTGATTACAATGTATTTCATCCCTGCATCTTTAGCCATTGAAACCCACTCGTCTGCATTAAATTTTACAGGGTTAAACATGGCTGGGAATTTCTCATATTCCTCAATAGTATAATCTAATTTATCCATAATCCATTCTGCACCTCCGCCACATATTTTACCATCTCTTTCTCCTCCAGGTATAGAATACACTCCCCAATGTATAAACATACCAAATTTGGAATCGCGCCACCATGCCATACGTTCATCATCTGACAGTTTTTTTACTTCAGAATTAGTTTGGGCAAGGCAGGAGCTACAGTTTAAAGTTGTAACTAATAAAATTAGAATTAATCTATTAAATGTTTTCATTTTTGATAGTTTATGAAGGTTTTTATTTTGTTTTTATGGTAATTTCCTTTTCTGATTGATTTCTCATAATTACCAAATCTAATTCGTCTGTTTTATTATGAGCTGCACTAATCTCAAAAAAGTCTTTTATGTTTTTAACTTCTTTTCCTGCTGCTTTTAGTATAACATCGCCTTTTTTTATACCATCTCCTTGCGCTGCTGGACTAGGTTTCCATACACGAAGTATAATAACACCCTCTGCTGTATTTAACCCGTAAGCAGATTGTTCTTGTTCAGATTCTACGCTTTTAAGATTGTTTCGTAACCAAGCAACCACTGGAGCGCTTTCTTCACCCTTTTTTAAAGGATCTTTTAAATCTGGTATTTCTGGTGTTTTGGCTATGGCCTTTAAATCTGATTTTTTAACACCAAACTGATCCATCGGAAAGTTTTTAAAACCAACTTTAAATGCTGGCGAATTTTCAGAAATTGTAAAATCTAGATTCGCGGGGTCTTTAAATAAGGGGTCTCCAAATGTGCTATTTTTATCTCTATCGTAAATTTGGGATTTCATCATAGATACTTCTGTTGGAAAAAAATTATAATCCAATTCTTTTCCCCAGCCTTTTAAACCAACATCTTGATAAGCATCACCAACAATGTTATGTTTAAAGACATCTTCACTTTTCTCAAACCATACATGTGGATGTAAAGAGTTATTTACTATAATATTATTTTCGGCAACTCTATTAAAGCCTTCACGTAATTTAAGACCACTATTTAATAATAAATTATTATAAATATGATAGTTAGACGATCCATCATCTAAATCAATATCCCAACCATGATCGCAACGAAA
Source organism: Flavivirga aquimarina (assembly GCF_030540835.1). Taxonomy (GTDB): domain Bacteria; phylum Bacteroidota; class Bacteroidia; order Flavobacteriales; family Flavobacteriaceae; genus Flavivirga; species Flavivirga aquimarina. Next base: position 89,224 of record NZ_JAUOEK010000172.1, on the reverse strand, counting down.
ACGGTTATTGCGAATAATCGTTGTTTTTATAGCGTCCCATTTAGGCATATTGGGGTTTGCTGTTGTTAAATTATCCATAATATGGCGTTTTGGATGCCAAAAACGGTCTCTACCCCAAGAGTTAAACGAACCATGATCACTGGTTTCTAACACGGTATTAAACACATCATTATATTCTAAAATATGCCCTCCCCAGGTGCCATCGCCAATGTTTATTCCAGCACGAGGCACATCATAAATACTATTATGACTTACTGTAATATCCATAGCCATAGATATTTGAACGCCTGCGGTTTGTTTTTCAAGCCTACCTATTCTATATATTAAATTATCTTCTACTAAACATGCTCTTGGGTATAATTCATTTTTTGGTCCAGAAATAGTATCCATTTTTGTCACTGGAATATATTCGCCATAATTGAATGACGGTGATCTTACCGCTGATGGATCTCCAATAAATGAGATGGCACTGGCACCACAATCATGTATATGGTTTCCAATAATTTGAAGGTCTTTATTATACTTGCTAGCCATTATAACATTGCCTCCTAAATTGGCGAATTCACTATTTTCTACTTTACAAGTTTCTGTGCCTTCAAAGAAAAGTGTACTGCCTCTATAAATAGTCCAATCGCTTCGCAATAAAGGTTCAAAATCTTCCATAAAAGTACGTCTGGTATTTTCGAATTTTATGCCGCTAATGGTTACATTTTTTACTGGATTTCCTAAAGTACCTATCACCTGTATTAAATCTTTTAATGCCGATACCTCAACTTTAGATGTTTTAAGTGATACCTCTGTTGTTGGCCAATAATAGAGTTTATTATTATGTTTATCTAAATACCACTCGCCAGGGTTATCCAATTCTTCAAAAACATTTTCAACCATACGGTATTCCTTGTGGGGTTTAGATCCTCTATTGTTTTGATGCCCTCCTTTCAAAATAGCCGTTCCGTCTTTGTTTACGCCTGTAATTTCAAAATGAAACCCACCCCATCTACCTCTGTGTAACGCATGAAAATAAGTACCTTCTGGTTTTTCCCATGATGCTACTCGCTCTTTCGATATCGCGTCTTCTGCATACCCTTGCCAATAATGAGCTTCTTCATTATAATTTGGGTAACGTGCTAAAATTTGAGGTGTGCCGTTAATAACTAATTGGTCGAAGTTTGAGTTTTTGGGTACAGAAGCAACATAAATATTATCATTATATTTATTCCACTCCAATGTTAAAAGCCTAGAGCCTTTAATGGTAACTTCGAATGTATCTGAGCCTTTTAGGGTTATACCATTTAATTGAGGCGTGATTTGTATTGCTTCAGATAAATAATAATCTCCTGGCAATATATTTATAATTATACTGGTATTAGGGGCTTTTAATTTTAGGTCACTTGCTTTTTTTATTGCTTCTTCTATACTTGGTAATGGATGTTGTTTTGATCCATCATTATTTTTAACACCTTCTTTTGATACAAAAAATACTTTATTATTTTCTTGTGCCACACAAGAAAAAGCTACAACAACTATAGTTAATAAAACGATTATTTTCTTCATATTTATTTTATTGTACTTTTTCCTTTTAAATAACCGATTGATTGTAAAAACAAATCTGCTTCGTGTACCGTCTCAATATAACATCTATCTCCTTCTTGTCTTCCTTTATTTAAAAACAACTTCTCCTTTTTCATAAGCTTCTGATAATCTAAACTCAATTTGTTTACTATATCTACTCATAACTGCTTGTCTTACCTCCAACAATTTATTGCCTTTATACAACCTTATTTCAGCCGATTTTTTATTGTTCAAAAAGGGTATTCTAATAAGCGCTGGTGCATTGTTTTGAAACTGATATCCGCTTTCTATATTTTCAAAAGATATCGTTACGGGGTCTCCTGATGATATAATCTCCCACCCGTTTTGCTCATATTTATACATGCCAGAAACAAACAAAAAGTCCATCGAATTTTTGTTTTTTAACTGCCTAGCTATAGAAAAAAGTCCTTTTTGATAAAATTCGCCATTTTTAACAGCATCATTTTCTGTTGTATTTAAAACCATTCTGTCTACTGTTGTTTTATCGCTCAATAAAACATCTATAACCTGTGTTTCTGGGTTATCTTTAAAGTTTAAATACGTTACATTTTCAATAGGATTTTCGGTTCCTTCAATATAAGGATTAAATACCAATGCAAATGGGTTTTCCCAAGCGGCAGCTTCTCTTTTTAAAATTAAAGTAGCCATAGGATTATTTACTATTTCTTTTGGAGCTGTACCGCTTGATGTAGCTTTAGATTTAGGCGATTTTACCGAATACACACTTTGATCTTCATTCCCTTTTACCCATATTTTCATTACATTATTTGGCGATTCTTTGCTTTCTATTTGGAACTGGGCCTGAACATCTTTTGGGGTTTCAATTTTTGTTTTATCCGTTAAATAATCATAGCCCTTTATATCGCCTTGATGTGATCCAAAATCATCTGTTTTAGATAATTTCAATTCATTCTTATTCTGGAATATTTGCAGTGATTGCCCTAAGTTATGGTAAAAGTAATCATGCCTTTGTTTTCCTGGTTCTTGCTTTTTAGATCGAAATATATCTACAATATAATTTTTATTAGAATTTGATTTAATGATGGCAGTAAATCGCTGCTGGTTAGATTTTGTCTTTGGTTCGAAAAAAGACACTTTGGAAAAGGTTATTTTATCGAAAATTGGAGTCTCACCTAATTCTGGAAAATAGTTATCCAACTCAAATGGATGGTATCCTCGCATGGCATCATAATCTGAAGCACCATCTACAACTACTGTATTATGTGCAGGAAAACGGGAATAATATTCTCTATGATCGGAGTGCCAATAGCTGGATCCTTTCCCCATATCTGGTCCTAAAACATACTTATTAGCAAATAACTCTATAGAGATTCCATTAACGTGTGAATGGTTTCCATAAGACCCTACTGTTGAAACCATTACAGCATTATCTCCTTGTCCCAACCTTTGGTTAAACATACTCACATTTGAGGCATAAAAAGTAGGAGAAATGAGCTTCTTTGCTTCTGCTTTATCCTTATTTGTTTCATCTTTTTTTATTTTATCTACATAAAAAAACAATTCAAATAAATTACCCGTTTTTCTTTTATATTTTCCTTCATCTAACATGGTATGAAGTAAACCAGAAATTAAAAGTTCTTTTTCTTCTTGTTTATATTTCTCATAGTTCGATATTAAAAGTTCAAAATTTTTGGGAGGAATTATTTTATGTGCAGAATCTCCAAAACCAACAATATAACCACTAGGAAATAAATATTGAAAAGAAGCTAGTGCTGCCTTTTCTATAATAGGGAAATTGGAAAGCTCATTGGTATTTGTAAAATTATCGAGTAGTGTAATAATTTCCAATAACGATGTAATAACATGCGTTGAATAGGATGCACATTCTGGCCACATTCCTGTTTCTTGGTCGTAAACTAGAAGTGATTCTTTTATAGACAGTTGTCTTTCGGTTGATTTATCGAATGTATGCTCTAAGAAATATTCTCTTCCTTTACCATTCTTGTAGTTTTCATTGGGTTCTAATACTAAAGCGACATAAGTTAAAAAACGGGCTTGAAAAAGGTTCCAATTATTATCTGGAATACCATTAACTATAATTTGATCTCCCCATTTTTGAAAAACAGCAACCGCATTTGAAAGATCTATCTTTTCTTTTTTAAAATAATTAAATAGAAAATCGTAAGTAGTTACAAGATGTAAAAGAATTTTTTCATGAATAACCTCGAAAGTCGCCAAACCAGAAATACGTTGTTGGTTAGAATTCTTTATATCTATAGGAGCATCTCTATGATACATCCCTTCTATATATTTTAAAAATACTGGAGTTGCAAACTCTGCATATTTTTTATCGCCTGTGACCCAATATAAAAAAGCGGCATCTTCTACCAAACTCATTACTTTTCTGTTAATACCTTCTATAGAATGTCCAGATTTAGAAGGATGTACCCATTCCTTTTTTCCTGTTTTTTTATGCTCTAAATAGACGCCTCTTGGATCATCTAAATACGGAATAACATTTTCAAGTTTTGGTTGCTTATAATCTGTTGCCCAATCTCTAGTTCCGGAAAAACGAACTGTAGGTACTGGAGCTTTTCCAGAAGAATACGAAAAATTACCACCATCTAAAAACACTTTACTATGTTTTGTTTTCCAGTTCATTTGCAATCTTGAAACCAGCCAGTTGGGGTCATTTTGACAAAATTTCAAATACTTTTCAAGGTTTTGGGTTTTCTTTTCAACAAAACTCTTTTTCCACGCAACATCTTTAATTCTTTGAAGGAATTCATCTTTAGAATCATTGGTTGTGTAAATTCTTGGATGCGCATTTGTTTGTGCTATTAATACGCTGATATTCAAAAACACACATGCCACTACAAAAGCAGCTTTAGTATACATGTTTATCTTTCTATAATTAATTTTTTTATACAACACTTATATTTATCCTTTTTAATATGAATGATTGAATCGTTATTTTTATTAAGAACTCATCTTGACTTTTTCTTCAATTTTTGTTAAGCCATGTCACAAATATTATACCTAAACTGTTATTTAATTTCTTAATTTCGTTTATAAATATGACTATCTGTTTATAGGTTTTCATATTCTATTTTGAATTAATCTTATTTGGATTTACTATTAAAAAAATTATCAAAAAAAACCATTTGATAGATTATAGAATGACTCCAATATTTATTTGTATGTCCACCTGGTCGTTCAATATAATCGTGTGGAATGTTACGTTCTAATAATTTGTTATGAAGTCTTAAATTATCATCATAAAAAAAGTCATCAACACCACAATCAAAAAGAATTTTTAAATTTTTACCATTTAATAAGTAAACTAAATTAATAACTGTATTTTCTTCCCAGTTTTTTGGATTTTCGGCATAAGTTCCTAACCGTTTAGCAATCTCCCACTTTAAAGAAAAAGGTCTAATATCAACGCCGCCACTCATGCTCGCTACTACACCCCAGATATCGGGATGTTTAAATGCTAAATACAGTGCGCCATGACCACCCATACTATAACCAGTTATTGCTCTATTTTTATTATTTGCTAATGTGTTATACGCTGTATCGATCTCTGCTACTAATTCTTTTGAAATATAAGTTTCATATTTCATTTTGGAATCGATAGGACTATCAAAATACCAACTGGTTTTATGACCATCTGGACAAACTATAATAACATCATATAAATCGGCATAGGTCTTAATATTTGGAGCCTTTTCTAACCAAGCTTCGTGATTACCTCCTGCTCCATGTAATAGATAAACAACTGAATACGCTTTTCCTTTTTTTGAATAAGAGTCTGGGGTAATTACGACATTCTTTATCTCTTTGTGCATTGATTTGCTATACACTACAAGTGTGTCTACGTTTGAGGCAAATGTTGTAACTACAAAAAGAAATAATACTACGAAATTTAGTATGGCTTTCATACTGCTAGAATTACTATTTCTTTAGCATTACATCTTCTAATTCTTCTAAAGTTTTCCCTTTTGTTTCTGGCATCACAAAAGCAACAAATAATAATTGAAATACCATCATTACTGCAAAAAACAAGAATACTAGTCCTGGACCAATTGCGGGGTGATTAAACAAAAATGGGATTGATGAAGGAATAATCCATGCCAAAATCCAATGTGTTGAACTTCCGAAAGCTTGACCTGAAGCTCTTAAATGGTTCGGGAAAATTTCAGAAATAAATACCCAAATAACAGCACCTTGCCCAATGGCATGAGCTGCAATAAATAGGAATAAAAATATAGGAACCATCATACCTGTCCACCCTAAGAAGAATGCTGCCGAAACCAAACTTAAAGATATAATATAACCGATAGAGCCTAAATACATTAGGGTTTTTCTTCCTAATTTATCTATTAAAAACATTCCCAACAATGTAAAGATAAGATTAGTTACACCTATACCTACACTACTTAACAGCGCTATACTTTCTCCTAACCCAGCTTCTTCAAAAATTCTTGGTGCATAGTATAGAAAAGCATTTATCCCAGAAAACTGATTAAAAAACGCAATTAAAAAAGCTAACATTAAAGGAAATTTATATTTTTTCATAAAAATATTCTCAGACTTATTACTAGTCGATGCATGACTTTGAAACTCTTGCAATTGTGCTTCAATATTAGCTTCTGGATTTATTATTTTTAAAACTTCTTTTGCTTCTTCTATTCTTCCTTTAGTTGCAAGCCACCTTGGACTTTTGGGCACACCTAATGCAAATAAAATATATAATACTGCAGGAATCGCTTCAACACCTAACATCCACCTCCAAGCATTTTCACCTAAACCACTCAACAAATAATTAGACATAAAAGCAATTAAAATACCAAACACGATGTTAAATTGGTACATAGCAACTAAACGTCCTCTGTTTTTTGCTGGAGCAATTTCAGAGATATAAGCGGGCGCTGCAATAGTTGAGGCTCCAACACCTAGGCCTCCTATAAATCTAGCAATAGCAAAAAACCAAGGGTCGTTAGCAAAAGCCGAACCTATTGCAGATATAGCAAATAAAACACCTATAACAATTAATGTGTTTTTACGTCCGTATTTGTTTGTTGGAAACCCTCCAAAAATTGCCCCAACTACAGTACCTGCAAGCGCAGCTCCCATAACTACCCATCCATGAAAAGAATCTGAAGATTCCCATAAAAGTTGTAATTTTTTATCTGCTCCGGAAATCACTACAACATCAAACCCAAATAAAAAACCTGCAAGGGCTGCTGTAATAGACCATAATACTATTTTTTTGTTCATCTTATAATAGGTATTAATTAGTTTATAATTATTAAATTTTATTTTAATGGGATTACCATATTCCAAGTTTTTGTCCCTTTTCCAAATCCTCCTGGACCATCCATAGTTGCAAAAAAGATATGTGTTGGTTTTCCATTTTCAACAAAAACAAATGGACGTTCTAATTGTCCTTGCTTAATAGTTTTACCATCATTCCACTTTACGGTTTTTGTGTATGCTTTAGGATACTCATCGATCACCCAATTAATACCATCTTTTGAGTGTGCCAAAAGACCATCACCTGCATGCCCCGTTATTTTGCCTCTTTGATCTTTAGCTATCATATGATACCCTTCGTTATCGCTCCATAAATGGGGGTCTTCAATTTCGCCAAAACGTTCCATAGAAAATAATGGAGTATCACCTATAACAGTATATGGACCATCAAATGATGGTGCGGTAGCCACTCCAATACTCATATCGCTATGCTTTATTTCATCTTCTTTATAACTTCTACCTTTAAAAAGCAAAACCACCGACCCGTCTTTTTTAATTAATGGAGACGGATTTGAAGTTAAAAAACTATAATACGTATTAGGTTTTACATCTAATATAGGTGCATCTAATCGTTTCCATGGTCCGTATGGGCTTTTTGATGTTGCAATGCCAATACGTTTTCCCCATCTGCCAGCTATACACCATTTACTAGATAAATCAAATTCATGACTATTTTTTTTGGTAACATCTTCGTAAGGATGCGTAGACCCCATGTAATACAAAATATAAGTGTCTTTATACTTTACAATTTTAGGATTGTGGCATGATTTTCCATCCCAATATTGAGTTCCTCTAGCTCCTAAAGCAACATCTTCATATTTATAAGGTCCTTCGGGCGTTTCGGAAACAGCGTGTACAATTTCTGAAGCTATCATCCAACCTGGGTGAAAAGGCAACATTTTTGGCCAACGTGATGCAAACATGTGATATTTACCATCATCTCCTTTTATTACGGAGCTTCCCCAAACCCAATAATCTTTCATCTCTAAACCTCCATAAATGGGGGCTTCATTGAGGTTATTTAATATCGGATTTTGGGTATAGGAAAGCGTAGTGCACACAACAAATAATAGTATGCTTAGATTTTTTTTTATAGCAAACTTCATGAGATACTTTTATGTTAGTACAATCATTGCTTAGCAAATTTTTAAAATAATCTTATTTTGATTGTTTAGGCTTTAGGGTGACTCTTTTCATATTAACTGCTTTCCACTTATTTGCTACAGGTAGCATGGAAATTTCATAATAACCTACTTTATCAATAGCAAAACTGCCTAATTCTACAACTTTAAACTTTTTAGAATTACCACTTGCAGGAATTTTAATATTTTCAGATTTACCATTAAAAGTAAGTGTTATTTCAGTATCGTTATTTCCTGCAAATTCTGCACTTATATCAACCATACCACCTGGTTTTTCTATTGTGAATGTCCAGTATACACGTGCTGTTTCACTTTCCCAACTACTCACACAATCCTTACGTTCATCATATTGCGCTCCAGGACCTTGCAAATTCTCATATTGTGCACGAAATGCAGGTAATGTTACTACGCCTTCATCATCTTGCCCCAATGGTTTTTGCGGAAGTGCATTGGGTAGCTCTTTTAATTTTAATACTATGACAGAAGCAATAGCATCAGGAGCATTCCCTGTTAACTGTACTTGTATTCCTTCTCCTAAAGGTATTGCATTAAAAGTTCTGCTTTTATCTGATAACAAATAACAGGCTTCTACTTGATTATTAAGTCTAATAGGAAGCGATGCACCGTCAGCCCAATCATATACGTGTAAGTATAATAGCCCTCTATTGTCAATGGTCTTCATTGTAATTCTTCCCCATTCTGGCTCATCTGCACATGGGCTTGCCTCTGTGCCATAAATAGCTTCACTATTTGTATTCATCCATGCTCCTATAGCTTTTAATCTATCTGTTGCTTCAGACTTTATCGTTCCTTCTGAGGTTGGACTTACATTAAGTAAATAGTTCCCTCCTTTACTACTTTGGTCTATTAGATTACGAATTAGCGTTGTTATAGATTTGAAATTATTATCATCACTACGGTATCCCCAACTACCACTAATAGGTTGACACAATTCCCAATATTTTGCTTCTGGTGTGCGTCTTGGACCATGTCTTTCAAAAGTTTTATGGTCTCCGGGATACGCCTCTCCTAAACGGTCGTTAGTTATAATTTTTGGTTGCAAAGCTGTGGTTATATGATATAAACTATCTACAACTTCTTTTGTCATTTTACGTGGTGTATCCCACCAAAAAATAGCAATTGGTCCATATTCAGTCAATAATTGTTTAACTTCTGGTAGTGCTTTTTCATACACATAGGCATCACTACTTACGCGTTCAATAGTTTTATCCCAGTTATTCCCCATACCTCCTGGATGATGCCAATCCTGCGCTTGAGAATAATAAAATCCGAATTTAATACCTTGCTCCTGACATGCTTTTGCCAACTCTTTTAAAACATCGCGCTTAAAAGGTGTGGCTTTTACAATGTTATATGGACTAGCTTTAGAATTAAACATAGAAAACCCATCATGATGCTTAGCCGTAATGACCATATATTTCATACCAGCTTCTTTAGCTAAGGCTACAAATTCTTTTGCATTGAATTTTGTTGGGTTGAATTCATTAGCAAATGTCTCATATTCAGCAATAGGAATCTTTCCTCTATTCATAATCCATTCGGCACTATTCTTTTGCGGTTCTCCTTTATAAAAACCTGCTGGAATGGAGTAAATACCCCAATGAATAAACATTCCGAAACGTGCCTCTTTCCACCATTCCATACGTTCTTCATCAGTAATCTGTTTAACTTCCTCTTCTAATTGAGTTTGGCTTTGAACTTCCTTACAACTTGAATTAAAAATTAAAATAAGACCTATAAATACTAAAATTAGTTTTCTCATCTTTATTATTTATCAACATTTATTTGCTATCTAATCTATTGAATTCTCATACTATTAGTAAAAAAGTAATGTCTCCTAGACTATCGCCATTATAGCCATTATCTGGAAACATTAACTATTAATTATATTTAATAACCCTATTTACTTTTGGGCTAGTGAGGCATTATTTAGAACCTCTATCTTTTTTAATCGCGTTAAAGCTTCCATATAATAATAATCTGCATAAATTATTGGTACGTCAATTTCTGAATTCTTAGGGTAATGCCCTGTAGAATGCAATAAAAGGGCTTGATTTGTATCACCACTAAAGTAATCTTTAGATGATAGTTTTTCTACAAAATTATTTGCCGCATTTATATATTTTTCTTTTAATTTTTCATCTTTAACTAAACCTGCTAATTCTAGCATCCCACAGGCAGCTATAGCTGCTGCTGATGCATCTTTTGGAGCATTTGGTATTTTCGGGTCGTCAAAATCCCAATATGGTATACCATCTTCAGGCAAACGGTCTAAAAAATGATTTGCTAACTTTATAGAAGTCTCTAAAAATTCTTGATTCCCAGTTTCTCTGTATGCAATTGCAAAACCGTAAATACCCCATGTCTGACCTCTTGCCCACATAGATTCATCTGCATACCCTTGATGTGTATGTCCTTTAATAAATTCTCCTGTCTCTTCATTAAACTCTCCTAAATGATAAACAGCATTATCTGGTCTAACAATATTTTTCATGGTTAATTCTGCATGGCTTACAGCTATATCATATAAACGCTTATCTCCTCCGTTTTTAGAAGCCCAAAAAAGAAGCTCTAAATTCATCATGTTATCTATAATTGTATTATGTGAATATTCCTCCCTCTTTATTGGCCAAGATAAAATAGACCCTACATTTGGGTTATAAAGTGTTGCCAACGTATCTGCGGCTGCCAATAATACTTTCTTATATTCTTCATTTCCTGTTAGCCTGTAACCGTTACCATAACTGCAATACACCATAAAGCCAATATCATGATTTCTTGCCGGACTATATGCTATAGTTTTAATAGGCAGGGTAAATTTTTCAGCTTTGCTTTTAATCGATTCATCTTTAGTGTACTCATAGGCATACCATAGCACTCCAGGCCAAAAACCACTACACCAATCCCTAACCCCTACAAATTCCCAATGGGTTTTATCTTGTGGAATATTTCTTAAAAAGCTGTCTGTTGCAGATAAACCTTTAAGTGTTTCTTTTGTTTTTAAAACACTTAAATCCAACATTTTTGTTGGGCTAAATATTGGTTCCTGCTTTTTAGGCGAAGCACATGCAACCATTAAAAAAATGGTTAATAGTAATAATGATAATCGAGTCATATCTGTATTATGTCTTTTGTGTTAAATTAAGGATTTTATGTTATTCTGAAAAATTCCTATATATTTTATAGCAAGTATAAACAGAATGATGAATATCAAGGATAAATTATTATTCAATAACTATAAACTATCATCCTTTTACATCATGTTTTTCTCTAATTATAAATATTTCAACTCCGTAAAATACAATATGCGCCTATAAATCTCATTACTAAAACCTTTTCGTAAGAATAATTACATGAAGTGATTTTAAATTCTTTACCAATTAATTCTTTTATGGAATCCCAAAAATAAATATGCATTTTAACACCACACTATAATTGCCTTAAAATCAAATCATTAGATTATTCGGAACAACTATTTAGAATATTCCCATCCTTTTAATACCCCATAAAACCTCATCCCAAAACTATTAAACATTATGTGTTTTATTAAGTTTTAATTTTGAAAAAAATAACAGAAAAGTAACCTACTAAATAACATTATAAACAAAATTTTAACATAAAACAATTAAGTTGAAGCTTCTACTTTTAATTAAAAGAACTATAATTTATAGTTATTGAATAATAATTTATTACTACTCTTATTCTTAATAATTAACATTGCCTTAACAATTTAAACTAACATTATAAATCAAAAAATTTATGACAAAACTAAGACACAATCAGTTAACACTGAAACTTTTAGCAAGGCTATTTGGTATAGTAGGCTTTTTATTTTGTAGCACATTTACACAAGTACATGCAGCTACAATAACCTCTTCTCTCGAAAAACCAATTTCGAATTTAGACATTGAACAAAACATAACCATTACAGGTATCGTTGTCAGTTCTGACGACAATATGGGAATACCTGGGGTAAATGTAATAGTAAAAGGGTCCAGTACAGGGGCAGTAACCGATTTTGATGGTAAATACTCTATAAATGCTCCATCGAGCAACAGTATACTAGTCTTTTCTTATTTAGGCTTTGTAACACAAGAAATTACTGTGGGAAGCAATACCTCTATTAATGTAACTCTACAACCTGACCTTACGACTTTAGATGAAGTTGTCGTTGTTGGTTTTGGTGAAAGAAGAAAAGAATCTTTAACTGGGGCTGTTGAGCAAGTTAAATCTGATGTTTTTGAAGATCGTGCTGTAACTAATGTTGCATTAGCATTGCAAGGACAATCACCTGGATTAGTAGTTAGCAGAACGTCTTCAAGACCTGGTAATGAAGGTGTTAGTTTGCAAATTAGAGGTACAACGTCAATTAATGGAGGAAGCCCATTAATTGTAATAGATGGCGCTCCTGCATTTGATAATAGTGAGTTTTACCAAATGAACCCAGACGATATAGAATCTATTAGTATCCTTAAAGATGGTTCGGCTTCCATTTATGGTTCTAGAGCAGCAAATGGTGTCATTCTAGTTACTACTAAAAAAGGTAAAGGAAAAATGAAGATTGAGTTTAATAGTATGATTAGAACCAATTTTATTGGATTGAGAGCTCCTTTTGGTAATATGCAAGAGTATGGGCAATTATGGCTAGACGCAGCAGAACAAGATACCACTCCTACTTATGGGGGCTGGGGAGAAGATACCATAAGAGCTTTTGCAGATGGTGTAACAGGTTTTGTTCAAACGAATCGACCTGGTCAGGGATATAACGGACTTATGTATGTTGCGCCAAGTGATCGCTTTAATGAATTATATGGTTCTAACACGGGGCATCAACAAAGTTTGAGTCTTTCAGGAAGTTCAGACCAAGCAAGATATAGATTATCTTTTGGTTTGTCTGAATCGGAGGGCGCTTTAAAAACTGCTTATGATGGTATAAAACAGTATTCTGTAAGATTAAACACTGATTTTGATATTTCTGAAAAAATAACATTTGGAACAAATATTTCTTTACAACAAAATGTTACATCTAGTCCCTCATCTGGGTTTGGGCGAGGATTAGTTGGACAGGATCCACCATTATTTCCTTCAAAAAATGCTCAAGGGCAATGGTATGCAAACTTTGGAAATGCAGGAGGAACTAATTCTATAGCTGCTACTACTGATGGTGGTAGAAACAATATAACAGAGAATATAGCTAAAGTTTCTTTAAATCTTAAATATGATTTAGGGCATGGGTTTAGTGCAAATGCGAATGCTACCTATAATCACGTAAATAGCAGACAAGATATTACCACTATAAATGTTTTAGTACATAATTGGAATGGTGAATTAGCTAATAACTCAATAAATGGAAGTCCTAGTATAGAAGCTCGACATATTACTAAATCATACCAAACTTATGGTGGTTTTTTAAATTATGAGAAAAGTATAGGAAAACATAATATACAAGCTATGGTTGGTATGACTGCTGAAAAGAGTGAATTTCAGGGACTTTCGGGAAGAAGAACTGGCTTTGTAGATGAAGGAGTATATGACATATTAGTAGCTTTGGGTCAGCAGACTAATGGTGGAGCTAATAACAATCGTCAGAGAGGTCAAGATCATGAAGGTCTTTATTCTTATTTATCAAGAATTAATTATGATTATCAAGAAAAATATTTAGTAGAATTAGTTGGCAGACGTGATGGTTCATCTCGATTTGCTCCTGGATTTAAGTTTAATAATTATGGAAGTGCTTCTGTTGGTTGGAATGTTCATAAAGAACAGTTTATGGAAAGTTTTGAGGCATTAAGTAATTTAAAAATTAGAGCTAGTTTTGGTTCAAGTGGTAATCAAGTAGGTATAGGTCAATACGATTATATATCTACAATAGGAACGGGTACAGAATTTTTTGGTGATGGTGTAGCGTTATCCCCAACTGCTTTTGTTAATGGATTAACAACTACAACACGTACTTGGGAAAATGTTGAAATGAAGAATATAGGAATTGATTTTGGGTTGTTTAACAACAAACTTACTGGTACTTTTGAGACCTACGAAAGAAAAAACAAAGGTATGCTTGTAAATGTAACATACCCTCTAGTACTAGGTGCTACGCCTCCAAAAACGAATGATGGAACCTTAAAAACTACAGGTTGGGAAGCTATTTTAAATTGGAAAGACACAAAAGGAAATTTTTCATATAATATTGGTGTCAATATGAGTGATAGCAATAATACATTAGTTAATATAGCAGGAGGAAGTTTAATACAAGCAGGCTTACGCCCACAAGTGGAAGGATATCCATTAAATTCTTATTTTGTATGGGAAACAGATGGTTTGTTCCAAACACAAGCAGAAGTAGACGCTTATAATGCGCAATATGCAGGATCTGGTTCAGAAGTTCCTACAGGTGCAAATGCAATACGTATAGGAGATACTAGAAAAGTAGATTTAGATCGTAATGGTGTAATTAACGATCAAAATGGAGATGATCCTAATGAAAAAGGTCAGGGTGATGTTAAATTTGCAGGGGATGCTCAGGCACACTATGTTTTTGGTATAAATTTGGGAGCAAAATACAAAGGGTTTGATTTTACAGCATTTTTTCAGGGGGCTCTAAAACAAAACGTAATTAGAGGTGGAATTAGTGCAGCGCCATTTCTTAGAAATTGGCCAAACTTAACTACCGCTTATAATGGTAAAACATGGACTCCAGAAAACACTGGTGCAACCTATCCAAGATTAACTGCTCAACAGGGTTTGGCAAACTGGAATTGGGGTAATACAGATGTGTTTTTACAAAATAACAGATACATACGTCTTAAAAATATCGTTATAGGATATTCATTACCATCTAAAGTTTTAGAAAAATTAAACATGGATAAAATACGCATTTATTTTTCTGGAAACGACCTTTTTGAGTTCAGTTCTTTGGTAGATGGATATGATCCTGAAGATGGGAATGTTCCAACTACAACTAATGCTAATGTTCAAAGATCTGTATACCCATTTCAGCGTACTTTAGCCTTTGGAGTTAATTTAGCATTTTAAATGATGCAAAAACGATTAATTATTTATAAAAATTTTATACAAATGAAAAAAACAATAATAATGTCTTTATCTGCGGTTCTATTTTTTTTGGTAGGCTGCGAAGATACGTTTCTTGATTTAAAAGATTTAGATAGTATAACCGAGGAAGTGTTTTTTGACGTACCTCAAGATTTCGAAGATGCTTCTAACCATTTTTATAGAGGTTTGCATTCACCAACAGTAAGAAACCCTGGTAATGGATCAGCAAACAATAATGGGTTTAACATGATTACAGATTTTGGTACAGAACTTAATGCCTGGGTACAAAATTGGGGTCAAGGCATCAACACTGCTACAGATATTGATATATATTGGGGTAATTCGTACTATTATATTAGAGAAACAAACATTTTACTTCAAAAAGCTGATGAATATGTTGATAATGGAGGGAGTGCAGCAGAGATAAGTGAATATGTTGCAACGGCTTATTTTTTTAGAGCCTATCACCACTTTAGATTACTAAAACGTTTTGGAGGTGTACCTATTGTAACTGAAGTAACCAATGTAGATTCAGAAATTCTTTTTGCTCCAAGAAATAGTAGATACGAAGTTGCAGCCCAAATTCTTGCTGATTTAGACTTAGCTATTGCTAGTTTACCTACATCAGCAACAGGTGAAGATCTAGGAAAGATTAGTGCCACAGCTGCATTAGCTTATAAGGCACGTGTACTACTATTTGAAGGTACTTTTGAAAAATATGTAGGTACTGCTACTGATTTTGAAGGCTCTGGAACTGGAAATAATTCGGCAGCTTATATAGCAGAAGCCGTTACAACGGCTAAAATGGTAATGGATAGTGGGGCTTATGAAATTTGGAACCAAAACGCCGATCCTAATATGGATAATAATTCATATAAATGGCTGTTTACTTTAGAAGGTACTGATTCTAACCCTGGAGGTTATACGAAAGCTTCAAATAATGAATTTATTATACAAACTATATATAGCTTTCCGGACAATACTATAGGAAGTATATTTACGCAAGTAGCAGAAGAGAGAAATGCACCTACACAAGTAGCACTAGATATGTATTCGTGCTTAGATGGGTTACCAATAGACAAGTCACTTCAATTTCAAGGTTACGCTAAACAATCTGATCAATTTATAAATAGAGATCGTAGAATGTGGGCTAACTTTGGGAGAAGTATTCCAGCAGATGGGTCTAATATAATAACTGAACTTGGAACCACTATATTAACTAATTTATCTAATTGGAAATGGCGAACTTGGAATCAATATAGATCTGTTAGAACAGAAGCTTATAATTATCCCCATTTAAGATATGCTGAAGTATTACTTACTTATGCAGAAGCTTTGTATGAACGTGATGGCTCAATTTCTGATGCTGATTTAAATTTGACTGTTAATTTAATAAGAGACCGAGCAGGTATTGCTCCATTAACAAATACCTTAGTTACCGCAAATAACTTAAATATGTTGGAAGAGATAAGAAGAGAAAGAACAGTAGAGTTATATATGGAAGATAATAATCATTGGAATGACTTACATAGATGGGATATTGCTAAAGACGTACTAAATGACGATTTAATTGGGTATGTTATTGAAGGGACTGAATATGAAAATGACACTGATCTTTTTGACCCAGCTATTGCTATTTATGACTTTAAAGATGATTACCCCTCTGGAAAAGGACCTGTAAGGGCTTTAATTATTGATCCAGTAAGTACTAGAGTATATAGCCATAAAAATTACTTATGGCCATTACCAATAAATGAAACTGTAAGAAACCCCAATTTATTACAAAACCCAGATTGGTAAAAAATATAAAAACTTGAATTAGTTGTTATGTTTTAGTATAAGCAGTCATAAGTTAAAATTTATGACTGCTTTTTTTAGTATAATTTTTAAAATTCTTATATAACTCAAATCCGGATATTTTACCCATTATCAATAACAGATTCGATTATAAACATTACTACAACAAAGTCCTTTCGCTCCTCTTTGTTCATCCAAACCTAGAGTAAAAATATTATTTTAACGTGAGTCGACGTAAAAATCTTGTCTTTAAGTATGGAAAAAGTAGAACAATCAACAAATTAAAGTGCTGATTTTAACATTATAACTAATTCTTCTACTTATGATTTCTTCATCTAAAACTGCTGAAATTTTCTGTTCCATTGATGATTTTTGCAAAAAACGCAAGAGAGCTTCCAAATTATCCCTATCCGAAGTCATGACTATTCAGGTACTGTTCCATTTGAGTAGCGTTAGAACTTTTAAGAAGTTTTATCTTGGCTATGTTCACTTACCCCTAAAAGACTATTTTTCTCAAGCTGTTAGTTATAATCCCTCATAGGCTCCAAAAGAGTCTTTAGTACTATGGCTAACGAAGATGAGAAAAATGAGATAAAAAACAACTAATTTTAAATTGTTGATTTTGAACACAATAATTTTACGTTAGTCAGAACAGAATGGTAGAACTCTGTTCAGAGAGCATGTTGTCACTTCTGGCTTATCTGAAAACCCAGATCACCTTTTAGCATCAAAAAAACATTACTTCAAGATTAAAAAACAGGTCACTTTAATTTAAGAATTACTTATTATTTTCTTCATTTAAAGGCTGTTTTTTTTCAATAAAATCTGACGGTGTTAAACCAAATAATTCTCGAAACGTTTTACTAAAATATGCAGTAGAATTAAATCCAGACATATGCGTAACCTCCTTTATGGAATAATTATTTTTCATCAATAACTCTGAAGCATATCTTAATCTTATAGTTCGAATAAAATAACTAGGGTTATTACCTGTAAGTGAATTTATTTTTCGATAAAACTGAGATCGTCCTATACTCATTTCCTTCAAGAGATGCTCTTGTTTAAAATCTACATCATTAATATTCTTTAAAACAATTCTAGTTGCTTTATCTAAAAATGCTTCATCTAAATTATTAGTGGTTACTTCATTTGATGCAAATACCCCTCCTCCAATTTCAGAAAATCGCTTTTTCAATCTATTTTTAGCCTCTAATAAATTATCTATCCTTGCCATTAAAACACTCATTACAAAAGGTTTAGACAAATAACCATCAGCCCCATTTTCATACCCTTCTACCCTATCTTCCTCTAAAGTTCTTGCTGTTAATAAGATGACTGGTATATGACATGTTTCTAATTCTGTTTTTATTAATTTACACATCTCAAATCCATCCATTGCTGGCATCATAACATCACTTACAACGATATCTGGATAATACTTTTTTACCATTTTTAATCCTTCTTCTCCATTAACTGCTTCCTTTACTATATAATTGTATTTTAAATCATTTTTTATATGTATTCTCAACTCTTTATTATCTTCTACCAACAATATTGTTGGCTTTTTCTTATTGCTTTCTTTACTATTTTTAGATTCGGATACAGTTGTTAATTCATTATTGGACGTTAACATTTCATATTCCACTGATTTCATAGAGTTTATTAAAAATTCATTTTTAACATTTTCTACGATATCTGGTTCTGCTTTAATATTTAGTGGCAACCTTACTATAAATTTACTTCCTTTAAGGTGTTGACTTTCAACAAAAATTTCACCGCCATGCATTTCAACTATTGCTTTAGTGAAATTAAGGCCTATACCTGTTCCTGTTTTAGTAATATCTACATTATAAAACCGATAAAAAATATTTTTTATTTGCTCTTTATTTAATCCAATACCTGTATCTTTTATTATTATTTCAACAAAATCCCCAAGTTTCTCTTTCTTAAAAAAAAGAAAACTGGATTTACTTTTTTTCTGTGATATTTTATTAATAGATACAGTAATCTTACCTCCACTATTAGTATATTTTATAGCATTAGAAATTAAATTTGTTATTATTTTTTCTACTTTATCAAAATCGAATAGAGAGTTTATGCTTTTGAACGCTGTATTGAATCGATAATCAATTTCTTTTTTTGCAGCTAAACCTTTAAAAAGTGAAAAAATGTCTTTGCTAAACGTTATAATATCCCCTTTTTCTAATTGTAAGGGAGCCATACCTGCATCCATTTTTCTATAATCCAATAATTGATCTACAAGGTGTAATAATCGTCTAGAACTTCTTTGAATTGATAAAGCAGATTCTTTTATCGTTTCAGAATCATAATTAAAACTTGATAATATTTTATCAACAGGGTTTAATATAAGCGTTAAAGGTGTTCTAAATTCATGCGAAACATTTACAAAAAATTGAAGCTTCATTTGATCTAATTCATGTTCTTGTTTCTCTTGTACTTTTTGCGTATAATAACGTGCTATAATAAAAAACACGCCACTCCCTACTATAAAATATAACATGTAAGCCCACCATGTTTTCCAAGGTGGGGACATAATTTCAAAATTAATTTTTGACGTTTGCGCATCTTCCCATTCTCCACTTGTCGATGCTTTAACTTCAAAAGTATAATCTCCAGGTAATAAATTCGAATAGTTTACATCTCTTCCTGTCCCTATATTAACAAACTCTTCATCAAGTCCATACATTTTATAAGCGTATTGTACTTGTTCTTGGTTTTCAAAATAGAGTGCTAAAAATTCAAACGAGATATAATTTTCTTTGTATTTTAATTTTAATTCTTTTGTTTCTTGTATTGGTTTTTTTAATAAAACTCTATTGTTAATTGTATCTCCTACAATAACGTTTTTATTGTATAATTTAAATGCCGTTATTCTTGGCGTAAGAACAGTTGGTGTTTTTAAAGAAATATCGCTTGGACTAAAAATATTAAAACCATTAATTCCTCCTACTATAATGCGTCCATTTTTAGTTTTCTCAATAGATTTACTTTGGTACTCTGTTCCCTGTAAACCATCATGTATATTAAAATTTTTAAACTGATGTGTTTTAGGGTTTAACATAGAGAGACCACTCCTTGTAGTAACCCAAAAGTTATTATTAACATCTTCTTTTATACCAACAACTAAATTGTTTGGTAGTCCATTTTGAGAAGAATATGATTTTACTAAATTTAAATCTTCATCTAATTTATAAATCCCGCTATCTGTTCCTATCCAAATATTTCCAAGATGATCTTCAATTATATGATTTATATTGTTGCCCTCAATTCCTTTTTCATTTACTTCTAAAAAGTCTATCTCTTCGGGAATAAAATCTTTTATATTATCTAAATCAACATAATTTAAACCCAATGATGTCCCTACAAGTAACCTATTCTTAGAATCAATAAATAAAAAGAACACAAAATTACTTACTAGGCTATTTTCCTTAACAGAAGTGTTCTTGTAATTATAAAACTTTTTTGTAGTTGGATCGAATAAATTTAGTCCTTCTGTTCTAAGCCCCAACCACAATCTGTTTTTAGAATCTTCAACACCTGACCATACTGAATTCTGACCAATAGAAAGAGAATCTCTCTCATCATGAAGAAATCTTTCAACTTTTGTTGTTTCTGGATTAAATTTGTTTAGACCTCCATCTAAAGTACATACCCAAATGTTACCATCGTGGGTTTCAAAAGTGTACAAAATCTTATTTGAACTTAAAGAATTTGGGTTATTAGGACTGTAACTATAATGTTGAAAAGAATTATTTTTTTCGTCAAAAAGGTTTAATCCACCATCATATGTACTTAACCAAATTCTTTCTTTTGAATCTTGTAAAACAGATTGCACAATTTTTTCGCTTAAACCATTTGGATTATCTGGCTGATAGTAATAATGTCCAAACGAATTTTGCGAAAGATCTAATTTACTTACTCCTTTATCATAACTTCCAATCCAGAAAATACCATCTTTATCCTCAAAAATCTTTGAAGGCTTATTATTTGGAAGTGAAAAATCATCAGTAAGATTATTTGTTATATGTTGTAGTATTTTATTTTCATTTTTATCCAATAAGAATAACCCTTCTCCATCTGTAGACGCCCATATAAGACCATTTTTATCTTGATATAAATCTCTAATCGACACCGTATAATCGATAAAAGACATATGCCTAAAACTATCTTCTTCTTTATTCCATAAAATTAAATTTGAAAGATCGTTGCCTATCCAAAAATCGTTATCTGAGTCGTTAAAAACCATTTTCGGAATGTGATTTAGTTCATACGGTTTTTTACTTGCTATATAAACCCGCTCAAAATTATCTTGTTTTGAATTATATCGATTAAGGTACTGCCCTCCCGTACCTAACCATATAACATTATCTTTATCTTTTAAAATAACATTAACGCTATTATTATCTAAAGAATGTAAATCGGATTCATCATTTGTATAGTAAGAGAATTTTAAGTTTTCAATATTTTGATAAACGTCTTCTAATATTATTTTAATAATACCATTCTTTGTTGCTACCCATAACGTATTATCATCTTCATCATAAAACAAATCATTAATGATTTTTCGGGGATTATTTGATAATGATATTTGTTTATAAAGGTTTACACGTACAAAACTGTTGGTTTTCTTATTAAAAAAATTTAGACCATTAGAAGTTCCTATCCAAAGATTTCCTTCTTTATCTTCTTCTATGGTATTTATTCTATTATTACTTATGGATGTGGTATCATTTAAAACAGATCTATATATTTCAAATTCATAGCCATTGTATTTATTAATGCCATCAATGGTTCCAAACCACAAAAAGCCTTCTTTGTCTTGAAATATTTCCAAGCAAGTACTACTAGAAAGCCCATCTGCAGTATCTAAATTCTCAAATTTAAAATTGTTAAATTGCCCAAATATAGCATTAGATAAAAAACAACATAATATAATAATGTAACCTCTAAAATTCATTGCTAATTGGTAAATCTTTTAAATTTAATATTCATTTTAAACTATACCTTAATTATAAAGTTATATGCCATGTATTCCTAATAAATTAGGCCTCCTACATTAGACTAAATATAAGGATAAGAGGTATTAGAATCAAATATAATTAAAAAGGATTCAAACACAAAAATGCTTATAAATACTTGGTTGAGCATACAGAAAAATATCGAATATATTAATATTAGACATTTAAACTTTATGCTAATTAACCTTTTTCAAATCAATGTATATTGTTTCTTCAAAAGTTTCTCGGTTCGAATCAAAAAATTAAGAAGTAAAATAACACGGCTCTATAAATTGAATGTCTTTTTATTTTCTCTAATTAAAATTTAAACTAAGAGTTTTTAGAATAAAGAATTTCTTGAAACCAACTATCCTCGAGGCAGTCCCGATAGCTATCGGGACATAGAGGTATTTCGCTGGTTTCATTTTGACCTAAAAAGGTCAAAAACCGAAATTCTGTATTTAGATTTCCGTTTTCACGGGAATGACAATTTCAACGGAAACCCCGAGGCAGAGCCTCGAGGAATTCTTTTCGATTAAAACACCCTTTTATCAACTACCATAATAGGTTTTCGGCTCAATTTAGGAAACTGAAGCTGTTGTATCTCTTTTTTATCATGAAATTCTATTTTAGGCGTAACTCTTAACTTAGCTCTAAAGTGGTCTTTAATATTCTGTAATAAAGTTTCAGTAGGGACTTGGGTTGCAATTTTTATAAGTATTTCGTCAGTGCCTATTGTATTATGTGAAATTTCAATGATATAATTTTCCACTTCATTAAAATCATTTAAAATATTGTTCATTGCTGGAGGGTAAAGCGTGGTACCTTTATACTTTACCATTTGCTTTTTTCTGCCTATTACAGGACCTAATCTTACAGTGTTTCTTCCACACTCACAACCATCATAGTGCGCTTTTACCATATCTCCTGTTTTAAATCGTAATAATGGCATGGCTTCTACTCCTATAGTTGTAATGGTTAGTTCGCCAACATCGCCATCATTTACAGGGTTTTCATCATCATTTAAAATTTCAATAATAATTAATTCAGGATGGTGATGTCCGCCTTTTTGATGTTCACATTCTGTAAAAGCTGTATTCATTTCTGTGGAAGCATAAGTAGAATATAATTCGATGTTCCAACTTTTTTTAATCTTTTCGGCTAGTGTATTAGGCAAAAAATCTTGTTCTCTCAATGACTCTCCTATACATATCGCTCCTTTTATTCCCGAGTTATTAATATCTATACCATGTAGATTCGCATATTCAATTAATTTTAGCAAAAATGAGGGTACTGCTATTAGGTAGGTAGGTTTAAATTTAAATATGGAGTCCCATTGCAACTCCGGAATCCCATTACCTACGCGAATAATTCCAGCCCCAAGTTTTCGTACGCCTAGAAAGTAAGCCAATCCAGCCATAAAGCATCTGTCCATAGTAGTCATAAGCTGTAAAACATCATTTTGCTGTACACCTGCGCAAGCAAAAGAAATAGCTTCGTTATAAGCTAACCGCTCTAAATCGTTATCTGTTAAAGCAAAAGTTACAGGCTTTCCTAAAGTTCCCGAAGTCGTTACATAATCTATAATTTTATGTTTTGGAACACATATAAAGTCATCATTGTATTTCTGTAAATCTTCTTTGGAAGTTGTTGGTATTGTTGCTAAATCTTCGAGTGTATTAATATCATTTATTGAGATATTATGCTGCCTGAATAGTCGTTTATAATATTCCGAATTAGTATTTAAATAAGTTAAAAGCTCTTTTAGTTTCCCTTCTTGGAACGCTTTTATTTCTGCTATTGGTGCTTGCTCTATTTCAGGAATCATTGGGCTAATTTCTTTTTTAATTTTTTAATATAGGCATCTATATTTCGTTTATCCGGAATTGTAGTGATTTCTTTTGTGTTCGCTTTTAAAAATGCATTTAATGCGGCTCTATAATACTTCTTTTTATAATAATATGCACCTACAATATAATAAGATTCCCAATATTCTGGATTTGCCTTTTGTATTGCTAACAAAGTAGAAGGTTCTACAGATTGTTTCTCTTTAATCGTGACTTCTATTTGATGCTTTAGCATTCTATAAGTTTCATAATCATGAAATGCCTTAGAGTATTGAAATGAATCTTTTTCGATATTTAATCTTGAATCGGACCATGTGCCTTTGGGTATACTCGACGTTTTATTATTAAAAATATCTTTTAAATTATAAGCAACATATTCGCCTAATTGGTATGGATTTGATGACACCCAAACTAGGCGTTGTTCAGGTTTAAAAACGATACTGTGATGTGCTAACAATTGATTAAGTGCTTTCTCGTTACCATAACCAATTTGCTTGTCTTGCAGCCCTTCTTTATTTCTAAGAATATCCACGGCATTATTAGGTGTTAATTTTTTATGATACTGCATAAGCTCTTCCATACGTTCATAGCGGTATTGCGAATGGCTTTCTGCTTTATGCTTCGTATTGTTTTCGTCTTCTGCGTATGCTTTACTTTGAAAATGATTGGAACAAATTAACTGGTTAGTATTTGATACTTCATAAACCCCAAAATTCTTTGGAGAAACTTCAATGGTGATGGCTCTTTTATCTTTTGCACTACCAACAAAGATAGATTCGGATACAAAAACCTGACGTTTTTTTGCTATGGCTATAGCTTCATCAATAGTTGAAGCATATTGCAAAATCTCGCGTGTTAAAATAGATATAGGCGTTTTAGCTATTAATGGAATTTTAGATTTCCCGGCATTAATAGTTACTGTGAGTCCATGTTCATTCATTCCAGAAACGACACCTATCATGCCTCCCCAAGTTACCGACATAAACTTATGTCCTTCTGCTGGGTTTACAAAAGCTATAATTTTATCTTTTGCAAAATCATCTCCAGCATAAAAGTCAAAATTTCTCCCAATAATCAAACTACCATCTTCGGTCTTGTCTCCCCATGCAGCAAAAGAAGTACAACCAACCAATGCTAAATCCTGAAATGCATGACCAATATCATGTGCGCCATGAAGATATAATATTCTTAAGTAATTACTTGCTATATGGTTATAGTCTTGTGAGGCATATTTTGAGAGTCCGTAAATTTCTGTTTTATATTCATCCGTAATATGCGAGTACATTTTTCTATTATACCAGGCTAAAATTTTTCGTAAAAAAAACTGTTTGGTTTTTGATGGTACAAACTCATTTACTTTAGATAAAAAAACATGTTCTTGTTTTTTAAATAACTCTTGTGTTAGGCTTCCCGTTTGCATACCAATTTCAAAAGGGTTTCCTTCAACATAAAGCTCCCATAAACCTTGCCTGTTTTTGGTTAAAAAATTATGACCTGAAACATAGGTAGAATCTGAAAGTTTAACCCTTTCTGGAATAACGGGGTTATATTTACTAACATCTGGAACATCATGAAGGGATTTTGAAACACCACATGACAACACTAATGATAGAAATACAAAAAGGCAAAACCACTTTACTATTTGGCCCTTTTTTAGCAACGTTTTATCAAAATTGGTTAATATGTTCATTACACATCATTTCGAATCGTTTCTTGCTTGCTATTCGCTTCCAAGATTTTGTTTAATAAATAGTCTTGGCCTAAAATTTCTGAACATGTCATAACTGCACTTATTGTAACACCTAAAATACCATGCATATTTAGGCTTTGCCCTGTAAACATTAGGTTTTTAATTTTTGTTTTTGGAGATATAAAAGATTGCATAGGTCTATTTACATCTTTAACATACCCATACATAGACCCTCTGTTACTTCCTATATAATCTCTATAAGACAATGGTGTAGATGTATATATTTCTTGAATACAGTCTCTTATATTTGGAAATTTACGCTCTAATTCTTTAATGAGTTTTTCTGCTTTCTCTTCTTTAAATTGTTCATACGTTTGGCCTCTTTCATTTTTATTGGCAACCGTGTTGAATGTATTCATCCATGGTTTCATTTCATCATAATGCATATAGGTCATGACAGTTATATTGTCTCCATAATCGTCCATGTTTTTCTTAACCGACATGGACATCATATAACCTTCCGGCCAACTTTCTTGGGTATATTTGTGAACATCCCAAACTCTATCGGGGCTCTTAAAATGATAGAAGTTTTTATTTTCGTATTTAAATGTATTCGGTTTTAAAACAATGTATAAACTAAATGCAGCTATAGTGCTTTCAATTTTATCAACTCTATTGGTATATGACTTTCTAAATTTGTCTTCGCCAACTAGCTTTAAAGTAAGCTTAGGTTCAATATTAGAAATAAACAAATCGCCTTTTATTTCTTTTTCGTTAGAACAAATTGCTGAAGTGATTTTACCATCATCAAAACCAAACCGAACAACATCATGATGCTTGTATACTTCTCCCCCATGCTCTTTTAGCTGTTTAATTAGGGCTTTAGTTATTTGGCTACCGCCGTTTACGCATCTATAAGCACTTTCTATATACGAGTTTATAGTTAAAGCATGAACATAAAATGGGGTACGCTCACCATCACCAGCATATAAAAAATTTGTTCCTGCTAATACCGCTTGTAATTTTTTATTATTTGTAAGTGAATTTATGTACTTTTTTGCTTCAAGTTGAAACATGGCAGTATTATCGTAATAAGGTTTGCCTTGTTTCATGTTATACAGCGGAAAACTGCTACAGGTTTCCTTTAACTTATTACAATAAGCTAATATTGCAGATTCTTCTTCTGGAAACTGTTCTATTAAAATTTCAATGAATTTTTCGTAACCTTGAGCGTGTTTATATTCGTTAGGATCATCATCAAAAGTAATGATATCAAACCCTTCTTCGTCTAGTTTTTTAAGAGTTAAATAATCTAAAATGCCGATATATTTAAAATATTGATACAGGTTTTGCTCTTTATCAAGTCCGCCAACATAATGCACCCCAGTATCAAATATGGTTTTGTTTCTCACAAAGGTTTGTAAATTGCCACCATATTGGTTGTTTTTTTCAAGTACACAAACACTATAGCCCTCTTTTGCCAGAATAATGGCAGAAACCAATCCCCCTAATCCACTTCCAACTATTACAACATCATAGTGTGTTTTCATCTATTTTTTTATCGTTTAAAAACAATAAGGTTCTCATCCTCATGATACGGCTTAAAACCTAAATTATTAATTATTTCAGAATATAAATTTCGACTTTCTTTTAGTAAAATTAAAAGGGTCATATTTTTTTTCAAGATACTGTTTATTTGTTCTTGAGAAATTTCTTTTGTATTAATTATTAATACGTTTGCATCATTCTTTAAAGTTGCTTCTATAGTATTTTCAAAAGTTATATTATTACGTTTATTCGTAATAAAACTATTTTGAAGCATCATTTTAACAGTAGTGTCTTCTATATAAGACATTATTTTTCTGTCTATAGCATCTAAAGATAATAGAAAATCCAGCTGTCCGTAATCTTGCGATAGATGAAGAATTCTATCTTTATTATCAATTGTCTTTAAAATGACATTATAGAGCTCTTTATTTTCTTTTAAGTCAGTTTTTACCTTTTTGTATAAAACATCTCCTTTGTATCTATAGTCATCTAATACGATATCATGAAAGTAAGCATCGTGTTCTATTTCTTGTCTTAAAACATTAAATTGATGCTTAAAATCTGCACTTATTTTTTTTGTGCGTTGTTTATATCCTTCTCCATACGATGTGTCTTCAATAGGAATTCGCTCCAATATTTTTATCGTAATACTGCCATTTCTAATAAGGAAGCTCCCTTTTGGATTAACCTCTGTATTGCCATGAATAAGTACCGGAATAACATCTAAATTTAGTTGTTCTGCTAAATAAAAAGCGCCTTTATGAAAGCGTTTAATTTTATTTGTTAAAGCTCTGGTTCCTTCTGGAAAGGCCATCAACGAATAACCTTGATCTACTTTTTCTTTTAGATGAGATACGCCATTTTCGATACCACTAGAAACAGGATAAAACCCAGCAGCTTGTACTGCTTTACCAAAAACAGGCGAATTATAAACCCAATCGTTTACCAAAAATATGATATTTGGGTGTAGCATTCCAACAGCTAAAATGTCTAAAAAAGAGGTATGATTCGCAATAATTATAGCTGGTTTTTTAAACGTTTCGTTACCAAGATTTATAATGTTCTTTTTTAGAAAGGGGTTGGTATATAGAACCGATTTCATGTACTTTGAAACTATTTTATGAAACCACCCCATCTTTACTTTTTTATTTACGGGAATTATTTTAAGCAACGTTACACTAAACAAAGAAATTAAAAGTCCTCCCAATCCAAAATACCCAAACGATACTATAGAGTGCACTAACAATCTTAGTGTTACAGGACGCTTTGTTTTACTACCTATAAATAACTTAAATAATAAAGGCTGAAGTGTGAATGAAATAATTAAAGCAGATAAAATCCCAATAATAGAAACTAAAGAAATGGAATACAATGCGGGATGCTTGGCAAATATTAAAACACCAACTCCTAAAATCGTAGTAATAACAGATAAAATAATTGACGTTTTATGAGTCACCAAAGCTTTTTCTCCTGTCTTATATTCGTGAAGTAAACCGTTGGTAATAAATATGCTGTAGTCTATTCCTAAACCAAAAATAAATGTAGAAATAATAATATTGAAAATATTGAACTCAATATGGAATAGGCCCATAACGCCTATAGTTAACAGCCATGTTAATGCTATTGGGATACTTGTTACTAAGGTTAATGAAAAACTTCTGTAAAAAATTAAAAGTAGAAGTAATACAACAGCTAATGAGTAAAGAACCAGACTATTGAAATCATTTTTTAGATTACCTAAAAAAGTTTCGTTCATCTGTTGTCTATCAATAACAAGTGTTTGTGGGGTATCTTTAAAAGTATCTATTATTTTCTTTGCGTTTTCATCTTGAACTTTAACTAAAGTGGCTACAGTTGTAAAATTATTTTTCGAAGTAATATAATCTTCTGCCGAAATGGTTTTTAGCCCTTTATAGTCCTCGGTTTGCAAGGGTTTAAAAACAGTATTTAAAAGTGTATAGAACGCATTGAATGTTGTAGATTTAAAGCCTAGTGTATTGCCACTTCCTATAAGATTATCTTTAGTATTAGTAATGGTTTTATCGTTCCAGAATGTATTCCATTTTGCAATACTTTGCTGTTGGGTTTGTTCTGAATTTATTAAAGATGCTATAGAACTAAAATTTATAATCTGTTTTTCTGCTTTAAGGCCTTGTAGTTTTTTATAGATGTTATCGTTTACCTGTAACGCTTCTTTTTCGGAAGTGCCATAGGCTACCAAATACACAGATTTTGATGCTATATTAGTTAATGCGTCTAAGCGTGTTTGCGCTTCTTTTAGGAATTGTGGCTCATAATTTAGCTTTGCGAGATCCTTGTTAAAAGTAACCGTATTATAAGTAAAGAGGCTAACTCCAAATGCTATAATGAGCATTATAATACCCCACTTTTTTTTATGAAATTGAAAACCGGCAAAACTATCTATTAGAGTTTGTTTTTTAGCCTTTTTTGCTGATTCTTTATATACTAATGGAATAAAAAGTAATGCAAAAACAGAGGCTCCTAACACGCTTATAGCGGCAAAAATGCCTAAATCTTGTAAGGCTTGTGAGTTTAAAAACAGTAAACACAAAAATGCTAAGGCTGTTGTTACACTACTCATTAGCAATGGCTTTGTAACTTCTTTATACAGAGCTTTTACATTGTTATTACTTCTAATATGAGTTAGTATATGAAGCGAATAATCTAAAGTTACACCAAGTAAGACAGAGCCAATTCCCAAAGAGATTGCTGAAATTTTTACGCGAATTACATAAAGTAAAGCAACTGCTAATAAGCCTCCAAATAGTGTTGGTACAAATAAGACAATTGGTATGCTTAGTTTTTTATAAAAAACAATAAGAATGATAAGTAACATACTCATTGCAATACCAACTGTAAGTTGAATATCGTGCTTAATTTGCTTTGCATTTGCAACGGCAATTAAAGCACCTCCAAAATACTCACTTTGTGCCTTGTTTTTAAATGTATCGTTTAATTGGTCGTTTATTTTATATAAATTTTCTGCGAATTTTGCATTTTCTGCTGTTTCACTAGAGCCTAAAGCTGGAGTAATAAATAGCAGAACATGATTTTTATCTTTACTAATTAAAAAACCATTATGCAAGCTAAAATCATCCCCAAAACCAAGTTGTTGCAGCTTTTTTAAAGCAATAAACGACAAACCCAAGGGGTCTCTTAAAATCGTTTCTTTGGCTACAAATCCAGAAGGAGACACCAGTGTTTTATAATTGCTTTTTGTTATGGCATCAATACTATCTTTTTCAATTTTGTTCGCAATAGTTTTATAATCGTTTTCATCTAAAAAAAGAGGAAGATTGTTATAAACAAAATCTAAAGTTTCAAAAATGTCTTCATCTTCTACCTTACCTTGAATTTGCTTAACATATTGGCTAGATGTTTTGTTTATGCTATCTATTAATTGCGATGCGTATTCTGTTATATCATCAACAGCCCCATTAGGCTCTCGTGTAATGTTTACAATAATTTTATCGGCGAAATTTACAGTTTTTAAAACCTTTTGTGCTTCAGAGGTTTTATCATTAGATGGGATAAGTTTGGTGATATCTTCTTCAAATTCAATTTTTGAACCTACATATACTAACGATAATAACAATAGGGATAAAACACCTAAACTTAGTAGTTTTTTCGCAACGATTTTTTGATATATGCTATAAAACACCTTATCCATTTTTTAGAGCTACTTTTTTATCGAAAATTAAAAAAAGAAAATAACTTACAAGCCCAAAACCCACTGCGGCTATTATTGCTAAAGAAAAACTACCAATAATATAAGTTTTAAGATGTTTTAAAACCTCGAAGTTTTTGGTCATTTCTTCCATGCTATATTCTAATTTTATCCCTAAAAGATATTGTCCCATTTTAGAACTGGCATAAATTATAAAAGGAATAAAAGGCGGTATGCTTATGTTAGAAAAAACAAAAGCAATTGTTTTATTTAATTTAAACAATAAAGCTAAAAAAATAACCAGTACTGTATGAAATCCCCAAAAAGGAGATATTCCTATAAAAATACCAAGAGCTATTGATAAAGCTTTTTTTGAAGGACTATATGTACCTAATAAGTCTTCTTTAAAAAACCTTTTAAATCCCTTTTTTTTATACCTTCTAAAAAAGTTTCGCGGTTTAATAAACAGAAAAGTAACTATTACAAACCATGTATTTAAAATGCTTATCCGAGTAAAATCTTTAAATGGCCTAAAATGAGAAACGCGTTCGGTTTGGTCATATAAAACTTTTATCGGAATATTTTTAACGTTAGTACCAGACCAGGCTGACTTTACTATAACTTCGATTTCGAATTCAAATTTTGTAGTATAGAATTTGAGTTTCTTCAATGATTTTAAAGGGTACAATCTAAATCCGGATTGTGTATCTTGAAGCTTAAGCCCTGTTTCTACCCAAAACCAAAAGTTTGAAAATTTGTTACCAAAACTGCTTTTTTTAGGCACTGTGTCTTGGCCCATATTTCGTGCACCAATAAGTATGATGTTTTTATCCTCACTTTTTTCAAGTTCATTAACAAAAACAGGAATGTCTTCTGGAAAATGCTGACCGTCTGAATCTATAGTAATTGCATAATGGTAACCTAATGTTTCTGCATGTTTAAAACCTGTACGTAATGCATTTCCTTTGCCTTTATTCTTTTCAAGATGAATTTGTTCTAGATGTGAATAGGCTTCAAGAATTTGCGATGTTGTATCTGTAGAACCATCATTAACAATAATAATATGTTGAGTAAACTGCATAACACCATCAATAACACGCTTTAATGTAAGCTTGTTATTGTATGTAGGTATTAACACACAAATATTTAAATCGGTAATTTTTTGTTCGGTTAGTTGGTTATTCACTTCATTGAAGCCTTAAAGCGTTACTGGCTCGAAATTACTGTTTTTTCTTCATCACTAAAAGCTTTAGACTGTAAAATATAGTCCTTAATATGATTTCTTAAATTAGTAGAAGTGATGTTTTTAAATTGTTTTAAAATAAACTGTTTATCTTCTTCAATATTACTTTTATATTTTAAAATTTTTGGGGTGTTTTCTTGAATCCCTAATCTAATAAAATGGGGCTCTATGTTATTTGGTGA
The DNA here is from genome assembly GCF_030540835.1 of Flavivirga aquimarina. GTDB lineage: Bacteria > Bacteroidota > Bacteroidia > Flavobacteriales > Flavobacteriaceae > Flavivirga > Flavivirga aquimarina. The sequence continues at coordinate 57,125 of NZ_JAUOEK010000172.1, read as the reverse complement.
TTTTTCTATAGCATACTCTACATAAGAAACACCCTCTTGAAACAGTCTTTTTTTCTCCTTAATTTTTTTCTCTTTTCTGGCTAACAAGGCAATTGCTGCACCTTTGTAAGCAACTAAGACTGATTTATCTTTTTTAGTAATATTTAAAAGAAGTTTATTAAAGGCTTCTACTTTCGTATGATCTTGTCCTGCTGCTTTATAAGCGTTTCTAACTGCATTAATGTCTATCGATAAGACATTTATACTTATTGTTAATATGAGTACAGTTAAAAATTTCACGTATAAATTATTTTACTATAAAATTAGTTGTTGATTTTAAAGCTATAGTGTCCTCAAATTTAGAAATGTTTTTAACTCTATAACCTTCATCTGTTTCAATAACTTCTAGTTTTAATTCCAATTCTGGCGTGTTAAAAGGGTTAATTATAGCCATGAATTTAATATTATTTGCAGACTGCATAAATAACTTTTTTTCGACAAAATCCTCTGTAAGTCCTTTAATAATTTGCATCATACAAACACCAGGCATTACCGGGTTATCGGGAAAATGCCCTTTAAAAATAATATGGTCTTTATTAATAAAAACATTTGCTGTTATCGAATTATCGACAACCTCTAAATTGTTAACTTTATATAAGCCTTCTAACATATTTGTTTAAAAATTGAATTTATAAAATAGCCCCAATTGAAAGACACCATTAAATTGAATCTCGTCTTGAAAAAGCTCCGATTCAAAATCATGCCAATTACCAGAAAAAACATCTACCAGTCCTTGTTTATACCTGGCTTCAAAACCTAATCCGTTTTTAAACTCTAAACCAATACCAACATTAATAGTAACGTCTATAAAGGTAATATCATTTCCTTCTTCTCTATTAGAAATCCCAATTACAGTATCATCTACATCAAAATCAAATCCAGGGCCAATTGAGAAATGAAATCCTGAATCTTTAACATAGAATTTATTGATTGCCGAGATTGAAATATAGTGTATTTCAATGTCATCAGTAATGGAAGTATTCTTAGCACGTCCTCCTTGATTGGAATATCCTATTTCTGGTTGAAATGCATATAAATCTGAAAATCTAAAATGTCCGAAAACACTAAAATATCCACTTGTTTTTCGGTCTAAGTTAGCATTAGAAAGATTAGACAAGTTAATACCTCCACGTATTCCGAATGATTTTTTTGTTTGCGAATAGGAACTCGTAAATGTCCCAAAAACTATTAAAATAAATAATATCTTTTTCATAATCTTAATTAATCGATTCAAGGTTTATTTTTATAATATCTTGTGTTTCAAATCAAATATTAATGGCAATATTGTCATTAATGTCTAAAAAAACAAACATACTTTTTCTTTTCTATTTTTTATTGCTACTAATCACACTTGGTCGATTATTTTTGCTATAATAAGCTTTATTTTTTAAGTAAGCACCAAAACCAATAGCACATTAATCACCTATAAGTCAAACTGATACGATAATCCGATTTGAAATACTTTGTTTAAAAAAAGCTCATCAAGAGGTTCTTCATTATTTATATTATTTCCAAAAATATCTACCAAACCTATATTATATCTTCCTTCTATACTTAACCCAAAAGGCAAGTCATAGCCAATTCCTCCCAAAAAGACAATATCGAAACCTTCTAACTCACCTGAGAAATTATTGAAATTCTCCCCTGTTTTAATGTTAAAAGCCGGGCCAATAATTAGATGTAAGCCTAAATCTTTAAAAGGAGAAAATTTGTTTACTACTCCTAACGACAAATACTGTAGCTCTATATCATCATATCCAAAGTACTTGGATGTACCTTGTCTTGTATAATTTAATTCTGGTTGTAATGCATAAAAACGTGCAAATTTAATTTTAGCAAATGCACCAATATAAAAATCTGTTTTATCATTTGAATTTGAGTTTGTAATACTAGCAAAATTAACACCGGCTCTTACACCCGGTTTAATTGTTATTTGAGAAAACACCATTGTACTTACAATAGTTAATACTAATGTTAAAAATAAGTTTTTCATTTAATCAAAAATTTTCAGGTTAATATTCAGTTTTATATTTGAGTGTTCAATTTTAATTTGGTTTGCAATAGTATCATTAATTTCCGAGAATATAAATGCTACTTTTTTCTTTCCATGCTTAGTACGCACAATTTTGTTTAACTGCTGTGTTTTATAGTAAAAATGTTTTTTATTATTTAAAACAGTTTCATAAACTAAAGCATCTTGTAATGTATATGATTTAACAACCGGTAATTTTTCTTGAATAAGAGTTTTAAAGTCTTTTTTTAAAATGTTTATTAAAATAGCTTTATCCATGGCTTCGACAATAAAGTTAACCTTAAAGGCATCTTTCGAAAAGGAAAAATCGAAAATTTTATTTCCCATTTCTGTTGTAAACACAATACGATGGTGGTTATCCCCCAGTTTTTTAACTATGAAAATACCGCTAAAATTATTATCATATACCTCAATATTTGCTTTATATACATAATCTTTTATTTCATCTGAAAAATATGGGTTTTGAACCATATTATTTGATGTTGTCTGTATTTGAAGGTTCTGCTTTTTAGGATACGACCCACATGCTATAAAAAGCAAACAGAAACTACTGATTAAATATCGCATCTGATAAGGCTGTGTTTATTTTTCGATTGTTAAAAACAATTCTAGTATAATCCTCAGATTGTTCTACCATTTTTAATTCCACAACGTCACCTTCTACATTAAATGTAATGTGAAATGCTTTTATATATTTCGAAAAACTTTCGTCTTTTGGGCTAAAGTAAACTTTACTATTTACTCCTTCTTTATAGTATGTAATATCAAATTCATTTTCGTCAAACATATCCCCTTTTACACTATTTATAATTAAAGTATTTAAGTGCTTAAACATCTTATTTGAGCCTATATCTATATTACTTTTTTTACCTTCATCATTAATAAAGAGTTTTTCGTTTTTAAATATAACGACATATTTAAAGGGGGTGATATATTCCCATTTTATCATATTGGGAGACTTAAATGCCAGTTTACCTGAAGTAATAATATCTTTAGATAAAAAATCCAAATGCTTGTATTGTGTAAAGTCGCTTAATAAGGTGTTTATCGTAGTCGCCTTCGTTTTTACTTTGGCTTTTAAGGTGGCTGATTCTGCCGAGTTCATCTTGGTTTGCCCGTGTAATGCAACACCTATAAAAAATATAATATAAAAAATATTACGCATATGCTTTTATATTGAATAGAGAGTCTATGGTAACAGACTCCATATTTTGTTTCTGTAAAAATAGCAATAACCGTTCCAATACTGTAATTGTTTTTAAACTCGTATCGTGAAGCAAAATAACATCACCTCTTGAAAGGTCTTTTGTGACACGGTTAAATACCGTCTTTGATGTTCTTGAAGTCGTATCTAAAGAGCGAATATTCCAACCTATAGATTGCAATTCGGTGTGTTTTATTGCTTTTTTTATTCTTGGGTTTGTCACACCAAAAGCTGGTCGGTATAATTGCATTGTAAAACCTACAATATTTTTTACAATAGCATTGGTTTTTTGTAATTCATCAATGACTTCTTTGGTTTTAAAAAAACCAAAATTATTCGCATGGGTATAGGTATGATTGCCAACTGTATGCCCTTGTTTTATAATATCGCTGAACACATTTGGATATGCTTCAATATGTTTACCAATACAAAAAAAAGTGGCTTTGGCATTATACTTTTTTAAAAGCTCTAATACTTTGGGTGTAAACTCCGGGTGTGGACCATCATCAAAAGTAATAGCGATTCGATTTTCTTTAATTTGTTTGTTGGAATGAAGCGATTTAAGATGATAATTCCACGTTATAAAAAAGGAACCTGCCGCTGTAATTAATAACCAAATAAATACTAATATAAGTAAAGACCACAAAGGCAGTTTATAAAAGTAGCTTGTAAACAGAAAAACAAGTAAAACAATGATTGTAATTATATTTACCGACTTATAATTTAGCATTTACGTAATAAGGTGAAGCTATGGTTCTCTCCTCTATATTGATTGTAAAGTAAAATAGTGTTATAATTTGAAGCTCGTATGTCATTAAGTTTAGTTACTTCCGGAAGCTTCTGAGTTTTCAAAATTTTGGATGCCAACCAAACACCAAATGATGATGCTGTGTTAAACTCACCACACAAATGTTTATAATAAACTTGTTGTGTCTTATTAAATACTCCACAGCTTAATTCATTATAAAAACTATCGTAAGTAACATCTCCATTATTTCCTAAAACTAAAAGGTCTATGGCTTCAATATCTAAATCATTCTCTTTTAAGAATGTACCAGCCAGATCAGTAATATTTGTGCTTTTTATTGTATTGTATGTACTTATTGCTACAATTTGAGCGTAGCTTGAATCTTGTTTTATATTAGATAATACGAAAAAATTGGCACCTTCGCTAAAAACGGCTCCTTTTGTTTTAGAACCTAATAAATCTGTAGTGTTTACTTTTTCTTCTTTTATATGATTGATAAGCTTATGCAATGTACATGTATATTCTTCAATTTCGTCAACTCCACCAACTAAAACAGAACTGGCTTCATTGTTTTCTAACATTAATTTGGCATCTAATACTGCAGATTCAAAAGAAACACTTGCGTGTACATAGGTAAAATTATAACCTTTACATTTCAAACCAAGAGCTATTTGTCCTCCAACGGTATTGTGTGTGGATTGTATAAAAGATGTTGGTGTTAAAAATTGCTCATCATTATCTATAATAGCACTTAAAAACTTCTTAGAGTCCTTAAGGCACCCCATTCCTGTGCCTGTAATGATGGCATCTACATTGTCTAAATTAGCTTCTTTTAGAGCTATTTTAGAAGCTACAACCCCCATTTTAATCCCTTTTGCCATTCTACGAGAATTTGCCGGAGCAATGTAGTCTTTGTAGTTTGGGTCTACGGCTAAAATGATATTGTCTTCATAAGAAACGATTTCATCTAAAAACTGTGAATTATCAAATGTTTTTTGAGATGAAATAGAACCTACACTATTTATATAAACGGCTCTCATTGTTTTTTTGAAAAAATAACAGTTGAACAATTACCTCCAAACCCTAATGAGTTTGATAATACCGTTTGCAATTCTTTTTCTTTAAGTTCTAATTGCGGGGTAATACTAAACTCTTTCATCTGGGTTTTAAAATTCAAATTGGGGTAAATCACATTATTCTGTAGCGCCAAAACAGAATACACAGCTTCTATAGCTCCAGCAGCAGCAAGGGTATGTCCTGTGTATGCTTTTGTTGAGCTAAAATCTGGAACATGTTCTTCAAATGTTCTTAAAATGGCACGTCCTTCTGATAAATCATTATTTCCAGTTGCTGTACCATGGGCATTGATATAATCGATATCGCCAGGAGATAATTCGGCGACCTTTAGTGCTTTTTGCATGGCTAGTGTCGCACCATCTCCATTTTCTGATGATGCTGTTTGATGAAAAGCATCATTGGCATTTCCATATCCTTTTACATAGGCTAAAACCTTTTTGTTTTCTGCCTTCACAACCTTATCAGATTCTAATACTAAAAAGGCTGCTGCTTCACCTAAATTTAGCCCCTTTCTGTTTTCATCAAACGGTGTGTTGTAGGTATCCGATAAAATCATTAAGGTTTTAAATCCATTAATAGTGAATTTTGACAAGCAATCTGATCCTCCAACAATAACTCTATCCAACTGTCCAGATTTTATTAATCTGGCTCCAAACATAATCGCATTTGCAGCAGAAGAACAAGCTGTACTTATTGTAGTTACTAAACTCTGATCTATACCTAACTCTTCTGCGATTTTTTGGGTAGAATCTCCTGCATGATGCCCTTCTATATACTTTTGGGCTGCCTTGTCTTCTAAATAATCATAATAATAAGCTTCGGTCTTATCCATACCTCCAACACTTGTTGCAGATATTAACCCCGTTTTATAGGTATTTATATTGGAAATCCCTGCTTCTTCAATAGCTTGTTTTGCTGCTATAACTCCTAATAATGCCGTACGTGAATAATTATTATCCGGGCTTAAACCAAGTTGTTGTTCTAATTCTTGATTTGTAAAAGCAATTTCACCAACCATAATATCATCTTTATGAACGGTTTTGATTTTTGAAATTCTTGTTATACCGGTTTTACCTCCTATAAGAGACTTGTAATTTTCATCTACATTGTTTCCAATGGAAGAAATAATTCCCATTCCGGTAATAGCTACGCCTTTACTCATATTTTTAAATTCCTGCTTTCGCAGGAATTTCATCGTTTTAGTTCTAATTTAAAAAAAGATTTATGTCTTACTGAAACAAGTTCAGCACATGCTGCAAGAAAGGCAAACAGTTTACTTTGTTCTATTCTCACTAATGTATTTAGCCATGACATTAATAGACTCAAAAATAGCACGACCTTCTTTTGGATCTGTTAATTTAATACCATAGTTTTTATCTAGCATAACAATGAGTTCTAATGCATCTATTGAGTCTAAACCCAACCCTTCTCCAAATAGTATATCATTATCATCAATATCATCTACGCTTATATCTTCAAGGTTTAATTGCTCTACGATATTTTCTTTCAGCTCTTGTTTTAAAGTATCCATATTAAGTATTATATAATTTTAATATATTTTGTTTGTTATGTGTTATGGTTCCATTATTGGTTACCAAATATAAAAATGCTTCATAATTTTCTCCATCCAATTCAACCCAACCGCAAAGCACTTTTTCTGCTTTATTTGCCGACAATAAACTATTTGTATAGTCTAACAAATGTTGCGGATTAAAAGTGTCAAAGATAAAAAAACTATTTTCAGAAAACAGTTTGTGTTTTATACTAATTTCTCCAATACAAATATTTGGCAATGTATATACAAAAACCGCCGGACTTGGAAAGTAGTCTTCTTTATTTTGAATGGATTCTTGATGTTTTCTGTCGGTATCTATGCTCGATGCTTTGTTTGAGAATACTATAGCTATATTATTTTCTTCTTCTTGGTTTAAGCTTTCATTTTTTAATAGAACATCTGCCGCTAAAAATGCTAATTTGCTTAAGGCATCCATTTTAAAAAACTTTGCGTAATTTGTTTCTAAAGATTTATATGCTGCTTTTATAAATTCTAAAAAATCATTATTCTCATCATTATAAATTACAGAACCATTTAAAGACACCGTATTATTTTTAATGTTGCAAAAAGAGGTTATATGATATTTAGAACTCATAGTCAATTACTTTTTTTTGCAAACTAGCATGGTATGGTATTCTCCAATACTAATATCTTCTTTAATTACGAGTCCAGCTTTATCAATCAATTTTAAAAACACTTCTGCCGGATACATTTTACTGTTTCCATTTGCTAATACCGTAAAGTAAAGCGATGTTGCTTCTAAAATAAATTTAGCATTATCAAATTTCTGTCTGTCTGTAAAAGTTTCCATGATTCGTAATTCGGTCGTATCGTCCATAGACTTAACACAGGTTTTTAAGATCTTAAGGATTTCTTCTTCAGAAAAACAATCTAAAAATTGACACATCCATATAATATCTGCTCCACTTGGGATTTCTGGATTGTCTTTTAACCAATCTATTTCATATCCGGAAACTCTTTCTTCAAAGCCTTCTTTTTTAATATTAGCAAGTGCCTTTTTTAATTGCCCGGGCAAATCAATTATTTTTATAGATACGTCTTTATTATATTGACATGATTTAATTGCAAATTTTCCTGTATTCGCACCAATATCAAATATCGTCTTTGGGTTATTTCCAAAAACTATCTCTAAAGCATCATCAAAAATAGCATCGGAATAATGATGGTCAAATTCGAACCATGATTTTTGAACTTCTGGAGTTAGTTGGGATAATCCTTCATAAACTGTAGGCCAATCACCAAGTTCTTTTAAACCTTCTGGTTTTCCAGTTTTTATAGACTCATTTAAATGAAATAGCCCTTTATAACAAACATCATTTGTAAAGTTTATATTAACATTTACAGTTTCATGATAATTTAAAAAATAGCCTGTAGTTGTTAATTGATATCTACCTGCTTCATCTTTACTAACAATTTTAGAACTTTCGGCTATTTCTAATAAAACACCAATGCCATACGCACTAATTGATAGTTCTTTTGAAATGTCTTCTATTGTAATGCCTCCTTGTCTTCTTGCTTCAAAAATCAGGCTAAAAACACCCAATTTTCTTAGTGAAACTGTTGCCTGAAATACAAATGGAGCAAACGCGATTTTTTGTGCTTCTTGAATCGCATCAATAGCTCTTATCGTAGTATCTTTCATAGTTGATTTTATCAATTTTTTACTTTTTTAAATATTATTGCGGTATTACTACCCCCAAAACCAGATGCCGTTTTAAGGAAAAGATTCATTTTTTTTGGTGTTACTTCTTTAATTACATTAATAGGTTGTGTAACACCTAATTCGTCAAAACCTAAAGACGTATATAACATATTATTATAGAGAGAATGCATGCCTATTATGGTTTCTAACAAGCCTGAAGCTCCTAATGTGTGTCCAAAATAACCTTTTAAACTGTTTATAGGCACATCTTGTAAACCTAACCTATTAAATGCAATGGCTTCCATTTCGTCATTATACTGCGTTGCTGTGCCATGCGCAGAAATATAATCGATACGCTCGTACGGAATATTAGCTTCTTTTACAGCAGATGTTATGCTTCTAAATAAGCCTTCTCCTGTTCTGGAAGGCCCGGAAATATGGTTGGCATCGTTACAAGAACCTTCACCTAAAACAGTAACAGCTTCTTTTGCCAGACTTTTTTTGTTATTCGTTACTAATATACTTGCAGCAACTTCACCAATGTTAATTCCAGAACGATTCTTGCAGTAAGGTTTACAGGGTGCGTCGCTTAGTGCTTGAAACGAATTGAATCCGGACAAAATAAATTCTGTAACTATATCTCCACTTACAATAAATACATGATCGTAAATGCCCTGATTGATATAACGTTTTGCAATAGAAACGGCTAAAACACCCGATACACATGCATTAGAAACAACAATAGCATCGTTTTTAAATTTAAAAAAGTCTTTTATTTTTTTTCCTAAAACACTTAAATAAGCACGTTCTTTAGGGAATTCACTGTTTTTATCTAAAACATCAATATTACCTTTTGTTGTCGAAATTATTAAACCAACATTTTCTGCTAAAGGAATCCCAGAAGATTGAATAACCTTGTTTAAAGATGTTATCATCATCTGCTCTAAGCGTGTATAATCGTCTTTATCTTTTAAAGCCTGAAAGCTTTCTTTTAATGTTTTTGTATTTATTATTGATGAATAAAAAGGTTGCGGCAATAGGTTCTTATCATCTATTAATTGCAACCCTGAAACTTCGTTATGGATATTGCCCACAACAGTTTCACTGTTAAAACCCAATGATGAGATTATATTATTATATGAGAGGTAAACTTCAGTCATCTAAAAGGCCAACTTTTTTCTTCCATTTCATAAAAAACTCTGGGATTGTTAGAGATAACTCTCCTTGACCTATATGGTCTACAAAAACCTGAACTGTTTCTCCTGTGCAAACAAGCTGATTCTCTTGATTAAAAATTTCATATCTAAAAACCATTTTTGCTGCATTGCTATCAACATATATTGTTTTTATAGTGGCAACATCTCCATAACGCAAAGGTAATTTGTGATCGCTACTTGATTTTACAATTGGAGTTGCATAACCAAATTCTTTTTGATTTAAATATGATATACCATGATGCCTGCCAAAAGCTTCTCTACCATCCTCAAAGTATTGTATATAATTGCCATGCCAAACAATTCCTAACGGGTCTGTTTCTACAAACCGAACCCTTACTTTACTTGTAAAGCTAATTTCTTTATTATTTTTATACTGCGCTTTTCTTCTCATTATAAATTATGGCAATTATTGTTGTGGTGATAAAAAACAAAAATAACAATGTTATTTCCGGAACTATCTCCAACAGACTGGAATTTCTTAAGAAAACATCATAAAACGCATTTAGTCCCCAATTCATAGGTGATATTTTAGACAATGTCTGCATAAATTCAGGCATTACAAATACAGGAACCCAAACTCCTCCCATGGCTGCTAAAATAACTACAAAAGTGGCTCCAAATGGAGCAGATTGTTCTTGAGTCTTAGCTATAGTTCCCAAAAGCAAACCTAACCCAATAGCTGCTAAACCTGCAAAGATGGCAACTATAAATAAAAGAGGTAATTTATTTGATACATTTAATGTTGGTAATCCTATAGCCGGAAATAAATAAATTCCAACAAGTAACATTAACATAAATTGAATCAAACAAACTGCTAAATAAATTACTGTTTTTCCACCAAGAACGGTTAAATATGATACCGGATTTGTTCTTAATCTCACAAAAGTACCTTGATTTTTTTCTTTTACAATATTTATGGATAATGGCACAATAATAAAGAAAATGGCAAAAAGTGTCCAGGCTGGAACGTTATGTTGAACAGAATTTGGTATAATGTTTTCGTCTTTGTTTTTAGGTAATATTTCTTTAAAACTTATAAAGTTTTCTGTTTCGAAAATAGCTTCTGTTGGATCATCTGTTAACTGCTTTTGAAATGCGTTGTAGATAGATTGGGTTTCTATTTTAGAAATCATTTTATCTACTTCATTTTTCACCGAGTTTTTAAAAGAGAACTGTGTTGCTGGGTCAAAATATAACTTGACTTCTTTTTTAGTGAATGTTTCTTTTGGTTGATTTTTTTCTTCTTCTAAACCAAATTCACTTAAAATACCTTCAACATTTTGGTTGATTTTTTTTTCCAGATCTGAAGATAAATTTTCGGGAATTATGATCGCTAATTGGTTTTTGCCTTTAAAAACCAAATTCTTGGCGTCTTCTTCTATATCAATTTCAACAACTTCGAAAACATTAGAGCCTTCTAGTCCTTTAGCAATTGTTTCAGAAACAGACCCTTTATCATTATCCACTAAAAGTATGGGTATTTTAGTTTCACTTACACTTTTAAATGTACTATCCTGAATTATGGTTATAGTTACTATTAACACTAAAGGCATGATAAATAATATGGCGATACCACCAATATCTCTGGTGAGCAATATAAACTCTTTATATGTAGATGCCAGTAGTTTATGCATGATCTCTTAAAGCATGTCCGGTTAGAGCTAAAAATACATCTTCCAGATTATTAGCATTTTTCTGCTTAGTAATTAAATTTTCGGGATCTCCTTCTATTATTATTTTTCCATGATCTATTATAGCAACTTTAGTACAGAAAGTTTCTGCTTCATTTAGATGATGTGATGTATAGATTATTGTGGTTCCTTTTTCGTTAAGTTCTTTTAAATAATTTATAATAACATTTTTAGATTGCACATCGACTCCAACGGTTGGTTCGTCTAAAAACAATACTTTTGGGTCGTGTAGAATACTTGCTATTAAGTTGATTCGACGCTTCATTCCTCCAGAAAAAGTATTTATTTTTTTATTCGAAAATTGCGATAGTCCAAGCGTTTCTAATGCTTCTTTGATTTTTAACTCTAATGACTTCCCTTTTAAACCATACATGCTTCCAAAATACCTTAGGTTTTCAAAAGCGGTTAATGTTGGATACAAAGCATATTCTTGAGGCACGATGCCTATGAGCTGTTTTAACTGATTTTTATTTTTCTTATAGGTAAGGCCATTAATAACAAACGAACCCGAAGTTGGTTTTATTAACGAGCACAACAACGAAATTAATGTCGTTTTCCCTGCTCCGTTAGGGCCTAACAATCCAAAAATGTCTTTTTCAGAGATACGCAAATCTAAATCGGACACTGAATATGTATCTGCGCCTTTATATTTTTTAGATAATTGTTTAATCTCAATCATAAGTGATTCTATATGGCCTTTTTAAGTTTTTTAAAAAAAACTTCTTCCTTATCTGCTATGACTTCTAACTGTGACGCCACATTGTTATAAACATCATTTTCTGCGCTTCTACTTCTACTTTTATAAATGCGAGAGGCATCCAAAGCAAAATCTCTCCATAAATCGCCGATAACGGTCATTTCTTTGGATAAATCTGCTAATTTATTATTATCCAATATTTTACTGGACTCTTGTAAAAAGGCTGCATAAATATATCTAAATCCACCGCCTCCGGTTCCAATCTCTTCTTGCATTCTAACAATTTGTCCTAAATAATGGTTAGCAACTTTAACACCTTTCTTCTTAGGCCACTTGCGTATTAACTTTGCTGTATACCTAATACCATTAACACCAATAATAGGTACTGGCGCTAACATGTCTCTACAGGTGTTTTTTATTCCTTTTATAATCGCTTCTTTAATATTTAGCTCTTTTGGAAAACTTATGGGATAATACATATGCCCTTTAGGAGCAAAAGCCCCTTTAGCAAAACGAACTTTTTCTAATTCTTTAGCGGTTAATGTTGTAACTGTTTCCATAACCGGATCGCTAATTAAATAGCTTCCATTTTCTTTGCCAAATACTATTAAATTATGTGCATTAAAATGAAAACGATATTCGTCTGGAAAGTACACTAAATTATACACCCCAACTTGAAGACCAACGGGGTTATTCTTTTCTAAATTTTCGTTTAGTCTTGCTTCTGCTTGCTGTGGGTTTTTAAATTTTTCTTTTTTAATTTTTATTCCAACACGCTTAGCAAATTTTTTAAAAATCTGACCGGGCATTGTTCTATATGATATTGCCGGAGCATGATTTACTTTTAAAAAGGGGATATAACAAAATATTAAGCCAGAGCCAATACCAAACACCATGGGTTCGCTTATCTCAAAGCCTTTATACTTCATCAAATTTGAAATAACCCCATTCTCACAATGAGCCGTTTGGTGGTGCGTAAAATTAATTTCCATAGTCAATATCTTTTAATTGATTTATAGAAATTTCGAAAATACTGGCGTATTTCTGTAATGTTTTTTCAGATAATTTATTAAATCTTTTCAATTTAAAATGTCTTTTTACTTGCCATTTAAACAACCCTACATAGCTTGCTAAAATACCAACGTCCATTTTATGAAGTTCCATATAATATTCAATAGGACTGGTTTCGTTATTTAATACTCTGTTTTTAGCATTTTCGATACGGTCATTAATTTCTTGTATCGCATTATCTAAGGCAATTGTTTTTGGCTGCCAGCCGCTACTTTTAGCTGTTGTGTATTCCCCGTTTTCATCAACAGCATAACATAGCTCTTTATGTTTGCCTGTTTCTAGGCTACTCTTATCTTGTGGAACATCACTTTTTTTCATAAGTTATTTCAAATCTTTAATAACCAAATTCATCTCACAAGATAATAATTGGACTGATTCTTCATAAATATTACATTCTAAAGAACATATACTATAACTATCTGTATCGTATCTTGATGTTAATTTCGCACTGGATATTATGGTGCTACCTACTTTAGGGCAAGAAAACAGCGTTACTTTTTTTATAGCACTAATAAAGCCTATTAAATTAGCTCCTTCTCCTTCGATATCATCATCATTAAAAAAACTTTTACCTACTATTGATGAACAAGTTTGTGCTGCATTTTCTACCAATCCCATTTCACTAAAATAGTTATTCTCAACAAAAAGATTGTCTTCTTTAATTTTAAATGACGTAGATACTTGTTCATCATTAAGAACGAGCACTTTGTCTATCATTAAAAATGGAGGACGGTGTGGTAAAAAATTGGAAACATCTATTTTATCAAGATCAATCATTAATTCGCAATAACCGTTTTCATTATACTTGAAGCAATTTTTTCTTTTTCGGCATTAAAAACAGTTATTTCTACTAAAGTCACTCCCATAAATTCGTGTAAAATATGAGCTTCTGTTTTTATGGTTTCATGTAATTGAGGCAATCTGGAAATCTCTACTTTTTTAATAGAGCCTATATAACCCGTTGGGGCAGGCTCTCCTTTTAAAAAATAATTGTATCCTGTATGAAGTGCCACTGTTTGTGCCATATTTTCTATTAACCCAGATTCAGATAGTACCTTGTTTTCAAAAAAAATGTTGGCCTCTAAAACTTTTAATGAGGATACTACATTTGTATTAGAAAAACCTAGCAAAGTATCGACCATCACAAAAGGTGTTTTTTGCGGAATTAAGTGTTCTATATTTGTAATTGGTTTTTCTAACAGAATCATTTTAACAAACAGTTAAATGCGCATAAGCATAAGAAAACCTACCGCTTTCTGGTACAGACAGCAATATTTTGTCTCCTTTTTTCAATCTTCCGGAATGCACTAATTCTTCGAGCATTAAATAAATGGATGCAGAACCAACATTTCCTACGCTACTCAAATTAGTAAACCAGCTACTTTCGGGTATCTTTAATCCTTTTTCTTTAATACCGGTTTTTAATTTTTCGGCAAAATAATTAGATGATATATGAGGTAAAAAATAATCGATATCTGAAGGGTCTTTAGAATACTTTTCAAAGACCATTTCTAAGCTTTCAACGCCTTTACTAATAACATGCTCCTCCAAAATTTTAACATCTTGTTTTACAGAAAAGATAGAATCCTCTAACCACTGTTTAGAACTGTATTCTGTCCAGGGTTTTATTGAGCCATCTTCCTGCTTTTCTCCTCCAGAATACATACAGGTCTCTAATTCGTAAGCAAACGAATAGGCTTCCATCCAGTCTATTTTTAAAGAAAGTCCTGTTTCATTTTTTTTGTTTTCTAACAACATGGCTCCGGCTCCATCTGATAGCATCCAGCGTAAAAATTCTTTTTTAAATGCTATAATAGGCTGATCTTCTAAACTTGATAGCGACTCTGCCTCTTCATTAAACATACTTGCCATCATTCGTGTTGAAGATCTTTCTGACCCTGTACAAACTGCATTGTTAGAATTTTCCGATTTAACAGACAAAAAACCGAACTTTAAAGAACTCATACCTGCACAGCAAATGCCCGATGCAGAGTTTACTTCTAAATTTTTATTTGCTAATAAACCATGAACCATGACTGCATGCGAAGGCAACAACTGATCTGGAGAAGACGTGCCACAGCATAATAATTCCATATTGTTTTGAGTAAACGAATCGTCAAATAATTTTGTTATGGCTTCTTTTGTTAATTCTGCATTGGTATGGGTAATTTCACCTTGACTATTAATAGCGTAATATCGTTCTTTTATACCATTATTTCTTAAAACAACTCTTTTGGCTCTAGAAGGTTTTCCATTAATTTGCCCCAAAATGCTTTCCATTTCATCATTGCCAACTGGAGCGTTAGGTAAAAATTTTGATATTCTTGTTATGTAAACGTCTTTCATTTAAATCCCTTCTATTTAATTTCTACAGATGAATAATATTTTTTATCTTTTTTTATTTTTCCAGAAAAAGGCAAATAAGTCAACAAAAATAAAATAAAAACTAAGGGAGCAATAACCCAAATGGCAAATAATAAATAAAAGTTAAACATTTTAACCCAGATTGTACGTCCAACGGCATTTGCTTCACCTTTCGAATAAATAAGTTTTGCCCATTTACCAAATAAAATATTAGCTCGTTTGTCTGCCAAGACCAAAAAAGGTTTTATTACTACAGCTTCTTCTTTTATTAAGTCTTTTTGGAGATCTTCGAGTTTGTTATTAGTTAAATGGTTTAATATAACATTGCCAAATCTTGAAGATTCATCAATATCCTTTTGAGACACTCCTGGTTTAGGAAATATCCCTAAGTACTTTTTTTTCTCTCCGGTAAACATCCATTGTACTATAGTTATAACACTAATGTGATTTATATGCCTGTCTCTTAAAACAATATTACCAACTAATTTTGAATTTAGCCCTTTTAGCATTTTTTTTACTTTTTCTTGAGCCATTATCCACATATTTCTACAACCAATAACTGTAATTACTGGTGTATTTGCTAGTAACTTTTTAGCTTCTGGAGAAGTTAAAAAAGAATTTGTTGGAATTGAGGGGCTTAAATACCAAACGGAATACCCTAGAATTACTAAATCGAATTTTTGATTTAATATATCTTCAGGTATGGGTGATATTTTTGAAGGTATTTGAAGAAAAGATTCAGGAAATATATTTAAAAAGTCTTTTTTTTTCCACGGAAACGCAAAAGGTGTTTCCATTTCTATTTGATGATGTACCACTTTAACATCTTCAGAATTGGCAAGTGGTGTCGCTATATTATTTACGATTTCTGTTAGTTGCCCAGATTGAGAATAATGTATTACTAAAATGTTCTTCATCTTATTCTTTTTTTGCATCCCAAAAATCGAAATAATTAAACCATTGTAATGGGTATTTTTCAATCATCGACTCCAAACTTTGAGTATATTCTTTTAATAAAGCTTTAGCATCTCCATGTTTTTCTTGCGCTTTTCTTGCATAAAGATGATAGTGATTTCTGGTTTCTTTCAATACGTACACAAAAAGAACAGGAACTTGTAACCTAGAACTTATAAGAAACGGCCCTGCAGGAAACTTGGCTTTTTTGCCTAATAACTCTTGTTCTAAATACTTTGAATCCTTGAAAAAACGATCTCCTGTAATGCATACAATTTCGTTTCTCGCCAATGCTGCATTAATTTCAAATATATGAGAAAAGTCTTCTTTAATAAGGATAAATTTTATATTAGATTTTTTTGTGATACCATCAAGATAATCCTTTATGGCTGTATGCTCAATATTAGTTGTAAGCAAGCTTATACAATCGTTGTCTTCTAATTCTCCAAAAAAGTGCTCGGCAATTTCAAAATTACCCATATGACCACTTATAAGGATACCTCCTTTTTTTTGTTTTAATATTTCTTTTATACGCTCTACACCATCAAAATCATAAGTAAATTTGGACTTCAACCCAGAAGAAATAGCTACTTTATCTATTATTGTTTGCCCAAAAACGTAATAACTTCTGTAAATATTTAATATACTTTTAAGCTTAGAATATTTTAGTCTTTTATGGAAATAATAGTAAGAAGCTTTTGTGCTATCCAATGTAAAAAAGCAGAAGTAGGCAGCGACAAAATACAAAATAAAATAAGCTGAAGACAACCCCAGCTTTTTCATACAAAACACAAATATTTTGTAGCCTAGAACTGTTCCTCTGGACTTTCCTTTCCATTCAGCAGCCATAAATATTTAGTATAGTTATTTTAGTTTGTTCTCAATAAGATCGTAAAAATCTTGAAGTGTTATTATATTTACAAAATCTTCTCCTACTAATTTAACGCCAAAATTAGATTCGATAGAAACAACAAGGTCTACAAAATCTAAACTGTCCAGCTCAAGAGTTTCTTTTAAGTTAGCTTCAGGTGAAATATCTTCAGTTTCAACTTCAAATTCATCAACAAGAAAGTCGTTTATTTTTTCAATAATAACTTCTTTATTCATCTTTATTCTTTTATTTTTTTGATTATTAATGCTGAATTTGTTCCTCCAAATCCAAAAGAATTCGACAAAAATACATCAATTTTTTTATCTAACGTTTTACTTACTAAATTTAATTTAGAAGCATCTTCGTCTGGCTGCTCTAAATTTATATTTGGAGCAATAAAGTCATGCTGCATCATAAGCATCGAATAAATAACTTCGCTAGCACCAGCCATCCAACATTCATGACCTGTCATCGATTTTGTAGAACTAACACAGGGACCATTCTCTCCAAACACTTTAAATATAGCTTTAGCCTCATTAGCATCTCCAACCGGTGTTGAAGTTGCATGGGCATTTACATAATCAATCGCTTTAGAATCTATATTTGCTTGTTCAATAGCTTTAGACATAGCATTTGTTGGACCATCAACATTTGGGGTCGATATATGCTCACCATTAGAAGAAAAACCATATCCAATTATTTCCCCTAAAATTGGTGCACCTCTTTTTACAGCCGATTCGTAGCTCTCTACTACTAAAGTTGCTGCTCCACCACTTGGCACTAAGCCATCTCTGCTTTTATCGAATGGGCGCGAGGCTTTTTCCGGTTGGTCTATAACTGTCGAAAACACACCTAAACCATCAAAACTACCCATGGCAAATTTATTTATTTCTTGAGCGCCTCCACAAATAATACAATCTTGTAACCCACTTTTTATAAGTTGATAAGCCATACCTATAGCATGTGAGCCACTGGCACAAGCTGCACTTATTGTAAAATTAACACCTCTAAGCTTAAATATTGTTGAGAGGTTCATGGTTACTGTAGAATTCATGGCTTGAAATATAGCTCCAGAACCAACCAGGGCAGTATCTTTTTTCTCTCTAATTTTGTCTACAGAGTTTATAACTGCTTTTGCTGTACTATCATTACCATAAAGTATTCCTACTTCGTTTGCATCCAAAAAATCTTGAGTTATTTTAGCATTTTCTAGTGCTTCAATAGTTGCAATGTAGGCATAAGCTCCTTCTTCACCTAAACTTAAACGCTGCCTTCTTGAAAGGTATTTTTTTAAGTCCGGCTCTTCTACCATTCCTGTTAATGGGGAGCGGTATCCAAAAGGAATTCTATCTTTATCTACCTTAATTCCAGATTTACCATTATATAATGACGTCTTTACTTCTTCTAAATTCTCACCAATACAAGAATAAATCCCCATTCCCGTGATAACAACTCTCTTCATTCTACAACATTAATTTATGAATAAATGCCTCCATTTATATTTATTACTTCTCCTGTAATATAAGAAGCTTTTTTTGAAGATAAAAAAGAAACGGCGTGTGCTACTTCTTCGGCTTCTCCAAACCGATTTGCAGGAATCATTTTCTTTAATTCTTTTTCGTTAAGATCATGGGTCATATCTGTTTTTATAAACCCAGGAGCTACTGCGTTTACAGTAATATTTCTCTTTGCTACTTCTTGCGCTAATGCTTTAGTAGCTGCTATTACCGCTCCTTTTGCTGCCGAATAATTAGTTTGCCCGGGTGTGCCTTTTAATCCAGAAACAGAAACCATATTAATAATTCTTCCATATCGATTTACCAATAATTTCTGAATTAAATGATTTGTTACATTAAAAAACCCATTAAGAGACGTGTTAATAACATCTTGCCAATCGTTATGAGGCATCCACATAAATAAACCATCCTTTGTAATACCTGCATTATTAACCAGTACTTCTATAACAGCATCTTTATTATTGTCCTGCCAGGCATCAAGTACTTCCTTAACTTCGTCTGCATTAACAACATTAAACTGTAATATTTCTCCGGTTCCTCCAGCATTTTCAACTTCTTCCAAAGTATTTAAAGCTGCGTCTTTATTACTATTATAATTTATTAAGATATGATAGTTAGTATCTTTTGCTAATTGAACACAAACAGCTTTACCTATTCCTCTTGAACCTCCGGTTACTAAAGCGTATTTCATTTTGTCACTTTCAATTTTGTTCATTTAATACTTTAAGGTTATTGGTTCGTGTTTACAAATAGTTCAACATTTTGGTACCATTTGTTTCCTAGCGCCTCGCCTTTTACATTTAAAAAAGCCCATTTTTTATCAAGTTTTACTCTAGCCAAACCGTTTTTAAATCCTTTTAAGTTGTTCTTTGTAAAGATAGAGAACCCACCTGCCGTAATTTCGTATTTTTCGGGGATAACTAACTTTCCTGTTTTATCTATGAATCCCCATAGTTTTTTACTCTTTACTGGAGCCAATCCATCTGCTGAAAATATTTCAGCATCTTTATAAATAAATCCTGTAACTTCTTCTCCTTTTGTATTAATATAACCCCAAGATTTACCTTTAAGAACAGGTGCTAATCCATTGCTAAAAGATCTTACTTTTGCGTATTGTGGTTCTATAACCCATTTACCTTTATTATCAATAAATCCAACTTTTTTGTTACTACGGGCATAAGTAAGATTAGATTTATCATTAAAATCCCAAATCTTATCTACACCAGATACCATATTAAATTCACCATTTGAAATAATCCCAAAAGTCTCTCCTTTTTTAGCCCAAATTCCAGTACTATTATAACTTCCAATTCCAGAATATTCTAAAGGAATAGTTACAGTTCCTTTTTTGTCTATCATTCCCCAATTTTCACCATTTCTTACTCTGGCATAACCGTCAACAAAAGGCTTAATTACATCGTAAGTTGGTTCGATGATAAGCTTTCCATCTGTTCCTAAAAGTCCTAATTTTTTTTCTACTCTAAAAAAGGCTATGCCATCATCATTAAAATCATAATATTTTTCTTGAACAGGCGTAGTTAAAGTCTTATTGGAACTATCAATATAACTCCATTGTTTACCTTTAAGAACCAAAGCGAAGCCAGCATGAAACGCTTTAACTTTATCATACTCCGGTTGGATAGCCCATTTACCCGAGGTATCTATAAACCCCCACTTTTTATCTTGACTTGCTGCTGCTAAATTGCCAGAAAAGTTTTTTGCTACTTCAAATTGAGGTTCAATAACATATTCTCCAGAAGTATTTATATAACCAAACACACCATTTTCTCTAACTAGAGCTAATTCTTGAGCCGAAATTGAAAAAAGGTTTAAAACGAAAGTAAAAATTAAAATGTATTTTGTTTTCATAATAACACTGTTTTTAATTGTTTATAATAAAATCCTTTACTTTATTAACGTAAGGATACATAATAACATCTTCTGTAAAAGCAGGTACTATTTGTCTTATTTCATCGTACATTTTTCTTGTTTTTGAAGACACTTTGTCCTGTACTTTAAGATATTCTATAGCTTGAATAACCGTTATCATTTCTATAGCCACAACTTCAAACGCATTTTCAATAACTTTTTTAGTTATTAAAGCTGCATTGGTTCCCATACTTACAATATCTTGATTATCATTATTATTCGGGATACTGTGCACGTACATTGGATTTGACAGTGTTTGATTTTCGGCAGTTGTAGATGTCGCTGTAAACTGCACACCTTGCATACCAAAATTCAGTCCTAATTTTCCAAGGTTTACAAAAGCTGGGAGAATATTATTTAGGTTAGGGTTTAACAAATAGTTAAGTTGTCTTTCTGCTAACATGCTTAGTTTTGTGACTACTATTTTTAGCTTATCCATTTCTAAAGATACATAATCACCGTGGAAATTTCCTCCATGATAAACATGTTTTTCTTCTACATTAACAATTGGGTTATCATTTGCTGAATTTATTTCTTCAATTAATATCCTTTCAACTCTGTTTAATGTATCTAAAACAGGCCCTAATATTTGTGGTACACAACGCAACGAATAGTATTCTTGTACTTTATCTTCAAAAACCGAAACATGGTCATTATTGTTCTCGTACAAATGATGTTCGCGCTTTCTGGTTAAAGAACTGTCTTTTAAATGCTCACGCATCTCTTCTGCGATTTTGCGTTGCCCTATATGTTGTTTAGACTGGTTTAATTCATAAGACAAGTGATCATCATAGGCTTCTACAATTTCATTAATGGCAGCAGAACAGGAAATCATCCAATTTAGTAACCTTCTTGCATAAATGGCATTTACTATACCAATACCTGTCATCACTGAAGTTCCATTTATTAAACCTAAACCTTCACGTAATTCTACCGTAATTGGTTTCAAGTTTTCAGCTTCAAAAACATCCTTTGTCGGTTGGCGCTTTCCTTTATAAAACACTTCGCCTTCACCAATTAAAACCAAAGCCAAATGTGCTAATTGTACTAAATCTCCACTTGCGCCAACACCCCCATGTTCATAAATTAATGGTGTAATATCTTTATTGATTAGCTCTGCCATTAATTCAACAACATACTTATGTACGCCAGAATTCCCTAAAGACAGTGTATTTAGCCGGGCTAACATGGCTGCTTTAACATACATAGGTGGAATTATATTCCCGGTACCGGAAGCATGACTTCTTATTAAGTTATACTGTAATTGGATTCTCTCTGAGTTTTTAATTTTGTATTGAGCCATTGGGCCAAAACCCGTGTTTACTCCATAAATGACTTTGTTTTCTGAAAATTCCTTTAAAAAAACAAAACTCTTTTCAACAGTCTCTAATACGCTATCATCAATTTGAATAGAATGGTTTTCGAATATTATTTTGTAAAAATCTTCGATACCTAGTTTCTCCTTAAGTTTTAACATCTATATATTTTCAATATATTTAATAAATAAATTTTTATAACTGAAGCATTGTAGTTATTTTGGTCTGTAAATTTATAATAATAAATGAATCTACACTATAAAAATAATGAGTAATACAAATGTTGATGTTTTAATTATTGGTGCGGGCCCCTCCGGATGTGTTGCTGCCTCTTACTTACAGAATAATGGACTAAAGATTAAAGTTGTCGAAAAAAGTAATTTCCCTAGGTTTGTTATAGGAGAAAGCTTACTTCCAAGATGTATGGATCATTTTGAAGAAGTAGGTCTTTTAGAGTGTTTAAAAGCTCAGGGTTTTGAACGAAAAGATGGCGCTCGCTTTTTAAAAGGTGATGTTGTATGTAATTTTGACTTTAGTGACAAGC
Source organism: Flavivirga aquimarina (assembly GCF_030540835.1). GTDB lineage: Bacteria > Bacteroidota > Bacteroidia > Flavobacteriales > Flavobacteriaceae > Flavivirga > Flavivirga aquimarina. The sequence goes on along the minus strand of NZ_JAUOEK010000172.1, from coordinate 34,636 downwards.
ATACTAAAGGTTGGGATTGGACCTGGCAAGTGCCGAGAGCAGATTTTGATGACGTACTTAGCAAAGAGCTTATAAAAAAAGGTGTTGATATCGCTTTTGAACATGAAGTAACTGATGTCGTTTTCGATGAAAACGGCGTTTCAAAAACAACTATTAAAAATAAACAAGGAGATATCTCAACTATCAATGCAAAATTTATTGTCGATTCCAGTGGTTATGGTCGTGTTTTGCCAAGATTATTAAACCTTGATGTTCCTTCGGCTTTACCTAAACATTCTTCCATTTTTACTCATGTAAAGGATATTAAACGACCAGAAGGAAGAGAGGGTACTCTTATTACTTTTGATGTTATAGATACTAATACATGGTTGTGGGTTATTCCTTTTTCTAACGGAGTAACAAGTATTGGTTATGTAAGCGATACAGAATACATGGAATCGTTTGAAGGAAATAATACTGAAAAGCTAACTGAAATGCTGAAACTTTCAGATTATTATTATGACCGTTTTAAAGATCTCGACTTTTTATTTGAGCCCATAAACATAAAAAACTATTCAAAATCTGTTAAGCAGTTGTATGGAAAAGGCTATGCACTAACAGGAAATAGTGCAGAATTTTTGGATCCCGTATTTTCTTCGGGTGTTACTTTTGCAACAGAATCTGCATTACTGGCTGCAAAACTTATAACCAGAGAATTAAATAATGACGTTGTAGATTGGGAAGAAGATTATGCCAATTACATTAAAAAGGGGGTTAACGTTTTTGCTACCTATGTTAAAGAATGGTACACCGGAAATTTACAAACCTTATTTTTTCATAGACCTGAAAACCCAGAAATTAAAACACAAATTTGTTCTGTTCTGGCTGGTTATGTTTGGGATGAAACCAATCCATTTGTAAAAAAACATCATAAAATTATACAAAACCTGGCTCACATCATTAAGTTAGGAGAAACACAACATACATAAACTAACTAAGCTCGGGACACTCCTTTATGCACAAAAAAAATTACGAAACTTTTTCGTCTGATATGGATTTTTCGGGCTACGAGTATTTTGTTATAGGTTCAGGTATTGGAGGACTAACAGCTGCTACTTGGTTGGCTAAGGCAGGAAAAAAAGTGGCTGTTTTTGAACGTCACTATGTCCCGGGAGGGTTTACACACAGTTTTAAAAGAAAGCATGGTTTTAAGTGGGATGTCGGAGTTCATTATGTTGGTAATATGGATAAAAATGAGTCATTACTTGGCATGTTTAATTTTATTACCGACGATAAGCTGAAGTGGGAATCTATGGGTAACGTGTACGATGTAGTACATGTTGGAGGAAAAAAGTACCAGTTTAGAGCTGGAAAAGAAAACTTTAGAAAACAATTCATTGCCTATTTTCCAAAAGAAGAAGATGTCATTAATAAATACATATCATTAATAGAAAAGGCCAATAAAAGAGGGGCGGCTTTCTTTTTTGAAAAAGTTTTCGAACCTTGGCTAAGTAAATCTCTTGGGTGGATTATTAGAAAAAGATACGCTCATTATTCTCAAAAAACCACTTGGGAAGTATTAAGTAAACTGACTGACAACAAACTTTTAATTGCAGTTCTTTGTGGACAATGTGGTAATTATGGATTGTCGCCAAAGTATAGTAGCTTTGGAGCACACGCCATGGTTATTGCTCATTTTATGGAAGGAGGCTATTATCCTAAAGGCGGTGCAGATAAAATTTGCCATAACATCATTGAAGTTTTAAACGCTTTAGGAAGCAAAGTATTTATTAATGCAGATGTACAAGAAATTATTACTAAAAACAATAAAGTAACAGGCATTAAAATAGACAATACGGTTATAAAATCCTCAAATGTCATTAGTAACGTTGGGGTTGATAACACATTTAATCAACTACTCTCAAAAAGTGCAAAGAAACGATGCAACTTCAACTTACGTGAGGTTAAACCAGCAAGTGGACATATGTGTTTGTATATTGGGTTAAATAAATCGAGTGCAGAATTAAATCTACCTAAGCATAATGTTTGGTATTACGCTAACGAGAACACAGATGAATTGATTGAAAAAACCAATCTAGCAGACGCTCCAAATAATTTTGCTTATATCTCGTTTCCTTCTGCAAAAGATTCTGAATGGGAAACAGAAAACCCAGGAACATCAACTATACAGGCAATGTCTGTAGGTCTATACGATTGGTTTTCGGCTTACGAAAACCAACCTTGGATGAACCGGGATGACGCTTACAAAAAAATGAAGGCTAACTTTGAAATGACCATGTTGAATAAAATATATAGTTTATTCCCACAGCTTAAAGGCCATGTACAGGTAACCGAAGTTTCTTCGCCGCTTTCTACCAGGCATTTTTCCAACTATAAACATGGTGAAATATATGGTTTAGCACACACTCCAAACAGGTTTAAATTACCTTTTCTAAGACCAAAAACTAAAATAAAAGGATTGAAATTAACGGGACAAGATATCACCTTAGTAGGTGTCTCTGGAGCCATGCTTTCGGGGGTACTATGTGCTACAACTATATTAAAATTGAGATCTTGGCGGGTATTTAAAAAAATGAACAAAGCTAATAAAACAGTAACTGTTTAAATGATAAAAGGAATTTAAGAAAGTGTGGTTTTATTCATTAAAAAATCAATGCTATTTCTGTAAAATAAGAAATCTAAACTATATTTTTGAGTGGATTCCTGCCTACGCAGGAACGGCAAATACACGTAAATTCATTTGGAGTTAATAAAGAATTTCTTGAAACCAACTATCCTCGAGGCAGAGCCATAGAGGTATTTCGCTGGTTTCATTTTGGCCTAAAAAGGTCAAAAACCGAAATTCTGTATTTAGATTCCCGTTTTCACGGGAATGACAATTTCAACGGAAACCCCGAGGCAGAGCCTCGAGGAATTCTTTTCGATTAAACATTTATACCCATTTATAACAAAAACCACCTAAAAGTAAATTTTAGGTGGCTATTATTTATCATTTGTAAATAGAAATGAAGTTCTATTTCTTAGCACTAACTTTCACTAAAAAATCCTTACTTCTTCCCTCAAAGCCTTCAATTAAGATTTCAGAATCGGAAAGAGGTAGGATTTTATCTGTTTCAAAATGCTCCATTTCTGTACCGTTAATATCCCGGGTATTAAAAACAGCTTCTTTTTTAACCTCTCCTGTTTTGTCATTAATGATGTAAGTTGTAAAATATCCTCCTTGCCCATCTGTGTGTTTATATGGAACTTTATCCTCTGGTAAATCCAAGTTTTTTACATTATCTAAAAATAATAAATAATGATTATCCCCAGCAAACATGTGCGTATAAGACATGGACCCTTTACGATTTACTCCTCTTTGTCTTTTTGGTAGTTTATGCATCCAGGCTAATGTACCATCTGCATTTATTTTTGCAGCTAGAATGTCTCTAAAATGAAAAGACAATCCTTTTAAACTCATCATAAAAGCATCTTCATCAAAAACCTGAGTATATCTAGGAAAACCTTCTCCATAATCACTTTTTTGTAATATATACCTTTGTTCACCAAGAATTAAAAAGCTACCATCACTATTTAATGCTATTGAATTAAGCTCTAAGAAATTGAAAACCGGTTTTTCTTCTTCTTTTTTATTTTTTTTATTAATATTTTTTTTCTCTTTTCTTGTGGAAAACTTTCTTAACATCTCAACAGGGAAATCATAATTTTTAAAATCTCGTACCCCTCCTTCTTCTGTTAAGTTAATTGTGAAAACACCTGTAGCTTGCCCTTTTTCTTTGGTAGAAAAAAACGGTATTGATTTTCCTTTATCTGGGTTTTTACAAGTCCCTCCAATTACAATATTTCCTTCTGCATTTTCATAAAGAGATGCATCATCAATAAATTTATCTCCTATTTGTATCTCATTTTTTATAATAGTATTTGTATTCTTAACAATTTTAAATAATTCCAAATGATAATTAGCATCTTTCTTTTTTTTCTTTTTTTCATCTGTACTATCATCTTCATACACCATAGCTAACATATAAAAATTACCATCTCTATCAATAGTGTAATCTCCATTATTCATTTTTTTCTCTGTGTACGGCATTTCTACAACCTCATTCCATTCCAACTTTAATTCTGAATCAAATACATGCATGGCAATCCGATCAAAACTCTTAGAATCATTTCTAAATTCTGGTTTTAATCTATATGTAACCAATAGTTTTTGTTCATCAAAAGATTTTTTAAAAAAATACTTCCCTCCAAATACCTGCATCATTACCAATGGTTTTGAACCTGAAAGTTTATGTCGTACGATAACTATTTTACCTTGTTGACTAAGAAAAGTATATGGATCACCTACAGCTAAATCATCTAAAGAAATATTAACAGCCATCAATGACTCAACTTGTTCATCTCTATTCCAAGCTTCATAGAAAAATAAAGCTTTATTTCCCATCTGTATTATTTCTTTATTTCCTCCTTTATCCTTCATAAAGTTTTTTAACTCTATTCTTTCTATTTCCTTAAGAGTCTTAGTGTCAAATTTCTGAATAATCAAATCCTTTTTTTGACTGTTTATTGCTACTGCGTAATCATTATGCTTAAAAAACACCTTTATCTTGCCATCCGTTTCCCCATATTCTTCTCCAACTTCAACAGTGAATTTATCGGATAGTTTTGGGTCTTGAGCGAATATACTAAGTGAGCTTAAAAGTAATACGAATAAAAGTTTGTTAATCATTAGTTTATTTTTTGGGGTTATTTTTCACTTTAATTAATAAGCGCTAATTTAACATAAAAAATTAGGGATAATAACCTTTTTAGATAACTATTCTTAGAATTTATAATATAAAGTGGAATTTCATTTCGGACAGTTTTAAATTACCTTTCCAAACCAAAACAAGAATGATAAAGAATGTTGTGGAACCCCATAGCTATAAAAAAAAAGATTGCCTTGATTTTAGACAACCTCTTTTAATAATTAATATGACCTGTACCTAAAAGACCATTAACATTAAGTCTTTTTTAATGTTTTTATTTTTTCGTTTTTTTCTTAATATGTGCTGCAAGAGTTTTTGCTAATTTCGCATAAGCCTCTGAAATTCGATATCCCGAATTATAATCATTACCAAAAGCACCATTACCTTCTGCTTTAGTGTACTTTACAGAAAAAAGAATATTGTTTGGGTTTCCTGTTTTATATACTGAAATGATAGCATCAACCTTTGAGTTTTGTCTCACAACACCAACATTATAACCCGCATACATAAACGTGGTTTTAATTTTCATTGTATATTCTGCACCTGCAAGATCCTTCCCTACTTTTATTTGCCCTTCATCAAATCTTTTATTGAAAGATTCAATAAATTTTGGCTCATAGCGGTTTTCTCTATCAGCAAACCAAGATTTTTTAAATTCTTCTCCCGATCCAGGATTTTTATCCTCACGTTTCTTCATTTTATCTTTAAGAAATTCCTCTTCAGAATCATACTTCGGGATTTCTAAATTAGCATAATCAAATTCTAAATTATAAGCTGTAATCCCTTTTAGGTTTTTAAAATCGCCCTCTAATACTTTTGCTTTTTGTGAAAACACAAAAGAAGCACAAAATAATACTAAAATAATTGTTAATTGTTTTTTCATGGTTAGTTATTATTGAATTATAGTTTTTACAAACATAATTAATTTAGTTAGAATTTTACATAAAAAATCTACAAATCAGATAGTTACATAGCTTCAATCCAAAAAAGTTTAAATAGGCTTAGTGCTTAATTAGTCTTCTTGTAATTGAATCTCCTGTTTCTTTGTTAATGATTTTAAAAATATATGTGGCACTTTCCAGTTTATCTAATTCTAAAACATGTATTGTTTCATGGGCGCTTGGATATTTTTTATCAATTATTAACCTGCCTCTTAAATCATATAGTGAAATGTTATAGTCTTTATGGTTTAAGCCCAATGGCAATTTTATGGTTATATTATTATTAAAAGGGTTTGGTGCTATAATTATATTTTCCAGACCATATTTTTCATTGCTTAATGGATTTTGAGCTTCACCATCACAGTCTTCATCAACGGTATTTCCTGTAATCTCGGTGGCTCCTGGATTGATCCCCGGATCGCTGTCATCACAATCTGTTACCGGCAATACTGTTGTAGTATAACCTATTCCCGGGCTAGTACATTGTACTTGGGTTGATACTGCATAATTATCTCCATCTGCATCTAAATACCAAATAGGATACGCATTTTGAATCTCAGTTGGTGTTAAAACATAATCATCGTATACTGCAAAAGCATCCATCTTTCCTGTAAAATAGGTATCGGAAGCGTTTTGAAAACTATCATTACCACTTAATTTACCACCAATTCCGCCATAACTATAATGGCTTATTAGTGATGCCGGAGTACTACTACTTGTAGCGACCTCAGCACCATCTATATATAATTTTTGAGTGGTACTCGTTTGATTATAAATAAATGCAATATGGTGCCAATCACCATCATTAGGAAATGAAGCACTAATTTGGTCTGCTACGCTAGAAGTTTCTCTTACTATAGCTTCCAAATTAGCATTGTTAAGCCTTATGGCAATACCTCTATTTTGACCGCCTTCATCAAATATATTCTGAATCCCCGTTAAAGAAGATGGCTTAATCCATACCATAATACTTCTCGAATTGGTTATTAAATTTAGAAAACTATCTGGTGATGTAGAATTTGTTGCATATTGAATAGCTTCTGTACCATCAAAAATTACTGATCGATCTCCTTCTTTAAAATCTACATCATCGTAAGTAATAGCTCCTGTAGGTGCTAAAGTAGGGTTATGATCATTTCCTGATGCATCATCAGCATCACTCGCAAAATCAAAATCCCAAAAAGCTTCGTATCCTGCTGTAGGTTGACATCCTGCTGTAGAATTGGCAACAACTAAGCATGAAGCTTCTTCTATTTGTGAAGCAGAGAGAGCCGCATTATAAACAGAAAACGCATCCATTTTACCTGTAAAATAACTATCAGCCGAAACAACAAAACTATCCCAACTACCTATCACGCCTCCTATACCTCCTCCTGTTGTATTGTGTGAGCCTATTGAAGCCGGTGCGGAACTACTTGTAGCTACCTCAACACCATCTATATATAATTTATGACTTGTATTGCCACCATCATATACTAAAGCCACATGATGCCAATCACCATCTGATGGAAAACTGGCACTTAATACATCAGAAACTGAAACAGTTTCTCTTATAATGGATTCTAAATTTGAACCATTAAGCCTCATGGCTATGCCTATGGTATTCCCTCCTTCATCAAATATTTCCTGAACGCCTGTTAAACTTGTTGGTTTAATCCATGCTGAAACTGTTCTTGCAGATGTTGTCTGCGACATAAATGTAGCACTGCTATAGTTAATATCTACTGTTCCATCGAATACTACAGATTGATCTCCTTCCTTAAAATCTACAGAATCATAAGTTAGTGTCCCATTCACAGGGTTAGGATCATGTCCATTACCTGATGCATCATTAGCATCACTTGCGGAATCGAAATCCCAATAAGCTTCATAACCACTTACTGCTTGGCAACCATCTGTTGAGTTTGGCCCTGCTCCACTTGTACTTATAATATATGGCAAGTCTACCGTCTCTCCATTACTTCTATAAGTTGGTAAAGGAGCCGATATATTTATTAAATGATTTTGCAAATCGGTACTCATATCATTACCTATAGTTAATATCGCTAAATCAGGACTACCTGCTAATAAATTAGTAGCTTCACTTATATCGTTTATTAAATCATATAGTTCGTAAGACGTTGTTTCATAATTATAGATCAACTTATAATCTCCTTTTCTAATAATTGAAACCGGTCTCGCATCTCGATTTGAATCTATAAGATATCCCGGGTAATGCCAATATAATGCATCTCTACTCAGAGCGGTTCCATTAGTTAACATTTGCCAATGACTTACACCATCAATATCATAGCCTCCTCCCGGTAAAGTGCCTCCAGCTACTTCAACACATGTTGGATAAATATCAAATCCAACTATAGGTGTTGTATTAACTGTTCCTTTATTTACCAACCAAGGAGCTTCAGACCATACTATACTAACAGATCTAATGCCTCCTTCGTACCACTCGCCTTTCATCCCTCTTAATGGTCCGGCATCATCACTGTGGACGGCGCCTCCATTATCTGATATAAAATACACTAAAGTATTTTCAGATAACATATTACCTGGGTTTCTCGGATCTGCTGTCGTTTTTAAATAATTTATTAATCTTCCTATTGTTTGATCCATTCCCTCAGCCAAAGCCGCTTGCCCCGGTTTTCTGTCATGTCCCATTGAACTGGGATCACTTATTGCTTTAGCTTCATATTTTGCTCTTAAATCTGGTCTTGCATCACTCGGGTTAAATGGCCCATGTATCGCAAAATTGCTAAAATGCATAAAAAATGGACTGTTTATGTTTGTATCTATAAAATCCATCGCAGCATCTGCTAAAGCATCAGTAACATGTTTTGCTGTCCCGGTTAAAGAGGTATCTCCCGCTAACATATTTGATTCTGCTGTTGTATAAGGTTCGGCATAAGCATCTAATTCGGGGCCTATATTACTTCCAAATGTATATGGTACTCCACTGTTTGAAGCAAAATAATCCCCCGGGTTTCCTTTTGTTCCTCCTCCATAGTTTACATCAAATCCTTGGTCGGTTGCAGCATTATCCGAAACATCTGTGGCTTCATTCTCTCCTACATGATACTTTCCTAAATGAACCGTTGCATAACCGGCAGTCTTCATAGTTTCTGCAAGTGTAATAGCTTCTTTAGGGAGTTCGTCTACACCGCTAGGTAATCCGTTATCTGGACCTACTAGTAAGGTTGAATTGCCACCTCTGTTTAGGTTATCTACAGCAAATATATTATTTGTTGCTCGTGAGGCATACTGCCCACTTAAAAGAGCTGCTCTGGTTGGTGCACAGTTAGAACCATTAACATAACCGTAAGGAAAACTTATACCTCCGCTTGCTAATGTCTCTAAATTAGGTGTTTCGAAAAAGTCACTTGGGTTGTTAAGGTTCGTTAATCCAGTACTAACTTGAGACCATCCCATGTCGTCGGCTATAATAACAATAACGTTTGGAGATTGCGTATACATTTTTGTAACCACTATTGTAAATAATAGCAATGTCCAGAGAGTATTGGTGTTCATAGATTTGGATTTTAGCAATTAAAGTCTTACAAAAATATATCATTTGAACGAAAAAACAATACATTTCATCGATTTTTTATTTAAATACATCTTTTTTAGGTAGGAAATAGATTAATAAAAAACAAAAAAAGAGAAGAATAAATCCTTCTCTTTTAAATATAATAACGTTATAATTTTTTAATCTATTTCTAATCTTTCACTACCCGTTTCTGAACGGTTTTCCCATCAATATTTATATTAATTAAATACTGCCCACTATCCAAATTCGAAGTTGGCATCTCAATCAATGTATCTCCAAAATAACTCCTTTCAATGATCATTTGACCAAGTATATTGAATATTTTTATATTAGATCGATTATATGTTTCCTGAATCTTAATAATTAATCGCTCTCTAAAAGGATTAGGATATAATATAGGAGCGGCGGTTTCTGTTGTATCAAAATCTTCCACCTTAGCAGCAATTTCTGTTTTTGGGTTTTTAGAAATCGATTTTGAAGATCCGCCTGAGCTGCTACATCCACTAATAACAATATCGTCAATATATACCCAGTCTGAATTTCCTGAAGCATCAGCTCTAAACCTCAACTGTGTATTAGTAGTAAAGGGACCGGAAATTATAACTTGATCTGTATAAAATTGATTGTTTACAAACTCATCATCTCTATTCCATTCTTCAACAGTTGTAAAGCTACCTCCACCATCAGTAGATATTTGCAACCAAAAATCTTCATTACTATTATCCATACTTCTACAATAATAACCAAAATCGATTGTAATTTCTTCGTAAGTTGTTAAATCTAAATTATCTGTAGTTCCAACCGATGTTGAAGTATTATCTCTAAGGCGCATACTGTAACTTCCGGTAGTGGCGTAAATCGCGTTTGAGTCTCTAAATGAATCTGAACCTCCATCATTCCAAATTCCCCAACCAGATTCAAAACCTTCAGTATTTATCACAGAATACGTACATGCTACTGGATTTACAGTTACAATAACATCATCATTAGAGCTACAACCATTTTGTGTAACAGTTACTGTATAAGTTGTCGTTGCTGTTGGGCTCACTACTATACTCGCAGTAGTTTCTCCTGTACTCCATAAATAAGTACCACCTCCTGTTGCCGTTAACGTGGTCGAATCACCTTGGTTTATTGTTACATCTGCTCCGGCATCTGCTGTAGGTACTGGATTGACTGTTACAATCACATCATCGTTATCAGAAGTAACTCCATCTGAAACTGTTACGGTGTACGTTGTAGTGGTAACAGGACTCACATTAATACTAGCTGTTGTGGCTCCTGTACTCCACAAATAGGTAGTTCCTCCACTTGCTGTTAAAGTAGTTGTATCTCCTTCGCAAATTGTTACATCTGGTCCCGCATTAGCTACTACTTGTTGACTTATGCATGCTGTTTCTTGAACCTGAGCTAATGTTAAAGCTGCATCATATACTGCGTAACCATCCATTTTACCTATAAAATAACTATCTAAAGCATTTCCAAAAGCATCTTTACCTCCAATAACACCTCCAATACCTCCTATTCCTGTATGTGAAGCAATTGAACTCAAAGCGCTATTATCTGATGCTACTTCAACACCATCTATATACAATTTAAGACTGGTAATGCCACCATCATAAACAAAAGCCACATGATGCCATGCACCGTCACTTGGAAAGGCTGCGGTTATTTGTGTAAAATTAGTTGTACCACTTCTAATAATAGCTTCCAAATTACTTCCGTTTAATCGTAAAGCTAGGCCTTGATTTCCTCCTCCTTCATCCATAACTTCCTGAAAACCGGACAATGCAGTTGGTTTAATCCAAACCGCATAACTTCTAGTTGTTAATGCAGCTGTTAAAAAAGCTCCTGAACTGTATTGTATATCTACTGTACCATCAAAAACTGCAGATTGATCGCCTTCCATGAAATCGACTAAATCATAAGTTAGTGTCCCATTCATAGGATTTGGATCATGTCCATTTCCAGAAGCATCATCGGCATTACTTACAATATCAAAATCCCAAAGTGCTTCAAAACCACTTGTTGGTTGACACCCTGCTGTTGAATTTGTTAATGCCACACATGCAGCATCGTTTATTTGAGTATCACTCAATACTGAATCGTACACTGCAAAAGCATCCATTTTTCCTGTAAAATAACTATCGGCTGCATTCGTAAAACTATCCCAACTGCCTATAACACCTCCAATACCGCCTCCGGTTGTGTTATGAGACGTAATAGAACTAGGTGCTGCATTACTGGATGCTACTTCTACGCCATCTATAAATAACTTGTGACTCGTATTAGTGCCATCATAAACAAGACCGATATGATGCCAATCTCCATCATTTGGAAATGCTGCTGTTATACTATCTGCAACGGTTAGTGAACTCCTGACTATGGACTCTAAATTTGAACCATTTAATCGAATCGCTATACCAACAGTGTTACCTCCTTCATCAAAAACTTCCTGAATACCATTTAAATTCGTTGGCTTTATCCAAGCAGAAACTGTTCTGGCAGATGTTGCAAGAGACATAAAAGTAGCAGAGCTATAATTAACATCTACAGTTCCGTCAAAAACAACGGATTGATCACCTTCTTTAAAGTCTACTGTATCATAAGTTAATGTTCCATTAATAGGGTTTGGATCATTTCCGTTACCGGAAGCATCATTAGCATCACTAGCGATATCAAAATCCCAATAAGCATTGTATCCGCTTATAGCTTGACAGCCATCTGTTGAATTAGGTGTCCCTCCGCTAGTACTTATTATATATGGCAATGCAACTGTTGTACCATCACTTCTATATGTAGGTAATGGTGCCGAAACAGCAATTAAATGATTTTGTAAATCGGTGCTCATATCATTAGCGATTACCAACGTAGCTTGGTCTGGACTACCAGACAATAGGTTTGTAGCTTCACTAATATCGTTTATAAGATCGTATAACTCATACGATACTGTTTCATAATTATAAATTAATTTATAATCGCCTTTTCTTATTATTGATACTGGTCTTTGGTCTCGGTTCGAATCTATAAGGTATCCGGGAAAGTGCCAGTAGATTGATTCTCGGGTCATGCTAGTTCCATTTGTTAACATTTGCCATTGACTGGCTCCATCAATCTCATAGCCACCTCCTGGAAGCGTACCTCCTCCCATCTCTACTAAAGTAGGGTATAAATCAAACGCTATTATTGGTGTTGTATTAATGGTTCCTTTATTTGCTAACCATGGTGCTTCAGACCATGCTATGGTTACCGATCTAATACCGCCTTCATAATATTCTCCTTTCATACCGCGTAATGGGCCAGCATCATCACTACTTATTGCCCCCCCGTTATCTGAAATAAAATATACTAAGGTGTTTTCTGATAACATGTTACCAGGATTTCTTGGATCTGCTGTTGTTTTTAAATAGTCTATTAACCTTCCTATAGTTTGGTCCATACCTTCTGCAATAGCAGCTTGTCCTTTACTATTGTGCCCCATTTGACTAGGCGTTTTAGTATCGTATTTAGCATATAAATCTGGTCTGGCGTTTGCCTGATTAAATGGTCCATGAATGGCATAATTACTAAAATGCATAAAAAATGGATTGCTCTTTTCTGCTTCCATAAAATCAATGGCTGCATCTGCCATAGCATCGGTTACGTGTTTAGGAGTTCCTTCTAGCGAGTTGTCTCCTGCAAGCATTAAAGATTCTGCTGCCGTGTAAGGACTTGCATAGACATCTAATTCAGATCCTATATTACTACTAAAGGTATAAGGCGCACTACTTGATGCAAAATAACTTCCTGGTGCTCCAGACGTACCACCTCCATAATTATAATCAAAACCTTGATCGGTAGGTGCATTATTAGACGTATTAGAAGCTTCATTTTCTCCTACATGAAACTTACCTAGATGTGCTGTTGTATAGCCTGCTGTTTTCATTGTTTCTGCTATGGTTATAGCGCTTGATGGTATTTCGTCTATATTGTTATTAGACGCTAAACCCATATCGGGTCCAATTAATGTAGAATTGGAACTCGTATTTCCTCTGTTTAAATCATAAACATTAAAAATGTTATTGGTGGGTCGTGAGGCATATTGCCCACTTAACAATGCTGCTCTGGTTGGCGCACAATTAGCACCATTAACATAGGCATAAGGAAAAGCAATACCTTGACTGGCTAAAGTCTCTAAGGTAGGGGTTTCATAAAAATCACTAGGATTATTAAGGTTGGTTAGTCCGGTACTAACTTGAGACCAGCCCATATCGTCTGCAATTATTACTACGATGTTTGGGGTTTGGGAATACGATAAACTGCTCACGGCTATGAGCATACAAAAAAAGATAATTTTGTCTTTCATTTTACAAGGGATTTATGGTTAGTAATCTATATATACAAAACATTTACACTTAAAGTTAATTGACACAACTTTAAGATAAAACTTAAATCCCTCGTCATAAATTTACACTTAATATTTGTTTCTTTTTCCTAAATAGAATAAAATATTTCCTACTGATTAACTAATAGTCTTATTATCAGAATATTAACAATGTTTTTAATTAATAATCACGCTTAAAAGTAAGTAAAATAATATGCATTTTGTCGTCTTTATTTGCGTTTTACGGATTTTTGTCATACGTTTGCTACAATACAATTAGTCCCCAACTAAAAATCTAACCACTTATGGAAAGAATTACTTTACTTTCAAAGCACGCCCTCTTGTGGATTTTAATATGTATTAGTCCAAGTGTTATCGCTCAAGATTTCAATGTGCAGCATATACAAGATGATATTGATGAAACTGGTGGTACTAATACTAGTTTTACAGCAGTTTCTTCTACCACTAGTGCATTTGCTTTACCAACAAATAACCGAAAAACTCACGCAGGAAGATCAAATTCTAACAATGGTGATTTAGAAGGTTATGATATGGCTGGTGCACGAGTATTAACAGGAATTAATACTCTTACTTATTATCGCGAAGGTAGTTCTCTAAACTCCGATATGCGTTTTAATACCTCTATATGGGAATATACTGGAGCTCCAGGTGGTGCAAACGAATTTATTGTTAGAGGTAGATATGCTGTTGATTTAAATGGAACAACTTCGGGTGTAGCCACTGACATTACAGCATCTGGAGTAGTTGATGCGAACAAATGTATTCCTTTTATTACGGGAATCATGAATGATAATTCGGCTGATGGATCTGACTCTGGATCTGCTATTGCATGGTTATCGAGTACTACTAATTTAGAAATAAGAAAAGGAAGTACTTCAAATAATGTTAGAGTATATATAACTATTGTAGAATTTACAGGATCCAATTGGACTGTTCATCATACCACTGCAGGAGGAAATATTAGTAATACTGGTTCCCTTACTCTTAAAGATGGCGCAGATGGAACAGGATCAACTACATCTGTTAGTAGCTGGAGCAATGCTATTATTTTTACACAATCTAAAGCGCAAACAGCAACATCTGGAAGCCCTAAAGAGTATGTTGATAGTCAATGGCCAATAATAGCTCCTGGTGCAGATACGCAAACAGTAGATTGGACATATGATTCTGGTAGAAGTACCGCTGCTAACAACAAAAGTAAACACTTTGTTCATGTATTAGAAAATTCAGAAATAACTGTGACCAGATTTACAGACACAAGTTCTGCCGATAATGAGTCTAACGTTGATATTACATCTGCTGGACTAACATCTTTAGATCAATCTATGATTATTGGTACTTCAATATCTTCTGGTAGCGATAATGAATATGGTAAAGGTTGGAGAAACTATTATTTAAATTCAATAACCCAAGCGGCACATTGGTGTCATAGAAGCAGTAGTACAATGTCTCACAATATACAAATAATTGATTTTTTCACCACACCAACCCAAACCGAAGGTCCAGGTGGTGTTACTTCAAATTTAGAGTTATGGCTTAAAGCCGATTCTGGTGTGGAAGAACTCGCTAGTGATAGTGCAGAACATGCAGATCCTGTATTAAATTGGTTGGACAATACTATAAATAACAACGATGCTACTCAAATTACAGGAACCAATAAACCGACCTATACAGATGGCGTTTTAAATTTTAATCCTGTAATTGATTTTGATGGAGATGATCTTTTACAAACCTCTGCAATATCCACTAATTCTGATATGACCGTATTTACTGTTGCTGAAGGACAAAGTGGTGTTCAAAAACAAATATTAAATTTAAACGGTGGTGATAATATTATTATAGAATATGAAGATGCTACCCCTACTTTTAGAGGAAGAATGTATGATGGTACGAATACTGGAGAAATATCAACGACAACCGTAGCAGACGGAATAACCTATATTACAAATTATGATGTATATTCAGGTAGTAATTCCGAACTCTTTATTAATGGTTCTTCAATTGGAACAGATGCCACAAATACATATGCACCAACAAGTCCAATTGCGAACATAGGTGGTCATCCATCAAATACAGCAAAAAGATGGGATGGTGGTATGGCTGAAGTTATTATATATGATGGTTCTATAACAAATGCCGAAAGAGACAAGATAGAGTCTTACTTAGCTATTAAATATGGAGTCACATTGGGCACAAATGGTACATCGCAAGATTATGTTGATTCTGATGGAAGAGTTATTTGGGATCAATCGGATAATGCAGGTTTCAATTATAACGTTACTGGTATAGGTCAAGATGATGTTACAGAATTAAACCAAAAACAATCGAAATCTATTAATACAACAGATGATATTACTATTGGGATTAAAGATATTGCTACTAACAACAGTACAAATACAAATTCTTTTTTCGCAGATAAAACCTTTTTGATGTGGGGTCATGATAATGGCGCCACAACTGCAACCACAGATATTACGAAAGATTTTGGAGCTGGAACTGCAGTAACCAGTAGTGTAAGTGTTACCCCTATTATCAGAAAATGGAAAATGGTCGTTACAGATTCTGTACCTACTATAAAACTTTCTATTCCAGAATCTATGGTATCTGCTACCAATGTTAGTGGTGAAGAGTATGTTATGATCGTTGCCGACGATGCTTCGTTTACAACCAACGTAACATCGGCTACTATGGAAGATGTAGGCACCGAATTAGAGGTCGACTTTTATTTTGAAGGGACAAAGTATGTTACTTTTGGTTCTACACCAGAAATTGCCATAGGGTCTCGTTCTGCACATTTTGATAATTACTTAACAACCGATTCGTATTTAGATGCAGGCGACGTAAATGATTTAGATAACACAGATTATACTATTAGCGCCTGGGTAAAACGTGATGTAGGAGAAAATAAATTTGATATCGTTTCTAAAAGAAATTATTTCCACGAAGGTGCAGGTTCTCCCCCTGAAACTTATACGCATGGTTATGCTTTTAGAATTAATACATCCAGTCAATTTAGAATGGTGTGGAGAGACCCTAATGACAGCTCTAACAATGTCATGCAAACTTCGGCGACAATTCCAGAAAATGAATGGCATCATATAGCCGCAACTTATGACTCTGGTACAAATATGACAAGTTTATATATTGATGGTTATTTAGAAGATAGTGATGATACATTAGATCCAATGGAAACACCATCAGACGCCCATTTCCTTATTGGTGCTGCACACCATATTAAAAGGCAACAAAAAATGAGAGGTAGTGTTGACGAAGTACGTGTTTGGAATGTAGCACTTTCTGCAGATCAGATTAGATATATTATGAATCAGGAAATTGAGAATAATTCCAGTTTTGCTGATGGCGTAGTTTTACCAACTTCAACTACGAAAAATGAAATAGAACCTATTCCCTGGAATAACTTAATTGCTTACTACCCTATGAGCACTTTAGTTTTTGGTAGCATTAAAGATGAATCTAATAGTGGTAATGATGCCTCCATGATTAATTACAATGATTTGGATAATCAAACAGCACCTTTACCTTATAAAACAACTGGGGATGGCGCTTGGGATAGCTCAACGACATGGGAAAATGGTGATGTACAATACTTACCGGGAGTTGATTCTTATTTAGATGCCTTAGAGACTATTGATTATAATATTGTTCAAATTGATCATAACATAACCATGGATAATTCTAATACTGCTCTTATTCCCGCTTCCAGAAATGGTAATAGAACCGTATTAGGTTTAATTGTGAATAGTGGTGGTGATTTACAAATTGACGGCGATACTGCTTCAAATACTGGTTTTGGGTTAACTGTTTCTCATTATCTTAAACTAGACGGAACTATAGATCTGGAAGGTGAATCTCAATTAATTCAAACGACAGATAGTGATTTTGACGCAACAAGTACTGGTACTTTAGAAAGAGATCAACAAGGAAATGCTAATACTTATTTATATAATTATTGGTCTTCACCTGTTGCCCCTACCAGTAATGCAAGTTACACTTTACCCAATATATTCAATGGCCTTGACTTCTTAACTTCTGGGTATGATGGTACGGCTTCACCTGTTGCTGTTGCAGATTATTGGATATGGAAATATTCAAATAGACCCACAGATGACTATTCTCAGTGGCAACATGTTAGAAGTACCGGATCACTTTTACCGGGTGAAGGATTTACCATGAAAGGCCCTGGCACACTTACTATAAATCAAAACTATGAATTACTGGGACAACCCAATAACGGAGATATCACCTTAACATTAAACGATGATAATGACTATTTGATTGGAAACCCTTACCCATCTGCTATAGATGCTAATGCCTTTATTCTAGATCATATTAGTGTTAACAACGGTGGTAATTATTCAAGCACAACAGAAAATATTATTAATGGCGCTTTATATTTTTGGGATCATTTTGCTAATAACACACATTATTTATCAGGATACGAAGGCGGATATGCTACCTACACATTAATGGGAGGCGCTGTTGCTATTTCGAATGATACAAGAATAAATACGTCTAATGCTGTAGGAACAAAACTCCCTGAAAGATATATTCCTGTGGGTCAAGGATTTTTTGTGTCTGCCGTACTGGATAGTGATTTAATTGGAGATCCTAACGATCCCGGAATAGCTTTACCTGTTAACGGGGGTACTATTACATTTAGAAATAGCCATCGAGTATTCCAAAAAGAAATAGTTTCTGGATCTAATACTGGGTCGCTGTTTTTAAAATCTAATACAAAAGGAAAATCGGCTACAACTCATAAAAAAGTAGACACTAGACAAAAAATCAAATTAATGTTTGACTCTCCTGGTGGTTATCATCGTCAATTACTCGTTGGTACCGATGAAAACGCATCTAAAGGGTTTGATGTAGGCTATGATGCACCACTTATTGAAGATAATGAAGAAGATATCTTCTGGACACACTTAGGTTGTGGATTTGTAATTCAAGCTGTCAATAACTTTGACAATGACCAAACCTTACCATTAGGGTTGAAAATAAATGAAGATGGGTTAGCAACAATAAAAATAGACACTTTAGAAAATATTGCCAGTAACAAAGAAATATATTTACACGATAAAGAATTAAATATTTACCATGATTTAAAAGCAAACAATTATGAAGTCTATTTAAATACTGATACAAATACAGATCGTTTTGAAATTACTTTCCAAAGTTCGCAATCATTATTGGAAGTTGATGATGTAGAAGAAACCAACTTACAGGTTTATTTTTCTAATGAAAAACAAAGTATCATTATTCATAATCCAGGTTTTAAAACTTTAAAATCAATACATGTTTATAATATTCTTGGTCAATCTGTGTTTAACTTTAATGAAAACACCAGTAAAAACTACCTTGAATATAATACAGAACATATAAAACCCGGAGCATATATTG
Source organism: Flavivirga aquimarina (assembly GCF_030540835.1). Taxonomy (GTDB): domain Bacteria; phylum Bacteroidota; class Bacteroidia; order Flavobacteriales; family Flavobacteriaceae; genus Flavivirga; species Flavivirga aquimarina. The sequence continues at coordinate 15,601 of NZ_JAUOEK010000172.1, read as the reverse complement.
TAAAAACAACAACTGAAAATGGAATACTTTCTAAAAAAGTAATAATAAAATAAATAAAGATTTTTTAACCGGATATCCTCAAGTTTGAGAGTCTTGAGTGATTTTTTTTAATTAATCACCGTATGTATTCATACATACACCTAATTGCTAACACTATTAGGCAGTCCCAAAATACTTCTTATAGTATTTTGGGACTATTTTTTTAAAGTTCTAACCATTATTAGTCATTTTAATTCGGGTATAATACTTTAACGTGATTTCGATTTAATATATATGAGTTTATATTAACCTCTCGACAAGCTACACTTGCTACTTTCACTACAAAATATATTTTGTAACTCAGTAATGCTCGAGGAGACAAGCATTAGCCTTTATACTTTTAAATAGGAACGTTAAATCGAAATCACGTTACTTTAAGATTATACTTAAAACGTAGAAAAAAAATTAAGTCTTCTCGGCTATAACCTGTTTCATTATAAACAAATTCATCAATATCATTGAAAAAGCATATACCATATCTTCAACAGGGATTGTAAAAAGGCGGATGTTCAAATTTTCTGAATTATTATACCATACAACTTCACTATCTATAAAACTACCTGTTAAAATACCATTCACAATAAAAAATGGTATTAGTATAATCAAAAATGTGATATAAAATTCGCTAAGCAGTTTTATGTTTTTAGTGCTTACTATACTAATTAATATTACGGCTAGTATAAAGTTTACTAGAGTATACCATTTATCGTAGTTTATAATAGACAATAAAGCCAAAATAAAAATCAAGGTATAACTTAATATTTTTGTCGTGGGTATTGCTAATGACATCTGTGGAAAATAATGCAATAAAGCATAATGAGTAAAAACACAGGCATAAGGAATACATATAAAAAACAACCATTCTTCCATTGGCAATTGTAATAGTGTTATGCCTAAAAAATAATCATCATTGAACTTCCAAATCCCTTGATTCGTAAAGATAACATCCCACGGAATAAAAATAACCATGGTTAATATAGTGCCAATAAAAAGAGGCTTCCAAAGTTTGTAAAATTTTAATTTGGGATGAAAACTGAATAGAAATGGTATAGCCAACGAGCCTATATTTAATAATAGATATAGGTACTTCATCCTATTGTTTTTTAAAATACTTAAAAGGTACGACTAACATGCCAAAACACTCGCCGTGTTTTTTCCCTATATGCTTATGATGCATTTTGTGAGCTCTCCTAACACCTTTAGCATACCAATTGTTAGCATTTTTAAATAGTTTGAATCGTTGGTGAATAAAGATATCATGTACTATAAAATAAGAAACTCCATAAGCAAAAATACCCAACCCGATAGGTAATCCAGCCCAGAAGCTAGTAAATTTCCAAAGTAAAAAAAAACCAATACTTACCACAGCATAAAAAACAAAAAATGCGTCATTACGCTCAAACCAACTATTGTGATCTTTTTTATGGTGGTCTTTATGCAAACTCCATAAAAAACCGTGCATAATATACTTATGTGTAAACCAAGCCATAAATTCCATAAAGGCATAGGTAAACAAAAAAATTAAAATCCAAAGTAATATTTGCATGACTTAAATTTATATTAAATTTAGTTGATATTTTACATAACTACGCATAAGTAATGCTATTTTTTTAGGGTTTGAAACACGTATTCTAGTATTTTTAATTTGCAAAGCGGGTGTTCTTTTTAGCTTTTTTAATAACTGCCTGTAATACCTATAAGCCATAAAAACACCAAATTTAGCTTCTATTGGGAGTCTTTTAATTCCTCTTAGACCTTTTTTAAAGTCTTTTTCGATATCATCAATGATGTTTTGCTTTGAAACTTCATCTAAATTATTTAAATCGGTATTTGGGAAATAACTTCTCTTTAAAACATCATGATCTGCTTTTAAATCCCTTAAGAAATTCACTTTCTGAAATGCCGATCCTAGCGACATTGCCCCCTCTTTAAGAGCTTGATATTTAGCATCATCACCTTTAACAAAAACTTTTAAACACATAAGACCAACCACATCGGCAGATCCATAAATATATGCGTTGTATTCTTCTTGAGAATGGTATTCTACTTCAAATAAATCAAGTCGCATACTATCCATAAAAGCATCTATTAGGTCTTTATCAATATCATATTTATGAAATGTGTGTTGAAACGAATTAAGAATTGGGTTTAAACTTATTTCATATTTTAAAGCACACTCTAAATCATTCGAGAATTTGTTAAAAAGCATATTTTTATCATAGTCATGAAACGAATCAACAATCTCATCTGCAAACCTTACAAACCCATAGATATTATATATATCCTGTCTAATTGATTTATAAAGCATCTTGGTAGCCAAAGTAAATGACGTACTATATGCTTTGGTTACAATCTTACTACAATTATATGAAACGGTATCAAAAAGTGCTTTCATAATTACAAATTATTTAGAGTATGTTTTAATATTAAATCGGCTACTAATTTCCCAGAAATCAGAGAAGGTGGCACTCCAGGTCCAGGAACTGTTAATTGTCCTGTAAAAAAGAGGTTTTTCACTTTTTTACTTTTCAATTTAGGTCTTAAAAAAGCCGTTTGCCATAGCGTATTTGCCATACCATATGCATTTCCTTTATAAGAATTATAATCTTTTATAAAATCATTAATACAAAAAGATTCCTCAAACAGTATATGGTTTTTAACATTTTGGGAGGTTAAAGTCTCAAATCGAGATATTATTTTTTCAAAATAGATAGCTCTCAGCTCTGGAGTATCCTCTAACCCGGGAGCTAATGGAATAAGAAATATCCCTGCCTCCTTTCCTTTTGGTGCTAAACTAGCATCCGTTTTACTTGGAAAACTCGCATAAAACAAAGGGTTCTTTGGCCATTTTGGGTGATCGTAAATAGACGCTGCATGAACATCAAAATCCACATCGAAAAAAAGAGTATGGTGATTTACGTTTATTAACGTTTTATCGAACCCTACGTAGAAAAGTAGAGAGGACGGTGCAAAGGTTTTTTTATTCCAATAATCATTAGAGTATTGCCTAAAAGGTTTCTCCAAAAGTTTTTCAGAATGGTGATAATCGGCTCCGCTTAGTACAACATCAGAATTGTAAATAATTCCGTTAGAAACAATACCTGTTGCTTTGCCATTTTCAACCATTATTTTTTCTACGTTTTCGTTGGTTTTAATTGTAACGCCTAATTCCTTAGCTAAAGACTCCATGGCCAATATTACTTGGTACATTCCTTTTTTAGGATGAAATGTACCCAAGCCAAAATCGGCATAATTCATAAAACTATAGAAAGAAGGGGTATTACTAGGTTTTGCTCCCAAAAACAAAACGGGGAATTCTAGAATTTTTATCAAACGTTCATTCTTAAATTCTTTTCTAACATCTTTCTTTATAGTACTAAAAAATTGGTTTATTTTTTTAATTGTGGCAGGTGTAACTAACTCCATAGCAGAAATCCCGGGGTTATAAACCAAGTCCTTAATAGCTACATCATAATTACTTTTAGCAATATCAATAAAGGTTTCAAGCTTTTTAGAGCTACCGGGTTCTTCTTTTTCGAACGTAGCATATATTTTTTCTAAGGTATCTTCAATGGTAATAAAATCGTTTCTACCAAAATAAACACTATAAGCAGGGTTTAGCTTTTCCAATTTATAATAATTAGAAGGCGATTTATCAAAATCATTAAAAAAGCGTTCAAAAACATCGGGCATCCAATACCAGGTAGGCCCCATATCAAATGTAAATCCATTTTTAATCAATTGACGGGCTCGTCCTCCTATTGTTTTATTCTTTTCAAAAACAGTAACCTCATAACCTGCCTGTGCCAAATAACATGACGCTGCTAAAGAAGAGAAACCTGAGCCAATTATAGAAATAGATGTTTTCATTTTTGTTTAATAAATATAACAAAAAATTAAACAAAACAAAAGTTTTTTTATAATTCTTTAACTAAGCCTTCTATAGAATTAAAAACACGGACTTTTCTTGGCAACTTTGTATTGGTTATAGAGGCCATTTTTTGTCCTAAAAGAAAGAAGTTAGTATTAGGTTTTTGTAATAAAAGATTATCGAACTTATTAATATAGAGCGGTATTTCCTGTTCTTCCGGACTTACTGTAAAATAAGATACAAACGTAATATCTTCATAAAAATTGAGTAAGTCAGTTAAGCTTTCCATGGGTATACTTTCACCTAAAAATATGGTATGGTACCCCTTGCTTATCAACTCGTAATTAATAAACAATAAGCCAATATCATGTATTTCTTTTTCTGGTAAAAAAAGTACAAATGTTTTGGCTTCTGGTTTCGGCTCTAAACTTTGTAATTTTTCAATATTTAATAATATTTTTTGTTTTATATGAACCGAAAGAAAATGCTCATGGGCAGGGGTAATTGTATTGGTCTGCCATAGCAAACCTATTTCATTTAATAAAGGAAGGAAAATAGTATAGAAAATCTCACTAAACGTTTTATTTTCTATTAGGTTATTATAAGTGTTATAAAAAAGTACTTGATCAAAATTCAACATGGCCATTTTTAATGCGTTAATGGCATGATCTTCTATTTTTGTCCTAGAGGCAATTTCTCGAACTTTAACAGGAATTTCTTCCTCTTTTAAATTCGCGATTTTAGATATTTTAAATCCGTTACTATTTAGGTAAGATATATTTAAAAGCTTTTGTAAACTACTTAAACTATAAGTTCTAATGTTCGTATCTGTTCTATTTGGTTGTAGTAAATTATAGCGTTTTTCCCATATTCTAATGGTATGGGCTTTAATACCAGTTAGATTTTCTAAATCCTTTATGCTAAAATTAACCTGAATATTGTTCATCTATTACAACAAATAATTAAACAAACTTAATCAAAATAATTTTAGCATCAGAAAAAAGTAAGTGAAAATTAAATGTGCGCACGAGAAGATTCGAACTTCCACATCCTAAACGGATACTGGCCCCTCAAGCCAGCGCGTCTACCAATTCCGCCACGTGCGCATTTAAAAGTGGATGCAAAAGTACAAAAAAAATAAGCTTTATTGTTTAACTTTTTTGAGATCTAACCAGAGTTTTAACCTAATACCTTAGTAACAGCATTATTTTATATTCAATTAGTTTTTACAACTAGTATTAACAGGATGAAAAAGTAAATTGTGAAGCTTAAATTTAAATGAACTCTCCATCCAAATTTTTTAAAAAAATTTAGTGCTTTTTTATTCAAAAAGTTATTTCGTCGACATTTTTAAACACTTCGTCGTATTTTTTAAAATAAAAATGTATATTTGCAAGGTAATTCGTTTACCAAAACATTAAAAAAATAACTATTTAGCCCCAAACTAAATAACCTACTTATGAAAGATATTGCCCGTAGATATTCGTTAATGATACTTGTGTTTAGTTTACACATCTCTTTTAATGCGATATCGCAAACTATTGCTTCGTATGATTTTGAAAGCGGTTTACAAGGTTGGACTGATGGTGGCTTAGACTCAGGCTTAAATACTAGTGCTATATATGCTAGTAATGGGTCTCGATCTATTTACTCAAAAGACAACGACACATCTCAAAACTATACAACTTCTCCTACTTTAAATCTTTCTGCATATAGCTCTATAGATTTTTCATTTTCATTTATAGGCCGTGGTATCGATACAGGTGAAGGTTTCTCTTTACAGTATTTTAACGGGTCGAGCTGGTCTACAATTAAAACCTATGTATTAGGAACAGACTTTGATTCAAACAACTATATCTATACTTTTTATCAAACTATAAGTAGCGGACTTGTTTCTAATGCTCAATTCAGATTCAGTAGTACTGCAAATGCCAATGGTGAGTATAGTTATTTTGACGATGTTTTAATAAAAGTTTCTGAGCCCGAAATAGATATTACAGGTAATAGCCTATCCATCTCAAATGGCGATGTAACCCCAACAAATTCAGATCATACCTCTTATGGCACTTCAAATGCTGGTACTGTAGTAACAAGAACCTATACCATTTACAATAAAGGAGGCAGCAATCTAACTATTTCAAATATTGCGCTATCTAACACTACAGATTTTTCAATTATAGCACCCTTTTATTCATCTCCTGTACTACCGTCTACCGGTACTACTACATTTACAATTCAATTTAACCCGCCCACTTTAGGAACAAAAACTTGTACTGTAACTATTACTAATAATGATTCTGACGAAGCTTCATATCAATTTGATATAGATGCACGTTCTGAACAGAATTTTTTCGATAGTGACGGGGACGGCATACTTGATAATATAGATATTGATGATGATAATGATGGTATACTTGATTCGGAAGAAGAACTGTCTTGTAGTGGATCTTCAATATCCAGAACAACAAATTATAAATTTTTAAATGAAACGTTTGGAGAGGGTAACAGAACTACAATTAATACAACTTACGATGCTACAACCACTTATTGTTATGAAGACGGAACTAATGGTAGTAGTACAACTGCATGCCCGAGTTTAGGTAATGATGATTTAAGTGATGGTGAATACGTTGTATATTATAAAGCTGGTGATGGTGATGGAATAGACGATACCCCTAATGCAGAAGTAGCAAGTTGGGCAGATAATTATTGGTATACTGGCGAAGATCATACTTCTGGAGACACTAATGGAAGAATGGCCATGTTTAATGCCTCTTACGATCCCGGAATTTTTTATACAGCAACTATTATAGGATCGTTACCAAACATACCTATTACTTACAGTTTTTGGGTATTAAATTTAGACACAACAACAGCACCAGGCATAGCAACTAGGCTAAGGCCAGACATATTAGTAGAATTTAGAGATGTAAACAATAATCTTTTAACCTCAATAACCACAGGAGATATTCCTCCTTCAATTAATGGAGATCCTGCTGGAAGCTGGCATCAGTTTACGGCTAACTTAACTTTTAATGTAAGTGAGTTTTATGTTTACTTTATTAACAACGAAATTGGAGGTGCTGGTAATGATTTAGCTATAGACGATATTGTAATATCACAAACATTGTGCGACACCGATGGTGATGGCGTTGCAGATATCTTTGATTTAGATTCAGACAATGATGGTATTCCAGATGTTGTAGAAGCTGGTTTAGGAAATTATAGTGATGGAAATGCCACACTAACCAATAGTGGAAGTTGGGTAGATTCTAACAACAATGGAATGCACGATTTAAGTGAAGGGAATAGTACTCTAGATTCAGATCTGGATGGCATTCCTAATTACTTAGACTTAGACTCCGATAATGATTCTATTTTTGATGTAGATGAATCTGGAGCCAGTAATTCTGGTAGTGCCACCTATCAAAACGGTGATGGCGATGTTACCGGGGATGGCGTAGGTGACGGAACAGATACAGACGCAGTTAGAGAAACCGATATTAATTCTGATGGTACTTTAGAGTATTTTCCTGATGGTATTTTAGACGCATATGATTTCTTTAATGGTATTACATTTGCTACGGCCTATGGTAATTCAAATCAAGGATCTACCGGATCTGGTTGGGAGTATTATGTAGCCGATACTGATAATGACAATACGCCCGACTATATTGATCTTACTTCAGATGGATCAACTTATGATATTTCACATACTTTATATGCAAGTTTAGATGGAAATAATGATGGCTTAATTGATGATACAAATGATGCTGAAGGTGATGGTATTGTTGATTTATTTGATACGGATGACACCGTATTTGGCTCTCCAAGAGATTTAGATCAAAAACTACAACTATATTTTGATGGTCGTAATGACTATGCTGCCGAAAGCTCGGTAATAGATGGTTGGGGAGAAGCTTCTATAATGGCATGGATTAAAATTGATCCTACTGCTACAGGAGCACAAGTTATTGTAGGGCAAGACGAATTTTATATTCGCCTCAATACCGATAAAAGCATTACAGCCTTTGCAGATGGTAACGCTATAACAAATGATGTAGCTTTAAATACAAACCAATGGGTACATGTTGCAGCAACTTACAGCGATTCAAATAGTATTTTTAATCTTTATATTAATGGTTCTCTTAGTAAAAGCGTCTCTATTACGGGTGCATTAGACTCAGATAGTTCCAGCTTTACTATAGGCAGACAACCAGACACAGACAATAGTTATTTCCACGGATATATAGATGAAGTAAGAGTTTTCGATAAGGCTTTAACCGAAAACGAACTTAAAAAAATGGTACACCAAGAAATTGAAAACAACGCAGGTATAGCCAGAGGAACTATTATACCATTAGATATAACAGATTTTGTTGATACTTCAAATATAACACCATTAAATTGGTCTTCGTTACAGCGTTATTACAGGCTAGACACGTATAAAGATAATGTTATTGACGATTTAACAACTGCCTCAATAGATGTTGGCTCTGGAGCCAGAATTTATAACACTAAAATAATTGACGAACAAACAGCACCACTACCCTACGTTACGACAATGTCATGTACCGGCAATTGGAGCGACCCAAACAATTGGGCGCAAGGTAATCTATGGGATATTAGTAGTACAACACCAGATTGTGCCATAGTTCAAATTAAAGGAGATTTGCAAATCAGTACAGACCTATCTACCATTGGCTTAATTCTAGATAGCGGAAGCGAATTAGAAGTGAATGGAGATTCTGGGTTATACAACGACTGGTATTTAAAATTAGATGGTGATATAGATTTAGAAGGTGACTCTCAATTAGTACAAACTTATGATAGTATGCTTGATGCTACTAGTTCAGGTACACTTGAAAAAGACCAACAGGGAACTGCAGATACTTATACATATAATTATTGGTCATCTCCCGTAGGATTATCAAATAATTCTACAAATAACAACAGCTATAAATTACCAAATATATTTACTAATGTCACTTTCTTAACCTCTGGATATGATGGCACAGCCTCTCCTGTGGGAATTGCAGATTATTGGATTTGGAAGTTTAGCAATCAGTTAGGAGAATATTCCAAATGGCAACATGTGCGCAGTACCGGATCGCTACTTGTAGGTGAAGGCTTTACTATGAAAGGCCCGGGAACTGGTAGTATCAGTATACCACAAAACTATGTGTTAAAAGGGAAACCGAATAATGGAGATATAAACCTTACCATAAGTACAGGAAATGAATATTTAATTGGTAATCCATACCCATCTGCAATAGATGCGGTTCAATTTATATTAGATAATGGTGATACCATAAACGGTACAGGCTCTACAACAGGTACATTATATTTCTGGGAGCATTGGGGAGGTGGTTCTCATATTCTAAACGAATATCAAGGAGGATATGCAACCTACTCGCTGTCAGGAGGTGTCCCCGCAGCATCTAAAGGCACCAACCATCCAGATGTAGCTACCGGAGGTACTCCTACCAAAACACCCGCCAGATATATTCCTGTTGCTCAAGGATTCTTTGTTGCTGCCGAAGCCGGTGGTACTATTAAATTTAATAACGGGCAACGTGTTTTTCAAACAGAAGATGGCAGTAATTCACTATTTGTAAAATCGTCTAATACTAAAAAGAGTAAAACAAATTCTAGTAATGAATCCAATACGGGAGATACCAGAATGAAGCTAAGAATTGGTTTTAACTCTGTAAATGAAATCCACAGACAATTATTAGTCACTGTTGATGAAAATGCCTCTGCTAATTACGATTGGGGTTACGATTCAAAAAATATAGATACCCAAGTTGACGATATGTACTGGCTAATTAATAATGAAAAATTTACCATTCAAGGCATTAACGTCATTAATGAGCAAACTGTTATTCCAATAGGTATTCATACCAACAAGGATGGGTTTAATAGCATTACAATTGATGCATTAGAAAACACACCCGATAATTTAGAATTGTATGTGCATGATAAGGAATTAGATATCTATAAAAACTTAAAGCAAGGCAATTATGACACCTACTTAACTGCAGGTGAATATTTAAACCGCTTTGAAATTACATTCTCTAAAGCTCAAAAAACTTTAGATGTCAACGATATTAATGATAGTCCGATAGAAGTTTATTTTTCTAATGAAAAAAACAGCATCATTATCAATAATCCTGTTTCTAAATTAATAAAGTCTGTCGAAATGTTTAATATACTTGGACAATCGCTATTTAAATTTCAAACAAATTCTAATGAAAAACACTTGGAATATAATGCCAGTCAAATCAAAACAGGAAATTACATCTTGAGAATAAAAACCGAATATGGGGTGATTTCCAAAAAAATATTGATCAAGTAGTTGAGTTGAGTTAATTATTTGAGTTAGTCACTTAAAATACAAATCTACTTTATACTCAACTATACTTTGGGTCCTAAATTAATTTTTAGGACCTTTTTATTTTACAAGAGTAATTAATGCATCCAAAGACACTTTATGCTGTTCTCCAGAAACCATATTTTTTAGAGTATATGTGTTTGAATTTACTTCCTCATCACCTATTAAAACCACAAATGGAATAGCGCGTTTGTTCGCATGGTTCATTTGTTTTTTCATTTTAGCAGCATCAGGGTACAATTCAGAATTTATGCCTTGTAATCGCAATTCATTAATAGCTTTCAAACTAAACAAAGCTTCTTTCTCTCCAAAGTTTATAAAAAGAACGGCTATATTTTTATTCACTGTTTCCGGAAATAAACCTAATTCTTCAAGAACCAAATAAATTCTATCCAGACCAAAGCTAATCCCCACGCCACTTACATCTTTCATTCCAAAAATACCGGTTAAGTCATCGTAACGACCACCGCCACCAATAGACCCCATCTGCACATTTTCTGGTGCCGATACTTCAAAAATAGCTCCCGTATAGTAGTTTAATCCACGGGCAAGAGTTACATCCAGTTGCAGTGTTGCTGTTGATAATCCTAATTCTGAAATTGCTTTATTAATAAAGGATAGCTCTTCAATGCCTTTTTTTCCATCTTCTGAAGATGATAAAATACTTTTTAAGCTATCTATTTGAGATTCAAAAGAACCCGACAAAGTAAATAAAGGTTGTAGCTTTGTAATACCTGTTTCCGAAATACCTTTACCTCGCATTTCTTCTTTTACCTTCTCCTCGCCTATTTTATCCAATTTATCGAGTGCTACCGTAAAATCTATTAACTTATCAGAAGCCCCGATAACTTCAGCGATTCCAGAAAGTATTTTACGATTATTGATCTTTATAGTAACGCCTTCCAACTTTAACGCCGAAAAAACAGTATCGTATAACTGAATAAATTCAACCTCTTGCCAAAGTGACTTACTCCCAACCACATCGGCATCACATTGATAAAACTCTCTAAAACGTCCTTTTTGAGGCCTATCTGCTCTCCATACAGGTTGTATTTGGTAACGTTTAAAAGGGAATTCTATGTCATTTTGGTGTTGTACCACATAACGTGCAAAAGGCACTGTTAAATCATAGCGAAGTGCTTTTTCTGATATACTTGAAGTTAACTTATTAGAATCTTTAGCCTCATAAGCCTCGCTATTGGCTTTAGATAAATAATCCCCAGAATTCAAAATCTTAAAAATCAAACGGTCTCCTTCTTCGCCATATTTCCCCATTAAGGTCCCTGAGTTTTCAAAACTAGGGGTTTCAATAGGTTGAAATCCAAATGTTTCGAAAGCACTTCGAACAGTATTAAAAATATAATGACGCTTTGCTACTTGTTCTGGGTTAAAATCTCTAGTTCCTTTTGGTATGCTTGGTTTTTGAGCCATATTAACTACCTGCGAAAACAGGTATCTTTTAATGATTATTTAATTTTTTAAAGTGGATTCCTGCCTACGCAGGAATGACAAAAATAATTAATGAAAACGTCATTGCGAGCTTTTTCAATAGAAAAAGCGTGGAAATCTTTTAAATTGAATCTAAATTAAAAAAATAGTTAAACAGTTAACAAATTGTGACACTCATCCTAATAGTTATCGGGACAACAAAAATGACCATATGCCCTTTTTATGGGCTTATATAAATATAGATTCCATCCTAAATTATAATAAAGATGTGTCCTGTTGCCAATTAGTTTGGATTGGGTTTAAATAAAATAACCATGAAGAAATACGGTTTTTTAAACGTCAGTTTTAAAAAGCACCATAAAAAGAAGTTGTCTTAAAAGCATAAATTGATAATCCACAAAAAGGACTTTAACACTATGGTTTTTGTCGATACTTTTAGAACAAATAACCCAAACAGTATGGCGACTGTTTGAGTTTTATAGCTAGCAATGTTTTGTTATAAACAAACATAAAAACCTAAATGTATCATTGCTTAACAATTTTTTTAGTAGCTGTTAATCCTTGAGTATTTTCAATTTTTAAAAGATACAGTCCAGAGGGTAATGTACTGGTATTTACTGTTGTATTGGTAGTACTTAATACTTGTTTACCTAAAATAGTATAAAGTGTCGCTTCTTTTATCTCAAAACCAGCAGGACTATTAATAGTTAATACACTAGTTACCGGGTTATTTACACTTATGGAGTTACTAAATACTTCATCATTAATAGATAGAGTACTACAATTGGTATTAAAACTGGCAGTGTTATCCATATTGATCCAATTGGTGGTACTGTAGGCTGCATCGTCTACTTGTATACAGGTTAAATAGGGATTGTCATCGGCTCTAAAGTGTGTGTTAGCTATGTTAGTATTATTACCATTAGCAACATTTAAGAGCGTTAAAGCATTAGAGTGGCAATATAGATATGTTAAAGCCATATTGTTGGATACATCCAGACTGGTTAAAGCATTAGCATAACAAGATAGATATGTTAAAGCCATATTGTTGGATACATCCAGATTGGTTAAAGCATTAGCATAACAATATAGAGATTCTAAATCCGTATTGTTGGATACATCCAGACTGGTTAAAGCATTAGAACGACAATCTAGATATGTTAAAGCCGTATTATTGGACACATCCAGACTGGTTAAAGCATTAGAATTACAACGTAGATTTGCTAAATCCGTATTGTTGGATACATCTAGACTGGTTAAAGCATTAGTATCACAATATAGAATTCTTAAAACAGTATTGTTGGATACATCCAGACTGGTTAATTCATTAGAATAACAACCTAGAGATTCTAAAGCCGTGTTGTTGGATACATCCAGGCTGGTTAAAGCATTATCATCACAATATAGAGATTCTAAAACCATGTTATCGGATACATCCAGGTTGGTTAAATTATTAGAACTACAACGTAGAGATGTAATGTTAACAAAAGCTTCAATACCGGTAAGGTCTGCTATGCCTTTATCACTTACATTCATTGTACCTGTAAAAGCTAAGGCTTCGGCATAACTTATTTCAGTATCGATATTAGTATTTATAGCCGTATCCTCTAATAAGGCATCTTTAAAATAGGTATCGGGTATATTAACAAGGCATGATTCCTCACTAAAACTGGCAGTGTTATCTATATCATCAGTCCAGTTGGCGGTACTATGAGCTACATCGTCTACTTGTATACAGGTTAAATTAGGGTTATTAGTGGCTATAAAACTAGTAATAGCCGTATTATTACCATTCGCCATATTTAAGTGTATTAAATTATTGTTGCTACAATCTAAAGTTGTTAAAGCGGTGTTATTGGATACATCCAGACTGTTTAAAGTATTATAACTACAATCTAAACCTGATAGATTAACAAAGGCTTCAATACCGGTAAGGTCTTCAATGTCTTTATTATTTATATCTATTGTGCCTGTAAAAGCTTCTGCTTCTGCATAACTTATTTCATCAGTATCACTATCGGTGTTTATAGCCGTATTCTCTAATAAGGCATCTTTAAAATTGACATCGGATATATAAACAGGGCATGGTACCTCACTAAAACTGGCAGTGGAATCAATATCAGCCCAATTGGTGGTACTGTAGGCTACATCGTCCACCTGTATACAGGTTAAATTGGGATTGTCACTGGCTCTAAAGCCTGTGATATCTGTATCAATATCTGTATTATTACCATTAGCAACATTTAAGTGTGTTAAATCATTAGAACTACAATTTAGAAATGTTAAAGCGGTATTGTTGGATACATCCAGACTGGTTAAAGCATTAAAACTACAATTTAGAAATTCTAAACCCGTATTGTTGGATATATCCAGACTGATTAAATTATTAGAATAACAATGTAGATCTGTTAAAGCCATATTGTTGGATACATCCAGACTGGGTAAAGCATTACTCTGACAATGTAGATTTGTTAAAGCCGTGTTGTTGGATACATCCAGACTGGTTAAATTATTACTATAACAATTTAGAAATGTTAAAGCGGTATTGTTGGATACATCCAGACTGGGTAAAGCATTTAAACCACAACGTAGATATGTTAAAGCCGTATTGTTGGATACATCCAGACTGGTTAAATCATTAGAATAACAATATAGAGATGTTAAAGCGGTATTGTTGGATACATCCAGACTGGTTAAAGCATTAGAATAACAACGTAGATTTGTTAAAGCGGTATTGTTGGATACATCCAGACTGGTTAAAGCATTAGAATAACAATGTAGAGATGTTAAAGCCGTGTTATTGGATACATCCAGACTGGTTAAAGCATTAGAACGACAAGATAGATATGTTAAAGCCGTGTTATTGGATACATCCAGGCTGGTTAAAGCATTATCATAACAATATAGAGTTGTAATGTTAACAAAAGCTTCAATACCGGTAAGGTCTGCAATAGCTTTATTATTTACATTTATTGTACCTGTAAAAGCTTCGGCTTCAGCATAACTTATTTCGTCATCATCATTTGTATCTATCGTAGTACTGTAATTCAACAATGCATTTTTAAAATTGACATCGGGTATGTTGACGGGATCGTCACCGTTTTGAGCTTCTGCGGTTATACATACCTGTACCAACATCAGGAAATACAATACTCTAAAAAAGGTTTTTTGTTTCATAATTGAAGTATTTTTTGTTAAAAAATATTATTACACACAACAAAGAATTAAAACAACCACCATCACTCAAAAAAAAAGTGCTGAGTAAAGCTTAAATAGGGAAGAACCATGTGTTTTTTGGGATTTCATTAAATTGGTTTTAGGCTCACAATGTTCATTATCTGTTGCGAATAGAGAGCATTAAACCTTCAGCGTTTTACCTGAATTCTGAATAATTAATTTTTTAAGAATTAAAACCATTTAATCCAACTGCAAAATAAAAAGTGCAGACATGTACTAAAACTGGGATAAAAGAGTGCAGTGTTGGGATGTGGAAAAATCAAAAAAGAAAATTTAGAGCGTGTCTTTAACAGATTTCCAATAGCATATACTTTTGAGCGTTTTTTTGCTTTTCCGTTGGTCTATTATGTTCTATTTCAACAATGCCACCAAACCTTGTTCAACAAAGATGTGTACACCACTGTAAAGCATTAAGGTTGTAGTAAAATCTGTCAGATATAATATGACATTAAAAAAAATACCGACTAAAATAAAGAATTTCTTGAAACCAACTATCCTCGAGGCAGTCCCGATAGCTATCGGGACATAGAGGTATTTCGCTGGTTTCATTTTGACCTAAAAAGGTCAAAAACCGAAATTCTGTATTTAGATTCCCGTTTTCACGGGAATGA
>NZ_JAUOEK010000158.1 GCF_030540835.1 Flavivirga aquimarina | reverse complement strand
GATTCTAAAAAAAGAATCGGGATTCAAAAAAGGCAACGACCTACTCTCCCACAAATGCAGTACCATCGGCGCTAATGGGCTTAACTTCTCTGTTCGGAATGGTAAGAGGTGAGCCCCATCGCTATAACCACCTTAAATCTTTGCCCCTCTCGGTCTCCCCTTTGGGGAGATGCCTGGCCTCTCGGTAATGTCCCTCCCCTTTTTGGGGAGCCGGAGGGGGCCAATATCTTAACATATTGAAAAAACACCATATAGGTGAACTACATAAAAAACAATAATAAATATACTTACGTGAACTTTATAAAAAAACATCCGCCCCCTCATACTCTCTCGAGCAGGTGTCCTCCTTCTTTGAAGGAGTTAGAGGGGGCCGTACAATAAGCCTATGGGTTATTAGTACTACTCGGCTATGACATTACTGCCTTTACACCTATAGCCTATCAACGTGGTAATCTCCCACGACCCTTTAAAGAAATCTCATCTTGTGGTGGGTTTCGCGCTTA
>NZ_JAUOEK010000157.1 GCF_030540835.1 Flavivirga aquimarina | reverse complement strand
GATTCTAAAAAAAGAATCGGGATTCAAAAAAGGCAACGACCTACTCTCCCACAAATGCAGTACCATCGGCGCTAATGGGCTTAACTTCTCTGTTCGGAATGGTAAGAGGTGAGCCCCATCGCTATAACCACCTTAAATCTTAAGTTATCTTGTTATTATATTCATAAATCATTAGTCTTTTACCTTAACAACTTAATTTTTAATAACTCCATAACTGCAGCTGCTTTGCTGCAAATATTTTAACATATTGAAAAAACACCATATAGGTGAACTACATAAAAACAATAATAAATAATTACCTGAACTTTATAAAAAAACATCCGCCCCCCCCATACTCTCTCGAGTAAATGTCCTCCTTCTTTGAAGGAGTCAGAGGGGGCCGTACAATAAGCCTATGGGTTATTAGTACTACTCGGCTATGACATTACTGCCTTTACACCTATAGCCTATCAACGTGGTAATCTCCCACGACCCTTTAAAGAAATCTCATCTTGTGGTGGGTTTCGCGCTTA
>NZ_JAUOEK010000155.1 GCF_030540835.1 Flavivirga aquimarina | reverse complement strand
CTCTACTTTACCGCTCTGTGCAGAAACCTCTACACAATTGTTCTGGGAAGGTTGAGCAATAGGTTCAAAAGCCTCGAGCCTACTTACCGTATCAAGAAATTCATCTTCCACTTCATCGCTGTTCCTGCCAAGTGGGTCAGACACTCAGGTCAATGGTGCCTCCGCTTATACAGTGGCGTACCTTGAAAAACCTTATAGACCGACCCAAAAACAATTGATCGTATTGGTAGAAGATTGCCTAGCCTGCATAAGTGGGGTGTGAACACCTGCCCCAAAAATGGCCGCCTAATAACATCGGGCAATACATGGCCTAAAAATATAAAAGAAACGAATGGTTTTTTTTTATAAACTCAATATCCCGATTGGAAAATGTCCTATAATATAGGAAATTGGCAAAATATACATACACTTGCGGATTTTAGGAGCTATCGGGAGGGAATCTAAATACAGAATTTCGGTTTTTGACCTTTTTAGGTCAAAATGAAACCAGCGAAATACCTCTATGTCCCGATAGCTATCGGGACTGCCTCGAGGATAGTTGGTTTCAAGAAATTCTTTATTTTGTCTTTAACCGATGTATTAGTATATCATAATCACATCCATATTGCATTTTAAAACATTCAATATTAGTTATTTATATTTTTTTTGAAATAAAATTTGAATTTAGTCCGAAAGTTTTTATTCAATTAGGCATCTAAATATAAAATCAAATAGATAATCTAAAAAATATATATAACATGAGAAAGCTTCTATTATTAATCTGTACTTTAAGTTTTAGTATAACTTATTCTCAACCCCCTGGTGGCGGTGGTGGACAACGAGGTCAGGGTGGCGGACAAGGTGGTCAAATGCAAGAAAGACCACAAAGAGAAGTACAAGAATTTGATGCTTCAAAAATGGCAGGTATTTTTACTTATGATGATGCTATCGTTATCAAAAAATTAAAAATTAAAAAGAAGCATGAGGAGTTAATTCTTGATGTTAGAAAAGCCATCGCAAATTATAATAGAAATGTTCAAGAAATAGGTCTATTAAATAAAGATAATTTTGATACTTTAAATGTATATGTGAATGCCATTATGAAAGCATCTATGGCTAGTCGTGGTCAAAATAGGGGCAACCAACAAATGAATAGTAGAAGTAGTGATGATAGGGGTGAAGAGAATAACCCTATGCGAGAGGCTATGGAATTGGCAAAAGAAAAAATAAATCCGGCCAGAGAAGCTGTAAAAGAGGAAGAAGGTAAGTTGAATAAAAGCTTAGAAACTATACTTAATGAGAAGCAGTATAAAAAATGGTTAAAGTACCAAGAAGATGTTAAAGAAGCTTTGAAACCTAAACAAGAATCGAACGACCAAAATAACCAAATGAGAGGTCAAGGAGGCGGTAGAATGGGAGGGCCTCCAGGTGGTGGGATGCGCTAATTTAGCCTGAGTTTGCCTTTAAAATGGTTTTGTTTTAAACTCTGATTAGTTTAAGTGTATTTCAATAAAAGCTTTAAGTTTTGTCCAAGTATCTAATAACTCTAAGCCTGTCCATCCATGACCAGCATCTGGATATAATGTAAACTCATGGGTTACGCCTAAACTCTCTAATTTATCACGCATATCGGTGCCTTGTGTTGTTGGAATTAAAGGGTCTTGTCCACCATAAAATAAAATGGTTGGTGGAGATAAATCTGTTGCGCGGTGATATGGGCTGGTTTCTTCTAAGTACGATATTTCCGGATTTGTACCATACAAATCCAGTAACTCTTGCAAATCTGGATTAGCGTTATTTAAATATGCAGGATCTGTAAAATTAGTCGGTCCAACAATACTACATACCATATCTACATTTTTGTTAGAATCGAATCCATAACTCCAAAGTAAAGACAGGTGTGCACCGGCGCTTATACCAATAAAGCCTAAATCGTTAGATATAGTGTAATATTCATCATTGTCTTTCAAATAGTTTATTATAGATGTAATGTCATCAATTTGCATTGGATACGGTTGGTTGTTTTCATCTGCCAATCTATAGTTAATGTTTACAATCGCGATTTCGGGAAAATCCTGTTGAATTAATCCTTTAATCAAATTCATATCACTTTTATCACCAGAAGACCACCCACCACCATGTACTAAAACCATGATTTTTGTATTCATAGATCTGTTGGCTGGTAAGTACAAATCGAATTTTTGATCTTCATCAGCCCCATAAGTTACATTTAATGCCTCATAGTATTTTGATGCGTCTAAAGCATTTTCTGTTGTAGCATCATCTGCCGTTTCATTTGAACAACTCCAAAAAGCGATCACTAAGAATATATAAGTTATATGTTTCATAAAAAAAATAGTATTTATTTTGCAAACGAAAAAACAATATACATATTATGGCAGAGTTTTTCAGAATTTATGAAGAAAATCCTAATCCTAGAGAGATTGAAAGGGTTGTGGCTATTCTAAAAAAAGGAGGACTTATTATTTACCCCACCGATACGGTGTATGGTTTAGGCTGTGATATAACTAATTTAAAAGCTTTAGAGCGTGTTGCAAAAATAAAGGGAATCAAACTTGAAAAATCCAGTTTTTCGTTTGTATGTCATGATTTAAGTAATCTGAGCGATTATGTTAAGCAAATAGATACATCGACTTTTAAAATATTGAAGCGCGCACTTCCCGGGCCTTATACATTTATTCTTCCCGGTTCTAAATCCTTACCAAATCCGTTTAAAAAAAGAAAGACTGTTGGTATTCGCGTACCGGGTAACAACATCGCTTTAGAAATTGTTAAACAACTGGGAAACCCAATTATATCTACCTCCATACGTGACGATGACGAAGTTGTTGAATACATGACCGATCCTGAATTAATTTTAGAAAAGTGGGATAATTTAGTTGATTTGGTGATTGATGCCGGTTATGGAGACAATGAAGCTTCTACGGTTATTGATTTGTCTGAAAACGAACCCGTAGTTATTAGAGAAGGTAAGGGGAGTCTAGAGATTTTTTAATCTTTGTGTTTAGATACGTTTTTTAGTTCAGTTAATTATATATCCTAAATTTGGCATATCCACAATAACCCTATCGAATTTTAATTGGTATAGGGTACCGTCTCTGTTGAATCTACTGTATGTCCCCATTTTTCTATATAGAAAGCCCCTTTTAAAAATTTATCGTCCAAACGGTTGAGCTCCTCGTAGAGTAGCCCTTCTAAGTTTTTAGTAATTGATTTAAAATCAGGGTTTCCTGTAAGATTATTTAATTGATAAGGGTCTTTTGCATTATCAAAAAGCAACCAATCACCAGACAAATCTTTAGCATAAGTATATCTTTTAGTTATTACTCCTCTAAACTCTTTGCCTCCCTTACTTCTTTTTCCTTGTCCAAAGGGCTGTATGCAGCTTACAAGTGAAGCTTCTCTAGTATCTTCTTTTTTACCAGTAATCACATCTGTTATATCTTCACCATCTAGACCAGTAGGTACATTTATTCCAGACATCCCTAACATAGTAGGCAAAATATCCAATGTGTTAAATAGAAAATCACTTTTCTTTCCTTTTTTTCCTAGCAATGCTGGATATTTTATAATTAAAGGGACTTTGGTTGATTCTTCAAGTATTTTTTGCTTTTTTGTTTGCCCATGGCTATTAATCATATCTCCATGATCGGAAGTGAAAACAAAAATAGTGTTGTTTTCAATATTACTGCACTTAATAGCATCCTGTAATTCACTAATGTAACTATCAAGTGCAGAACAATGTGCATAATAACCCTTTAGCAGAGTTTTTGTTTTTTCAGCTAATTCTTCCGGGACGTTTGGTCTTAACTGTATATCAGTATTTTTGTATAAATCCTGGAATTCTTTAGGCGCAGTTTGATATGGTGCATGCGGTGGCCCCCAAGAAAGCATTAAACAAAAGGGCTTTTTATTTTTTGATTGTTCTTCTATATATGCAATGGCGTCTTTAGTTTGAAGCTCTGCATCATACCCTTCCCATTGATGTAGTTTATCATCATTACTCCAATAATTTGAGTTATTGTAGCTATGAGAGCAATTTAATGCTTTCCAATATTCGAAGCCTTGTCGCCGCTCTTTTGGTATGAATGCCGAGCGATTGTTACCATCTAGATGCCATTTTCCAATGTAAGCGGTATTGTATCCTTGTTCACTAAATAATTTTGCAAAACTCTTGGAGTCTGGATCAAGCAAAACATCATTCATGAACATACCATTTTTTAATACATATTGACCTGTTAACATCATAGATCTAAAAGGAGTGCATACTGGAGCAGTTGAAATGGCGTTTGAAAAATAAACACCCTCTGAAGCAAGTTTATCAATATTAGGAGTTATAACATCTGGGTTGCCACTATATCCTAGTGACTGCGCTCTCCATTGATCGGCAAAAACAAATACGATATTAGGCTTTTCTACTTTTTTACTACATGAAATAATGAATAATGACAAAAGGGTTATAAGTATATTGACTTTCATTTTATTTACGCTAAAGATCATTTGAAGTCTAATTAGGAAGAATTATTAAAATAAGGGAGTATTAGTTATGATAAAACGGACTTTTTTTAGCGATCACAGCTAAATACAGAAACACGATACCTTGACCATACTGTGAATGCTAAGTAAAAATACAATTCTTAAAACAATTTAGCATAAAAAAAAAGCCCAACTTTACAAGTTGAGCTTTTTAAATATTTTTTATTTTTTAAAACTGAATTAGTTTCCTCCAGCTTCTAAGTTTTTCATTTCTTTTTCAATCATGTCATAAAACTGATCGATTTTAGGAAGTACTACAATACGTGTACGTCTATTTTTTGATTTGTTTTCAGCAGTATCGTTATCTACTAATGGTACATATGAGCTACGTCCAGCAGCAATTAATCGACCAGGATTTACATCTAAAGTCTCAAGAACTCTAATAATCGATGTAGAACGCTTAACACTTAAATCCCAGTTGTCTAATAAAGGATCTTTTCTGTAAGGTACATTATCTGTGTGACCTTCTACCATACATTCAAAATCTGGCTTACTGTTTACTACTTTAGCTACTTTAGCAAGTACATCTTTAGCTTTGCTTGTTACATTATAGCTACCGCTTTTAAATAATAATTTATCGGCTATAGAAATAAACACAACGCCTTTTTCTACATTGACTTCTATGTCTGGGTCGTTTATACCAACTTCACGCTTAAAGCTTGTAACTAACGCTAATGTAACACTGTCTTTCTTAGTGATAGCATCTTGTAAACGTGTGATTTTAAGATCTTTTTCTTTAATACTTTCTAATGTTTTCTCTATATTGCTAGCTCCTTTTGCAGATAGGACTTGTAAATTGTCGTTACTTTTACGTAAATCTTCTATTTGCTCTTCTAGAGCAGTAGCTCTTGCAGTTGCAGAAGCTTTATCTGCGATACAAGTATTTAATTTTACTGTTGTTGAGTTGAGTAAATCTTGAGTTTCCTTCTGTTTTGCTTCAAGGTCTGTATATTGTTTTTTAGAAATACAAGAGCTAAAAAGAAGCGTTGTAGATAAGCTAAGTAATAAAAATCTTTTCATAATGTGGATTGTGGATTATAATTCCTTAAAAATATTGATTGGACAAAAATATGCAAAAAACGTCTAATTTTAATAATGTTAACAAAACTTTTACTAACATTATTGTAAACCATTGAATATGGTAATCTTATTTACGAAATAATCAAATACAATGGATGTTCTTTGATAATGTTTTATTTTATTTTTTGTAGATTTTCGTTGTTTTAATAGTCTTCTTAGATTATTGTAAAACCCAAAATGCGCTTTTACTATTGCCATAGTATGCTTTGGCTTTAATTCTAGCAGAAACTTTATTCCCGCAATACCATCAAAAATTAATCTAACGACTATTAAAGGTAGTAATAACCCCTTCGCATTTTTAATTAATGCAAATAAGCTATTTCTAAAATTTAGATAAGTCTTTTTAGGATTTGTATTACTGAGTGTAGCACCTCCCACATGATAAACCTCAGATTGACCAATATATTTTATGTTGTATCCCGAATTTTTGGCTCGCCAACATAAATCTATTTCTTCCATATGGGCAAAAAAATACTCGTCAAACCCATTAAGTTGCCGAAATACATTTTTTCTAATAAAGAAACAGGCTCCAGATGCCCAAAATATTTCAGAGGTGTCATCGTATTGATTTGTGTCTTTTTCTATAGTATTAAAAATACGGCCTCTGCAATATGGATAACCATATTTATCTACAAAGCCACCCGCAGCACCAGCGTATTCAAAATGATCTTTCTTTTTATAGTCTAATAGTTTGGGTTGAATAATGGCAGTATTGATTTCTTGAGTAAAGGTTTCAATAATAGGAGATAGCCAGTTTTTAGTAACTTCTACATCGCTATTAAGTAAACAAAAAACATCTGCTTCTATATGTTTTAGCGCATCATTATATCCTTTTGCGTATCCTCCGTTTTCTTTGTTTTCAATTATTTTTATAGTTGGATAAGTCATTTTTACAAAAGACACAGAATCATCAGTTGAGGCATTATCTGCTACATATATAGTGGCTTCTTCAGAATGTTCAATGACAGATGGTAAAAACTGCTCTAATAACTTTTTACCATTCCAATTTAGTATGACAATTGCTAGTTTCAAAAATGTTGTTTAAGGTTTATTCCCAATATTTGTTTTCTATTAATTATAAATTTACCGACCACTGAATACTGATTACTGACCACCGACCACTGATTACTGACCACTGGTCTCTACCCACTATAATCAGGGATTTCTTTTAAAAAATTATAGCGTTCATTTTCAAAATCCATTTGGCAATAATAATGATTTAATCCGTTGGTAACCATTAAATACGTAGCATTTAATTCTAAATTATAGCGTGCTATTTGATCGAATGTATCTTGATTTATAGCAATTTTAGGCGCCTTACATTCTACTATTAGGTGAATGCTTCCATTAGAATTGTATATTACAATATCATATCGTTTTCTTAAAGAATTAACAATCAATTCTTTTTCAACGTTAATTAACGATTTAGGATACCCTTTGTTATGTATTAAATATTGAACACAGTGCTGACGCACCCATTCTTCAGGCTGTAAAATCACAAATTTTTTACGAATACTATCGAAAATAGAAATTTTATTTTCGCTACTTTTGAATCGAAACGAAAACTTTGGAAAATTAAGCTCTTGCATGAATGCATACAGATTTTTTTCAAAGTTAAGTCACAAAACGAGAAATCACAATATTCAAACGTCAAATCCCAATAAAATATAATTTATATAAGGGATTTAGAGTTTGTAATTTGAAAATTTAGTACAGTTTGGACGAAGTCAAGCAATTAGTTACCGATATAAAGAATAAAAAACTGAAGCCTATTTACTTTTTAATGGGAGAGGAGTCTTATTATATTGACAAGATCTCCGATTTTATTGAAAACACCATTTTAGCAGAAGAAGAACGTGGTTTTAACCAAATGGTTTTATATGGTAGGGATGTAACAGTTGAAGATATTGTTAGTAATGCGAAACGTTACCCGATGATGGCAGAATATCAAGTTGTTATAGTTAAAGAAGCCCAAGATTTATCGCGAACTATTGAAAAACTGGCATCTTATGCGGAAAATCCACAACCTACAACTATTTTAGTGGTAAATTATAAGTATAAAAAGATCGATAAACGTAAGTCGCTTTATAAAACCTTAAAAAAAAGAGGTATCGTTTACGAAAGCAAAAAACTTTACGAAAATCAGGTTGCCGATTGGATTCGTCGTGTATTATCGCCTAAAAACTATTCTATTTCACCAAAAGCAGCACAAATGCTGGTTGAGTTTTTGGGAACGGATTTAAGCAAAATAAATAATGAGCTGGAAAAGCTTCAGATTATTTTACCAAAAGGAACTCAAATATCACCAGAACAAATTGAAGATAATATAGGAATAAGTAAGGATTATAATAATTTTGAATTGCGTAAAGCTATTGGCGAAAAAAATAGGATTAAAGCGTATCGAATAGTTAATTATTTTGCTGAAAACCCTAAGGATAACCCCATGGTTGTAACAGTTTCTTTATTGTTTAATTTCTTTTCACAATTGCTTCATTTTCATGGATTAAATGATAAGTCGCCTCGAAACGTGGCATCTGCTTTAAAAATAAACCCCTATTTTGTAAATGAATATATTGCAGCAGCGAGACATTACCCCATGCGAAAAGTAAGTGCTGTAGTTTCTACATTAAGAACATTTGATGTTAAGAGTAAAGGAGTAGGAGCTAATGCGGTACCTCAGGGAGATTTATTAAAAGAATTGTTAGTAAAAATATTATCATAAATCAAATGAGTGTAGAAATTCACGAAAGCTGGAAACCTTATTTAGAAACAGAGTTTGGTAAACCTTATTTTAAAGATTTAATAAATTTTGTTAGATCAGAATACAAATCACATACTTGTTTCCCTCCCGGAAAACAAATTTTTAATGCTTTTAATCATTGTCATTTCGATGATGTAAAAGTGGTTATTATAGGTCAAGACCCCTATCATGGTTTCGGACAAGCTAACGGATTGTGTTTTTCTGTTAATGATGGAACGGCTCATCCTCCTTCATTGATTAATATTTTTAAAGAGATAGAAACAGACTTAGGAATTGCATATCCCCAAAGCGGCAATCTTATGCGTTGGGCAGATCAAGGTGTTTTATTATTGAATGCGACATTAACCGTGAGAGCACATCAAGCGGGGAGCCACCAAAAAAAAGGTTGGGAAATGTTTACTGATGCTACTATAAAAACTATAAGTGACAACAAAGAAAATATTGTGTTTTTACTCTGGGGCGGGTATGCTAAGCAAAAAATTAAGTTGATAAACGCGAATAAGCATAATGTGCTAACTTCCGGGCATCCTTCACCATTAAGCGCTAATAGAGGCTATTGGTTTGGCAACAAACATTTTAGTAAGACTAACTTCCTGTTGGAGCAAGTCTCTCAGGCTCCTGTTCGATGGTAACACGAGGGGTGAGTACCACTGGTTTTTTGCCTGGCTTCGTAGTTCTATCTATTTTATTAGAACTAAATTTTAGTAATAAAAGATTAATTATTACAAGTACTGTGAGGGATAAAGTAATTGTTAGTAACATAACTTTTGGGGTTTAGATATCGGCGAAAATATCATTTTAATCGATAAAAAACAAATATAACCGATTAAATTAAATTTCTAGACAAAAATACGAAATAAAAGACTACATGCAATAAGTATAAGTACTTATTTCAATTTTTAATATATTGACAATATTTTGCATGTATATTTATGTCTTTATTAAAAATTTAAGAGTTTTTTTTAGGAGTATATTTTTATTTAACATTGTAAAAATAATACTGGTTTTATTCGTGTAAATAGCCCTTGCCTTATTTGCAGTCTTGAGAAGTTAAAAAAGTTATTTTTTATGATGAAGTAAGTGATTTAATGAAATAAAATTTATTTTTGACTAAAATAATGAAAATGAACCAAGATAATTGGGTAACCGCTAAGGAATACGAAGATATTACTTATAAAAAGCTTAATGGTGTTGCGCGTATAGCTTTTAATAGGCCAGACGTTCGTAATGCTTTTAGACCAAAAACAACCAGCGAATTATATGATGCTTTTTACGACGCCAATGAAGATGTTAATATTGGTGTTGTACTATTATCTGCAGAAGGCCCATCAACCAAAGATGGGGTATATTCTTTTTGTAGTGGAGGCGATCAAAAAGCAAGAGGACATCAAGGATATGTAGGTGAAGATGGTTATCACCGTTTGAACATTTTAGAAGTTCAGCGTTTAATTCGGTTTATGCCAAAAGCAGTTATAGCTGTAGTACCTGGTTGGGCAGTAGGTGGTGGACATAGTTTACATGTCGTTTGTGATTTAACGTTGGCAAGTAAAGAACACGCTATTTTTAAACAAACGGATGCCGATGTTACTAGTTTTGATGGCGGATATGGTTCTGCTTATTTAGCAAAAATGGTAGGACAGAAAAAAGCACGTGAAATATTTTTCTTAGGAAGAAACTATTCTGCACAAGAAGCTTATGAGATGGGCATGGTAAATGCTGTTATACCTCACGAGGAATTAGAGGCCACCGCTTATGAATGGGCACAAGAAATATTAGAGAAATCACCTACGTCCATAAAAATGCTTAAATTCGCAATGAATTTAACAGATGATGGTATGGTTGGTCAGCAAGTATTTGCAGGAGAAGCCACTCGTTTAGCCTACATGACAGATGAAGCTATAGAAGGTAGAAATGCATTTCTCGAAAAGCGCAAACCTAATTTTACTAAAAAATGGATTCCATAAATGAATAAAGTCTCTCTCTGGGTCGCTTCAATGCGTTTACGAACATTGCCGCTATCAATCTCTGGGATTATTTTAGCATCGTGTATAGCAGAATACAATGGCTATTTTGAATGGAAAATAGGTGTCCTTGCTATTTTTACTACTTTAAGTTTTCAAATACTATCTAATCTGGCTAACGATTATGGAGACGGCGTTAAAGGGACCGATAATAATGATAGAATTGGCCCCGAACGTGCCATACAATCTGGTAAAATATCACCTGAAGAGATGTTGCAAGCTATAAAAATTAATGTGTTAATTTCTATTGGATTAGCCTTTTTACTCATTTTTACTGCATTTGGAGTTAAGCATTTTTTTCTCACTGTTTTGTTTTTTTTGCTTGGTATAGCATCAGTGGTTGGAGCTATAAAATACACCGTAGGAAGCAATGCCTATGGTTACAGAGGTTTGGGAGATGCTTTTGTATTTGTCTTTTTTGGATTGGTTAGCGTTATTGGCTGCTATGTATTGTATGCAAAAACGATAGATCATGTAGTTTTATTTCCAGCTTGCACCATTGGATTATTGAGTACAGGAGTTCTTAATCTTAATAACATGCGAGACTTAGTATCTGATGAAAAATCAAATAAAATAACTTTAGCAGTTAAGATTGGAATTAAAAATGTTAAAATATACCACTATACGTTAATTGGATTGGCTATTGTATTATCCGCTTTATTCGGGATATTATATTATACATCACCGTATAATTTAATTTTTATTGTCGCTTATATTCCTTTACTGATTCATATTAAAAAGGTAAGAAAAAATACAGACCCTAAATTATTAGATCCAGAATTAAAAAAGTTAGCATTAACAACTGTTTTATTAGCTGTTCTTATGGGAATAGGACATTTGTTATAGTTTTTTTGTATTTTACTTTTGCTAAATTTAATATCACAAAATAATGAAGATCACTTTTTACGGTCACGCTAGTTTAGGCATACAAGTAAACGATGTGAATATACTTGTAGACCCATTCATTTCAGGAAACCCCAAAGCATCACATATAAATATAAATGACTTAAAAGCCGATTATATTTTAGTAACACATGCACACCAAGATCATGTTTTAGATGTTGAAGCCATAGCAAAAAGAACAGGTGCTGTAGTTGTTTCTAATTTTGAGATTATTTCACATTATGAAAAATTAGACATAGAAGGTCACCCTATGAATCATGGGGGAGCATGGCGTTTTGATTTTGGTACGGTTAAGTATGTTAATGCGATTCATACATCATCCTTTCCAGATGGAAGCTATGGAGGTCAACCGGGAGGTTTTGTAATTGAAGGTGAACATAAAAATATTTATATAGCTGGGGATACAGCCTTAACTTTCGATATGAAACTTATTCCACTTCAAACAAAGTTAGACTTAGCTGTTTTACCCATTGGCGATAATTTTACTATGGGAATCGATGATGCTATTTTAGCAAGTGATTTTGTTGCGTGCGATAAAGTCTTAGGCTATCACTTTGACACCTTTGGTTATATTGAAATTGATCACGAGGCTGCAAAACGAAAATTTTTCGAAAAAGAAAAAGATTTAATGCTTTTGGAAATCGGCGATTTTATCGAATTATAAATGGTAGATGCATCGTATAAAAAGTACGTTCTAAATTTTAAGCAGGCTAGTGGGACATCACGAGGTGTCTTAAAGACCAAAGAAACATGGTTTCTTATTTTAAAAACTAAAGATAAGCAAGGTGTAGGTGAATGTGGCTTATTTAGAGGCCTTTCTGCAGATGACAGACCAGATTATGAAGAAAAACTACAATGGCTTTGTAAAAACATCAATAATGGTTTAGATGATTTATTATCTGAATTAATTGAATTTCCGAGTATACAATTTGGTTTAGAAATGGCTTATAAATCTTTAGAAAGCCAAGACCAATTTGGGCTGTTTCCATCAAAATTCACGCAGGGTAAAGATAGCATCCCAATAAACGGTCTAATCTGGATGGGAACAGAAGCCTTTATGAAACAGCAAATAAAACAAAAGATAGAAGCGGGTTTCGCATGTATTAAAATGAAGATTGGAGCAATTGATTTTAAAACAGAAATAAATCTTATAAAATCCATTAGAAAAGAATATACCTCTAAAGATATTGAATTACGAGTAGATGCTAATGGTGCTTTTTTACCTTTAGAGGCATTAGAAAAGCTAAAAGTATTGTCAGACTTCGATTTACATTCTATAGAACAACCCATAAGGCAGGGGCAAATACAAGAGATGGCTCAATTATGTGAGGATACACCATTGGCTATTGCTTTAGATGAAGAATTAATAGGTGTGTTTCCTGTAACAGATAAACAAGAATTGCTACAAACTATAAAGCCACAGTATATTATTTTAAAACCAAGTTTAGTGGGAGGATTTAGAGAAAGTGATACGTGGATAAATATAGCAGAGAATAACGAGATAGGGTGGTGGATGACCAGTGCTTTAGAAAGTAATATCGGACTAAACGCAATAGCTCAATATACGTATTGTAAACAAAGTGATTTACCACAAGGTTTGGGAACCGGCGGATTATTCACTAATAATTTTGATTCACCATTGCAAGTTAAAAATGGTACATTACAGTATAATAATAATATAAATTGGAACATAAATATATAAAGTATGTATATAACCCAAGCTTATAAAGGGCTACATGATTGGTGGCAGTATATAATAGGAGTAATAATTGCAATCATGGGTGTTTTTGTTTTTTCCGCACCACATTTAATAGCTATAGGAATAGAAACATTTAAAGGTAATATAGATCAATCACAAATGAGTGATGCAAACTATATCATGACATTATTCGAACCTAATTTAAATTTAGTATTCGTATTGTTACCTTTTGCTGGTGGGTTATTGTTTTTACTGATAGCCATTAAATATTTACATAAACTGCCATTAATATATTTAACTACAACTCGAAAAAAAATAGATTGGAAACGGTTTTGGTTTATTTTCTTTCTTTGGGGAATAGTATCAAGTAGTTTTGTCTTGATCGATTATTTCATCACACCAGAAGATTATGTGTTTAATTTTAAACTAGTACCATTTTTAATACTTAGTGTTATAGCCATCATATTAATACCACTACAAACAAGTTTTGAAGAGTATTTGTTTAGAGGCTATTTAATGCAAGGCATTGGTGTTATTGCAAAAAATAAATGGGTGCCATTAGTTATTACGTCTTTGGTTTTTGGCTTACTTCACATAGCAAATCCAGAAGTTGAAAAACTCGGATATGTTATTATGGTTTATTATATAGGTACGGGATTGATGCTAGGAATTATGACACTTATGGATGAAGGTATGGAGCTATCATTAGGGTTTCATGCTGCAAATAATTTGTTTACTGCGCTTCTGGTAACTGCAGATTGGACTGCTTTTCAAACACATTCTATTTTAAAAGATGTATCAGACCCGGAAACTATGGGACTTACGGAAATATTTGTTCCAGTATTTGTAGTTTTTCCTATATTGCTTTTTATTCTTTCAAAAAAATATAATTGGACCAATTGGAAAGATAAACTTTTTGGAAATGTTATAGAACCACCAAAAGAAGATTATAAAATCATAGAAGACATAGGACGTGACGCCTAAATATAATAAAGTTCATATAAGATTTAAGTTAAATGGGATTCATTATACTTATGAGGGTCTCATGGAAGTGGCTTATAGTTTTGTAAAAGAAGGGGCTCCGTATGAAGTGCTAATTGGAGAATTTTTACTTGATTGGCTCGATAATAACGATTATATAGTTATTAACACATCCGGATCTACAGGGAAGCCCAAGTCTATGTCTGTTAATAAACAAGCTATGGTAAACTCTGCTATAGCAACAGGCGATTTTTTCAATTTAAACCCCGGAGATAAAGCACTACATTGTTTACCTTCAAATTTTATTGCAGGTAAAATGATGCTTGTTAGAGCTATCATTTTAGGGCTAGAACTGGATTTGGTAACGCCGACCTCACAACCAAATTTTAATATAGATATTCATTACGATTTTTGTGCTATGATTCCATTACAGCTTCAAAATTCATTGGATACCTGTCATCATATTAAAACGATTATAGTAGGAGGCGCTGCTGTTTCAAACACATTAAAAAAAATGATTCAAAATCTCAATTCAAATGTTTATGAAACTTATGGTATGACAGAGACAGTGACTCATATCGCAGTTAAAAAGATTAATAAATTTAATAAAGAAAAAGGGTGTGATGCTGAGCTTGTCGAAACATCTTATTTCCAAACGTTACCAAATATATCCATTTCGCAAGATGAAAGAGATTGCTTGATAATCGATGCACCAAAACTTTCAAAAGATAAAATTATAACAAATGATATTGTTAAATGCATTTCCAAAAGCGAGTTTGAGTGGTTAGGACGTTACGATAATGTTATAAACTCCGGTGGCCTTAAAATATTCCCAGAAGCCATAGAAGTTAAGCTTCAAGATAAAATAAAAGAACGCTTTTTTATTAGCTCTATCCCTCATGAAACTTTAGGTGAACAGCTGGTTTTAGTTCTGGAAAGTGATTCTAAAAAACCTGATAAGTCCATTTTTTTAGGATTGAACAAGCTTGAAAAACCAAAAAAGATTTATACGGTTAAACGATTTATAGAAACGCCTTCAGGCAAGGTTCAGCGTAAAAAAACATTGGAGTTATTAGATTTGTTAGCTTAAGTCGTAACTTTGTCATCTTTTTAATACATATAGAAAATAAAAATTATGAATTTTATTAGACGCGTTTTATCAACAGTAACAGGTATTATTGTATTTTTTGTTATCTGTTTTGTAGGGTTATTTGTTATTGGTCTTATCGTTGAAATGTCATCAGATGATGGTTTTCAGGTAAAATCCAATTCTGTTTTAGAATTAGCATTAGATTTTCCTATAAAAGATTATGCAGATAGAACAGAGTTTAAAGAATACCCATTTCTAAATGAAGATGAAAAAAACGGTTTATTTAATATTATTGATGCCATACATTATGCGGCAAGTGATGATAACATTAAAGGAATTTCAATAGACAATAATTTTATTAATGCTGGTATTTCTCAAACGAAAGCTTTAAGAAATGCATTATTAAAATTTAAAGAATCCGGAAAATTCATAGTTGCCTACGCAGATATTTATACGCAGAAAGATTATTATTTAAGTTCTGTTGCAGATACTATTTATATGAATCCGGTTGGTATGATGGAGTTTAAAGGATTATATTCAGAACGTTTATATTTTAAGGATTTTCAAAAAAAATCTGGTTTTAAAATGGAAGTAGTACGGTTTGGAAAATACAAAAGTGCTGTAGAACCATTTTTGACAAATGAGATGAGTGATGAAAATAGAGAGCAAATTTCTGTTTATTTAAATAGCCTATGGAATGAGATAAAACAAGATATTTCGAAAAGTAGGAACATCGCTCCAGAGCGCTTAAGTACTATTGCAGATAGTTTATTGGGAAGAAATGCCGATTTAGCTAAAACATCTCAACTTATAGATAAAATAGTATATCATGATGAATATATAAAAGAGCTTAAGCAGGCTGCGGGTGTCGAACCTGATGATGATTTAGAGACCATTGTTATTGCAGATTATTCAATGTATGCTGCCGATAAATTAAGATCCAATAAGAGTAAAAACAAAATAGCTGTCATTTATGCTGAAGGCGATATTATTTATGGTGAAGGTGATGAAGAAACTGTTGGAAATGGTATCATGAACGCTTCTTTGAAAGAAGCTAGGGAGGATGATAGGATAAAAGCTATAGTTTTACGTATAAACTCCCCGGGAGGAAGTGCTTTGGCAAGTGAATTGATTTGGAGGGAAATAGAACTAACGAAAAAAGTAAAACCTGTTATAGTTTCGATGGGAGATATGGCAGCATCCGGCGGTTATTATATAGCATGTAATGCCGATAAAATCATTGCCGAACCAACAACCATTACCGGGAGTATTGGTGTGTTTGGAATTTTGCCTAACGGAGAACAATTAATGAGTAATATGGGAATCAATGCCGAACAGGTTATAACTAACAAAAACGCGGTAACGTATAGCTTTTTTGAGACTTTTAATGATGAGCAACGTGCTTTTATAAAAGAAGAAATTGTTAATATATATGAACTGTTTACAAACCGTGTAGCAGTTGGTCGTAATATGGAACAAGATGATGTAAAAGCCATTGCTCAAGGACGTGTTTGGACGGGTATAGATGCTTTAAGCAACGGATTGGTTGATGAATTAGGTGGATTAGATTTGGCATTGCAAAGAGCTTCTGAAGCAGCAGAAATTGAAGATTATAAGATAGAAGAATTTCCTATTTATGAAAAAGATTTGGATGAAATGTTAAGTGCCTTAGGAATAGTAAAAGCCAAAGAGGCTATTTTAAAAGAAGAGTTAGGGGAGGAGAGTTACAAAGTTTTAAAAGAAATTAAATCAATGTCTAAGAAAAAAGGTATCCAATTATTATTTCCTTATAGTTTGGAGATTAAATAGGATAAAAGATAATACTTAAAAAGGGTAAACGAAAGTTTGCCCTTTTTTTATGCCTTACTCATTCAAAAGGGCACTTCACTCATTATTGGTTTTATAAGAAAAGAAGGAGGGTTAGTTTTATGTTGAACTTTAAAATCAGCCATAATGAAATCACTACTAATATTCTTTATTGCATTGACAGTTTCAATGCAAATTCAAGCTCAAGAAATTCCAGAAGTTATACTCAAGGATTCTACATCACTCAAACTTACAGAATTGCATATTAAAACAAATATTATCGGTAACATTGCAACTACCACCTATAATATGAAATTTTATAATTCGACAGAACGAGTTTTAGAAGGTGAATTATCATTTCCATTAGGTCAAGGACAATCGGTTATCGATTTTGCTATGGATGTTAATGGTAAATTGAGACACGCCGTAATTGTAGAAAAGGAATTAGGGCGTGTTGCTTATGAAAGTACTGTGAGGCAAATTATAGACCCGGGATTGCTGGAAAAGACTAAAGGTAATAATTACAAAGCAAGAGTATATCCCATTCCAGCCAATGGATTTAAGGAAATTGAAATAACATATGAGCAAGTGCTTTTTGCGAATAATAAATTACATGTTTATTTGTTACCTCTTAATTTTAAAAATAATTTGTCTAAATTTTCAGTAGGAATTAAAGCTTTTGATAAGAGTAATATACAAATCGTAGACACGAATAATTATCCAGGGTTTAAATTTTTAGATGATAATAAAAATACTAAAACAGCTTATTTTGAAGCTGAAAATTATATTCCGAATACTCCAATTACAGTTGAATTAGAGTTAGAAGATTCAGAAAGCATAACAGTCTACAATGATTATTTTAACCTATATAAAGTGTTTGACCCTAAGCCAAGACTTAAAAGAAAGCCAAAATCAATCACTTTGTTGTGGGATATGTCTTATTCTATGGAGCATAGAAACTTAGATAAGGAGTTAGAGCTTTTAAGCTTATACATTAAACATTTAGGTAATGTTAAAATAGAGTTTGTGTCTTTTAATAATAGAGTCAATAGATCTAAGTATTTTGAAATAAAGAGTGGTAATTGGCAGCGACTTAAAAATGAAATTAAAAACATTAATTATGATGGTGGTACTTCTTTCGTTGATTTAAATAAGTATAAAGCAGATGAATATTTATTATTTACAGATGGCATGGATAATTTGGGTGAATTAAATAAAGTAAAGTCTCCAATTTATACTATAAATGCGGTTACTTCTGCAAATCATGATAAACTTCAACAAATAGCAACTCAGTCGTCAGGCAACTATATAAATCTTTCAATAAAATCAATTGATGCTTCATTCAAACTGTTGACAAATGAAACATACCAATTTCTTGGAACAACAATAAATGATAATGTTTTTGAAATGTATCCAATAAAAAACACAAATGTTACACAAGATTTTTCATTGTCAGGTAGATTTAAAGAAGCTACAGAAATTGAATTATTGTTTGGTTATAACAATGAAATAACGGATAGATTTAAAATTAATTTGAATAGAGCAGGTCACAGTCCAATTGTAAAAAGGTTATGGGCAAAGCAAAAATTAGAGTATTTAAACACTAAAAAACTTAAAGAGAAAATAATAACATTAGCTAAAAAGCACAATTTAATAACTAATTATACATCTATGATTATTCTTGATAGAATTGAAGATTATGTTAGATATAAAATCGAACCACCTAAAGAATTAAAAGAAGAATATAAAAAACGTTTGCAGCTTTCAAAAGCAAATGAAGAAGAGAGACAAGAAGATTTAAACTATAGGAAAGAAGAGCTAGATGAGGATTATGTAGAGTTAATGAAATGGTACAATAAGGATTTCTCAAAACTAAAAAAAGAAAAAAAGATAGTTAAAAAAGAGAATATTCCATCTAATAATAGAACAGATACAATTAAGAATCAAGAAAGCAATACAAATAGTAATCCTCTATCTAATCAAGTGAGAATAACTTCTCAAAATCAAAATAATCTTGCTGCTAATAGTCTGGTAAGGGTCGATACGACAAAACATTTTGTTCAAGGTGTTATTAGGGATAGTAAAGGTCTTCCTTTGACAGGAGCAAATGTATATGTTAAAAATAAATCAAAAGGAACTGTTACAGATTTTGATGGTAATTATGCTATAAATGTGGATGCGGGAGATGTTTTAGTGTTTTCCTATATAGGCTTTATTTCTAAAGAAGTTGAGTTAAATAGTGAGAGCGTTGTTAATGTTTCATTAGATGAAGATGTCTCAATGTTAGACGAAGTTATAGTAGTTGGGTATGGCGTTCAAAAAAAGAGTTCGATAACTGGATGTGTGAGTGTTGTAACATCTATAAGTAGCGAATCTAGTTCAGATAATTCACTAGCAAATGTACTTCAAGGAAAGGTTTCAGGTGTTGATATAAAGCAAAGTACTGGTGAGCCAGGGAGCAGTGTGTCTGTTGAAATTCGTGGTCAGAACTTAGTTTCTGATGGGAATGCTCCGCTGTATGTAATTGACGGGGTACCATATACAGAAGAAGGTTATCGTGAGATTTTACCGAATGATATAAGTAGTATTGAAGTGTTAGAAAATAATACAGCAAGTGCGATTTATGGTAGTAGGGGTAGTAGTGGGGTAATTATTATAACCACTAAAAGTGGAATTGAAACAAATTTTGATAGAATCGCAGAATTGAACAAAAAAATAAATGAAGAAATACAATTTAAAACGTGGACCCCAAATGCTTCATATATACAAAAACTATCAAAAATTCGCACTAAAAATGAAGCTTATAAAAAATATCTAGAGCTAAGAAAAAAGTACAGAAATACACCAACTTTTTTCATTGATATTGCTGAGTTTTTTGAATCAATTAATGAATATGAATTAGCAGTTCAAATTATTACTAACCTTATTGAAATTGATATAGATAATCATGAACTTATGAGAGCCTTAGCTTATAAGTTAGAAAGCTTAGAAAAGAATCATTTAACAGTTCATGTATATAAAGAGATTTTAAAATTAAGACCAGAAGAACCACAGTCTTATAGAGATTTAGCTTTGGCTTATGAAAACATAAGAGAATATCAAAAAGCTTTTGATCTATTATATAAAATTATTGATGGAGAGTTACTTGAAAAAGATGAAGACGAACGCTTTTATGGAATTGAGCAAATAGCTTATGTAGAAGCTTGCCATATGGTAACAAAGTATGGTAGAAAAATAAAGTTAGACTATAATCAAAAACGATTAATTAAAGATTTAAAAGTTGATGTTAGAGTTGTGATAGATTGGAATCATAACAATACAGATTTAGATCTTTGGGTTGAAAACCCGAACGCAGAAAAAATCTTATATAGTAATAAAAATTCTAAAAATGGAGGAAGATTATCTGAAGATATGACAGAAGGTTATGGTCCCGAAGAATTTATGATAAAGAAAGCATTTAAAGGAGATTATAATATATTAATAGATTATTATGGGGATGAAGTTCAAAAAATTTCAGGACCAACTACATTAAAGGTCACTATGTTCACAAATTATGGAAGTAAAAATGAAACTAAAAAAGTAAAAATTTTAAGATTAGATAAAGAAGAAGATGAGCTTGAAGTCGGAAAAATAAAATTTTAAGGTTAAAAAGTCAAGGTTGGAAAATCTCTCCTCCAACCTTGACTTTTTATTAAATCAATTCCCAAATTATAAATTAGGAATAATTAATTCCTGATCCGGATGTATTAAATCGGGGTTCTTTAAAATATCAGTATTTGCAGCAAAAACTTCTTTATATTTCATAGCATCACCATAGTAGTGTTTTGCGATTTTTCCCAGAGTTTCACCACTTTTAACAGTATGCCTGTGGTAAACGCTTTCATCAGCTACAGTTATATTAGCTATAATGTCAGAAGGATTGTCTCCTCCAATTTCTTTGATTTTATCCCAAAGAATATTTTTTTCATATTGAGTGTTTGCAGTTCCTTTTACTTTTAAAACGCCGTTTTCTTCTGTAATGTTACCGTTTTGAATGCTTAATGATTCTCCTAAGTCTAATACAGGTTGGTATTTTGCTTTTAATGCCATAGTTGTAATTTTAAGTTTAAGTTTACAAGATAATAAATTTATTATCTGTAATGTTAATTAAGGTTTTGACTTTTGTTTACATTAATTCAGACACGTAAAAAACTAAAAGGTCACATTATTATTGTAACTTTTTTCTAATAAAAACTCAAAATTTGACTCTAAAAATTATGCTTAAAAATAATGTGCTTAAATTATGTTAATCAATTGAAAATATGTATTTTTGCACTCCTTTTAGCGAATCATTGGAAAGATAAAGGGGTAAAAACAAAATATATTTATAACACTTCTGTGTGTTAATCGCATAAATCTTCCAAAACATACAGAATACAAACAGTAATGTAATTACATTTTTCTGCGTAGATAAAAAGCAGAAATTCTAAATTATATTACATATTCTTTTTAAATGGCTGAAAAAGCAAAAAAAGCTGAAGTTGAAACAACAGAAGCTCCAGAAGCAGAAGCTCCAGTAATATCTGAAGCTAAAGCAAATCCAGAAAAATTCTTAAAAGAGTTCAATTGGCACAATTACCAAGAAGGTATTGATGAAGTTGATGATAAGCAACTTAAAGAATTTGAAAAATTAGTAGCAGAAAATTTCGTTGACACACTTAATGACGAAGTTGTAGAAGGTACAGTAGTTCACATTTCAGATAGAGATGCTATTATTGATATCAATGCAAAATCTGAAGGTGTTATCTCTTTAAACGAGTTTCGTTACAATCCTAGCTTAGCAGTTGGTGATAAAGTAGAAGTATTAATTGATGTTCGTGAAGATGCAACTGGACAATTAGTATTATCTCACAGAAAAGCACGTGTTATTAAAGCATGGGATCGTGTTAACGCAGCTCATGATTCTGGTGAAATTGTTAACGGTTTTGTTAAATGCAGAACTAAAGGAGGTATGATTGTAGATGTTTTCGGAATTGAAGCATTCTTACCAGGTTCTCAAATTGATGTAAAACCAATTAGAGATTACGATCAGTATGTAAATAAAACTATGGAATTTAAAGTTGTTAAAATCAACCACGAATTCAAAAACGTAGTTGTATCTCATAAAGCACTTATTGAAGCTGATATTGAAATACAGAAAAAAGAAATTATTGGTCAATTAGAAAAAGGTCAAGTATTAGAAGGTGTTGTTAAGAATATTACTTCTTACGGTGTCTTTATTGATCTTGGTGGTGTTGACGGATTAGTTCATATTACAGATTTATCTTGGTCTCGTATCAATCATCCAAACGAGATTGTAGAATTAGATCAAAAACTTAATGTTGTAATCCTTGATTTTGATGAGAACAAATCAAGAATCCAATTAGGATTAAAACAATTAAGCAAACATCCATGGGAAGCTCTTGCAGAAGAGGTGAAAGTAGGAGATAAAGTAAAAGGAAAAGTAGTTGTTATTGCAGATTACGGTGCATTTATAGAAGTAGCAGATGGTGTAGAAGGATTAATTCACGTATCAGAAATGTCATGGTCTACACATTTACGTTCGGCTCAAGATTTCGTTTCTGTTGGAGATGAAGTTGAAGCAGTTATCTTAACACTTGATAGAGAAGATCGTAAAATGTCGCTTGGTATTAAGCAATTAACTCCAGATCCATGGACTGATATTACAGGTAAATACCCGTTAGCATCTAAGCACACAGGTATTGTACGTAACTTCACAAACTTTGGTGTTTTTGTTGAACTAGAAGAAGGTATTGACGGATTAATTTATATCTCAGATTTATCTTGGACTAAGAAAATTAAGCATCCATCGGAATTCTGTGCAGTAGGAGATAAGTTAGACGTTATTGTATTAGAATTAGATGTAGAAGGCCGTAAATTAAGTTTAGGTCATAAACAAACAACTGAAAACCCTTGGGACAAATATGAAACAGAATTCGCTTTAGAAACTGTTCATAAAGCGGCTATCGCTGAAATTGTTGACAAAGGAGCTACCGTTCAGTTTAACGAGGACATCGTTGCATTTGTGCCTTCTCGTCATCTTGAAAAAGAAGACGGAAACAAACTTAAGAAAGGTGAAGAAGCAGAATTCAAAATCATTGAATTTAATAAAGAGTTTAAACGTGTAGTAGCATCTCATACAGCAATATTTAAAGCTGAAGAGATTAAAAACGTTAAAGCAGCAGCTAAAAAAGCGGCTAGCGCAGCAGCAGAAGCAAAACCAACTTTAGGTGATGCCAATGATGCTTTACAAGCTCTTAAAGATAAAATGGACGGAAAAGGATAATTTTTTCCAAATCATTATAGGTAAACAAAGCCTTCATATCCTGATAACTATCAGGATTGGAGGCTTTTTTATTTAGCATATTATTTATTACAGAAGTGTTACTTTATTTATGTTTCTACTTCTAAAATTTTGCATTATCTTTGTACTCCAAACACGTTTGGATAGTAAATATGAGTCAAAAAGTTTTACTTAACGCAAAAGAGGTAAACATCATTCTTCATCGATTGGCTTGTCAACTTATTGAAAATCACAATGACTTTTCTAATACCGTTTTAATTGGATTACAACCACGTGGTGTATTTCTAGCAGATAGACTAGCTAAAATATTAGAAGAAGATTACAAGGTTAAAAACATTCAACTAGGACATCTTGATATTACATTTTACAGAGATGATTTTCGTAGAGGAGATAAGACACTAGAAGCCAATACTACTAAACTTAATTTTTTAGTAGAAGATAAGAATATTGTCTTTATTGATGATGTTTTATATACTGGCCGTAGCATTAGAGCAGCTTTAACAGCTATTCAATCTTTTGGAAGGCCGAATGAGATAGAATTATTAACGCTTATAGACAGGCGCTTTAGTAGGCATTTACCCATACAGCCAGATTATAGAGGTAGACAAGTAGATGTTATAAATAACGAAAAAGTAAAAGTAAACTGGAAGGAACATGATAATGAAGATTCCGTTTATTTAATTGAAAAATAATGATTTAGTTAGGAGCTAGGCTAGGAGTATATTGTCAGGTCGAGCGCAGTCGAGACCTAAATAGAAACAAAAAGCAACTAAAAATTGCTAATCGAATATTAAAAAAACATGAGCGAATTAAGTGTCAATCACTTATTAGGGATTAAATATCTTAAAGAACAAGATATCCAACTTATTTTTGAAACTGCCGATCATTTTAAAGAAGTGATCAATAGACCCATTAAAAAAGTACCTTCGCTTAGAGATATTACCATAGCAAACCTTTTCTTCGAGAATTCAACACGCACAAAATTATCGTTCGAATTAGCCGAAAAAAGACTCTCTGCAGATGTTATTAATTTTTCGTCAGGGCAGTCATCTGTAAAAAAAGGGGAGACCTTAATTGATACAGTTAATAATATCCTATCTATGAAAGTAGATATGGTTGTTATGAGACACCCAAATCCAGGGGCAGGTGTATTTTTGTCGAAACATATTAATGCCAGTATTATAAATGCAGGAGATGGCGCTCATGAGCATCCAACACAAGCCCTTTTAGATTCGTATTCTATAAGAGAGAAACTAGGAGATGTGAGCGGTAAAAAGGTTGTCATTGTGGGAGATATTCTTCATAGTCGCGTAGCACTTTCAAATATATTTGCATTACAACTTCAAGGTGCACAAGTTATGGTTTGCGGACCAAAAACCTTATTGCCAAAGCATATTGGTGATCTTGGAGTGAAAGTTGAAACAAACTTACGTAAAGCTTTGAACTGGTGCGATGTAGCAAATATGTTACGTGTGCAAAATGAACGTATGAACATTAGCTATTTTCCATCTACCAGAGAATATACACAGCAGTTTGGTGTTAATAAAGAATTACTAGATTCATTAGACAAAGAAATAACGATCATGCATCCGGGACCTATTAATAGAGGTGTGGAAATTACCAGTGATGTTGCCGATTCAAAACAATCAATTATCTTAGAACAAGTTCAAAACGGTGTCGCTATTAGAATGGCAGCTATTTATTTACTAGCATCCAAAATAAAACAGTAGATTATGATTTTAGACCAAAATGGAAACACTTCTATAATCACACAAGAAAAAGCCACGGTTATAGAATTAGTTAAAAAACTACAGGCTTTATATCCGAAATTTAAAAACAATAATATTATTGTTGTTTTAACGACTTTAAATAAACTAACACTACAAGATATTGTTGAATTTTTAGAAATATCAAACATGCATCGTGCATCTAAACAGTCTTTCATTATTGTTTCAGATAATGTTAATTTAGATGATCTTCCAGATGAAATTATAGTAGTACCAACCATTCAAGAGGCTTACGATATTATTGAGATGGAAGAAATGGAACGTGACTTAGGGTTTTAATATGAACGAATTATATTTAGCACAAGTAAATATTGCAAAAAGATTGGCTCCTATGGATGATCCCATTATGCAGGATTTTGTGAATAATTTAGATAGGATTAATGCTTTAGCTGATAAAAGCGAAGGGTTTGTATGGCGTTTAAAAGATGAAGATAAAGACCTTGGAGCTACAGTATTCCAAGATGATACATTACTTATTAATATGTCTGTTTGGAAAAACTCTAAGGCATTATTTGATTACACCTATAATTCAGCACATATAGAAATCTTTAAGCGTAAAAAAGAATGGTTTGGTAAAATGAAAATGAAGCACATGGCATTTTGGTATGTGCCAAAAGGGTATGAACCAACGTTTCAAGATGCTAAAGACAGATTAGATTATTTAAATAAGCACGGAGAAACACCTTATGCTTTTACTTTTAAGAGCAAATTCACAGTTTCAGATTCATTAAATTACAAGCCACTTTTGTGATATGAAACTGACTATTTTAGGCTGCTATAGCGCAACCCCAAGAACCTTAAATAATACCACGTCTCAAGTATTAGAGCTTAATAACCATATGTTTTTAATTGATTGCGGAGAAGGCACTCAGGTACAACTTCGTAAGCATAAAATAAAGTTTAACCGTATTAAGCATATTTTTATATCACATTTACATGGCGATCACTTTTTTGGTTTGGTCGGTTTAATATCAACTTTTAGATTGCTTACCAGAGAGACAGATTTACATATTTATGGGCCAAAAGGCATCAAAGAAGTTGTTACACTACAAATGAAGCTTGCCGATTCCTGGACTAATTACAATTTGATTTTCCATGAATTAACCTCAGATAAATCTGAATTAATTTTTGAAGATGAAAAGGCTCAAGTATTTACAATTCCATTGAATCATAGGGTTTATACGAATGGGTTTTTATTCAAAGAAAAAGAAGGAGATCGCAAGTTAGATATCGAAGCGGTTGAAGAAGCTAATATCCATGTTGCTTATTACCGAAAATTAGTGCAAGGCTTTGATGTTATTAATGAAGATGGTAAAACTATAAAAAATGAATTAGTTACTAAAGCTGGCTTAAAACCAAAAAGTTATGCATTTTGTAGTGATACCATGTATAAAGAAGATATTGTACCTATTATAAAAAATGTAGATGCACTATATCATGAATCTACTTTTCTGGAAAAGCATGCACATTTAGGCCCTAAAACAAAACATTCTACAGCAAAAGAAGCAGCTACAATAGCAAAACTTGCCAATGTAGGCACATTGTTGCTTGGTCATTATTCAACGCGTTACGATGGACTAAATGCTTTTAAAGAAGAAGCTCAAGAAGTTTTTAGTAATGTAGAATTAAGCGAAGATGGAAAAACGTTCGATTTCTAAGAAGTTAATGTTTTGAATTCTTTCAAGCCAGAAATCCAATCGATGGCTTGATTTAGAGAGTTACATTTTTTTATACCTGTATCAGACAGATATTTTTCAATTTCAGCAATGTTGAAGTTTAGATCATCATACACAACAATAGCACTTGCAATTAGAAAATTATAGGTTTTATTAAGTTTTACCCATTCTCTTATATCTATAGAATATGAGTTTATGCGATTAGAAATAAAACCGATTTTTAAATTTTCACCATAATGTTCAAATAATGCTATAATTATTTCCTGAGACTCTTTAAATCCTAAGTGAACTCCTTCATTTATTTCAGAGATACAGAAATGTTTTGAAAAGTAAAAAGTACCAGTTTGTAAAACAACTTTTTTTGAAATTAAAGTATTGTAGTAGTTAGAGTCTTCAAATTTCATAATTTAGTATTTTATTTAAAATTACGACCTTTTTTGTTTTAAATGTAGGAAAATTAATATTGAAAACAAAGTAGAGGCAATTAATACAGCATATGGAAAAGGATTTAAGCGATTACAGAAAATCTTATGAAAAGCACGAATTACTGCTAAAAGATGTTCCAGAAAACCCTATGGAATTATTCCAAAAATGGTTTTATGAAGTTGATAAATTCTTTGTTGAAGATGAAACGAATGCTATGACGATTTCTACAATTGGTTTAGATGGATATCCAAAAAACAGAGTCGTATTACTTAAACGTTTTACATTTGAAGGGTTTATTTTTTATACAAATTATAACAGTGAAAAAGGCAAGGCTATAGCAAAAAACCCCAATGTATGTTTGTCTTTTTT
Source organism: Flavivirga aquimarina (assembly GCF_030540835.1). Classification (GTDB taxonomy): domain Bacteria; phylum Bacteroidota; class Bacteroidia; order Flavobacteriales; family Flavobacteriaceae; genus Flavivirga; species Flavivirga aquimarina. The sequence continues at coordinate 118,284 of NZ_JAUOEK010000155.1, read as the reverse complement.
TTGGCATGGAGCCGAACGTCAGGTTATTATAAAAGGGACTACAGAAAAAATCGCAAAAAATTTAAGCGATGGTTATTTTGAATCTAGACCCAGAGGAAGTCAATTAGGAGCTATAGTTTCAAATCAGAGTGACGTTATAAAAAATAGGGATGTTATTGAAAAAAAACTTTTAAAATTAGAAAAAGAATTTGAAGGCAAGGAAATACCCAGACCTTCTAGTTGGGGAGGTTATATAGTAAAACCTTTTGAAATTGAATTTTGGCAAGGTCGACCTAATAGATTACATGATAGAATTAGATTTATACTTCAGCAGGATTATAATTGGAAAATCGATAGACTCTCTCCATAAATAATCGACGAAATGTTACTTTTTTAAGTCCAAATATGTATTTTGTCGATTAAAAGAATATTTGTACGATAAAATACACGTTTTTAATCGATTTTAACATTTTGTTAACATTTACTTTGGGTTAGGCTGCTAAATTTACAGAACCTAATCTAAATTACCTACTTATGAAATCAATAACTAAACTGCCTTTATTGGCGCTGTTAGTTGTGTCTGTACTTACATCTTGCTCGACAGACAGTATGGATGATACGGCTGAATCTATAGAATTGAACCTAGTTGCTATAGAAGCAAAAGATATTGAAATAGAAATACTTAATCTTATTAATGATTATAGATTAACATCTGGGTTAAACACCTTAAGTGATATGTCTGTAGTAAAATCTGTAGCATATAGTCATACGGATTATATGGTAGATAATAATGAAGTATCTCATGATAATTTTTTTACCAGAAGCAACTATTTAAAAACTAACGTAGGAGCAACAAAAGTGTCCGAAAATGTTGCATATGGTTATAGTACTGCACAAACTGTAGTTAATGCCTGGCTTAAAAGCGATGGACACAGAGGGACTATTGAAGGCGACTTTACGAGCTTTGATGTTTCAGCAGAAAAAAGCGAAAATGGAAGGTGGTATTTTACTAACATCTTTATAAAAAAATAAGATTGTCATTTAAAAGCACTAAAAATATAACCTAAATTTAGTGAACTAATTTTTAGCGAAATTTGCATGATTTATTTGTGTATGTACATTAAATAAGGTTATTATTAATAACTTAATTGTTATTGAATTTAGCTTTAGGTAAAAACCCTTCCAGTTATTGGGAGGGTTTTGTTTAAAATAAAAAAAAACCATCAAAAGAATAAATCTCCTAATGGTTTTAATTGTTATTGAATATAGCTTAAATTATTTCATTTTAACGACGATAAATTGTGTACGCCTGTTTAATTGATGTTCTTCTTCGGTACAATTAGTGGTATCATCACAATCATTAATTAATTTTTGTTCTCCGTACCCCTTATATTCGGTAATCCTGTTTGGATCGACACCTTTATCTATTAAGTATTTGTATGTCGAATTTGCTCTATCTAAAGATAGTTTGTTATTATATTGAGACGAACCTCTGGAATCTGTGTGAGATTCTATTTTAATGATCATATCCGGATAAACATTCATCATCAAGTTAACTATTCTGTCTAACTCGACTGTGTCATCTTGTCTAATATCAAACCTATTAAAATCGAAGTAAATAGGGTAGAACTCAGTAATAGGCGTTACCTTTATAACCCGATTTAAGTTAAAGTCCTCGGTGATGCTTGTAACTTTATTTTCTACACCTTTAGAAGTAACATGCCTGGTATCGTCTATAAAATCATCTTTTTTAATGTTTAATACATAGTCGGAATCTCTATCTATGTTTATTTCGTATTGTCCATTTTCATCGGTTTCTAAATGCGCAATTTGGTTATTATTGCTATCAAGTAGAGTAACTATAGCATTAGGTACAGGTTTGTTTGTAGTGATATCTGTTATAGTTCCTTGTATTTTTAATTGTGGAATTCTGTCGTATGCATAAATATCATCACTACCAACACCGCCATTTCTATTAGAAGCAAAATATCCCGATAATCCATCTTCGTTCATAAAAAATGAAAAATCATCTTTGCTTGAGTTTACAGGAACACCAAGATTTAAAACACTAATAATGTTATTGTTTTTGTCTAAAACGGTTCCGAAAATATCCAGTAAACCTAATCCTGGATGCCCATCAGAAGCGAAGAATAACACCCCTTCGCTATTAATGAAAGGGAATCTTTCATTTTTATCTGTATTAATAACATTCCCTAAATTTTGAGGCGAACCAAAAGAACCATTACTATTTATCTCTACATGGTAAATATCTGTGCCTCCAAACCCACCAGGCATATTAGATGCAAAATATAATTTTGTTTCATCTTTGTTTAATGCCGGATGACCATTAGAGAACGCATCGCTGTTAAAAGGAAGTTCTTCAATATTTGTCCATGCTCCTTCAATTAAAGAAGCCTTATAAATTTTAAGGTTTGTCATGCCTTCTTCGTCTTTTCCTAAAACATTTTTATTGAAATTATTTCTGGAAAAATATATGGTTTTACCATCTTTTGTTATAGTAATTGGGCCATCGTGAAAAATAGAATTTATACTACCTTTAAGTTTAGATTTATGATCAACAATACTGTCGTTGGCATTTTTTTCGGTTGCATAAATATCTAAAAAAGGCTCTCCGTTCCAGCCATAAACATGTTTTGTAGAAACACCTTCGTTTCTGGCAGAGGCAAAGTAAATGAGGCCATCATGTTCGTAAGCCCCAAAATCACTATATTTTGAATTGAAATTAACTTTAGTTAAAAAATATTGTTGCTTTGCATTAAAAATAGAATTAATAAAATCGGCATCTTTTAAAAATCGTTCATCATTTATTTCTCCTCCGGCTTTTTTAAAGCGCTTCATCCAAACACGAGATTCTTTATACTCTTTAATTCCTCTCAATGCTTGGGCATAATTATAATAGTATGCAATAGGTACATTATGTTGTTCTACTACTTTTTTATAGTATACTACCGCACTATCAGGGTTTCTCATAAAAGCATAACTGTCTGCTAACTGTCTGGTTGCATAATCTGCGTTAAAGTCTTTTTCTATAAGATTATGATATACTTGAACAGCATTGACAAACGAAAACTTATTAAAAAGGTTATCAGCCCTTTTTTGAGAGCCATATTGAGCAAATGCTGAAAAGTTTGCTAACAATATAATACCGGTTAATATGTGATTTTTTAATTTCATGGGGTCTATTAGTTTTAATTAAAAACCTATACTAATTAGTAATTGCTCTTAATTTATTTAAAACACAATTGGTTAAATACTGTGCCTATTATTCCATTTTTACAACTATAAATTGCGTACGTCTATTTAATTGATGTTCTTCTTCTTCACAGTCTTGACCATCTTCACAGCCGTTAGTTAACTTACGTTCACCAAAACCTTGATGTTCTGTGATTCTTTCAGGGTTAATACCTTTAGAAATTAAATATTCGTATGTTGAGTTGGCTCTATCTATAGATAATTTATCATTATATGTTAAATTACCTCTTGAATCGGTATGTGATTCAATTCGAATAACCATCTCTGGATAGTCGTTTTGCATTAGGCTAACAATTTTATCTAGTTCTAAAGCAGCATCTTCCCTAATATTATATTTATTGAAATCGAAATAAATCGTATTTAATTCTGCAAGCTTTACAACATTTTGTACCGGATTTAATAATAAATTGGCAGAAACAGTAGTAAGCTCTGTTTGAATATTTTTAGATGTGAATGTTCTATAGTCGTCAATGTATTTATTTTGACTGGCAACAATTTTATAGTCTTTATTTCTATCGATATTTATTTGATAGAATCCGTTTTCATCGGTTACCATATCTGCAATTTTATTATCCTTGTCATCATATAAAGTAATAACAGAATTAGCAATAGGATTGGTGTTTATAGCATCGGTTACAACACCTTCAACATGCAAAACAGGTTCTCTGTGATAGGCATAAATATCATCGCTACCACGACCACCATTTCTGTTAGATGCAAAATAACCGGTAATACCATTTGGATTCATAGTAAATGAAAAATCATCTTTATTTGAATTCACAGGAACTCCTAAATTTATAACATCTGCTATGCTGTCGTCATCTTCGCCTTTAATAGTTGCGAAAATGTCTAATAAGCCTAAGCCAGTATGTCCATCTGAAGAAAAGAAAAGAACGCCTTCGTTATTTATAAACGGAAACCCTTCAGCATTTTCTGTATTTACGATATCTCCAGCATTTTGTAAATCCATTAAAAGACCATCTGGGCGTATATTTACAAACCATATATCTGAACCTCCTTTAGTTCCAGGTCTATCTGATGTAAAATATAGTTTAGTATCATCAATATTTAAAGCAGGATGTTGAGTTGAAAAATCATCACCATTAATTGATAAGTCTTCAATGTTTGTCCATTCGCCATCAACTAAAGTTGCTCTATAAATCTTCATATTTGTAAGCCCCTTTTTGTCTTTTGCTTCAACACCTTCAGTAAAGTTGTTTCTAGAAAAATACATGGTGCGTCCATCTTTAGTAATAGTGACTGGGCCATCGTGATAAATAGAGTTTACGTCTCCTTTTATTTTTCCTGTGTGATCAACATTTTTTTTAGACCCAACTTCTGTTACATATACATCTAAAAAAGGTTGTTCATTCCATCCATACAAGCGTTTTACAGAAACACCTTCATCTCTGGATGAAGCAAAATAAACTTTACCATCATGCTCAAAAGCGCCAAAGTCACTATACTTTGAATTAAAACGAACTCTGTCTAAAAAATACTGTTGTTTGGCTCCAAAAACACTGGTGATAAAGTTTAAATCTTTAGAGAAATCGTTAGTCTTTACAACACCTCCCGAATCTTTGAAACGTTTTAGCCAGACTTGAGAGTCGTCGTACTTTTTCATGCCTCGAAGCGATTGTGCATATTTATAATAATACTCAATAGGTGCATTTTCTTGTTTAACGACATTTTTATAATACCTTGAGGCATTTCTAGGGTCTCTTAAATAAGCGTAGCAATCTGCTAATTGACGCGTTGCGTAGTCTTTATTATAATTATTTTGAATAAGTTCTCTGTAAACTTTTGCAGCTTTTACAAAAGAGAATTTATTGAACAATGTATCGGCTCTTTTTTGTTTTCCTTGTTGAGAAAAGACAGAAAAGCTTAACATTAATGCGATACAGACTAATATGTAGTTTTTATTTTTCATATAAAAAATCTAATTAGAAATATCTTGGTGATTTTAATTTAGAATTTAAGAATTTAAATTCATATATAAGTAATATCTCATGAGTTCCGGTAGTATAACGGGCTATATCCGAAAGCGGTTTTTCGTAAGCATACCCTACACGTAGTTGTCTGGAGATTTGAAAGTCTGCAATACCACCAATAGCAGCGGTTTGCTCGTTAATTCTATAAGATCCACCTATCCAGAATTTTTCGTTATACAGAAAGTTTGCTGTTAAATCGAAAGATAGCGGCGCTCCATTTGTCGCTTTAATTAACCCTGCTGGTTTAAACTTGAAACTTTTGCTTAAATCAATTACGCCACCTAATGTGAAATAATAACTTAATCGCTCTAAGGCTTTATACTCTCTTTCAGTATTTTCGTCAGTATTTAATATCCTTGGTGTGGATAAACCTGCATAAAACCTATTGGTGTGATAATATACACCAGCACCAATGTTAGGAGCCCAGCGGTTTTCTGTTCCGTTAAAAAATGGATCTTCAGATATGGTCGGATCATTTAAAAACCCCTGATCAAAACTATAACCGGTAAATCCGGCCTTTAAACCAAAAGCAAGCTTTCCATTAACTCCTGTAGGAATGCTATATGAAAAATCTCCATATAAATATGAATAGTTTTGAGGTCCTAAATCATCTTCTATAAAAGATAGACCTACACCGATTCTGTCATTTCTAAGAGGAGTATGTACAGAAAGTGTTTGCGTTATAGGACCGCCTTTAAAACCAACCCATTGGCTTCTGTGTAATCCAATAATGCTTAAAGCTTCTCGACTTCCTGCATAGGCAGGGTTTATTGAGATTGTATTGTACATATACTGTGTGAATTGCGGTAATTGTTGTGCAACCCCAACCGTACAGCTTAACAATGCAATAGCGATTATATTATATTTAATAAGTTTCATAGGTTAATGTTTTTATTTGGTTCCTAAGTAAACAGGTCCTGTAATAGGATTCAATCCACTATTTAGTAATTTTATGATATAATAATATGTTCCGTTTGGCACTTTTCCGGCAGCTCCAACAGATCCACTGCTAGTTGTTCCATTCCAATCATTTTGATAATTATCGGATTCGTATATTAAAGCGCCCCATCGGTTAAATATTTGTATTTCATATTGAAATCCACATAATTCAATTCCGGAAATCTCAAAAAACTCATTGTAAGCATCACCATTAGGAGTGACAGCTTTTGATACTATAACATCATTTTCACCACAAGGTAGTACAACACAATCTGCATGTACATTCATAGTGATTTCTGTAATACTTATACAACCTTCATCTGTAGTTGTGTATCTAAATGTATAATCAATTCCACCACTTTCCGGTAAGAAATCCAGACTTAACTCTAACTTAGTAGGATCAAATATATTACCGTTTAATGTTGCTGCAGGATCACCTTCTAATAGTTCCCAAGTACCATTTGTATTAAGACCGTCTTCTAATAGACTATTCATATCAATCATACCTTCGTCATAACACCAGTCTGGTGCTACTACATCGGTAATGACTTCATCAAGTGCAACTTGTAGTGTTTGTGTATAAACTTCCTCATTATCGCATTCGTCTCTTACTGTCCAAGTTCTAACAATCTCATAGTCTACAAATACATTTTCATCAAATGAGTTTGTTTCATTAAACACAACTATAATATTTGTTGAACAATTATCTGTAAAAGTTAATTCCGGTGCATCTGGTATATCTGTACAGCTAACATCTAATGTTTCTTCAAACGTAGTTGTTGGTACTGGTGCAGTAGTATCTTGTACAGTAATAACTTGTGTATGTGTTGTTGTTAAGCCACAAGCATCAGTAGCTGTCCAAGTACGCGCAATTATATAATTACCAAGACATGAACTATTATTAGTTATTACATCATTAAAAGAGACATTAGGGGGAGTACCACAATCATCTGTAGCTATGGCTGTACCAAGTGTATTTGGTGTTAAATCATCACCACATTCAACATTTGAATTAGTCGGTAATGATGAAAATACTGGAGGGGTGGTATCAACAATATTGATTTTACGAGTAATAGTAATGGGATTATTACAAGTATCTATGATAGTATAAGATCTAGTAATTACTATCGGACAAGAACCCTCAGACTCATCAGAGCTGATAACAGTAAGGTCAGTGTTATCTGAACAATTATCTGTTATAGTAAGCCCTAAACCTTCAAGTTCAACGATTGAAGTAACAGGAGTTGGAGCATCTGTAACACTACATCCTTCCACAACTAGTTCAGCGATATTACCTAATACTCTAGGAGCTGTGGTATCGGCAGTTGAAATTTCTTGATCTGCAGACACGCTATTTCCACAACTGTCTGTTGCCGTCCAAGTTCTAATAATTTTAAAGGTTCCAGAACAAATACCATCTTCTGTAAAATCTTCATAAGTTATATCTGGATTAGCATCACAATTGTCTGTCGCTGTAGCAGTACCAAAAGCTATTGGTGTTAAATCATCACTACATTCTGCTGTTTGATTAGCTGGTAGTGTAAGTACTGGAGGGGTCGTATCGTTAATAATAATGCTTTGAATTACATTAATAGTGTTACCACAATCATCTGTTACACTATATGTTCTAGTAATCGTTTCTGCACATGTGTTATTATCAGATACATCTGAAACAAATACCACAATAGGATTAGTAGTACAGTTATCTGCTGCATCTGTAATCACATTTATATCTGGGCTTGGCACGTCAGCTAGGCATTGTACATTAATGTCAGCAAGGTTAGAAGCCGTAGGCAATGTTGTATCGTTCACATTAATAGTTTGTGAAGCTGTCACGAAGTTACCACAGTCATCCGTAATAGTATACGTTCTAGTAACAACGATTGGACAGGTACCAGTAGCACTATCAGAGTTAGTCACCACAAGGTTTGCATCTGTAGTACAGTTATCAGCAATAGCAAGTCCAAGAGCTTCTAGAGCAGCGACAGTATTCACAGGTGTTGTAGCATCAGTAGCAGTACACCCCTCTACCGTAGATTCAGCAATAGAACCAGAAACAGTAGGTAATGTTGTATCGTTGATAATAATATTTTGAGTTACAAGAATTTGATTATTACAAATATCGGTTACACTATAAGTTCTAGTGATCGTCTCCGGACAAGAATTACCATCCGATACATCCGATACATGAGCCACCACAGGGGTACCTTGATTATCCGCTTCATCAGTAACCACTGTTATATCAACAGCAGGTACATCATCGATACACTGTACATTAATATCCGCAGGATTAGAAGCCGTAGGCAAAATAGGATCCGTAATAAAAATAGTTTGAGTCACATTGATAGAGTTACCACACTCATCCGTAACACTATAAGTTCTAGTGATAGTTTCCGGACAGTTACCATTGTCTGATACATCCGACACATGAGCCACTACAATGTCATTAGCAGCAGTACAATTATCCGCTTCATCCGTAACGACTGTTACATCCGGAGCAGGAGCAGGTCCACCGGGAACCGTAATATTAGCAGGATTAGAAGCCGTAGGCAACGTTGTATCTTGTACATTAATAGTTTGTGAAGCTGTCACGAAGTTACCACAATCATCCGTAATAGTATACGTTCTAGTAACAACGATTGGACAGGTACCAGTAGCACTATCAGAGTTAGTCACCACAAGGTTTGCATCTGTAGTACAGTTATCAGCAATAGCAAGCCCAAGAGCTTCTAGAGCAGCGACAGTATTCACAGGTGTTGTAGCATCAGTAGCAGTACAACCCTCTACCGTAGATTCAGCAATAGAACCAGAAACAGTAGGTAACGTTATATCGTTCACATTAATAGTTTGTGTAGCTGTTATAAAATTGCCACATTCATCTGTAATAGTATAGGTTCTAGTTAGAACGATCGGACAGGTACCAGTTTCACTATCAGAACTAGTAACTACAAGATTTGCATCGGTAGTACAGTTATCGGTAATAACAAGCCCAAGAGCTTCTAGAGCAGCGACAGTATTCACAGGTGTTGTAGCATCAGTAGCAGTACAACCCTCTACCGTAGATTCAGTAATAGAACCAGAAACAGTAGGCAACGTTGTATCGTTCACATTAATAGTTTGTGTAACTGTTATAAAATTGCTACATTCATCTGTAATAGTATAAGTTCTAGTAACAACGATCGGACAGGTGCCAGTTGCACTATCAGAGCTAGTAACCACAAGGTTTGCATCGGTAGTACAGTTATCGGCGATAGCAAGCCCAAGAGCTTCTAGAGCGGCGACAGTATTAACAGGAGCAGTAGCATCAGTAGCAGTACAACCTTCTACTGTAGATTCTGTAATAGTGCCAGAAACAGTTGGTAAAGTTATATCATTCACAGTTATAGTCTGAGTTACATTAATAAAGTTTCCACAATCATCAGTAACACTATAAGTTCTAGTAATAATCTCAGGACATGTATTACCATCTGATATATCGGATACATGTGCTACAATTGGAGCTATACCTGAATTATCTGCTTCATCAGTAACAACTACAACATCAGGCAACGGAACATTATCTATACACTCTACATTAATAGGAGTCGGATTACTTGCCGTAGGAGCTTCATTAATATAATCTAAATATTCAATATTAATTAAACTAGGGGCAGGTATTGGGTCTCCAATACATGGCCCTGAAGTTTCATACCCTTGTATTAAAGGAACATCAAAAGGTAAATTAGATGTTGCTCCAACCCCGCTGATAGTACCGTTAACTGATACATTAGGATCAAAACTTGGATCTGTTAAAATAGAACAATCTGTAGTAACTGTCAAGGTGAAACTAATATCAGCAAGAACTGTATCTGGATCTGTTGGTACTGGTAACGTTCCTAAGTTCCATTCTATAGCTCCATTTGTACCTATTGTATTATTAAATACTGGGACATTTGTAGTAGTAAATGGTGGGTATACATGAAAATCAATATTTAAATCGTTTTGGTTTACTGAATCTGGAAGCGGAATGGTAATTACTGTATTGTTTGTTGCTTCAGTTCCTGTATTTTTTATTTGGATAATATAATCAGCATTTTCGTCTGGTTCTAAAGAGGTATTAGTACCACTTGGAGGGGTCCCATTTATTGATGTATTGGTTAAGACACCTTCTGGTTCTGGGATATAGGCATCAACAGCAAAAGTTACATTAAAAATAATATATGTATCTAATGTAGAGCCATATCTAAATCGTGTAAAAGTTTTATTATTAGGAATAATATTATTTCCTGTATTATCTATATTAAACATCGCAATGTCTAAACCTGTATTGTTGTCCTCACTGGGATTTCTATAGTTACCGCCTGTAACAATGGAAGAATTGAAGAAGTTGTCTGTGGTGTTACCGCTATGGGATAATAATTGATAGCTATTGTTATTTAAAGTTGCCAAATTGTTTGGATCATCATCACCATCTGGTATTATTATTTCAAAAGTATCACCATCCCAAGGTACATCACCTTCTCCGGCCATTAATCCTAATTTAAGATTAACGTCCCCACTTTGTACAGCATTAAATCCATTTACATCTATGGTAAAATCTGCGACGCCGTTTGTTACGTAGGCATGTCCGTCAAAAACTGTGATATCTCTCCAGTTCATTTTTGAGTTTTCATAAATAACAACCATACCCCAACCTCCGTAATAACCAATTCCATCGGAACTGTTTCCTTCTCTTGTGGCTACATTTGCAACAAAATATTCACCAATACCATTGTTTATAACATAGTCTGTAACTTCAGTATAAGCAGAATACATATTGCCATCTGTATTAGATGGGTAATAAATATTTGATGGACTAGCAGTGAGTTCTGTATAATTAGAAGATGCCGGTCCTTTTATAGATACTTTTCTTTTATCTAAAGTTTTTGTAATTCCATTTTTTGTAACCTGAAATGTATCAGAATCTGATTCTACATCACCAAAAGCTCTACCTGTCCAATATAATCCAGCATAAATAATATTTGAACATTCAGGGATTGCACCATTTTCTGTGGAAAAATTTATTGTTGCAGATGAAGAGTTAAACGTAGTATTTCCTGGAACAGCTGCACCATCAACATCAACATATCTTACATCGCTAAAATTGGAGCCTCCATCGGAATAGTTTACCATTGTAATATTGGTATTACCTACCATGATAAAATCTCCTTTTACATTATACATTGTTGAAGAGGGAGGGGTGGTTGATGCTCTGGGAGTAAACTCAACCATAACCTGACCATAACTACTTAAAACTGTAGATGTAATTATAATAGCCATTATCAAAAACTTATGGTTTTTGTATAATAAAGCTTTAATTGTAGTGTATAGTTTTTTCATTTCTTGTTCTTTTAATTACCTGTATACTATAATTATGATGGTCTCACTGATATATAAAAAATTCTTATTCTATCATTTGGCGCTTTTACAAATCTTTCAATTTGGTTTGCAGTACACTTAAATAGGCATTTTATATAAATGTATTGCAGTTTTGGAAACCCTTCTATATTTGATAGGTCTATAGGCGTATCCAATTCACTTTCATTTTTTAGCGTAATTGTTATTAGCTTTACTCCTTTATAATTGGAATTATTTTGATTGAGTAAACTAAAAGAGTTCATACTTTCCAATGAAATTTTAACTGGAGCACTTTCTCCATATCTGTGTTTTAATTTATTTTGTTCGAAATAATGTGTTGCGTGAAGTTTTTTAGAAAGGTTATAAAAATCACTTCTATCTTTATTGGTATTAGATTTTTTTTGAGACACCTCATTTTTTACCAATTCATAAATACCATGCTCTTGTGCAAAAGTTTTGTTTGTATATAGTAGTGATATACAAAGCATAAATAGAAAATTAGAGATTATTAAAGTCAATTTATTTTTCATGATTTAGTAAAATTATTTTGTTTAAAACTATTATATATTATAAACACCGATGTAACAAAATAGTCACAAACAAGTATTAATGTTAATTAATAATAAAAAAGTTTTCGAGGGAAAAAACTGTGAGGGAAAAACATTGCTTAACAATGTCATATTTTTATATGGTATTAGATTCAGGTTCATAACTTTCTGATGTTAAGTAGGTGGTACAAAAGAAAACATATAGAGCTATCTGCTCAAAAATATATGGTAAATCACTTATAAATTCGATTAAAGGCTTTTAAAAAACATTTAGTCGTCATAATGAGTTTTTTATCGTTTATGCATTGTCTAGTAGGCTTATATAGATTTTGTGTAATTTTTTTAACGTTTTATTTGTTGGTATTAACTAATTTTATATCACAAACAATTTGATTTTTGTTAGAAAAACAAATTTTTATCTAAAAAATAATACATTTAGTCGAACAATATGAAAAAAATAATTTTGGTAAGACATGCCAAATCTTCTTGGAAACACAACGTAATAGATCATGAAAGACCTCTTAACGAAAGAGGTATTAAAGATGCTCATTTGGTTTCGGTTAATTTAAAGGAAAGTAATATAAATATTGACCTAGTGCTTTCAAGTGATGCTATGCGTGCAAAAACAACTGCTAATATTTTTATTTCTAATCTCGGTATTGATTCAAATATTGCACATTTAAATCATAAACTATATGATTTTTCTGGAACCGATCTTGTCGAAGTTATTAGGACATGTGATGACTCTATAAATACACTTATGCTTTTTGGTCACAATCATGCCATTACGGCTTTTGCAAATACCTATGGCAGTAGTTATATAGATAATGTTCCAACCACGGGTGTTGTTATCATGGAGTTTAATATTACTGATTGGAAAAACTTAAATAAAGGTAAAACGGTTCAAACTTTATTCCCAAGAGATTTTAAATAACCTACTGCATAAGTAGTTTGTATAAATATAACTTAACTTTTGCAAAAAAGTATAAGTGTGTATCTTTTTAAGTATTGTTCTAACCTATGATGAAGACTTAATTTATTATAAAAACTTTCCATTTCACATTAACTTTTAGTAATCATATTAATCTGAAATAGAATATATTTGTGAATCTATTCTAAATCATGAATTATTCAATGACATCACCTGAGCCACAAAGCAATAATTACATAAATAGAGAAATAAGTTGGTTGCAATTTAATGCCCGAGTTTTACAAGAAGCTTCAGATGAAAACGTACCATTGATTGAGCGGTTGCGATTTCTGGGTATTTTTTCTAATAATTTAGATGAATTTTTTAAAGTTAGGTACGCTACGGTAAAGCGTATTGTTGAAGCAGGAAAAGGAGGCAAGAATGCTTTAGGGGGTATAAAAGCTAAGGAACTTCTTGAAATTATTACTCAAATTGTAATAAAGCAACAAAGTAAAAGTTTAGAAATATTAAATACAATTCATCAAAGATTAGAGGATGAAAACATATATATTATTGACGAAAACCAAATAGATAAAGCACAGCATGACTACATTAAAAAATATTTTATAACAAAAGTAAGTCCTGCTTTAGTTACTATTATTTTGAACGATTCTGTAGTACTTCCTAATTTGAAGGATAGCGGTGCTTATTTAGCAGTTAGAATGGTAATGTCTAATAATGAAAGACAGTTTGCATTAATAGAAATACCAAAAACCTTTAATCGATTTGTAGAATTACCAAAAGAAGGGGAGAAGAGTTATATTATAATGATTGACGATTTACTTCGTCATTGCTTAAGTGATATTTTCAATATTTTCGATTATAAGTGCATATCTGCCCATATGATAAAAATTACTCGTGATGGTGAATTGGATTTTGAGAGTGATTTAAGTAAAAGTTTTATCGAGAAAATATCCGATAGTGTTAAGCATAGGCAGGTAGGAGAACCAGTTCGATTTGTATACGATAAGACTATAGATAAGGAAACTTTAGAGTATTTAATGACCAAAATGGGAATTGATGATACAGATAGTGTCATTCCTGGAGGGCGTTATCACAACAGAAGGGATTATATGGGGTTTCCCAGCTTAGGTAGAAACGACCTTCTTTATAGTAAAATAGAAGCCTTACCGATTAAAGGACTTAGTTTAGAAGCTAGTATTTTTGAAGCTATTAAGGAAAAAGATTATTTACTTCAAGCACCTTATCAAACTTTTTCTTATGTCGTTAAGTTTCTAAGAGAAGCTGCTTTAGACCCCAATGTGAAAACGATAAAAATTACTATTTACCGTTTAGCGCAAATATCGCATATTGCGAGTTCTCTAATCAATGCGGCTATTAACGGGAAATCGGTTACTGTTTCCATAGAACTACAAGCCAGATTTGATGAGCAAGCCAATATTAATTATGCGCAGCAGATGGAAGATGAAGGTATAAACTTGGTTTTTGGAGTTGCAGGGTTAAAAGTGCATAGTAAAATGTGTGTTATAGAACGTGAGGAAGGCAAAAAACTAAAACGCTACGGCTTTATAAGCACAGGGAATTTTAACGAATCTACTGCAAAAATTTATACAGACTATACATTGTTCACTTCAGATCAGCGTATTTTAAAAGATGTAAATAAAATTTTTAGTTTCTTTGAGACTAATTATAAAATTTTCACGTATAAACATTTAATTACATCACCTCATTATACACAAAAAGCAGTTTTTAAATTAATAGATGCCGAAATAGAAAGTGTTAAAAATGGAGAAGAGGGCAGTATAAGGTTAAAAATGAATAGCATATCTAGCTATAAAATGATTGATAAGCTTTATGAGGCAAGTAGGGCTGGAGTAAAGATTCAAATGATAGTTAGGGGGATTTGTTGTTTAATCCCAGGAGTAGAGGGGATGAGTGAAAATATTGAGGTTATTAGTGTCGTAGATAAGTTTTTAGAACATTCCAGAGTGTATATATTTGGTAATAATGGTAATTCTAAAGTATATATTTCTTCTGCAGATTGGATGACAAGGAATATAGATAACAGGGTAGAAGTAAGTTGTCCTATTTATGATGATGATATTAAAAAAGAAATTATTGAGACGTTTAATATAAGCTGGAGTGACAATGTTAAAGCTAGATTATTAAACGAATCACAAGAAAACGATTATAGAATAAATGATAAAGAAAAAGTAAGGTCTCAATTTGCTACTTATAATTATTATTTAAAAAAGCTGGAAAGTTAGTATGCTTACAATAAAGAAATACGCAGCTATAGATATTGGTTCTAATGCTGTAAGGTTACTCATTTCAAATATTATTGAACAAAAAGGAAGACCTGTACAATTCAAGAAAAATTCACTAGTTCGTGTACCTATACGTTTAGGAGCCGATGTTTTTATAAAAAATAAAATTTCGAAAGAGAATACGCAACGAATAGTCGATACCATGGTAGCGTTTAAACTGTTGATGAAATCTCACAAAGTTGTAAAGTATAAAGCTTGTGCAACTTCGGCTATGAGAGAATCTAAAAACGGTAAGAAAGTGGTCGATTTAATCTTAAAAAAAGCAGAAATAAGTATTGATATTATTGATGGTGTGGAAGAGGCAGCCATAATTGCGGCTACCGATTTAAATAAGTATATAGATAGTAATAAAACGTATTTATATGTTGATGTAGGTGGTGGTAGTACTGAGTTTACTGTAATACATAGAGGCGAGCAAATAGTTTCAAAATCTTTTAAAATAGGAACCGTTAGACTTCTTAATGATATGGTTAAAAAGAAATCGTGGAAAGAGTTGGAAGCATGGATAGGAAAGCATACAGATGTTTACCATAAAATAGAGGTTATTGGTTCTGGTGGGAATATTAATAAAATATTTAAAATATCGGGGAAAGCTATAGGTAAACCACTTTCATATTTTTATTTAACCTCTTATTATAATATGCTTCAGAGTTATTCTTATGAAGAACGTATTACAGAGTTGGACTTAAATCAAGATAGGGCAGATGTTATTATTCCTGCTATGCGAATTTACCTTTCTTCTATGAAATGGAGCGGTGCAAAAAACATTTATGTTCCAAAAATTGGTTTAGCAGATGGTATCATTAAAAGTATCTATTATGATACTGTATCCAGCAATACACAGTAAAATTGTGCACTTTACCTTTTATAATTGTAGTATTTTAATTTTATAATATATATTCGTACCCGTATAATTGCTTAAAATTATACCCCAAACCTAATTTATTATGAAAAAAATATTACTATTTACAATACTATGTGGTTTTTCTATTTATGGTGTTTCTCAAGATATAAAGTATGGTATAAGAGGCGGTTTAAATATTTCAAATTTAGATTTTGATGATAATGATATAGCTGCTGAAAATAAACATAGAAACAGTGTTTATATTGGTTTTTTTGCAAACATAGGTTTGTCTAAAACCATCTCTTTAATGCCAGAAGTACAGTTTTCTGCAGAAGGAGCAGATCCAGAACCTTTACATTTAGATTATATTCAAGCTCCCATTTTTTTAAAATTTAGATTGAGTGAAAAAATCCATTTTGGTGTCGGACCGCAAGTAGGGCTTAAAGTACATAAAGAAGACGATGGTGTTAAGAACTTTGCATATTCCGGTGTTACGGGTGTAGAATACAAAATAAACTATGCACTGTTTGCAGATGTAAGATATACGTATGGTTTCTCTAATATTTTTGACGATAATTTAGGCATTGAAGCTAAAAACTCCAATATACAAATAGGTGTCGGTTATAAGTTTTAACCGTGAATAGCTTCAGTATTTCCTAAATTAGACATAATTTCAGCTTCATATTCAAGAAGTTGCTGCCATTTGGTATCAACTTCTTTTTTATTTCCATATTTACGAGCAAAGCCTAAAAACATCGTGTAATGATTTGCTTCGCTAACCATTAAGTTTCTATAAAAGGTGGCTAACTCTTTGTCTTTAAGTTCTTCGGAAAGTAACCTAAAGCGTTCACAACTTCTGGCCTCAATTAATGCAGCATAGAGCAAGCGATGTACTAGTTGTGTAGTTCTACTGCCTCCTTTAGGAAAGAATTTTACAAGTTGAATTACATAGTCATCACGTCTATCACGTCCTAGAACCCAACCGCGTTCTATAATTTTATCATGAACCATTTTAAAATGACTCATTTCTTCTTTCACTAGAGCTGTCATTTCTTGTACCAACTCCGTGTATTCCGGAAAGCTTACAATTAATGAAATAGCTGTACTTGTTGCTTTTTGCTCACAAAACGCATGATCGGTAAGTATTTCTTCAATGTTCTTTTCTACAATGTTTACCCAACGTGGATCTGTTGGAAGTTTTAGTCCTAGCATGAGTTTATTATATAATCTTGGAAAAAATATCTATTTCTTTAATTTGAATACTTCCCTGTTCATCAATTTTAAGCGTAAAATCTTTGCATTCGCCTGTATTAGGAATACAAAACGATGTGTTTAAGAACAGCATATCTTCGTTTGACGCATTATAATCTATCCATGTAAGTTGCATAATAGCATTTGCCCAGAATGTCGCACTTTCAAATTCATAAAAAAGCTTTTTATTAATCAGGCCTTTGCTAATAACAGTATTGTTTTTTGATATCAGAAGCTGTGCTTCAAAGTTTTTGTGATGAATTTTAACTAGAGAATCATTTTTAGATTTTCTTGTTTCTAAAACAAAATTATCTTCTAAAGAATGGTATATTATTTTAACTTCAAATCCATTGCTTAAAAGTGTATCTGTTTTAATTTCTGTATACGTTTCGGGAACAAACTTTATTTCTTCGGTAAACGCCTCTAAAAGCTTATTCTCTTTTAAAACTTCTGCATTGGTTTTATATTTTCTGTCTCTACCATCACAGCTTGATAGCATTACAACAGAAATTAATATAAAAACGGGTAACTTATACATGTATAGTTTTTAAATATCTAAATCGAAAGTTTTTCTTAAAATATCAATATTGGGATTTTTCTCTTTTAACTTTTCAAACTTCTCCATGGTAGTATAAGCATATTGTTTTTCCATGACTTCGTTTACGCTAATTGACAAACTAATATCAAAATTGTTTAGAGATTTTCTAACAAAAGCTAAAAGATCGTATTGTTGGCGTTCTACTTCAACTTTATTTGTAGCATTTGGAAACTCTAAATAAACAGTGGTTTCTTTTACTTTTGGTACGTCTATAGATAATATTGAAGCCAAGTTATATTTACCATCTGCGCGCAATTTTTCAACATAGGTATTCCAAACAGTTATAAGTTCTTTTTCGGTAAAATCTTCCTTAGGTAAATCTTCTTCATCAATAACAACATCCATTTGTTTAATAAGATGTTCTTTTTTTGCTCTTATACTACTTAAGGAAAGCCCGGAAGTTCGTTTTGTTTCTTGTTTTAAAATAATTTTTGGAGCTTCTTTAACTTGAAAAGCTTCTAATGTATTGGTGTTAGATGGTTGTGCCTCTAATACTTCTTCTTTTAAAGTATCGGGATTATCTACATTATTTTGTTTTTTTACAGGCGTTGTAACAGGAATAGGAGTAATACCTTTCTTTTTAAAGTAAGAAGCTGGAATTATGTAATGTCTGCTATTTTTTTTTTCTCCATCAAAAGTGATAGAGGCAAGCTGCATTAAACATAACTCGATAAGTAAGCGTTGGTTTTTACTGGTTTTATACTTGAGATCGCAGTCGTTAGCCAGATTTATACTTTGCAAGAGAAATTCCTGCGATGCTTTTTGAGATTGCTCTAAGTACTTCGCTTTGGTTTGTTCTCCAACTTCTAGTAGCTCTATGGTTTCTGGGGTTTTACTTACGAGTAAATCCCTAAAATGAGATGCTAATCCAGCAATATAATGATGTCCATCAAAACCTTTTGATAAGGTATTATTGAATTGTAAAAGCAACTCTGGAATCTTATTTTCTAAAATTAAATCTGTGCTTGTAAAATAGGTTTCGTAATCAAGTACATTTAAATTTTCTGTAACAGCCTGTCTGGTTAAATCTTTACCAGAAAAACTTACCACTCTGTCAAAAATAGATAATGCATCACGCATAGCGCCATCTGCTTTCTGAGCGATAATATGCAAAGCATCATCATCGGCTGTTACGCCTTGTTCTTCAGCTATATATTTTAAATACCCTTTAGCATCTTTTACTGTAATACGTTTGAAATCAAAAATCTGACAACGCGATAAAATAGTTGGAATAATTTTATGCTTTTCGGTAGTTGCTAAAATAAAAATACAATGCTTAGGTGGTTCTTCCAACGTTTTAAGAAATGCATTAAAAGCAGCCTGAGATAGCATGTGTACCTCATCGATAATGTATACTTTATATTTTCCAACTTGTGGAGGAATACGAACCTGATCTGTTAAACTCCTAATATCATCAACAGAATTATTGGAAGCTGCATCGAGTTCAAAAATATTAAAAGCAAAATCTTCATTGTCGGTTTCTGTACCATCACTATTAATCATTTTAGCCAGAATACGTGCACAAGTTGTTTTACCTACACCACGAGGCCCTGTAAAGAGTAGGGCTTGAGCTAAATGATTGTTATCTATAGCATTTAATAACGTATTTGTAATAGCCTGCTGCCCCACAACATCTTTAAATGTTTGTGGTCTGTATTTTCTAGCCGATACTACAAAGTGTTCCAAATCTTGCTGAATTTACCTGTGTTGAACTCATTTCAATATCAACATCATTTATGATGTTAATACAATGTATAACAAAGTTAAAAATTCAACTTAAAATTATAGATAAAGCACATAAAATTTAAAGCGAGTTATTAACAACTTTTAGTGATAAGTGCTTCATACCATTTTTTATTCTAAATTATTATAAACATAAGTATTTTAAGGTTATGGAATAGTTATGCTATTTTTAGAGATATAAAATTTCTTTGTTGTAATTTTGTCATCAAGTAGATCGCCTTATCGCTCGAATGCTGAACTTGTTTCAGTTAAACATATAGTTTATTTAAAAGGTACTGAAACAAGTTCAGCACTTGAGAGGAAAGTCCGAACACCATAGTGCAACATAGTGGTTAACAACCACCAGTCGTGAGGCTAGGAAAAGTGCAACAGAAAGTATGTACAGGTCAAGCTGTAGTGAAACCAGGTAAACTCTATGTGGTGCAATGTCATGTAAACCAGTGTCCCGATAACTATCGGGAGAGAGCGGCACGTTCGATGCTGGAGGGTAGGCAGCTAAAGTATATTGGTAACAATATACTCAGATAAATGATAAGGGCTTTTTATACTTATTTTAGGTTATCCTGAAACAAGTTCAAGAAGTACAGAATTCGGCTTATAGATTTACTTGAATAAAATAAACCCTTCTTAATTATAAGAAGGGTTTACCATTAAAAAAAAAGAGTTTGGTTAGCAACTTATTTTTTTGGCGAATAAGATAAATCCGGTCTCATTTCCCCGCTATACTCTTCCATTCTGGTTATATGGTTTATTACTTTACTAAAAGTTTCCCAGCGATCTGGCCCTAAAACTTCTTCATTAGCCTTGGCTTGTGTTGCTCCATCTACTTCATCTTTAGCAGCAACAGATACCAGATAATAGTTTTCCATAGCTCCAAATCCATTTCGGTAAATACGGTAATAACTTGTAGATCCTTTGCTTGCAAATAGTTCTTTAACGGCTTTCATGCCTTCTTTTACTTTTTTTGCATTTTTGGGTGCATAATACATATAAAACCATTTGCGATAGTTTTTCCCTTCCATTGATTCTTTAGAGCCTTCTGGCATATAGCTAAGCTCTTCATCATGTACCACAATGTATGAGCCATGCGAATTGTAGCATTTATCATAACGTTCAAACATTTCTCCAAATTTATCACCCATTGCTTCTGCCATATCTGCCATTGGACGTTTATCTAATTCTGCAAAGTTCTCGATAGGAGTAATATAAAAGTATTTAAAATCATTAGATACCGCTGTTACCCATTCGGTTTGTAAATTATGTTCTACAGAAGCGGCATGGAATTCTTTAGCAATTTTCTCGTATTCCATCATTTTTGATGGTTTTACATTGTCTTGGTGTACCAAGAACATTTGCTGTGCTTGCGATAGGTTACATGTTAAGCATAAAACAAGTGCTAAAATTAAAGTTGTTTTTAGTGTTTTCATAAATTTAATATTTGGTTAGTTAGTAGTTTTATTCTTTTTCAGCCTCAGCCTCAGCCTCAGCTTTTGCTTTCGCAGCTGCTATGGCGGCAAATTCTTGGTTCATTGCTGTGCCGTCAAAATAGATGTGTTCTTCTACAATTTCTCCATTAACAAATTGTACAGCCAAATGGACAGGTATAGATAGTTCTTTGTTGGTTGCAGCAAAAGTGCCTTTGTGTAAGCCCCAATAATAAACCCAGGTTTCATCTTCTTTATCCAGAACCATTTCTACATATTCATCATCATGGTCAAATCCATAGGAAGACATAGCACTGGTCATAGCTTTTAAGGCTTCTACTCTTTTTTCAACGGTCAATGGTTTGGTAGAGTTAACAAATATTTTTGCGGTGTCGGCAAAATGACTTTTCCACTTGTCCCAGTCGGCTGTTTCATAAGCCTTAATGCCTGTTTTTAGTGTTTCAATTTCAGAAGATTCAGCAAAATAACGTTGTGTTTTTTTTTCGCATGCGACAAAAAGTATCACTGCAAATAGCAATAGAGAAAATTTTTTCATTTCATTTATGGTTTTAATAGTTAGTCATTCAATTTAAACCGTAAACAATATCAATATAAGGGTCTTTTTTGACGAGATTTAAGTATGTATAGAAACTGGGATTTTTGAGTAGAACCCTAATGTACTGAAAAAAAAGGAATTAGCAAAGGAAAAGAAGCGTGAGTTTAGCCTATTTCAAAAAAACTAAATACACTACCACCATAACCTTTAGAATAATCATAATGATTTAAGTTAGATAAGTTTGTGTGCTTGGAGTGCTCAATAATTAGAATACCATCTTCTAATAATAAGTTATTTTGAAAAACTAATTCGGGGATTTTAGCAAATTGTTCTTCCGAAAAATTATAGGGTGGGTCTGCAAATATAATGTTAGCTTGTAAATTAGATTTTTCGAGAAATTTAAAAACATCACTTTTAATAGTGCTTATTGGCATTTTAAAAGTTTCTGCAGTTTGGTTTATAAATTTAACACAGCCGTAATCCTGATCTACACAGGTAATGTTTTGTGTCCCTCTTGAGGCAAACTCATAGCTAATGTTACCTGTACCTGCAAATAAATCTAAAACAGTAATGTCATCAAAATAAAACAGATTGTTTATAATATTGAATAAGGATTCTTTGGCCATATCTGTTGTAGGTCTTACTGGTAAAGTTTTTGGAGCCACTATTTTTCTACTTTTATAAAGACCGGAAATGATACGCATTAAAAACTTTTTATTAAGGTGAAATCTGAATAACCATATTTTGGGCTTTCATGATATTTGTAATTGTCATTTCGGTTACCAAAGCTTACATTTCTTATGTATTTATATGCTATTTGGTATAAATCGTCATTTTTATCTATATCCCCAATAAAAACTAAACTTAATGTTTCTGGATTTAGTTTTAACTGTTCTGTAGTAAATAATATGTAATATATAAAATCTTCTTTTGTAGTGTAATCAAATGTATTGTAGAGTAGAAGCTTTCCTTTTTGAGTAACGATTATTTCGAAGTGATTTTTGTTTACGTTTAAATATGCTTTAGGTATATTAGTGTTTTTCTCTAGGAGTAAAATTTCTTCAATTAAAATAGTTGAAACATGTTTAAAGGTAAAAGCACCAAATTTTTCATAAATAAAATTATTGATATTTATATATGGGACATATACGTTTACACTATCATTTAATACAATATCGTCGTAAGTAATAAAATCAGATTTTAAAATTTTAGAATTGAATTTCAAATAATCAGCCAGACAATCTTCTTCAAATAACGGTTTAGGCACAAGAGTAGACAACTCATTATCATGAATAACATTGATACTAGAAAATGATGCCTCCTGTAAATTAGTTTCTGTGTTAAATACGTTTATTAAATAGTCTAAAACCTCTAAAGGGTTTAGCTTTTTGTTAAAGTTAAAGCTCTTTAAATAAGTGACCGTATTAGATTGTAGTACACAAAAAGAAAGTCCACTCAAACTTATTTGAATGGACAATTCTGAATTAATTTCTTTATTGTGATTTTTATTCGGCTGTGCCATAAGTTTTTGGCCAGTTTCCTTTAGTGAAAACTTCTGTCATAGATCCTACTTTTAAAGCATCACCATTAACTCCATCAACTGAAATAACTTGATTTTCCTGAACAAGAAGGTCAGGATTTTGATCAAATAAAATAACATCTTTTTTTACAGAAGCTTCAAATACCGGTATTTGTATATCATTTTGTTCTATAAGCCCTGCTTGTAGCTTAAATCGAACGCCTTCTTTACCAGCAGGTACAAGCATCATCCTTCTGTAACGACCAGAATCTTTAAATAAAGAATCTTTTACAGGAACAAAACCTAGTGTATCTATTACAACAATTTCTTTAGTAGTATCAACACCATATAATTTGGTTAATTCTTCATCTATAATTGTAGAGTCGCGACGTTGCGTAATTGTATATTTAGCTGTGTCTATAAATTGAATTAAGCTCTCGAAATTATTAGAAAACCTACCTGTTACTTGTTTATGCGCAATTTGAGAATCTCTAATATCAATCAAACTTTCAATAACTACTTTATAGCGTTTGGCTTTAAGCTTGTTAAATTGAATAGGCTCATAAATAGACATGTATGTTTGGTAGCCTAAAAAACCAATCAATACCCATAAGGCGATTGTTAAAAAAGGTTTTAGTGTTGGAGGTATGAATTTGTCAACCAGCTTAACTAAGCCAATTGTAAGAAGAATCACAGCTACTGCTATTAGAATAAATGTCAACATAGGTTTTTAATTAAAAGTCTTTCGCAAATCTACAAATTTTTTTTAACCGTAAAAGGCTTAGAGAGCAAAAATCATTTCTATCTTTGAATAATTTTTAATTTACTTAAACCTTTAATGACGTCTTCCGTATTCTATTTACTTATAAAAGAGCAGTTTCCATTTAAACCAACGTCAAAACAAAATATCGTTCTACAACAGCTTTCAGAATTTATTTTTAGCAAAACACCAAATGCGCTTTATGTACTAAAAGGATATGCTGGTACTGGTAAAACAACTATTGTGGGAACTATAGTTACCAATTTATGGAAAGCAAAAAAAAGTGCCGTTTTAATGGCTCCAACAGGTAGAGCGGCTAAAGTAATTTCTAATTATTCGGAAAAAGAAGCGTTTACTATTCACAAAAAAATATATTTTCCGAAAAAAGAAAAAAATGGAGGTGTTAAGTTTGTTTTACAACCTAACAAACATAAAAATACCATTTTTATAGTTGATGAGGCATCTATGATACCAGATACCCCTGGGGAGTCGAAATTTTTTGAAAACGGTTCGTTATTAGATGATTTGATACAATATGTGTATTCGGGGCATCATTGTAAATTACTTTTAATAGGAGATAAAGCACAATTACCACCGGTAAAATTAGATTTAAGCCCAGCTTTAAATGAAGATTCGCTGGGATTAACTTATAATAAGGAGGTTACCAGAATGGAATTAGATGAAGTAGTAAGGCAAGGACAAGATTCTGGTATTTTAGCAAATGCAACGGTATTGCGAGAGGCTTTATCACATAATATTTACGATAGTTTTAAGTTCTATTTAACAGGCTTTAAGGACATAGTCAGGTTAATAGATGGCCATGAGATTATGGATGCTATTAATGATGCGTATAGCGACTTAGGGAAAGAAGAAACCGCTATTATAGTAAGAAGTAACAAACGTGCTAACTTGTATAATCAACAAATACGTAATAGAATACTATTTAATGAAAGTGAACTCTCTGCTGGAGACTATTTAATGGTGGTTAAAAATAATTACTTCTGGGTTAAACCAACTACAGAAGCTGGTTTTATTGCTAATGGTGATATTATTGAAGTCCTCGAAATTTTTAGCATACAGGAACTTTATGGATTTCGATTTGCAGAAGTAAAAATACGAATGGTCGATTATCCTAAAATGACACCTTTTGAGACCGTTTTACTTTTAGATACCATTGAAGCAGAAACCCCTTCATTGCCTTACGATGATTCGAATAGGTTATATCAAGAAGTTATGAAAGATTTTGAAGATGAATCGAGTAAATATAAAAAGTTTTTAAAAGTAAAAGGGAATAAACACTTTAATGCACTTCAGGTGAAATTCTCTTATGCTATTACCTGTCATAAATCGCAAGGAGGTCAATGGGATACTGTTTTTGTTGAGCAGCCTTATTTACCAAATGGTATTGATAAAGAATACTTGCGCTGGTTATATACTGCGGTAACCAGAGCAAAAGAAAAACTTTACCTTATTGGTTTTAAAGACGAATTTTTTGAGGAAGATTAAATTCAGTGTTCAGTAGCAGTTTACAGTTTTTCTTTGAGCCTTAGCGTCTTTGCGAGAAGTTTTAGTTAGAAGTGATTAGTGATCGATGTTTAGTTTTGCTTACATCTTATTTCGTTATAAATTGATATGCTGTATAATTTTTGCATCGTTTAAAAAAGTTTAGGCTGTATAAAAGCAAGATGTAATAATAATTATTCTATTTTTGACTTAGATTCTGACTATATAATTATGAAAATAATTTCAATGATTCCTGCGCGTTATAGTGCTTCGCGATTTCCAGGAAAACTTATGCAAGACCTAAGGGGAAAAACGGTCATATTGCGTACCTATGAAGCCACAGTAGCAACTAATTTATTCGATGATGTCTTTGTTGTTACAGATAGTACTATTATTTATGATGAAATTGTAAACAACGGCGGAAAAGCAATGATGAGTAAAAAAGAACATGACTGTGGCAGCGATAGAATAGCTGAAGCTGTTGAGTTTATGGATGTAGACGTTGTCATTAATGTTCAAGGGGATGAACCTTTTACTGATAGAGAATCGTTAGCCAAACTCATTGAAGTTTTTAAGGAGGATCCTAGTAAAAATATCGATCTGGCATCTTTAATGGTACATATTATCGACCTTGATGAAATTAACAACCCAAATACGGTAAAGGTTATCGTAGATCAATCAAATTTTGCGCTTTATTTCTCTAGAAGTCCAATTCCTTATCCAAGAGAAAAAAAAGCCGGAGTAAAATACTATAAGCATAAAGGGGTGTATGCTTTTAGAAAAGAAGCCATATTGGATTTTTATAAGTTACCAATGTTACCATTGGAAGCTTCAGAAAAAATTGAATGTATTCGCTATTTAGAATACGGAAAACGCATTAAAATGGTAGAAACAGATATTGAAGGTGTTGAAATTGATACACCAGAAGATTTGGAACGTGCTAAAAAAATATGGAAATAGTATAATTAAAACTTGTTTCAATAACTATTAAATAAGATTAGTTGATAAAAGAATACGAAAACATAAAAGTTATAGGCTTTGACGCAGATGATACCCTTTGGGTTAATGAAACGTATTTTCGCGAAGCAGAAGAAGCCTTTGGGAGATTATTGTCAGACTATGAAACCCCGAATAAAATAGATCAGGAATTGTTTAAAATGGAAATAGACAATTTACCGATATATGGATATGGCGTTAAAGCATTTGTGCTATCAATGGTACAATCTGCTCTAGAATTATCTAACTATAATGTACCTAACAAAACAATTGAAGCTATACTTAATATTGGTAAAGGAATGCTTGAAAAACCGGTAGAATTACTGGATGGTGTTGAAGATGTTTTAAAAGCATTGTCAAAAAAATACCGTTTAATACTAGCTACAAAAGGTGATTTATTAGATCAAGAGCGTAAACTGGAAAAGTCAGGCCTTACAAGTTATTTTCACCATATAGAAGTATTAAGCGATAAAAAGGAAGCCAATTATTCTAAATTATTAATGCACTTAGATATTAAACCGTCAGAATTTTTAATGATAGGGAATTCTTTAAAATCAGATATATTACCGTTGGTAAACATAGGTGCTCATGCAGTTCATGTACCTTTTCATACCACTTGGGCACATGAGCAAGTGACTAAAAAAGAGACAAACGGGAAAATTTATAAAACAATAAGTAGTTTACGAGATGTTATTAAATTATTGGACTAATTGCAGATAATAAATATAAATACCTGGAATAGAAAACAGCATTATGAACATTTTAGTGCGTTAAAAGACCCGTATTTTGGAGTAACAATTCCTTTTAATGTTACTAAAGCATATAAATTCTCGAAAGAAAACAATAAAAGTTTTTTTGCAAAATACCTGCACGATTGTATGAAAGCAGTAAATACAGTTGATAATTTTAGGTACAGGATAAAAGATGACAATGTAGTCGATTATGGCATTATTCATGCATCAGCTACAATAATGAGAAACAATAAAACGTTCGGTTTTTCATTTATAGAGTATCATAACGATTTGAACGTTTTTATAAAAAATATAGCAATGGAAAAAGAAAGAATTGAAAACACAACAGACCTATACCCGCCCAGGAATGGGTTGGATTGTATACATTGTTCAGCCATGCCCTGGCTTCATTTTTCAGGTCATAAAGAACCTATTTCCGGAGTACAGGATTCTGTACCCAAAATAGCATTCAGTAAAGTAAACGAGGTTAATAGAGAATTAATAATGAATGTTTCTGTAAGTGTAAATCATGCATTGCTAGATGGTTATCATGTTGGTCTATTTTCAGAAAAATTTCAAGAAAATTTAAACCTATAAAATTTTAAAATAAATACTATTTTTACTTTTTGTAAAAGAAAACATACTAAATGAGTTATAAAAACTTTCCAATGGTGCCAAGAATTATTTTTGGTAGAGGTAGTTTCAATCAGTTAAACGACATTTTGGCCCCAAAACGTTTAAGCATACATGCTCCATTTATTTATTTGGTAGATGATGTTTTTAAAAATAATTCTTGGTTAACATCAAGAATACAGTTATCATATGAAGATAAAATTATTTTTATTTCTTCAAAGGAAGAGCCTAAAACGTCTCAAGTAGACACGTTGG
Source organism: Flavivirga aquimarina (assembly GCF_030540835.1). GTDB lineage: Bacteria > Bacteroidota > Bacteroidia > Flavobacteriales > Flavobacteriaceae > Flavivirga > Flavivirga aquimarina. The sequence goes on along the minus strand of NZ_JAUOEK010000155.1, from coordinate 90,107 downwards.
TTGAAGATATCATTTTATTAACAAAAGAACGCCCATCCGGTATTATAGGTATAGGAGGCGGTACCCTTTTAGATTTAGCTAAAGCAGTTTCTATAATGCTAACTAATGAAGGTGAAGCTAAAGACTATCAAGGATGGGATTTGGTTAAAAATGAAGGTATATATCATGTGGGTATTCCAACAATATCTGGTACTGGAGCAGAAGTTTCCAGAACGACAGTTCTTACCGGGCCTGATAAAAAGCTTGGAATAAATTCAGATTTCACGCCATTTGATCAAGTTATATTAGATTCAGAACTTACAAAAGATGTGCCTACCGATCAATGGTTTTTTACTGGGATGGATTGTTATATTCATTGTATAGAATCATTAGATGGCACCTATTTAAATGCCTTTAGTCAAAGCTATGGCGATATGGCTTTAGACTTATGTAAGGAAATCTTTTTAAATGATACTCTTACAGATATAGAAGCTCAGGAAAAATTAATGATGGCTTCGTGGCACGGAGGCATGAGTATAGTTTATTCTCAAGTAGGTGTTGCGCATGCTATGAGTTATGGTTTGTCTTATTTGTTGGGTACAAAACATGGTATTGGTAATTGTATAGTTTTTGATCATTTAGAAGAGTTTTACCCAGAAGGTGTAAAACTTTTTAAGGAAATGAAAGCAAAACATGATATTGAATTACCTGCAGGTATTTGTGCTAATTTAAGTGATGAGGAATTTAATATAATGATTGATATTTCATTGAGTTTAGAACCGCTTTGGGAAAATGCTTTAGGGAAAAACTGGAAAAAAACGATAACCCACGAAAAACTAAGATCACTTTACCAAAAAATGTAATATGCAATGGCTGGCCAGACTTATTTACTTTAATTTATTAGGCTGGAAAGTAGTAGGCAATATTAAAATTTCTAAAAAGTCGGTTAAAAAAGCAATTATTATAACTGTGCCACATACAAGCTGGCATGACTTTTATATTGCTATTTTATTGCGTTCTGTATTAGGAATAAAAACACATTTTATAGGTAAAAAAGAATTGTTTGTTTTTCCAATAGGCTGGTTTTTTAAAGCATTGGGAGGATTACCAATTAATAGATATACTAAAGAAAATAAAGTGAATATTATTGCTAAGTTATTTGAAGAAAAAGAAGAATTTCGGATGGCTTTAGCACCAGAAGGAACCCGTAAAAAAGTAGATAAGTGGCGTACAGGATTTTATTATATAGCTAAAAAAGCTCAAGTGCCAATTATTATGATAACATTAGATTTTGAAAATAAACAAAATAAAATTTCTGTTCCTTTTTATCCAACTGATGATGTAGAATCAGATTTTAAGTTTATTCGTAATTATTTTAAAGGCGTAAAAGGGAAAAAGTATAAAAATTACTAGATAATATTAAGACTCATTAAAAGTGGCATAGAGTTTGAATATTATTTAATGTATTGGAAATGAAACATAAAGTAAACAATTATTTGTTCCTAAAAAGAAACATTTCTACTTTACAAAAACTAAAAGCTACCATGTATAAATATGGTAGCTTTTTTGTTTAAAATATCTTTATATTCTTTACTTTATCTCTTTTAAAGCATTATCAATAAGTATCCTTAAATGTTGTTTATGAGCTCTAGATGATATATTTCCTGTGTTAGAAGCCATTGTTTTGATGTTCTTTAAATTATATAAAGCCATAGACTTAGCACTGTTTGTATAATTACTGCTTTGTTTTCCAGTAAGCATGTTTATGAGCTTATTGGTATATTCCAGTTGTAAATTTTGCCTAAAAGAGTTGACATTATAATAAATATCTGCCTTAAAAATAGCTCGGTTTAAATCATTCATAAAGGTAGATAAACTATAGGTATTGCCATATAATTGGGAATCTGTAATTCTTTGTAATGTATTGTAATGTAATATATGATTAAGTACATTTTTTTGATACCCCAGTACTTGTTCGTGAATTTTAGGGTCTTCTGGTCTTGTCATAAAATTAAACCCTCTTCTTTGCATTGCCAAATAGTTATATAAGTCATTAGGTGCATTAAAAGCATTAGGTGCAAAAACATATTTACTTAGAGCGGCCATAGCTCTTTTTTGATCTTCTAGACTTACCGGTGTATATGGTGTTTTTCCGCCATGTTGTCCAGCCATAGCTCTATCTACATAAACACCGCCAATAAACCTTGAAGTTACGTTAGCAGCACTTCCTTTTTGACTGCTTAAAATATAATAAGCTTGTCTCAATTCCTGATAAGACTTACCAGATTTAGTAAACTTATCTTTTATGCCACGCATCATAGTGTTAATTGTTTCAAATCGATCTATAGAATATCTAATTTGATCGTTAGATAAGTCTCCAACCATAACTCTTGGATCGATGGCTTTTCCGGGAGATCGCATATCATCAGCGTCATTACCAAAAATAAGTTCTGGTTTGGTAGATTGTTCTAATAATTCTGTTCTCTCAAGTTTGGTTTTAAAAGGGGTATACCCAAATTGAATGGCCCAAACATCATAAGGCCCAACCGCAGTATCATAATATTGTCCTTGTTTTGTTCTGTCTTTAGTGATGTTTATAGCAGCATAATCCATTACAGAACCGGCTAAGCATTTACCTTTAATGAAATCGGCATCAGCCAATTGTTCAGGAGTAAATAATTGGCTTGCTTTCATATTGTGGTTTAAACCCAAAGTATGCCCAATTTCATGCATGATTAAAGAAGTCATAGCTTCTTTTTTCATACGTTTCATCTCTAAATCTGAAGCATCAGTAGCCTTTAATACCGTATTTCCAAAAAGTATGTTTTCGTGCATAACATGTCCTAAAGAACAATACATCGCATGGTCTTCTTCTGTATTAGAATTCTCGAACGTTTCATTTAGGGATGTTGGATCAAATAATTTATCATACATAACCCTATTAGTAAAATGCACGTATTCTAACATAATATCTGCTCCTAAAATCTGTCCTGTTTTTGGGTTTACAAAACTAGGACCATAGCCGCCAAAAGGTGGTTGTGGAGACGATGTCCAGCGAAGGACATTATATCGTATATCTCCGGCATCCCAAGTGGCATCATCTGGTTGAATTTTAACTACCATAGCATTTTTAAATCCGGCTTTTTCAAAAGCGACATTCCATTGTAAAACCCCATTTTTTATAGTTTCACGCCATTCTATCGGTGTTGAATTTTCTATCCACCAAGTAATAGGTTCTACAGGCTCTGAGATGGCTGCATTCGGGTCTTTCTTTTTTAAATTCCAACGATGTACCAAATCGCGATAAGGAGTTGCACTGGTAGATGTTTGGTCATCTACCTTAGTTGTGAAATAACCAACCCTGGGATCATCATACCTAGCCTCATAATCGTTTTCTGGCATGGCTATCAAACTATGAAAAACTTTAATACTTACATTTCTTCCATCTACTACAGCATTAGAGCCATTGTTTAAAACAGAAGGTGAAGAATATACATATTCTACGGCCAAATCGGTATTATTATCATAATTTCGAATGGCCTCTATTTTCGTTTTCGTTTTATTTAAATTGCCTAGTTTAAAAGCAGTAGGTGGTCTTCCCGGTATATTTGGCCGTTTAATTTGCGATAAGGTTTCTGCTAAAAATAAATTATCAGCTTTTATTAGATAGAGCCCCTTTTTTTTGTCATGACTTTCAATTTTTATGCTAGCCATATTTCCATTGCTAATATTAGCATCTTTAGACTTTGAAAGGGCACTTTTCGGATCAAAATAAAATGATGTATTTTGTGTTATAAACTCTATTTTATTAAAATATTTTTCAATTTTAAATACCTTAGACCCTCTGTAAGAACCTCTAATAATTCTACCGGCATCCATAACTCCATTGGCTATTTGGCTAAAATAGATGTACTCTTTATTTAATTGGTCATCAGAAATAACCATTTGTATCGCTCCAGTGATCGTGTCTTGATAAATAGAGAATAAGCCTTCAATTTTTTTACTGGATTTAACCAGTTCTGCAATCGTTTTCTTTTTTTTATTAGCAGGCTTAACAGGTTGAGCAACGATTTCTGTTTGGTCTTTTTTCTTCCCTTTTTTTCTTTTTTGAGCTTGTACGTTTTCAGGTATATAAAAAAGTAATAGCGTTAAAACAAAACAAATGAGTTTTGTGGATTTTAGGACTTTAAGTTTCATGATGTTAGAACAATTAAAATTTTGATATATTAATATTTGAATTAGTCATTATAAAATTATACATAAATAATAGCTTATACTCTATAAATAATGTTAAAAGAAACCTAATGTTCTAGTTGCTAAAGGCATTTAATAAACAATATATCAGTATCTTTAGCTCTTATGATAAAAGACACTAAGATTGCTGTATTAATTGATGGTGATAATATTCCATCAAAATATATTTCTGAAATGATGGAGGAAATAGCAAAATATGGCACTCCAACAATAAAGCGAATTTATGGGGATTGGACGAAGCCACACCTATCCAAGTGGAAAGGCGTATTGCTTGAAAATGCTATTACGCCCATTCAACAATATGGTTATACTACGGGGAAGAATGCTACAGATTCTGCTATGATAATTGATGCGATGGATATTTTATACTCAGAAAAAGTTGATGGTTTTTGTTTAGTGTCTTCCGATAGTGATTTCACAAAACTAGCCACACGATTAAGAGAAGCTGGTATGCAAGTTTATGGCATGGGAGAAAAGAAAACGCCTAACCCGTTTATTGTTGCTTGTGATAAGTTTATTTATCTGGAAATTCTAAAAAAAGATATTGAAAAAGATGATAAGGAAGGTAAAGCTAAAAAAGCTAACTTATATAATATCACACCTAAGGTTATTAGACTTCTTAAAAACTCAGTATCTGACGCTGCGGATGATGATGGTTGGGCTTTTTTGGGAGATGTAGGTTCTTTAATATTAAAAAAGCAACCCAATTTTGATTCCAGAAACTTTGGTTTTGATAAATTAATGCCGCTTTTTAAATCGTTAGATCATTTTGAAATGGAACAGCGAGACCGAAACAGTGGCAGGTTTAAATTGATTTATGTTAAGAATAAATGATATATTCCTGCCTTTCGACTTCGCTCAAGACAGGCTGCGACGAAAAGCAGAAATTTTTAAAGTTTACCCAGTATTTTATCCATAATCCAATTAGTATGTAGCGCAGACTCACCAAGAGACGGGTGTATATAATTTTTGTTGATTAACATATCACGCATGCCTTCTATATGATAACTTTGAATATGCTTTGGGTTTTCAATAAACAATTCTTCACTTTTTGTATCGCTGTTTAATATGATAGGGTTATCATGAAAAATAGAAAATTGAATAGAGCCATTACTTCCAAAAATTTGAACTTTATCGGTATGAGCATCGCAACCAAAATTCCAATTACCAGACCCAGTAGTACCGTTCTCATGTACCCAGCAGGCTGTTACAGCATCTTTAGCTGTATAAAGCCTTTGTTGATTATCACTTATACCATGAGCCTCTTTTATATTGCCGAGTAGGTAAGTAAACAAATCGAGTCCATGACTTGCCAGATCGTCAAAATAACCTCCGGGTGCTATTTTAGCATCTGTTCGCCAATTGTAGGTTTTAGACTTATCTAAATCGCTAGCCGGTTTATTTAAACACCAATTTATATGTCTTACATCTCCAATATAGTTATTATCTAACCACTCTTTTATTTGATTGAACCGAGGTAAAGACCTTCTGTAATAGGCTACGAATAGCGGTAGTTTTTTTTCTTTAAAGGCCTGATATATCGCTAAGCTTTCAGAATAACTTGGTGTCATTGGTTTTTCAATACAGCAAGGTTTATTAGCAGCAGCAACTTTTAAGGCATAAAACTTATGTGTGTCTGGAGGTGTTGCTATGTATACAGCATCGATTTCACCATCGTTAATTAATTCATCGGCATTATTATAGACTTTACTTATATTATGCCTTTGGGCATAGTCTTTTGCTTTATCAAGGTCTCGTCTCATAACAGCAGATAACTCAAAACCTGTTGTTGTTTTATAAGGAGGGCCACTTTTAACTTCTGTGACATTTCCGCAGCCTATAATACCCCATTTAATTATTTTATTGAGTTTAAGGGAATGTGATTTTTCAACTGTGCTCAAAATGACTGTTTTTATACTTTTGTATTTAGTTCTTTTTTACATAGTATACATTTTGGATGTCGTCGTTCGTTAGTCATATCCTTTTGTTTATGGTGTTTTTTAAAAGTACAGATTTGATTGATTCATTAGAGGTCTTTCAATCACTTACATTTAGATTAAAAAGACCTATTTAATTTATAAAAATACAAAAAACTAATCAATATATGCTTTCAGTTTTGTCAATAAGTTCTAGGGTTAGTTAAATAATATCTGTCGTAATTTTAGTATATTTTTGAATATTAAGTGTTTGTAATAATTTTCATATATTTGAGAATCCTTAGAACTAAAAAACATATTAAATAAAATTCATTTATGGATTCATTTTGGATAGGCGTACTAGCTAGTTTTATAGGTTCATTTGTATTGGTATTGTCACTTTTTTTGTTTCAAAAGCCTAAATTTAAAATTGCTAAGAAAATAGCATATTTGGATACAGACCAATATGGTGATGATTTAAAGGGATCATACTTAATAAAAGTAATCAACAAATCTTTCTTTGTTTCATACGATCTGAATGCTAATTTAGAAAGCTTAACAATATACCATGTTGAAAATGGTAGTAATAATAGATCCGTAGATTTAAAAATAGTAGATAGAAGTACTAATTATTTGGCTGGAAAGCATCTATTTAAAAATACAGGTAAAAGTGCATTTTTGTTTAGAACCACTGAAGATTTAAGTGGTATATTGGGAGCAAGTGATACAAAATTAAGGTTTACGTTGATAGCTAGGAATGGATTTAGTGGATTAACCAAGATATTTAGGAAAGAATTCAATACTGTAAGCTGTATAAAAAACGGTCATTATGGGTTTGGCAAGAATTTTGATATTAATTAAATAGATTGTAAAAAATAAATAAAATGATAAAATCGTAATATAATTTTTTATATGTTGAGAATGTTTTAAATTAATAATGTTTTATTTGATATATCCTTAAAACATATATTATATCGTTAAAATAATAATAATTATAAAAAAATTACTATATTTAGTAATGAATATGAACAATAAAATGAAAACTATGAAAATTTGTAGCCTTAAAATTTCGAAAAGATTAACCGAATATAATGATACTATGGGCGGATAATCGCTAATTTAAAAGAATCATTAATTACGTTTTTTAGGTAATTAGTGCAATTATAAAAACTGTATGTTGTCTTTGCATACAGTTTTTTTATGTAGAAAAGTTAGTTAGAAGCCCCTTAAAAATAAATAAACTCATCAAAGATATATAATATTTATTCTTACGGAAAGTTTAGTGAGTTTCTCAAATGAAATAACTTAATATTTGAAAGAATGAATATAAAAGAGAAGTTGATTAGGCAGAAATACATACTGGTAAGTAAAACTATATTTGTTTCATAAGAAAACGTTAAGTTGCTAAAAGGCTTTCAAAAGAAATTAACATGAAAAACTAATTTTCACAAGTTTTAAAACTAGTCTGAGGTTTGTTTGAGGAGAATAGTTATCGTTTGAATTACAAGAAAGTATTGAGTTTGTTAACGAAAAACTCTTTTTATAAAATATAAGTTTTACATTTTTAAGAGCCCCAAATCATTCACTAGTTTCTTTCATGGTGTGATAGACATTCTGCACATCATCATCTTCTTCAAGCTTTTCTAAAAGTTTTTCAACATCAGCTGTTTGTTCTTCGCTTAGTGGTTTTGTTACTTGTGGAATACGTTCAAAACCAGAAGATAAAATTTCAATTTCCCGAGTTTCTAATTCAGCTTGAATGGCTCCAAAGCTTTCAAAAGGCGCATATATTAAGATGCCATCATCATCTGCAAAGACTTCTTCTGCACCAAAATCTATAAATTCCAGTTCTATTTCTTCCGGGTCTAAACCTTCTGCGTTGATTCTAAAATTACAAGTATGGTCAAACATAAAAACTACAGACCCTGATGTACCTAAACTGCCATCACATTTATTAAAATAACTTCTTACATTGGCTACGGTACGTGTGTTATTATCGGTTGCAGTTTCTACTAAAACAGCAATTCCATGAGGTGCATAGCCTTCAAAAACAACTTCTTTATAATCGCCTTGGCTTTTATCACTTGCTTTTTTTATGGCACGTTCTATATTGTCTTTAGGCATGTTTACTGCCTTGGCATTTTGTATTACGGCTCTTAAACGGGAATTACTGGCTGGGTCTGGGCCTCCTTCTTTTACTGCCATAACAATATCTTTACCAATGCGCGTAAAGGCTTTGCTCATAGCAGACCAACGTTTCATTTTTCTTGCTTTTCTAAACTCAAAAGCTCTTCCCATAATTATGTACTTTTATTTACTGTTCCTTATAAGTGCAGGAACTTGTTTTTATTTATTCCAACAAATTTAAAAAAATCTGCTAACCAAAATAATACTTGCTTGTTTTAATTTTTTAATGCCCATTGAAATCTAAAACTTAAGCTCCAAATTCCAAATATTAAGTACTGTTTACTGCATACTGTCTGTATACTGATCACAGCCTACTTAACACCATATACGACTACTCATCCGGTTCTACTATTGTTTCAATAGCTTCTGCCAATTTAAAGTCTTTAGAGGTTACTCCATTGGCATCATGTGTGGATAGTGAAATGGTAAGAACATTATATACGTTAGACCAATTTGGGTGATGATTTAAGGCTTCACACTCGAAAGCGATTCGACTCATGGCACCAAAGCAGTCTTTAAAATTTTCGAATTCAAATTCGGCGTGAATGGCATTGTCATAATAATCCCAATCTGGAAAGTGCAATAATCGTTTTTCTATATCTTGTTCTGAAAGTTTACTCATAATTATATATTTATATTAAGTCTTACTCTACTAATTTAGCGATTTCAAAGATTATAATCAATTATACTTTTAATTCTGATAGTATTTGCTCACTTACTAGTTGTAAGTGCTTTGGCAACATGTTATATTTTGGTAACACTGCTAAATACCGATCGTCATTAGTTGTATAAACATTTTTATAAATCACTTTATTGCGATGCTCGAAAGAATTAACAATTTCTTTAATAAAGTCGTCATGGTGAACCAGATCACTACTTCCTAAATGATATACTCCTGATTTGTTTCTGTTGATGATATAGTGGATTTGTTGAGTTACTTTTATATCGTTAGTCACATTCATAATCAAGTTAGGAAACACTTCTATGGGCTCTTTTTCTTTGATTTTTTCACACATTTCTATTATTCTGGGAGATTGTGCTCCAAAAACCATAGGTAGCCTTAAAACAGCTATTTGCTTTTTAGGCATGCGCAATAGCATATTTTCAATTTTAATTTTGAAATGCCCATAAATACTATGGCTTAAGGTTTTATCGGTTTCGTAGCTTGGGTATTTACTATAAGCATCAAAAACATTGGCAGAGGATAGAAAAATAAGTTTTATTTTGTTTGCAAACACGTATTCTGCAAGGTGTTGATGTGCTATCCATTGCGCTGAAAAATCACCACGAAGTGCAGAAATAACGATGGTGGGTTTTACTATTTCTAATATTTCATAAACATCATCTTCCTCTATATTATATTGAAAAAAATGATTGTTTTTTTCATGTTGTTTATTGGGGGTGTTATATGTTCCAAAGGTTTTAAAGTAGGAGCAGAGCTCTTTGTAAATAGCACCTCCTAAAAAACCACTAGCTCCTAAAATTAAAATTTTATGCTTATCTTCTTTATTTACCATAAACTTTACTCCAATATAGAAGACATTTTAGAAAATAGATTGTTTTGTTTTAGTTGTAAACTGTTCTAAGGCAAGCATTCCTAATTTAGAATTTCCTTTTTTATTTAAACCGGGAGACCATGTTGTAATAACAAAATTGTCTGGTAAAAAAGCAGCTATACCACCACCAACGCCACTTTTACCAGGTAGTCCCACTTTAAAAGCAAATTCTCCGGCTTCGTCATAAAACCCACAGGTAAGCATGATAGCATTTATACGTTTGGTTTGACTTTCTGTAAGACGTAGTTTGTTTAACATACAGGTTCCTTTATTGGCAAATACATAAAATGCTTTAGATAATTGGCTACAGCTCATTTCGATAGAGCATTGATGAAAATAAAAATCTAGCACTTCATCAACACTATTTTCAAGATTTTTAAAAGATTTTAAAAGGTTTGTTGTGGCATAGTTATTAAAGCCTGTATTTTTTTCTGATTGGGCTACTTTCGTATTGTAGTTAATGGAATAATCGTTAGTTAGTGTTCTTACAAAATTTAAAAAATCTTCTTTCGGGTTTTTTAAATGAGAGATTAAAATATCGGCAATAACAATGGCACCATCGTTATTTAATGGATTTCGAGGTATGCCATTTTCAATTTCTAATAGGGATAAACGATTAAAAGGATTTCCTGAAGGCTCAACACCTAGACGTTTCCAAACATTATTTTCGTTTAATGCAATAGCTTTTGAAAGGGCTAACACTTTTGAAATACTTTGAATTGAAAAAGGCTCGTTAAAATTTCCAACACCGTAATCTTTCCCATCTAAAGTTCTTAAATGAACTCCAAAATTATTTTTATCTACACAAGCTAATTCAGGTATATATGAAGCTACTGTGCCTTTGTTCTTAGATTTTATAACATCTTTATAAATAGCTTCTAAAATAATCTGAAAATCTAACATCGTTAATGTTTATAAAAAGGTAGTTTTACTACAGTTGCAGGAACAGCATTTTTTCGTATTTGTATATTAATTTTACTGTCAATAGCTGCAAAAATAGTTGGTACATAGCCTAGTCCTATACCTTTGTTTAATGATGGCGACATGGTACCAGATGTAACAACGCCTATTTTGTTTCCGTTATTGTCAACAATATCATAGCCATGTCTTGGAATACCGCGTTCGTCAAGTTGAAAGGCAATTAATTTACGTTCCGAGCCTCGTTGTTTTTCGGCTTCTAGGGCTTTAGAGTTTGTGAATTCTTTGGTGAATTTAGTTATCCAACCCAAACCAGCTTCAATAGGAGAGGTGGTATCGTCAATATCATTTCCGTAAAGGCAATATCCCATTTCTAAACGTAAAGTATCACGAGCGGCTAGTCCAATCGGTTTAATGCCATAATTGGCACCTGCTTCTAATACGTTATCCCAAATTTGTTTTACTTCGTCATTTTTGCAGTAAATTTCAAAACCACCGCTTCCTGTATATCCTGTAGCAGATATGATGATATGTTCTATACCTGCAAAATCGCCTACTACAAAATTGTAGAATTTTATAGCGGATAAATCCTGACTGGTAAGTGATTGCATGGCTTCTATTGCTTTTGGTCCTTGAATGGCGAGCAAAGAATAATCTTCACTTAAATCGCGCATGGTAGCACCAACATCATTTTTAGACTGAATCCAGTTCCAATCTTTTTCAATATTACTAGCATTTACTACGAGTAAATAGGTTTCTTCTTTTATTTTATAAATTATTAAATCGTCTACAATACCCCCATCATCATTTGGTAAACAGCTGTATTGTGCTTTACCGATTGTTAATTTAGAGGCATCGTTACTGGATACTTTTTGTATTAAATCTAACGCATGTTCTCCTTCAATTAAAAACTCTCCCATATGTGATACATCAAATACACCAACGGCTTGTCTAACGGTTTCGTGTTCTATATTTACGCCTTCGTATTGTACAGGCATATTATAGCCAGCAAAAGGTACTATTTTAGCTCCAAGTGCTTGGTGTGTTGTTGTTAATGCAGTGTTTTTCATATTTGATTATTAATAATAAAATTTTGTCGCGTAAAACTACACAAATTCATAATATTCTAATCAAAAAAGTTGTGTTAAATAATAGAACTTTTAAATAGAAGCTCGTATTAAATAAAAAAATGAATTTTAAAGCAAGGTATTACAGAAAGAAAATTTAACAATAAGTAAAGTTTATTTTAATAGATAGTGTTTCAAATCGTCATAAGTAGAAATTACAACAGACACTTTTTCTTTATCCATAACAGCTTCTATTTGTGCAGGAAGTGGTTGTTTTTCTTTAATAACATCTTCAACTACATCTAAAAACTTGGTTGGGTGTGCTGTTTCTAAAAAGACACAGTGTGCTTTAGGATTTTCTTTTAGATAGGCTTTAGAGCCTAAGTAACCAACAGCTCCATGGGGGTCGGCTATATAATTATACTTGGTATAGATTTCTTTCATGGCTTCTTTAGTGGCATCGTCTGAGAAGCTATAAGAAGATACATTATCCTTTAATGTTTCAAATTTGTTTTTATAAATTTCCTGAATACGGATAAAGTTACTCGGATCTCCAACATCCATAGCATTGCTTATGGTTTGCACTGATGGTTTTGGTGTATATAACTGTGTTTTTAAATATTCTGTTACTACATTATTTTCGTTGTTTGAAGCAACAAAGTGATTAATTGGTAAACCTAATTGCTGTGCCATCATACCTGCACAAACATTCCCGAAATTTCCGCTAGGTACAGAAAATACAATATCATCATACTTATTATGTAATTGTTTGTATGCAAACATAAAGTAGAATAATTGTGGTAACCAACGTGCTACATTTATAGAGTTGGCAGAGGTTAACTGCATCTTGTTTGTTAACGTCTCGTCTAAAAAAGCCGTTTTTACCATGGCTTGGCAATCGTCGAATGTACCATTAACTTCTAAAGCAGTAATGTTTTGTCCTAGTGTTGTTAGCTGTTTTTCCTGAATATCGCTCACTTTTCCGCTAGGGTAAAGAATCACTACGTTTACGCCTTTAACACCCAGAAACCCATTAGCTACAGCACCACCTGTATCTCCTGAGGTTGCTACTAAAACAGTAACTTCATTCGTGTTATCTTTATTAAAATAGCCTAAACAACGTGCCATAAAACGTGCGCCAACATCTTTAAATGCCATGGTTGGCCCGTGAAATAACTCTAAAGTAGATATGTTTTCATTTAATTGAACGACAGGAAAATCAAAAGACAGTGTTTCTTCAACTATTGTTTTTAAAGTGTCTTCTGGAATCTCAGGAGATACGAATTGTTTAATAGCCTGAAATGCAATTTCTGTATGTGATAATTGGTCTATGTTTTTAAAGAAATCATCACTTAGAGGCGTAATGCTTTCTGGAAAATACAATCCTTTATCTGGTGCTAATCCTTTTATAACGGCATCTTTAAAAGATGTATTTGGTGCTTGTTTGTTTAAACTGTAGTATTTCATTTTTCTATTATTCCTGCCTTTCGTCGCAGCTTGTCTTGAGCGAAATCGAAAGGCTCAAGGTAAACTACGGCAGGAATCTGTTTATTAGTAATTCGTAATTTAATTTTTAAATAAAGAGATTACCTCCATCACTTAAAAAAGAGTGATTTGCAATGACAATCAATTTACAATATTTTTATTCCTTCTGTATTAATTTTTGTTAGGTACATTTCGAATGTAATTCCGGTTTTAGAATATACTTTTTCCATAGCTTCTTTAACATTTTTAGCATTTTCTAAGCCTTTACTCAATGTGAAAATAGAAGGTCCTGATCCTGATATCCCTGCGCCTAAAGCGCCATTTTGTAATGCCGATTCTTTGACTTCTCTATAATGGGGGATTAGTTTACTTCTATATGGTTCTACAATAACATCGTGTAACGATTTTTGGATTAAATCATAATCACTTGTATGTAAGCTATGAATTAGACTTCCAAAATTAGACCATTGCGTTATAGCATCTTGCAATGGGACTTCTTTAGGAAGAATCGCTCTGGATTCGGATGTTTTTATTTCTATTTGCGGATGAATAATCGTCGCATACAAATTTTCCGGAACAGGAATTTCTAAAACCTCTAAAGGCGAAACGCTTTTAACTAATGTAAAGCCTCCAAAAATAGCAGGAGCAAGGTTATCGGCATGTTCACATTTACTGGCTAAGGCTTCTCCCTTAATAGCAAATTGTGTTAATTCGGTTTTATTATAAGGTTTGCCCAATAGCTCATTCATTCCAAAAACGCTCCCAACAGCACTTGCAGCACTGCTACCAATACCACTACCTGGTTTTATGTTTTTGTAAATTTCAATTTCGAAGCCACAATCTGGATTAGCTGCCTCATACATAGCTAAGGCAGAAACACCTGCTACATTTAATGATGCTTCAAATGGTAAATCGAAGCCTTCTATTTTGGTAATATGAATCCCCTTTTTATCGGTTTTTCTAATAACCATTTCATCACCAATACTGTCTAAGCAGAATCCTAAAACATCGAATCCACAGGCTACATTAGCCACAGTTGCGGGTGAAAATATTTTTATTTCGTTTTTCATTTTAAATTAAACTCTTAAATATGCGATTTCTCACATGCGTTCGAAATGACTAATCTTGATTACTGAATACTGTTCCTTAAATCAATCATTACCTATTCTAATAATGTCTGCAAACAACCCTGAAGCTGTTACTTCGGCACCGGCACCGGCACCTTTAATAATCATAGGTTGTTTTGGGTAGCGTTCTGTGTAGAACATAACTATATTGTCACTACCTTCTAGGTTATAAAATGGATGCCCTTCTGGTATTTCCTGTAAACCAACGTTTGCTTTGCCATTGTTTAATTGTGCCACATATTTTAATTGGCAGTTTTTAGCTTTTGCCGAAGCGTATAGACTTTGGTAGTGGCTTTCATCTGCTATTAGTGTTTGATAAAAATCATCGACTGTGTCACTTTTTAATCCTGATTCTGATAAAAAAGGTGAGTTTGAGATGTCTTCCAAATTCATTTCCATATTGCTTTCGCGTGCCAAAATCAATATTTTTCTAGCTACGTCTACACCACTTAAATCTATTCTTGGATCTGGTTCTGTATAACCTTCTGCTGCGGCTTGTTTAACTACATCGTAGAATTTAGTCGTATCGTTAAAATTATTAAATACAAAATTTAAACTTCCAGATAATACAGCTTGAATAGATGTGATTTTATCACCCGAAGCAATTAAATTATTGAGGGTATCAATAATCGGTAAACCAGCACCAACATTAGTTTCGAATAAATAAGGTGCATTGTATTTAAGCGACAAACGTTTTAATAAACTGTAGTTTTCATAGTCACTGGAACATGCTATTTTATTACATGCAACTACGCCTATACTTTGACGCAAATAATTGGCATATAAATTAGCAACATCTTTGTTTGCTGTAACATCAACAAAAATACTATTGCGTAAATTAAGTGATTTGGTTTTTTCGAAAAAGCCTTCTAATGTTGCTTTGTCGCCAGATGCCAGTTGATCTTTCCAGTTTTTTAAATCAATACCATCTTCATTAAAAATCATCATTCTAGAATTTGACAATCCTGTAACGCGTAAATTGATTTTTAAATTTTCTTTTAAATAGTTATTCTGCTGCTTTATTTGCTCAACCAGTTTTTCTCCTACATTTCCAACTCCAGTAATAAATACATTGAGTTGTTTTGTTTTAGTTTCAAAAAATTGTTCATGCAAAGTATTTAAAGCTTTTTTTACATCGTTTTCTGATATGACAGCAGATATATTCTTCTCTGAAGCCCCTTGTGCAATAGCACGGATGTTAATATTGTTTTTCCCTAAAGCACTAAACATTTTACCGCTAATTCCTTGATGGTTTTTCATGTTATCGCCAACTAAAGCAATAATTGAAAGATTTGTTTCAACAATTATTGGATCTATTTTATTTAAAGCAATTTCATTTTCAAAAACAGTATCGATGGCTTGTTTAGCGTCATTAGCATCTTTTTCTTCAATACCTAAACAAATAGAATGCTCTGATGATGCTTGGGTAATTAGAATAATATTTATTTTTTCCTGAGATAAGGTTTCGAATAAGCGTTTAGAGAACCCGGGGATACCCACCATGCCACTGCCTTCCAGTGTAAGTAAGGCAATATTGCCTATGTTACTAATTCCTTTTACTGGAGATGTAGCATTAGTTTCATCATTAGAGATTATAGTGCCTATAGCGTCGGGCTCTAATGTGTTTTTTATGTGAATGGGGATTTCTAAATCTAAAACCGGTTGCACTGTCGGCGGGTATAAAACTTTAGCACCAAAGTGTGATAATTCCATAGCCTCCTGATATGAAATTTTTTCGATAGGGTAGGCTTGTTTTACCAATTTCGGGTTGGTAGTATACATACCGCTTACATCGGTCCAAATCTCCAACTGTTCCACTTTTAAAGCAGCAGCAACGATGGCTGCAGTAAAATCGGAACCACCGCGACCCAATGTTGTTTGTTCTCCAGCTAAGGATTTTGAAACAAAGCCTGGGAGAATCGTGATTTTCTGGGATGCTTTCTTAAAATAATCGACTATATTTTTATTCGTTAAGTTATAATTAACTTCTGCTTTAGTGAAATTAGCATTTGTAATAATTAGCTCCTGAGAGTTTTTACGATCTACAGATAAACTACGATTTTTCATAGTTTCTGAAATAATGTATGATGATAATAACTCACCAAAACTGACTAATTTATCTGATGTCTTTGGTGACAATTCGTTTATTAAATAAATACCATCCAGTAAACTTTTTAACTCACCTAGCTTAGCTTCGGTATATGTTATAATAGGATTGGCTCCATTTGGATTTAATTCATTTATTATATTTATATGAATATCTGTAATGATATTAAACGTTTCTTTAAAACGCGTATCTTTATTTTGAGCTTGTTTACCAGCTAAAAGTAGTTTATCTGTAATACCGCCAACAGCAGATACAACAGATATAATGGAATCTTTTTGAGAATATCCAGTTAATATATCTATGACATTATTTATGTTTTTTGCAGAACCAACCGAAGTTCCACCAAATTTTAAAACTTTCATTTTTTTGATGAATTGATAATTGAAAAAAATATTTTTGATGTTTTGTAATTATAAAAATTACAAAGATAGCCTGAGGAATATATAATTAGCAACCCCAAAGGGTTGTAATAATTGTAGTTGTACCAAAAATAGAAGTAGTTCCTTCTGTTAAAGAAGTAAAGCGTACTGTTATATTTTGGTTTATATGACTCATTATATTTATATAATACTATTCAAAAGTATCACTTTTAACCTAATAAAAAAACTTATATTTTTTTTTTGCAGTATTCTTATATAGAAGTTAATTTCATTTAATAAAATCAACTTATTTGATTGTGAATTAAAAAAATGATAATATTAAAATTAACCTTTAAAGGTGATACTCTTTGTTTACAGTACTTCTGTAAATCCACCTACTACTTCTAGATACTAAAATTGTGTTAGGAAGCGGTGAAGGTGTATTTAGTGATGCATTAGGAAGTCTATCAAGTAATACCATTTATTATGTAAGATCTTATGCTATAAACTCTAGTGGAATATCTTATGGGAATGTAAGTACAATAGATACAAGTACTTTGTCTGATATTAATATAGGTCTAAAAGCTAAAATTAAAGTATACCCAAGTCCATCAACTCATTATATTAGTATTTCCGGTTTAACCGAAACTAAAAATTATAAAATTTATAACGTACTGGGAAAAGAAGTATCGCAAGGAAACGTAACAAATCATGATAAAATAGATATCAATTTTTTAAATAAAGGATGGTATTTTATAAAAGCAGAAAACCTTGAAATGGTTAAATTCATTAAAAAATAGTAATCATTGATATACCGTTTATTTTCAGTAATTTAAATATTGAAGATGCAAAATCCTTAGCTAAAACTTAGTTAAGGATTTTTTAATTGCCTAAATTGTGGTTTTATTATTAATATCGTATAATTTACATTGAACATAAGTACCCTATAATATTTATGAAACTATTTTCCAAAGAACAGATTTATGAAGGTGATAAACTAACCGCAGAACGTCAAAAAATATCCTCAACAGATTTAATGGAGCGTGCCGGTATGCAAATATTTAATTGGATGCATATGCGTATGCAGGGCGCTCAGGTTCCTATTCATATATTTTGTGGTATAGGTAATAATGGTGGAGATGGATTAGTACTTGCCAGACATTTAATTTTAGATGGTTATAATGTTAAAACGTATGTTATTAATTGCAGCGATAAACGGTCGAAAGATTTTTTAATTAATTATGATCGCATTAAAAATGTGACTAAAGATTGGCCAACATTATTAAGTTGTACTGAAGATTTCCCTGAAATACATCAAGATGATATTATTGTTGATGCTGTTTTTGGTATTGGATTAAATAGGCCTGTAGATGATTGGGTAAAGTCGCTATTCATGCATTTTAGAAATACAAAAGCCTTTACCTTATCTATTGATATTCCTTCGGGATTAAGTACAGATAAAGTTCCGGAAGATGAAGATAGCGTTGTTTGGGCTGGTTATACATTAAGTTTTGCTTCTCCTAAGTTAGTTTTCTTTTTACCAGATACAGCAAAGCATACTATACAGTGGGAAGTATTGGATATTGGTCTAGATCAGGAATTTTTATTCACAACTAATACAGAAGTAGAATTAATAGGAAAGCATGAGGTACTACCAATATATAAACCACGAGAAAAGTTCTCGCATAAAGGACAATTTGGTCATAGTCTGATAATAGGTGGAAGTTATGGCAAAATTGGCGCGGTAACACTAGCAAGTAGGGCAGCTTTATCTGCCGGATCTGGTTTAATTACTGCATACGTTCCTAAATGTGGCTATATACCTTTACAAGCTTCTTTTCCAGAAGCAATGGTTATAACAGATGCCGATGAGGAACTAATCACAGATATAAAGTATGATATAACACCTACTGTTATTGGTTTAGGAATAGGAGCAGGGGTTAACACTAAAACAATAAGTGCTTTTGAAGCTTTTTTAAAGAAAAATAAAACAGCTTTAGTTGTTGATGCCGATGGTATTAATATGCTATCAAAAAAGAAAGCATTATTAAAACTACTACCTGCACAAACTATTTTAACACCACATCCTAAAGAACTGGAACGTTTAATTGGTGCATGGGAAGATGATTTTGATAAATTGAAAAAAGCAAAGGCATTTTCGAAAAAACACCATTGTATCATTGTTATAAAAGGCGCTAATACTATTACAGTACTTGGAGGTAAGCTTTATGTGAATACTACTGGAAACCCCGGTTTATCCACTGCCGGAAGTGGTGATGTGTTAACCGGTATTATTACCGGATTGATTTCACAAGGTTATAACCCTTTAGAAGCGACTGTATTTGGAGTGTATTTACATGGTAGGTCGGCAGATATTGCTGTTGAAGGTTATGGTTATCAAAGTTTAATAGCCAGTCATGTTATAGATTATTTAGGAGAAGCCTTTATTGATTTATTTAAGCAGCCAGAACAACCTATAGAACAAGAAGAAAAACAAGAACAAGCATAGTTTGAAATAGCTTGGCGCTCCAATCCTGGGAGCGTCTAAAATTTTTTATACGCACTTTACAAATAAAAAATAGTATCAATTAGAGGGTTTTTTAAGTTTGAAACGTTTGCTATTTGATACTATTAATTTGAACCCCAAAAAATATTAAAATTAATGAATTGTGATGATTACTCATCTAAAGATTCTATTTGTGAAGAACGTAATTATAACATCGCTTTTAAGAAGCATTCTAAAGAGGTTTTTAACTTTTTAGTGTACAATTATGGAGACAAACAATTAGCGGAAGATATTATACAAGAAGCCTTTTTAACATTATGGAATAACTGCAAAAAAGTACCTTTAAAGAATGTAAGAGCCTATTTATATACGATTTCTAAAAATAAAATAATTGATACTTTTAGAAGTAATAAGCATGCCCAAAACTATAAAAAAAACACCACTAAAATTGTAGAGATGCAAACGCCTGAATACATTTTTGAAGAAAAGGAATTTCATCAAAAACTAAATCAGGTTCTCGATAAAATGCCAGAAAACTATAGAGTTCCTTTTTTACTTAATAGAATAGATAAAAAGAAATATAAAGAAATTGCAGAAATAATGGGAGTTACTGTAAAATCGGTAGAAAAAAGAATTTTTAATGCCCTAGAATTTCTACAAAAAGAATTACAAATTAATAAAAAACGATTTTAAGACGGGTTTTTCGAGTTTAGAACGTTAAATATTTAATTACCATAGTTATGGAAGACAATAAAGTTAATAATATAAAGAAGTTTATGAATTTTGAATTTTCTTCGGAGGAAGAAAAAGAAACTTTCAAGACTTCTGATACCTATGCTGAATATAAAGAAATTATAGAATTATTTGATAATGTTAAAGCTGTACACTATAACGAGAGTGAAGTTTTACAAAAGCTGGATACGGCCCGTTTAACAAAGCCTATAGAGAATGAAAAGAAAGTCATTCCATTGTATAAAAAACGGTTACCTCTGTCTGTAGCAGCTTCTTTATTATTATTTGTTTCTGTGTATTTATTTAATATCGATAATAATTTGGAGCATTATACCCTTGCTGGAGAATCTGTAGAAATCTTACTTCCAGATGCTTCTAAAGTTTGGTTAAATGCAAAGTCTGAAGTAGCATATAATAAAGATTGGGAAACATCAAGAGAAATAGACCTAAAAGGAGAAGGATATTTTGAAGTAGCAAAAGGGAAAACATTTAAAGTTAAAACATCACAAGGAACCGTAACGGTTTTAGGAACTAAATTTAATGTAAAACAACGTCATGATTTTTTTGAAGTACATTGTTACGAAGGAAGAGTGTCTGTATTATATAATGGTAAAGGAACTATTTTAAAAGCCAATGATTTTTTTAACTCTAAAACATTAAAAAAAAGCATATTAAAAGGAAAAGGTATTACTATAAAACCTTATTGGGTTGAAAATATGTCGGTTTTTGAAAATACACCAATAGATCAAGTACTTGCCGATATCAGTCTTCAATATGATGTAGTGTTTATTAAGAACAATAATTTAAATAAAGACCTAAAATATACTGGAAGCTATCATTACGATGATACAGAGGAAATGGTTTTAAATGTTTTTTGTGAATCGCTAGGCCTAGCGTATGTCAAAAAGGGAAAAAATATTTATTTGAATAAAAAGTAGATGATAATAAAAAAACGTGCAGCGAATGTATTGATCGTATTTTTGTTTTTTCCAACATGCTGCTTCCCTCAACAAAGACGTGTTTTATTCGAAACACATTTAAAAAAAATTGAAACCTTCTTTAATGTTTCTTTTAATTATGAATCTTCATTAATCAAAAATAAATTTTGTGAAGATTGTTTTTATAATGAAAACGTATCATTAAAATCACATTTAGAGTATTTGGAAAGGGAGTTTCCGCTTTCTTTCTCATTTGTGACTTCTACTAAAATAGTAGTGAAACCTCTAAAAATGGATATGCTGTATTTTTATGACAGTAAAGACAACAAGCCTTTAGAGCATTTACTAATAACAGATTTAAGTAATCAGAAAACTTGGGTTACTAATGAAAAAGGAAATGTGTTTTTTGAAGATGAGATACCAAGAGCTATTTTGGTATCTCATCTTAGTTATGGTAAACAGTATATAGATATTAGTAAATTAAATACGACTAGTATATACTTAGATAAAGAAATTCAAGACTTAGAAGTACTGTTTGTCTACCCTTTTTTTTCAACAGGAACTTATAAGAAAAAAGATGGCACTTTTTTTATTAAAACTAAAGAAGTAGGGGCTTTAGCTGGGTTAACCTCTCACGATGTTATTAAAAATTTAGAAAATTTACCACAGGTTACCAGTAACAGCGAATCTGTGTCCGATTTAATTATTAAAGGAAGCACACAAGACCAAAATTTGTTTATATGGAATGATATAAAGATTTACCAAAACAGCCATTTTTTCGGATTGATTTCTGCATTTAATGAAAACTTGATTTCTACAGTTACCTTGTATGATAATGCCACACCTGCAGAGTATGGAAATAGTACAAGTAGTGTTATTAGTTTAGAACACGACAAGGCGCTATCAAAAAAAATAAAAGGAGGTATAGGTGTTAATTTTTTAAGTGCAGATGGTTATGTTAAAATTCCAATAAACAAGAAATCAGAATTATTGCTTTCAACAAGGAAATCGTTGACAGATGTTTGGGATTCACCAACATATCTAAATTATGCTAAAAAGGCTTTCCAATCTTCTAATATTATGACCTTTAATTCATTAAATGAAAATGCCATTGAAGCTGAAAACACATTTGATTTTCATGATTCGCAACTGCAGTATAGGCTAAAAATTAATGAATCTGATAAGATTGGGCTAAACGTGTTATTCTTAGCAAACAATTTGTCGTATATAGAAACGAATTCACTTAATAGTAAAGAAAGTAAGTTAACCCAAGAGAATGCTGCTTTGGGGTTTAATTGGATGCATACTTTTTCTAATAAATCTCAAATGGAAGCTATTATTAATTATTCGAATTACAGGTTAGGTGGTGGGAATTTTTTATTATCTAGAGATATTTCAAGTACCCAAAGTAATAATGTTAGAAACTATGAAACTACTTTAAAATATGCTTCTAGAGTTAATACAACAGGGATTACGTATACAACAGGAATATCTCACGAACATTTAACTGTAATAAATGATATTAATAATTTCAACCAATTTTTTCAAAGTTATTTAAAGCAGCAAAGTAACATTTATGGAGTATTTGGAACACTTAATTACTATAAAAATAAAATAAAAATAGGGCTAAACCTAAGAAACGTTTATTATGAGCTTTTAAAATCATTTCAGCCAGAACCTCGATTTTATATAACCTATAGCCCGATACCAGAAATAGATATTCAACTTAGGGGAGAAAGAAAAACACAAAATATTTCACAGGCTGTTAATTTGGAAAACAATTTTCTGGGTATTGAAAAACGACGCTGGTTTCTTGCTAACAACTCTATCGCTCCTCTACAAATAAGCAGGCAGTTAGAATTGGATTTGGGTTATAAAAAGGGAAGACATATGTTTAGCACAAGTATATATGCCAAAACAGTAAAAGGCATTACAACCAATAATCAGGGGTTTCAAAACCTTAACCAGTTTGAGAATCTTTTTGGATCATACGTTATAAAGGGGTATACGTTACATTATAATTATAAAAATCGTCATTTAAATGCCTGGTTAAGCTATAATTATAGTATAAACAAATACAAGTTTAAAGACAAAAATCTTAATACGTCTCGCTTTTATAACAACAACGATATGAGACATAGTTTTATTTCTGGATTAAATATCAAGCATAAATTATTAAACTTTTCTTTGGGAATGGAATATAATTCTGGAAAACCTTATACTTCAATAAATAAAGAATCACCAATTATAATTGGTGCGTTTAATAGGATTAATTATAATGAACCTAACAGGGAACGCTTAGCGGATTATTTAAAATTTGATACTTCTGTGAGTTATAATTTTGATATCTCAAAAAAGATAGACTACAAACTAACCTTAGGTCTAATTAATATAGGGAATAGGAAGAATATTCTTAATCGTTATTATACTTTAACTGAAGACAAAGAAGATATAGAAATTTTAGATAGATATGGATTGGAATTTACTCCAAATGTGTCGTTAAATATTGATTTTTAATACAGTAAATATTTTTCAAGAAACAGAGTGGGTTTTATACTTTACAATCGTTTCCTTAGTAATTAAACCCAATAATACAATAACATGAAACATTTTTTTAAAACATTATTTATTACAACGTTGCTTTTTGGAACTTTTCAATCTTGCACGTCCGACGAAACTATAACAGAAACAATATCAAATGAAAAGATTTCATCGAGCTTGTTAGATATAATATATGTAACAGCAGAGACAAAAAATGATTATAATCTCATTAATTTTGATTGTGAGGTGGATGTTAGTGGAGGCTTCTTAAATAGCCAAGGAGATTATTATGGAGGCATTTATATAGAAGCATCATCATGGAACGATGAATTAATGTCGGCCGCTCTAGAACAAGCTTATCTTTATACTGACATATGGTTTACTAAAGATGACTTTTCTATATTATATATAACTCCTTCCGTTTTTTTTGGTGAAGTATATTTTAACAAAAATGATATTATTGCATATTTTGAAGACTGTAGTTTTGAAGGAGATACAAAAACATTCCCTGAGACCGAACCAGTAAAAGTATCTGATGTTAATTTTAATTGTTCAGGAACTGTGCATTATTATATAGATGAATTAGCAAATAACGCTACTTTATTCACTTTAGAGATAGATGAAGGTGTTGAGGCTGTGGAGGATGCTCTATCATTGTATAATGACATTAATGATACGGTGTATGTTCTTGATGATCTTAGGTCTGGCTATGTGACGTTTACATCGCCAGGAGGAACTAGTTCTTTAGCATTAGGTAAAACTCAAATAATGAATTATTTTGAAGATTGCATCTTAGATAGAGATTATAATGATTGTATAAACTTTAAATATCCTTTTGTAATAAATAAAATTGATCTTCAAACAGACGACATTATACCTGTAACTGTAACTAGTGATGCAGATTTATTTCAGCAGAATTTTACAGATGTAAATATAACTATTGACTACCCTATAACTTTAGTGACATTGAACAATGATACTATTCTAGTAGAATCTAATGAAGAACTTGAAAATGTTTTGACTAACTCTGCTGATTATTGCATAGATGAATGGTAGTATTTAGACTATAGATTAATACAAATAATATACTTATTGTTAAATCTACTTTACTAAAAAAGCCTAAGAAATTTGTTTCTTAGGCTTTTTACACTTTATATTATATTTTAAATATTAAATCTCTAAAGATGTAAACAGTTCGATTAACTTTGGACTAGAAGGTCGTGGTGCATCTGCGTTAACAACATTACCAGCTGGGTCTATAAGTATAAAACGAGGAATACCTCTAATACCATAACCTGTTACAAAATCTGACTGCCAATTTTTATCGGCAAGTAATTGAATACCTCCTAATTCTTTATCTGTAACCATTTTTCTCCAAGCATCATGTTGCCCTTCGTTATCTATCGAGATACTAACAAATTCGATATTTTTTCCGTGGTATTGTTTCTCAATTTTTTTAAGTGAAGGAATCTCAGCTTTGCAAGGGCCACACCAAGTAGCCCATACATCTATATAAACATATTTTCCTTTTAAATCTGTTAGCGACGTGGTACCTCCTTTATGGTTTTCATAATTAACAAATTCTGGTGACGGTTTGCCCACAAAATTAGCCATTTGTAAAGCTATTTGTTTTTGTTGCTTATAAGATTTTAAAAGATTTTCGCTCATTTTTTCTAAACCAATCTTTTCATTGGCATAAATAGTAGAGTCAATATTTTTATTATTTTCAACAAATTCAGTTAGCTTATTTTTAATGTCTTCTACTTTAGCTTTAAAAGCCTCTTCTTCTAAATCAATCAAATTTGGTGTAAAAACTTTTTCCTGTAGCAACATTTTTTTTGCCAGATAATTACTTGTTTCAGCACCAGTTCCTGTGTATGTAACACTTTCGTCAAACTGTTTTGTGTCTATGGTTACATTGATATCAAAGCCATTTTGAAGAAACATATTGGTAGATTCTTTTCCATCAAAAAGGTTATGAACGCCAGACACTACTTTTAAAGTGTCGTTAAAAGTACCATCCTGATTAACTTTGATGGTTTTTGAGTATGTTCGTGTTCTAACTACTAAAGAATCACTGTTTTTATCTGTTATTTTTCCAGATAATGTTACATAGTCTTTAGGAGTGCTCTCACAAGCAATAAATGCAATTGTAAGTGCTAAAAAGAGTATTTTTTTCATGTTTTCAGTTTATTGTTAAATCAAAAATAAACTATTATGAAGTTTTTTTTTAATTATTAACATTTTGTTAGGCATTTGATTTGAGCTATTTAAAATAATACATTACTCGAAGATCTATAATTTATGAGTTAATTGTTTGTAATCAGCCATCTCTGGTATAATATTCAAAGCATGCAATTGTTTTTGTACATTCATAATGGTTTGCTTGTCAATTAAATTTTGAGACCACTCAGTAATACTTAACCATTCTTGCACATCTTCTAGTTTTTGCTCATAGCGGTTTGCAATTGTTTTGTCTATACTAGGAATCTCTTTAAATTTGGAGGTTGTATTATTAATAATTTTCAGGATCGTTTCTAAATCTGCTTTACTAGATTCAATAAAATCTTCTCGTACGGCAATTACAAAACAAGGCCATGGAGAAGGGCAATTACCTATTCGTCTAAATGTACCATCATCTACCAAAGGTTTGGTTGTAAACTTTTCCCATAAAAAATAATCAGCTTTACCAGTAGTTAATCCGTCTACCGCACCATTTAAATTTTTTATGATTTCAAAATCAAGATCTTTTTTTAAATCCCATGTATTGTTTTCAGCATTGATGTAAGCCATTAAATGCGATCCGGAGCCATACCTACTTATGGCAGCTTTAGTTCCTTTTAAGTCTTCAATGGTTTTATAAGATGAATTATGAGCAACATGAATCCCCCAAATTAAAGGTGTTTGTACAAA
This sequence comes from Flavivirga aquimarina, assembly GCF_030540835.1. Taxonomy (GTDB): domain Bacteria; phylum Bacteroidota; class Bacteroidia; order Flavobacteriales; family Flavobacteriaceae; genus Flavivirga; species Flavivirga aquimarina. The sequence continues at coordinate 63,522 of NZ_JAUOEK010000155.1, read as the reverse complement.
GGTTTGTACAATTTTGCTTGGATTACCATTTATAATATCTTTTATAATGCCTTCTGTGAGTATAACTGCTATATCAATCTCTTTGTTTCTGAGGGCTTTGCACATAGCTCCAGTACCTCCAGCATAATCATGCCAACGTAAATTGATGCCTTCTTTTTTATAATCGCCATTTTTTAGTGTTAGATACCAAGCTAAATTAAAATGCTCTGGTACACCACCAATATTTACTTTCTTCATTAAACCAATCTATTAATTTGCAATTTTATCGAGTGTGTATTTTATAAGATTTTCAATAACTTCTGTAGGGTTTTTGCTAAAAGTTCCTGAAGCCCTGTTAGCTATAATGGCATTTAGTGATATGGCATGATGCCCCATAAGTTTTGCTAAGCCATATATGGCAGATGTTTCCATCTCTAAGTTTGTTATACGTATTCCCTTAAAATTAAAATCGTCCATTTTATTATTTAAGTTGGAATCTTGAATTGGTAATCGTAAAATACGCCCTTGGGGACCATAAAAACCACCTGCAGTAGCTGTTAATCCTTTGTGAGTTTTATCACTCTCAAATTGTTTTTCAAGTAAATCGCTATTTTTTATAACAATGGGTTTTGCTTTATTTTCACTCCAATTAGTTTGCTTTATAAAAGCGTCTTCTATATCTGGATTGTTAATTGTGTTTATTTGGTAGGCGTGGAGCATACCATTAAGATCCAAACCAAAAGAACTTAAAAGAAATGAATCTATAGGAATGTCTTTTTGTAAAGAACCGGAGGTACCTACTCTAATGATATTAAGACTTGTAATTAGCTGCTTTGGAGTTTTGGTAGTTAAATCAATATTAAAAAGAGCATCTAATTCGTTTAAAACAATATCTATATTATCTGGGCCAATTCCAGTAGAAATGACTGTGATACGTTTACCTTTATAATGTCCAGTTTGTGTCTTAAACTCGCGTTTTTGGATTGAAAATTCAATACTTTCAAAATGCTTTGTTACTTTTTCAACGCGATCTTGATCACCAACGAAAATAATGGTATTTGAAACATTTTCAGATTTTAAATTTAAATGATAAACACTACCATCTGGATTTAATATTAACTCAGAATCCTTAATAGGCATTTAATACAGTTTTTACGAGTTTATTCTGCTTCTTGTTAAAGTGATAATCGAATTTTTTGAGACCTCCATAAATCATATTGTTATCAATTTCGACGGCGAAGTTGTGTTGGCCTAACAAGGCTTCATGTCCTTTTCTGTTTAGTGTTAAAAGGTGTTCTTCTTTTGTAAAAAACACACTGAGTTTTTCTATAATTCTGGAAATTTGTAAATCCCCAAAACCATAATACCCTTGGTAGTTAAGGGTGTAGCCTAATAAATGATGCTTAGATTTTATAGTGTTATTTTTAACGATTTCAAGAATGTTCTTTTCTAAAACATTTAAGCCATAAGTCGAATTTGGAAAACGCTCTAAGTGTGCTTTTAAACAATTGCTTAAGTATTTGAATGATGATACTGTTATTATGTAAGGTTTTAATAAGTTATGGTCTTTACCGCAATAAATACCCCAGATGGTTTTAGCTAAATCTAAATCTTGAGAATTTAATGTCACTCTTTTTTTATAGTGATCTATTAATTGTTCTGAATTAAGTTCTGGTAAACCTTTCAACGTTTTAGTGCCTTCAATTCTACCGCTACAAACAAGAGAAATAGGAAGATTAATTTTCTTTTGCAGAATAAGATTAATAACAGCAATCATATTGATATGGCAAAACAAATCATATTCAAACCAGAGAATAATTTCTGAGTATTCTTTGTAAGCATCTAGTTTGTTTAATTCAAATTTAATTTTGTCTGTATCCAACTCAATATCATAAAACTCACTAAAAAATGATTTTCTGATATCTAAAAATTTTTCAGAATTTATCTCTATAATAGTAGGGCCTTCACAAAGCATTTCCTGCCAAGTAAGTTTTTCGCCAACGATGTCTAATTCATTTAGGTAGTTTGTTAATACATCGCCATTTGTAATATTAAGTGGTTGTTTGTCCATAATTACCCTCCAACACGTTTTACATTAAACCCTTTATCTTGAAGCATTTTCATTATTTTATCACGATAATCACCTTGTATAATAATTTTATCGTTTTTAAAACTCCCCCCAACACTTAGTGTTGTTTTAATGTCTTTAGCTAAAGCTTTAAAGTCTTCATTAGCACCAGTATAGCCTTCTAATATGGTAATTGGTTTGCCTTTGCGTTTTTCATATTTGCAAATAATGGGGGCATCTTGCATCCATATTTTAGAAGCTTCACTATGGTTTTCTTCAGACTCTGTAGGAACATGATCTGGAAACAGATTTTTTAATTGGTCTTGTATATCCATTTTTAGTATTCAGTGTTCAGTAAGCGGTGTACTGTGTTCAGTTACAAAAACAGTCGAGTAAGAAGCTGTTTATTTAGCACAGAACATTACTTACCGGATATTATTTTTTAATAAGCCCTAATTCTAATAATCGTTCATTTAAAAATTCACCAGCGGTTATATCTTCAAATGATTTAGGGTTATTCTCGTCAATACAATTTTCTAATACATCTAATTTCATGTCACTTATGGGGTGCATAAAAAATGGAATAGAGTATCGTGATGTTCCCCAAAGTTCTTTTGGAGGGTTTATTACACGATGTATTGTAGATTTCAGCTTGTTATTGGTGTGTCTTGAGAGCATATCGCCTACATTAATCATAAGCTCATCGGGTTGTGCTATGGCATCAATCCATTCGCCTTTATGGTTTTGTACTTGTAAACCCCGACCTTGGGCTCCCATTAATAACGTTATTAGGTTAATATCGCCGTGCGCAGCAGCTCGAACCGCTTCTTTAGGTTCTTCTGTAATGGGTGGGTAATGAATGGGTCTTAAAATAGAATTTCCATTATGAATAAATGCATCAAAATAAGTCTCTTCTAGTCCTAAATGTAATGACAAGGCACGTAATACATACTTAGCTGTTTTTTCAAGCATTTTATATGTCTCTTTGCCTATGGTGTTAAATTCTGGAAGTTCAGAAACTATAACGTTTTTTGGGTATTCTGCTTCTAGCTTAGGGTTGTCTTCAACATATTGTCCAAAATGCCAAAACTCTTTTAAGTCACCTTCTTTTTTGCCTTTAGCACTTTCTTTACCGAAAGATACATAACCTCGTTGTCCGCCTATTCCCGGAATTTCATAGTGTTGTTTTGTTTCGGTTGGTAAGCTAAAAAAATTCTTAACTTCATTATATAAGTTATTAACCAATGTGTCATCTAAAAAATGACCTTTTAAAGCAACGAATCCAATTTCTTCGTAGGCTTTTCCAATGGCATCAACAAATTTTTGCTTTTTTGTAGGATTGTCTGAAATAAAATCACTTAAATCTACACTCGGTATACTAGTCATGAGTTAATATTTAACATGGATGTTCTACAAATGTACAAAAACATTGCAAAGTTTAGGGTACTGTATTTTATACAATTATTATATTATTTTTACCTTTTTATGGTATATTTGATGAGATAATATATTCATTTTATGACTAAAGAACTTACATCAATTGCTATAGAATATCATATTGAAAACCTGGACAAAGATGTGTTAATACAGTTGTATAAAGGCATGTTAAAACCTAGGTTAATAGAGGAAAAGATGCTCATTTTACTGAGACAAGGTAAAATAAGTAAATGGTTTTCCGGTATTGGGCAAGAAGCCATCGCTGTTGGTGTTACCATGGCATTAAATAAAGAAGAGTATATCTTACCAATGCATAGAAATTTAGGTGTGTTTACCTCTCGTAATATTCCGTTACATAGATTGTTTGGCCAGTGGCAAGGCAAAGCCTCAGGTTTTACAAAAGGAAGAGATCGATCTTTCCATTTTGGAACTCAGGAGTATAAAATAGTTGGTATGATTTCTCATTTGGGGCCACAATTAGGTGTTGCAGATGGTATTGCTTTGGCGTCGAAGTTAAAAAACAAAAATGAGGTTACGGCAGTTTTTACAGGAGAAGGAGGGACTAGTGAAGGCGATTTTCATGAGGCATTAAATGTAGCTTCCGTATGGCAGTTACCGGTTTTATTTTGTGTTGAAAACAATGGATATGGACTGTCGACACCAACAAAAGAGCAATACAATTGTGCTAATATAGCAGATAGAGGTTTGGGATATGGTATGGAATCGCATATTATAGATGGAAATAATATTGTTGAAGTTTATACAAAAGTTAATGCACTAGCACAGAGTATAAGAGAGAACCCAAGACCAGTTTTACTAGAGTTTAAAACATTTAGAATGCGTGGTCATGAAGAAGCCAGTGGTGTAAAATATGTTCCGAAAGAACTCATGGATGATTGGGCTATAAAAGACCCGGTTCTAAATTTTGAAACATTCCTAAAAGAGAATGACTTTTTAAGTAAATCGGAAAGTACTTCTATTAAAGCCAAAATTATTGAAGAAATCAATAAAAATCTAGATATCGCTTTTGCGGAAGAAGCTATAATTTCAAGTGAAATAATCGAATTAGATGATGTTTACCATGAATTTGATTATAAGGAGTTTAAAGAAATAAAAAACACAAAAGAAATTCGTTTTATTGATGCAATTTCAGATAGTTTAAAGCAAAGTATGGAACGGCATGATGATTTGGTAATCATGGGTCAGGATATTGCTGAATACGGAGGTGCGTTTAAAATAACTGCGGGATTTATCGAGCAATTTGGGAAAGCCCGTGTGCGTAATACACCCATTTGCGAATCTGCCATTGTAGAAACCGCTATGGGATTATCTATAGCCGGTATTAAAAGTATTGTTGAAATGCAGTTTGCAGATTTTGTAACATCGGGGTTTAATCCGGTGGTTAATTATTTGGCTAAATCGCATTACAGGTGGGGACAACAAGCAGATGTTGTCATTAGAATGCCTTGTGGTGGTGGTGTGGCAGCAGGTCCTTTTCATTCGCAAACAAATGAAGCTTGGTTTACAAAAACACCAGGTTTAAAAGTCGTTTACCCTGCGTTCCCTTATGATGCCAAAGGTTTGTTAGCTACAGCAATTAATGATCCTAATCCGGTTTTATTTTTTGAGCATAAGGGCTTATATAGAAGCATTCGTCAGGAAGTTCCAGCAGATTACTATACTTTACCTTTTGGGAAAGCCTCTTTGATAAAAGAAGGTCACGATGTTACTATTATTAGTTATGGCGCTGCTGTTCATTGGGCTTTAGAAACTTTGGAAAATAATCCTGAAATTTCAGCAGATTTAATTGATTTACGGACTCTCCAGCCTTTAGATACGGAAACGATATATAAATCGGTTAAAAAAACTGGGAAGGCTATTGTTTTGCATGAGGACTCTTTGTTTGGCGGTATTGCCAGTGATATTTCCGCGCTTATTATGGAACATTGTTTCGAATTTCTTGATGCTCCAGTAAAACGTGTTGCCAGTATGGAAACACCTATACCGTTTGTAAGTCAATTAGAAACGCAATATCTTTCTAAAAATAAGTTTGAACCCGCATTGAAAAGTCTTTTGGAGTATTAGAATAATAGTAACAAATGGAAAATCTTTTAGAAACGTTTGTAAATGCATTTTCTGGAACTGTAGATTGGACTGTTAAATCGATATTTTTTAATGTGCCTTGGTATACTAATTATTTCTGGGGTTTAGTTTTTATATCTATTGTTGTTTGGCTTTTAGAAATAGTATTTCCTTGGCGAAAGGAACAGGCTATTTTTCGGAAAGGCTTTTGGATAGATGCTATTTATATGTTCTTCAATTTTTTCGTTTTTTCGATTATTATAAGTGGTGTTTATGCCGTTCTGGAACAGTTTTTTTCGAGTATTGGAATTACCATGCAATCTGTTGCCTTGTTAGATTTAAAAATACTGCCGGTTTGGGGGCAACTTTTAGTGTTTTTTTTGGTGTTAGATTTTGTGCAATGGTTTACGCATGTATTGTTACATAGGTTTAATGTTTTGTGGCGTTTTCATAAAGTACACCATTCGGTAAAAGAAATGGGGTTTGCAGCCCATTTGCGGTACCATTGGATGGAAAATGTTTTCTATAAACCTCTTAAGATATTTGCTGTTATGCTACTTGGTGGTTTTGAACCGCAACAAGCCTTCATTGTGCATTTTATGGCTATTGCCATTGGGCATTTAAACCATGCGAATGTCAAGTTTACTTACGGACCATTAAAATATATTTTTAACAACCCTGTTATGCATTTATATCATCATGCGTATACATTACCTGAAGAACGTCGTTATGGTGTTAACTTCGGAATTAGTTTAAGCCTTTGGGATTATATTTTTAAAACGAATTATATTCCAGAAACCAGTGGAGAATTAACTTTAGGATATTCTGATGATACAAAAATGCCTAAAAACTTCTTTATCCAGTTGCTTTATGGGTTTAGGAGAAACGATTAGTTAAGCGTTTCGATAATAATTTTTATCTTTTCTTCCTATGATTAAAAACTTATATATCGCAATAATTACCATTTTAGTCTTTTTTAATTGTAAAGAAAAAGAAAATGACGAAGTTATTTATGAATGGAAAACCATAGATGTTACTGCATCGGCTTATAATTCATTAGCATATCAAACCAATTCGAATCCAAGTATTACTGCTTTTGGAGACAGTTTAAAACCTGGAATGACATGTATTGCCGTATCCAGAGATTTGCTTAAAATGGGGTTAAAGCATAATACTCCTGTTAAGATAGAAGGTTTTGACAGTATTTATTTGGTTAAAGATAAAATGAATGCGCGTTGGGAAAAGCACATAGATATTTATATGGGAACAGATGTAAAAGCGGCAAGAGATTGGGGTAGAAGAGAGGTGGTTATTTCTTATGGTGTTTTAAAGGGAGAATAAATTATATACTTAAAAGAAGACACGAATTGCACGAATTTTCACTAATTAATCTGTATTATATGTTAGTGAAAAAACATATAATTATTAAGACAACAGATTCGTGTAAATTAGTGTAATTCGTGTCTTAATTTTTATTTAGTTTCTGCTTCCGAAAGTATAAAAGGATAGGCATCTTTGACCTGTTTTAATTCCTGTTTTGATAGTTTATCTGAAGGCTTTTTAAGTACATTTAGACTGTAGGTATTCCTTAACTCATAATATGCTTTTGAGAGTTCATCTTGTACAGTAATAAATTGTTTGTAAGAGGTCTGTCTATCGTTTTGCAAAGATATAACGGCCTTTTTGGGGTTATCTGATGCATTCGTGCTTTTTGTTCCGCTACAATAACTACAAGTACCATCTCCATTATTGTCTAAAAAGTTTTTAGCTATTTCTTTTAATTCATCAATAGTAATAATGTTATCTTTTATCATGATCTCATCATTATTGTTTATTAGAATGCGAAGTATGTTACGTTCATGAATAGTGTTTGTACAATCCATTCCAGGAGGGCATTCTTCAGGAAGTGATCTGTTTATACCTTCATCTGAAGATATTGTAGCTGTAACAAGAAAAAAGATGAGTAATAAAAATGCAATGTCTGCCATAGAACCTGCATTTACCTCAGGCATTAGTTTTGAATGTCTCATAATTATAGATTTAAATGTTAATATGATGAGGAAGTAACAAAAACAGTACCGTAAAAAATATAGTATAGCAAGCACTAGGGAAGCATTAATGAATAAATATCAAGGGTTAGCCTTATATATGTAAAGGAAGTTCCTTATTCGTTTTTTTGAAATCTTATCTAATTTTAGATAAATTTTTAATTAGATAAATATTATGGTGACAACCATAGCGTCAAAGGATATTATAAAGTTAATATACTTGAACCCCATATTTGGTAATAGGCTAACTTTAAAAGAAACAGTATTAAATATAAGGTTAATAACAAAATTATTATTACTGATTCTTATTATAAGTAGCACAAAATCATTGGCACAAACTACAGTATCTTCAAAAATAGCATCGAGTTTTGGAGATTCTGAGGAACGATGGACAGATAATTTTGTTTGGATTGATGGGGGCGATTTAGACTTTGAGCTCAATATGGAAGTAGGACTACATTTTGAAAACTTGAATATACCAAGTGGAGTAACTATCAATAGTGCTTATATTCAATTTACAGCCGATGAAGTGAATACTGGGATATCAACACTAAACATTTATGCTGAAGCTGTAGATAACCCTTTAATTTGGACATCTAATAGTGGAGATATCTCGGCTAGGACAAAAACTACAGTTTATGAGCAATGGTCACCACCTGATTGGAATACAATAGGAGAAAGAGGTAATGCTCAGAAAACTTCTGATATATCTTCTGTGATACAGGAAATTGTAGATAGACCCGGATATTCTAGCAGTAATGCAATTAACATTATTATATCCTACGTTGCTGGAACTAGAAGGGCAGATTCTTATGATGCAGGTGTTCTTAGTTCTGTACCAGAACTATTTGTAAGTTATAGTGATGCTCAAGAACCAACAGCACCTACATTATCCAGTCAGACGCAAACCGATACAACTGTCGATCTAAACTGGACAGCATCGACAGATAATGTAGCGGTAACAGGCTATAGGGTTTATAAAGATGGCATATTAGAAACTACGTTAGGCAATGTGTTAACCTATCAAGTAACAGGTCTTACTGCTTCAACCTCTTATGACTTTAAAGTAACTGCTCTGGATGCTGCCAATAATGAAAGTGTTGATAGTAACACGTTAAATATTGCAACAAATACTTCTTCAGGAGGTGGTTCTGGAAATTGGACTTTAAACAACCAGAATGTATATTATAATGCAGGTAATGTAGGTATAGGAACTTCAACGCCAGATGAAAAACTGGCTGTTAATGGTAGCATTCACACCAAAGAAGTACGTGTAAATTTGGATAATTGGAGTGATTTTGTTTTCGAGAAAGATTACAAACTACCCTCTTTAGAAGAAGTAGAAAACCATATAAAAGAAAAAGGACATTTAAAAGATATTCCAAGTGCAAAGGAAGTAGAAGAAAAAGGCGTCTTCTTAGGAGAAATGGATTCTAAATTGCTGCAAAAGATTGAAGAACTAACGCTTTATACAATACAACAACAAAAAGAAATTCAAAAACAAGAAAAAGAAATTGAAGAACTAAAATTGTTGGTTGGAAAATTAATCGAATCTAAAAAATAATATCTTAGATGCTTGAAAAATAGATTAATAAACATAACGCTTTAACCGCTTCCAATCATCATCATGCGAATTCTTAAAGCTAGATATGATTCTATTGGAAAATAAATTTTCTTGAGTGATACTATTTAAGTGTCTAGATATTACGGTAGTTGATTTCATTTTTTTGATTATTTGATTGATAAACTTGTTTTAAAAGACGTTACTTATCTGTAACGTCTTTTGCTGTTCCAATTGTAACTTTTTGTATGACGTAAAGTTGTACTTAATTGATTGCTGTTTAATGTTCTCATGATTTCTTTTTAATTTTGATTGATTGATTGATTGATGCTTTTGTAATATTAAAATGACTTATCTGTAACGTCTTTTATTATTCCATTGGTTGCTTTTAGTACCTGTTAATGTTCCACTTATTTGATTACTGTTTAATGTTCTCATAATTGTTGTTTTTTAATGCTGAAATAAGTTCAGCACAAGTTGATTTATACTAGATAGACGAGCAGAATCATAAAATGTTACAGTACTATGCATAACAAAGTAGTAAATTAACATATTTTAACTATTTTAACTGGATTACGGTAAGTAATAACTGATTTTTTAGACTCTTTAAATACTTTAGGAATGATTTTTGTGTTAAATGAATACAAAATATTCAATAATTGTAGATATATTTTAAGATAAAAAATATCTTTGAAGTATATTATACTCATTAATTCGATAAAATAATAAAAAATAAGTGAGACTTTATTTTTCATTTTTTGTAAGCTTATTGTTTTCGTTATCGGCTTATGCTCAGATTGATACGAAAACAAAATCTATTGCTATTCCCGCAGTGAAAAGTAAAAAGGATTCATTGGATACCAATTTATTACTGCCCTCAAAATCAACGAATAGTAACACAAATATCAACAGTGTAAACACGCCTCGTGTGTCTACAAATCTTAATATGCCGAAAAAAGAGTTTTCGATGTTTCCAAGTGAAGAATTTGGTAACCCTGGAGAACTTTATGTGGATAGAATCAACAAAAGTTTAGATCACTTAAAGTTAAGTGAAGAAGAGTTGGAAATGAAAAATGGTAGTAGCACAGATCAGTACTTTGGTGATTTTAAAAGTAAGGCAAAGTTTGTAAATGTTGTATACCGGGATCATGGTTATGTTGACGGTGATGTTATACAGGTTTTAGTAAATGATGATGTTATTCATGCCAGAGTATTTTTAACAAGTGGTTTTAAAGGGTTTAAACTCGATTTACAAAAAGGTTTTAATAAGATAGATTTTTTAGCTTTAAATCAGGGAGAGTCTGGACCAAATACGGCAGAATTTCGAGTTGTAGACGATTTAGGTAATTTAGTATCTGCTAACCGCTGGAACCTAGCTAAAGGAGTAAAGGCGACTATTATTATTGTTAAAGAATGATATTTGATTAAGAAACGATCCCGTCAATTAACTTTAGCTCACCCTCATCAAACTTCAAATTATCTAAAGCTTTCAAATTTTCTTTTAGCTGATCGGGAGAACTAGCACCAATAAGTACCGAAGCGACTTGAGGTTGTCTTAAAATCCATGCAATAGCCATTTGTGACAATTTTTGTCCACGTTCTTGAGCTATCGTATTTAATCGCTGTATTTTTTCAATATTACTGTTAACAGTTTCTGTATTTAAATACGTTAAATCTTTTGCTGCTCTGGAATCTTTTGGAATGCCTTTTAAGTATTTATCGGTAAGCATGCCTTGTGCCAATGGAGAAAAAGCAATACAACCTACACCATTTTGTTCTAAAGTATTTAAAAGGCCATCTTCAACCCAACGTTCAAACATAGAATAACGTGCTTGGTGCAAGATGAATGGCACATTTAATCTTTTTAAAATCTCGGCAGCTTCTTGAGTCTCTTTTGGTTTGTAATTAGAAATACCAACGTAGAGAGCTTTTCCCTGTCGTACAATATCAGCTAAAGCCCCCATAGTTTCTTCTAGGGGAGTATCTGGGTCTGGTCTGTGATGATAAAAAATATCCACATAATCTAACCCCATGCGCATTAAACTTTGATCTAAACTCGAGATTAAATACTTTCTTGAGCCTAAATTCCCATAGGGTCCGGGCCACATATCATATCCAGCCTTAGACGCTATAAACAACTCATCTCTGTAAGCTTTAAAATCAGTTTTTAAAATGGTTCCGAAATTTTCTTCGGCAGAACCGTATGGAGGTCCATAATTATTAGCCAAATCAAAATGAGTAATCCCTAAATCGAAAGCACATCTTAATATATTTCTAGCATTTTGGATGTTGTCAATAAATCCGAAATTGTGCCATAACCCTAACGAAATTGCAGGTAAAAGAACGCCACTCTTTCCAGATCTATTATATTTCATGATGTTATATCGTTGGTCGGATGCTTGATATGCTTTGGTTCCTGATTTATCGTTAATGTGCATTGTTTAATTTTTATGAATTGTAAATGTATAAATTTGTTTTAGATTTATGCAAATAAAAAGAGGCTATAAAGATTATAAGCGTTCATTGTGAGGCTTTGCAAAAGCCGCGACAATCTGTTAAAAGATTACCACGTCGCCCCGGTTCCGATGATTATCGGAATCGGGACTCCTCGTAATGACGTACAATTTTAGCTTTATAGCCTCCTTTTTAAATCAGGTGTTTAATCTTTCAAAGGTTGTTCGAGATCTTTTTTTAAGTGTTTGGCATAAAAGCCCATCATAGATTTGTAAAGCGCAATACTATTTTCTTCTTTACCAAATCCGTGACCTTCATCATATTTAACCATATAAGGTACATCAAAGCCTCTAGCGCGCAGGGCACTTACAATTTGATCGGATTCATCTATATTAACTCTTGGGTCGTTAGCTCCTTGAACTACAAAAAGAGGTTTCTTAATTTTATCTATATGGTATACTGGAGATACTTCTTCCATAATAGCTTTTTCTTCAGGAATATCTTCATCGTACCATATTTCTTTAATAATCTTTAAATAAGGTTTCCAGTAAGGAGGGATGGTTTTCATAAAAGTAAATAAATTTGAAACCCCAACATAATCAACACCACAAGCATATAAATCCGGAGTTTTAGTTAACCCACGTAATACAGCATATCCACCATGGCTACCACCATAAATAGCAGTATTGTCTTTGTCTACCCATCCTTGTTCTGCTACATATTGAAGTCCGTCTTCAACATCGTCCATCGCTTTTCTACCAATTTGTTTAAAACCGGATTCTAAGAATTCCCGACCATAGCCTCCTGAAATTCTAAAATTTACTTGTAAAGTGGCATAACCACGACTAGCAAAAAGCTGTGCTTCGGGATTAAAGCCCCATGAATCTCTAATGCCTTGAGGTCCACCATGTGGATTAACAATTACCGGCACTTTTTTACCTTCAAGAGCCTCTTTAGGTAAAGTAATGTAACCGTGAATGGTGATGCCATCTCTACTTTTAAAAGTAATAGGACGCATTTCAGCCATATCTTTTTCAATAAGATTAGGCATTAAGTTATATAGTAATTTGAACGTATCTTTTTTAGCATCGTATGCATAGTAAGTTCCATATAATTTATCGCTTTGAAGAAAGATTAGATATTTACTTTCATCATCAGTTATATCTGCAATAGAATAGTTATAGCCTGAAAACTTAGCTGTAATTTTATGATGTAGTTTTTTATAATAGTCGCTAACAGGGACAATTACTCTTTTTTCTCCTTGATAAGAAAAATAATCTAACTCATACCCTCTGTGTCTTGATAATCTTAAACCAGAAGCATCATAGCTTTCATTAGAAAAAAGCTTTTTTATAAGCTTGTCCTCTTTTAAATCATATAAAAGTATTTGTGTTTTATCGCTTTCTAAATTCGATGTTACATAAGCTTCATGAGGATTCTCTGATGCATAATTAAATGACGAAATATTAAAATTATCTTTCCAGCTGAGTTGCTTTTTTAACTCGTAGTTTTCCCCATCTAGGGTATAGTATAAATCGATGTTTACGCCATCTCGAAGTTTAGCAAACCCTCTTAATTTGCCATCTTTATCGAAAACATAGCTATTTATTGGGTTGGCAACATCCTCATTTTTATATAATTGTTCTAAATCTCCGGTTACAATATTTATCTTATAAGGTTCGAAAATCTGAGGATTATTTTTATTCATCGAGATAATCATATGATCTTTATCCTCTTTAAGGCTTTGTAAGATGTTTACTTTAACGCCTTCAAAAGGTGTTAGTTCTTTTTGATCTGTACCATCAATATTTACAGCAAACAAATGATAATCTTCATTACCTCCTTTATCCATCACATAAAATAACCTACTGTCGTTTGCCCATCCATAGCCACGAATTAGCTCTTCTTTTTCTTCTATAACTCTTATAACTTCTTCGGTTTCCAGGTTTTTAACATACACATGGTTTTTTGTGTTGTCGTCTTTTTCTCTGTATGATAAGTATGTGCCATTTGGAGAGAATCTAAATGTTCTTGCTTTGGGTCTTGCAAAGTAATCTTCAACAGAATACTTGTAATTAGTAGGATTCCAATTAGCTAGTTTTTCTAAATCTGCATCAGATGTTGGTAATGCAGTATTTCCAGGAAGTGTTTTTTCTGTTTTTGTTAAGGATAGGGGAAACTCCTTACCACCTTGATAAAATGTTCCTGTAAGTGTGTTTTCTTTTAACGCAGCAATAAATTTAATTCCTGCCTTATTAAGTTTAATAGTAACCGTATCGTTAACGAAAAGCGTTTCATCCATTGGGATACTGGTAGCACCTTGCGAAGGACTGCCCATGGTTGAACTATAACCAGTGCCTTCGTTTTTAATATCGAAAATTAAAGGCATTTCAGTTCCTTGTACCGATAATTTTCCTTGCCAAGAACCAGTTAGGTCTTGGGCTTTTACTTGATAACTGAGACATAAAAATAGAAATAGTGTCCCACTTAGTTTTGCAAAATTAGTTTTCATTTTAATGATTGATATTTGAGTTAGATATTATTTTTAATACGATTATGCCGCATTATAAGACCATGTTTCTTCTGTTAGAAGAAAAAAGGCGTATTTTGTTACAGTAATGTATTAAAAATATTACACAACAAAAAATCAATTCCTAATCTCAGATAATTTTGTAGTTAATTCATCTTTTATAGTACTATTTGAAGCACTAAGTGGCAATTGGTTTGTATTTAATAAATTGGGAGATTCTAACGGATTATCACTTAAATCGTAAAAAGCTTCAGAACCATCATAAAAACTAATATACTTATGAGTATTATTTCTAATAGTATAGTCACTTCCGCTTGTTTTTCCAATTTCAGTATATGTATAATCTCTTGACGTTGTACCCGAATCGGATAGTAATGCTTTAAAGCTTTTACTATCGTTAATTTCAGTAATATCAATTCCTGCTATGTTCGCTACAGTAGCGAACAAATCGGTTGTATTTATTAAAGCATCTTCGGTAGTATTAATTCGAGTAACACCTTTACCCGAAATAATCATTGGTACATTTACACCACCTTGATATACCGATCCTTTAGCACGCATAGAAGCATATTCTTGTACTACTTGGTTTGGGGTGCCATTATCCCCAATAAAAATGATAATTGTATTATCTTTTTCTTCTTGCGACATAGAATTTATTAATCGTCCCATTTCAGTATCTAAAGCTTCAATAGCAGCCATGTAATAGGGGAGCGGGTTTGCATCGATACTAGTTTGATCTGATGGTAATGCTCCTTGCGAATGCAAATCATTAGGAGGTAAGTGAAAAGGCGTATGTGGTGCATTATAAGCTAGCCATAAAAACCATGGTTTTGTTTGACTGTCCACCCAGTCTATAGCTAAATCTGTTAGTTTTGTGGTAATGTATTCTGTTGAAGTTGTTGTAGTACCATTTATATTTAAACTCCAATTTGTATAAGAGGGTACTCCACCTCCTAAGGTTCCAGCATAATAATCAACTCCCATGTTATTAGGGTGGTTGGCATTATTCGATAGATGCCATTTCCCAATGACTGCATGACTATAAGCAGAATTCGTATTTAAATCTAAATATTTTTGTATTGAGGTTTCAGAAGTAGGTAATGGGTCATCAACTTTGGTAATACCAGTGCGGTACCCATATTTACCAGTTAGTATCCCGGCGCGTGTTGGTGTACAGGTAGGGTTAGACCACAAATTATTAAAACGTATCCCGCTATCCATCAGGTTTTGAAGATTGGACATTTGAGGTTTAATACTTCCTATATTATAACCAGGGGTGGCATCTAAGCCCATATCGTCTGCAATAACTAATAAAATATTGGGGGTTGTACTTTGGTCATTATCTATACCGGTATCGGTATCATCTGTTGTTTCTGTTGAGTTACTGCAAGAATAAAATAATAGTGTTAGAAGGCTAACAAATATATAGCGAGTCATAGGTTTTAACGTTTAATTTTGAAGCAAAAATGCTATTTATTTTCAAGTAAGACTAAAAATAAATAAATAAGTTTAATCAATGTTTAACATATTCATTTTCAATAAAAAAAATAAACATTTATAATTTTCACATTAAACATTTATGATATACTGAACAAAGGTGTTATTTTTGCACGTCACAAAATTATAGGAATGTCCATTTCAGTAACAGAATTAGAAGAAAGAAAAACAGGTAAAGATTTATATAGCTATCAAAAAGGTGCTATTGATAAGATTTTTAAAAGTTTTGATGAGTCACCTCATGACTACCATTTATTGTATCAACTTCCAACTGGGGGTGGTAAAACAGTCATATTTTCTGAAATAGTTAGACAATACCTTAAAAATCATAAAAAAAAGGTGTTGGTGATGACACACCGTATTGAATTATGTAAGCAGACTTCACATGTACTTACAGAATTTGGTGTAACCAATAAGATCGTGGATAGTAAAGCCGATTTAAGCGATCAAGCAGATTATAGTTGTTTTGTTGCTATGGTGGAAACTTTAAATAACCGATTGCAAGATGACAAGTTAGACATCTCTGATATTGGTTTGGTAATTATTGATGAAGCTCATTATAATTCCTTTACAAAACTTTTTAAGTTTTTCAGTCAATCGTTTATTTTAGGGGTTACTGCAACACCTTTAAGTTCTAGTATTGAATTACCAATGACCGACAATTATGATGAATTAATTGTTGGAGAAAGTATTGAATCACTAATAGAAAATGGATTTTTAGCACGTGCTGAAATGTTTTCTTATAATGTTGGACTAACGTCGTTAGTGGTTGGAGCCAATGGCGATTATACTGTAAAATCATCTGAAGATTTATATACAGATAATGATATGCTTAGTAAGTTATTACAGGCTTATGAAGAGCGTTCTAAAGGTAAAAAAACATTGATTTTTAATAATGGAATTAATACGTCATTGCATGTTTACGATACGTTTAGAAGAGCAGGGTACCCCATAGCGCATTTAGATAATACCAATAGCAAAAAAGAACGAGCACTTATTTTAAAATGGTTTAATAAGACTCCAGATGCCATTTTAACATCTGTAAGTATATTAACTACAGGGTTTGATGAACCAACAGTAGAAAGTATTATTTTAAATAGAGCCACTAAATCATTAACACTTTATTATCAAATGATAGGTCGTGGATCTCGTATTTTAAAAGATAAGAAAACATTTAGTGTTATTGACTTGGGGAATAATTTTCATCGATTTGGACCTTGGGGAGATAGTTTGGACTGGCAACGTATATTTAAATCACCGAATTACTACTTAGATGCTATTTTAAGTGATGAAGAACTAGAAAGCAATTTTAGGTATGAAATGCCGGACGAATTGCGAGAAGAATTTGCTAAGTCTAAAGATGTTTATTTTGATGTGCAAAGAACTTATGTTGAGTCTATTAGGGGAGGTGAATCTTCAAAGGTTGTTTTAGAGCGTTCTATAGAACAGCATGCAAAAATTTGTATTGAAAATAGCGAGGATGTTTACGATGCTTTGGCTTTAGCAAAAATGTTAGGTGATGATATTGATTTTAGAATACAGCGATATACAAAGTGCATAAGTAAAAGTACTTACAATTTTGTGGAATGGTTAAAAGGCGATTATAGAAAAAAATTAAACTCCTATTTACGCTCAAATTTCGATGAAGTTTTTGAGTCTATTCATGGCTATCCGCCAGAAGATTAGAGTATTTATATTGTTTTACTTCCAAAATTATTACAACTTCCTTAAAATAAGGCGTATCTTTGTGCTTAATTATTCACAATAAAAGCACTGTATTATAAACTATGGCAAAATCTCAAGTAACTTTTAACAAAATAGAAAAAGAAAAAAAACGCTTAAAGAAAAGAGAAGAAAAGCAAAAAAGAAAAGAAGCTCGTAGAGCTGAAGCAAAAGAAAACCCACAGGGTATTCAATTTGCGTATGTAGACTTTAATGGAAATTTAACTGATACACCACCAGATCCAGCATTACGCGAAAAAATTGAAGCCGAAACTATTGAATTAGGAATTCCTAAGAAAGAAGATAGGGAAGAAGAAGAACCAGCAAACAAAGAAGGAAAAGTGTCATTCTTTGATCATTCTAAAGGTTTTGGTTTTATAATAGACAGCGTAAATCAGGAAAAATACTTTGTACATGTTAGTGGGGTATTAGAACCTATTGAAGAAAATGATAAAGTTACTTACGAGTTAGAACGCGGTCAAAAAGGAATGAATGCTGTTCGGGTGAAAAAGATTTAGTGTCTTTATAACTTTTCTAAATGGTATTTCTGTTATCTAATTATTTTTAATTATAAATGAGCGTATCGCGAAAAACGATTCTTATAATTTTAGCGTTTTTTGCTGTTTATATTATTTGGGGGTCTACTTATCTACTTAATAAAATAGCCGTAACAGAATTACCTCCGTTTTTTGTAGCTGCCATCCGTTTTACTTTTGCAGGATTACTCATATTTTTAATAGCTAAGTTCATGAAACTTAGACTATCTATTAGCAAAAAGCAATTTATTAATTGTACCATTACAGGCTTTCTTTTTTTAGTATATGGCAATGGTGTTTTTATTTGGTCTTTAAAGTATATAGATAGTGGACTTGCTGCACTTGAAGCCTCTACCCAGCCACTTTTTGTATTATTATTGATGCGTCTTATAGATGGTAAAAAAATGCAAACTAAATCTTTAATAGGAGTTGCATTAGGCATTGTTGGTATGTACCTTTTAGTAAGTCAAAAACAACTCATTACTAATGAAGAAAGTTTATTAGGCATGTCCATGATTCTTACTTGTGTTTTAAGTTGGAGTTATGCCAGTGTTTTTGTTGCTAAAGCAGATTTACCACCAAATTATTTTGTTACTACTGCTTATCAAATGATTATAGCAGGCGTGTTTTTAATAATAATAAGTTTATCCTTAGGTGAAAGTTGGGTAGCACCTATAATGTGGAGTTCTAAAGTACAATGGTCTCTAATTCTTTTAATTGTATTTGGAAGTGTTATAGCTTTTACTGCATTTAATTATTTACTCAAAGTGGTTTCTACAGAGAAAGCTTCTACATCTGCTTATGTTAACCCTATAGTAGCAATAATACTAGGTTGGTATGTTCTAGATGAAACTATTACAACTCAAACCATCGTAGCTGCTAGCATTCTTTTAACTGGTGTTTTCTTTATTACTTCACGCAAACGAATAAAAACCAGAACTATTGGAAGTTAAAAATGCTATAAAATTTATGCTTATTAGTACATTAGCATTTGCTTGTATGAATGCTATAGTTAAGCACTTATTGCATATTAATGCGTACCAAATTGTTTTTTTTAGATCGATAAGTACTTTAGCTTTTACGTTTACTTTTCTACTAAAAAATAACATTCCTATTTTAGGAAATAAGAAAAAACTACTGGTTATTAGAAGTATAGTTGGTGTTACTTCTATGACCTTCTTCTTTATGTCCACCAAATATTTACCTATAGGTACAGCGGTTTCATTACGATACATGGCACCTATTTTTGCAGCAATTTTTGCTGTATTTTTATTACGTGAGACTATAAAAAGATGGCAATGGCTATTCTTTGCAATGGCTTTTTTGGGTGTTTTGGTTTTAAAAGGTTTTGATACAGAACTAAATGTTTATGGACTCTTATTAGCTTTTCTTTCTGCTATTTTTAGCGGATTGGTTTATATAACAATTAGTAAAATAGGTAAAAGTGATCACCCAGTCGTGGTTGTTAATTATTTTATGGTAATCTCAACTATAATAGGCGGGGTGTTATCTATAAATAATTGGATAACACCTGTGGGTATAGAATGGGCGATGTTATTAGGATTAGGCGTTTTTGGATATTTTGGACAGTTATATATGACGAAAGCTTTTCAAGAAGCTACTACAAACCAGGTGGCTCCACTCAAATATTTGGAAGTGATTTACACCGTTTTGTTTGGGATATTCATTTTTAGCGAAGTTTATACATTTTGGAGTCTGTTAGGTATCGCACTAATTATAGGGGGATTGGTTTTAAATATATTGTACAAAGCAAAAAACAAGTGACATATCAAATGAGGTTTTTAAAAACCGTTATATATTATTCTTTAATCGACTTTAATAACCCTAGAGTCTGCTTTTACGTTTTCATAAATAATAGTCGCATCGCCTTTGTAACGTAGCGTACAATCTGCAATAGCTTCTATATCTATAGTATTATTTACGGTTATATTAGCATTACAATCGGCAACCATTTTCATTTTTAAATCATTAACCTGTAAATCATAACTCGAAAGTTTGGCATCTGCAGAAAGATTTGCATTAAGAATATTTACATTACCAAATAAATCTGCACTAGCATCAGCTGTAGCTTCAAGATCTAAATAGTCTATATCTAGGTCTCCTGAGAAAAAACTATCTGCAGTTATTTTTATTTTCACGTTATCTTCAACTAAAGTGCTTTCTAAATAGATTTGAGAATCGGCAGTTACAGTAAAGTTATTAATAGACTTGGTAGTAATATAGACATCTAACGTTTCTTTTCCTTTAATTATAAGATTCTTTTTAAAACGAATAATCAATTCATTATTATTTTTGGTGGCTATTATATAATCATGTAAATTTTCGTTAGCTTCTACTTTAATGGATTCTTCTGTATTAGAAAATGTTATATATGCGGTAAATCCGTTAGCTATTTTTATTGATGAATAATTGGTAATATCTACATCTCTGGAAGTTACAATATCATCGCCATCTACTCGTATGGTATCTATACTACATGATGATAAGCCTAAGAGGCCTATAAATACTAATACTACATATAATCTGTTCATTTTATTGTGATTGATTGATTTTTAATTAAAACTATTGATTCATATTTTTGTTAAGTTCTACAATTGAAATCCACTGAAAATTTATAGGATACCATTCATCAGATTCGTTATCTACTTTAAGGTATACCTTATTGTTTTTGGAATGTACATATTGTGAATTCATGTGATTTGGTTTTTTATTAAATGCCATCTTTTATATTTTTTTTATAACGATTTCTACCCATATTAAATACACCTACTTTAAGTCCGATACCTCCAGAGATACCATTTATCCTATTTAAATCATATTCTGGATTAAAGTCTAATTTACTGGAAAACCTGTATTTTATACCAGCTTCTAACTGTATGTATCTATTTATATTATACAGTATATTAACACCGGGTTCTACAACGAAAACAGGTTCCCAATCATCATCATTCCATTCATTATTATCCCAATCGTCATCATCCCAATCATCATCAAATAATACTACAGTACCACCTCCAATAAGTAAAGGAAACGAAAGATTAATTTTAGATTTGCTAAATAATATAGGTTCTAAATGCAAACCGCCGTAAACACCTCCTAAATCTTTTTCGATGTTATCTAGGCCAGACCTGTTTAAATCTGAGTATAATCCAACGGCTATAAACCCTATTTCGAATTGCTGATTTGCTACATAAGCAACTTTAAAACTTGACGAAAACGTTTCTGCTTTATCAATGAAACCAAAATTAAGGCCTAAGCCTAAATACACACCATGTACTGTGTTTTTACGATCGTTAAATTCAATATAATCTTCAGATTCTTGAGCATTTAAGCTATTTAGAAAACAAAATAATAGTAATAGAAGTAAGCTGTGAGGGTGTTTCATGGTTGTTATATTTGTGTTTGTATAATTAATAGACATAACATTTTGCAATAGGTTGCATCTAAAATGATTTTTTTTATTTTTTTAGGCTAAGGCGTTTATTCTTTTAAAACGATGACCCCTTTTTTTCCGACGAATGAGAATATACCAGAAGTCTTTTTTCCGTAGTCGGCATGAATCTCTCTAATTCTTTCTCCCTTATCAATCATATTATTTTCAATATTATAGAAGGTTTTGGGGAGTCTTAATAGACCTTGTTCCAATATGGCATTGAACTTAAAAGATAAGTCCGTAATATATATGCTAATATCTGATGATTCTTGATTGATGGAAACGTAAGCATCTGGTTGATTTATTTTAAAAACGCGCAGTTCTGCAACTTTCATATCCAGGTTAATTTTTTCTTCAACTTCTTCTATTTGAGCATTAGAAAAATTTAATTCACCTCGAATTTTTTCAGCTTTTTCAATTGTTATTTCGTCTTTACTTGAAATAATTTCTAAATCTCTTACTTGACCAATTTCAATTCTCGTTCCACTGGTTTTTAACAATAGGTTTTTAGAGGATTTAATATCTATATGACCGTTTTTTAAATTTATGGTTCCATAAACGATAGATGTGCTTCTCAGTTTACCAAACTTCATATTTATTCTGGCATTAGTAATAACACTGTTAATCCATAAATCGCCATGTTCTATATTAGTTTTTAGTCTTCCTGTCCAATTATCTATAATAACATCACCAAACTTATTTGTAATATCTGCTTCAGCGTTAACTGGTAAATAAATGGTATAATTTATTTCAACATTACTTTTATCAAATTCAAAAGGGTTTACTTTATTAAAATATTTGGATATAAGGCTGGTATTTTTTTCCGAAATTTCTGAAGTAATACTTACAAAATCATTTACCGTTTTAATATTTGGAACTATACGATCAAAAAGAGCTTTTGCATTTTCTTTTTTCTTATTGGTTACCTTTATATCTATTTTTATAGCGATATTGTTTTTCTCCCAACCATTAATAGTTATGTTACCGTATCTATTATCTAAATGCAGTTCTCCAGCATTGGTCATGCTGTATACCTCATTAATAGTTTTTGTTAAAACTTCTTGTGAATACAATGAAAAGCTTAATAACAATATAGCAATTGGAGTTATTTTTTTATAAAGTATACATATCATCATTATCCATTTTTTTAGAGTTATTAATATGACTTAATAAATTTTCTATTAATTCAATTCTCTTTTTATAATTAATTACAATAGCTTCTAAAATCCGTTCGCTATCTAAATTTTTTTGTAGTTCTACTTTTAGTAATTCATATTCAAGGTCTAATTCATCCATAAAGGATAAAAACTCTTTTTTTTCTTGAGATGATAATTGAGAATTTTTATTTACGAGCTTTACATGATAAGCAACCAAACCTTTGTAATGAGAATTAATATCATTTAGTTCTTGTAATGCCAGATTGTTTTGGCTGTTTTGCTTAACTCCACCAACTATTATAATATTGATTAATGAAAATACACCTAAAGCTATAACTATAGTAGCAGCAACTTTAAATATTGGATTGCTCCATAATTTAATAGTTTTTGTTTTAGATTCCTGTGGATTTAATCCAGCTTCAATATTTGCCCAAAGTTTACTTTTGTCTGCTTTGTGAACATCAAAAAGTGCTTTGTTTTCTTTTATATATTTTTGAAAATCATCCATTATAAAGTCTTTACAATTTCAATTAATTTTTTCTTTGCTCTGTGATATTGTGATTTAGAAGTAGAAGCAGATATTCCTAATATCTCTGAAATCTCTACATGATCATACCCTTCTACTAAATATAAGTTTATAATTTGCCGGTAACCAGACGGTAACAGGTCAATTCCTTTTATTATTATTTTTATATCGGTTTCCAGAGGCATTGTTTCTGTATCTTCTTTTATATGATACATTTGGTTTTCTATAGGCACCACCGGTATTTTTTTCTTTTTTAATTGATTAATACTTTTATTAATTACGATGCGTTTTAACCAAGAACCAAAAGTACTTTCATATCTAAAAGAGGATAAATTATTAAAAGCTTCAATAAAACTATCTTGTACAACATCTTCTGCATCTTCTTTTATATGCATCATGCGCATACTTACATTATACATAGCATCAACATATAACTCATACAATTTATATTGCGAATTTCTATCTCCTAACTTGCTTTTTTCAACAAGTGATTTATGAGTATATAAAATGTTGGTTTCCAATTATTTTGCTAGCTCTAATTTGCTCTAAAAATAGTTTTATTTTTTAAGCTACTATTATAGACAACAAAATATATTAAAGGTTGCATTTAGGTATAAAAAAAAATTATGTTAAAAAAAATTGCTATTTCAAAAAAAGATGTACTTTTATAGACGACTGGTCTATTATTAATGAAAAAAGATACTGTAAATAATATTTTAGCCAGAGGAGCAGAGCTTGTATTAAAGAAAGGATACAATAATGTTGGTATTCAAGAAGTTTTAGATGCTGCTGATATTCCTAAGGGATCTTTTTATTACTATTTTAAAAGTAAGGAAGATTTTGGATTGCAATTAATTGATTATTATTCTAAAAACTCTTCTAATAATTTGGATAGCTATTTAAAGAATTCCGATCTAAACCATAAAGAACGGATTCTTACTTTTTTTAAAAATATGCGAGCCTATTTTGGTAAAAAAGAATTTAAAGAAGGCTGCTTATTGGCTAATTGTAGTTTGGAATTATCTGATCAATCAGAAAAACTGAGAAATGGTATCGGTTTAGGATGGGAGCTTTGGGATAAGAGTTTTGAAATATGTATAGCAGAAGGGCAGGAGAGTGGTGTAATTAAAAAGGATAAAAGTCCTGAAAGTCTGGCAAGTTTTGTAATATCTGGATGGGAAGGTGCCGTACTAAGAATGAAATCATCTAAGTCTAGTAAACCTATTGATGTTTATATAGAGTTTCTGAACGAAATTATTTTATAATTTTTTAAGTATTAATAGTCGACTGGTCAATTATTAATTATCAAAACATGGAAAACAACGTAAAAAATGAATATTAAAGAAAAATTAAATGCATTAAACCTTGAACTTCCAAGTGTATCAACCCCGGGAGGTTCCTATGTATCGGTAAATATAAGAGGCAGTATTGTGTATGTCGCAATTCAGTTTCCAATTATAAACGGTGCATTGCATTATAAAGGAAGGTTGGGAGCAGAGTTAACCACAGAAGATGGCTATAAAGGCATGCAAATGTGTGCCCTCAATGTTATAGCCCAAATAAATGAAAAAGTGGGATTAGAGAATATAGTAGGCTTGAATCATTTAGATGCGTATTATCAATCTTATGCCGATTGGAATGAGGCTCCAGAAGTGGTTAATGGTGCTTCAGATTTATTTCTAGACCTATTAGGCGATAAGGGAACACATTCCAGAGCCATATTTGGTGTAGATAAACTTTACAGTAACTTAAGTGTAGGCTTAACCTGCACATTCACTATTAATAAATAAATTTAATAACATGGATGTATTTGAATCTTATCAATTAGGAAAAATGACTCTTAAAAATAGAGTTGTTATGGCTCCAATGACCCGTTGTAGAGCTATTAATAATATCCCAAACGAGCTTATGGCAGAATATTACAAGCAAAGAGCCGGAGCGGGGTTAATAATTACAGAAGGCACATCGCCATCTCCAAATGGTTTAGGCTATCCCAGAATACCAGGGGCATTTAATGATGAACAGATAGCTGGTTGGAAAAAAATAGCAGACGCTGTACACGAAGTAGATGGAAAAATATTTGTTCAATTGATGCATTGTGGACGTATTTCGGGAAGCGCTAATTTACCTCAAGGTGCCTTTACCGTAGGCCCGTCTGCTGTTCAGGCTGCTGGAGAAATCTTTTCAGATACCGGTATGATTGCTCACGATATCCCAAAGGAAATGACGCTTAAAGATATAGAAATTGCTAAAAGCGAGTATGCTAATGCAGCATATAGGTTAGTAAATGAAGCTGGTGTAGATGGTGTAGAAATTCATGCTGCAAATGGTTATTTGCCAAACCAATTTTTAAACCCAAAGTCCAACAAAAGAACAGATAATTATGGAGGAGATTTTGAGAATAGAAGTAGGTTTGTATTAGAAACGGTAAAGAAAGTTGTTGAAAAAATTGGTTCAGACAAAGTTGGTATTCGTTTGTCTCCTTATGGAGCATTTAACGATATGGAAGCACATCACGACGAAGTAAAACATATGTTTACTTATATAACTAAAACACTTTCAAAATTAAAGCTGTCTTATATGCATATTGTAGATCAAGGACCAGCATTTGATGCAGATTTAATGGCGAATATTTTAAAAATAATTAAAGAAACATTTAATGGTTCTGTGATAACAGGAGGAGATGTAAATAATTCGAATAAGGCAGAAGCTGTTATAAATAGAGGTTACGATTTAGTTTATGTTGGCAGACCTTATATTTCTAACCCAAATTTTGTTGAGCAAATTAAGCTAAATGAAGATTTAGTAACTCCTAATATGGATTTGTTTTATTCGGCAGAGGCAGAAGGTTATACGACTTATTAATAAGCTTTTAATTTAAAATAAAACGAGTATAAAAGGGCTTGCAAACTTATTGTTTGTAAGCCCTTTTATACATGTAGTGGTTAGGAATTTTTATGTAGTGTGCTCAAATTAATATGAATTTGGCTAGCTATAACCTTATTTGTATTTTGCGCTTTAAACTAACCATAATTAATTAAATTAATGAAGGTACCTAATAAGGTAAATGAGCTTAGAAGGCGTATAATGAAGGGGCTCACTAAAAATGTAGGAAGTTCTTATTCTAATCCTAAAATTGATCCAAATAGCAAAATTGAAATTAAAAAAGTACTTATTTCCAGACCCAACCACAGATTAGGAAATCAATTACTATCCACTCCCTTAATACAAGAGGTTATTAATACTTTTCCAGATTGTAAAATTGATTTGTTTGTTAGAGGAGGTGTTGCTCATCCTGTTTTTGAAAATTATAAACATATAGATAAGATTATTCAATTGCCCAAAAAACCTTTTAACCATTTATTAAATTATGGATGGTGCTGGTTAAAATTGAGAAAGAAGCGCTATGATTTAGTTATTAATGGCGATAAAAATTCATCTTCGGGCAGATTATCAACTCAATTCACTAAAGCTCCATACAAAGTTTTTGGTGATATTGATGAGGAGATTAAAGCGACTTATAAAGATTATGAGCATATATCTAAATATCCAATTTACAACTTAAGGTGTTTTTTAGAAAAATTAGGGTTTCCTAAAAATAATAATGAATTACCTGTTTTAGATATAAAGTTGAGTGATGCCGAAATAGCAAACGGAAAAAAGATATTGGATGGTATTACCAAAAATGATAGAAAAACAATTTGTATTTATACTAATGCAACAGGAGCTAAGTGTTATTGTGAAGATTGGTGGAAAACGTTATACGAACGTTTAGTGAAGGAATACCCGCATTATAATATTATAGAGATGCTTCCTATTGAAAATATTTCGAAAATAGCATTTAAGTCACCAAACTTTTATAGCAAGGACATTCGCGAAATGGGTGCTATTATTAGAAATACAACCATATTTATTGCGGCCGACAATGGTGTTATGCATTTAGCAAGTGCCTCTTTAACCCCCACAGTTGGGTTCTTTTCTGTAACAAATCAAAAAATATATGAGCCTTATGGCAATGGAAGTGTTGCTTTAAATACAAATGCAACAATAATGGAAGATTGGCTTAAAGAGATAGATAGAATTCTTAAAGTAAATGGTTGAATCGATTAATATCTATCAATTCAAGAAAGATTAATAAAAAAGTTTAGTTTTTAAAACGTATACTCAAGAACCAATCTTTGCCCTATGCGTAAAGTGGAAGTCTTTCTTATGCGGTTTGTTTTGCAAATAGTAGACATTGATATATTATTTTTAGACGCAATACGAGAGAGTGTATCACCACTTTTTACAATATAAACAACTTTGCGTTTTTTTAAACTGGCAATTGCTTCTTCTTTAGTATGTAAAATCTTTAATTTGGTTTGTCTTTTAGAGCTATGAAGTCCGGGTTTTACCCAATTTTCTGTAACCCATATTTTTTTAGACCGAATAGTATTCTCTTTACCAAAGTTAAATAAGTACTCCGGGTTTATTGAAATTCCTTTATAATTAACACACAAATGTAGATGGCTACCTCTGGCGTTACCCGTAGCTCCACCAGAACCAAGAAGTTGGCCTTTCTGTATCGTATCGTTAGCCTTTACCGAATATTTAGATAAATGAGCATAAACCGTTTCTAGACCATTATAATGCCTTACTATAACTGTTTTTCCATGTCCTCTGGTATAACTAGCTAAACGTACAACACCATCAAACATCGATACCACACTATCACCAGTAACTAGATCGATATCAATACCTCTATGCGCTCTTCCTCTTCGCCATCCGTAACGAGAAGTCACCACTTTTTTAAAATTAATAGGAGGGGTATAGGTCGTATCCTCAAACTCAATTTTTACAGGAAAATCAATTTTTACATTTTTATATGGGTTGTAAACTGTAGTGTCCCAGTGCGTTTTTCTTATATCTGAAATACGATTATTTAAATAGGTATCATTTTTTGAGTTCTCAATTTTTATATCTTTTTTAATAAAAGGAAACTCTGAAAAATCTGTTAATTGAATTGTAGTAGGGGTTTCTTGTCCGTAGCTAAAGATAGTTAGTATTAAAAAAGAGAAAAAGATTAGAAATTTCATATAAAAACTCGAAAACACGAACAGAATAAAGGTGTTTATTTAATGAGCGAAATTAGATAAAAATCACTCGAAAATATGTTAATATATTGTTAGATTTTTTTGTTAATTCATAGTTAAAAAAGTAGATTTAATATGTTTTATATTAATAATTACTATCTCAATTTTCATTTTATTTTGTAATCATTGGACTACAGATTAATAATAATAATTTGTAAAGATTTGGTTATTTTATCGATGAATTTTGCAAACAAAATCATTTCATCGTGTAATTTAAGAGTTCACGTAGTTTTTAGTTTATTATAGAAATAATGGCTTAATTTTATATAAATTTTAAGCCTTAGTCCTATGAAAAATCTAATAAACATATTTTGTTTAGCATGTCTTATTTGTTCATGCCATACGATTATTGCACAAGAATCGGCGAGTGCAGATAATTTACAAGAAAAACCGGAAGATTATAAAAAACGTAGTCCTATTTATGACTATTCGGAAAAACAACTAAATAATACAGATACGATACCAGACTTTGTATCTAAGCGTAATAAATTAAAAATTGAAGGCACTATTTATGAAAGCGATGGTGTAACACCTGCAAAAAATGTACTTCTCTTTATACACCAAGCAGATGAGGATGGGAATTTTGAATTAAAAAAATATAACAAAAAACGTTATGTACATCACAGAGGTTGGGTAAAAACTGATGCTGACGGACATTATACATTTTACACTTTTGTTCCTGGTAAATACATATATGGAAATGAACTTAAGCAGATACTTCCAATTATTAAAGAGCCTGGAAAACCTGAGTATAAAATTGAAACATTCCTTTTTGATGACGATCCTTTATTAAGCAATAAACGTTCTAAAGTAAAACGAGAAGACGTTGGTGATAGAATTCTTAAACTAGATAAAAAAGAAGGTCTATTTGTTGCTAAAAGAGATATTATATTAGGTAAAGAGGTAGAATCTTACTAAATAATTTGTTTTAAGTTTGGTTTTTTTCTAAAACCCAAGCTGGTTTTTAAATCACATTTATTAATGATTAATATTAAATCATTAATAAATGTTTTTTTTTGCCTATAGATTGCAATGCAGCCTTAAAAAATTCGAGAAGATATTTTTCAATTTAACAACCCCTCTTTCGTTAAACCTATTGCCTCCAAACCTTCTTGTTCGAAAAAAGCATCGACTACCACTTTTTTTTGAGCTAAATATTGAGCTTCGGGTGAAAGTTTGTGTTTTATAACTTTTTTTATTTTCAGAAAACGCTGTTTATAAGCTTCTTTTTTGTCTGGATCGGCTGCATTTATAAATAGTTCAATAGATGACATTATACCCAATAGAAGCCCTTCTAAAGTAATAATTTCTTCTTCTCGCCAGTGCTTTAAATCAGCTCTGTTTAAAGCATAAGCAGGTATGGAGGCTTGCCCCATAGGACTTGGGTTACCTTGGTCATCTAATTTAGCCATTACTAATCCATCGGTTTGAAACTCTAAATGTTCGGATGGATCTTCTTTGCATGGATCTATTAAAAGTCTGTGGGATTCCTCATCATTAACAATCTGGTGGTGGTGCCGAATTCGATTTCCATTGTTAACAGGAAAACGGTTTTTTTTACCCACAGGAACAGGCTCTACCGCATCAGGGATTTCTTGTTTGGTCTTTCTGTTACATAATGGGCAGGACCAAAGTAAGTTATCCCAATCGGCTCCAAGCCAATAATACCCTGGATATATTAGTGTTTCATCTTTTTGATTTGTGAATGGGTTTATAGCTGCTTTTGGCCTAAAATGCTCAATATCTGGAGGTGTTACATGAGTAAAATCACTTTCACAATATGCACATTTGTTATTAAAAACTGCTTTTAACTTCTTTTTTAATGCATCATCTTTATAAACGCCAAACTTTAAATTTTTCTCGGTTGTTAACTTTTTGTCATTATTAAAGTTAGCCTCATCAGCAAAAAAGGCGATAGCCTTTAAGGTTTCAGTCTCAGCTTTCGAGAATTTACCATTGGTAGATAATCGATCGAAAATATTTTCAAAATGGGGTAGTGCTCCGTCTATTAAAAGCTTTAATTTGTCGCGTAATGCGGTGTCTTTTGCGGCATTTCTATCGAGTGTACTATTTTTAGTAGTGTAAATAGGGATATCTGGTTGCTCTGGACGCTCTATTTTTATCATCTTTTCTTTATTATTAGCTTTCCCATAGTTTTTTTACTTCGTCTAAAGTTTCTTTTTTCAAGTCTTTTAGATTTGGTCGTGATTTACCTGTTTTGTAATCGGCAATTTTTTGTTCTATAATTTCAAAACCAAGCATTTCCCTCATATCTTCTCCCAGCATAGCTTCTAATCTTTGTTCTCCTGTTACAGGGTCTTCTTTTATATCATCTTTTAAGATGTCTTTTAGCTCTTCAAATCGGTCATTTTCATCTATAGTCATTTTTCTAAGTCCTTGTAAATGATAAAACTCACTATAGAGTTTTTCTAACTCAGGATCCATAGTTGTGTAAAGCCCAAATACCGAAGTTAATAATTGTCCCACACGCATGCGTTTTGGAGATGGTAAGTCGGTTATGATTTCAATATTTTTGCTTTCATCTAAATTCATTAGGATAACTTCGCCTTCTTCTAAGCCTCGAAGACAAAGAGGCTCATGCGTAGCAATAATGAAATTTATTCCAGGAAATGTTTTTCGTAATGCATTTATTATACGCATCTTCCAACGCGGATGTAAATGAACTCCTATTTCATCTACCAAGACGATGCCTTGAGCATTGAAAATTGACGGCCAAATTTGACCAAAGCCCATCATAATATCTAAGCCTAAAGCTAATATAGCCTTGTATCCTGCACTTAAATCATCTAATGGAATCCCCTTTTTGTTAGGGTATAATTGCAAACAAACGATGGGATTACCTTTCTCGTCCTTATCTGGGTAAAAATATTGATCTTCGTTTAAAGACAATAAGTCGCTAAGACTTTTAGCAATTTCTGGAAATAACTTTTCGTCGTTTATTTTTTCTATTAGCCATTTGTTACCATTGAGTAATAAAACGAGTGGGTCGAATAAATTTTCAATAAACAGAAAGTCTTTTTCGTGTAAATTATCAGGGTCTTTCGAAAAAAGCCTTGTTGATCCGTATGATCTCACTATAAGTTGTGGTGCTTTGGGGGTTATACTAAAACTATTAGAAGATTTAGAGATGTTTAGTGTAATTGGTGTTTTACGATCGTTTAAATAAACTTTAACCCAACCACTGTCTTCATTTGTATTTCTGTTTACAAATTTTGAAGCATTTAAATTGAGTCGATTAAGTCGTTCTTCTCCAGCTAAAGTTAAAGCGATAGCTTGTAGTACGGTACTTTTTCCTGTGCCATTCTCTCCCAAAAGTGCCATCCAGGGTTCTTTAAAATCTTTAATTTTATTAGTAGTATCGGTACTTGAGAATTCGAGTTCTAAATCTTCAATAATTTTAAAGTTCTTGATTTTTACTTTAGTTATCCATCTACTTTGTCCAAAATACTCATTCTTAGCACCTTCGTTCATCTTATCAAGCGAGTATGCTTTTCTAGCAGGTTCTTTTACAGAAGTTATTTGAGCCTGAGTTGTTGTCCTTTTTTTAGACTTAAATACGCGTTTTTTTTCATAAAAAGGTAAATAGTCTGGCAAATACCCTTTTTTTGCTTCTGTAAGTGGAACCCAATAATTAGCCCATTTACATGCTAAAAATGGACTGTCTGGACTTATAAGACGGTCTATACGTTTCATATCATAACCTGTACTCTTTTTGTCCTGCGAGGCTTGATAAAAGGGACCAGTTTTTATGGCAGCATCTAGAGCCCTCAACTCTTTTTTCCTAGCAATAAGTAACTCTTCTCTATTTAATCCCAATATTTTTATGGTGCTATTTCCTCTTTCTGTTAATGGAATAGCGCGTTCTTTTTCGTAACCTATATGCTGTTCTATAAAATCTTCATATTGGCATGGGTCAAGTAATAGGGGGTCTTCAACAGAAAGGTCTCCCATAATAGCTGCTCGTAGCCCTTTAACCGGAAAGTTATTACGTTTATAGCGCTGATTGCAAACTTGACAAGACAGATACAGGTTATTCCATTCGTAAGCCAGCCACCAATAGTGATCGGGATCAAATGATCCATCGGTATTCATCGCACCCGATTTAGGTCGAAATAAATCGATATCACCAAAATCATTAGCTCCTATAGAACTTTCGCAGTAAGCACATTTTCCATTAAATAAATGTTTCACAGCTTCTTTAATTTTTGAGTTTGTTAGAATAGACGAAAACCGATAACGTTTAAATTTACTACCATAGTCTTCTTCTAAATGAAAACGTTTCATCTTTTCAAATTCTTCAACCATTTTTGTTGATTCAAAAATTGCTGGCTTTTCAATCTGGGTACGATTTACATAAATCATAGTTTTGGGTTTTAATTACGCGATAAATAATTAAATGTGTTTTCTCTGGCTATAAGATCAAAACTTTCTTCACTTATGGCTGCTTTTGTTTCTACAAACAGATCTTTGTCAGAATTATGATTGCGTACTACATAAAAATCTGTGCCGTAAAGGATATGACTACGCAACCTGTTTCTTCCTTTTAAATGGGATGCTTTTTTGTTAGGTGAAGGTTCAGCT
Source organism: Flavivirga aquimarina (assembly GCF_030540835.1). Lineage (GTDB taxonomy): Bacteria > Bacteroidota > Bacteroidia > Flavobacteriales > Flavobacteriaceae > Flavivirga > Flavivirga aquimarina. The sequence goes on along the minus strand of NZ_JAUOEK010000155.1, from coordinate 30,737 downwards.
TCATAGTTTTTATATTGTTCTTCATAATCTTTGCCTTTTTGTAGGGTAAGATTAAGAAGCGGATAAATAGATGGTTTACTAATAATATAGCTTAAATCTGCATACATGTTTTCATATTGCATAAGCATACTTGTAATAATTGCGTACCAATCGGTGTCATGCCATAGGCTATTAATCTTGCTTTCAGAAAACTTACCTTCACTATTTTTCATAAATATAATGCCTTCATCTGGTTTTTTTATAATACTACGACTGTAAACATCACGATCGGATTCTAAGAACTTGGTCCATGCTTCTTCACCACCATAATGTGCTAAACAAATTTTTAAATTATTTAGATTGTAGGCTAGAGGGGTAGCATCATCTTTATATCCAAAAAGCTCCCTTGTTGCATCTTTTTTAGCACCTTTAAGGACTTCTTTTAACAAACCTTCTTCATATACACACAAATAATTCATTGGATGGGTGAAATTGAATTGCATGTCCACGTTTTTTGTTTGAGGAAGTAACATAGGTTCTGCAAGATGACTTCTTTTATCTCTATAGTGTTGTTTGAAAACCGGATGATAATTCCATGATTTTTGTTTTCGGCCGCGATAATAAATGACACCAATAACGCAATGTGTCATTATTGGAATGTTATTTTCTGATGCATATCTCCAAATAGGCAATAAGTGCTCATCAAATACATAATAACCCAGAGCAGGATATATTTTAAATCCGCTAAATTCGCGTTCTTCTATATAGGTTTTTACGAAGCAAGGTTTAAGTTTCATTCTGTTATTAACCAGTTCGTAATCGAAAAAAGCAGTTCCTTCTTTTTCTACACGTCTTGGGTCTACAAACAAGAAAGGATGATATTGTTCTGCAGAGCCTGATTCTCTTCTTGTTTTAACAAATTCCCACAGTTCCCTCATTTGATACTTATAGGTGTCCCCAAAATCAGAATGATCCCAGCCATCTTTTAATTTTTCATCTTTACTTTTAAGTAAATCCCGTCTTAGCTTTGTTTTGCCAGCACCCATATATTCCATATCCATAGGAAGAATAATCATTTCCGATCCTGGAGGGAGTTGATGTAATGCGCGTTGTGCGACATCTTTTTGAGATCCGTATAAAGCAAAGCGGCCCATAAGTAAATAGCGCTCCAAAAGTTCCATTCCTTTTGAGCTTGCTATTTTATTAAAAAAAGGGAAGAGGCTTTTTATTACAAACCAAATAGCCCTACGGCTCCAGTTAATAAAAATAACAACCGTAGTAACCCAAAGGAGCTTTATCCATTCGTTTAGTTCGAAATACAGATGGTATTTTGCCAATTCATCTTTTACATCTTTAATGATTTTAGATGTATCTGGATTCAAACCTATTATCCCAGCTAACCATTCCACGGCATATATGGTCGCAACAAGAGATAGCCAGAATATAATAAGCCTATATGGTATATATAAATAGACTCTGCTTTTAATATTGTAATATAAACGAGTATGTGTACGCTTTTTACGGCGTCTTTTATAAAGCGCATCCCAGCCTTTATCAGTAGTACTTTTATTGGGGAATTTTAATCCGTGTTTATAACGATAATAACGTTTGGCTAGTCCAACAATCCATTGCGTGTGTATTAGAAAATACAATGGCCATGGTACAATGGTTTTTGCAAGAAAAGGCGGTACAAATTGGCTGGTAAAAACATGTGTATGGGCATTTATAATTTTTTTAGACATAATATAATCTGTTTCTAAATTACTTTAATTGCTAATACTTTAAATAGCTAACAACTAGTAAACAATTGATTAAATCAATCGAAAAAATTATAGGGAAGAATTATTGAATATAAATATACAATCTTTTATTTGATAACCAAAAGTCTGTAAATCATATAGATATAGAAAGACGTACTCTTCAATTTTTTTGCTTAATTTTAATTTTTTCATATCTTAGGGGAAATATAAATTACTTACCTCAATTTATCTTTTTAACTTCATTGCTATGGTATTAACAGATACCATTCCTAATGAAAAGTCTGATTTTTAAACTAGTAGTATTCTTTTTTTGTCTTCCTTCTGGTGGAATTCTTTTACTTAAATCTTTTGGTTATTCTCAAATGTACCATTCTGTTTATTTGTTATTTATTCCCTCAATTATACTGTTGCTAGGTGTCCTTTTATTTTCATATTTTAAGAGTAAAGAGGTATTCAAACTTATTTTAGTAGGCGCCATAGGAGGACTTATAGGAACCTTTGGCTACGATTTAATTCGTGTTCCATTTATGCTTATGGGGAGCCGCATATTTGCTCCTATAAATATGTATGGTGTTTGGTTAACAGATGCAACTATTGGCAATGCATATACAGACACAATTGGCTGGATTTACCATTTTTCAAATGGTATCACTTTCGGAATTATGTATGCCCTATTTATGAGAGGAAGAAGCTTTTGGTGGGCAATAGCCTATGCTTTGTTGTTAGAAACTATTTTTGTTGTGTCTCCATTTGGAGCATTATTTGGGCTAACTTCTAAGCCGTTATCGCTAGTGGCGGCATACATTGGACATGTAGCGTATGGCTACCCTTTGGGTAAATTAGTTCAAAATTTCGATGTAACGATAACCAATTTAAAATTCTTTAAAAAAGGACTGTTACGCTTTACAGGAGTTCTTTGTATATCTGTTATAGTTTTAACAGTCTATACGAATTCTAATGCTGTATACGATTCCCAAATTGTGATTTCCAATGACCAATTAAATCCACATATTATAAGAATTAACAGCGGAGATTCTATTCCTATTAAAAATAAGAGAACTGGAAGCAATGCTACTGTAATAATTGGAGATGAAGTATTGAAATTACTGCCAAATCAAGATTTGATAAAGCAAATTTCTAAACCTGGTATACATCAGGTGAGACTAAAAAACGATCAAACAATTAAAAGCATTTTTATACTTAGCGAACCTGTCGAGAAGTTTAATCAATAACTCTAGAAAAATGGAATTTATTTACAACAAACCCGCGTTACGTTCAATTATCAAGAACGTTATTTACTATTTTCTTTTAGGGCTGACTTTCAACATTTTGGCCTTTTTAATAATATGGATATTAAGCAAATGGGAATTTAAGACATTGTACTATAATCCGTTCCTAAGGCCATTTAACGGTCTTTGGGTATGGATAATTATAGGTGGTATTGTTGGTTGGCTTAGAAGGAACAGATCGATGCAGTTAACAATAAAAAGATGGGGTAGGAGCTTGTTGTATATTTTTATATTCGGTTCTTTTATCGCATCATTGCAGTTGTACTATGTGCATCGTAAAAGTGGGGGTTGGAATGGATTAAGAGGTACCGAATGCGTTCATGAATACCAATCTTTTTTCTTAATTAAAAATAGGCAGCATTTTAAGTATCTGGACGAATGCTTGGTACAATTAAAGCGGCAAAAAGATAATTCGTATCAACCAAAGGTATATAACTACAACTATATCGAAGATTATAAAGGACACTTGATCGACTATGATATTATTACTCCAAAGCTTGTTTGGGGAATAATTATCTTTATAATCATTTCAATAATCGAAATGCTAAGACGGTATGGGCCGGTTAAAATTTACAAAGCCGGAAACAGGTATCTTAAGTTTTGGCAAGACGGTTTTTCGTCTTATAATAAAAGCCAGATGGAATTGGTTCTTTTGGGGGCATCAGTCTATCTAATTATACTTTATGCCTTGCCAAAAATAAATGGTCTGCCCAATAGTACGCTGGAAATCTTTGTCTTACTAGGTATTTTAATGTTAGCGTTTCGAATTGTTATTAGAAGTGCTGGAAAAAACTTATTTGCAAATAAAAGTTTTAAAGAGTGGTTCTTTATTTTCTTAGGGATACTAATAGCATGTGCTTTGCTTCTTATTTCAGGAAATAGGATATTTTATATACTGTTAGTGCTTAGCATAGTAGCTTATATATACACTTCAAAATTATTAGACTTTAAATTTTTCAAGGCTACGGCTGTCATTCTCTTGTTATTTAATTTTGACAACCTTTTTGCCCTAGACGATGGGACATGGTCTGAAGGTGGTCTGGAAAATATGCTAAATGATACACATGGTACCGATGGTACTGGGCAAACTGTAGAAAACGGACGGGAGGCCGGATTAATTACAGATACGGCACTAGAAGATGATGAAGACTCTGTATTTATAGATCCAACAGATGGAGACAATACTACCGAAGGACAAGAAAATGATACTGAAACAGGAGAAGAAGAAAATAACGATGAATTAGATTGGGATGAAGAGGATAACACCAATGAAGAAGAAAATGAAGACATGGGTGAAAATGACAATGAAAATGGAGATGATGATGATAGACCAATTATAGATAGACCATTAGGTGAAGAATATTAAATTAAAAACTATGCTATTTATAAGAATATTATTCATTTTGGTAATTATTTTGTCCAGTTATAATGGGGAAGCCCAAATGGATTATGCTGCTTCATGGAAAATGGTAAATACTGAAGTTTCTACAACATCAGATTCTATTGATGTTGCAATTCTGATTCGTGCCAATCAAATGCAATTGCGATTGATTAAACAAAAGATTACGTACAAAGGAACTGTAGAGCAAGATGGAAGTTTTGAATTAAGTTATGTGTATCCATCAATAGATAAAGTCCCTGATGTGCGTAATGCAGAAAACCCTAGAGATCCAAGAATTTTAGAATTATATACAAAAGAAGACAACGCGATAATTTTTAGCGGTATTTTTAATCCGACGGGAAATTCTACTTTACAGAATATTGTTCCACAATTCGATTTAGAGTCCCTAACAAGAAAAGAAGAGGATATTACACATAATTATGAATTAATTCCGAGGCCGACCATACGTATTTATGACCAATTTGATAAGTTGGCAGATGTTTCGACAAGTTTTTCCAATCCATTTCCAGATATTATTATCGACCCAAATTCCGTTCAGGTCAATGTATCAAACAACATAGCATCTATTTCGCTAGAAGCAGAAATTGAGGACGCCTTGGCAAATATTGTAAACGGATTGGCAGATATTGATAAGATTTTGGTTGAATATATTGATCCTTCTAAAGAGGATTACCTTATTTCCAGAGAAGTAAATTTTAGTAGAACGGAAGGAGAAAGGACAAAGTGGAAACCCTATGCTCATAAACTCAATACCTCTGTAAGTAATATTAACATTCCTCTTATTGGGAATCAAACTAATCTGAATTTGGTTTGTACCAATGTGCTTGGTAATAAGAGTACAGCGTCTGTTATTATTGAAGCTAATACCGTTACTACAGACAGTATAACTGAAATGGCAGATTCATACAATTTTAAAAGTTTTAGTATTGAAAATGCTGATAACGTAGGCTTTTTCAATCCAATTCAAGTTAGACTTACAAAACCAGATTATATTCAAACAATCTCAGGTGATAATGTTGCTGGCCAAACAATCACATATAATGGATCTGAATTAGAAATGGTTCCTGATAGTGATGAAAATAGGCCTAACAATTTCAGGCTATCTACACCCTTAGTTGGATTAGCCAATATTCCGGAATCGTTAAGTGGAGCTGATAATTTAGTTGATGTACTGGTAACCAATAACAATATAGAAGTCAATCATGATACAGCAAAAAAAGACCTATCTTGGAACTATACGGCACATAGTCCTGCCAACGTTTATACCTATGTTCTTGGATTAACCTATTCTCATCATATTTTCGATGAAGAGCTATTAGAAAAATATGAATTAGTTCCAAATGCGACTTTTCGTGTTATTGATGAAAATAATAAAGATCTGGGTTTTAACAATATTACCATAAACCAGAACCTTTATGGTGCTAATCAAAAATTAATAGGATATGCGCTTAAAATACATATTCCTTATTTATCACCATTACTAGGGCGTACATGCTATGTTGAATTTCAATTACGCGATAAAAAAACAAAATGGCGAGCTAAACGAAAACTTGGTCCGTTCAAGATTGGTAATTTAAAAACGGTTATTGTAGGTGTTGATGGATTTGCATATAAAAGTGCTAATGTAGTGGTAAACGATAGGAGATCAAAAGGGTTTTCCGTTGCTTTTCAAACAGATGAAAACGATGGAGGCATCAAGGAAAAAGTCCTGTCAGCGATTCCTACCGTAACCTGGTGCAATTGGACAGGGATATACAGTGGTCAACCACCGGGTCGGCACGGTATAAATGGAAATTCTTACTTAGGGTTTAACTCTGTACGAAAAGCAATGTTAACAATTAATGCCAATGCTGTATGTATTGGTTTCAATAACAAGGCACATAGAAACTCAGAAAGTTTATTCGATAAATTAGTACAAGACTATCCCATTAATTTGCGTATTAGAAATAAATTAAGAGGCTATTCTTTATTTCCATGGTATGCAAAGTACACAAACAATTCGGTAGAAGTAACATCCATTCGTTATCCAAAATCGGTATGGCAGGAAATAAAGGCTTTAGACAAATATGCTGTTAAAAGTGCCCATCACCTGATACATCATAACCCTGTAGCAGCAGACAGGTTGGATTTTGAGACCTATCGTACTTTTAATCATAATGTTTCGTCAAGAATGCAAGTCAATTCTAAAAACCCAATAGATATTGCAGCCATGTATTTTCCCGGACCCGATAATGTTGGTCATTATTTAGGAGATAAAAGGCCTGCAGGATTTAATCCCCCTTATAATCACAAAGACATTAATAATGTCACTTATCGGCTTGGCCCCCAAACTCCAGAGGTTGATAGCCCTTTATTGGCCATCGAAGACCATGCATTACAAGTTACGGACTACTATTTGCATAAAAATGTACAGGATCTATCATTAAAAGGTCTTTTATATGGTACATTGTTTGTGTTGGTGGCAGATCATGGGCTCCATGCCTATCAAAATGATAGCCAAAACATTTTCAATATATTTTCTAATGATATCTTCGAAGTCATTGAGGAAAAACTATATAAAGCACCAATATTTAACGGCTCATTTGCAGGCAGGCAAGTTCGTATAGAAAAAACAGTTACGAATATGGGGGGTAGTTCTAAATCTTTTGTATCAGTTAAAAGCTTTACTGATATACTTGAATTAATCGAAGAAGACAGAAAACAACCAATTATTCAATTAACAGGTATAGAAGTTAAAACCAACGCTGGCAATTGGATCAGGTTAAGTGAATCTAATGGATCTACAACTCCTAATGGACCAATAAGCGTTTATGATCTCTATCGATTTGCAAGAACAAATAAAATAACCTATTCACCAAACGGCGGCATGGCGCATTTATATATTAGATCCCGTAAAAAAGTTATTGATAATCAATTAATAAAAGAGGCTGCCAAGATTCTGTATGCCGCTTCAACTGGAGAAAATGGCATAACGTTCAAAAACAATAAATTAGTTCCTAAAAATAACCCTGTTATAAACAGAATCGATGGAGGTGCATTTGGAAAAGTCCCAGCTATATTTATTAAAGCGACCAATAGAGGGGATGAAGAAGGCCGATTAAGGTCACAATACAGATGGGTAAAATCCGCTAGTTTGGCCAATGATCAACTAGTACTAGGAAGCATTGATGAATTTTTACAAGCTAGTGGGTTAAGTAATAAGTGGCCAGACTTTAAAGAAAGAATAAAAGAAATGAATGACACCAGAAGCAACGGGAGATCAGGCGATATAGTTGTTCTTACTGATGGTGCCATGGGGTATTTAACAGTGAATAAAGGAGACGAGTACAACGGTTGGCATGGTGGCGCAACAAAATCTGAATCTTTCATCCCTATGTTTATTAATATCCCTGGAGAAGTGGTAGACGAATCTTTTATAAAAAATGGTTTCCAAAAAGCAAAAGCTGCCTGGAAAAGAGAATCGCCTAATTCCCAATATATGCGCAACTGGAATCTAACCGAAGTATTGAAATATATTTATAACGAAATCCCACGTAACTAATGGCATAGTTCCATTTGGTGTTGAAGCAGGACATTGAATGTTAAAAGTCTCTATAGGAACTTCAGCGTTGTTAATTCTTCTTTAGTATTGACTAAGAATTTTGTAACTTAGTAATTGTTTAATTATCTGTTTAATGCGGTTTACTTATTTTTTTATTGGTGTTTTTATCATGACTTTCTCTTGTAAGTCATCAAAACCTGCTGCTACTCAGGCAGAAATTAATTTTTTAAATACTACCATAAAAAAACAAATGTTTCGTATTGAATCAATATGGGCTTATCCACAAGTAACTAATGCATTACAACAAGTGTATAATTCAGGATTAATGCAACCTGGCAGTAATGCAAGTGCCATTTCTTTAATAGGCAATACTAATTTCTTGACCATATCTGGCGATAGCATTTCGTCTTATTTGCCTTATTTTGGAGAAAGACAAATGCAGGTTGCTTATAATGGAGGAGATGGAGCCATACAATTTAGTGGCGTTTTAGAAGATTATAACACAATTCAAAATAAAGATAATAGTTATACGATCTCATTTAAAGCCAAAAGTAATTCAGAAAACTTTCAGGCGCTTATTAAGGTATATCCAAATTTAAACGTAAATATGTCATTAAACGGAAATTTTCGATTTCCGATTAGCTATTCAGGTAGTTTAGAGCCCGTCGTTGAGGATGAATCTAAATAATAACAACGTTTTTTCTAAATGAAACAGAATATAAAAACACATTATACATGTGTTTTAATATCTTACATAAAATGTAATTTATTTCTTATTGTTTTTTATGTATATTTAGCTGCTCTAAAAGTCTTACTTCCTACACCACATTTTTATTCAATTTTGTAAAATACCCAGAAATGGGGATGGGATGGTTTTTAAAAAAGAAGCAATTTTGAATCAAGTTAAGAGGCTTTAATTAAACGTATGTGCTAAATGTTTTTAATAAAAGACTTTACTGTAAATTAAAAAACTAAAACTAAATATTATGTCTTTACAATCTTATTTTACACTTTTTAAAAAGCCCCAAAATGAATTTAGAAATGCCAATGTTGATGGTGATGCTCCCAATAGTCCGCCCAGAGCCTTTTCACAATGGTTGGCTTTGTTTTTTGGAGTATTAATTCAACCATTTTTCTCCTTTTATAAGGAACATGGTACTATTAATAATTTAGGAGACGTGTACAGCAATTATTATTATATTATTTTTGGAATCATCATCGCCACAATAATTTTTCCGTCGGTATATCGACAAACATTTGATGCAAGTCGTCCAAAATTTCTACAAATAATACCAATCTTTACAGCTGGACTTGGATGGCAAACTATGGTAGATTCTCTTGTGAATGCGGCTACAGCTCAAAGTACTGAAGAAGCTATTGCTTTAATTCAAACGATTGTTGAACACATATCGTTTTTAGCGTAAAATTTAACAAAAAGGAATTCTTCTTATATAACAAGAGAATAGAACATATTATAAATACATTGGAGTAAGTGAAGAAAATAGTGAGAAGAAACAGAGTATATTCTCTGGTATTCTTAATAATATGAATAGATAATGCGCAAAATATTGCTGAAATATTAGCGACATTGGAGCGACCTGTTGATTTGTTTAAAAATCGGACTAAAGCTGAAGCAGAAAATAATACAGAAGAATTTAAAAAATATGATAAATTGATCAAGCTATATTATGAGGCACAAGAAAAAGTACTTTTAAAACCTTTTATAAAACCATCAAACCCATTTTAACTGTTGATGGAGCTATAGCTTACATTTCATTCATTGACAAAAATGATGATATTACGGGGAGTGCCAATAGATTTGGGAGCTGGATAGTTTCAGAAACCAGTCTTCCACTTAACCTAAATATTAAAGATTCTGATAATAATTATATCAACTTTTTTGTTCTTGGGCGATATGCCGATATAAAGTAACTTTTTCATATAATAACCAGATTGTAGAATGAATATTAAAATATTCTGTAATCATATATTCACACACTTCAAACTAATTGTTCAAAATAAGGTTAAACCTTTAGTGAACTAATTTAGTAACGCTTTTTCTTATCCATTATTCTCTAATACAATTTTTGAAGTTATAAGACTTAAGATGCTTTTCTTAAATAGGAATTTCATTTTTTTTCAGGTAAAAAACATAATTATTATAGGAAAAACCCTATAAATTATATAGGAAAAACACAGGTTAAAAACATGCAATAGGCCCTTGGAAGTTCTGGTAAAACATTAGAATTTTGTTTTCATAATAATACTAAATTATAGATTATGGCTAATGTAGAATTTCACAAATTTGATTATTCAGGAAGTGGTTTAGCAGTAGGAGGTGTACACGATTGGTGGCTTACACATTCTGATTACAGACGAATTAACCTAGTAAATGTACAGGTAAATGTTACGGCTCATCCATGGGTGTTTCTTCCACACTACTACGGTTTATTACCATCAGAACTCTCTGTAGAGAATGTACGCTCTCGTGTTTCAGAAGATGGTTTGGTTATGCACTTTAGAGTACGAAATACAGGATCAAATCCAGTTTTATATTATGGAGTTGGTGTAAGTTTTATTGATAATTAAAAACAATTCACATGAAAACAGGAACAAACATTTTAACAATATATGCCACTGAAAAAGGGAGTATAAAGGATTCGGTGATTCAAAAAAGCGGAAAAATAAGGGCCCATTTTATTGCTTCGCCAGAACTCACAAAAATAACGATGGAAAATCACCCATTTAGTCAAAAAATTGATAGAGATCAATTTAGTAAACTATGTGATGATTTTGTACTAAAAAGAGAAAGAAAAGGAGATGTATTAATTAAAAAACAAAGCAAATAGCCACTAAATATCTTAATCAAATAACAATAATCATGAAAACTAATTTTAAATTATTTATTAAATCAGCTTTTTTAGCTATTATAATTCAAAGCTGTTGCACACCAAGTACTACAATAGGAAGTGTAAACAATACATTAAGACCACAAGAAACGAACAATTGGTGTTGGGCTGCTGTTACACAAATGATTGCACAAAACGAAGGGCAATATGTAACGCAATGCGATTTAGCGAATCACCGATTTGGAAAAACAAACTGTTGTGATTTTCAAAATGCAGGTGTAAGCTGCCCAAAAACAAACGATTGTAACACGCCTGGTTGGTTGGAACTAGATTACGCTGGTGTTAACTTTTCAACATCCGACGTTGGATTATCTTTAAGTCAATTAAGAAAAAGTATTTATTGCTCAAAAGATGTATTAGGTTATGCATACGGTACATCAGGAGTTGTAGGTCATGTTGTAGCTGTTAAGGGATATGTTAGTGTAGGTGGTACAGATTATATTGTGTTAAATGATCCATGGTCTCCATGTAATGGATCTGAACGCTTAATAACCTATGATGAATATGTGGATCCTACAGGCTCAAGTACACATTGGAAAACATGGTATAAAACCAGTAAAAAATAATTGTTTAAATTTAATAAATCAACACATCATGAAAAGTTTAAAAATATACATAAGTTTATGTGCTATTGTAATGACAATCGCCATACATGCTCAAGAACAAATGGAGGGGATACAAGAGGTAACAAGAAAAGCTAAAGCAGATTTGGTTAAAGTATTAACCGAAACAGGAGATCAGTTTAATTTTGGTATAAAGGCGGACGACATAAAAAATTCACGCCACGCTTCTCCAATAAGTTATTATGAAATAAATTTTGATAATCTTTTAAATTACAATCAACAACCTATGGCGCATATGCTTGAGACTGAGGCGAAAAAAATAATCCCGTTAGTTACTGGGAGCTCAGTCGTTACAACTTTTAGTGTATCTAACGCTAAGCAAGGTGTTTATAAGATAACAGAGTTGATTAACCGTCAATACCATGATGAGTTGAATCGATTACCAGGAAGCATTAAAGAAGGTGATTTTAAAGGTCTAAAAATTATATATGTACCTAATTTAAATACAATATTATATCATATTGATGGTAAAAATTATACCTCTTACAAAGGCGGAAATTTAAGAGAACCTATTGAAGATGCGACACTATTACAATTGTTAAAGAGTGATGCTAATACCTTTAAGGCTAAATATGGTTCTCAACTTAAAGAAGGTAAATTGTTGAACTAATAATTGATTGATAAATTAATCATTTTAAAGGATCGTTTATCGGTCCTTTCTTCATTTATAAGCCTAAGTGTTTATGTAATTTATGTCTTAAATGCGTCTTAAATTTTAAATTAATTTAAAATAGTTTTGTAACACCATTGTTTTTTTACTGTCCAAAGTAATAATGAAAACAATAACTTTTATGTTTAATTTATTTAAAAAAGAAAAAGCAATGGGAAAATTAGAAGGAAAAATAGCAGTTATTACAGGTGGTACCAGTGGTATTGGTTTAGCAACAGCTCAAGAATTTATTAATAATGGTGCTAAAGTTGTTCTTTTTGGAAGAGGACAAGAAGCTTTAGATGCAGCTGTAAAACAATTAGGTTCTAATAGCTATGGAGTAAGAGGAGATATTACAAGTCAAGCTGATTTAGATAATTTATTTTCTGAAACTAAGTCTAAATTTGGTGGTATTGATACTTTATTCATTAATGTAGGGAAGGGAAAATTAGCTCCTGTAGCAGATACAGATGAAGCGTTTTTTGATGACATGATGGATGTTAACTTTAAAGGATCATACTTTACATTACAAAAAAGTATTAAAAACTTAAATCCGAAGGCATCTGTAATCATCACAACATCTTGGTTAAACGAAATAGGATTTGCAGGAAGTAGTTTATTAAGTGCAAGTAAAGCAGCTTTAAGATCATTAGTACGTGTTGCATCGGCAGAATTAGCAGAGCAAGGAATACGTGTAAATGCAGTAAGCCCTGGACCAATTGGAACACCATTTTGGGGTAAAATAGGTTTGCCAGATGATGTGCTTTCTGGAGCAGCAGAAGCAATTACAGCACAAACAGCATTAAAACGTTTTGGAAATCCAGAAGAGGTAGCAAAAGCTGTATCGTTTTTAGCTTCCGATGAATCTTCATATATTATTGGTGAAGAAATCCCTGTACACGGCGGTATTAACGCTATATAAATATTTACTTATATTAAAAGTCTCATTTTTAATATAATTAAAGTGAGACTTTTAAAATTACAATTACAATGAACAATCTTTTTCCGAATAATTACACAGATTTTGAAGACATTAAATTGGTTCAATTATCAGTTAAAGGAGACAAAAAAGCTTTGCAAGTGCTTATTGTACGTCATCAACTTTTTGTGTATAATTTGGCCCTTAAAATGGTGGGTAACATACAAGATGCCGAAGATTTAACACAAGAGGCTTTTATTAAAGTAATTACAGCATTGTCTAAATTTAAAGGGGAAAGTAAATTTACAACATGGTTATATAGAATTACGGTTAATCACTTTATAAATAGTAAAAAGCAGAGTTCTAAATTAAGGTTTGTTAGTTTTGAAAACTATTTTAATTCTATTGATAGTGTGCCTAGTTCTAATTTAAACGAACAAGAAGAAAAAGAACTTAAAGATACTATAGAAGAGATTAGAATTAATTGTACTACGGGTATGTTACTTTGTTTATCAAAAGAACAACGAATGATTTATATTTTAGGCGAAATGTTTGAAATGGAGCATAATCTTGGAGGAGAAATTTTAGGAATTACACCAGGTAATTTTAGAATAAAATTAATGAGAGCCCGTAAAGAGTTGTATAATTGGATGAATAATAAATGTGGGTTGGTTAATGTTAACAATCCCTGTAGGTGTTCAAAAAAAACAAGAGGCTATATTAACGAGGGAAAGGTAGACCCAGATAATTTAAAATTTAATACAAGGTATAAGTCTAAAATTAAAGCGTTATCAAAAAGTAAAGCGGTTACATTCTCTAATACAGTGGATGAACTAAATAAAAAAATATTTCAAAGTCATCCTGCGCAAACCCCTTTACAGTCATCAAAAATTATTAACGACATATTAAATAATGATTTAATAAAATCAATTTTAGAATTATAAAATAATTAAATTGAAATAGGTTTTATATCTCACAAAACAATATACTTAGCAAAAGTTTTATTTAATAGAATCGATATTAATTAAAGAGCTGATTTTTACTATAAGCCATTGATGAAAAGGAACATTTAATTTCTCTAAAATACCACTCATTTTCTTTTTTCTACTATTTAATGATAATAGCTACCAATACATTTGTAATATAATTTTTAAAAAATCATTTAATAAAAAATAGATTATGAGTAAAAGAGCATTAATTATAGGAGGAAGTAGTGGAATTGGAAAAGCTACAGCTGAAACATTACTTAAACAAGGTTGTGAAGTACATATTGTAGGAACTAACAATGCAAAATTAGATGCATTTAAAAATGAAGCTTCAGGAAATCTATACACACATCAAGTAGATATTACAGATACAAAACAAGTTGATGCTTTAAATGCAAAAATTGAAAGTTTAGACAATTTAGATTATTTAGTAAATGCTTCTGGTATTTTTGGGCCTAAACCATTTTTAGATCATACGACTACAGATTATGATTCTTATCAAGATTTAAACAGAGGTTTCTTTTTTATTACACAAGCTGCTGCAAAGAAAATGGTTACTACAAATGGTGGTGCTATTGTAAATGTAGGCTCTATGTGGGCAAAACAAGCTGTAAAAGCAACACCTTCAAGTGCATATTCTATGCAAAAAGCAGGGTTACATTCATTAACACAACATTTGGCAATGGAACTTGCCGATCATAAAATACGTGTCAATGCAGTATCTCCAGCAGTAGTTGAAACTCCTGTTTATGAAAGCGTTTTTGGTGGTAAACAAGAAGCACATGATGGATTACAAAATTTTCATGCTTTTCATCCAATAGGTCGTAATGGTAAAGCTCAAGATGTAGCTAATACTATTTCTTATTTATTATCAGATCAAGCGGCATGGGTAACAGGTGCCATTTGGGATACTGATGGGGGAGTTATGTCTGGTAGAAATTAATTCATTAAAAAGAAGAACTATGTACGACATGAATAACCTAAAGAAATTAGGTACCCTAGGAAAAAACGCAGAAAAAGCAATGAAAGCGTTTCAAGCATTAGACCTAGTTGCATTAGAAAATGGAGTTATCCCAAAAAAATATAAAGAATTAATTGCAGTTGCTGTAGCGCTTACTACACAATGTCCTTATTGTTTAGAAATACACAAAGAACAAGCAGTAAAAGTAGGTGCAACACAAGAAGAATTAGCTGAAACGACTTTTGTAGCAGCAGCTTTACGTGCTGGAGCAGCTGTAGTACACGGAAGCCATTTAATGGAAAAATAATGAAAAAAGAAAACCAATAACAATATTATAGTTGTTGCTAGTCTCTCAACATGCTTTGGTCTCACTTCTGCTTATCTTATAGATAATCAGGGTGAGACTTTTTTTAATGATTAGGCGTCGCATAACGGTTGCATGCTTACTAAAAATGCTATAGATTTAGGAGATAAATAGAGCTAAACCCATTAATAAAATGTCATATTATTTATAAAATAAGACTTATCTTGTGTTACATACTAGAAGCATATAAATGGATAAAAATAATTCGAAAATAGAGCAATACCATTTGCACAAAGCATATCCTGAAAAGCTTCAATTTCAAATTTATAATTTAAATTCATATAGAAAAAAAAGTGGAGAAAAAGCTGCCAAAGCTCATTCACATAGTTATTATCAAATCATTTGGTTTTTTAATGAAGGAGGCAAGCATATTGTAGACTTTAAAACTTATGATATAAAGAAAAACAATATTTTTTTTATTTCTAAAGGCAGTATACATGCTTTTGATAATAACCTTGATGTTGAAGGGTGGCTAATTCATTTTAATGAAAGCTTTTTTATGCACAATGATGTGGATATGTTTTTAAAATATAACATCTTTAGTTCACTTGAAAGCCCTTGCCATGTGATTGAACAAGAAACAATAGAAATAGCATCATCTTACATAAAATTAATGGAAAATGAAATGGAACGTAAACAGCTGTTTGGTTACGAAGATATTATTCGTTTTTCTCTAAAATCGTTTTTAATTATTTTAGAGCGCATGCATCAAGGAGATAAAAAGCGTATTAAATTTAATAACCATCATGAGCTGCTTTTTGCGAAATATAAAGAACTTGTGGATGAAAATTATGTCAAAAATTTAACCGTGAGTAATTATGCAGCTATTCTTAATATATCATCTAAAACATTAACCAACATAACAAAAGAAATTGTAGGTAAACCAGCTTCTGAAATCATTTCAGAACGTATTATTCTTGAAACTCAGCGTTTGCTAAAATTCACGAGTTTACAAATAAGTGAAATTGCCTATCGAGTAGGCTTTGATGATGCCTCATATTTTGTAAAATATTTTAAAAGGCATTTAGGCGTTTCTCCTAGTAGTTATAGAACAAATGTAGAATTGTAGTTTTTAATTTTAATGCTATAAATTATTAACTCAGACCGTATTATAAAAATAAGCCGATGATAAAAAATAAAGAAGCACAAGGCTATTGGTCAAACCGTTATAAAGAAGAGAGTACAGGGTGGGATATAGGTTATCCTTCCACACCCTTAAAAGAATACATAGATCAGCTTACCAATAAAAACAGTGCCATTTTAATACCTGGAGCCGGTAATGCTTATGAAGCTGCTTATTTGTACGAACAAGGTTTTAAAAATATATTTATCATGGATATTTCTCTAATTCCATTAGAGAATTTTCAAAAAAAATATCCTGATTTTCCAAAAGAAAACATATTGCACCAAGATTTTTTTGAGCATGAAGGGCAATACGATCTTGTATTAGAACAAACTTTTTTCTGTTCATTTCCACCCACTAGAGAAAATAGAATTAGTTATGCAAGCAAAATAAAGTCTTTACTAAAACCAAAAGGTAAATTGGTTGGTTTATGGTTTGATATACCTTTAACTGGAGATATGGAAAAACGCCCTTTTGGAGGAACGAAAGCATTATATTTAGAGATTTTTAGTTCGTATTTTAAGACTATATTTTTTGAGAAAGCATATAATTCTATTCCAGATAGAGCAGGTAATGAATTGTTTGGAATACTAAGCAATGCTGAATTCTAGGTTAAAACCCAAAGAATTCAGCTTTTTTTATGCTAGATTTTAAGATTACCAATGTCTTATTTGATTTTATTCTTTTCAAGAAATTTTAAAATAAGCTCTGCAACTTCTCTAGTTTTTTCTTCGGCAGCAAAATGACCAGCATCAAGTAAATGTAATTCAGCATTTGGTAAATCTCTTAAATAAGCCTTGGCTCCATTAGCATTAAATTTTAAATCTTTTGCACCCCAAACAATTAACGTTTTTGGTTGTGTTTCTTTTAACATTTTTTGCCAAGTAGGATAAGAAAGTAAATTGGTATAATAATCTTGAAACAATTGTACTTGAATATTTCTATCAGATTCAGATTCTAAAAAGCTTAGATCGTGTGTCCATGCATCTGGGCTTTGAATTTTATAATTTTCAGGAGCAATATCAAATAAATACTGCTTATTAATAATAACGTCTTTACTTGTAATAGAATACAAAAAATCAAGTTCTTTTTGTGATGTATCTTGTTGTGCATTTTTGAAAAACTCTTGTCGTTTAGGAGTCAAACCATCTAAATAAGCATTTGCATTTTGTACAATTAAAGCTTTTATTCTTTTAGGGTTTTTCATCATCATTCGGTAACCTACAGGCGCACCAAAATCTTGTATATACATAATATAATCATCTATATTAAGAGTTTCTAATAAGTCTTCAGTGTATGCTGCTAACAAATCAAAAGTATATTTTGTAGTATCAGGATTTGGATGATCGCTATAGCCAGAACCTAAATTGTCTGGTGCAATTATATGGTAATTATTAGCCAACATCGGGATTAAGTTTCTGTAACTATGTGATGAAGATGGATAACCATGCAATAATACAATTGTAGGCTTATTTAAATCGCCTGCTTCTCTATAAAATAATTTAACTCCGTTAATTTCCTTATAGTTGTAAGTTGTTGGAGGAGGTAAAAAATACTCCTTATTGCTTATATCATTGTTACATCCAACTATAACTAATAATACCTGTGTAATTATTAATAATTTCTTCATTATTTTTATTTATTAAGATAAATATGTGGTTCTTTTTAATTTTTAGCTGCAAACAAAGAAGAGAAACACATATTTAAAAAATAATTGATACACTAAATATTATTATTTTTATTCATAAATAATCTTATTTTTTGAATAATATCATTGCCATCCTCTTCCAAAGCAAAGTGTCCCGTATTATAAATATTATAATCGATTTTTTTAACATCTTTTTTAAAAGCTTCTGCACCACTTTCAGGAAAAAAAGCATCATTTTTACCCCAAACAATTAATAATGGAGGTTGGTTATCTCTTAAATATTTTTGCCATTTAGGATATAGTTTTATGTTATTTTGATAATCATAAAATAAATCTAAGTTAACTATATGCGCATTAGGTCTTGATAATCTCAAATAATCTAAGTGCCACGTGTCTGGATTTATATTTTCTTCATTTCTAACCCCATGTGTGTATTGCCATTTTAATCCTTCTAAAGAAAAAACTGGTAATAAAGCATCCTCTGTTTTCTTATTTCTATCTTTCCAAAGTTCTCTAACACCAGCCCAAGCATCACCTAAACCTTCTTCATAAGCATTACCATTTTGGTTTATAATAGCTGTAACTCTTTCAGGATGTTTTGTTGCAATTCGAAAGCCAATAGGAGCTCCATAATCTTGAATCATCAAGGCATATGATTGTATTTCTTTTTTCTCTAAAAAGGCATCAATTGTTAAAGCCAGATTATCAAAAGTATATTTATATGTTTCAGAACTAGGAAAATCACTATTGCCAAAACCAGGATAATCAGGAGCAATTAAATGGTATTCGTCTGATAATTGATTTAAAACTTTTCTATATTGATGAGAAGAAGACGGAAAACCGTGTAATAATACAATCGTTTTATTTTTAGGATCCCCAGCTTCTCTATAAGCTACATTAATTCCGTTAATATCAATAGTTTTATAGCTAATAGTATTTGTTGTTTGTTGTTTTGTTTGATTTGGAATAACAATATTTTTTTGCTTATTTTTTTCTCCACATGAGCTTAAAAAAGTCATTGTTATTAGTACTATTAATAAATTTTTCATTGTTTTATATTTAAATTAATTTGAGTGTTTATAAAAGTTTATTACCGACCATTCGGTAAATAAATATTGTAAATTTTTTTATGTTTTAAGATAATCAGATTTAATATCATTTAATGTGTTTTCAAATACTTTTAAGTCATCCAGGCCCTTTGTAACAATAAGGCTTCCTTGAATTTTAATCAAGGTATTCATAGCCTTTTTTTGAGCTTCATCTTCATCAAAACCAAATGAAAGCCCCAAGGTTTTAAAAGCTATAATCCATGTGTTCATCCCTTTTTTAATTTGTGCATCAAACAAGGATAAACTTTGTCCTAAAGACAATGCTCTAAAAATACAAGTTTCATTTCCTTTGTCGTACGAAATTCTAATTTCGTCTAAAACTTTAATTAATCTATCTACGGGCGGCTTGGCATCATCCATTAACAATTTTAAAATATGCTCATCAACCCATTCTTCTATATAATCAAGTACAGCAACTGCCATTTCATGTTTTCCTTTAGGGAACCTGTGATAAAGACTTGCCTTTTTTAATCCAGTACTTTTTGCTAATTCAGCAAGACTAGATCCTTCATAACCATGAGAACGAAAAGATTTGACTAAGCTTGTAATAATCTCTTCATCTTGTACTTTTTGTGGTCTCATGATGCAATAATTCAATTACCGAACGATCATTCGGTAATTGAATTAATAAGAAAAACATAAAATTGCTAATAAGTATAATTCAACTTTTTATGAGACGACGTAGGAGGGAAGTGTAATGTTTTATATACAAGCTGTAAATTATTATGGTTCATATTTAAATATTCTCATCGATACATTAATAGTATTTGTATAGTTAATTGCCTCAAACGTCTATTCCTTTTTATTAAGCTAGTATATAGTTTCACCTTTGAAGTAATAATTTAAAACGCTCAAAAAAAATGAAACTATATCTAATCATTGCAAGCTTTATATTTGTGCAATTCTCCTTTGCACAAGATGCTTTAACAAACAAGTCGCCTAAAGTATGGTCTTTAGAAGATTGTATTGAGTACGCTCTAGAAAATAATATTACGGTTAAAGATGCTGCTTTAAATAAAAGTATAGCAGAAGTAGATTATAGCAAGGCCAAATCGTCTAGGTTACCTAATTTGTATGGTAGCGCTTCACAAAATTTTTCTAACGGAAACACGATTGATCCTATTACTAGCGATTATGTAACGGATCAAATTCACAGTACAAATATTGGTCTTAATACTTCTGTAACCTTGTTTCAAGGGAATCAAATTAACAATCAGATTAAGCAAAATAGGTTACTATTAAAGCAAAGTATATTTCAAGAAGAAGTAGAAAAAAACAATATAGTTCTAAATCTTTTAGAAACTTATTTACAAACCTTATACAGTAAAGAAAGTATTGTTATTGCCGAAAGTAATTTAATTGCTTCAGAAAAGGAAGTGTTAAGAGCTAAAGCTCGTTTAGAAGCCGAAACCATTGCTTTAAGCGATTATACCGAGGCACAAAGTCAAGCAGCAACTAATAAATACAATGTCATTGCTGCCAAAAATGATTATCAACAATATATAATTGAATTAAAACAATTATTAGAATTATCACCAATGGAAGATTTAGAAATTGAAACCATTGATGAAAACATGGATGTAATAAACTTAGAACTGAATAGAATGGATATTTATAACAAAGCCTTAAGCTCTTTACCAGAGATTCAATCGAGTATTTTAAATATTTCTGCAAACGAGAAAGAATTAGACATTGCTAAAGGTGGTTTTTTACCAGCTTTAACTTTAACAGGAGGCTTAGGTTCTGGTTATACAAGTATTGATAACAATACGTTTTCAGATCAGTTTGATGTTAATTTCAATCAGAGAATAGGTTTATCCTTAAGCATTCCAATTTTTAACAGAAATCAAACCAAAGCAGCAGTAAAAACTGCTACTATTAATATTGAGAAAGCCCAAATACAAAAACAAAACACAGAAAAAGAGGTCTATAAAAAAGTAGAAACCGCATATCAAAACGCATTGTCGGCCCAAGAACAAGTTATTGCTGCAGAAGCTTCAAAAGAAGCCGCACAACAATCCTATCAATTAGCACAAAAGAAATATGAATTAGGAAGTTTAAGTACTACCGATTTGGTGATTAGCCAAAACACATATACGAACGCACAACAAAATTATTTACAGGCTAAATACTTAAACATTTTATACCATCAATTATTACAATTTTATCAAGGAAACGATATAAAACTTTAATCAAAATTAATATGAAAACTAAAAAAAATATCATCATAAGTAGCATTGTATTTGTAATACTTGCAATTGTAGGTTACTCTTTTCTAAAAGGTATCGATGCTGTTATTATTGAAGCAAAAACAGTATCTGCTAAAAAAGCAAATGTGACTACAATGGTGACAGCTACAGGAACCATAGAACCCATTACACAAGTTGAAGTTGGTACACAAGTATCTGGTGTCGTAGAAAAAATATATGTAGATTATAATAGTGTTGTTAAAGAAGGTCAACTTATTGCAGAATTAGATAAAACTAATCTTAACGCGTCTAAAATACAAGCACAAGCAGCTTACGATAATGCTGTAAATCAAAGAAACTACACACAAACGATTTACGAAAGACAAAAAACCTTGTACGATAATCAAGTTATTAGTAAATCAGATTTCGATGATGCTACTTACAATTATCAAATAGCAAAAGGAACAGTAACACAACGTTATTCAGACTTACAACAAGCTAGAACTAATTTAGGTTATGCTAATATTTATTCGCCTATAAACGGTGTAGTATTGTCAAGAGATATAGATGAAGGGCAAACTGTCGCTGCAAGTTTAAGTACACCAACTTTATTTACAATTGCTCAAGATTTAAAAGAAATGCAAGTTGAAGCAGATGTAGATGAAGCAGATATAGGACAAGTAAAAGAAGGACAACGTGTTGAGTTTACTGTAGATGCTTATATAGGCGAAACTTTTAATGGTATCGTTACTCAAGTAAGATTAGATCCAACTGTCACTTCAAATGTAGTAACGTATACTGTTGTTATTAAGGCAGATAACTCCAATTTGAAATTAAAACCAGGGTTAACAGCAACCATTTCTATTTACACTTTAGAATTGAATGATGTATTAACAGCAGAAGCAAAAGCTATCAATTTTAAACCTGAAGAAGAAACACTATCAACCTATAATTTGCAGCATGAACTATCAGAAAATACGAGCCAAATTAGTAAAGACCAATCAACACTTTGGGTACTAGGAAACAATGGAGCTATTATCCCAAAAACAGTTACGCTAGGAGCTAGCGATGGTGTAAATGTACAAATAATGAGTGGGCTTAATGAAGGAGAAAAATTGGTTTATAGCTTAAAGGGTGTTAGTAAATCTGAAACCAATACAGGAGGCACAAATGAGAGTCCTTTTATGCCGCAACGACCAGGGGCAAACAAAAAAAAGTAAACAGTGATGCGTAAAGAAATTATTAAAATAGAAGACTTAAAACGTGAGTTTACTATGGGGAGTGAAACAGTTCATGCCTTAAGAAGTATTTCGTTTGACATAAAAGAAGGTGAATTTGTAACCATTATGGGGTCTAGTGGATCTGGTAAAAGTACCTTGTTAAATATCTTAGGATGTTTAGATCAACCAACATCAGGAACTTATGAAATTGATGGTGTAAAAGTAAAAGGGCTTAGTAGAAATGAATTAGCAACGATTAGAAACGAAAAGATCGGATTTATTTTTCAATCCTATAATTTATTGCCTAGAACATCTGCTATTGAAAATGTAGAATTACCACTTTTATACAATAGTAAAGTTTCTACTATAGAAAGAAGAGAACGTGCCATTAAAGCCCTTAAGATGGTTGGGTTGGGCGACAGAATGAATCATACACCTTCGCAGCTTTCAGGTGGACAACAACAACGTGTAGCTATAGCAAGGTCATTGGTTAACAATCCTGTTATGATACTTGCCGATGAAGCCACAGGAAACTTAGATACACGAACATCTTACGAAATTATGTCGTTGTTTCAAGAACTAAATAAGCAAGGCATTACCATAACCTTCGTTACACACGAACCAGATATTGCAACATTTAGCAATAGAACCATTGTATTAAAAGATGGACATATTATGCAGGATTACAATAACTATAACATACAATCTGCTGCAGAACAATTAGCTAAATTACCTAAAGAAGACCATTGATTATGAGACTATTAAATTTATTTAAAATCGCTTTTAAGGCTATCGTTCTTAATAAAATGAGAACATTGCTTACCATGTTAGGAATTATTATAGGTGTCGCTTCAGTAATTGCTATGCTAGCAATAGGTGAAGGCTCTAAAGAAAGTATTCGAGCTACCATTTCTAATATGGGTTCTAATATGATAACAGTTAAACCTGGAGCAGATGTACGTGGAGGTGTTCGTCGTAATGCTAGTGAGATGGAAACGCTAACGTTTAAAGATTATGAGGCTATAAAAGCACAAACAACATTAACAAGTTACATTTCACCAATAGTGAATGGTAGCGGACAAGTTATTAACGGGTCTAACAACTGGCCTTCTACAATTTTTGGTGTCAATCCAGACTATTTAAATATTAAAGTAGTCGATTTACAAAGCGGAAGTATGTTTACAAATGCCGAAGTACAATCTGCCGCTAAAGTAGCTTTAATAGGTCAAACTGTTGTCGATAATGTGTTTCCAGATGGGGAAGCACCTGTTGGTAAAATGATTCGCTTTAATAATATTCCGTTTAAAGTGATTGGCGTGTTAGAAGAAAAAGGCGAAAATACCTTTGGTCAAGATCAAGATGATGTGGTAGTTGCACCTTATACCACAGTACAAAAGCGTATTTTAGCGATTGATCATTTAAATGAAGTTATGGCATCTGCTATAAGTGAAGAGGATGCACCAAATGCTGTACTAGAAATTACCGAAATTCTACGTACGCAACATAAATTAGCTGATGCTGAAGATGATGATTTTCATGTACGTTCCATGGAAGAACTCATTTCAACATTTAGTTCTACCAGCGAAATGCTGACAATTCTTTTGGTAGCGGTTGCCAGTATTTCATTATTAATTGGTGGTATTGGTATCATGAATATTATGTATGTTTCTGTAAAAGAGCGAACTAAAGAAATAGGCTTGCGTATGGCAGTAGGAGGTAAGGGAGCCGATATTTTAATGCAGTTTTTAATTGAGGCTATATTAATAAGTATTACGGGTGGAATTTTAGGTGTAATATTAGGGCTAGGGTCGACTGTTTTTATTGAAAAATTCTTAAATTGGCCTACAAGTGTAGCCTTGTATTCTATTATAATATCGTTTGCTGTTTGTGCTGTAACAGGCATCTTTTTTGGATGGTATCCAGCTAGAAAAGCATCGGCTTTAGACCCAATAACCGCTTTGCGCTACGAATAATTAATGATGCATAAAAATAAAAAAATAACTGTCTTTTCACATCTGCTTGTTTGGCTTGTCTTATTTAGTATGCCTTATATATTGTCATACGGACAAGAACAAGATCTTAATAGAGTGATTGCTCATTTTTGGATTCCATTAGTGTTTTATGCTGGAATATTTTATATTAATTATTTTATAATAATAGATCGGTTTTTGTTCATAAAAAAAACCTGGCAATTTATTATAATAAATGGTGTTCTTATTGCTTTTTTCTTACTATTAAAAGAGCAAATAGAAGACATCTTTTTTCAAGAGCTCGCTAGAAAATCATCTAAAAATTCTGAAAAAGTAGGGCCACCTTTAAAGATACTTATTTATATACAAACGCTTTCGTATATGGCGCCTTTGCTTTTTTCAATTGCAATAAAAACCACAAAACGATGGGTAAAAACAGAAGCCGAACGTAAAGAAGCTGCTAATTATAAGCTTCAGTCTGAGTTACAACATTTACATTACCAATTGCAACCGCATTTCTTTTTTAACTCGTTAAACAACATCTATGCATTGGTGGATAGTTCGCCAGAACAGGCAAAAACTTCTATTCATAGTTTGAGTAAGCTTATGCGTTACATGCTTTATGAAACTAATATGGAATTGGTGCCACTGTCTAAAGAAATCGATTTTATGAAAAAATATATCGATTTAATGAAACTGCGTGTATCAGATAAAACCGAGGTAACTTATAGTTTTCCTTCAGAAGATACAGGTATTAAAATAGCACCTTTATTATTTATTTCATTAATTGAAAATGCTTTTAAACATGGTGTCTCGGCAAGTAAAGAAAGCCTAATCAATATTGCTATGACTTGTGAGGAAGAAAGTGTATTGTTTATTATTGAAAATGATAATTTCCCAAAAAAGACAGACGATAAAAGCGGTTCTGGAATTGGGCTTAAAAATCTAGAAAAGCGTCTGCAATTACTATACCCAAATAAACATAGCTTTAAAACGATAGTAAAGGACGAACGCTTCTTAGTGACTTTAGAAATTGAAACATAAAATTATGAGCCACCTTAAAATTACTTGTGTTATTGTAGATGACGAGCCTATGGCACTTAATTTAGTGGAAAGCTATGTGGAAAAAACACCCTTTTTAGTACTTAAAAAAAAGTGCAGTAGCGCTATGGAAGCTATGGAATATGTAAAAACAGATCCTGTAGATTTGCTGTTTTTAGACATACAAATGCCAGATTTAACGGGTCTTGAGTTTTCAAAAATGTTGCCCAAAGACTCACGTGTTATTTTCACCACTGCATTCGATCAATATGCATTAGAAGGTTTTAAAGTAGAAGCTTTAGATTACTTGTTAAAACCTTTTGATTATGCGGAATTTTTAGCAGCTTCCAATAAAGCTTATAATTGGTTTTCATTGATTAAAGAGAAACAAACATCCATAATCTCTGAAGAAAAAGAATTTCTTTTTGTGAAATCGGAATACAAACAATTGCGTATTAAACTGGCTGATGTATTGTATTTTGAAGGCCTTAAAGATTACATTAAAATATGGCTAAAAGATAACCCAAAACCTATTTTAACTTTGATGAGTTTAAAATCGTTACAAGAAGAACTTCCAGAAACCCAATTTTTACGCGTTCACAGGTCTTTTATAGTCTCTTTAAAAAGTATTGAAGTTATAGAACGTAGTCAAATTATTATCAATAACCAACGTATTACAGTTTCAGAACAATACAAACCAGCATTTTTAGCGTTTGTAAATAACAATTCTTTAAACTTGTAAAGTTCCCATTTAAAAGACTTCTATAAAATCATTCTATTCATAGACACAATATAAGCATTTGTCTATTTGCTTTTTTTAGTACACCCTATACAAATACCTTTATACTATTAATACAAATAAAGTAATCCCTAAATTTTATAAATTATGAAAACATTTATTAAAGTATACGCGATGTCATCATTATTATTGATGGCTTTTACAACACAAGTTTCAGCGCAAACAAAACGTAATCAAAAAACAAAAACGGTAGCAACAACTACAACTAAAAAAAGTAAAGTTAATAGAAGAGTATCTAGCACAAAAGTAACTTACAAAACTCCTAAGCGAAAGGTGACTTCTGTAAGAACTGTGCCTAACAGGACGGTTATTAAGTATAGAAATCAAAATTATTACTATGCAAATAATAAATACTATACCTATTCAAGAGGACGCTACATTGTAATTGCTCCTAAAATAGGATTTAGAATTAAAACATTACCACCTAAATCCAAACGTGTACGCTATAACAACCGTGATTATTTTAATGTACAGGGTATATTTTATGTTCAAAGTAATAACGAATACGAAGTTGTAGAGCCAGAAATTGGTACTGTTGTTTACGAACTACCAGAAGATTACGAAAAAGTAACTATAGACGGTCTAAACTATTACGAATATGCTAATATTCTTTATGAAAAAGTGCAAGTAGATGGCACTAGAGCTTATGAAGTCGTTGGTATTATAGAAATAGATTAATTAGCAATAATATTTTTTTAGTTGACTGATTCGTAGTGAGAAAAGGGGATGGCTTTATGGTTATCCTCTTTTTATTTTTTAACCCTAAGCATCAAATGAAAATTAAGACACGAATTACACAAATTTACACGAATAGAATTTCAATGTGGTTGGTATCTCTATCTATGCTTAACATGAACAAGAATCAGACTTTAAGTCTAGTTAATACCCATAAACGTTTAAAAACTGCCATGTCTTTGGCTTGGTAAGCAGGTACATCGTTATATCCTTCCATTTATTTTCAAATAATCCACTTTCTATATTTTAAGAAACTGTTTAAATTTTATCCTTTAGTTTATTTTGTCGTCTTGAGTCCTGTTAGCAAAGGATGAGATAATTGGTTTCAAGAAATTCTTTTTCTCGTATTTTGTTTGATTAAAATGGGGTTACAAGTAATTCTTTTTTTATCATTTCTCAAGTTTATGTGTTTATTATTAGCAACTTAAGTCCTAAATGACAGAAAATTGCATCATAAAAATACAGTACAATCTTATTTTAGCAACAAATAGACACCATAATTGAGAAGTTTAAAAGATTCAAAAAGTTTTTTTTTGTATCATTGAAATACTGTGAATTGTATTATTGTATACTTTTTGGATGATAATTCACCCCTGTTTGCTTTATCATTTTAGTTAATTTGCACTAAGATACTTTACTCTAAAGTATAGGAAATACATCTTGAAAATTGCTTTAGATTTTACAGTTTTTTTTAAACTATTTAAACAAAACTAAACTACTATGATTTTTAAACCAACTCTTTTTTTAACCTTTTTTTTACTTTTTTTTTATTCAAAAATGTTTTCCCAATCTATTCAAGTTACAGCTTCAAGTAGCTATGAGCAATCTGGATGGAGTATTGATAATTTAATAGATGGTGAAAATTCAGAAGTAACAGATGCTAAAGGCTGGACAAGTAATAATAGCACTACAACTAACCACGAAGAATGGGTACAACTTAAGTTTAGCGAGTTAGTCTCTATTTATGGCATCCATTTATATTCAAGAGATGGTGGTCAAGGTTTTCCAGTAGACTTCATTATTGAAGTGTCTCAAGATGCAAATACATGGAAAACAGTAACTAATGAAACAAATTATACGGTAACAGATTCTAAAAATACTTTTTCATTTCCAGAAGAATTGGTACAGTATGTAAAAATAACAGGAACTTCGCTTAGGATAAATCCATTGGATAATAACCAATATAGGATGCAATTTACAGAGGTAGATTTTAATCCAGATTTAGTTCCAGATATAGAGCCTGAAATACCAAATGATTATAGCTATATTTTAGAACGCATAACACCTTCCACGATTTCTAACGTTGGTTCAAATGTAGTTTTAGACTTTGGAAAAGCTGCTTTTGCCAGTATGGAATTTACGTATACAGCAACAACTGCTCATACAGTTTCTATACATTTAGGAGAGAAATTGTCAGGTACTAGTGTAGACAGAAACCCTGGTGCGACTATTCGCTATCAAAAAGTAGACATTCCTGTTGTAGCTGGTACAAATACTTATGAAGTTTCTTTAGCTGAGGACGTTAGAAATACCGCTCAAGGAGCCATACAAATTCCAAGTTATGCTCCTGTATTGATGCCATACCGATATGTAGAAATTGAAAATCATGAAGGCACTCTTTTAAAAGAAGACTTTGTACAATTAGCATATTTTGGACCCTGGGATGAGAATGCAAGTTCTTTTAGTAGTGATGATGCTATCTTAAATCAAGTATGGGATTTATGTAAATATTCGATGAAAGCTACTTCTTTTATGGGTTATTATATAGATGGAGATAGAGAAAGAATCCCATATGAAGCAGATGCGTATCTTAATCAACTATCGCATTATGGAACTGATGCATCTTATAAAATAGCAAGAAATACTATTGAATACTTAATGGATCACTCTACCTGGCCTGTAGAATGGCAACAACATATGGTTTTAATGTTTTACGCTGATTATATTTATACTGGCAATACGGAATTGATTTCAGAATATTACGACCGTATAATTGATAAAAGTTTATACGAATTAAGGCGTGGTGATGGATTGATTAGTCATGAAAATGCAACTGCATCTTTTATTAATAATGAACTCGGATTTACTTATAACCAGTGGGCTACATCTAAGTTCACACCTATTGTTGATTGGCCAACAACAGAAAGAGATGGTTTCGTGTTTCAATCTTATAATGCAGTAGTAAATGCTTTTTATTATAAAAGCCTTCTGCAATTAGCCGAAATGGCTCAAGCTATTGGAGATACTTCGAATTTAAATCTTTTTACAGCTGAAGCAATCAAAGTAAAAACAGCATATAATGCAGTCTTTTTTGATACAGCTACTGGATTATATGTAGATGGAGAAGGAACTTCACATTCTTCTTTACATACTAACATGATGGCTCTAGCTATGGGGCTTGTGCCTGATGAAAATATAGCTACTGTTGCTACATTTATAAAATCTAAAGGAATGGGTTGTAGCGTATATGGTGCACAGTATCTTTTTGAGGCATTATATAATGCAGGTGAAGCAGATTATGCATTAGAGTTAATGACCTCTCAAGACACCCGAAGTTGGTATAATATGATTAGAGTAGGAAGTACGATTACCCTTGAAGCTTGGGATGAATCTTATAAAAGTAATTTAGATTGGAATCATGCATGGGGAGCTGCTCCTGCAAACTTAATTCCGAACTATATGTGGGGTATAAAACCTATTACACCAGGTTTTACAAAAGCTTCGATTCAACCACAACTATCAACTCTTAAAAATACTTCAATCAAGGTGCCAACTCCCAATGGAGGAATAGAAGGTGTTTTTGAGATAACCACTGAAGGAAATGATTTCTACACGATAACGCTTCCAGCAGGAGTCGAAGGTGAGTTTTCAATACCAAATACACAACTTAATCTGATACATAATAGTGTCTCAAAAAATGATGTCGATTTATTAATTTTAGAAAGTGGAGTTCATACCATTGAAATAGTTGGGAAATCATTGGGTACTGAAAAGTTAAAAGATATTAACCTGAGTATATATCCTAATCCATTACTTAATTCGGAGATACTTAATATCCAAATTCCAGATTTAACATTGGCAAAAGCATCTGTTATTAACTTAACGGGGCAAGTTCTGCGTACAGGAGACATTAATAAAGGAAGAGGTTCTTTGTCTTTAAACGGTTTAAGTTCAGGAATGTACATTGTTAAAATTGTTGCTGAAGGAAAAACATATTCGAAAAAAATAATCTTACAATAATTAAGAAACTGTTTAAATTTTATCCTTTGTTCTAAATTAGTAAAAAAGATTAAATACACATTACAAAATTGTAAGTTGAACTAACCCCGCTTCCTGTACTGAACTTGTTTTAGTATTTAGCGGGGTCTAGGTTTAATATCTTTTATTGGTCTCAAATGGAGTTAAAACTATGTACTTTAGTGCATGTCGCTTTCAGCTTCTAAAAACTTTTGACACGAATTCAGTTTTACCATATTTCACGAAGCAGACTTTCAGTCTGCCAAAACGAACCTATGGACTTC
>NZ_JAUOEK010000139.1 GCF_030540835.1 Flavivirga aquimarina | reverse complement strand
CCCTGCAGTACCTTCGGTCAAATCTATTGTCGATCCCATGCATACGGCATTAGGACCTGTAATCGCTGCCGCTATAGGCAAAGCATTTACGGTAACTTCAAAGGTTGCCGAGGATAATGAGGTACAGCCACTACTATCGGTTACGGTATAAGTAATATCCGTGGTTCCAGCACTTACCGGGGTCACGACACCACTACCATCGATAGTCGCTACGCCTGTATCGGATGAACTCCATACTATGGTCCCCGCAGTACCTTCGGTCAAATCTATTGTCGATCCCATGCATACGGCATTAGGACCTGTAATCGCTGCCGCTATAGGTAAAGCATTTACGGTAACTTCAAAGGTTGCCGAGGACAATGAGGTACAGCCACTACTATCGGTTACGGTATAAGTAATATCCGTGGTTCCAGCACTTACCGGGGTCACGACACCACTACCATCGATAGTCGCTACGCCTGTATTGGATGAACTCCATACTATGGTCCCCGCAGTACCTTCGGTCAAATCTATTGTCGATCCCATGCATACGGCATTAGGACCTGTAATCGCTGCCGCTATAGGCAAAGCATTTACGGTAACAACTATCTCAGAACGTGCACTCTCACAACTATTACCATCGGTCTGGCTTACATAGTATGATGTACTACCTGCAGTGGCTGTACTTGGAGTCGGTGCTGTGGCACTACCTGTTCCGCCTGTAGAAACAGTATACCATAATAGATTCGTTCCGGTAGCGGTTAATGTAGATGCTGTATCCCCAACACAATACTCTACTGGAGTACTTACGGTTGGAACGGATGGTAAGGGATTTACAGTAAAAGTCACATCACTGGTTGATACTGAACAAGGAGCCGAAGCTGGAATTGTATATCTCACTGTTACCGATGTGCTTACTGTTATATCTGCAGGTGTATAAGTAGTTCCTAAAATACTTCCGCCACCACTAAAAACACTCCAAGTACCTCCTGAAGAAGTTGTTGTTAAAGTTTTTGTATCACTTTCACAAATAGTACTTGAATCGGTTGTATTATTAGCAACAGGACAAACAGTAATTCCTAAAGTAGCTGTATTAGAACTTTCCGCTGATGTATCTAAAACTCTAAAATTTACATCTGCATTACCTGAATAATTTGTTGCAGGTGTAAAAGTTACATTACCTGTATTATCAACTGAATAAGTTCCTACACCAGAAATCACTAAATCTGTTCCAACATAACCTAGATTTGAAGCATTACTAGGATCTATTAAAGTTACAGTAGTTGAATCTAAATTCCCATCTGGATCTGAAGAACCAGTTAATACATTATAAGGTCCATTTGCTCCTGAGTTTTCTAACACTGTATGTCCTAAATTATCAATAACAACAGGCGGATCGTTTGTAGGATCAGGATCGGTAGTTCCAGTAACAAAAGTAACTTCTCCTAAAAAACTAATTGAATTAAGCCTACTACTTCCAGTTGTTGAACGACCATTTCTAAATCTAACAGTACTTACATTAGAATAAGTAATAGATACTATATATTCTGTTCTTCCTACATGAACACCAGATGCAAAATCAGAACCACTTTGAAAACGAGTAAAAGGCCCATTTGCAGAAACTACTAATTCTGTTGGACATCCTATTAAATTAGTAGTTACTCCTGAACCCTGTGGACACGTACCAGTAGGTGGACTGGTGCCTGCTTCAAGAAAAAAACTGTCTCCAACTAATGCTTCAAAAAATTCATTCCCATCAACATCAATTGCCTGTAATGTATATGAATCTACCTCTATTGGGGTTCCATTAGTAACAGCATTAGCTGTTCCATCTTCAACAAACACAATTTCCCATTCAGCATATCCACCATCAGCGGTAGTAGTAGTGGTTGGTTCAAATCTATTATCAACACCAAGAACAGTATCTACACTATTTACTGTTATATTATTTAACTCTATAATAGTAATAACAGCATCTGCATTTGAAGTAGTGCCATTTACATTTACTACTACATCTGTATAAAGGTACCTAGACCCTTGCTGATTTAAAGTTCCCGATAAAAGAGTTGGCCCTTGAGCTCCACCAAACGTTGGTTGTGCTATAGCAGAAAATGAAAATAAAACACTCGCAAATACTAACAAATACGAATATTTCAATTGTTCTTTTTTTAGTACAAAACTTTTAAAAAATAAAATGGGTTTACTTTTTAATAAAAAATTGTTAGAAGTTTTCATTTTTGAGAGTTATGATTAATATAATAGAGTTAATAGCAATTCACAGATAGAGCCAAGAAAATCCAGTCAGTTTTTTATTGTTCGATAAAAAATAAACACTGATGAAATAAAAGTGTTAATGAGAAAATTGATTTATAAAAAATTTGATAATCTAAAAAATCGTTTTTTCTGTCATCTAAAGGTTTAATAAAAAAAGTCATGGCGTTGAGAGTTTGAGAGTTTGAAAATTTGAGAGCTTGGCTTGTTATAAAAATTTAATTAGTCATGTATTGATTTATCATCATCGATGAAATGCATTTTTAATCGATGAAGTGCAAATAATAAATTTTTTATACACTTTTGCAAACAAAATCAAAACTTTTTTTAACATTTGTTAACTATGTAATATATACCCTTCACTAAAAAGAAATTAAAACTGTCAGAATAGCCATTTTAGGTGTAAAATTGTCTGAATTGCTTCCGAATGCAAAAGTTGACTCATGAGGTTAATTACATGCTGAATCTTATTAGATATTGAATACTAAACAAACACATAACTAACTAATTTACAAACATTGATGTGACAAATAAATGAAGTGAAAATTTTTATTTTGCTTAAATAAAATTTAATTTATTGGTTGATTTAATTTATAAAAAAGGAGACTCAAGAACATTAAAATAGAATTCTATTACCTAAGCCTTATTTGCATAAAAATCAATTCAAACAAGTAATTAACATAATTAATAAATGAATTATTTTATGGTCGTAAAATAACTGATTACTGAAATCAACTTATTTTCTGATTAAATCAGATCAAAATTTCTCATAAAAGCAGACATACAAAACCTACATTCAGCTAATCTGTTAATATTTTTTATCGAATTTTAATAACACTTTGTCTATGTTTCTATATTTCAAGAACAAATTAAATAAACTATACTACTATAGAACAGATAATTAAAAATAAAAATATCACGCATGTCTTTTTATCGATTTTTAAACTAAATATCTAAATCCCAATTATATTTATCTGAAGGTTTTACATCATTTATTTTCTGATAAAACCTAACATTATCTAGTATGTATTTTATGAACCTATATTTCCTACCCTTTTTATTTAAAATAATATAAGGGGAATGATCCTAGCCATTTCATAGTTACTTTTAAAAACCATTATATATAGGCTTTCTACAACCAATTTCTACAAAAACCAACTTTATAAATATTATATTTGCAACCATTTCATTTGTATAGAATATTTATGAGTTTTTTAGAAGAAATACAACGTAGACGTACCTTTGGTATTATTTCACACCCTGATGCTGGTAAAACTACTTTAACAGAGAAGCTATTACTTTTTGGTGGTGCCATTCAAGAGGCAGGTGCAGTAAAAAGTAACAAAATAAAAAAAGGTGCAACAAGCGATTTTATGGAAATTGAACGCCAACGTGGTATTTCTGTCGCTACTTCTGTTTTAGCTTTTGAATATAATGGTATAAAGATTAATATTCTTGATACTCCAGGTCATAAAGATTTTGCTGAAGATACTTTTAGAACGCTTACTGCTGTAGATAGTGTTATTGTCGTAATTGATGTAGCAAAAGGTGTAGAAGAACAAACCGAAAAGTTAGTTGAAGTATGCCGAATGCGAAACATTCCTATGATCGTTTTCATTAATAAGATGGATAGAGAAGGGAAAGATGCTTTTGATCTTTTAGACGAAATTGAGCAAAAACTGGGATTGAAAGTGGTTCCTTTAAGTTTCCCTATTGGTATGGGGTATGATTTTAAAGGTATTTACAATATTTGGGAGAAGAATATTAATTTGTTTAGTGGTGATAGCAGAAAGGATATAGAAGAAACTATCGAAATTAAAGATTTGGCCTCTCCGGAATTAGATACACTTATTGGCGACAGTGCTGCACAAACATTAAGAGATGAAATTGAGCTTGTTGAAGGTATATATCCAGAATTTAAAAAAGATAATTACCTTAATGGAGACCTACAACCTGTATTTTTTGGATCGGCTTTAAATAATTTTGGTGTTAGAGAGCTATTAGATTGTTTTGTTGATATTGCTCCAAAACCTAGACCTAAACAAAGTGAAGAACGGTTAGTAGAACCAGATGAAGATAAATTCTCTGGGTTTGTTTTTAAAATACATGCTAATATGGATCCTAATCATAGAGATCGTTTAGCTTTTATTAAAATTGTATCTGGCACTTTTAAAAGAAATACACCTTATTTACATGTAAGAAACAAAAAGAAGTTAAAATTTTCTAGTCCCAATGCTTTTTTTGCTGAGAAAAAAGAAATTGTAGACACCTCGTACCCTGGTGATATTGTCGGTTTACATGATACAGGTAATTTTAAAATTGGTGACACACTTACTGAAGGTGAAACCATAAATTATAAAGGAGTTCCTAGTTTTTCTCCCGAGCATTTTAGATATATTAATAATGCAGACCCTTTAAAATCTAAACAGCTTTATAAAGGTATAGACCAATTAATGGATGAAGGTGTGGCCCAGTTATTTACACTAGAGCTTAATGGTAGAAAAGTTATTGGAACTGTTGGAGCTTTACAATACGAAGTTATTCAATATAGATTGGAGCACGAATATGGAGCAAAATGTTCTTATGAAAACTTAAATGTGCATAAAGCTTGTTGGGTAGATCCAAAAGATTCTAAAAGTGATGAATACAAAGAGTTTGTTAGAGTAAAACAACGCTTTCTGGCAAAAGACAAGCAAAATCAATTAGTTTTTTTAGCAGATTCTCCTTTTTCATTACAAATGACACAGCAAAAATATCCTAGTATAAAATTTCATTTCACATCAGAATTTGATTAAACTTACTATGTATTTCATCGATTAGTGATTTAAAATATTGTTTTTTATCGATGTTTTTGTACATTTGAACGATTTTATTAAATAATCCTATTTGTAGTTATCTACATTTAGATAAGAAAACTAACCCCAAAATAACCTACTTATGGAAATTAATGCCAAAGAATTCCGTAATAGAGATATTACTGTTACTTACGATCCTTGTAAGTGTGTTTTATCTGGAACTTGTGCCAAAGAACTATCTGATGTATTTAGTAATTCTGTCATCCCTTGGGTAAATCTTGATAATACGGAAACAAAACGAGTTATTGAACAAATAAAAAGATGCCCTTCTGGTGCTTTGGAATATTATAGAAATAATAACAAACAAGCGTCTTAAAAAGAGAAGTTGTCAAAACTAAATGTTGGTCTCAGCGCAGTCGAGATGTTTTAAGTCAACATATTAAAAAGTTCTCTAGCTTGTCTTGGGACTCTTGAGCGGAGTCCTCGTACGGATATTCTATATTCTACTAAGTCCTTTCCAGACCTCTTTCTTTATGCTTGACCTGTTGGTCCAAAATTTAAAGGTATTGGTGGTTGCTCATAATCTTTAATTTCCCCATGAGCATTTTCAAACCTGGAAATATTTTCTCCTAAAGCTTTTAGTAAGCGTTTAGCGTGCTGTGGTGTTAATATTATTCTAGATTTCACTTTGCTCTTTGGAATCCCTGGCATAATATTGACAAAATCCACAACAAATTCTGAAACTGAATGGTTAATAATAGCAAGATTAGAATATGTTCCTTCTGCTACTTTTTCATCTAATTCGATGTTAATCTGGCCTTGTTTTGGGTTCTCTTTTTCGTTCGCCATTGGAAATTTTATTTATATAAATTTACTTTATAAAAAAACCTTCAAGCATAAATTACAAGAAGGTTTTAGTTTTATTATTCTCAGTAGCTATAAGCTAATTGAGATGCCAAATCAAGTTTGGCATAAATTCGACTTAAGGGCTTTATTTCGTGTTTAACTTATAAAGCCCGAGTCTCATTTAATTATAATTTAATTCTTGTTTTACTTGCATCATTTCATCAAACTCTTCTTTAGAGCCCACAATGATATCTGTATAACTTCTCATACCTGTACCTGCCGGAATTCTATGTCCAACAATTACATTTTCTTTCAATCCTTCTAAACTATCTACTTTACCAGCTACTGCTGCTTCATTAAGTACTTTAGTTGTTTCCTGGAACGATGCTGCAGAAATAAATGATTTTGTTTGAAGCGATGCTCTCGTTATACCTTGCAGTATTGGAGTCGCTGTTGCCGGTTTGGCATCTCTTGCTTCTACTAGTTTCTTATCTTCTCTGCGTAAAATTGAATTTTCATCTCTTAATTCACGAGGCGTAATAATTTGTCCCGCTTTAAGATTTGCTGAATCTCCTGCATCTTCAATCACTTTCATTCCGAAAATATCATCATTTTCTTTAATGAAATCGGCTTTATGTGCTAATTGGTCTTCTAAGAAGATCGTATCTCCAGAATCAATAATACGTACTTTACGCATCATTTGTCTCACAACAACTTCAAAGTGCTTATCGTTAATCTTCACACCTTGTAAACGGTATACTTCTTGTACTTCGTTTACCAAATATTGTTGAACTGCTGATGGGCCTTTAATATTTAAGATATCGTTTGGTGTTATAGAACCATCTGAAAGTGGCATACCTGCTTTTACATAATCATTTTCTTGAACAAGAATTTGATTAGACAATTTAACTAGGTACTTTTTAATTTCTCCTAATTTAGATTCTACTATAATCTCACGATTACCTCTTTTTATTTTACCAAAAGATACAACACCATCAATTTCACTTACTACAGCTGGGTTTGAAGGATTACGTGCTTCAAATAATTCTGTTACACGTGGTAAACCTCCTGTAATATCCCCTGCCTTAGCAGACTTACGTGGTATCTTAACCAACACTTTTCCAACTTCAATTTTATCTCCATCATCAATCATTAAGTGTGCTCCAACTGGTAAGTTATAAGAACGTATTGTTTCTCCTTTAGCATCTTCAATATGAAGCGTTGGAATAAGTTTCTTATTTCTAGATTCTGAAATCACTTTTTCCTGGAAACCTGTTTGTTCATCAATCTCTACTTGGTACGTAATACCTTGTTCTATATTTTCATATTTTACTTTACCAGCAAACTCTGAAATAATAACACCATTATATGGATCCCAAGAACAAACTGTATCTCCTTTACTCAGTTGATCGCCATTTTTAACATATATGTTCGAACCGTAAGGAATATTATTTGTACTTAAAACAATTCCTGTTTTCTTATCGATAAGTTTAAGTTCTGATGTTCTAGAAATAACAATATCTACAACATTTCCTTCTCCATCTTGACCTTTAACAGTTTTTAAATCTTCTATTTCTGCGACTCCATCAAACTTAACAGCTAATTTATTATCTTCAGAAATGTTACCTGCAATACCACCTACGTGGAACGTACGTAATGTTAACTGTGTTCCTGGTTCTCCAATAGATTGTGCTGCAACTACTCCAACAGCTTCACCTCGTTGTACCATTTTTCCGGTAGCTAAGTTACGTCCGTAACATTTAGCACAAATACCTTGTAATGCTTCACAAGTAAGTGCTGAACGTACTTCTAAACTTTCTATTGGTGATGCTTGAATTGCTTTTGCTATATCGTCTTCGATTAGTTGACCCGCTGATACTAATAGTTCATCAGTTAATGGGTTATGTACATCGTTTAGAGATACACGCCCAACGATTCTTTCTTCTAAAGTTTCTACAACTTCGTCGTTTTTCTTTAACGGTTCTACTTCTACACCTCTTAGCGTACCACAATCTACTGTATTAATAATAACATCTTGTGATACATCTACTAGACGACGTGTTAGGTAACCTGCATCTGCTGTTTTAAGAGCGGTATCTGCAAGACCTTTACGAGCACCGTGCGTAGAGATAAAGTATTCTAAAATTGAAAGTCCTTCTTTAAAGTTAGAAAGAATTGGATTTTCAATAATCTCTCCACCTCCTGCATTAGATTTTTTAGGTTTTGCCATTAATCCACGCATCCCTGTAAGCTGACGAATCTGTTCTTTAGATCCACGAGCTCCAGAATCAAGCATCATAAACACCGAGTTAAACCCTTGCTGGTCTTCTCGAATACGTTTCATTGATAACTCCGTTAATTCTGCATTTGTAGATGTCCAAATATCAATAACCTGGTTATAACGCTCATTGTTAGTAATAAGCCCCATGTTATAGTTACCCATAATACCGTCTACTAAACCATTGGCTTTATCAATCATTCCTTGTTTTTCCGGTGGAATAATTATATCCCCTAAACTAAATGATAAACCTCCCTGGAATGCAAATTTGAAACCTAAAGTTCTAATACCATCAAGGAAATCTGCCGTTTCTGGAACTGAAGTTTTCTTTAAAATTATTCCAATAATATCTCTTAATGACTTTTTAGTAAGTACTTCATTAATGTAACCGGCTGCTTGTGGTACATGCTGGTTAAATAAAACACGACCAACAGTAGTTTCAACAATCATTGGCGCTAATTTACCATCTTCATTAATATCAATGGTTCTTACTTTAATACCAGCATTTAAATCTACTCGTTTTTCATTAAAAGCAATTTCTACTTCTTCTGGTCCGTAAAACGTTAAACCTTCTCCTTTAATTGGAACTTCTGGAGTTGACTTACGCTCTTTAGTCATATAATAAAGACCTAAAACCATATCCTGAGATGGTACCGTTACCGGTGACCCATTTGCAGGGTTTAATATATTGTGAGATGCCAACATTAGTAATTGACATTCTAAAATAGCTTCTGGCCCTAAAGGTAAATGAACCGCCATCTGGTCACCATCGAAATCGGCGTTAAATGCCGTACAAACTAATGGGTGTAATTGAATAGCTTTTCCTTCAATTAATTTAGGTTGAAACGCTTGAATACCTAGTCTGTGAAGTGTAGGAGCACGATTTAAAAGTACTGGATGTCCTTTTAAAACATTTTCTAATATATCCCAAACTACAGGTTCTCTTTTGTCTATAATTTTCTTTGCAGATTTTACCGTTTTTACAATACCTCTTTCAATTAATTTTCTAATTACAAAAGGTTTGTATAACTCGGCAGCCATGTCTTTTGGTATACCACACTCAAATAACTTTAATTCTGGCCCAACAACAATTACAGAACGTGCAGAATAATCAACACGCTTTCCAAGTAAGTTTTGACGGAAACGTCCTTGCTTACCTTTTAATGAATCTGATAACGATTTTAACGGTCTGTTAGAATCTGTTTTTACGGCTGATGATTTACGTGTATTATCAAATAATGAATCTACCGACTCTTGAAGCATACGTTTTTCATTACGTAAAATTACTTCTGGTGCTTTAATTTCAACCAATCTTTTAAGACGATTGTTTCTGATAATTACACGACGGTATAAATCATTTAAATCTGACGTTGCAAAACGACCTCCATCTAATGGTACTAATGGACGTAATTCTGGTGGAATAATAGGAATTACTTTCATAATCATCCATTCTGGACGATTCTCTCTATTATTATTAGATTCACGTAACGACTCAACAACTTGTAAACGCTTTAAAGCCTCTGTTTTACGTTGTTTAGATGTTTCTGTATTTGCTTTATGTCGTAATTCGTACGATAAAGTCTCTAGGTCTATTCTAGATAATAACTCAATTAAACATTCAGCTCCCATTTTCGCTAAAAACTTATTAGGGTCTGTATCGTCTAAATATTGGTTATCTTGTGGTAACTCTTCAAGAATATTTAAGTATTCTTCTTCTGTTAAGAAGTCCATTTTCTGTAATGGTTCTCCTTCTTCATTTTTGGCATTACCAGGTTGAATTACTACATAACGTTCGTAGTAAATAATCATATCTAATTTCTTAGATGGTAAACCTAATAAGTAACCTATTTTATTTGGTAACGAACGGAAATACCAGATATGAGCTACAGGAACAACTAAATTAATATGTCCTACTCTATCTCTACGTACTTTCTTTTCTGTTACTTCTACACCACAACGGTCACAAACAATTCCTTTGTAGCGAATTCTTTTATATTTTCCACAGGCACATTCGTAATCCTTTACAGGACCAAAAATACGCTCGCAAAACAAACCATCTCTTTCTGGTTTGTGAGTTCGATAATTGATAGTTTCTGGTTTTAAAACCTCGCCTCTTGACTCTGCCAAAATAGATTCCGGGGATGCTAAACCAATTGAGATTTTATTAAATCTCTTTACTGTATTCTTATCTTGTTTTCTTGCCATTTCTTTTATAGTATTCAGTGTTCAGTGTTCAGTGCGCAGTGCCTACTGCTGACTAATTACTGTAAACTATTTTATTATTCCTCTAATCTAATATCTAATCCTAACCCTTTCAATTCGTGCATAAGTACGTTGAAAGATTCAGGTAGTCCGGGATCTGGCATTGGTTCTCCTTTAACTATACTTTCGTATGTTTTTGCTCTACCAATTACATCATCAGATTTTACTGTTAAGATTTCACGTAATGTACTTGATGCTCCATAAGCCTCAAGTGCCCAAACTTCCATCTCTCCAAAACGCTGACCACCAAACTGTGCTTTACCACCTAATGGTTGTTGTGTAATTAATGAGTATGGTCCTATTGAACGTGCGTGCATCTTATCATCAACCATGTGTCCTAGTTTCAACATGTAAATCACACCAACTGTTGCTGGTTGATCGAAACGTTGCCCTGTTCCACCATCATATAAATAAGTATGTCCATATCTTGGAATTCCAGCTTCATCAGTAAATCCGTTAATTTGATCTATTGTTGCTCCATCAAAAATTGGTGTTGCGTATTTACGATCTAATTTTTGACCTGCCCAACCTAATACTGTTTCATAAATCTGACCAATATTCATACGAGAAGGTACACCAAGCGGATTTAATACAATATCTACTGGCGTTCCATCTTCTAAGAATGGCATATCTTCTTGACGAACAATTCTTGCAACAATACCTTTGTTACCATGACGTCCTGCCATTTTATCACCTACTTTTAGTTTACGCTTTTTAGCAATATAAACCTTAGCTAGTTTGATGATTCCTGCTGGTAATTCATCACCTACAGAAATGGTAAACTTCTCACGTCTTAAAGAACCTTGTAAATCGTTTTCTTTAATTTTATAGTTGTGAATTAAATCTGCTACAAGTTGATTTGTATGGTCATCTGTTGTCCATTTACCTGACACTAAATGCGCATAATCATCTACTGCATTTAACATTTTAAGTGTGAATTTTTTACCTTTTGGCAATACTTCTTCACCTAAATCGTTAAAGATACCTTGAGCTGTTTTACCATTTACAATTGCGAAAAGTTTTTCGATTAAAACATCTTTTAAATCATCAAACTTTCTATCATATTGAGCTTCTAAAGCTAAGATATCATCTTTGTCCTGTGCTCTCTTACGCTTATCTTTTACGGCTCTTGCAAATAATTTCTTTTCAATTACTACACCGTTTAACGATGGTGAAGCTTTTAGTGATGCATCTTTTACATCGCCTGCTTTATCACCAAAAATAGCACGTAATAGTTTCTCTTCTGGAGTTGGATCGGATTCTCCTTTTGGTGTAATCTTACCTATAAGAATATCACCAGGTTTTACTTCTGCTCCAACGCGAATCATTCCATTTTCATCTAAGTCTTTGGTAGCTTCTTCTGAAACATTAGGAATATCATTAGTTAATTCTTCGTTACCTAATTTTGTATCTCTAACTTCTAAAGAGTACTCATCGATATGAATAGATGTAAATATATCTTCTCGAACTACTTTTTCAGAAATTACAATCGCATCCTCAAAGTTATACCCTTTCCAAGGCATAAAGGCTACTTTCATATTTCTACCAAGCGCTAATTCTCCTTTTTGTGTAGCATAACCTTCACATAAAACCTGACCTTTTGCAACTTTATCACCTTTTACCACAATTGGTTTTAGGTTGATAGAGGTTCCTTGGTTGGTTTTTCTGAATTTTACTAATTGGTATGTTTTAATATCACTATCAAAACTTACTGCTGCTTCATCTTCGGTACGCTCGTATTTAATTCTTATTTCGTTTGCATCTACATAAAGTACTTCTCCATCACCTTCTGCATTAACTAAAACACGAGAATCTGAAGCCACCTGACGTTCTAAACCTGTTCCTACAATAGGAGCTTGTGGTAATAATAATGGTACTGCTTGACGCATCATGTTAGATCCCATCAAGGCTCTATTCGCATCATCATGCTCTAAGAAAGGAATTAAAGAAGCTGATATTGATGATATTTGATTAGGTGCAACATCTGTATAGTGAAGCGAACTTGGTTCTATTACAGGGAAATCACCTTCCATACGGGCAATTACTTTATCGTGTAATATTTTACCGTTTTCATCTACATCAACAGTAGCTTGCGCTATTAGTTTTTCTTCTTCTTCTTCTGCACTTAAATATGTTGGCGTATTTTTAATATCTACAACACCATCTGTCACTTTTCTATAAGGTGTTTCGATGAATCCCATAGAATTCACTTTCGCATAAACAGATAATGAAGATATTAAACCAATATTCGGTCCTTCTGGTGTTTCAATAGGACATAAACGACCGTAATGTGTATAGTGAACATCACGAACTTCGAAACCTGCTCTTTCTCTTGATAAACCTCCAGGTCCAAGAGCCGATAAACGACGTTTATGCGTAATTTCAGCTAATGGATTTGTTTGGTCCATAAACTGAGATAACTGGTTTGTACCAAAGAATGAATTAATTACAGACGACAGCGTCTTAGCATTAATCAAATCTATTGGTGTAAATACTTCGTTATCACGAACATTCATTCGCTCACGAATGGTACGCGCCATACGTGCTAAACCAACTCCAAATTGTTGAGATAATTGCTCACCAACTGTACGTACACGACGGTTAGATAAGTGGTCAATATCATCAATTTCTGCTTTTGAGTTGATAAGCTCGATTAAATATTTTATAATGGTAATGATATCTTCTTTGGTAAGCACTTGCTTATCCATTCCAATATCAAGACCTAATTT
The DNA here is from genome assembly GCF_030540835.1 of Flavivirga aquimarina. Taxonomy (GTDB): domain Bacteria; phylum Bacteroidota; class Bacteroidia; order Flavobacteriales; family Flavobacteriaceae; genus Flavivirga; species Flavivirga aquimarina. The sequence goes on along the minus strand of NZ_JAUOEK010000139.1, from coordinate 75,829 downwards.
TTTGTTCATTCTGTAACGACCTACTTCTCCTAAAGAATAACGTTGGTCTGAGAAGAATAATTTATCTATAATACCACGTGCTGTTTCTTCATCTGGCGGTTCAGCATTACGTAATTGTCTATAGATATGTTCAACAGCCTCTTTTTCTGAGTTTGTTGGATCTTTTTGAAGTGTATTGTGAATAATGGCGTAATCACCTTGTTCTGCACTTTCTTTATGTAAAAGAATCGTTTTAACTTCTGCTTCAATAATTTCTTCTACATTTTCTTTATCTAAAATAGTATCACGATCAAGTACTATTTCGTTACGTTCTATTGATACTACCTCTCCTGTATCCTCATCAACAAAATCTTCGTGCCATGTGTTTAACACACGTGCTGCTAACTTTCTTCCTAAATACTTCTTTAATCCAGATTTAGATACTTTTACTTCTTCTGCAAGATCAAAAATCTCTAAGATGTCTTTATCACGTTCAAAACCAATAGCTCTAAACAATGTTGTAACAGGTAACTTTTTCTTTCTGTCGATGTATGCATACATGACCTGATTGATATCTGTTGCAAACTCAATCCAAGAACCTTTAAAAGGAATAACCCTTGCTGAATATAATTTTGTTCCATTTGCATGGAAAGATTGACCAAAGAATACGCCTGGTGAACGGTGTAATTGAGATACTACTACACGCTCTGCACCGTTGATACAAAATGTACCACTTGGCGTCATGTAAGGTATTGTTCCTAAATACACATCTTGAACAATGGTCTCGAAATCCTCATGTTCAGGGTCTGTACAGTATAACTTTAACCTCGCTTTTAGCGGAACGCTGTAAGTAAGTCCTCTTTCAATACACTCATCAATAGCATATCTTGGCGGATCTACGAAGTAATCTAAAAATTCTAAAACAAATTGATTACGAGAATCTGTAATTGGAAAGTTTTCCATGAAGGTATTATAAAGACCTTCATCTCCTCTTTCTTCAGATTTTGTTTCTAATTGGAAAAAATCCTGAAAGGATTTAATCTGAATATCCAAGAAATCAGGGTATCCTGTTCTATTTACAATAGACGAGAAATTTAATCTTTCAGTTTGTGTTGATAACATCAATGGACGAATTATGATTAAAAAATATAGTGTTAGCGTATCTAATTATTATATACGCAAAATGGTTTAGGTCTTGAAGAATAACCCTTCAGACCTAAACCTTTGTGTTTTTGAGTTGGTAAGCTTACTTAAGCTCAACCTCAGCTCCTGCTTCTTCTAAAGATGCTTTTAATGCTTCAGCTTCGTCTTTAGTAACTGCTTCTTTGATAGCACTTGGTGCTTCATCAACTAAACCTTTAGCTTCTTTTAATCCTAAACCAGTTAATTCTTTAACTAATTTTACAACTGCTAATTTAGAACCACCAGCCGCTTTTAAGATAACATCAAATTCAGTTTGAGCTTCACCAGCATCATCTCCTCCACCAGCAGGACCAGCAGCAACTGCAACTGCAGCAGCAGCAGGTTCGATACCATACTCATCTTTTAATATAGTAGCTAACTCATTTACCTCTTTTACAGTTAAGTTAACTAATTGTTCTGCGAAATCTTTTAAATCTGCCATTTTTCTATCGTTTTAATAATTTTTTAATAATATAATTGTAATAAGTGCGTACTGCTTAATACTATCCTTCTTTTTCGGATAGTGTTTTAATAATTCCAGCAATGGTTCCTCCACTTGATTTAAGTGCAGAAATAACATTTTTAGCTGGAGATTGTAATAATGTAACTATTTCTCCAATCAATTCTTCTTTAGACTTGATATCTACTAACATGTCTAATTGATCGTCACCAATGTAAACAGCCTCTTCGATAAAAGCTCCTTTTAATAAAGGCTTTTCCGATTTTTTTCTAAAGGCTTTAATTACTTTAGCTGGAGCATTACCTGCTTCAGAATACATTACTGAAGTATTACCTTTTAAAACTGTAGGAAGTTCTCCAAATTCTTTTTCTGAAGCTTCCATTGCTTTTTCAAGTAATGTATTTTTTACTACTGCTAACTTAACGCCTGCTTTAAAACAAGCACGACGCAAATCTGAAGTACTACCTGCATTTAATCCTGAAATATCTGCTAAATATATGTTAGCATTATCGGCTAATTGTCCAGTTAATTCTTCGATTACTTGTGATTTTTCTTGTCTTGTCATAATAAAAGTATTTAACTAATTAACCAATTTTAGGATCAACAGCAACACTTGGACTCATGGTAGAAGACATGAAAATGCTCTTTACATAAGTACCTTTTGCAGTTGTTGGTTTTAATTTCATTAATGTCTGTAATAATTCATTTGCATTACCTGCAATTTTATCAGCACTAAATGATGCTTTACCTATAGCAGCGTGTACAATACCAGTTTTATCAACTTTAAAATCGATTTTACCAGCTTTTACTTCTGTTACAGCTTTAGCAACATCCATAGTTACTGTACCTGTTTTTGGGTTAGGCATTAAACCACGAGGACCTAATACACGTCCTAAAGGACCTAATTTCCCCATAACACTTGGCATAGTAATAATTACGTCTACATCTGTCCAACCACTCTTGATTTTATCAAGGTATTCATCTAAACCAACGTAATCTGCACCTGCTTCTTTAGCTTCTGCTTCTTTATCTGGTGTTACCAATGCTAATACTTTCACATCTTTACCAGTACCATGTGGAAGTGATACAACACCTCTCACCATTTGGTTTGCTTTTCTAGGATCTACTCCTAAACGCACTGCTAAATCTATTGATGCATCAAACTTTGTATTGGTAATTTCCTTTATTAATGCTGACGCTTCTTCAACAGAATAAATTCTTCCTTTTTCTATTTTAGCTGCAGCTTCTTTTTGCTTTTTTGTTAATCTTGCCATTTTTAATGTCTTTTAAAGATTAATTAGGAAATTTTCCTGTTACGGTTATTCCCATAGATCTTGCTGTACCAGCAACCATTTTCATAGCAGATTCTGTAGTAAATGCATTTAAATCTACCATTTTGTCTTCTGCAATAGTTTTAATCTGGTCCCAAGAAACTTTAGCTACTTTTTTTCGGTTTGGTTCTCCTGAACCTTTTTTCACCTTGGCCGCTTCTAATAATTGTACTGCAGCTGGAGGAGTTTTAATTACAAAGTCAAATGACTTGTCTTTGTAAACAGATATAACAACTGGTAATACTTTACCAGGCTTATCCTGTGTTCTAGCATTAAATTGCTTACAGAACTCCATAATGTTAACTCCAGCAGCACCTAAAGCGGGTCCAACCGGTGGCGACGGATTCGCAGCACCTCCCCGAACTTGTAACTTAACTACTTTACCTAATTCTTTTGCCATTTTTAATAATTTAGTTTGATACGCTTCTTATAGTTGGAAGCAAAAGAACGTATCTCTATATAGTGTAACAATTATTATACTTTTTCTACTTGCATATAACTTAGTTCTAATGGTGTTTTTCTTCCAAAAATCTTTACCATTACTTCCAGTTTACGCTTTTCTTCATTTATCTTTTCAATAGTACCATCAAATCCATTAAATGGTCCATCGATAACTTTAACAGTTTCTCCTTTAGTAAAAGGTATAGCTACATTAGCCGTTTCCTCTACAGATAATTCGTCAACTTTACCTAACATTCTGTTTACTTCAGATTGTCTAAGTGGTACTGGATCTCCTCCTTTTGTTTCTCCTAGAAATCCTATTACGTTGGTAACCGACCTTATAATATGAGGTACTTCTCCTGTCAGATTAGCTTGAACCATGATATATCCTGGAAAAAACACTTTCTCCTTATGGATTTTCTTTCCATTTCTAATTTGAATCACTCGTTCTGTAGGAACCAATACTTGATCGACATAATCTTGAAGACCTAATCGAGCTATTTCATTCTCGATATAAGTTTTAATCTTATTTTCCTGACCACTTACAGCTCTAACAACGTACCATTTTTTTTCGCTTACTTCTGACATAAAATCAACATTAATCATTAATTAATTAACTCAAAGTAATAACTAACAACTTTACTGAATACTGTATCTACTCCCCAAATTGCTAAGGAAAATAAAATTGAAAATACAGCAACTAAAACCGTTAAACTTTGTGCTTCAGACCATGTTGGCCAACTCACATTATTTTTAAGTTCTTCAAATGATTCTTTTACGTAATTTACAATTCCAGCCATCTATTGTTTTTTTTTAACACTTCACATCGTTCAGTGTAAATCTATTTAGAAATCTCCCCCTTTTACATTATCTTAACTACAGATTCGAACTCACTTTCCTTCATCTGCACGCTCGACATAAACTTCTCGCTCGCAATCCTTTGCTTCGCACGGGTTGAGAGACTTACTTCGACTACGCTCAGCATAAACTTTCTCGCTCACAATCCTTCGCTTCGCACGGGTTGAGAGACTCGAACTCCCGACACCTGGTTTTGGAGACCAGTGCTCTACCAACTGAGCTAAACCCGTATGATTTGCTCTACCTCCCGATAACTATCGGGATGAGCTAAACCCGTAAATATAAGTCAAGGTATTCCGTTTTTTCGGAATACCTTTAACTCAATATTTATTTAACTGTTATTAGTCTAAAATTTCAGTTACCTGACCAGCTCCTACAGTTCTACCACCTTCACGAATTGCAAAACGTAAACCTACATTCATCGCAATTGGTTGAATTAATTCAACAGTAATAGTTAAGTTATCTCCAGGCATAACCATTTCAACTCCATCAGGAAGTGCAATGTTTCCAGTTACATCAGTTGTACGTACATAAAACTGAGGACGGTAGTTATTATGGAATGGAGTATGACGTCCACCTTCTTCTTTCTTAAGGATATAAACCTCAGCTTTGAAGTTTTTATGTGGTGTTACTGAACCTGGTTTAGTAATTACCATACCTCTTGAGATTTGAGCTTTCTCAATACCTCTTAATAAGATACCTGCGTTATCTCCAGCTTCTCCTCTATCAAGGATTTGACGGAACATTTCAATACCAGTAATTGTAGATGTTAATTTCTCAGCACCCATACCGATAATTTCTACAGGATCTCCTGTATTAGCAACACCTGTTTCAATACGTCCAGTTGCTACAGTACCACGACCAGTAATTGAGAATACATCTTCAATTGGCATTAAGAAAGGCTTGTCCATATCACGTACAGGCTCTTCAATCCAGCTATCACATGCTTCCATTAATTCCATTACAGTATCAACCCATTTTTGCTCTCCATTTAAAGCACCTAAGGCAGAACCTGAAACTACAGGACCATTATCTCCATCATATTCGTAGAAGTTTAATAAATCTCTAACTTCCATATCTACTAACTCTAAAAGCTCTTCATCATCAACCATATCTACTTTGTTTAAGAAAACAACGATACGTGGAATACCTACTTGACGACCTAATAAGATATGCTCACGAGTTTGTGGCATAGGACCATCTGTAGCAGCTACAACTAAAATTGCGCCATCCATTTGAGCAGCACCAGTTACCATGTTCTTTACATAATCCGCGTGACCTGGACAGTCAACGTGAGCATAGTGACGGTTCTTTGTTTGATACTCTACGTGAGATGTATTAATTGTAATACCTCTTTCTTTTTCTTCAGGAGCATTATCAATTTGATCGAAGTCTCTTGCTTCTGATAAACCTGCATCAGCTAATACTTTAGTAATAGCAGCAGTTAACGTTGTTTTACCGTGATCTACGTGTCCAATTGTACCAATATTTAAGTGTGGTTTTGAACGATCGAAAGTTGCCTTTGCCATGTTTTTTAAATAATTTAATCTTAGTTATATAATAATATTAGTGTATTCTATTTTTACTTACTCTAATATCTTAGAGCCAATGACGAGATTTGAACTCGTGACCTCTTCCTTACCAAGGAAACGCTCTACCCCTGAGCTACACCGGCGTAAAGTTTTTATTCCCTATTCTTTATAATACATCTAAAAACAAGATGTCTTTAAAAAGAAGAGATTCCTGCCTCCGCAGGAATTTTAGAGCGAGAGACCGGGTTCGAACCGGCGACATTCAGCTTGGAAGGCTGACGCTCTACCAACTGAGCTACTCTCGCAATTCTTCAAAAAGTTTCAAATATTAAATTTCAAATTCCAATTATTAAGGAACCTGCAATTTAAAGACTTGAAAATCTTCAAAAGGTATTTTCAATATTTCAATTCAAACTAAAACCCTTTTATTATTTGGAATTTCAAGTTTGAGATTCCTGTTTTCACAGAAATTCTTTGTGGGGAGAGCAGGATTCGAACCTGCGAAGACGTAGTCAGCAGATTTACAGTCTGCCCTCGTTGGCCGCTTGAGTATCTCCCCAATTAAACTTATTTCACTTTTTTAAAAGAACTTCCTTCAAACAGATATTAATTTTCTATCTGAAGATCCCTGCCTTCACAGGAATTTCAAGAGCCGATGGAGGGACTCCCTTCGACTACGCTCAGGATAAACTTCTCGCCCCGATTAACCGTTGTTTTAAAAACAAAACTCAAGTTAATTACCTGATACTCTTTTCAAAATTTCAAGAGCCGATGGAGGGACTCGAACCCACGACCTGCTGATTACAAATCAGCTGCTCTAGCCAGCTGAGCTACATCGGCTTTTTTATACTTTTTGCGCATAAAAAAAGCCCGCTATTTCTAACGGACTGCAAATGTATAGATTTATTTTTTTAATCAAAACATTTTTTAAGAATTTTTGTTATAAATGTGATCTTAATTTTTCTTTTCTCTTTTTAAGTTGTCTTTCTAACGATGATACAGCTACATCTGCTCCTTCTTCAAAGCTTTTACATTGTTTTTTTACCACAAAACTATCTCCAGGAACACTTACTCTCGCTTCAAATATTTTATTTTCCTTTTCACTTGTATTTTCTAGTTTTAAATAAACATCTGATTTAATAACTTTATCATAAAATACATCTAATTTATCCATCCGTTTTTGAATAAAATCAATTAACTTTTGGTCAGCATTAAAGTTTACTGATTGCGTGTTTACTTTCATTCTTTTGGTTTTTGGTTAATAATCTTTATACTATACTATTTTTTACTTCTAGGGTGTGCTTCTACATGCACTTTTTTTAATTCAGCTATACTATTATGTGTATAAACTTGAGTAGCAGCTAAACTTGAGTGTCCTAAAAGTTCTTTAACAGCATTCAAATCGGCACCTTGGTTTAGTAAATGTGTTGCAAAAGAGTGTCGTAAAATATGCGGACTCTTTTTTACTTTTGTTGATGCTTTACTAAAATACTCTTTTATTATTCTGTAAACAAGTGTTTCATAAATTTTAAGTCCTTTTTTCGTTAAAAAAAGACTATTAACATCTGTAATACTGTCTAATTTATTTCTTGAAACCAAATACTTACTTATTGTTTTTACTACTGAATCTAATAACGGAATAATACGTTCTTTATTTCTCTTCCCTAAAACCTTTAACGTTTTATTATGGATATCTATACTTCCTAAATTTAACTCTACTAATTCTATCCTTCTAATTCCTGTTGAATAGAAAAGTTCTATAATTAATTTATTACGAATGCTTTCGAAATCATCATCAAAATTTAAATCGTCTAAAACTGCTGTTATTTCTATTTCTGAAAATGGTACTTGAATTTTTTTACTCGTTTTTAAGGCTTTATGTTTGGATAGTGGGTTCTGACTTATATCTTCTATTTTTAAAAGAAATCTATAATAGGTATTTAACGCAGATATTTTTCTATTGATACTTCTATTTGATAATCCCTTTTCCACCATAGAAACTATCCAACTTCTAATTTGCGAATAATTCACATGCTTTATAATCTCTGTGTCATATTCTTTTTTTATAAACTCTGAAAATGCTTCTAAATCTTTTTGGTATGCATTGACTGTTAGTGCTGAGTAGTTTTTTTCAAGCAGTAAATAGTCTATAAATGGTTTTAACGGCATCTTTAATGTTTACTTGTATCAAGTTACAAAGTACGAAGTTTTATTGTTATTTGAATTGAGCACAAAAAAAATCCCACTTTTAAGTGGGATTTTAATTTATTTTGATTTTGAAGCTATTAAATATCTTCTGCATCTCTTAGTCCTTGTATGTACTGAGCTTTTTGAATCTGTGCTCTACGTACTACTGAAGGTTTATTAAACTGCTTACGTGTTTGTAACTGACGTTTAGTTCCAGTTTTATCAAACTTTCTCTTAAAACGCTTTAACGCTCTATCTATATTTTCTCCTTCTTTTATTGGTATTATTAACATAGTGTCTTAACCTCCTCTCTTTTAAATTTTCTGTCCCGATATTTAACGGGATGCAAATATAAATACTATTTTGGAATTACGAATTACGAATTATGATTTTTTTTAAATTTTAAAAAACTTAAACTAATTAGCCACATACAGGCTTATATTCCTTTTTATCTATTATTATTTTTGCGATAATCTTTTGTGATTTTCGAAAAAATATTAATAGACTAATTAGCCACACACAGGCTTATATTCCTTTTTATCTATTATTATTTTTGCGATAATCTCACGAAGGATTTCTGAAGTGCCACCTCCAATTGGCCCTAATCTACTATCTCTTAAAAGTCTTGCCATTGGGTACTCTTCCATATAGCCATAGCCCCCTAAAAACTGAAGACACTGATAAATAACATCATCTGCCATTTTTGTTGACTTTAATTTAGACATGGACGCTTCTTTAACTACATACTCGCCTTTGTTTAATTTATAGGCAACCGAATAATTGTATTCTTTACATATTTCCATTTCGGTGTACAGATCGGCAATGTTATGTCTTAATGCTTGAAATGTATCTATTGATTTACCAAAAGCTTGGCGCTCTGACATGTATTGCAATGCATACTCTAATGCATATTCCGCACGTGCATGGGCATTAACTCCCATAACTAAACGCTCTAAAGAGAAATGCTGCAATATATATGCAAATCCTTTATTTTCCTCTCCCATTAAATTAGTTGCAGGTATTTTTACATTATCGAATGCTATTTCCCCTGTATCTGATGCTCTCCAACCTAACTTATCTAATTTAGTTGCAGAAACTCCTTTTGTCTCTCTGTCTATTACAAATATGCTAATACCTTTATTACCTAATTCTGGGTTTGTTTTTGCAGCGATAACTAAATAATCACTGTAAACCCCATTTGTAATAAATGTTTTGGATCCGTTAATAATATAATGATCGCCATCTTTCACTGCTGTTGTTCGCATGCCTGCCACATCACTGCCCCCAAAAGGTTCTGTAATACATAGACATCCTATTTTATCTCCAGAAATACTTGGCACTAAATATTTTTGCTTAATGGCTTCATCTCCTTCTGCTGTTAAATGCGTCATTGCTAAATAAGCATGTGCCCAAATTGCTGCTGCAAATCCACCTGAATTTATTTTTTGAAGTTCTTCTAAAAGTATTACTGTATAGAATAAATCTAGATTCATTCCTCCATAAGCCTCCGGGTAATTAATACCAAAAAAGCCCATCTCACCAAACTTTTTCCAAATAAATCTATCTATAGTTCCTGTTTTTTCCCATTTTTCTATGTTAGGAACTACTTCTTTTTTTAAAAAATCTTGAAGGCTTTTTCTAAAAAGATTATGTTCTTCGGTGAAGTACATATTATTCATCTATTTAAGTTTATTAATATTTGTTGGTTAGACATGCCAGCTGGTGTTTTCTGTAATTAACTTTTTCTTTTCTAAAGTCAGTTTCTAAGCTAATACTCATTTTATAAACACTGCTGTTTTTTTAATCGAGGGACAAATATAATTTAATTATATCGATTTTATTTACTGGAAAGTCTTTAACTTTAATTAATTCATCCAGAGATTTATATCCATCTCTCAAATTACGTTGTTCTATTATATTATATGCTAAATCATAATCAATATGTTGAACGGTTACTAAGTTATCTACAGTCGCATTATTGATATTTATCTTCTGAATTTGTCTTGGTGTCTTTACTATGAAATGGTTTGTAATTTTTTCTATTATTTCTGGTGTTAAACCATATACATCTTGAAGTTGTATATCATCAATAAAACCTCCTATAAATTTATTTCTAAATTTCACAATACGTTCAGAAAACACTGTTCCTACACCATTTACACTTTGTAATTGTTTTGGTGTTGCTTTATTTAGGTCTTGTTTTTCTACATAGGTTTTCGACGTTTTGCCATAACTAAAAGCCGATACTTGTTTTACTTTTGGCTTATTTACCCATTCCGGAAATTTAAAATATGGAGATATTTGATTTAAAAATGAATCCGATACTTTAGTTACTTCTTGAAATTGCTTTGTTGAATTAATCCAATTGTTTTCTTTTCTAAAAGCAAGTAATCTATCAATTTCCTTATTAGACATTCCTAAAGATGCTCCTTTAAAATCTGTTATATAATTGGGGTTAAAAGGATGTATTTTAGGTTTTCTTTGTTCTAATTGCACCAACCTAAGTGAATCTATCTCTTTATTAAACTTAGCAAGTTCTTCTTTATTGACTGCAATATCTTCAGAAGAAACCCCGATAGTTATTGGGACAACAAAAAAGTAAAGGCATTGCAAGCCTATAATGAGTATTAATAATAAAAGAATCCCATTTCGCTGTTCTTTAGAAAACGTGAAATGGGATTTCATTTTTATGATAAAAAAATTATTATTTCTTAGATTTTATAGCACTCAAATATTTATTTAGTTCATCTCTAACTTTTGGAGCTAGAATAACTAAACCGACCATATTTGGAACCATCATGGCAAATATCATAGCATCAGAAAATCCTATTACCGAACCTAAACTTGCAGCTGATCCAACTACTACAAACACACAAAATAATAATTTATATGTGTACTCTGTTTTTTTAGTTCTTCCAAATAAATATGCCCATCCTTGAAAACCGTAATACGACCAAGAAATCATAGTACTAAATGCAAATAAAACAACTGCTATAGTTAGTACATATGGGAACCATGAAATTGCTGATTCGAAAGCTCCTGAGGTTAACAAAATAGCTTGCGCATCATTTAAAGAGGCATTTTCTGCGGTTACGTTTCCTGTAATAATTAATACTAACGCTGTCATGGTACAAACTACCACTGTATCAATAAATGGTTCTAACAAAGCAACCATCCCTTCACTTGCTGGATATTTAGTTTTTACGGCTGAATGTGCAATTGACGCTGATCCAACTCCCGCTTCATTTGAAAATGCTGCTCTTCTAAACCCTTGAACTAATACTCCCATAGCTCCACCTGCAACACCCTCTGGACTAAATGCTCCATTAAATATTTGAACAAATGCATCACCAATCATATTAAAATTAGCAAATATTACAAATAGCGAAGCTGCCACATAAATTACCACCATAAAAGGAACTATTTTATCTGTAACTTTTGCTATTTTTTTAATACCGCCTATTATCACTATACCTACTAGAACGGCCATTACAAGTCCAAACAACCAACCTCTTCCATGTAAAAATGATTCATTTCCACCTGTTATATTTTCTACTAATTGAAACGCTTGATTAGCTTGGAACATATTTCCTCCTCCAAATGAACCGCCAATTACAAATATGGCAAACAATACTGCTAACACTTTACCTAGTACTGTAAATCCTTTAGATTTTAACCCTTTAGTCAAGTAATACATTGGACCTCCATAAACAACCCCTTCTTCAGAGATGTCTCTGTACTTAACCCCTAGTGTACATTCTACGAATTTTGACGCCATTCCTAATAGACCTGCAACAATCATCCAAAACGTAGCTCCTGCCCCTCCAATAGAAACAGCAATGGCCACACCTGCAATATTACCTAGGCCTACCGTGGCAGATAGCGCTGCTGTTAATGCTTGAAAGTGCGATACCTCTCCTTCGTGCCCTTCAATCGCTATAGTTTCAATAGCATCTCCACCTGGTGTAGAATCGCCAGCTGCTATTAGAGACTCATGGTGGTCAATATCATCGTATTTTCCTCTTACAATATTAACCGAGGTAAAAAAACCTCTAAAGTTTATTAGCTTAAAATAAAATGTGAAATATGTTGCTCCTATAATTAAAGGAAATAACACCCAAAACACCTTAATATCGTTACCAAAATCTATTTGATAAAAAATAAAACTCACAAACCACCCTGTTGCATCTCCAAACTTTTCATCGATTATTTGATCAACACCTTTTTCGGTGGCCTCTTGTGCAAATGTTAAAAATGGTAATATTAAAGTAACTATTGAAAGAAGAAATTTCTTCATAAGGAAATCGTATTAAATTAATTTTATTGAAAAATTCGTATTAAAAGCTAGCAAGATGCTAAAAAAAAATGATTTTTTAAAACAATGCTTGTTAAAATCAAAAATTCCCTAATTTATATTGTATGTCGAATTGAGTGCTTCAATCTGTTCTGGCCTACCTAAAACAATAATCTTAGAATTTGATGCTAATTCCAGTTCTGCCTCAGGATTTACCAAATATTCGCCTTTCTCATCTTTATAACCAATAACGGTACATCCTGTTTTTTTACGAAGGTCTAAATCTTTAATAGTTTTTACTTCTTTTGTAGTATATAATTTTTCTATAGCGATTTCTTCTATATTAATATTTGATTTTCCAACTATAGAAAGGTTATCCACAAACTCCATTAAGCCAGGAATAACGACTAAAGATGCCATGTGATCTCCTCCAATTTTATCAGGTAGAATAACATTATTGGCTCCAGCCAACTTTAATTTATTATATGATGTTTCTAAAGATGCTCGGCTTATAATATTTATAGATTTATTTAACTGTCTGGTTGAAAGTACAACGAATAAATTATCGGCATCATTAGGCAATGCCGATATTAAACAGGAAGCCCTATCTATTCCTGCTTGAAGAAGTGTTTCATCTTCGTTGGCATTACCAATAATATAAGGAGTCCCATCAATTTGCATACGTTCTTCTACCTCTTTATCCTTTTCAATAACTACAAAATGCTTGTTGTAAGCTAAAAGTTTTCTGGCTGCTTGCCTCCCATTTCTGCCATAACCACAAATTACAATATGACCTTTGTAACTTTCTATCTTTTTTTGCATCTTTTTATGTTTTAATTCTTCAATGTCATTTTTACTCAAAATATACTCTGTAATTATTGAGAGGGCGTAACCTACAATAACCACACTTGCCAAGATTAAAAATATAGTGAAAATTTTCGATTGGTTATCAAGCGGGACCACTTCTCCAAAACCAACAGTTGTCATGGTAATAACGGTCATATAAAGCGCATCTACCCAAGAATACCCTGATAACATCTTATATCCTGTAACACCTATTAGCAAAATAACTACTAATAAAAATATAGCCGTATATATTTTGGTTCTAAAAAATTTTATAAGTGGGTTCACTGGTAGTTTTTATTTTTTTGGTGGGCAGATGTAATTCATTCAATAATATTAGAAAATTGGTTTAGTTGCTCTAATTTTTATATTTATTTTATAAATTATAAATCGAAAACAGATGAGCGTTTAGTATAGACTAAATCTTTTATTCGCATCCAAAAAGCTAAGAACAGATACAGCGCAAAACCAAACCCAACGGTTACAAACGTTACATACATAAATGATGTTCTTACCACCTTGGCCCTAATACCTAACCTATCTGCTATACGCTGACAAACATAATAACCATGCTTTTGAAAAAACAGTAATGGTTTATAAATATTATTCATGCTGCAATTTAAATATAAAATTTAATAAAATTATATATTTTAGATTCTCACTGAAGTTTATCTCTAGCAAAGCCGAAAGGTGGAATAATAAATTCGTTGAAAACTAAAAGAAATACTCAAATTGGTACGAGTTATTATTATTTAATTATTAAAGCATTACCAACGGCACATTGTAAACATTTGTTTTTATCGCAATAAGCTGTTTTAAGCTGGATGAGAGCTTGTGAGTCTAATGATGATTTTGTAGTCTTTTTTAAGTTATTAAATGCATCGATGATGCTATTCTTTTCTGAGGTAATTGAAGTAGCTATTTTTATAATATCTGAATCTGCCTCTATTGCTCTTTGTTTTGCATAACAGAATTTGAGAGGTAGTATTGTATTAATTATCAATAGGTCTATAAACGATTTTGTAAGTGTTTTTTTAATTGATTTTGATTCTTTTTGAAACGTATAATGTGTCTCCCAAAACTTTGATGTTGATACTTTAAATAGCTTATACAAATCATCTAAATGATTTACTTCTATAATCTTTGAAAATAGGTTTTGATGTTTAAAGTATAAACTTGCCAATTGCGACAATCTAATGGTTGGAAAGTTTATAGGACGTAATCTAAAAAAGTGACATGGTAATACTTGGCTATTTTGTAATTTAAACTTTTGTTTTAAAAATTGGTACTCTTTAGTCAAATTTAAATAATATGCACCTTCTATATCCTGTTTCAACAATCCAGACTGACCAAATAGTAATGCTTCTAAAGCTTGTTGATTTGACTGCAATTTTCTAACTACCGAAAAATCTATAGATTGAGCCAAACTAAAAAATGAATCTCCGTTTACTTTAAGCCCGAAACTTTTAGATAACATTCTAAATAACACAGCTTCCCAATCATTTTTAGATTCTTTTAAAAGCGATTCTATTGTTTTAGTTTTTCGTTCTAGACGTTCTAAGTACAAATGTTCTAACCAATTACTCAAAACAAAATCATTAACACTTGCAAAATCATGCTCACAATTAATCCATTTGTTTTGCTCGGCAAACAACTTTTCGTAATTAACTAAAACACTTTTATCAATTAAGTCTTTTAACTCTAAAGTAGGTATTACTTTATTATTTTTTCTAAAAATATCTGTGTCATGTTCCCAAACCACATGCAAAATAACATTATCGTATGCGCTGTCTTGTTCGTGATTATGTAAAAACCAATCGGACGATTTCACATGAATCTCTACGTTACCTGCCCAAAGTAACTCATCAATTATAAGTTGTGAATTGAGAAAATCTGGACCTGAATTAAAGTTATGTTCCCCTACAGTATTAATTTTTACGGTTTCACCTGTTACTGATTTGAGGTGATTTATTTGAAATTTTTTATATTTCCAGATATAGTGTAAAAAATTTTCTTGCATATAACTAAAATCAATATTTGTAAGCAAGATACAAATATAAGAGTAAGATTAAACTTACTTTTTATGTTTTTTTAGTTACTTGGAAATATATTTATGTGGAAATAATCACATAGCTTTTTTATTATAAGCTTTGCTATAAGATTTTAGTAATTTATACAACTTTTCAGGATTAAAAGGTTTCCCCATAAATCCATTCATTTTATATTGTTCTGTTTTCTTTTTAATATCGGTTTGGGCAAAAGCTGTTAAAGCAATTATTGGCACATTAGCTTTGTTTTTATCTTTTGATTTTCTAATAATTTTTGCCGCTTCATATCCATTTATCTTAGGCATTTGCAAATCCATAAGTATTAAATCATAATCCTTTTTATCAAAGAGGTTTAATACTTCTTCTCCATTTTCTGCAATAGTATATGTGATTCCCCATTTAGCAAAAAAGCGTTTGAGTATTAGCACATTCATTTTATTATCTTCTGCAACTAGTACATCTATATTAATAGGCTCATAATCTGGTTGCATCTTGATCATATCAGGTTCATAAACACTTAGCCTGTTACTTATCTTATAAGTAATTTCAAATGAAAATGTAGACCCTTTACCTAATTTACTTTCAACTATTAAATCACTATCTTGAAGGTGTAATAGTTTTTTACTTATAGATAAACCAAGACCTGTACCTCCATATTTTATGGAAGTCTCAGAACTTGCTTGCATAAAGCTTTCAAAAATAGATTTCTGTCTATCTTTTGATATTCCTATCCCTGTATCTATGACTTTAAAAACGAGGGTTACTTTATTTTCTTTTACTCCTAAATTTTTAACATTAAGATTGATACATCCTTTTTCGGTAAACTTCAAAGAATTGCTTAATAAATTTTTAATTATTTGAGTTAGCTTTAATTTATCTCCAATTATATTATCTGGTACATCATTTTCTTTAATTACGTTAAAGATCAACCCTTTCTTCTCTGTTCTTAAACTAAAATGAGACCTTATATTTTCTAAAAAATAATTTAGACTAAAATCCTTTTCTACTAGTTTTAATTTTCCAGATTTTATTTTATCAAAATCTAATAAATCATTTATTAATCCTAATAGGTGTTCTCCCGAATATTTTAATGCTTTTAGATTTTCTAACTGATCGGGCAAGTGATCTTCCATTAATAAAATATTTGTTAATCCAGTAACAGCATTTAATGGTGTCCTAATTTCATGAGACATGGTAGACAAAAATTCATCTTTAGATTTACTTGCTTTCTGTAATTGTATTTCTGTTTCTTTGAGGTTTGTTACATCTGTTATGGTTCCTATATATCCAATTAGTTCTCCATTACGATCTTTAATGAGTTTTGATTTTACTTCAAACCACATTAATTCGTCATTTTTCTTATTCTTAAATATAAACTTAATATGTTCTTTCTTTCTAGAAAACAATTTATCAAATCGTTCAGACCCATCAATATTCTCTCCGTGTAAAAAGTGTCTAAAACTTTTTCCTATGGCACTACTTATAGGAATTCCCGAATATTCCGCCCATGCATTATTTAAAAAAGTAAAATTACCCTCTAAATCTGTTTCAAAAAGAACACCTCCTATATTGTCTACAATATTTTCTAATTTTTTGTTAGTATGGTCTCTTTCTTTTATTAATTCTTGATTAGCTACAAATAGTTCTTTAGAACTTTCTTCAAGAATATTTTCGATATGTTTTACATCATTATCAAAACTTTTATAAGCATCGTTAACCATATTAAAAAACCGGACATACTCTAGGTTCTCAGACATGTCTAATCCTGTTTTTTTAAGCTGACGCTTTAAGAGTCTATGATAATCTTTGTTTAACATTCTGAAAGTGTCGTAATAGTCATCGTTTGATTATGTAATTCGCAAGGCGAAAATTCTCCAAAAGGAGCAATTTCTCCGTATGAATAAAACCCAGTAATACTAGGTTTTTCTCCTATTACTTCTCTAACAGCTTCTACTTCTTCTTCAACCAATTGTTTAAGTACTAGGCGACGCCCTACACAACTAATAAGAATAGCTAATTCTGTATTTTTTTCCTGTTCTTTATTGGCTCCTATTGCAGAATCTGCTGCACCATCTATTAATCTATCAATATTAGCCTTCATTAAACGAACATAGGCCCCTTTTGGAATATTACCTGCAAATGTTAAACTTTGGTTTTCTTCATCTACGGCTAAAATGGTTCTAACAACCGGGGTTGAATCTTTGTCTAATCGCATGCTTAAAGGAAATAATAATCCTGAACTTGGAAGATTATCTGCTTGCTTTCCTAAAAAGGATTTATATAACTCTAACGCTGGTAATCCATCTAATTCATAAAGCACATTTTTCTCCGATTTTGTTACCAATCGTTCTATACCAAAACTATCCCATCCTCCTTTTGAACTAAATCCTACTTTTAAATGCTCTCCATAAAAACCTAAAGCTATAATAGTTTTATCTACTATTTTATCACCATTAATAACAAATGTTTTATTAAAGTCTGAACCATCGGCAGCCAATCCTCCTGTTATACTTACATTAGGGACTATCGATTTTAAGCCAGAAACTAAATCTGCTCCATTAACATTAAGCCCATCACTTAAAACTAATACATGTCGCAAATCTTCATTATACAGGGTTTTGGCTAAATATTGCCCAGATTTATAGCTACATTCCATATCAATAATTTCGATTGACGCTTTTTTACAAACAACTTTGTCTAGTTGTATTGCTGTTAAAGATATCGTCCCATCTTTTACAGTAATATCTGATATTTCACCTGCTGTTGAACACCCCATTATGATAGCTTCCGGATACTTATTATTTATAAAATCCAGCACTTCTTTTTTTTGACTAAAACTTGGGGAAACAAAAAGTAGAAATATATTGGCTTCAATATTTAAAATCGAAATATTTTCTAGCCATTTATCTTGTTGTAGAGATATTTGTTGAACATTCATAACGGATATTTTACAGTTAGCACTTAATGTATTTTGTCGTTAAATTTATACATTTCATCGAAAATATAATAAAATCCTGTATAAACAAAATTTTTTTTAAAGTTTTTACTTACAGAGGTTTAAAGAAAAAACACGAACTCAAAGTTCTATTATAAAATAGAATCACACACAACATTAAAAAGTCGCATAAAAAAACCCTGAATAAGTTTATTCAAGGTTTTATAAATTATGTTTCTATTATTGGTTACAATACACTAATAATATCATACTTGGTAATAATTTGATATTCATCATTGCTTAGTTTTACCAATACAGCATTATTATCTCTATCAAATAATTTAGAAATAGCTTCAATAGGTGTATTTTTACTAACTATTGGAAACGGCTTATGCATAACTTCTTTAATTGGTAAATTAGAAATGTCTTTATTTTCAATATATTTTCGTAACAAATCCGCCTCATCGACTGCACCAACAAATCCTGACGAATCTTCAACGGGTATTTGGGAAATTTTATATGCCTTCATACGCTCAATAGCATGAGAGACTAATTCTTCTGTCTTTACTGTTATTAAAGGTTTGTCTAAATGATTATTAATAACGTCTTGCGCACTGGTTAGTTTATCTTCAATAAATCCACGATCGCGCATCCATTCATCATTAAACATTTTTCCAACATAGCGGCTTCCATGATCATGAAATAAAACCACCACGACATCGTCTTTCTTAAATTGATCTTTTAATTGCAGAAGTCCTTTTATGGCTGCACCTGCTGAGTTACCAAGAAACATACCTTCTAATTTTGCTAATTTTTGGGTATAAATTGCAGCATCTTTATCGGTCACTTTGGTAAACCCATCTATAACGTCAAAATTGACATTTTTCGGTATGATATCTTCTCCTATACCTTCTGTAATATAAGGGTAAATCTCATTTTCGTCAAATATTCCGGTTTCATGATATTTTTTAAAAACTGAACCATAGGTATCTATGCCCCAAACTTTAATATTCGGGTTTTGCTCTTTTAAATATTTACCAACTCCAGATATGGTGCCTCCTGTTCCAACTCCCACCAAGAAATGAGTTACTTTACCGTCGGTTTGTTTCCATATTTCAGGCCCTGTGCTTTCGTAATGTGCTGCTGTATTACTTAAGTTATCGTACTGATTTACATACCAGGAGTTCGGCGTTTCTTCTGCTAACCTTTTTGAGGTTGAATAATATGATTTTGGATCTTCGGGGTCAACATTGGTTGGACATACTACAACTTTACTACCTACTGCTCGTAAGATGTCCATTTTTTCCTTACTCTGTTTATCGCTTATAACACAAATCGTTTTGTAACCTTTTACTACAGCCGCTAAAGCCAATCCCATTCCTGTATTACCAGATGTACCTTCTATAATAGTTCCTCCCGGTTTTAACCGCCCATCTGCCTCTGCATCTTCAATCATTTTAACAGCCATTCTATCTTTTACAGAATTGCCGGGATTAAATGTTTCGTATTTTGCTAAAACTAAGCATGGTAATTCCTCTACCAGTTTATTTAATTTCACCAATGGTGTATTACCTATAGTGCCCAATATATTCTCAGCATATTCCATAATATGAGTTTTATATTACAAATTTAAATTAAAAAGTTAATTATTAGCGCATTAGTAATACGACTCTTTGAACTTACTCAAGACAGGTTTATCCTTTTGGTGATGCTTAAACATGTTCTGTATAAGAAAGATATGTTCTTAAACTGTGCTTAATGTCCTTTAGGCACGTACAAAAAGGGATCTCAAAATATTAAATAATTATTCAAACCTAATGGCTTTTACAGGAGATATTTTTGTAATGATATACGATGGTATTAAAAGCATAAGTAAACAAAGTAAAAGTGTACCAATGTTTAGTGAAATAATATAGCCTAAATTAACGTAAATAGGAACTTCAGTAACATAGTACACACTTGGATCTAATGGGAATAATTTAAAATATTTTTGGGCGAAGATGAGTCCTAACCCAATAATATTCCCCCATAATAACCCGAGTAAAATCAAATAAGATGCATTATATAAAAACAATTTACGGATGCTCCAATTATTACTTCCTATTGCTTTTAATATCCCTATCATTTGAGTACGCTCTAATATTAAAACAAGTAATGCAGTTATCATGTTAATACCTGCTACAAGTATCATGATACCTATAATACCATAAATATTTTTATCAAAAATTTGAATCCAATCAAAAATAGAAGCATACTTATTTGTAATTGTTTCTGCATTAAGTACAGAGGGTATATTTTGATATATTTCGATGCCTTTTCTTTCTATTTCATTGTAATTATCAATAAACACTTCAAAATTCCCAATTTGATTGTCCTTCCACCTATTTATTCTTTGTAAATGGCGAATGTCACCGACGATGTAATTCGCATCAAAATCCTGAAACCCTGAATTATAAATCCCAACAATATGATACGTAATAATATTTGGTAATTTTTCCGGATCATCTTTTGGAAACACCATTTGAAATGTTTCGTTAAGTTTTAACTTTAGCCTATTAGCCAAAAATTGAGATATTAAAACCTCTTCATTTCTTTTACCTGTATAGTCTGGAAGTTTTCCTTCTAATAAAAATTCTTTAAAATAGTTCCAATTGTAATCGGCTCCTACACCTTTTAAATAAACGCCTTCAAAATCAGTTTTAGTTCTAATAACTCCAAACTTTGCTGCTACCGCTTGAACATGACTAATACCTTCAACATTTTTAAACTCCGGATAAAATTCTTGGTCTTTAGATATCGGAACAATATTTTCCTGAGAACTATTACTATCATAATTGGTGATAGTAATATGCCCATTGAAGGCCACTACTTTATCACGAATTTTATGTTGTAGGCCTATACCTGTGGCTATAGCTATCATCATCACTACAATGCCAATAGCAATTGCTGCAATACCTATTTTTATTATTGGTGCCGATATACTACTTTTATACGCTTTACTACCAATAATTCGTTTAGCTATAAAAAACTCGTAATTCAAATTATTCTATGAGATTTAATGTTTTCAAAAATACAGTTTTATTATTTGTTTTTGTAATGATTTCTTGTGCTTCTAAAGCAAAAAGTAAATTAATTACTAAAAATAAAACACATTTTTCCATAAAAAATGATAGTATAATTACGGTTGGAGCTAACCAAATTGATGCTTATTTACCTTTATTAAAAGGCAAACACGTTGGTATTGTTGCGAATCAAACATCTGTAATTTTTACAAAAAAAGATTCTATTTTTTTAGTAGATCCGGAAACTAATGAAACTCAATTTGAAAAGGAATTTTATCGTAATACACATTTAGTAGATTCATTATTGTCTCTAAAAGTTGATATAAAGAAAGTATTTTCTCCCGAACATGGTTTTAGAGGTCGTATTGATGCTGGTGAATTTGTTAAAGATGGTATCGATACTAAAACCAACTTACCGCTTATATCGCTTTACGGGAAAAACAAAAAGCCTACCAAAGAACAACTTGAAGGTTTAGACATCGTTATTTTTGATATTCAGGATGTAGGTGTTCGTTTTTACACTTATATTTCTACCTTACATTATATTATGGAAGCTTGTGCTGAACAAAATATTCCTGTTTTAATATTAGATAGACCAAATCCTAACGGGCATTATATCGATGGCCCTACTCTAGAAATTGAGAATAAAAGTTTCTTAGGTATGCACCCCATACCTTTGGTTCATGGAATGACAATTGGTGAGTATGCACAAATGATTAATGGTGAAAAATGGTTAGATAAAGGTTCTAAATGCGAGATTATTATTATTCCTTTAAAAAACTACACGCACAACTCTTTTTATAGCTTGCCTATTAGACCTTCACCAAACTTACCTAACGATCAATCCATAAAATTATACCCTAGCCTCGGTCTTTTTGAAGGTACTAATATTAATGCCGGCCGTGGTACTGAATTTCAATTTCAAAGATATGGGGCTCCTTTTTTAGATAAAACAATCTTTAAATTTACTTATACACCTATAGCTAATTTTGGTGCTAAATACCCTAAGCATAAAAATGTTACGTGCTATGGTAAAGATTTAAAGGATGAAGAACTTAATGGTATTATGACACTAAAATGGGTGATTGAAGCCTATCAAAATTCGACGGATAAATCTCTATTTTTCAATACAGATAATTTCACAAAACATGCTGGAACAAATAAGCTACAACAACAGATTGTCGCTGGTATGTCTGAAACCGAAATTAAAGACACTTGGCAAAAGGATTTGGAACTATATAAAAAAACACGGAGTAAATACCTTATTTATAATTAATACCAACTAAATTTTAATTTGATCGGATAACTACTGTTTAAAATGTTCAGACCAGCTAGGCTTTAAAACATGACAAGTCTTGTTTTATATTTCTCCTTTATTCTCTAATAGAAGTCGTCGGTTTTCTATATTTCTGAAACGGTTGTTTTAATAAGTCTTTAATGTTGCTATTTTCTTTTTCATCCGGAAACACATCAACGCCGTATACAATTTTATCTGTATCTAATTCCATGTACGTTCCAAAAAGTCTATCCCATACAGAAAAAATATTTCCGTAATTAGAGTCTGTATATGGCATTTTATAATGGTGATGTACTTTGTGCATATCTGGTGACACAATAATATAACTTAACAGATTATCTACTTTTTTAGGCAATTTTATATTAGCGTGATTAAATTGTGTTGCTATAACCGATAGTGATTGGTACAATAAAACTAGTGCAATAGGAGTCCCAATAATAAATATACCTATTAAGGTAAATATATAACGGATAACACTCTCTAAAGGATGATGCCTATTGGCTGTAGTTGTATCTACATGATGATCTGAATGGTGTACTAAATGCACCATCCATAGAGGTTTTACTTTGTGCTCAATTAAATGAGGCAAATAGGCTCCAATACAATCTATTAAAAAAACACCTAAAATACTATACAACCATAATGGCATTTCCGGAAGCCAATTAAGAATTCCAAAATTATTAGCAGCAACCCAATCGGATGATTTTAAAAATAAAAATGCTAATGGCAGGTTTACTAGTATGGTTGTTATTGTAAAAAATATGTTTGGTATTGCATGCCTCCATTTTTTGTAGTTAACTCCAAATAATGGTACTATACCTTCAATAATCCAAAAAAAAGTTAAACCTCCCACAATAATGATACCTCTATGTAGTGGTGGAATGGTTTCAAAATAATTTAAAATGGTTTCCAAATAAAATATTTTTACTAAATATACTTATTTTATTCTTTTTTTCATATTCTCAACAATGTCAAAAGCTGCGGGACACATAGCCACATTTTTTAATGTTAGATTTGATATTTGCTGAAACTTCTTCCTGTCTGTATGTGGAAATTCTCTACAGGCTTTTGGTCTTACCTCATAAATGGCACAATAATTATCGGCTCCCAAAAAAACACAGGGCACACTTTGCAATACGTAATCATTATCTTCATCTATGCGTAAATACTTATTTATAAATTGTTGTGGTTTTTGCTTAAAATGCTTCGAAATTCGCTCAATATCTTTATCTGTAAATAACGGGCCTGTTGTTTTACAACAGTTAGCACATTCTAAGCAATCTGTACGTTCAAATGTCTCATCATGCAATTCCTGCATAATATAATCCAAGTTTTTTGGTGGCTTCTTTTTTAATTTCGCGAAGAACTTTTTGTTTTCGTTATGCTTATCTTTGGCGAGCTTAGGAAGGTTTTTAATGATGTCTTGCATGGTATAAAAATAGTACTTTTCATCCTTACGAAGGAAACAGGAATAAAACAACCTCAATAGTAATAATAAATTAAAAAGATTGCCATGACTAAAAAGTCTCGCAAAGACAGCTTATGAAAGACCTTTTCGGAAATGCTTTATTAGATTATCAAAATGGTAATTACACAGAAGACCTTGTTACTTCTACAAGTATTTCTAGTGAAGATATTCTACCTCTTCCTTATTTATTTCGTGATTTTAAAGACATGCCCAACTTAGAGCAAAAAGCCTTAAAACTAGCCAAAGGTTCTGTTTTAGATGTGGGATGTGGTTCTGGAAGCCATAGTTTATATTTACAGGAAAAAGGGTTAAAGGTAAAAGCTATTGATATCTCTAAAGGAGCTATTGATGTTGCTAGACAACGTGGCATTATAGATGCCGAAGAAAAGAATCTTTTAGATGAAACCGAATCCTTCGATACTATTTTATTACTCATGAATGGCACAGGGATATTTCAAGAATTGTCACAAGTTTCAGAATACTTATCACATTTAAAAAGCCTTTTAAAACCTAAGGGGCACATTTTAATTGATTCTTCTGACATAAAATATATGTATGAAGATGAAGATGGTGGCCTCTGGATAGATACTAATTCCAACTATTATGGTGAACTTGATTACTTTATATCTTATAAAGGCGAAAAAGAAATACCTATGAAATGGCTTTATTTAGATTTTAAAACCTTAAAACTAGCTTGCGAAACTGTTGGTTTAAATTGTGAACTTGTTTTAGAGGGGGAACATTTTGATTATTTGGCGCGGTTGAGTTGAAAAGTCATTCCTGCGTACTCATTGAGCAGTTTGTAATGAGTTCCTTGTACTGAGCATAGCTTAGTAAACCGTAGTAAGTCAAATAAAGACTGGAACCTACTTAAAATTATTCCGTTTAATTCATGAAATTCCTGCATTCACAGGAATTTAGCTTTCAAGCCTATAATGCCCAATAATTTTAAAATCGAAAAGGCAATCTTCTAAAACTTGCCCAGAACCTATATTATGAACAATTAAATACCGTTTTCCATCATTCGATTTTTTATTTACCACAATTCCAATATGAGTAATAGCACCTCTTAAATTCCAACAAACAATATCACCTGGTTTATAATCATCAGGATTTTGAGTCACTTCCTTTTCTGCTCCTTGTCGTTTAAAATATGTCATTAAATTTGGTACACGTCTGTGGTCGATATTTTTATCGGTATTTTTCAGTCCCCATATTTTCGGATATAAATCAAAATGTGCTTTCATATCTTCGTGAACTTCTTTTTGCAAATCAATTCCTATCTTCCTGTAAGCTCTAATAACAACATCTGTGCAGACACCTTTATCACTAGGCACATCTCCATTAGGGTAAGCTATTGAAAAATAACTTGGATCGTAAGTCACTTTTTGTTTTGTTAATTCTAAAGCACAATCTGAAAGTGTTGCTTCTTGAACTGCACTTTGAGCAATCCCTAAATTGAAACACAAAATTAAGATTACAAAAAGTACTTTTTTCATAAATTTGTTATTTACTTTGCCAGATTAAGAAAACATCATGAGTTTCCCAGCTTCTTGGAAATGCGGTAAAAAGAGTCAATTATTTTAGAAATATAGCATTTTGATTATTTGGCACAATTATCATTATAATACTTAACTAAACTTTCCAAATCTTTACGTCTATACTTTTTATCTTCTATTCTTGACACTAAAACAGCACAATCGTTAAAATATTCTGATGCCCGTTTCTTAAATGACTTTAATTCAACATAATTAAAAAGAATTGCTTCCTCATTATTTCTTACCAATAATGATTCTTTATAAATACTTCCTCTATTATTAGAACTATTAGAAACAGTTCTTTTAACTAATTTAACTGATCCATCTATAATGAGTTCGGCAAAACCCAATTTATCCTTCTTTCTATTCTTACTTTTAATTATAGGTATATATACTACTGTTTTTTTTTCTCTTCTACCTTTGGTTTTATAATTCAAATCAAAAATAATTTTTTCAATTTCTTCAGGAACAAATTTTGTACTTTTCATTTGTTTCCCTTTAATGTACCTTAAATATTCTTTTGAACCGAAAGGAAATGTAAGTCCAACATCGATCATAGTCAATCTAGCTTTACCACTTAAGACTGTTCCATCTTTAAAAAAAATTTCAGCTGCACACCAGTCTTTATATTGTGAATGCGCTAAAATTGATATAAACACCAAAATAGTTGTAAAAATATTTTTCTTCATTACATGAGTTTAAATATATAAGACTGTTATCATTATAGAAACACACAGGCTCTGAACCAAGTTCGAGTTACCATCATGAGATTCCCACCTTCGCGGGAATTAGAAGTCAAACTTATAAGTCGCTCCGGCTAAAAACTGAATACCTTGTACTGGAAAACTTTGCCAACGTTGATATGCCTTATTATTAATATTATTAGCTTTTGCAAATACCGATAGTTGATCATTAATATGATATCCTAAATGCGCATTGGCATCAAAATAACTATCTAAAACAATAGTCGTGGCTAAAGGGTCTGGCAATAACGAACCCTCTAATTCTAATTGATCTTTACGCTCTCCTATATAAAATAGATTAGCTCCAGCAAACCAATATTCGTTTATTTGATAATCTAAAAATAAAGAACCTTTAATATCTGGTAAATTCCAGGCTTCTTCCTCGATATCTGCTGAATAACTAAAATACTCTGCTTTTAAACCTAATTTAAAGTTCCTATTTACATCTACATTTATTTCTCCTGCGACTCCAAAAGTATCAACGTCATCATACACAATTCCAAACGAGTTTCCATAGTCATAATTATTCTCTGGTGCCAAGTTTCTTATAATATTTGTTTTATATAATGCTTTATCTCTATCGGCTATATAGAATCCGCTAATATTATAACTCATATTACTGGATAATTTTCCTTTTAACCCAATATAGGCATTGTATAATTGGTCTGTTGGTATGATGAATAGGGTTGGAGAGACAAAAGGGTTTTCGGTCGCAAAATCATGATATGAATTTTGAATTAAGTCTCCTTCAATACCTCCATAAGCAATTAATATGTCGTTCACCAATCTGTAGGTTGCGGTTATATTAGGGTATATATAGAATTTATTTTTCTTTGCTTCAGAATCTCTTAAATAATAGGAAGAAATACCTAAGTTAACAGTTAAGTCGTCCTGTTTCATTTCGTAAGTTGGTGAAATTCCAACTTGAATATTCTTATAATTAAATTCTGTATTTGTTGTATAACTTCTATCAAACGTTCCGCCTAAATAATCAAACTTAATATCTGTAGAAATCTCTATATCGTTAATTGGCACATCTATTTTAGCTTTCACGATAAACCTGTTTTCTCCTGAGCCTTGGTTGTCTCCAAAACGTCTAAAAAAGAAACTTCCGGAATTAATATATGTATCTTCGAAAGTAATATCGCCTCCAAAATGGGCATTAAAAAATGAGTGTTTCACATCAATACCATCAGTAACTGCTGCTGTGACTTGAGACTCTGGCACACCATACCAATTATAGGTTTGATGTTTAAACCCTCCTTCTACATTCCATGCTAAGTACCTCAATCGACTTGAATAATTTATATTGACCTTAGAATTAGAAAAATCATCATCAAAAGACAAGTTTTCAATACCGCCTTGCGATGAGTGATGGCTTATATAACCTCCTACACTTTCTGTTCTGCTAATAGCGTGATTTAAATAAACTTCTCCTAAAATGGTGGTATAAGTTCCAACACCTAAAGTTGCATAATTGTCGAATAATTTTGTTGGCTTTCTTTTTTCTACAACCGCTGCTTTTCCTTTTGCTGGTGTAAATGTTGATGCTACTGGAAATGAAAAAATGTTATATTTAATTTCCTTTTTAGTTTCGGTAGTTTCATCTTCTAAAGTAGGAATCTCTTTTACCTTAAAAGCATCGGATATTGTTGGGGTATATGGTTTTACTACATCTATAACCCCTGTATTAATCGTATCATTTTTTCTGTCCTGTGAAAAAGAAACTGTAGTACTTATTGTGACTACTGTAACTAATATATTCTTTATGTGCTTTCGCATATATTTTGATTTACGTTTTTTGATTTACGATTGACGATTTTAATTTTCGTCCGGTTGAATGGATGAATTCGTTTTTGCCTCTTCGGTTTTAATTTTCCTTAACTCGTCTTTTGCCTCTGAAACTACATCGTTAAATTCGGCAAAGTTTTCAATAACACTTTCTAAAATATAAGTGGCTTGAAACGCATCGTTTAAAGCATAAAAATTCTTTGCCATAAGCACTAGTCCCTTAGCACTATAATATTTATAGCCTGAAAAGTCTTTGGCTAATTTTTGAACCGATTTATTAGATGCTTCATGCTTACCTTCTTTATTCTTGAAATAAGCATTGTAATATAATGCTTCGGCTGCGGTTTCTCCCGTGGCTACTTTTTCTACTTTTCCATAGGCGGTTTTAGCTTTTTCTTCATCGCCTGTTTTTATAGCTGAACGTGCTATAATTATATGTGCATCACTTTTTATTTTATTATCGATTTTTGAGCTACCTAATACCTTTTCGGCATAAGTAACTGCTTCATTATAATGTTCTAATTGATAATTTGCCTTCATCAAATTAGATTGTGCAAATATGACATTCTGAGGAAAATTGGCTTCTTCTTCCAGTCTTAATAATAAAGGCATTGCTTTATTCCAACTTTTGGCTTCTAAATGGTGTTGAGACAAACGCGAAAGCGCTTCTTCTGTATATTCGTTTCTCGATGCTTCGACTATATATTTATAATGAGGTGCCGCATTGGTCGTTAGATCTTTTTTGTAATATAACTGTGCTATATAAAAATGGGCTTGTAGGGCATGCAATCCGTTAGAGAATTCATTTAAGTACTTATTAAATTGCTTTATAGCCTTATCTGTATTACCATCTAAATACTGTTTTTCTGCGGCTTCGTATGTTGCGTTATCTAAATCTGTATCTGTAACCTCAACATAATCCAAAGTTCGAACCCAATTTGCATAATCATCAACACGTCCTAAATCTATATAAATCAACTTGGCTGTTGCTACAGACTGAACCGCTTCTGGAGTACCAGGATAATCGGCTGCTACTTTTTTAAATTTTGTTAAGGCGCGTTCATTTTCGCTGCCATTATAATAAACCAACCCTTGACGTAACAATGCTTTTGGCACAAAAGAACTCATTTTATATTCTGAACTTAAGCGGTTGTAAATCGTCATGGCTTTATCAGTTTCATTGGCTTTAACATATGAATTACCTAGCTCGTACATGGCATCATCCCTCAATTTTGATTTCGGGTATTCTGAAATAAACTGTTCCAGTTCTTTTATTTTTTTTGAAGTTTGCCCACTATAACCTGCACTGATTGCTTTTTGAAAAAACGGATAATCAGACTCTATTTCATTTAACTTAATGGCATTATTATAAGCATTGATGGCGCTTTTGTATTGACTGGAAACAAAGTATCCATCGCCTAATCGTAAATACGCGTCGTTCAATCTTACTTTATCTTCTTTCTTATTGGAAATGAATTGATTGAAATACTTAGTCGATTGATCGTGATTTTTTAGCTTGAAATATGTATAAGCTAAGTTATAATCTATGTTTTCACTTTCTGGTGTTGATAATGATGTTGTTTCTTGCTGAAATTGTTTGAAACCAACTAAAGCATCGTCATAATTTGTTAAATTATAATCTGCTTCTGCTTTCCAAAATGTGGCACGAGCTGTATATTTAGGATCTCTTGGTTCTTTTAAAGATTCATCAAAAAGTGATTCTGCTTCTAAATAATTATTCTCATTATAAAGCTCTAAACCTCTATAGAATGCTACTTTTTGATATGCCACTTTATTTTCGAAACTCTTTTTTCCTTCTAATAATTTAAGGGCTTCTTTATAGTTTTTTGAGGTAATATAAGAATCTATTAATAGAGTCTCTATTTCTTCTTTATAACTTGTATCTGGGTATTTCTCTAAATAACCTGCTAAAACTTGTGGAGCCGATTGGTAGGGGTTTCCAATTTCATAACTGATTTTTGCATAGTTTAACCAGGCATCTTCCTGAATTTTTAAATCAAAATTCATTTGAGACGCATATCTAAATGCGTTTAATGCTTCTTGCTTTTTATTCAGATTAATATAACTTTCTCCTAAATGATAATAGGCATTTTGTGCAATTGAGTTATTTCCATCAACTATTTTATTAAATTCCGAAATGGCACTTTCATAATCACCTTGTTTATAATGGGCATATCCTAATTGGTAATAATCGGTATTATTCCATTTCCCACTTCTATCTCTTTTCCCTTTTTTTCCTTTATAGGCTTTTAAATACGGAATCGCTTCGGCATATTTTTCTAGGTTAAAATAACTCTCTCCTATTATTTTTGATAATTCTGACACTTCATCTTCATCGCTTCCATCTAACCTCTCTTCTGCTAACTTTATAGCTTTCTCAAAATTTCCTAATTTGAAGTTTAAATCTGCTTGATAATAGGACAACTTTTCTTTGTATCGTTCTTGATCGCTTACTTGGTCGAAATATTCATTTGCTTGATCGTAATCATCTCCTTCATAAGCCATAAAACCTATGTAATATTTAGCTTGTGAACCAAACTCCTGAGAGTTTTCTACTCGTCCTAAATATTTTTTAGCTTCTTTATATTGTTTGGTAGAAAATGCTGAATAGCCATTATTGAAATTATACTTTTCTTTCTCTTTTCTATCTAATGCATTTTCATCAACTTTATCATACCACTTTCTTGCATGGGGATATTTAGAATTCTCAAAGTAATAATCTGCTACGTCCACAAAAGCAGTATTTCGTTTTGTACTAGTTGGATAATCTTTTACAAAATCCTCCACCAACTGGTCAGCATTTTGTTGATTTAAACGCACTGCACAATTAGCTATATAGTATGTACAATCCGACTGTAAAATATCTTCTTTTGCTGTTTTCTTTACATTGCCAAACAAAGACTGAGCTGCAAGGTACTGTTGATTATTATAAAGGGATAAGGCTTTTTGATAATCAACTAAATTACTGGTATAAGTGGCAGATTGTTGTGCCACAATGTGCAAACTAAAACTAATAGCCATCAAGAGGGATACAATATTCTTTCTAGTCATTAACGATTCGTTTTTAATTTAAGATCAAAGATAATTGAATATGAAACTTATAACGTAATAATCGTGCCATAATTATAAACCGAGTTATTAAATGTTAAAAATCCCTCTCTGTCCTTCGGACATCTCTCCCAAAGGGAGAGGAATAAAAACAATTTCGCTATAAAGTATTTAGATTTAATTTTTGAGATTTGGATTTTGGGATTTGGGATTTGAGATTTTTAACAATACATTTACAACACTTAAAAAATGCTTTAATTATATGTCAAAACCTATTTTACAGTTAAAAAACGCTTCTATTTTTCAAGGTGACAGTCTTGTACTTTCGAATGTTAATGTTGAAATTAATAAAGGAGATTTTGTTTACTTAATTGGAAAAACGGGTACTGGTAAAAGTAGTTTTATGAAAACCCTTTACGGTGATTTACCCTTAACTGAAGGTGAAGGTAATATTGTAGATTATGATTTAAAACACCTTAAAGAAAAAGACATTCCTTTTTTAAGACGTAAATTGGGTGTTGTTTTTCAAGATTTCAAATTGCTTACAGATAGAACTATTAATGACAACTTATTGTTTGTCTTAAAAGCTACTGGTTGGAAAGACAAAACAGAAATGGATACGCGTGTTGAAGAGGTTTTAGCTAAAGTTGATATGAAAACGAAAGGCTTTAAGTTTCCACACGAGCTATCGGGTGGTGAACAACAACGTGTTGCCATAGCCAGAGCTTTACTTAATAATCCAGAGCTTATTCTTGCTGATGAACCTACGGGAAATTTAGACCCGCAAACCAGTGTGGAAGTTATGGAAGTACTTCAGGACATTAATAAAAATGGTAATACTATTTTAATGGCTACTCATGATTATGCTTTGTTACTTAAGTACCCTAGTAAGACACTTAAGTGTGATGAGAATGCGGTTTATGAAGTGGTGCAAAGAAAAGGTTAACATGTATTATTTCATAAAAAAGAACATCAAAGCTGTAATCCCTGAAAAATTTCTATTTAAAAACGAATTGTTTTTTCGACGATTCCATGGTTTTTTCTATATAGGAAACAAACATCAATGTTCTATTTGCAATAAAAAATTAAGAGCGTTTATTACATTAGAAAACAAAGACTTAATGTGCCCTATTTGTGGTAGTTTGTCCAGAACCAGAAGACTTTGGAGTTTACTCAATTCAAATAAATCTATCAAAAATAATATTTTACACTTTTCGCCTCCAAGAAGTATTTATAGACAATTAAAAAAAATACAAGAGATTAATTATTATAGCACAGATTTCACAGATGCTTTTTTAGCCGATTATAAATTTGATATAACCAATATAAACCAAAGTGACGAAAAATTTGACCTTATTATATGCTATCATATTCTAGAACACATTATAGAGGACATAAAAGCCATGAGTGAACTCTATAGGGTTTTAAAACCCAATGGTGTTATATATATACAAACCCCTTTCAAAGAAGGAGGTATTTATGAAGATTATAGCATTACATCTCCTGAAGAAAGAGAACAGCACTTTGGTCAAGATGACCATGTTAGAATATACTCTCTCGATGGATTAAAAAACAGATTAGATAATTGTGATTTTAATGTTTCAACAATCACTTTTGGCAACCAAGATGATGATTTTTATTTAGGTTATTTATCTCCCGAAACCATTTTAATTGCTACTAAGTAATGCTTTCGATATTAATTCCAGCATATAACATAAATACTACTCTTTTAGTTAAAGAACTATACAACCAAATAATAGAGTGTAATATAGAATTTGAAATATTGGTGTATGACGATGGCTCTAAATCTTCTATTAACATTACTAACAGAGAAATAAATCTTTTAAAAAATTGTACTTTTAAAGAGTTACCAAACAATATAGGAAGAAGTGCTATCAGGAATTTATTGGCAAATGATTCAAAATTTGAAAATTTATTATTCATTGATGCTGGTACATTCCCTAAAAAAAAGAGCTTTATAAGAGATTATATTTCATTAAAAAATAAAAATGTAGTCCATGGAGGCATGACAGCTATGGATGAGACACCAAAACCTCCTTTTAAACTAAGATGGGTTTACACAAAAAAACGAGAAAGTAAAAAAGGGTTACACTCTTGTAATTTTTTTGTTAAAAAAAATATATTAAAAAAAAATCCATTCGATGAGACTCTAAAAAAATATGGTTATGAAGATGTTTTGTTTTTTAATTCATTAAAAAAAAAGAATATTCCTGTTTATAGTATAGAAAACCCTGTAATTCATAATACAGACGATGATGCTAATACATTTATTAGGAAAAATGAAGATGCTATTGAAAATTTGGTTCGTTTAATCAATGACAATAAATTAGAAAAAGATAAAGTTGGAATATCAAAATATTACTATCAGTTGAAGAAAATTAAGTTAGATCGGTTGCTTATAAATGTTTTTAAAATTTTAAAGCCGTTTTTAACACGAAACTTTAATTCATCATATCCTTCTTTATTGCTATACGATTTTTATCGTTTGGGGTATTTTTGTTTATTAAAAACTAAAAAATGACACCATTTTTCTCTGTAGTCATACCATTATATAATAAAGAAGGCTTTATTGAAGAAACTTTAAAAAGTGTATTAACTCAATCTTTTAAATATTTTGAAATCATTATAGTAAATGATGGTTCTACAGATAGAAGCGAAGATATAGTAAACAGTTTTAAAGATTTTAGAATAAAAATATTTACTATTAAAAATCATGGTGCATCTCATGCTAGAAATTACGGTATTAAAAAAGCCAGTGGGAACTATATAGCTCTCTTAGATGCCGATGATTTTTGGTATGAAAATCATTTACTAACCATATTCCATTTAATAAATGAGTTTCCTGATATGGGAATGTATTGTAGTGGTTACAATATATTATTAGGTGGTAAACATTATAAAAAATCAAAACTAAAATATATACCATATGGTTATAAAGGATTAGTAAAGAATTATTTTGAATCAAATTTATACGATTCAATAGTAAATTCTTCTGCTGTAGTTATCCCTAAATATATATTTGATAATATTAGTTTTTTTGATGTAGATCTGAGATCTGGACAAGACACTTATTTATGGACCCAAATAGCATTAAAAAATAGTGTAGCTATCAATAATATAGTTACTTCTATCTATGTAAAAAATGATAACAGCCTTTCAACAAGTAAAGCAACTGAAGATCGATTATTATTATTAGACAAATTTATAGAGCAAGAAAAAACAAATAAGTCTTTAAAAAAATTTATGGATATGAACAGATATGCTGTTGCTCTAAATTTTAAAATGACAAATAATATTCTTAGCAAATCAATATATAAAAATATTGATCCGAACAACTTAAGCCTAAAACAAAAAACCATCTTCTTAATGCCCAAGAATTTGTTGAGATATTTATATAGTCTAAAAACGAAATTAGACAGGAAAGGGATCTTCTTTTATTTATATCGATAGTTTTTATATCAAAATTGAAAGAAATCAATCATTTTCTTTTAATCCCAAAATACTAAAAAAGAAACTAAATAAGATTAATTGAGTTCCTAGAGCTACTACCATAGTTGCTGGTACTATTGTCTTTATGGTTAAAACTATATGAGTCTCTTCCTTAAACCCTAAATAATATAAAACAAATCCTAATAGGATAAATAGCAATCCTGTAATCAATCCCCTTTCTAAGGTGAAATACAAGAATAAATTATTATAACTTTTCTTTCTGGGTATTAATCCATGATTGGTAGCATAAATTTTGGTAAGCGCATAAAAAACCACAAACTGAAAACTTATTAAAAACAAGCCTGCAAAAAGGGGCACCCACTTTAAAGTTTTTGTTTCATTGCCAACCATAGTTGCAAGTGTTCCGCAAATGCCTATTAGCATAAAAAATATCCCCGGAATTAAAAATAACCACTTTGGACTGTACAACAGAAGAAACCTTAAATGTCTCCACCCATCTGGAAATGTTCTTAAATGAGCTTTTCTACTTCTTCCAGCTGGGAATACAGTTGTTGGCACCTCAATTATTCTTAAATTTAACATGGAAGCTTTTACAACTATCTCTGAGGCAAATTCCATACCCGTAGTCGATAAATCCATATTATCATAAGCTTCTCTTCTAAACCCTCTCAAACCACAATGAAAATCACCTATATTAGTTTTAAAAAACAAATTTCCAATAAATGTTAATACAGGGTTTCCAACATATCGATGCAAAAGAGGCATTGCCTTTTTATTAGTCTCTCCTTTAAAACGGTTTCCCATAACTAAATCATAGCCTTCTCTTAATTTTTCAATAAAAGGATTAAGATTGAGAATGTCGTGGCTATCATCTGTATCTGCTGTAATTATATATATTCCACAAGCCCCCTCAATGGCTCCTCTTGTAGCATTTCCATAGCCTTTTTTTTTAATATTAATTACTTTAGCACCTAAACTTTTAGCTATTTCCTGAGATCCATCAGTACTTCCATTATC
The DNA here is from genome assembly GCF_030540835.1 of Flavivirga aquimarina. Taxonomy (GTDB): domain Bacteria; phylum Bacteroidota; class Bacteroidia; order Flavobacteriales; family Flavobacteriaceae; genus Flavivirga; species Flavivirga aquimarina. The sequence goes on along the minus strand of NZ_JAUOEK010000139.1, from coordinate 40,283 downwards.
TCCTATAACTACTTCGCCATTTATATTATTGTTCTTCATAAAAGTCATTGCTTTCTGAATACACTTGGCAATCGTTTCTGCTTCGTTTAAGCAAGGCATAACAATAGATAGTTCAAAACTCATGAGTTGTATTTTTCTTTAAAACTTCATTAAATAGCAATATTATCACAGCGAAAATAACCCAATCAAAATAGAATATATAGCGTTTAATTGAATGCACAACCAAGGCAATAAGCATATTATTGGCAAGCATAAACAAAATTGCCAAAACTATAAATTTATAAGTATTGTTATTTCTTTTTCTTAGATAGAACAAACCATATGCAAATAGCATTAAGAACATAAGTAATTGTTTGAATGAGCTAAAAGAGTTTTTTAGGTTTTTAAAAACCAAAATACTCCAGATTTTAAAATTTTGTTTTATTAATGGAAAAACCATTTTTGAGCACAACTTATTCAAACTAATATTTTGCTCGTAATAATTGAGTTCTTTTAGTTCAAAAAACTCTAATCCGAGTTTATAAATTCTTTTATTACAAATTTTAGTGAAATTTTGCTGATAAAATTGATAATCGTCAGTTTCAAAACTCAAATTTTGGTCACGCGTTAATTCTGCTTCATATAAACTATCATAAATCAATTTAAAATATGTTTTCTCATCTTCTTCATCAAAAAGATTTATATCATCTTCATTGGCTATATAAAACGGAGAACTTATTAAATGTACATAGTTCATAGCATTGTTTACATAATACCCAAACACGACCTTATTGTATACTTTTTCGGTTAAACTAGTTATAAATGGTAACGCTATTAGTATAATTAAAAATTTATAATTTTTTGCAATGGTTTTATTTTTAAAAATTAAATAGGCTACGGTTAAAATCAATACCGGAATAATAGCTGTAAACTGACCTCTTGTTAAAATAAGCAGAAAAAGAATGGCACAAATTTTATAAATATAGCTTAATTCCTCTTCTACAAACATTTTTAAGGCATAGCTAAAAATGATTAAAAAAAGCGAATATGATATAGCTTCTGTTAAAATTGAATTGCATAAAAAATGCAAATAAACGCAAGGCGCCAATAATATTAGCTGAACAAACAATAGCCCGACCGCATGAATTTTAAAAACCTTGTTTAGGCTTTTAAGAAAAAACCTCGTGGCCAAAACGATTATTCCAAATTGACTTAAAATTAATGGCAATTCAAAATTATCGCCAAAAATAGTTGTTAGTACATAGAGAAATGTGCAATAAACCGGCGAATGATTGAAAGCCATATCTAAAAAAGTATAGCTATCCGGGTAATAAATGATATCTTTATTGATAACAAAGATACCAACGATCACATATATAAGTATGTAACTGGTTTTATAAAAGTTGGAGGTGATTCTGTTAAATAGCGTCAATTATTCGAATTAAGTTGGACAGATATATTACTCTATAATGTTTTCAATATAAACCAAATTTATAAAATGTATTAGTATAATCTATTATATATTTAAACTAAAAATTTAGTACGAGCCTACTTTCAAAAAATTGCAATCAAATTATTAAAAAAAAGTGTCATAATCAATCGTATCTTTTACAACTCTTTTTCTTTCTTTAAAATCTTTATTAAAAATACTACGGGTAAAATCAACTTCGTTGGCACTAATGTTTAATAAATCTGCCATCCCATGAAATAAATCATCAATCATATATTTCCTATCTTCAACAAATGGCAGTTCGTTTTCTTGCTTATATTTTTGAGATTGCCAAAGTACAAACGGAATGTCGAACATCTTTTTTGAATAAATATCTTCATTGTGCCCTGCCATATTTAAATCATCGAATACCTCTTCGCCATGATCGGAAAAATACAAGACAAAACTTTTAGTATTCAAATCATCAACCTGTCTAATAAGCTCTGATACGATAAAGTCGTTATATAAAATGGCATTATGGTAATGATTGATTTTTACAAAATTTTCTTCGGATTTAAACTTTGTTATCGGCTCGTCTTTAAATTTATTAAAAGCCTCTGGGTATCTATTTTCGTAATGATGATGTGTTCCCATTAAGTGAACAAAAACGACTTTTTTCTTAATATTATTACTTGCAACTTTTTTAAATTCTTTTAAGAGTTCCCCATCTAAAACTTTACTCTTACCAGCTATGGTAGTCGTTAAAAATCTATGGTTTTTAGCCGATAAACTAATTTTGGTTATCATACTTTCGTAAGGCCCTATTGGTCTTTGATTAGACAGCCAATACGTTTCAAAACCAGCCCTATTGACCAATTGTATTATTGAACCTTTTGAAACGCTTTCTGGGTTTTCGTAATTACCAATAGTTAATATTTTTGTTAAGGCTCCAACAGAGTATGCATGTGGACTAATAACATCTTTATATACTAATAAATCTTTGTTTATCTTTTTAAGTTCGGGTGTGGTTTCCCTATAGTAATCGTATAATCCTAAATGCGATCTGGAAGTAGATTCTCCAATTATAATGACATAAAGCTCTTCATCATCGTTTAATGGTCTGTAAATATTTTTAAAATTACCATTTTTATTCTCCTTATAATTACCGAATTTCTTTGATTCTTTATTATACTCTATACCCGATTTGACCATTAGATAAGGGGCATTGAATATAATTAAAGTGGAAAATTTCAAAAAGAGCAGAATTGCAATTACCAAAGCCGAAACTTTAAGTTTATTTTTTTTTGTTCTTAATAATTTGGTCGCTTCTAAGTTCCTTTTTTTGATTAAAGCAACAAATAATGCCGATATAATTAATATGGTGAAGACTATTATTGGTATATCAACATAAAAGTCTAAAAATTCCTTTGTTTCTTCCATATTGGAATCAAAAATTACAAATATGGAAGACGAACTAAAATACGTTTTAAACAAGTAATAATATGATGTTTCAAAATAGATGCAAACCATAAAAAACAAGTATGATACAATAAAATAAATCTTGCTTATTATATGGTTCGATAAAAAATATAAAGGAGCAATTAATAGTATGCCAAACAAAAGGTTCTCTAATAAATTATAAACAACGCTTATAGTAACTTCATTAAAGATACATTCAAAAGAAAAAGACAGTCCCATTGGGATTAAAAACAAATACCCCAACTTTTTTATTTCGCTAACATGCTTCATTTAATTTTTTATATTCTTTAATAGCATTTAATCCAACCATGATTTTTCTACCGACATGTTTAAACTTAATATAGTCTTTTCTTAAAAGAAAGAAAACCAGCTTAAACAAAAGTAGATAACCCAAATTTTTATATTTATGGAAATATAGAGCTGTTTGTGCTTTTATAAAATTATCACTACCAAGATTACTGGTAGATCTTTGAAATGAATGCTTAACTATAAATTTATTTTTAAAATATATGATTAAATTTTTATTTATAGCATCACTTAAAAACAGGTATTCTTCACCTGATAGAAAATTACTTCCTAAACCGAAAAAAGTATTAAAATAAATATTGTTTTTCAATATATCTTTCCTTTTAAAAGCCATTTCTATTGATGAAATTTCTTTCATATCTTTCTCTTTGTGAATTATTTTTGAAGTATTTGGGTATGATTTATATTCTTTTCCACAAAAAGTTTCAATTTTAAACTTTATAATTGATACTTTGGGTAACGTCGCAAATGTTTTCTTTATAATTTCCTGAAAACCTTCTTTATACACAACATCATCATCTGCAATTAAACATATATCTCCAACAGCATTCTTTACAGCCAAGTTTCTACTTTTAGAGAGCCCAATTTCATAAGAGTTTATGACTCTGATGTTATCAAAATCTGAAGTAAGTTCTTTACCTTTTTCTGTTTGATTTACTATTAAAACATTTACGTCCTTTAACATATTATTATAGGGAAACATCTCTTTAACAAAAGCTAATGAAACTTTATTCATTGTGGAAATTAAAACTTCAAGTTTTAAGTCATTTTCTTTTGTTAGCGCTTCCATTCAATCTATATTTTCTATAACAATTTATTTTGCCCAATAAAACTATGTCTTAAAATATAAAGCACAACTAAAAAGTATAAAACATATCTGACAAAATGAGCAATTACAATACCCTCAGTCCCATAGTAGTCTACAAAATAAACTGAAAAGCCATAAAATAATAACACTGATAGTATTTCTGTGAAAACAAAATTAATTATCTGTTTTTTTGCTAAAAACTGATAAGATATTACAATAGCACTAAACTTTATTAAATCGCCCATTAATTGCCATTTAAACAATCCTGACATGCTTAAAAATTCTTCGGTATAAAGCACGTTGATTATTAAATCCCTAAATAGAAAAACAAGGAACATTCCTATTACTATTAAAGGCAATAACATTTTGTAAATTTTTTTCACTTCTCTTCTAAAACCAAAAGTATCATTAATCTTTGCATATTTTGGTAATATATATAAAGGGAAAATTGCTGCTGAAAATTGCATATATGTTTTAGAAACAGAAGTCATAGCTGTCCAATATCCTGCATCTAAAACACTTACTTTATCTTCTATAAGGCGCCTTATAGCTACTTCACTTATATTTATAAATAGTATAACTATAACTGTCATAAAACTATAGGACATCAGTTTATTTTTAAAATACAAGTTATAAGACAACTTTGTTAAATTAATATGCTTTTTATACTTTTTAGAAAGCATTAATAAATATCCAAAAAACTGTATTAGAGGAACCAGACTAATGGCTAATAAACTACCGTTAGTTCCCTTTTTAAAAGTAAAACTTACAATAATTATAGTGCTTACAACTATAGTAAACAAATTCACCTTAGAAAATAACTTATATGCTGAAACTCCATTAAGTAGAGAATTCAAAATAGCATTTATCCCCATAAAAGGAATTATAAATGATAAAATTTTAAAAATGTATACATAATCATTATCAATTCCAAAAACGAGACCATTAAGAACATCTGATAGAAAAAACAATATAATAAAAGAAAATATTGAAGCAAAAGCTGCAAAAACGAATGCCGTAGAAAATAAATGACTTAACTGTTTTTTATCATCTTTATACTCAGATATATACTTAATCAACCCATTTGAAGTTCCTAAAACAGAAAATTGTTCAAAAAAACTAACAATATTCTTCAAATTTCCAACTTGTGCAATCCCATCTGCTCCTATTAGTATAGCTAAAGCTTTTTGAGATATCAGAGAAAACCCCATTCTCACTAAAACTAGCATAGTATTAGCTGAAGTAACTTTTAATAACAAATTGTTTTTTATAAAGCTAGGTATATTCAATAATTAGATAAAGTAAATTAATTAAAAGTAACTTATTTATCAATCTTTTCCGTATTCTCAACCCCAAAAAGCGAACTTCCAAATATCAACAAAATAATACCATAATACATTAGATAACTCACAAAATGAGCAACAACCGCTCCTTTAACACCATCAAATAAGTCAATAAAATAAATACTGGTCGTATACAATATTACGATTAAAAAAGCCTCTGTTAAAATATAGTGCCAAAACATTTTTTTTGCTAAAAACTGGTAGGCAATAACAATAGATAAAATCTTGATAAAATCACCTAACAGTTGCCATAAAAACAAATCTTCAACAGGTTCAAACTCACTGGAAAAAACTACAGATACTATAAGTGGTTTCAGTAAATATATAATAAACAAGCCAGTAGCTAAAATAGGTATAATAGTTTTATAAAAACTAACGACCTCTTTTTTAAATTCCTTAGCATCGTCAATCTCGGAAAATCGTGGTAATATATATAATGCTATTAACGAACTAACCAACATTAAATAATATTTGGATATTCTTGTCATCGCTTCCCAAAAACCAGCGTCTTTATAACCAATATTATCTATAATATACGATCTAATAGCTATAGCTATAAACGGCAAAAAGACAGCAGAAAAAAGCGCCATTAATGAGTATGAACTCATTTTTTTTAGAAAACTATAATCCACTCTATCGACTCTTATAAGCGATGATAAATTACGTCTATTAATAATACCTACCAATGTGATTAAAAATATGAGTGCTTCTGCTATTACTACTGACACTAAAGCGCCATCGAGCTTTTTTTGATAAATTAAAAGCAAGGCTATGGAAACACTTAATATTTGACCAATTATATTAATAATAATTAATATCTTATACTTAGAAAAACCATTCATTATAGAAAATGAAAACATGTTTAAAGCATAAAAAGGGAGTACAATAGCAAATACTTGAATGACATAAGTATAGTCATTATAAACAGGAAAAATGAGATCGTTTATTAATCCTGCATTAAAATAACACAAAAACGACATTAAAATAGTAGACACAAAAGCAACATAAAATATAGTTGATATCGTTTTACTTAGTTCTACAACATTGTCTTTAAAATCTGAAATATATTTTACTGCGCCATTATAAAAACCAAGTATAGCAATAGTTTGAAAAGAACTCACAAAATTCTGTAAATTCCCAATTAACGCTAAACCTACTGGTCCAATAAAAATAGCTATAGCTTTTGAAGTTAATATCCCTGCTATTATTCTTGTTAATACAGAAGCCGTTTGTAACGAGGTAACTTTAACTAAAACTTTACTGTTTATATAATGAATTAATTTTTTCAATTAAGTATGTGTTTTTACTAAAAATAAAATTACTTTAAATTGAATGTATGAACTGTAAACGCTAAAAAAAACATATTATTTTTTATACATTTATAAAGGGATCAAATATACAAAATCATTTAACTTTTCTGTCTTTTTAACATAAAATTGTAAGAAATCATCTGTTCTTATAATACAAAATTAGGTCTATGATTTTTTTTGTGATAAATAATACAAATTAATGCAAAATATAGCAGTATTTGTTATTATAATAGGCATTGAAATTGGATTTAACATAATGCCATAAAACACAAATAGTAAACATCCTAAGGAGTTTACTATTCGTAGTTTATTAACCGATTTCATTAAGAATGACATTAAAACAGTTGCCATAGCGGCATATCCAACCCATTCTACTGCCGAAATCCCAAAGAATTCCATATTATATTGTTTTATTTCGCTTACGCTCTACTTCTGTTAAATAAATTTTACGTAATCTTAAATAATTTGGTGTTACCTCAACATATTCATCTTTTTGAATATACTCTAAAGCTTCTTCCAAAGAAAATTTAATAGCAGGTACAATTTTAGCTTTATCATCAGCACCTGAAGAACGTACATTACTAAGTTTTTTCGTTTTAGTTACATTTACCGTCATATCATCACCACGAGAATTTTCGCCTATAACCTGTCCTTCATAGATATCCTCTCCTGGATCAATAAAAAACTTACCTCTATCTTGTAATTTATCAATAGAATAAGGAATGGCTTGTCCATTTTCCATAGACACCAAAGAACCATTTTGTCTTTCTGGAATACCTCCTTTTAACGGCTGATACTCTTTAAAACGGTGGGCCATAATAGCTTCTCCAGCTGTGGCTGTTAATAATTGATTACGTAAACCTATAATACCTCTGGATGGCACAATAAATTCACAAACCATACGATCGCCTTTTGCTTCCATAGAAAGCATTTCTCCTTTTCTTAATGTAACCATCTCGATAGCTTTACCAGAAACTTCTTCTGGTAAGTCAATAGTCATTTCTTCAACAGGTTCACATTTCACACCATCAACCTCTTTAATAATAACCTGTGGTTGTCCAATTTGTAACTCATAACCTTCACGACGCATGGTTTCTATTAAAACCGATAAGTGTAATACCCCACGACCAAATACCATGAACTTATCTGCACTATCTGTTTCTTCAACACGCAATGCTAAATTCTTTTCAAGTTCTTTATTTAAACGTTCTTTTATATGACGAGATGTAACATACTTTCCGTCTTTACCAAAGAAAGGCGAATCGTTAATAGTAAATAACATACTCATCGTTGGTTCGTCAATAGCAATGGTTTTTAAACCTTCAGGAGTTTCCCAATCCGCTACCGTATCACCAATTTCGAAACCTTCTAAACCAACAATAGCACAAATATCTCCTGTTTGTACGCCTTCTACTTTTTTACGTCCTAGTCCTTCAAAAACGTGAAGCTCCTTTATCTTAGACTTAACAAGACTTCCATCACGCTTAACTAAAGATATATTTTGACCAGCTTTTAATTCACCACGTGTTAAACGACCAATAGCTATTCTTCCTGTAAAAGAAGAAAAATCTAAAGATGTAATTAACATTTGAGTCGTACCTTCTTCAATTTTAGGCTCTGGAATATGATTTATAACCATATCTAATAATGGTTCTATATTTTCAGTTTCATTTTGCCAATCATCACTCATCCAATTATTCTTTGCAGAACCATAAACTGTTGGGAAATCTAATTGCCACTCTTCTGCTCCCAATTCAAACATTAAATCGAAAACTTTTTCATGTACCTCATCTGGTGTACAATTTTCTTTATCTACTTTATTTATAACTACACAAGGTTTTAAACCTAAGTCGATTGCTTTTTGTAACACAAAACGGGTCTGTGGCATAGGGCCCTCAAAAGCATCAACCAATAGCAAAACGCCATCAGCCATATTTAATACACGTTCTACCTCACCTCCAAAATCTGCGTGACCGGGTGTATCTATAATATTAATCTTAGTGTCTTTATAAATTACAGAAACATTTTTAGACGTAATTGTAATACCTCTTTCACGCTCCAAATCATTGTTATCAAGGATTAAATCACCCGTGTTTTCGTTTTCTCGAAATAACTGACAGTGATACATAATCTTATCAACCAAAGTCGTTTTACCATGATCTACGTGTGCAATAATTGCAATGTTTTTAATATTAGCCATAATAGTGCCTTATTTTAAGCGTGCAAAGGTAACTATAAATAACGTATAAACTATGTAATTATATTTTTTTGGATATTACCTTTTCGTAAAATATAAATAAAGCATGTATTATCTACTACATCTTTCTTGCTTTTTCAATTTAAATAATAAAAAGTACTTTATCTATAACCAATACAAACATTCAAAAATATTTTTGTTTCAATTTAAAAGACCTTCTTATTAATTCAGCATTAATAGTATCTTTGCGTCATAATTTTTTTTGAGACTAAAGTTTATGATGCTTCAAGATATTCCAAAAATAAAACATACAAATTCAAATAATTTTTTCCTGCTTTGTGGCCCATGTGCTATCGAAGGTGAAGATATGGCGCTTCGTATTGCCGAAAAAGTGGTCTCAATTACTAATAAACTGGAAATCCCCTATATTTTTAAAGGTAGCTTTAAAAAAGCGAACCGTAGTAGAATTGACAGTTTTACTGGTATTGGTAATGAAAAAGCTTTGAAGATCTTAAAAAAAGTTTCAGATACTTTTGATGTTCCTACGGTTACCGATATTCACGAAACTTCCGATGCTACGTTAGCTTCGCAATATGTTGATGTTCTACAAATCCCTGCGTTCTTGGTTCGTCAAACCGATTTAGTGGTTGCTGCAGCAAAAACTGGTAAGGTTGTCAACTTAAAAAAAGGACAATTTATGAGTCCGGAAGCCATGAAACATGCTGTACAAAAAGTTAAAGATGCTGGTAGTGATAAAGCCTGGATAACAGATAGAGGCACCATGTTTGGATATCAAGATATGATTGTTGATTTTAGAGGTATTCCAACCATGCGTCAATATGCTCCAACTGTTTTAGATGTTACACATTCTTTACAGCAGCCTAATCAAAGTGTTGGTGTGACAGGGGGCAGACCAGATATGATTGAAACCATAGCCAGAGCCGGTATTGTTAATAATGTAGATGGTTTGTTTATTGAAACGCATTTCGATCCAGCAAATGCTAAAAGTGATGGAGCCAATATGTTACACTTAGATAATTTAGAAAAATTACTTGCCAACTTAGTCGCTATTAGAAAAACGGTTAACGGATTATAAAATTCTGGATTCAAAAAATTATTTATCAATAAACCAAGCTTTTTTACTTTTACTTAATAAGTTTGCGGCTTCATATAAGAGTGCCACAAAATTTTCGTGATCTAAATCTTCAATCCTTTTTAACTTAATAGAGCGCACTTGCTTTCGTTTATTATCGTTCTTTAAAACTGGAAATTGCTTTTCTAATAAAATACCTTGAACAAAAGCTACATCTACATAGTCTTTACCTTTTAAAATATTTAAATAAACCATAGGCTTTTTACCAATATTATAAAATGGAATTCTATAACTATACTTCTCTTCTACTTCCGGAAGTGTATTGAGTATAACACTTCTAATATAAAGCATAATAGATTGATAGGGTTCTTTTTGATTTATAAAATATTCGTCTACGGGTTTCATACATTTTTTTATAAATTTAACATAAGGAACAATTTTTGATGTATATATTTGAAAATCAATCAAAAAACTTTATTATGAAATCAACACATTTACATTTTTTTATTATTTCAATTTTACTTTTATCTTTTTCTTGTATGGAAAATAATGCTGATAAAGGAATACATCTAGGCGCATTACATCTATCAAAAGAAACCCCAAAACAAGGTGATAGTCTTGTCATCAAGTACTCAAAAAATGACAGTATTCTGCTTATCGACGAACCTTTAGAAGGTGTTTTTTACTATGCTGTCCAGAACAAGTTTTATCCAACAGATATTAATTTTGTTAATACCAAAAACATCTATGAAAGCAGTATCATAGTTCCTGACTCTGCAACTGCTATAGCCTTCACATTTAGCACCAAAGATAAAACAGATAACAACAATAAAAAAGGATATATTTTTCCTATATATAACAATAAGGACGAAATTATTTTAGGCAGTCATTTAAGCCAAGGATTTTACTATTTAAACAAAGGCAAGCAACATGGTTTAGAAAAAGACATAAGTGAGGCATTAGCTTTAATCGAAAAAGATATGGCTCATTTTCCCAAATTAAACACATCTTATTTATTAGCAGTTAATAGGAATGATAAAGAAAAAGCTAAAGAAATTATAAAAAAACAAACTATTGATTATGAAAAGAAAGAGGGTTTAAACCAAGAGGATTATACAACTCTATCCTTGCTTTACGATCTTGCAGAAAAAAGAAATAAAGCAGATTCAATTAACAACATCGCTGTAAAAAAATTCCCTGATGGAAACGCTGCAAAAAGCAAAATGTTACGGGATTTCTTTAAAGAAAAAGATCCGTTGAAGAAAAAAGAAATCTACAAAAATTATGTAGCTACATATAAAAAGCCTGATGATTATATGTTACGAACATTAGCTAATGTTGAAAAAGGAAATAATAACACCGATGGCTTTTTTAAATATACCAATCAAATATCCAATAAAAGATCAAAAGCTAGTCTATACAATAATGTTGCCTGGAATTTAGCTCTTAAGGGAAAAGATCTAGACTTTGCAGAAAAGCTTTCAAAAAATGCATTGGATATTGTACAAAATTCAAAAAACAATCTAACATCTAAATCCGACTACTTAACTGTAAAGCAATATTTAAAAAATCTTAAAAGTAATTATACCATGTATGCAGATACTTATGCCCTAATCCTCTTTAAACAAGGGCATATTAAAGATGCAATAAAATATCAAGAAGAAATAACACGAGAACTTGTTGATGGTAATGGAGATCCACAAAATATGAACTCTAGACTTCTTGAATTTCTAATAGCAGATAAACAATATAATAAAGCAGAAAAAGAAGCGCTTAGATTTTTGAATAAGGGATGTGGAGATAATAAAGTTAAAGAATATTATAGACAAGCTTATATTGAAAACAAAGGGTCTGAAGAAGGATTAAATGCTATTGTTTCTAAATTAGAAAAAAAACATGAAAAATTAATCTTTGAAAAATTTAAAAAGAAAATATTAAATGAAGAAGCATCTCAATTTACATTAAATGATTTAGACGGCAATACAGTAAGTTTAAGTAGTTTAAAAGGACAAGTAATAATTTTAGACTTTTGGGCAACATGGTGCGGACCATGTAAAGCTTCATTTCCGTCAATGCAAACCGCAGTGAACAAATACAAAAATACTAATGTAAAGTTTTTGTTTGTTGACACATGGGAAAAAGGCGATGAAGGTGTTAGAAGAAAAAATGCTCAAGATTTTATTAAAAAGAACAATTATAATTTTCAAGTATTACTTGACAACCCGATCAAAGAAGGCAGTAATAAATTTTTTCTAGCAGATGCGTATAAAGTAAGTGGCATTCCTACAAAAATAATCATAGGTAGCGACGGCAAAATTAAATTTAAATCCGTAGGGGGAAAAGGTTCGATTACGGAGTTAGATATAATGATTAAACTTGCCCAATCATAAATTGTTAATCTTATAAAATTAAAACAAAGGCTAAATTCTAAAACAGAAATCTGATGAATTTAGCCTTTTACCTTTCCGATTAATTGGAATTTATAAAAATTATATTAACTTTGTATTTCAAAGTACTTTTATATGGAATCAAAAGATTATTTAAAAGACATAAGCGAGATTAAAGATTTAATGAATAAATCCTCACGTTTTATATCGCTTAGTGGTTTATCAGGTATTTTAGCAGGGGTTTATTCACTCATTGGAGCGGCTGTTGCTTATTGGTTGGTAATAGAATATAGTTACGGTACTTTATTACTTGATGGAAAAATATTTAGATTAGTGATGCTAGATTTGTTCTTAGTTGCTTTTTTAAGTGCTATTACAGGAATCATTTTAACAACAAGAAAAGCAAAAAAAAGTGGTGCTAATATTTGGGACACCTCTTCACGCCGTTTAGTCATAAATTTTTTAATTCCATTAGTTGTTGGAGGTATTTATATATTAATTATACTAAATCAACAAAAATATGGTCAGACTGGAGCGCTCATGCTTTTGTTTTATGGGTTAGCCTTGGTAAATGCTTCTAAGTATAGTATAGGAGATATTCGTTATTTAGGTTTTATACAAATTATTTTAGGCTTAATTTGCGCATGGTTTCCAGGATATGGATTTTGGCTTTGGGTTTTAGGCTTTGGAATCATGCATATTATTTATGGAACTTGGATGCATTTTAAGTATGATGTTAAAAAGTAAACAGTGTGCAGTCGCAGTTTTTAGCGACTTACTAAAGTAAAAAAAGATTCCCGCCTTACTGAAAACAAGTTCAGCACAGGTCGCGGGAATGATAATTATGAGTATAATAACCAACATAAATAAAGTATTTGATCATAGAATTAGATTAGGCATTATGTCTATTTTAATGGTAAACGAATATGCCGATTTTAATATGTTAAAAGAGTTATTGGGTGCTACAGATGGTAACTTAGCAAGCCATACAAAAGCGCTTGAAAAAGCTGAATATATTAAGGTTGAAAAACAATTTATTGGCAGAAAGCCTAATACGCGCTATAGCACAACCAAATTAGGAGCAGCCGAATTTAAAAAACACATTGACGCACTCGAAAAATTAATTAGTAAAAAATAAATATTTTTTTAATTATTTACTTTGAAATACAAAGTACTTTTACAATGAATACAAGAAAAAAACTTATAGAATGGTTATTTGAAAAGTCTAAAAAGATTTACACAAATCTTTTCAAGAACCACAAAGCTTGGGGGATTAATAGAAAGCAATTACTATCCTACCCCGAAAACTCTTTCGGTAAACACCTTGGGCTTTTTCTAGATAAAAACAATTTTGAATTAATTTCAAAAGTTGAAAGACATGACGCCTATCATACTTTAACAGGTTACGGAACCAAAGTTGAAGACGAAATCGCCTTACAATATTTATGTTTCGGGAATGGAAAAAGGAGCCCTTATCTCTATGGAGCTATCATACTAGGTACCATTATTTTACCAGACTATTACAAATATTACTATAAATCATACTGTATTGGTAGAAATGCCAACTCATTTCATCATTTCGATTATAAAGAATTACTAATGATTTCCATACATGATTTTAGACAGGTTATATTCTCAAAATCACAAATTAACGCATTAATAAAAACTTAAATGAACACATTTAAAACATCAAGAACAATAGCATTGATATCATTTAGCATAGGAACTATTTTATTCCTATTACAAGCAATAAATAAAGGTTTAAGCACCGTAACCGTAATCGGTTTTAATTATGTTAAGGTAGCCATTATAGTTAATTCCTTAGTCTTTATTATTCTATTATTTACACTGTTCTTAAGTAAACAAAAATTAGAAACTATAAAATCTATAGGTATTATACTTCTAAATATTCCTATTGCATTTCTATACTACCAAATAGTCATCCATAATTTAATATAAAATGAAAAACATACCCTTATTAATCGGAGCCTTTTTATTCAGCATATTTTTTTACCAACAAGACATTGGTTTAAACCTGAGTTTATTTAGTTTACTTACAATTATTATACTCGCAATTTATAATAAAGATTTATTTAAGAAAAAAAGTACGATCATATTTAGTATTGTATTTATTATAACTGCTATCACCATATTTTTTTTCAGATCCATCTTAACAATAGTCGCTTACGTCGTAGCCTTTTTAACATTAATTGGGAATGTATCTAAACAAGGTTCATCTGTTTATGTAAATTGGTTAAATGGGCTTTATACATCAATAGCAGCGTTCTTTCATCGAAACTTTAATACTACTGAAAAAGATGAGAAAGTAACTCCAAAACAAAAAACCGATTATCTGCATTTAATAAAAATAATAGGTATTCCATTAATTACCGTTATAATTTTTATCGCGCTGTATAAAAACGGAAACCCTATGTTTAGTGAATTAATTTCTAAAATTGATTTTGGATTTATTAATATTCAATGGTTATTATTTTCTGTTCTTGGTTATTATTTATTGAGTAATATTTCCAAACCTGTAATAGTTGATCCAGCAACCACTTACGATTTAAATAATGGAAACTCTTTAAGTAGAGAAAGAGATTTTATTGTTGAAAAAATAAAAAAAGAAAATCAATTAGGTTTCATTTTAATTGCACTTCTAAATGTACTCATTGTTATTTTTCTAATTACTGATATTACATACTTAATTTCTACCAACGATTTAAGAGCTTCTGCCATTTCAAATCAAGTTCACAATGGCATAAATACCTTAATAGCTTCTATTCTTATTGCTATAATAATTATACTATATTTTTTTAGAGGAGATTTAAATTTTTATAAAGGCAATAAAAACCTTAAAACAGTGACGTATGTTTGGATAGTACTTAACCTACTATTAATAATTAATATTGTAATAAAAGATTGCCAATATATCTATTATTTTGGCTTTACATATAAACGAATAGGCGTTTTAATTTACTTATTACTTACTATAATAGGTTTGCTCACTACTTTAATTAAAGTAAAACAGATAAAAAACTTTTGGTATTTATTTAGAGTAAATACATTAACGGCCTTTACGATTTTAATTATATCAAGCACTATTAATTGGGACAATTACATTACTCACTATAACCTGAATTATGCCCAATCTATGGATTTTAATTATCTATTAGATCTATCTGACAATAATACATTTCTTCTTAAAAATTATGCTGATAAAAATAACCTAACAGCCGAAAGAAAATCTTTAATTGAAAAAAAATATAAAGCTTATTTAATTGAATTAGAAAGCAAGAAATGGCAAGAAATTCAATATGATAATTTTAAATTAAATAAAGACTGATGAATATTTCTTCTGTTATTTTCAAATCAACTGTTCTGGCAACTTGTATATTTTGGATTGTTATTATGTCTCAAGGTTTTCAAAACTATATGATACCCTTGGTTTTTCTATCTATGATACCAATTTCTATTTGTTGTGCCATTACTATATTTTTAACCATTGTTCCTTTCTTTTGGGTTAGAAGAGGTGAGTTGGTTGATGAATTTGACGGTAGAAATAGAATCATTTTCAAAAAATACTTTCCGTTTTATGCTATAGTCAGTTTTAGCTTGTGTTTATACGGAATAGTTGAATCAATATTTGCTATTAGCTTTTTTGTTTCAGCATTCTTTACAACCATGCAATCGTGGGTTTGGTTGGCAAAAGACAATGAAAAACAAAATAATTAATATGAAACATTTAAAAAGAATTGCTCGATTAGTGCTCTTACTAATAATTTATATAATAATCATAAATGTCTGGGTCGTACACCAAGCTAAAAGCTTCACATATAAAGACATATCAACGATTCCCAAAAACAAAGTCGGACTAGTTTTGGGAGCCAGTAAGTTTGTGTCAAATGGAAATATAAACCTTTATTATAAATATAGATTAGAAGCCGCCTATCAACTTTACAAATCAGGTAAAATAGAATTCATTTTAATTAGTGGAGATAATGGAAGAAAAGACTATGATGAACCTACAGATTTCAAAAAAGACTTGGTAAAAAAAGGAATTCCAGAAAATAAAATATTCCTTGATTATGCAGGGTTTAGAACATTAGATTCGATAATAAGAGCAAAAGAAATATTCGGGCAAAACTCTATAACTATTGTTTCTCAAAAATTTCATAATGAACGTGCCATATATCTGGCTAAAAACCTTAAAATCAATGCCATTGGATATAATGCTAAGGATGTAAAAGGACGGTATGGTATAAAAACTAAATTAAGAGAGTATATAGCAAGAACTAAAGCATCAATCGATATCCTTTTTAACGTACAACCTAAATTTTTAGGCAAAAAAATAGATATAAAATGACATTGCAATTCAACAAAAAATATTTAATGATTTCATTAGTCATATTTGTAATTGAAATCTTAATAGCCATCTACTTAAAAGATGGTTTTATACGCTACACTTTTGGTGATTATCTAGTTGTGATATTACTTTATTGTTTTATTAAAAGTTTCATCAAAGCGATTCCAATTATAATCGCAATTCCAGTTTTAATATTCTCTTATATAATAGAATTATTACAGTTAATAAACATATTAGAAATACTAAGCCTAAATAATAACCATTTATTAAAACTTATTCTTGGTAGTACATTTCATGTTTCAGACTTGATAGCTTATACTCTAGGAATTATTACGGTTTTAATTATTGAATATAGTACAGTCAAATTCAATCTTAAAAAAACAAATAACCTATGAACACTATAAAAACACTCCTATTTACTCGATTTAAAATTTTTTCTCTAATAAGTATCACAATCTCTTTAAGTATTGTATTACTCATGATTAGAATGAAATTAACACATTCCTTTTTCTACTTGTTTTTAGTTTGGAATTTGTTTTTGGCAGCCATTCCTTATGCCATTACAACCTATTTAGTAAGCTCCCCAAAACTTAATAAAATATGGTTTGTAGTATGGTTTAGCGTATGGCTGCTTTTTTTACCTAATGCGCCTTATATTATTACAGACTTACTTCATTTAAAAATTAGTCCAGACCACTTATTATGGCTAGATGTACTTGTGGTTAGCTCTTTTGCATTTAACGGATTGCTAATGTTCTCATTATCTCTATTAGATATAGAGACACTATTAAGTCAATATATGAATAGAAAAAAAACAAATTTTGTTATAATCTTTGTTCTTTTTCTTAGTGGATTTGGAGTTTATTTAGGGAGATTTTTACGCTATAATTCTTGGGAAATTCTTCAAAAGCCTTCGGGTTTATTTAACGATATATTTAATATCATTTTGCACCCAAATCAACATTTAGAAGCTTGGTTGTTCACTTTTTTATTCGGGATTTTTTTAAGTAGTGGGTATTGGGTGTTTAAAGTATTATATAAATCTTGAAACCCGTTAAAACGGATTATTCTCCACGGTTCTTTTCCTGAATATTCCTTACTATTCTTGTTGCCATATTTCTTGGAACAAAACGCGGTATTGTGGATAAAAACTTATTAAAAGCACCTGGAATTGCAACTGTTTTTCCTTTTTTCATAGCATTATAGCCATACAATGCAACAGCCACTGGGCAAGCCATATTAAAACTAATTTTATTTTCAGAACAATCACTAGAAACTGTTTCCTGAAATAGCGTTTTGGTAGGACCCGGACAAAGAGCCGTAACGGTTACCCCTGTTCCTTTTAGCTCGTTAGCTATAGCTTCAGAAAAAGATAAAATATAAGATTTCGATGCATAATACATCGACATTAATGGGCCTGGTTGAAATGCTGCTAAAGACGAAATATTTAAAATTCTACCAGATTTTCTGGAAATCATTTCTGGCAAAACCAATTTTGTTAAATGTGTTGTAGTTAAAACATGAAGATGAAGCATATCAGACTCACGCTTCCAATCTGTATTTGCAAAGGTGCCAAATAATCCAAAACCTGCATTATTTACTAATACATCTATAGGTAATTTAACTTCATCATAAATCTCTTGGGCAATATTAGGCTTACTTAAATCTTTGGTTAATAATTTAACCTCATTTTTAAACTCTTTAAAAAGCTGTTTTACCTCTTTTAACTTTGGGGCGTCTTTATCAACTAAAATAAGGTCAAATCCATCTTTGATAAGCAAAAAAGCTAATTCATATCCTAGTCCCGAAGCAGCACCTGTAACTAACGCGGTTTTAGTCATCATATCATTTTGTAATTAAAATCACTCCTTACCGTTCACATAATTTTGCAAATAAGAAAACCGTTCTGTTAATTTTCCGTTTTGCGTTATTCTGGCACGTTCTAAAACACCATCAGCGTCATTATTAAAAAACGCTGGAATAACGTGTTGGAGAAATTGTTCTCCAAAACCTTCGCTAGCATCCTTAGGAAGCTCACAAGGTAAATTATCTACTGCCATAACTGTAATAGCATCTTTTGCATTATAAGCAACCTCACTTTCAGATTCTGGGTCATAACCATAAAATGGCTCTGCAATGGTAGATGCTCTTAATGTAGAAGCCACAGGGCCATCTACATCACAACTAATATCTGCTACTAAATTTATATTAAAGTTTGGTGATTTAGTATCTTCTCTTGTAAATAAATAAGGAGCTCCGGTACCATAAAAATGGCCTGCTATAAAAAAATCGGTTTCTTTAGCATAAGGCATGAAATTACTTTCGTACCCTGTTGCATCTTTATAAAACTCTTCTGCATTACCTACTTTGCCATCTTTACGCTTGTTATATTCCATAACATCTACTAAACAATAAACCGGTTCGGTGAATTTAGTTGTTAAATACAAAGCGTCGCTAACTTGCTTTATTTTTAAATGATCGAGAATTTCTTTTGCTCCTCGTGCTACTTTCCCTGTACCAGAAAGTAATATTTTAATATTAGGTAACTGTATTTTATCTAACGCCGCTTTTACGGCTTTTAAATCTGCAAGACTTTCTACTTTTGGTAAATTAAATAAGGCTTCTCTTAATCCTAAAGCTCTAATACCGTTATAAGCTCCTACCAACCCTGCATAATAACCAAACCCTATGAGGCGAAACCCGTTACTACCTATTATGGTTTCGTGATCATATAATTCTATGTTTTTTTCTAAAACGGCTTTTAAAAGTTTTCTATTATAAGATTGCTTTTTTATAGTATGTGAAAAGAAAAAGTATTTTTTATTTGGTATTAAATTTTCAATCGGCACTTCTTTTACACCAATCATTACATCGCAATCACTTACATCATTTACAACTTCAATCCCTGATGCTTTATATTCCTTATCAGAAAACACCCGAATATCGCTAGATTCTACTTTAAATTTTGCTCCTAAAAATTTATTTTGTGCTTCAACTAGTTTTAGTGGAGAAAATACCACTCGTCTGTCCGGCGGATTTTTTCGTTCTTTTATAATAGAAAATTTAATATCCATTCGTTTAATCACTTATATCTTTTACTACTACTTTTTCAAACTGAGGGCAGAATACTGGAATAATTTTTGCGCTAAAATAAGAGGATTTGTATGGTTATACAAACTTTTTGGTACCTTTGCTTCCCGCTTAAGGTTTTAAACATTAATTGAGTTCCTTTAAAGGGATTTTTATCAAAATGTTTAGATTCGTTAATTTGATATTGAAACATATTAAATGATGCATAAAACTTAACTCTTCATCTTGAATGTAACAAAGAGATGAAGGTTAATGCACACTTCTCTACACAATTCCGATAAAAAATTGGGATTACTAGAAGTGATTAAATTAATTATGGGGTCGACTGGTTTTGACAGCGAGATTAATTGAACGGTAAGCACGTCGTGTAATGACATTGAAACACGTTAAAGGCTAGGTCAAACTTTAAACGGCGAAAATAATTACGCTTTAGCTGCTTAATCCGAATTATAGTAGGATTAGCCTAGGTACACAAGGTGTACAAGCTTTATGTCTCCGGAAAGCCTTTGTTAACGGCGTTCTTCCGATATTTATCGGAATTAGAGGCATCGTAAATGTTAACATAGATTGGGTAGTGCTTTGATGCCCTTTCGAAACTAAAAAAGATAAGTTATAAGTAGGTTGTCTTTAACCAGCTTATAATCGAAAATCCAAGAAAAGAATAAACGTGTAGAAAGCTCTTTGGTTACTTGTTTGGACGAGAGTTCGATTCTCTCCGACTCCACTTATTGAGTATCAAAACTCATCAAAAAACCCTGTAAATTTATGATTTACAGGGTTTTAAATTTTATTCAATTTCAAATAATATCATATAAAATCATCCTAATCGAGACCAATTCGGTGACCCCTTTTAGATTTTTAGAATAGGTCTCGCCAAGTGTTATATTTTACTGTTTTTCAATCATTTACAAAATTAAAACATTAGGTTTTTAGGTATTAATTCGCTACTTTTAAGTGCTTTAGCGAGACCTAAAATTTATACTTTTATGGAAACAGACTTTTCTATTCATTTTCATCTTGTCAATTCTAAGATTAACAATAAAGGATTAGCACCTATTTATTTACGGCTAACGAGTTAACAATAAACGTATTGAATATAGTATTAGCAGAAGAGTTGAGCCAAAATTTTGGAGTAAAAAGTCACAAAAAGTTATGGGTACAAATCGTGAAGCTGCTGAAACAAACAATCACATAAATAACCTGAAACATAAGCTTCATAAAATTCACCAAAGGTTAGTTGATGAAGATCAAATCGTATCTTCAAAATCAATAATGAACCTATTAAAAGGAGGTGGTAAAAAGGTTAGATTTATTCTTCAAATTTTTAAAGAACATAATGAAAAAACCGATTTATTAGCAGGAAAAGATATTTCTGTTAGTACTGCTAAACGTTATTGGACATGTTATGACCATGTGAAACAATTTATTGAAGAAGAATATAACCTCGAAGATTATAAACTTAAAGACATTGATTACCGATTTATAACCAAATTTGAGTTCTTTTTAAAAACGACTAGAAAGTGCAATCATAATTCGGCATTAAAATATATTAATAACTTCAAAAAGATAATTCGCATTGCTTTAGCAAATCAATGGATGGATAGAGATCCGTTTTACAATTACAAAGTGCAATTTGAAGCTGTAGAACGCGAATATCTAACTTCTGACGAAATAGACACACTATACACGAAAGAATTGCATTTTGATAGGCTGAAAGTGGTTAGAGATATGTTTGTGTTTTATTGCTACACAGGTCTCGCCTATTCTGATGTTGAGAAACTATCAAAATCAGATATTACCATTGGCATTGACGGTAAACAATGGATAAATATCAAACGAACCAAAACGAATACACGAAGTAGTATTCCATTGTTACCCATAGCGAAGGAGATTTTAAATCGTTATGCCTATCATCCGCATGTTATAAAAAGTGAAAGATTGATTCCTGTGTTCAGTAATCAGAAATCGAATGCTTATTTAAAGGAAATAGCAATGCTTTGTGGCATAACAAAACCATTGACCACGCATTTGGCGCGTCATACTTTTGCAACTACCATTACTTTAACTAATGGTGTCCCTATCGAAACCGTCAGTAAAATGCTTGGTCATAAATCGTTGAGAACAACGCAACATTACGCAAAAATAGTAGATCGTAAAGTGAGTGACGATATGAAAACACTTGAGGAAAAATTAAAAAACCAAGTTCCAAACAAAGAGATAAATACTAAAAATTGATGATCTTTGATTCATTTTAGAATCAAGTGTCCCAAATTTGAGACAAGTAATAGACAAGTTGTGGTACAAGCAGTGGACAAGCTCTGGACAAGTAGTGAACCCTTTTTAAAAACTACTTTAAACAAAATAAAATGTTATAAAACTAAACGTTTAAATTTTTTTTTTATTGTTCTCTTTTTTTGTTTTTATCAACATTAACATCTTCATTTTACAATCATTTTACGCCAAACTTTTATAGTGTTTTCAAGGCTTTAGGCTCGGTTTGCGCCAAACTTTTAATTTGTCCATATTTTAACAATACCTGAAAACCCCTTTGTTTTCAGTCCTTTGCGAAGCAAATGAAAAACGTAGAGCCGCTTCAGCGCGCTACCCTCTTGCTCTACAAATTCCGTCAAGCTTTGGCTTGACAAAATTCTCCAACAACTGACAAAAATCAGATACACTTTTACTAGATAACAAGCTATTGCTTTTATACCTTTTTAGGTATAATTTATTGTTTTAATTCAATATTATACCCTTGTAGGTATAAAACATTTCAATCAGATGTAGGATTTAGCAAGCGTAGCGCTGCAAGCCCCAACATCTACCAAACAAACCTATGAAGTGTCTTTGGGGTAATTTTAACCATAAATGTTAATCTTACCTTTTCAACCTCACTTACCTAGATGTATCGCAACGTATCTAGGCTTTTTGGGTTCTTGCTTAACAAAAAGACTTTCGAGCATTTGTCTTGTTGGTATTAGATCACGATTCTCAATCTCTCGTAGAATGCTTTCAACAGCATCCATTCTTTTATTGATTAATATGGTTAAACTATTCACACTATTGTCAAAAGGAACGAATGGATTGATTTGGTTCTTTTCAAAAAAGTCTAACATGACTTCCATCGTCTCGGTATAATTTTCATTATTACTCAAGGCAAAATTCTTAAATCTTTCGACGGTTTCATTGTGAAAATTGATTCTTGAAAAATTTTTACTCATGGCTCTGATTTTTAATAATTAGGATAATACATTCTACTGTTTACAAGGGATAAGGAAGCTTTTATCATTTTTTAGTGCAATTTTGATTTTTCGAGCAATACCAAAATTCGATATAATTAACTGAATATCAGTATTTTAAATAAATTAATGGATGATTATAACATCGCGCAGCGTGTTATCCTCTTGCTATTCCCCCTTAGTTCTGTTTACACACTTTTTATATTAGAATTTACAAGCCGTTTTTTTAACAGATTTAATTACAATTTTTATATGGGAATACTTTCTATTTTGATATAGAGCTCTTTTTTAGTCGCTAACTATATTCACAATTTTTTCGGTTATAATTGGTAGTCTATCCTCTAAAATAAGTGGATGAATATGACAAGAAATTATCTCAGTAAATGTGGCACTCGTATAAACTTTATTTAATTCTTCTTTTAAAAACTGCTGAATACCTTCTGTTTCTTTTTGTATCTCTTCAACTATCGTTGTTCTGTTATCCAAGACATAAACGATATCTTCAAAATCATGACTAGTCCTATAATCAGTTCCTCTATTTTTAAAAGCCTCAAATTTTGTTGCCAAAAAACAAGGAGCAGAAAGAATACTAATAGTCGTTCCTTCAATTTCCTTAGTCCACAAGTTTTTAAACCACTCTTGATACCATCTGTTAGCGGAACCAATAGGGCCATCTTCCGAGGGCATAATATCTACCGAAATACCTTTATAAAGATAACTACAAATAGCATGTCCTTCAGGATCTGGACAAAACCCAAGATTTGCTAGTCTTTCTTGCATCTGCGCCCAAGCCGAATAATTAATAAGATTAATAGCTAAATCCACATCTCCTGTAGGTCGTATTTCATCTGCGGATGGATCATCTGTATATAGACTTACAACAGCACCTCCTACAAAAATCATTTTTTCTTTTAACTCCTTTAATCCTTTAGCAACTTCTACAACCGTAGCTATATTTATAATTTTATTTTTCATTTAGTAATTTTTATAACTACCATAGCCAACTTCCATCAAATTTTGTGTCTTCATTTAAAATCCTACCTTTTAGTTCTTTAATGGCAATTTCTTTTTCTCTTGCTCTCCCAACTCTTATTGCATCTACTAGCGCTAGTAATTCATATAGTTGTTCATCATTTTTTACTGCATCTATAACCGACGGATATAAAGGAGTAATAGCTTGGCCTCTTGTTTTGCCTTTCCCAGAAGGCCATACGTAATGCATTTCACTTGAAATGATATTGCTTAATGGCTTTGCCGAATGCGCTGTTGCTACGCCTCTAACAATAGCTCCTGGTTGTTCTGGAAACACATATTTAATACCATATTGTAAAAATTCTAATAAGCCTATTTTAAATACTTTTTTACCAGTAGAATCTAATAAGGCAGCGAATTTGCATCTCACTAAAGATTTACTAATTTCTGATTGACTAATATGTAAGTCTTCAGCCATTTGTTGCTGTAACCAAGGTGTATTATTATAGCTTATTATTTTTAACAATACTACAATATCATGAGGGCTCATTATTTGTTGTTTCACTTTCATTTTAAAAATATTCCATATTCGAATATGCAATAATAACAATTTTAAACAGTAATGTCAACTACTTAAACAAATATATTCCATATTCGAATACTGAATATGAATAATTCATTTATAAAAATAAATAAATTCACACCTTTATAATTACCGAAAAACAAAAACATTTACTTATTATATCTTGAGCGTTTTCCTTTTCTATTTTCTTATTAGTAGAATTTATCTAAATAAAAAATGACAACTAAGAAATAACATATAGTTTTTCCATATCATTTACTTCCCATAGAACTATCACTGTTACCTTTTTTTCTTGCTGTCTGGGTTCAATATTTAGAATTAGTAAGACTTATAAAAAGAGCGAGTGAGTTTACCCTGAGCGTAGACGAAGGGAGCCTGATTATGCAGTCGTATAACTTCTAAATGTTGTTATTTTGCTGTCAAAAAAGGATACTATTGAAGGCTTAAACAAGTATAGTCAAAGGTATTTGTAATAAAGCGTTTTTTTTGATGTCTTTTAAGTTTTAGGAAATAGTAGTGTGTAAAAAACACAAATTATTTTTTATAAATACTTATCTTCAACTTTTTTAAAAAATTCTGAAAGTTTAATATTTTGAGCTTCGCAGATTTTATTTAATGTTTCAATCTGCATAGCATATTTCTTATCACTTATAATTCGTCTAACCGTCTTTTCGTCAATGTTATGATCTAAAGCAAATGCGTTTTTAGACTTAGATTTACTAATCCATTCTTCTGATATATACTTACATATTAACCTATTCACTCTTTCCATTAAAGCAAAATAAGGTGTTAAAACTTGAATTAATTCGGATAACTGTCCGAACAAAGGAATATTTTGTTATATTTGTTACTGATATCATATATTTGCAATACTTCTGATAAAAAACTGGAAGCAATTGCTTTGAGTCTCGCATTATAAAACTAGTAATTTTAAAAACCACGAGATAATAAGTAGATTCGCTCACGACCTAGGCGTGAGCTCTCTTATCGTGGTTGGGTATACTAGTGCCTATAATGTGATAAGTTGAGTTCCACGCCTTTTTTGTTTCCACACATAAAAGGTTTAATGGGGTATTTATCTCATTTTAAAGAAACTTCAACTTTGTAGAACTTATATAAAATAGGCATCCTTTAACCTAACATAAGAATGCTCTATTTTATTTCCTGCTGCCTTTTGGTGCGCAGTTACAAGCATACACGTAAAATCTTAAAATTTAATTCATGGAAAACGCAAAAACTCCAACTGTTCCATATACCTTGACTCGTCTATATTTTGCCACTGAACCTATCTTAAGCGAGTTGCTTGACAGATCTAACCTAACTAATGAAGTTAAAGTACATTGCAAATTAGGCTTAAGGGTTATTGGTATTATATACACTGGTCTATCTTGTAATTCGGATACGTGTCTTTTATTTAATAAAAAATTTGACGGGTTCTTTTCCTTTTTTCCTAAGGACTATTTTAACAATAGGGAATTGATTCCTATTGATATGATTTTTAACAATCTAGCGTTGTCCGCTAAAGTAAATGAGATTGTAAATGCAGGTTGGTAGCCCCAAAAATTATTCATAATTATGAGCGAGAATAAAAATGACTTCACCCTTAAAAGTTATAAGAGCTTTTTTGAATACTTATATCCGCAACTATGTGTGTTTGCAAACAAGTATCTCAATGATTGGGAAATCTCTAAAGATGTGGTTCAGGAGGTTTTTGTTAAGGTTTGGGAAGATCGGATTGTTTTTTTAAATGAAAAGTATATAACGAACTATTTTTATAAAGCTGTAAAAATGAATGTCTCGATAACCTAAAAACCAAACATCTATATAAAACCTGAGGTCTGTAAAATTGAATTTTTATCTGAAACTATAATCAATACCCTACACCTCCAGAGCTATAAAAAACGCCATCAAAACAATACTGAATTAAGTTACTCAGACTTTTGGCTAACTTAAACTCTTAACGTATATTTAACCGTTTACCTAAAAAGCATTTAATTATTTAAGTATAAGTCCCTTACTTAATGTTATAATTTCTAATACAAGAGAAGACTAATGAAAACTAAATATTTAGATAAGACATAACTAAAAACACATACTTATGGATAGCAAAAAAAATGATTATAAAATCAATGATCTAATAAATAAAAGTGAAGATGAACTTTATGAATTAATAGGTAAAGAATTAGACGATTCGTTTATTTCTGAAGGAGCAGAACAACTAATCCTAAGAGGTAAGGTCTGGTTAAAAAAAAATGAAAAGAATCTAGCTAAGATTATTTGTACAAAATCCATCTATCTTTTTACTAAGAACGAAAATATGGAAATCCCTATTTTAGCACTTTATTTAAAAGAAATTATAGAAGCATCGACAGACATTAAAATTGCCGTCCCCACCTCCATTGTCTCTCTTATAGTTGTAAAGCAAGGGTTGAATAAATTATGCAAAACAACTTGGAGTGATTTATAAATTACCATTTAATAACTAACTTTTAATGATACCTATGGAATCTTCTTTTATTGAAAATTCATAGAGAGGGTAAGTATCTGAACTCATTAAATTAATATCTCGTAAAAATTTACGGCGTGTATTATAACTAGGATGTGATGAATTAAATTCATCTTCTTCAAGGTAGATACTTTTATTGATTCGTATCTCTTGTAAACCAATCATAAATGCTTGTGCAGCTAAATATGGAGCAGAATGGATAAGGTTCTTTGGTAAATTTAACCTCTCTATACAATTAAAAAAGGATTTTTTAAAATTATAATTTTCCTCTATCAATAACGAAGCAGAAGCTAAACCAAATGAATCACAAATTAACTCTTCTTTCCATTTTTCTTTGTTATCAAAATTAATTGATGGATAAAGAAAAAGATCTACTAATTTGTAAATTTTATTTAACTTATCCACTTGAAGGCTTTCCATGGTTAAAGAATGACATACTTCATGACCAATGAGAAATCCCCATATTAACTCCCTAAATAGAAATGCAAAATATTCCTGTTCAAGATTACATATCTCCGGGACGATAAGGGTAGGAAGACGAGGAGGTAAAGTTATTTTTTTTAACTCTTTTTCATAAAGTTCCAATTCTGATTGTAGTTCCCCAATACTAATCCTATGTAAATATTGATACCAGTTTTGTAATTTATATAAAATATCAGAAAAACGTGAAACAGAAATACAATTCATGATGACAGCAGAAAAAACATAGGCAATAACATTGACTATATATATAGTTCCATAATTGATAGATATATCAAACTTAGCATCTAAGTTTTCTTTTTTGACATTTGGCTTAAACAAAAAATGCTTACTACTTAGATAGGGATATGTTGGACGAAAAATATGTATTTCACCAAAAAAACGATAATCTTTAACTAATGACATCTCTTCCATAAAATTCCATATAATATCAAAACTATTAGTTAAGGAATCTTTCGATTTATCTACAAAAATTTCATGAGACTTTCTAATATCGTTTAAAACTTTATGAGGGACATTATCATATTTATGATCGTAAGCAATTTTTGAATAATAATAAATCTGATGTAAATGTTTTACTATTGATGAAGGGTACTTTGAAATGTCTTTGGAGTATTGCAATATATCATGGAATTATAAGTTAATTTATTTATTAAGAATCGTTTCTGTTCTAAATATAAATAAAATAGTATTATTAAGTACTATATCAATAACTTTGTTACAAATGATCTTATGAAAATGTTGTATCTATATCCTACCAAAACAAAAAAAGGCATCTTAAAGCTAAGAGATTTTTTACTAATTATTAAGAGAAAGTATAGGTTCTAGAAATTCAAATTGAAAATCATTTCTTTAATTCGCCTATTACTGTATTGTCCTGAAAGTTTACTCCGTTAATGCTGTTATAAATCAGTTTCAGCGTGGAGTTTATTATAACATTTAAAGTCCATACTTAAAGCTTCGTATGGTCTAAACTCAAAATCTATCTACTTTATTAACTATAAAATCAAACTTTTATATTTCACCTCCAGACGAATGAAACCAATTTTAATTTCTTACAAATTTTCGCCCCCCTAAACACTTACAAAGTTGAAATTATGGATAGTTTATTGTAATCTATACCTCCAATTAAACAAACTTTTGAATATTGGATTAAACTTACAACTGAACTCTATCTTTATTTTAGTTCCAGTGCCAAATTGAGAATCAGAATCGTTACTATAAAATCATTTTCGTTCTGTACCTCTTCACCGAAGTAAAAGAACAAAAAAACGTACACATAGAAACCTCAAGCACGTCAAAATCAAACACTTCATATTGGTATTCATTGACCTATTATAAGTCAATTTGATATTCAAATACAAACCCAAATGTTAAAGTTTGTTAAATCGAGACCAATTCGGTGACCCCTAAAAACAGCCTCTTTCAGAAGGCTTATAAACACTATAAAGTTGAAATTCTCGTCGTTGTCTCCGACTCCACAAAAAAACCCAGTAAGTATTGTAATTACTGGGTTTGTTTTTTTCAGGTGTAAATACAGGTGTAAGTAAAGACTGTTTTAAGCTCTTTTTATTAATTCCTTTATGTTATGAATTTATGGTTTAAAAAATATTGTTATCAGCAAATGAATAATAATCCGTTTCTGTTAGGATTATGTGATCTAATACTTTGCAGTCAAAAATATTCAATGTTTTCTTTATTTTATCAGTAATATTCCTATCAGCTCGACTTGGTTTGAGCGTACCCGAAGGGTGGTTGTGTACTAATATAACTGCTGTTGCAAGTGAGTTTATAGCATACTTGGCAATTATTCTAGTATCTGCCAATGTTCCTGTTATACCACCCTGGCTTATTTTTACATAACCAATAGTATTATTTGCATTATTTAATAGTATCATGAAAAACGATTCGTAAATAGTTAAATCATCATGGTAGAATTGTCTTGCATATTCTGATGCCGAACTACTTGAAGATACTTTTGCCTTGTTGAAATTTGTTTTAATCTTTTTCAGCTTAATTTCAGGTATGGTAGTTTTATAAGTTTTCATAAGCTCTTTTAAATACTTTGGTCTTGAAGTTGATTTTATTTTTTACAGCACAATTATTTATCAATACTATAATTATTAAAACACAAATATAAGCAACACTATAATTAAACACAAATAAAACTATAATAATTTTAAAATATATTTAGTATTACTATAATTCCTTTATATTTGTAGGAACTGAAATGATTAGGAATTATGAATATTTTAAAATTAAAACAGCTTTTAAAAGAAAAAGGGATATCAGGAAAAGAACTTGCAGAAAAAGTTGAGGTAACTCCTGCCAGTATATCAAATATTGTCCAAGGCAATAGTTTTCCTAAACCTGAACTATTAAAACAAATTGCTGAAGTTTTAGATGTAGATATTAGAGAGTTGTTTATTCCAACTAAAGAAACAGAAACAGAAACCATTTATGTTAATCGAGACGGTAGTTTTGTTCCTATAGGCGAATTAAAAAAGAGTAATTAAGTATGGAATTTAAACTACCATTACTCCCCCCTAATACAGAATTAGAAACACCAAAAATTTTAAAACAATTAGCAAAGGCGCATCGTTATCTAGCTGAGTTAAAAGGAACTGCAAAAACAATTCCCAATGAGAGTATTTTAATTGATACACTTACACTACAAGAAGCGAAAGACAGTAGCGAAATTGAAAATATAGTTACTACTCACGATGATTTGTATAAGGAAAACATCTTTATCGAAAGTAAAAGTACTGCTGCTAAAGAGGTTTATAATTATGCTCGTGGTTTAAAGTTAGGGTTTCAAATAGTGCGTAAAGAACGACTGCTTTTGAATAAACACATCCTAACGATTCAAAAAGAATTATTAGAAAGTAATGCAGGTTTTAGAACTCAAGCTGGAACTAAATTAGTTAACTCTCAAGGTAAAGTAGTTTATACACCACCTCAACACCCTGACGAAATACTTGATTTAATGTCGAACCTTGAAAAGTTTATTAATGATAATGATTTTTCCAATTTAGATAGTTTAATCAAAATGGCTGTGATACATTATCAATTTGAAAGCATACACCCTTTTTATGACGGTAATGGTAGAACAGGTAGAATAATTAATATTCTTTATTTAGTGCAACAAGGTTTGTTAGATATTCCTATTCTCTATTTAAGTAGATTCATTACTCAAAACAAATCCGATTATTATAAAGTATTACAAGAAGTAAGAACTAATAATGATTGGGAAAGTTTAGTTTTGTATTTATTAAAAGGTGTTGAGGTTACTGCGGAACAAACCATTACTTTAATTACTGAGATAAAAGCCTTAATGCAAAAACATAAAGTTGCAATCCGTACAGAATTACCCAAGATTTACAGTCAAGATTTAATTAATAATCTGTTTAAAAACCCTTATACTAAAATTGAGTATTTGGAAAATGATTTAAAGGTTACAAGACAAACAGCTTCAAATTATTTAAACAAAATATCAAATTTAGGTTTGTTAGAAAAAGTTAAGGTTGGTAAGGTAAATTACTATATCAATTCTGAATTGATTAATGTGCTAATAAATGTATAAGTTAAGATTTGTAGAAAATCTTAACATGAAAATTGAAACGTGTTAACATTTTTCTGTTTTTTTAACATGTTATAATGCTCATGTTAAAAAAATAGCTACTTACATTAATATTCATCAATAGAAATATTCCAAAATAGACAAAATGCAATTAATGATTCTGTAAATCTTTGAACTTTCATTTTAGATAAGTTTGAATATTCAATTGTGACTTCATAGTAATAGTCGTACTTATTCTCTCCAAAGACAATTTTTTCTATTTCATAATCCTTACAATAAAATGAATCTAATATTTTGATAAGAGATTCTTTTTTCATTTCTGTTTCAGCAATAGCCATATTGCCAAGCCCTAACGAACATCTATAACTGTATTTTCCAATTAAATATAATTATACACAAATACATCAAATTATACGGAATTACATATAATATTGTTTAAAACGTCATTTTTATATGCAATTACATATAAAAAACAAACAAACTCATCAAATGGCTTTTAGAAAAGGATTAATTTACAAAGTTGAATTGCAATTAGCTGGACTAAGTATTAAACAAAAAATTGACTTAACTAAATGAAACTTTATTAAAGGTTAAACTATAAAAAAATTTCGAATTATTACATGTTGGTTAAAACAACTCAAAAAAGTAATAAGGCTTAGCTTATTTTGCAAGTTGTATTTGTTCCTTTTTATTTAATTTAAAGAATATCCATAAGGTTATTGAGGCTAAAATCAACCAAAAAACATCAATAAATAATATTTGAAATTGGTTATTACTAAACGATTTCCAAATCCAGTTTTTAGAAACTAAACCATTTATTACAGGTATTAATAAACCTAAAATACTGCCCGAAAGCAACGTGTATTTGTTTATAAAATTGAGGTCTTTTTTTATGATAAAAAATATAGAAAGTAAAAGCCAACCGATAAAGTAAAAACTATAAATGAATGTCTTACTCATAATAGGTTGCATGACTTTAACAGCAATAAAAGATAGCGCAGTAATAGGATACATACTTAAGCAAATAGCTAGATAAATTCGAACGACACCTTCGTTAAAACGTCTTTTCTTTTCGGGCATATTTTTTTTATCGCGAGCAGTTAGCCAAATCATAACCCCTGAGATAATTACAAAACAAGATATAAGCCCTAAAATAAAACTAATAATCTTTAAAGCATAGCCGCCATAATCACCATAATGTAACCTATAAAGTACATTTTTTACGCCATCTAAATATGATGTATTTTTAATAGGATCTTTTTTAGATATTAACGTTCCAGAATCAACATTATAAATAACTTTACCAATACCTGTAAACTTATCTTTATAATTTAAATGTCCGCTTAACAAAACATGCATGTTAGCATTTCCGTAATTAAAAACTTGCATTTCGGTTACATTAAAATCATGCCATAAAGCTTTCGTTTTCTTAACATAAGTATTAGCATCAAAGTTAGAATTTAGAGTATTTTGGGATAATTCATAATGTGGATGACTATATTCTAAATCTTCATAAAATTTAGCTTGATCACCATCATATAAAACCATAACGCTTGGTGCTACGATAAGCAATTTAATCATGAAAAAGGCACCTGTAACTGCGTACACAAACTGAAATGGCAAGCCTATCATTCCTAAAGCAGTATGAGCATCTGTCCATAATGTTTTTAGTTTTTTTAAAGGCCTGAATAAGAAAAAATTGGATACAATTTTTTTCCAATGTACCAAGACTCCTGTTATAATGGCAAAAAGAAAAAACAACGCTATAAACCCAGATAGATAATAACCAACAGGGTAAGGTATTTGTGTTAAAAAATGCAATCGATATAAAAACTCACCTAAAGAATAAGATGCTGTGTAAGAAGCCTGTGTATAATTCTTTGTATTTAAATAAAAGAATTTAGAAGCTTTTTCAGCATCGGTGGCTAGGGTATCTTTTGAAGCTTCAATAGAAATACTAACACGTTGTTCAATATAACTTTTTCTAATTTTAAAATCTCTTCCATATAAGTTATATTGTGCGTCTAGCGAATCAATTGTTTTATCGAAATCTAATTGAATATCATCGGTAATTTCAATAGATTCATTACGCTCCCAATTAACAATTTCATCTCTAAAAAAAGAAAATGAACCTGCGAAAAATATAACATAAAGCACCACACTAATTACGATGCCGCTTACAGTATGTGTATGAAAAAGAATATTGTACGTTCTATTTTTCATTATTAAAATGGTATGGGGTGATGGATTTTACTAAAATAAATGATGATTAAAAAAAGTAAACTTAGAATAAGATAAATACCCCAAATTTTCCAACCATTCTTTGCTAAAAAAGCAATAATCATTAAGATCACCCAAAGTATAAAACTTGTAAAGCTTGAAGTTATTATTAAATTAACATGGTTTACCCAATAGGATAAAGCCATATGGCTTGTTATGGTTATAAAATACCCTCCCAAAAAACCCGCAGATATTTTGGCAAATCGCTGCCAATTAGACGATAAATATTTGGGATTTGCAGGCATAAAAGGTTAATTATTTAAAGATAAAAAATTCTGTACAAAGCAATATGACAAACAGGATAAAAATAGATTTTAGACTTAAAAACTTTATAGGTGTTAGTAAAACAATTAAACTTCCAAAGGTCATTAAAACAATAAAAAACAC
Organism: Flavivirga aquimarina; assembly: GCF_030540835.1. Lineage (GTDB taxonomy): Bacteria > Bacteroidota > Bacteroidia > Flavobacteriales > Flavobacteriaceae > Flavivirga > Flavivirga aquimarina. Next base: position 6,472 of record NZ_JAUOEK010000139.1, on the reverse strand, counting down.
CAAAACACCTGAACCCAAACCAAAAGAAAATGACAATAAGACACAAGCTATTACTAGCAATATAAAAGCTAATAATTTGGCGATTTTTTTATTCTCTTTTACCCAATTTTCAAAACCGAAAATTATATTTTTAATAGCTTTTTCAGAGGTATTATAAAATACATTGAAAGCTATAAAAAGCAATAATAACGCTACCGAAATCATCTGTTGGATTTCAAAATAGAATACGTAGCGCAATGCCAAATAAACTGATAGTCCTTACCTTTATATTGACCTGGAACTTCCTCTTTGGTTGTGGTTTCTATAATGTATTTTGTATTCCAAGGTCGCTTGAATGATACTAATCCGTTTTCGTCTGTCTCTAATGTTTTAGACCATAAATCTTCAACGTAAACTTTTAGCTCATTTTTTACAAGTGGTTTATTTTTGTATAATACTTGAAGGCGTACCTCTTTTTTGTTTTCCGAAACATCTTTAATTGTTATTCCTTCAGGGTTTAAAGCTTTTGTGTCTTCATTAACACCACCAACAATTACTTTTGCAACAGAATTATAATGGGTTTTAAAAATACCAAAGTCGTATTTGGTATAATCAATAACATCTATTTTATTGTTGTCCAAAATTACCGTATAGGTTCCATTTGCCATTGGCTTAAAGGTTCCGCGATAATAATTTTCTTTAGAAGTAACTTCAATCTGTGTTTTATTTCCCTTATTATCAACAACCCAAAGAATAAAATCTTTTACTTTCGGAAATGCCTCACCGTTTACTTTTTCAAAGACACCATAGGTGTATTCTCCAAAAAAAACTTTAACTTCTTGTTCTTCTCCTATTTTTCCTGAAAGGTTTGTTTCAATCCATAAATAATGAGCAAAAGATTGTGTTATTGCAAACAAAACTAACGCTATTGTAATAATTGATTTTTTCATGTCTTTTGTATTTAAAAATTAAGAAAACAGCCCCCCGTATTTATTTAGAAGGCTGAACTAACTAAACTCAAAATAATTAATTAAGGTTTTTTAAAAATTATAACTTAAGGTTATTCTACCATTAATTCCAGGTTCCGATTGCCAGTATAAATAGCTTCCGTAATTAGCACCAGAATACAGGTACTCGTCTAAAATATTATTAATATTTGCTTGTATTTTAAATTTATTATTATGCCATGATAAAGCACCGTCTAGTCTAAAATAATCTGGTAAATCGGTTTGATTATCTGCTCCCCAAGCCCAACTAGAACGTTCTATTTGATATTGATATCCTAATGAAGCCCCAAAGCCCTTTAATACAGATTCTTGAGCAAAATTATAATTAAACCAACCATTTGTAACATGTTTAGCATGACCTGCAAGTCTGTTACCTGTTTCTTCGTCTATTACTTTTGTGTTAGCATAGTTTAAAACCACATTAAGCTCTGGTGTTACTTGTCCTTGTATATCAAACTCAATACCTTCAGAAACTACAGGGTCTTCTAATTGGATTGATGCATCAGGGAATAGCGGTTCACTATCTGGGTCATCTGGGTCTGAAAGAGTTGGATCTGCTGCCAAAAGGCCTTTTTTTACAATTCTATAAGCACTCAGAGTTACTTTAACTTTATCTTCAAGAAAAGTTGCTTTTGCACCTCCTTCAATATCAGTAGCTTCTTCAGGATCGAACGATTCATCATCAAAGCTAAACCCAAATGTAGGAGAGAATGATTGGTCATATAAAGCATAAGCTGTTATAGTAGGTGTTATATCTACACTTAAACCCGCTCTTGGTGTAAATTTAGTATCATTTTCTGTTTTACCTATAGCGGATAGATTAGTATATCTACCTGCAAGTGTTAATCTCACCTTATTATCTACAAAACCAATTTCATCTTGTAGATACACAGATCTGTTTGTGAAACCATCATAAGGTTCAAACCCACTTCTAGCTTTTAAACTTTGTGAACGATCAAATACAGGGTCACTAGTTTCTCCATATACAGGATTATATATATTGAATGGAGAACCGATAAAATCAATAGGGGAAAAACCAGTAAAAAAGTCTGGATAGTATTCACGATCTGTAAAATCAAACCCACCTAAAATATTATGTGATATGCTTCCAGTATTAAATTTACCATAAAGATAGGTCTGGAAAAATTTACCAAGAGATAAAGCATCCCATATATTTACATATCTGTAAATGTCACCATTATCATTAACCGAAGATAAAGCCCCATTTCCATCAGGATCATATACCCATGTCGAATTTCCTACTTGATCATATCTGTAATAAGCAAACTGAGTTTCAAATCCCCAGTTATCAGAAAAGTCATGTTTAAAGTTAGTAAACCAAGAGAACTCATCTATATCTGTTGCTGGATAATTGGTATCTGTATTTTTAAAATCTCTATCTAAATGTCCAAAACCACCTTCAACAGGAGCAAATACGTAAGCTGAACCAATGTAAGATTCTGCTCTATGTATATTTAACTCTGTGGTTAAAGATGTTTTTTCTGAAAAATTATAAGTTAATGCAGGAGCAAAACCAAAACGCTCAGCATCTTCACCACCTCTATGTGTATCTGAGGTTTGGTACATGGCATTAAAACGGTATAGTAATTTACCATCTTTAGTTACTTTTCCGCCCAAATCTAAAGCAGCACGATAAAAATCGAAACTACCAGCTGTAAGGGATATACTAGCAACACTATTTGCTGTAGGCTTTTTAGTTACAACATTATAGAACCCTCCTGGTTCTCCAGCAGATAGCATGAAACCAGCTGGTCCTTTTACAAACTCAATTCTGTCTACAAAGGCCATATCGTCTGATAATGGTCCCCAAATATCGGACATGTTAAACCCATTTCTAAATGTAGGTAACCTAAACCCTCTCATATTAATACGAGCAAAATTCCCCCAGTGTTCTAACATGGTAACACCACTTACATTACGTATTACACCATCCATAATACTAGTAGCTTGCTGATCTAGTAATAAATCCTTACTAATTACCTGAATATTTTGAGGTTGTTTTAAAAGTTCTGTTTTTAAGCGTAAAGATTGAGATGGCTCTCTAGCAACATATTTGTTTTTATGACCTTCTAACATTACTTCATCTAATTCTTCTTGGTCTTCACTAAGTACTACATCTGGAATATTTGTAGTTTTATCACTTTCAATATTTATTGAAATAGCCTGACTTCCATAACCTATAAAGGTGATTTTTAAAGTATAAACCCCTGGTTTTATGTTTTCAATAGTATAATCTCCAGAACTATTTGTCATAGTCCCCTTATTTGTTTTTTCAATGGTAATGTTAGCATTAACAATTCCTTTGCCCTTTTTATTTATAACCTTCCCTTTTATGTTTCCATTCTGTCCATTTATAAATGTTACTGAGAAAATTATAGTAAATAATAATATTAAATTTTTAATCATTATTTTTGTTATTTATATTTAGTCTAAATAAATTTAATGCAAAAATAAAATGCTTTTTTTGAAATCGAATGACGTGATTTGAAAAAAAAAAGACGTGAAGCTACAAGTATGGAAGAAGTGGATTTATCAGTACTAAAAACAGACTTAAAGAGTATTATAGCAAAAGAAGTTTATAACTCTCATGACAAAGCACTTAGGTGTTTAGAGTATAGCCTCCTACCCAAATATGGGAAAGGTAATATTACAGAATTTCATTTTAATAATATTGTAATATCTATAAGTAATTACATATTAAATGAAGATTTGATGGTTTTTTTTAAGGATGAAAAAAACAAATTGCAGTTATCTTTTTTGTTAGGCGGAGAAAAAGTGATGAGCATTAAAGGTAATCTTGATAAAATACCTTACGAAACCCAAGAATCTTATATGGCGTTCATTGAAACTTATAATGGAAACAGTAAAATTTTTGGTAAAAAACCTTATAAAGAAATTAAGATTACGGTTTCAAAATTATTTTTATCACAGCATGGTATTATTGATAGTGTTGATTTCAAAAATTTAACAGATAGAAATTTGATTATACCTATAACTGACGATTTATTTTCAGTTTTACTTGAATTAGAAAGAAAACATCTAAAAGGTATTTCGTATAAAATATTTTTAGAAGCTAAGGTTTTAGAAATTCTAGCTATTCAAATTGAAAATTATAAGCATTTAAATGCTCAGAAATTTTATTTCACAAATAAAAATACCATTAAAAAATTATATGATTTAAAGCAATTCATATCGTGTAATTTAGATAAGAACTATTCCAACAATCAACTATCAGTTGAAGTAGGGTTGAATGAAAATGAACTGAAAAATGAATTTAAAAGAGTATTTGATTGTACTGTGAATCAATATTTTAAATCAGAAAAAATGAAAAAAGCTAAACATTTATTGCAAAACACAGAATCGCCTATATATTTAATAGCTGAAGCAGTTGGTTATAAAAACGCCACACATTTTAGTGCTGCGTTTAAGAGGTTTTATGGTGAAGCTCCTAAGGATTGTAGAGCTAAAGTGTAATATGGTTTAAATTACTGAGCCTTATTACATTTTAGTTGTTTCTTCTCTTATTTTATCTTGACTAATAAAATGACTACCTATTAAGTCGCCCTGATGTATTGCCTTCTAGAACTTCTGTAACCTCTCCTACTGTAGCTAAATTAACATCACCTTCATAGGTGTGCTTTATCGCACAAGCTGCACTTGCAAAACGCATCGCTTTATAATCGTCATAGCGTTGTAAACCATAAATTAACCCTGCAGCAAAAGCATCACCTGTTCCTATACGATCTACAATATGGGTAATATCTAAATCTTCTGTTTCTTTAAATTCTTCCCCATTCCACATTCTAGCTCGTATTTTATGCCATGAAGAATTTAACGAGGTTCTTATTTTATCAAATACTTTTTCTATTGATGGAAATTTTTCCATTAACAGTTTGGAAGCTTCAATAAAATCTTCGTTAGAATATGAGTAATTTGTATCAAGCACTTCATTCATCTCGTTGATGCCTCCAATAAAAATCGAAGAAAGATGTAGTAATTCTATTAAAGCTTCCTTAGGGTTTTTACCGTATTTCCAAAGACCTTTTCTATAGGTAGGGTCGGCAGAAACCGATATCCCTTTTTGTCTGGCTAAGGTTAAACCTTCCTTTAAAATATCGAAAGCTCCTTGAGATAATGCTGGCGTAATGCCTGTCCAGTGCAACCAATCACCATCGATTAAGGCTTCTTCCCAATTAACCATTTCTGGTTTAATTTCAGAAAATGAAGAATGCGATCGATTGTAAGAAATCGTACTGGACCTCATAACTGCACCAACTTCTAAAAAATAAACGCCCAAAGGTCTATTTGATCGTACGATAGAAGAAGTATCTACACCAAATTTATTTATATAAGAAATGGCTGTCTCTCCAATAACATCATTAGAAACGGCACTAATATGCTTAACCTTTCCTCCAAAATTTGCAATAGAAATACCAACGTTCAATTCGGTACCTCCAAAAAAGAACTCTATAACATTAGATTGAATGAATTTTTTATTTCCTCGTGGTGAAATGCGCATTAAAACTTCACCAAATGTTACTACCTGCCCCATTAGAACTTGTATTAATTTGTTAATTTAATGCAATATACTAATGTCTAAAAAGATATGAGCTATAAAATCGATAAATTGGTTAACCAATTTATCGATTAATTTATAAGTACCACAAAACAAACCACTTAATATTTATATGCATGTCACAAATTTACCCTAGATAAAACAGTTTTTTCAGACTTTTTACAATCCAAACAGTTTAGGTAAAAACATAGATATTTGTGGGATGTAAAGTACTAGTAACAGTACTATGATCATTATTGCCAAAAACGGCAATAAAGGTTTTATTACTTGTGATACGGATATCTTTGCCACTCCACTTCCTACAAAGAGGATCGTTCCCACTGGTGGGGTACACAATCCTATACAGAGGTTTAGTACCATGACTATCCCAAAGTGTACTGGCTCCATACCCAAGGCCACCACTACGGGTAGGAAGATCGGGGTGAATATCAGTACGGCTGGGGTAATATCCATAAAGGTGCCTATAACCAGTAACACGATATTGATCACTAAAAAGATCACAAATTTATTGCTGAACTGTTCTAACAGAAAACTGCTCATCAGTTCTGGGATGCTCTCAAAGGAGAACAGCCACGACATGGCCATTGAGGTACATATTAAAAACATCACCACGGCTGTCGTCTTGGCACTGGTCAACAGTACATCTGGAAAGTCCTTCGTGCTGATGTCTCCGTATATCAGGGCCAGTATCGCTGCGTACAGTACGGCTATCACTGAGGCTTCGGTCGCTGTAAAGATGCCGGCTACGATACCGCCTACTACGATCACTAATAACAGTAAACTGAAAAAGGCTTTTCTAAAGTGTGTCCAGATCTCTTTTAGGGTCGATCGTTTTTCTTTTGAGAACTTTCTCTTTATGGCCACATAGGCGATGTACCCCATAAGGGCC
>NZ_JAUOEK010000133.1 GCF_030540835.1 Flavivirga aquimarina | reverse complement strand
GGAGGTATTCGTACTTATTTAGCATCAAGTGCTACGGTGACAAACTGTACATCAATAGGTAATGGTTTAACTAACTATAATGTTAATAATGGCGGGAAAGTTATTAAATCAAAAGGCGATTTCTCTTTTGCTCCTATAATGGACGTTCCTTTAAATCGTTCAGGTCAAGATATAGAACTGACTATTATGCCATCACCTGATGCAATAGGTCCACATAATATAGCAAATATTGA
>NZ_JAUOEK010000132.1 GCF_030540835.1 Flavivirga aquimarina | reverse complement strand
CAGAAACTGTCTTTGAAGACGTTTTTACTAGAGTACTTGCTATGTGTGTAGAAAAGGGAATGGTCAGCGGTCACACCCAGGCCATAGACTCTGCACCAGTAAAAGCCAATGCTTCGATGGACACTTTAGAGCTTAAAGTTTCAAAAGAAGATCTAGAAGCTCATTTGCATCAAATCCGTCATATCAGTGCTATGGATAAAGAACCGGCAGGGAT
>NZ_JAUOEK010000131.1 GCF_030540835.1 Flavivirga aquimarina | reverse complement strand
TTCCTTAATACAGGGGCCACACCAAGTTGCCCAACAATCTATCAACAATACTTTACCTCTGTATTGATACAAACTAGTTTCTCCTCCATCTAATGAAGGAATGGAAAAATCATCAGGGGTACCGCCTACAAATGATCTTTTTATGACTTCTAAACGTGATGTTATTGGTGTTGCTTCTTTTGAGTTCTTTATATTATCAGTCAAATTACTGAATGCTTCTTCAACCGATGGTAACGGATCATAGCCTAACATATAATTTTTTATATAAAAAGCAGTTGCATAATTATTTGGATAATTGGATAGCGTATCTAACATCTCGGTAATAAAATCTACGTCTAATTTTTCACATGCTTTTGCCAACTCTTCATCACCAATTTCCTCCTTTTTATTCGCTACTACTAGCTTGTTTGTTTTTCCTCCCCATATAGTTCTTCTTTCTTTATAATTAGCTTTAAGTTTAGCATATAACGCATCTTCTTTACTTCTTTCTACTTTAAAAATAGACTTCGTATATTTTTCTGTAATGACTTTTTGTATAATATTTACATTAACAATGGTATCCTCAATGAGTATCTCGTCTTTAAATCTAGTTCCTGCTATGGATAATCTAACCTCTTTTATTTCTCCAAATGAAGGGCCGTTAAATGAAAAATTTCCATTAGCACCAACACGCATAGAGTCTATAGTTTTAATTGAATATTTATCTGAAACATCCTCTAAAATGAGTAATTCTCCTATGCCGTCTTTAAAAATTCCATTAATTGTGTACTGAGGTGTTTTTTGGTTACATGAAAATAATAATACTGTAACTATAATGATTGCTATATTTCTCATAATTTAAATTATTCTACGATAATAGTTCCTTAATTTTTAATTCCAGCTCCTTGCCTTTAAGACCTCTAGCTGCTATTACTCCATTTTTATCTATTAAGATAGTTTCTGGTATTGTTGTTACTGAAAATATTTTTGCTGATGGGCATTTCCATTCATTTAAGGAAGAGGCCTGATCCCAAACGACATAGTCATTTTTCTTTAAAAAATTGCGCCATTTAAAAGTGAATTTACCGTTAGTATCAACATGTACAGAATCAATGATTTTAATAGTGTTTTGATTTGAAACATCTTCCAATAAGAGTAGTTTTCCTATGCCGCCTTTAAATACCCCATTAATTACATAATGAGGTTTTTTTCCAAAAGAAAATAATAATGCTGTTAATAAAACTATAGCTATAGTTTTTGTCTTTTTCGTGTTGTTCATGTTTTATCTAAAAATTCTTCAATCTTCAAGTAAGAGTTTCCAATTACATCCTTAAGCTTGCTTACAATCTCATTAGGTTAAGGGGCTTATTCTGTTTTACCACATTGAGCATTATCGAAATATAAAATGTATTTTATATTGAAGATACTTAGCGAAGCTTAACGAAAAACTATTAAAAACTAAGGTTTGTAATGTTTTCGACGAAGCCAGTACTGTGCCGTTTTAGTCTTAACTTATACCAAGGGGATAGTCTAGTTTCAAGTTTTTTTTTATTTATCTGTCGTATTGAGGAATGTCCGGATTAATGTTTATAACACTATTTGGAAGCGGTAAAATATATCTTGGATCATTTGAAGGCAAAGTATATGTAACGCCATCTAGAACATGAACCACGTCTTTAGCAAAAGCAGGTTCTGTGTTAAGTCTTTTAAGGTCTTGAAACCTAAAGTCTGCTACAAAACTAAATTCCCTCCTTCTTTCTTCTAAGGCCATTATTAAAGCTTCTTCATTTGTTCCAGCTGTTAAAGGCACATTATTTGTAATTCTATAGTCTCTAAGGTAATTTATATACTCCATAGCTTTGTCTTTACTACCAACTCTGGCTTCGGCTTCTGCTAAAACAAGATATATATCAGACAACATCAATCCTGCATTTCTTTGAAAACTAGCAACGTACATGGTTCTACCTGGAAATAAAGCTTCTGAATATATAATTACGCTATCTGTAGCTAAATATAAATCTCTACGCTTATCAATAGATGTGCTTGGTAAATCTTTTTCATAAATATCTAATAAATCTTGTGATACTAGTGCTCCTGAAGAAAAATCAATTAAAGACGCTTTAAGGTACATGTTTTCTGGTACATCTTCTATATCTTCCATTGGCTGGCCTGTTCTTGAATCTATAATTCTTTCATACCAACCACCATTAATAGCATAATATTGCGTTAAATCTTGCAACTCAAAGGATGCTTTGTTTTCTAAAGCTAAATTTGCATACTTAAGAGCATTATCAAAGTCGCCCATAAATAAATATACTTTAGACAACAGTAAATAACCAGAAGATTTTGTTGGGTGCGATATACTTGAAGCATATGTTTCAAGTAAAGGGGCAGCCTCTAATAAATCATTAAGAATTAGCTCGTAAACTTCTTCTACAGAGTTTCTAATGTAGGTTGCATTAATATCTTCATCTAATACAATAGGCATTCCTAAGTCTGTGCTAGCAGTAGCAGGGTCGTAAGCTTTTGCATAAAGTGTTACTAATTTAAAATAATTATACGCTCTACCAAACAAGGCTTCTGCTTTAACTATACTCTTTTTCTCTTCTGTAGCATCCGTTACGTCCATTATATTATTTACAACAACATTAAATGTATAAATTTGACTATAAGCCGATGGGTAAAATAGATCTTCTTCCCCATCTGGATGTGTTGGCCCTGAATTAAAATAGTAATAGTTTTTCTGTGCCTCACTACTCCACGCAAAAGTAACTCCGGTAGGAAAACTTTCATCGGTAGTTTTTTCTGCATCATCTGCAAGATAATTAGTATTTGCAACGTCCCATAGCTGTGAAATTGAAGAAGAATTTAATAATAAAGCAAAATCTTCGTATGTACTAGGTATTGTATATCCTTTTGGGACTACGTCTAAATACTCATCACAAGAATAAAAACCTATACCAATTAATGATGCTAATAATATTTTATAAAGATTTTTCATGATTTTTAAAAGTTTAAATTAATTCCAAAAGTATAAGTTGGCATAATGGCAGTTCCTCTGCCATTTTGATCATCCCAAACTTCAGGGTCTAGGTTATTTCTATTGGCTGTCCAACTCAAAGGGTTTTGTACATCAAAAGAAAGTTTCAAACTAGAAATATTTATTTGGTTTAATACTGATTTTGGTAAACTATAAGCTAAGGCTATATTTCTTAACTTAATATAATCGGCTTTTTGAACATGTATATCAGCGTATGTCCATAAATCAGTAGTATTGTCGTTTGTAGCCTTATAGGCCGGAGAGGTGTAAATATCGGCCTCATCACCAAGTTCTTTCCAATAATTTAAATGTATTCTATCTAAATTATTATTTAAAGTATAAGGTCTTGAATACGTTGGGTAAAACCCTGCAGCAACATCTCTTTGAACGTGCCCTCCATAATAAATAAAAAGGAATGAAAGTTCAAATTGTTTATATTGTATCTCATTAGAAAAAGACATGTGATAAGGCGGGTTGTAAGTGCCTTTATGCACTAAATCTTCTGATACTAATTCACCTAGAGAGGTTACAATACTACCATCTGCCTTGTAAGCTGTAGGAGAGCCAGTATCATCTAATCCGGCATAGCGAATACTATAAATACTATTAAAAGGTTTTCCTTCTCTAGCTTGTAGCCCAAAATATGAACTTACACTTGTGTCTGAAGTATTGAGTTTTGTTATTTCACTTTTGTTATAACTAAATAGAAAACTGGTACGCCATTTAAAATCTTTATTATCAATATTTTTTGAGTACACCTGAAACTCAATACCTTTATTGTTCATTGAAGCGTAGTTTCTTACAACTTCATCCCAGCCTAAGGTAGGGTCTGCTGCAATGCTTCCAATTAGGTCGGTAGTATTCTTGTTATAAATATCAATACTACCAGATATTCTATTTGAAAATAAATTATAATCTAAACCAAAATTAGTGGTATTCGTTTTTTCCCATCGTAACGATTTATTTGGTGGAGAAGTTATGAATGCCTGTTTTTCACCAGTATAAGTATTGCCAAAAGGAGAAACTTCAGAAATAATATAAGGCCCACTTCGCTTATATACATTACCATTTATTCCATATGTAGCTCTAACTTTTAGTCTATCTAGCCAAGATATAGCTTCTGTATTTACATTATAATTTGCTCCTACAGACCAAATTGGACGATATTGGTATTTAGGGTCTGTACCAAATAAGTTAGATTGATCCATTCTAATACTCGCATTAAACCCTAGTTTATTATCAAAGGTATAAGCCCCATTTGCGTAAAAAGAGACATACCTATCATCTGTAGCAACATAAACGGGTTGAGTTCCTGTAAATCTATATCTTCCGTTGTAAGCGTTTGTTCCATAAATCAAGCTTGAACTTAAAGTTGCTTCATCAATAGGACTAAAAGATAAATTAGTATCATCATATCCGTAACGCTTATATCCGCCTGAAGTATTTGTGGCTTTTCTTTTTTCTGCTCCCACAAGTACGTTTACATCATGTTTTTGCCCAAATAACTTAGTATAGTTAAGTTGTGCTCTTAAAGTATATGATTTCTGGTTGCTATATTGTTCGGTAACTTGCCCTCCATAAGGAACGTTATAAGAAATAACGTTATTCTCTATTTGAGAAGCATCATTTATCATTTTACGAACCAAATAATTTTCTATACTCGAATAATCCTTCAAAGAAGAACTACCTATCTCTGTTTGACCTCTTAACTGTAAATTTAACGATTCTGTTAAATCAAATTTTGCCCCAATATTTATATTAACGTAAGGGTTCGTATAGGTTTGTGTACGGGTATCTAACTCATTTAAAGGATAGTAAGACTCATCAATTAAACCAAGTGAATTAAGTCTATCAACCTCTGTAAGACTTTTAATATACTCCCATTGAGCTGGATTTCCGTTTTCATCTCTAAGCACTTGGTAAGGAAGTCTCGATGAACCTAATAAAGTAATACCAGAAATACCAATATTGTTATCATAACTATTATAACTACCTATAATACCTAAATCTAAATCGAACCAATTGGCTAATTTAAAATTGTTTTTCATATTAATTCCTACTCGTTCTACAGAGCGGTCTTTCTCATAAGATCCAGTACTTAGAAAGTTTAGAGATAATGCGTATTGGTGTTTTTCTGAACCTCCTTTTAGTGAAAGGTTGTGTTGCTGTGTGATCTTACTATTTAATAACTCATCTTCTACTTGTTCGTACCCATCTAACCCTCTGAGTCTACTTATTTCTGAATTAAAAAAATCTTCTGTAATATTTCCATCTTCTCTATCGTATAATAATCTATTTACCTCGTTTAACGCCAATCTTGAGTTTTGCCCGGGAGAATTATTCGTATTATCGAAAATATACATTTGGTAATCAATAAATTCAGATGACGACATTAAGTTTGCGTAAGATCGGTTTGGTAGAGGTGTTATTTGTAAAGTAGATGAATAACTAAACTCAGGTTTACCTATAACGCCTCCTTTTGTAGTAATAACAATAACTCCGTTTGCAGATCTAGCTCCGTAAATTGAAGCAGCTGTAGCATCTTTTAATACAGTAACATTTTCAATTTCACTAGGATTAATAGATTCTAAATCCCCTTCATAAACTACATCATCTACAACAACTAATGGAGCCTCATCAGCAACAAGAGTAGATCTTCCTCTAATAACGGGTGTTCCTTTGTATAATGAAAAGCCAGCAATAGCTCCTTCAAGTCTTGCTAAAATATTTGTTTGAACCTTACTTTCAATTTTCTTAGAATTTACTGTAGAGTATGAACCAGTAGATCTTTCCCGAGATATTGTTTGATACCCTGTTACAATAATTTCATCTAACTCATTCAAAGACTCTTTCATTAACACATTTATAACGGTTTTATTCTCTACCATTATTTCTTGTGTTTGGTAACCTAAACTGGTAAACACTAATATAGCCTTGGTATTAGGTACAGTAATAGAGTAGCTGCCATCAAAATCTGTAATGACTCCTGTATTTGTACCTTTTACAGCAATAGTAACCCCAGGTAAAGGTATACCAGCTTCATCAGTAACTTGTCCAGTAATTTTTTCCTGTATTGCTTTTGAAACATCAGACTTTTTTTCTATTACAATTGTATTGTCTTTAAGTAATTCAAAACTATAATCGTCACTAGAAATAGCATACGATAACAAATCGTTTGCCTTTATAATACTTTTCTTTAAATGCACAGCTGGGAAGTCTTTAAACATATCTGAACGATAAATAAAAGTGTAGTTTGTTTGTGCTTGGAGAATGTCAAAGATTTGATCGACAGTTACAGTTTTATCCTCATCAATTACAATTTTAGCATTTTGAGAGATAACATTTATTGGTGTAAAACTAAAAACTGTAGAACAAAACAGTAAAAGTGCTGTTCTCATAATAAGAATTTGAGTTTTTTTTTCGAAAAGGAAAAACTCCTTAGTGAAATTAATTTTCATAAATTTGTTATGTGTTAGTTAATTAATTAATTAATTAAGACGTATTTAGGGATGAAGCTTGAGTACTGTGAGAGGTATAAACTTTATCCCTTTTTTTATTCTAAAATTATTTTTTTGTCATATACTTTATACTTTATAATTTAAGTTTATATTTCTTTTAATGGGTGTTAAAATTTCTTCGAGGGTCATTTTTTTACTTAAAACACCATTAAATTTGATGGTTTCAAGTGTTTTGTTTTCAAAAACGATGTCTACATCATACCACCTTGATAGCGCTTTCATAATGTCTTTTAAAGGTTTACCTCTAAAAGAAAAAGGTTCCTTTTCTCAAGCAGTTTCATTGTAAACATTAACGGTTTTAATTTTTATATTTCCTGTGGTATCACTTAAAATAGGTTGCTGATTAATACTTAAATTTTCTTTAAATGCTGCATTGCTTACAGTTACTTTACCGTCAACCAAAGTAGTATATACATGTGCTTCGTCTTGGTAAGCTTTTATATTAAATTCTGTTCCTAATACCTCTACTTCTTGCAAATTAGAAATAACTTTAAAAGTTGCACCACTGTGGTTTTTACTTGGTGACACATCAAAATAAGCTTCACCATAAACAAGTTCTACTTGGCGAGGTGCTCCTTTTTTAAATGCGATGGGGTATTTTAATTTAGATTCAGAATTTAACCATACCTGTGTACCATCAGCTAAGGTTATTTGAAATTCACCTCCTCTTGGTATAGTAAGATAATTATATACAATTACGTCACTTTCCATTTTGTTATATATTATTTTTTTGCCATTACTGCTAGCTTTATTAGATGCATAGATTTGTCCCTGTTCTAAAGTAACAATAGAACCATCATGAAGGGTTAACGATGCTTTATTTACACCAGGCTCAACGGTTTTTACAAAAGTATTTAAAACCTCAGTAGGTTGCTGGTTTTTATAAAAAACATACGATAGTGAAACCATGAGTAGCACCACTGCAGCTGCAGCATACTTATACCAAACAGGTAAAATTCTTTGTTTTGGTTTCTTTTTGTGATTAATGGTACCCCATAATTTTTTATAGGCTGCATTAATATCTGGTTTATTTATTAATACATTAACATAATAATAATCTCTTATGTATTGTACAAATGTATTTTGATTTTTTTTCTTCTTCTTCAACCAATCTTTAAGCGCTGCTAACTCAAGATTTGTTATCGTATTGCTTATGTATTTTATGATTATTTTTTTCAAGAGATCGGCTGTTTCTTTCGATTTTATAATGCTATTACGTTAATTTATTGCTATCCCCTTAGCCGAAATTTAATTATTTTTGTGTTCCTTAGCTTTTTATTAAAAAATAATCATAATATTTTGAAGATTTTTTTAGAGGATTCTACATTAGCTAAAAATATTAAAAAAGACAACAAAGAAGCATTTAGAACATTGTTTGAACGCTATTATAAAATGCTTTTAGATTATGCTGTGACTTTCACTGGCGATTTGCAAGAGGCAGAAGATATTGTACAACAAACGTTTATAATATTATGGACTAATAGACGAAAAATAAATACAGAAAAACAAATTAAAAGTTATTTATACAGAATTACCCATAACACTTATATTGACTCTTACAGAAAACAAAAACATAGAGATGCCTTTTTTGATGAACTTAAAGAACGAGCTTTAAACTCTAGAATTAATGATGATACTGAAATAATAGATCAACGCATTTCAAAATTAAAAACCATTGTTGAATCTCTACCTGAGCGATGTAAGGAGATTTTACAAATGAATAAATTTGAAGGACTTAAATATAAAGAAATTGCGGAACAATTAGATGTATCTGTAAAAACTGTAGAATCACATATTTATACTGCTTTTAAAAAAATACGTGAAGCGTTTAAAGATGAAGATTTATTTTTAATTTTTATTTCCTCCGCTTTTATCAAAAGCTTTAGAGAAGCTAAAGCTACTTCGTTTTCTACCCTTAAGCAAGGTTTGCCCTTTTAATTTCTCTTGCTTTGTAGTTCTACTATTCGTATTTACATAACCTCAATAAAAGGTAAATTAAAGCAAAATTTTTTATCAAATAAGTTATCTATTCAGTTATTAAGTTTAACTAGTAAAATATAACTTTTTTAATTTTCCAAACAAAAGATAGAACATAATATAAATTCCTAAAAACGTATCTCATTATTCTTCAATAGGTCAGGAACTTATACCAACGGAAAAGCAAAAAAACGCCCAAAAGTATATGCTATTGGAAATCGGTTAAAGACACGCTCTAAATTTTCTTTTTTAGTTTTTCCACATCCCAACACTACACTCTTTTATCCCAGTTTTAGTACATGTCAACACTTTTTATTTTATGGTTTAGACAGAATAGTTAAAATTAAGTTTTAATTCTTCAACCTTAATTCTTCAAAATTTAGGTAAAAACGAAAAAACAATCATCTCTATATTATATCTAAAGGAGATGATTAAAAACTATCCATTGGTAAATAATAACATGAGATTAAAAACCAGATTTCACAAAATCCCAAAAAACATATAGTTCCTCCCTAGTTAAGCTTTATTCAGCACTTTTTTTTGAAGTAGTATCTATTATTATAATTATTTGTTGATTAATAATTTTAAACTTTAATAAAAACACTTTAAATTTATGAAACAAAAAAGCTATTTAAAGAAATTATGCATACTTCTCTTAACCTTAGTATGTATGGCCACCTATGGCCAAGATTTTACCACAAACGGAATAGAGTACACCATATCCGGTAGTGAGGTATCGGCCACGGGCTATACAAGAAATGATACAGCTGTAGAAATACCCAATACAGTCACTAATAGTGGCAATACCTATACCGTGACCAGTATTGGGACTGATGCCTTTTTTAATGAAGAGCTAACTAGTCTAACGATTCCCAACAGCGTTACCAGTATTGGGATTAATGCCTTTGGGAATAACCAATTGACCAGTGTAGAGATTCCTGAGAGTGTTACCACTATTGAATTTGGTGCTTTTCGTAATAACGATTTGACCAGTGTAAGGATTCCTAAAAATGTGACCAGTATTATTGGGAGTTATGCTTTTGCTGAAAATAGTTTGACCAGTGTAGCGATTCCTAACAAAGTGACCGGTATTGGGCGTTTTACTTTTGCTGGTAATAATTTGACCAATGTGGCCATTCCTAATAGTGTGACCAGTATTGGAGAAGGTGCTTTTGAGGATAATGATTTGACCAGTGTAACGGTATTGGCTACAACCCCGCCAACTTTTGGCGATAATGCTAATATTAATGATCCTTTTACTAATCGTGGGGATATAGATCTAACCGTTCCTATTGGCACCATAACTACATATGAAAGTGCAGACTGGACAGGGTTCAAATCCATTACTACAATATCAAACACCGCTTTACATTTTAATGGAGACGCAGAAGAATATGACGACCGCTCATATATAATAGGAGACTATTTTTCTTTACCTAAAGGAAATAATGATGAGTTTACCTTAGAAGTATGGGTAAAAATAAATATAACAGAACCTGATTTAGCCGATAACATATATTCTATAGTAGGTTCGAGTGGTGGGGATACTACGGATGGTAATTCGTATGAGTTTAGTATTAATAATCAAAAACTTTACTACGCAGAATGGAATGAAAACAATGTCTATAGAACTCATACTTCTCCTGTGAACATAAATGATGATACATGGCATCATGTTGCCTTTGTTAGAAAAGCATATCCTGGTGATAATTCGTCCGAACATAATATATTTTTATATGTTGATGGAGCTGAAACATATAGCGGAAAGGGTTTAGATACTAGCAATTTTGATACCGATTACTTTACCATAGGTGCATGGAAATATAAAGGTGCTGGTGCTTATCAGCATGTATTTGCAGGTACTATGGATGAGTTAAGAGTTTGGGACTATGCAAAAACTCAAAGTGAGATTCAAGGGCAGATGATCTCAAAATTAGATGGTAGCGAAAACAACTTTGGTAACTTATTGGCTTACTATCGTTTTGACGAAGGTATTGGAAGTGGTGATAACACAGGAATAACCGAGGTAGTGGATGCGTCAGGGAATGGACATAACGGTGAATTAGTAAAATTTGGCTTAACCGGTGATACTTCTAATTTTGTAGCTGAAGAAGATTATAGTAGTGCCTTGCCACAAGGCTCTTTCATTACCACTTGGGAGGTGGTTGATGATGGAGATGATGGTTTAAAGATTACCATACCTATTAATGATAATGCCTTTTATGGTAATTATACTTACAACTATACCGTAGATTGGGGAGATGGAAACATCACCACTGAAGATGACGACGATGGCGTTGGCTCCGCCACCCATGATTATCAGAGTGCAGGCACCTATACCGTTACCATTAGTGGCGATTTTCCAGCCATTTATTTTGACGACCAAGATTTAGCAGCAGACAATCCAAAAAAAATACGTACCGTAGAGCAGTGGGGCTTTATAGAATGGGAAAATATGGCAAATGCCTTTGCAGGGTGCGCGAATTTAGACGTAGTTGCTAGCGACACCCCTAATTTGAACGCTGTAGAATATATGTGGGGTGCGTTTCGCAGTAGCGGAGTTACTGGGCAAAATACCGATTTTAATAGTTGGGACGTGAGTAATGTGGAAGCATTTTCACTAATGTTTGAGAACTCTAATTTCGATGCAAATATTAGCAGTTGGGACTTTAGTAGTATGGATGTTTCTCGATCTGGTGATATATTCGGAAGAGAGGATTCTAACGCTCTATCAGATTTGGCTCCTATAAGTTGTACTAACACTAGCCTTACTCTTGCTGGTTGGGCAAATAATGCGAATACCCCATCTGGTCTTGATATCACTGTACTTGACTATTTTGATGATGATGCAATAAGGGAACTTATAAATGATAAGTCATGGACGATTGATAAAACAAATGAAAATGTTTGTAGTAGTGCTGATATTGATGAATCTGAATATTTTATTACCACTTGGACTGTTAATGACCAAACAGGTTTAGATATTACCATACCTATCAACACTGCTTACCATTACGAATATGTTGTAGATTGGGGTGACGGGTCAGCAGTAGAATTTTATACGGATACGGATATAGCAGCCAACCATACATACAATACTGGTGGCAGTTATGATGTAAGAATTGGTGGAGATTTCCCAACTATTGTTTTTAGCAATGGAGGGGACAAGGACAAGATAACAGCAGTAAAGCAGTGGGGTAGTATACAATGGAAAAGTATGGCTAATGCTTTCTATGGCTGCACCAACCTGAACGTAACGGCTACAGATAGCCCGATTTTGGATGATGTGATTAATATGTATTACATGTTCGCTGGTGCCACTTCTTTGACTATGGAGAACGCAGACCTTAGCGGTTGGAATGTGAGCAATGTGGAAGCTATGTACTCTCTTTTCAATGGTGCCAGTGCTTTTAACGGCGACCTTAGCGGTTGGAATGTGAGCGAGGTAACTAATATGGGCCATATGTTCTATAGAGCCGATGCTTTCAACCAAGATATTAGTGGGTGGATTGTGGACAAAGTGGAATATGTAGATAACATGTTTAGAGGAGCCGATACTTTCAACCAAAACCTGAGATTTTGGAGATTGGACAGCGTGAAGAATATAAATGGCATGTTTACAGATACAAGCATGGATTGTAGCAACTATACCAACACGCTTATAGGGTGGGGAAATAATGGAAATACAGCATTTGGAACTGGAACCAACTTTATTCTCAACGTTGGTGATTATGATGATTCAGCGGCAACTGCCGTAAGTAACCTTGTTGCAAAAGGTTGGACCATTAATGGAACAGAAGTTACAGAATGTCCAGCACTATCTATTAATAATGAGGTGTTTAGCAGCACTATAAATGTAAGCCCTAATCCGGTAACGAGTTTATTAACTATTAATGGTCCTGCTGGTTTTGAGTTAAAAAGCGCATCAGTTTATTCTATAATAGGTAAACAAGTATTAAGCACTACGAGTACCAATATAGATACTAACAACTTACCTTCCGGATTGTATATTTTAAAAATAGAAAATACAGAAGGTCAAATAGCCATAAAAAAAATAGTTAAGCAATGACTTGTTTAGTGTTATTTTAATTGTTTTTTTGTTTCATAACACAAACAAGCTTGCTTTCTATAAAACCCAAACTAAAACACGGTTTGGGTTTTTTTGAAAATTATCGGTAAAAACGCAGTTCTTATACCAGTTCTGATTTAGAACGACTCAAATAAAAAGCAGTTATTTTTTGTTTAGGCAAAAAAGAAAATGCAGTCATCATAGCCTTAGTTACGACTACATTTTATGTTGAAGTATAAGCGAAAAAGAGCAAATTTTAATGGGTCATTTTAGGTCGGAAATGGTATTAAGTCCTTTTCAATTTTAATCAAAAAGAATTCCTCGAGGATAGTTGGTTTCAAGAAATTTTTTATTAAAATTTGTAGGTTTCTAATGTCATAATAACACTTAACCCTTTTCTCGTCCCAATTTTGAGAGCTTTAAGCACTTTTTTTAGTTTTTTTTGTGTAAAAAACGATACTTCTACTAATTATTAATCTCGAAAACTATTTAAAGCTATTACATTCAATAGTTTCTTAAAACAACACATATGACATTTAACCTTAAATTGACCAGTTTTTTTAATTTGAGTAAAATTAAAACCAGTGCATTGGCTTTTTTTATATCACTTGGTTTTCTTGGAAATTCTCAAATACTAATTAATGAAGCATCCAATAAAAATTTAGATCAAATATTTGATGAGGACAATGAAAATGAAGATTGGATTGAATTATTCAATTCAGGCGAAAATACCGTAAATATTAAAGATTGGTCTATTACAGATAATAACTCTAAAGTTACCAAGTGGGTTTTTCCCGATTTAGAGATGGCACCAAAATCTCATGTATTGATATTTGCTTCAGGGAAGGATAGAACTATAGAGCATGGATCAAAATGGGAATCGGCTATACTTCCATCAGATATTTTTAGCTATATTATTCCAGATGCGAATGTTCCAGCCAATTGGAATACATTAGCCTTTGATGCTTCGTCTTGGAGTACAGGTTCGGCAGGGTTTGGATATGGTGATGACGATGATACTACAATTTTACCTACAGGAACTTTAGTTACTTATATAAGAAAACGCTTTATAGTTACCGATTTAAATGCATTAGTTTCAGGAATATGTCATGTGGATTATGATGATGGATTTGTTGCTTATATTAACGGTATTGAAATTTGTAGAAGCAATGTAGCAGGTACGCCTACTTGGAACAGTACGGCCACAGATACTCATGAGGCAGTTGTGCTGAATGGAGAAAACCCAGAGGGATTTGTAATTGATCCCAATATATTTGCCTCTGCGTTACAAGAGGGCGAAAATGTATTCTCTATTGAAGTACATAATATATCAGATACATCCTCAGATTTAAGTCTTTCCCCATATCTCTCATTTTCCTTTAATGGTGATAATACTTATTTTTCGGAGTCTCCAGTATGGGTCGGTATTGATGGAGATACAGAATTACATACTAATTTTAAGATTTCTAGCGAAGGAGAAATTGTTTATTTATATAATGATTCTCAGGAATTGATTGACTTTATGGCGGTAGATATCCAAACATTAAATTTCTCTGTTGGAAGAGAAAAAGATGGCATAGATGGACTGGCATTTTTTGAAGATGCAACACCCGGAACTACTAACAACAATGCCACAGCTTATTTGGATGGGTACGAAGAAATGCCTTTGTTTAGCATTCCTGCTGGATACCATACTAGTACACTCAACGTATCCATTACCAGTACATCAAGTACTGTTGACCAAGTAAGATATACATTAGATGGTTCTGAACCTACTATGACATCACCACTATACAATGGTACACCTATAACACTAACAAACTCAACAACTATCAATGCAAGAGCATTTAGTACTGTAGATAAATTGCCCAGTCCCGTAAATACGAATACTTATATTATCAATGAAACTTTTTCGGTTCCAGTTTTATCTGTAACGACCGATAACAGTAACTTATTTGATGATGATGACGGGATTTTTACCAATTTCTGGGAATCATGGAACAAGCCTTGCTACATCGAGTACTTTGAGCCAGATGGAACACTGGCATTTCAGCAAAAAGCAGGCATTCAAGTAGATGGAGGCTTCGGTGGAAGTAGACATGAACCTCAGACGTCTTTTCGTATAGAACCAGGAAACGGTATTTATGGTGATGGTGATTTAGAATATAGTTTTCACCCCAATCGCCCCAATCGCGATAATTATGCATCACTTTACCTGAGAAATGGCAGTAATCGATATTTAGATTTACTTTACAAGGATGCTGCCCAGGTAAGGGGCATGGGAGAAGGCACGAATAATTTCTACTCAGAATACCGCCCTATTGTTGTATTTATTAATGGTGAGTATTATGGTATGTATGAGGGACGAGAAAAAATAAACGCCGATTATTTAGAGAGTAATTATAACATGGATACAGATTCATTGGATCTGGTAGGAATCAGTGCTTTTAAGCAAGCAAGAACAGTCTTGGCAAATGAAGGCTCTGTAGAACCATTTTTTGAGGATTATAACAGGTTTTTAGCAATGGATACTTCAAGTGCTACTTATTTAGAAGACGTTGGAGAATTTCTCGATCTGGATAATTACACGGATTATATGGCAGCTCAAACTTGGATGACCAATAAAGATTGGCCACATAATAATATGAAAGCCTGGAGATGTGTAGGTTCAGATATGCGTTGGCAATTTGCCTTAATAGATTTAGAATGGTCATTTTTGCCAACCAACGTTAATTCACCTTATGGATTAGATACCCGTCCTGACTTTGACCAAATAGAATATATGAATAACCTAGGAACTCAGTGGCATGCATCAGGTTACTGGTACATGTTGATGCAAAATGATGATTATAAACATCATTTTATTAATCGTCTGTGCGATTTAATGAATACAAGTTATGCTTATGAGGAATTAGATAAAATAGAAACTGAGATTTTTGATGAAGCATGGCCAGAAATTCCAGCTTATTATGACAGATGGAATGGTGGAGATGTATCTAAATTCCAATCTAATCATGAAGATTTTAATAATGAGCTTAGCACCAGAGAAGCTTATCTTCGTGAACACTTAAGAGATCATTACAGTTTAAATAATGATGTTGAGGTGAATCTGGACGTTGTCGGTTCTGGAACCATTAAGATTAGCACTATAACACCAGAAAGCTATCCTTGGGATGGTGATTATTTTAGTGATGTCCCAATTACCATTGAGGCGATTCCAAACCCTGGTTATCAATTTGTTAGATGGCAAGATAATGATTTGATTACAGACCAGACCAAAAGTGATTTCACTGTTGATTTAGGGGCATCTGCCGAAGTAAGTTTTATAGCAGAATTTGAAATGTCTTCAGAACCATTCACAGAGGTGACTATAACTGAAATAAACTATAAAGATGGTGACGATTTTGAGACAACAGATTGGTTTGAAATATATAATGGAACGTCAAGTACAATAAATTTAGATGGCTGGTATTTTTTAGATTCAGATGATGACCATCGTTATGATTTTGAATCTCAAGTTGAAATCCAGCCAGATGGCTATTTAGTTGTAGCCAGATATACAGAACAGTTTATTGAAAATTATCCATCTGTCACCAATATGGTGGGAGATTTTGATTTTGGACTGGGCTCCGATGACGCCATTAGATTATACAATGCCGATGATGAATTGGTAGTAGAAGTTGAATATTCTGATGATGCCCCTTGGCCATTGAATGAAGATGATACGGGACGAACATTAGAGTTAGATCAATATACGCAAGATCTTAGTGATTCATCGGCTTGGTTTAGTGGATGTTTTAAGGGGTCTCCAGGTTCTGCTTTTGTTCCTAATTGCAATTTATCTGTTAATAATAAGGTGTTTAGTGATGCTGTAAGTGTAAGCCCTAATCCTGTAACCAATATATTAAATATTATTACAACATCTGGTGTAGAATTAAAACACGCCAAACTTTATAGTACATTAGGAAAAGAATTAGTAAGTAGTACCACTAGCAGCCAGTTAGATGCGAGCAGTTTACCTTCTGGCATGTATATTTTAAAAATAGAAAGTACCGATGGAGAAATTCAAACTAAAAAAATTATAAAAAAATAGTATATTTTAATTTACTAGTACAATAAGAATCTAAATAAGTAGCAGTACCTATTTGGGTTTTTTTTTGTTAAAAAAGATCTAATCAGAAAAAATGTCCATGAAAAATAGAGAATGGTCTATGTATAGGCTTACACGATTAAAGTAATATTGGGGTGGGGAGTAAATAATTAAAAAAAATCACAACGATTATTAATCCTTATAAAAATAGGGTTAACATAAAAAGGCAAAATAATGAGAGAAATACCTGAAACGTTTGAAAAAGTCATTAAGGACGATAGCGTTAATGATTTGTCATTCAATATTATGCCTGAGAAGAATGTTCGTGAAAAATTATTTATTAAAGAATACCGGTGCGCTAAAAACTATATTGAAGTTGAGTTTTCGCGAGAGTACTACACGGATATGATAAACAGTCCTAGCCATCTTATCTTTTTATCGCCATTGATTCAGTGTCAAAAGCTGCTCTATGTTTATTTTTGTTATTACAAAAACATTGAATATTCTCCGGGTGATGAAAGATTTAAAATATGGCCCACCAATTTTAATATTCGTTTACCAGAATTAGTGAAGGAAGAGAAGAATTTGGTTCAAAGGTTCTGGGTTAATGGGGTAAAGCAATTGCCCGATGGTAATTGGTTTGTAAAGTGTGAGACTCAAATCGGCGCAATCAAAATGACCGGTGACGCACTTATCCTACCAGTTGAAAAATAAATGGACAACTTTCTACAAAGAAAACAGGTATGTATATAACAGGTACTGTGTTTGAAAATTTCTTAACTTAATAATCTTGAACGAATGCTTGAGGAGGTAACACCTTCATTTTAGGGGTATATACCAATCGAGCTTCTCCATAACTGTATCATTCCCCTGAATCTACCCTTCTGTGGACAGGGGCAGGAATCCAAATAAACCCGTTCCAAACACCTGGTACATTACATTTGTTTTTAATGTTTAATTCATTGCTTTTATTATGTTCAATAAAAATTATTACTTTTAAACGGCTGATTCCTAATTTGTAAGTCCCCTTGGAACAATACTCATAACAAAATCATAGCCTAAACATTAGACTCAAGCTAAATTTATTTTTCCTTGGAAATGGTCATTGAGAACAGAAGTTAATTCACTATTTTTAAATAGATCGGATTATTTATATAACATACTGAAAACCAATGCTTTGATTGGATTTTTTAACATTTATTTTATTGGTAATCAATGAGTTATATTTTAGTCATGTACTAAAAAAAGTAATTATTAATGCTTTTAGTTACTTTTTACTTATTCTAATAATATTACTAATAGGATATTTGTCCATAATAACAGTGCTTGTAACCGTGTTTAACTTATCTAATTCATTAAGCATTTGGTTTTTAAAACTAGTTAAGAGGAATATTGTTTTATTTTCGAGAATAATTTGTTCTAATTTTTCTTTGGAATGGATATTAATAAAATTGACTTTATTCATTGACAAGTATAGATGGGTAGATGGAAGATCTATTTGATTATACAGAATAACCATTTTGTTTCCTGATATAGATTTAAGATGCTTCATAGTTTCTTTTTGGTTAAAGGAATCAGATAGATAATAATTTAGGTAAATGTTCTGGGCTATTTCACCTCTATTGACCAATTTATCTGATATTTCGATATCGTTGTTTTTCATCTCATTCAAAAACACACTAGCACAATAGATTGGTATAATAAAAGTACAAAACACAGTGAAAGAAGAGTTAGGTATCTTCTGCGTGAGTTTAATTATTGGAATAGTAATTAGGACACTAAAAATTGGGCTTAAAGAAACAAAAACTCTTTGAAAAGGAAATTTTTGATGCAGGAAAGAAAGAATAAAAGGAAAAAGAAAAAGGAAAAGAAAAAGGGTAAATAATTGCTTTTCTTTTTTTTTAGACCCACGAATAATGAACCAAGAACCAATAATGAATAAAATAATAAGTAAATATCTTTTAGACAAAAAGGCTAAAAATAATTTTGGTATTAATCCTAAAGAATAAAATACGCTGCTCGCATCCCTTGAAGAAAATTTATTAAAAATAATATTTTTTAATATTGGTAAATAAAAGATTGTACAGATTATTATTCCTAAAACAATTAAGGTAATGGGATTAAAATAAGCTTTAGACCATGATCTATACCGCTTTTTATGGTATATAAAGAATAAAACTAATGCTATTAATAAAGATCCCAACATATATATGTTGGATGGAATAGTATAAATTAATAATACACTAGAAATCACAATGAAAACACTATCACGATTCTTTCTTTTTTCAATAAAAGCCCAAGTGTGATATACTACCATTATCAAAAAAAAAGAGCTCATATTATATCCTCTCAATTGTAATGAGAAATTCATGAATGGAATAGTTGTAAATAGAACAGAGATAACAAGTAAGTTATAGTTGACTTTAAAAACTCTTTTTACTAATTGTACTGAATAATATGCTGTAAAAAGTGTAATTAATACTTGAAATAGCCGTAATACATATATATGCTCAGCTATTTGACTTAAATGTCTAATACTAAAAAGCCTTGATATTAATTGGCTTGTAAAATTAAAAAACACATGATTATTTGGTAAAGGATAATTCAATAATGTTTTTTCGAAATCACCTAAAACAAAATGTTTAAGAGAATAAACCTCATCATACCACAAATCAACATTTATATATTTGTATAACCAATAAGCAAATGGAACGATTCCCAAACAAAGAAGAATTAAGTAGATTTTTTTATTTTGCATAATGTGATTTAAGTCAATAATTTTGTTAATACGCTTCTATCATTTTTTGATATCGATTTTATTTAAATTAAACCCATAATGTATTCATCTCCATCAAGAAATAAATTATCGCTCAATAATTGGGGTAATCGAGATACTATACATAGGATGAATATTATAATTAAAGTATATTGAGAAAGCCATTTAAATTTCATAGACCCATTGATTTATGTATACTTATTTCAGAGCGAGACAGTTTTTATACATTACTTAAATATGTTGTATCTTAAAATACAGTATATAGCATGGAAGCCATCCTTCCATCCTATTTTTTTTCCTTCATCGTAGGTTCTTCCATAATAAGAAATACCTACTTCATATATTCTTATGTTCTTTATTTTAGAAATTTTAGCCGTTACTTCTGGTTCAAAACCAAAACGTTTTTCTTTAAGTGAAATAGGTTTAATAAATTCGCTTTTAAATAGTTTATAACATGTTTCCATATCTGTAATATTTATTCCAGTAAATAAATTTGAAAGAAAGGTTAAAAATTTATTTCCTATCGTGTGAAAAAAGAAAAGAACCCTATGCGGGTTTCCTCCTATAAATCTAGAGCCATAGACAGCATCTGAAAAGCCAGCTAAAATTGGTTTTAAAAGTGTATTGTATTCGTTTGGATCGTATTCAAGATCAGCGTCTTGTATAATAATAAAGTCTCCGTTTGCTTTTGCTATTCCAGTATGAATTGCAGCACCTTTACCTTGATTTTTTTTATGACAAATAATTTCTAACGCAAATTCGGGGTTTTCCGATTTAAAATTATTAACTAATTTCAAGGTATTATCTGTCGAACAATCATCTACTAGTACAATTTCTTTTTCAACATTTTCAATCAGAGTAACATTTTGTATACTGTTAAGAATTAATAAAACGGTATTTTCTTCGTTAAATGCTGGGATTATTATAGATAATTTTTTATTCATTGGGTTATTTTTTAATATATGTTAGATTTAACCTATGGATTAAGTTGCCTTAGCTTACATATAGTACAATGTCTATTTATAAAACCCTACATTATTTTTAAAAATTATTATTTGAAGTAACTAACAGAAATCCGATGTAATGAAATCAAAAGCTAGTTTTTTGAAAAAGCATCTGAGCAGTGCATGATTTTTTTGATACTATTTTAAATATTTTATGTAATTACTATATTACTATAAGGGCATTGCGTATGGTCCGTTTTAATATTTGTTAACCTTTCTTTTTTTTATAGTATCATTCTATCTTGTTTTTATTGCACCTATTTCTGGTTTTAATTTTTTCTAAAATCCTCAAACTTTTAAAAGAACTACCCTAAGGAAGAACTCTAAGGAACTCTTTAGGTTAAAATTTATTATGTAGAAAGTATTTGTTAAGAAGCATTATTCGTAAAACTAATTTTTTATTTAAATAAGGTGGGGTTTTATAAATAGGTATTGTAATATATATAGTTGAGTGGTCTGGAATATCAGAAAAGACTGGTATTGAAGGGTTTTGTGTGTGATGGTGAAAATATTGAGAATATAATGAATAACAAATAATATAAGTATATGCCAAATCGGTTTTATTTTTTCGTGCCTCATATTTTGGTTTTATTAACGATTCTCGTTTTTTTTCCTACTTTTTTTAATGATTTCCAAACAGGTTGGGATGATAAATGGCAAGTATTAGAAAACCCATTTATTGTAGATCATTCTTTTGAACAACTCAGGTTTCATTTTTCAGAATTATATCGTGGACAATATTCTCCTATAAATACTTTGTTGTATATCGTATTATACGAATTGTTTGGTTTCAACCCTATGGCATTTCATGCAGCCTTTTTGATAATACATATTTTAAATGTGTTATTAGTTTATAGCATAATAAAAGCTGTTATAAAACAATTTAAACCAGAGTTAAAGATACCACGTATGCAGTTATATGCTGGATGTATTTCTTTAATTTTTGCGATACACCCATTACAAGTCGAGTCCGTAGCTTGGGTAAGTGCTTCAAAAATAATATTATATGCTTTTTTTATGTTACTAGCTATTTGGTGTTATATCAAATATATTGATAGCTATAAAACCCTTTGGTTATTCCTTATGGCAATATTGTATGCATTAAGTTATGGCTCTAAAGAGCAAGCTATTATAATGCCCCTTAATTTATTTGCAATCGATTTTATATTTGGGAGGTATATATATATTAAATTAAATGCAACATTATTAAGAAAACGCGTTTTTTTAGAGAAATTACCATTTTTATGCTTAGGATTAGGCTTTTGGTATTTTGCATCTTTATTTAATATTGGAAGTTTAGTAGTAGAAAACTCTTATCCATTTCACCAAAGAATACTTTTTGGCATGCATAGCATGGTAGAATATATTTTTAGGGCTATAGCTCCAGTAAAATTATTTTACTATTATTTTTTCCCTATAAAAATAGGAGAGGAACTGCCTTTGTTTTATTGGAGCTATCTTTTATTAACTATTATTATAGTAGGATTTATATGGTCTAATTATAAAAAAAACAATAAGCTTGTTGTTTTTGGTTTTTTCTTTTTCATTATTAATATTTTATTAGTCTTACACATCCTTCCTTTTCCGCGTCCCGTAATTACAGCAGATAGGTATATGTATATAAGCATTATAGGAATATCGATTATCGGAGTTTGGTTTTTTGATTGGACACTACATAATTTTCTTAAGTATAAAAAACTACTCTTTTCTATAGCAACATTTTACCTAGTTGCTATCGCAATACAATCTTATAATAGGACACTAGTATGGAAAGATAGCGCTACCATGAAAAAAAATGTAAAAGAATTGGTTGAAAAAAGAAAAGCGCTAAAACAACCAATTATAAACAGTCCATTAACAGATAACGATGAATAATAATAAATTTTTACTATCCATTATTATACCCTGTTATAATGAGGCCGATAATATTTTTCTTCTCGTTAATAACATAGAAGAGGTATTAACCCAATACCATTATGAAATTATTTTAGTGAATGACGGGAGTACAGATAGTACGGTACAAGTTATAGAATTAATATCTCAAGAAAATAAGCATGTAAAATATATTCATTTTTCACGAAATTTTGGACATCAAGCAGCTATAAAGGCGGGTGTAGATTTTGTGAAAGGTGATTGTATAGTAACTATGGATGCCGATTTACAACACCCACCAGAAACTATTCCAGATATGATAAAGGCATGGCAAAATGGCTTTGACGTCGTTACTGCCATTAGAAATAACATCCATAAACGCTTCTCACTAAAAAACATAAGTTCTATTTGTTTTTATTGGCTCTTATCAAAGCTAGCAGACCAAAAAGTGATTGTTAACGGTGCCGATTTTAGATTGTTCGATAAAAAAATTGGAGCTGTTATACGTAATATGCCAGAGCAGCATATGTATTTAAGAGGTTTATTTTCTTGGGTTGGTTTTAAACAAACGAGTATAGACTATACAGAAAACCAACGCGCATTTGGAAAAACAAAATACTCGGCAAAAAAAATGTTTCAATTAGCAAGTCATGGTATTACAGCGTTTAGTATAAAACCATTACGGATATCGTTAGCTATTGGGGTATTGTTTGCCTTATTAGCCTTTAGCTATGGTATATATGCATTAATAATTATGTTACTAGGAGCAGCAGTATCTGGTTGGACTTCTATTATAGCAAGTATCTTATTTTTAGCAGGCATACAGCTTATGGTTTTAGGGGTTATGGGCGAATATATAGGTAAACTCTATATCCAAAACAAACAGCGCCCTCATTACTTAATAACGGCTACAAACATTGAAGAAAATATAAAAGTATTAACTAAGCCAACAGAAAGGAGGGCTGTAGTGAGCTAATACCTAACTAACACAGAAAACACTTTATGTACAAATTAGCCTAAACTAAATGGTACAAAAAGGAGTATGTATTGCAAAAAATGTAATAGGTACTATAAACGAAAAAGCATGACCTAGTAAATAGTACTTGGTAAACCGTGCCAAACACTTAATAAATTAAATCATTTAATTATAAATACAAAAGTAAATAAAATAGTAAAGCTGGCCGCAGTTGGCTTGTTTTTATTGGCATTAGCTATTAATGTAAAAGTAACCTTAGATGATCTTTTTTCAATGGTGAGTGAACAAGCTATGGCTAGTGGATCTGATTCAAGTAGTGGTTCTGACGGTAATTGCACTTGTGAAACTTCATGGTGGGATTCTAAGGTCTATGGTTGTATAGAAGAGGATTGTAGTATAACTGAAGGCATACCACCCTTTGTAGTAATATATAACGGCCAATATGAAAACTGTCAGGGAGGGGGTACAGTTGCTCATTGTTGGGACTGTAAAGATTGTAATGCTGGACCTTTTAAATAAAATATAAAATGAGATTATTATTACTATTATTATGCTTTTCATGTAAGGATAATAATGAAAACATTATTTCTTATGTAGAAATTCAAGATGGAGTAACAAGAATTTCAGTTGATTCATTAAGGGAATATAGCTCACTGAAATTTTCTGACATATTTGATAATGTGGAGTATATTAAATTGGAAACTAAGGAAGAATTTTTGGTGGGAGAGGTTTATGAATTAGACTATTTTCAAGAAAATTTTTATGTTTTAGATAAGATAAAAAGTAAGAGTATTCTTGTGTTTGATAAAGAAGGTAACTATAAAAAAAGGCTTGGTCAAAATGGAAATGGTCCTGAAGAATATGTGTTTCCGCAAACATTAGAAATTGATCAATTTAACAAAGAGTTATTAGTTTATGATAGTGATGGAAAGAGTATAATAAAGTATGATTACAATGGAAAATATAAGAGTCATATTAATTTTGATTACTATATAAGAACTTTTTCAGTATTAGAAAAAGATTTATATGCCTTATACTTTAATCATAAAAAAAACTATAAAGAAAAAATGGGTTTAGAATATGATTTGATGTTAATGAATAGTGAAGGAGAAATAGTAGATAAATTATTTCCTTTTAAAAAAGAAAAACCTTCTGCTAGTCATTCGTTCTTTAGTCATTCTAAAGATAATCAAACTTTATTCTCGCCTAGTTATGATGATGTTATTTATAATTATACAAATAATAGTTTTAAACAAAAATACTTCATTGACTTTGGTAAATATAGAATCCCACAATCAATAGAAATTGATTTTAATAATAAGATTCCTGACGCATATACATTTGTTCAAACTTTTATAGAAACTCCTAAAATAATTTTTTTTAAATTTTCTTATAAAGGTAAAAGAAACTACGGTTTTTATTCTAAAAAAACTAAAACATTGATTTATGCTAATTTATTGATAAATGACATTAAGGGATTATTAACATTTGATGACATTATAACTAATGTTAATGATAATTTAATAGGAGTATTATATCCACAAAATATTATCGGAATCAAAAATATCTATTTAGAATCAGGTACCGATAATGTTAAATTAAATAAAACATTAGAAAAGAGCCTAAAAGGAGCTCCTAAAGAAATGAAAAATGAATATAGGGCAATTCTTGAAAGCACCGATTTTAAGGTTACAAAAGAAGACCTAAATTTTGTGGACTCAATTACTCCTTTTGACAACCCAATTCTTGTAAAACTAAAAATAAAAGACTTTTAAATATGAAAAATAAAAACATTTTATATTTAATTATTGTAATCCTACTATTTGTATTTAATACATATTTCGTCTTTAAATATAAAAAATTACAAGAAAAACATATAAAAGTCGAAAACAAAATTAGTTGTTTTGATTCATTCTATAACGTTATGAAAACTAATAGATATGAGGAAATTATAAATAGTAATAATGTGTTTTAAAATTATAATATGAAAAACAAACTTTTACTTCTATTATCAATGTGTATATTCTTAATAATATTAAGTCTATACTGGTTAGCAATAGGTATCTTAATAATTGGAGGGACGTTTTTAATTTTAAAATCTAATCTACATTTTGCACAAGCATTTCGTAAACGGTTTTGGCTGTATTCGCTTTCCAGTCTAATTAGCGTGGTTTTTCTAGCTATTGGAATTCGTGTTTTTATGCTAGATATTTATAATATACCAAGTAGTTCTATGGAAGGGGCTTTATTAATAGGGGATAAAATAGTTGTAAGCAAGCTTCATTATGGTCCTAAATTACCCAAATCACCTTTCGAAATACCTTGGGTAAATATTCTTTTTTATATAGACAAAGAAGCACGAGCAAGTATAGATTCTACCTGGTGGGATTATAAACGATATAATGGTTTTACTAAAATAAAAAGAAATGATGTTATTGTATTTAATAGCACATTAGACAATAAAACCTTTTTTATAAAGCGTTGTATTGGACTGCCGTCTGATAGTATCCAGATTAAGAATGCTATAGTGTATAATGAAGAACAAGAATTAGTAACACCCGCAACTGTAAAACACATTTATAATATTTGGTTTAACGATAAAGAATTATTAACGGCACTAATACAGCCCTATAAACTTCCCGAAATTTCCAAGCCAAACCATGTCAAATTAGGGCTTAACAAACAACAATACACACGATTAAAAACAGCCAAGTGTATAGATTCGATACGTATTCTAAATTATCCTATAAAAACCTTTGCAAATAATTTTTCTGAGAAGGATTCACTGCGTTGGTCTGTAAATAACTGGGATACCGTATGGATTCCCAAAAAAGGAGAGACAATACCATTAACCATCGAAAATTATATGATATATCAGGCCATTTTTGAAAAATTTGAGAAGGTAAACATTCAAAATAAAAAAGGTGTTTTTTGGTCGTATGGTAAACAAATAACAGATTACACCTTTAAACAAAATTACTATTTTATGATGGGCGATAATAGACATAATTCGATAGATTCAAGATATTGGGGTTTTGTACCCGAACAAAACATTGTTGGAAAAACAGTGATGGTATTATCTTCGGTTAATGGAGGTCAGTTTAATTGGAATCGTTTTTTTAAAACTTTGTAATAATACATTTTATGATTTTAGTAAATGGTTTTATGAAGAAAATAAATTACATACCATTTTTAAAATATTTTGTTTTAATAACAATATTTATTTTATGTCTATTAAATCTGCATAAAGGCCATAATTGGGGAGGGGATTTTTCATTATATATCCATCAGGCAGAAAGTATTCTAGAAGGAACCAGTAACGATCTTGCCTTAAAAAATAAATTTACAGTCGAGAATTCTTCATTTAAGGGATTAAGCCCAGTATTATACCCTTGGAGTTTTCCTATTTTACTTACACCTGCTTATGCCATTTTTGGTCTAAACTTTTTTGTGTTTAAATTATTAGAAGTAATTTTTCTAGTTAGTGCATTATATATCATATTTTTAATTATAAAGGCAAATAACCTGCTTAGTTTAAAGTATAATCTATTTTTTATTACTATTACAGGTTTTAATATTGAATATCTTAAAGCCACTAATAACGTACTTTCAGACATCCCTTTTTTACTATTTTCTTTTATTAGCTTATATTACATATTAAAATTTTTAAAAACCCCTAATAAAAACGCTTGGCTACAAGCCGTTTTTTTAGGTTTTATTTTATTTTTTAGTTTTTCTATACGAACAGAAGGCATTGGGCTTTTCTTTGCTTTACTCGTTGGGCAAATACAATACTTGTTTTTTGTATATAAACGTGGAGATAGCGTGTTACAAAATAAGCACCTCCCCTTTATATTGCCCTATATTACAGCAACCATCCTATATTTTATTTTAGGATTAAAACTTCCAATGGGCTTTACATCTCATTTTAGTTATGAAGAATTGATAAGTTGGGGTACGCCTGCTCTAAACTTAGAAATTTATTTTAATTTATTAAAAGAAAAGATGTTTGGTAATCTTGTGATTCCGTACATCATCCATTTTATTTTATGGATTGCTGTTGTTGGCCTTATATCTAGATTAAAAAAAGACATCATTTTTGTTACATACCTTCTTTTTTTAGTCGCTTTATTCTCAATCTGGCCTTTTACCCCTTTACGATTTCTCTATACTGTATATCCTTTTATTCTTTATTTTTTAATACATGGATTACTTTTTATAACCAAGTGCAGTAAGCAAAACTTTTTTGTAAAGTATATGGCATTATTTATTTTATGGATATGCTTAAGTACAAATATCATAAAAACATTTTCGGCGACTTATAAATCTCAATCGAATTCTAATAATGTAGTTTTTGGACCTGAAAGTATAGAAAGTAAAGAGATGTTTGCTTTTATAAAAACGAACACTCAAGAACAGGATATTATAGCTTTTTTTAAACCAAGAGTTATGCATTTTTATACAGATAGAGTGTCGTTGGCATTATCGATAAATCGTGATGAAATTATAGAAAAAACAGCTTATTATGTTGAAACAAAGGGTATGGGGACTTATTTACAAGTACCAATAGAAAATAGATATGTTACAGACAATAGGTTTAAAAACATGTTTTCCAATAGCAAATTTAATATTTATAAAATTGAAGACAATTAAGGGTTCTAAAATATTGAAAACAAGAAATAATGGATAGGTTTAAGAAGTTTATTATAGTTAGCATATGTTTTTTTTCGGTTTATAACTGTAAAGAGGAAAAACAGATGCCCGAAGCAGATATTATAGAAAAAAAGCAATTTCTTCCAGAAAAGAATGAAGTTGACGTTATGATTCTTCAAAAAAGAGTTTTTAAAAAGGAAATAGTAAGTAATGGTAAATTGGTTGCTTTTCAAAAAAACAATTTAAAGTTTGACGTTACAGAAACCCTTGAAAAATTATTTGTAAATAATGGCGATTATGTTAAAAAGGGACAAACACTGGCAACTTTAAAGTCCTTCGTCTACCAACAGGCTCTTACAAAAACTGAAATCAATTTAAAAAAAAGCGAATTAGAATTTCAAGATAAACTTATTGGTCGAGGATACGAATCATTTCATGAAGACAGCATCCCTAAAAAGGAGTACAATATGTTAGCTATTCGTTCTGGCTATAAAAATGCATTACATGAGTTAGAAAATGCCAAATTTAATTTAAAAGCTGTAAAATTAAAAGCGCCTTTTAATGGTAAAGTTGCCAATATAGAAATGAAACAATATGATAAAATTTCTACAGGAGAAGTTGTTATGACACTTATAAATGATACGGCTTTTGAGGTTGAGTTTTATTTAATAGAGTCAGAAATTAGTGAAATATCTATAAATACTAAAATTCAAATGCTGCCTTTTGCGCTCAATAAAAAATATGAGGGCCATATCGTTACCATTAACCCAATAGTTGAAGAAGACGGTACTATTTTGGTAAAGGCGAAAGTGAAAAATGATGGGAATTTGTTAGAAGGGATGAATGTCAAAGTATTTATTCAAAAAGACGTTCCTAATCAATTTATCGTCCCAAAAGAAGCCGTTATTTTAAGACAAAATCAAGAAGTGTTATTCGCATTTAAATCTAAAAAAACCTATTGGACTTATGTACAAACCACTAATGAAAACAGTAATGAATATACAGTAATACCACATCCCGATAAAAGTAGTGCCTCCTTAAAACCAGGAGATACCATTATTGTTTCTGGTAATTTAAACTTAGCGAATGATACCGATGTTGACATTAAAGGCATAAAAGAATACGATGCAAAATAATAAGATAAAACAGAGTTACAATAAATATAATAAAACAAGAAAGGAGGGTCGCAATGTTTTAATTAAATAAATTAAGAAAAGAAAATACTTGTGTTTGTATAACCCATTAACGGAAACATAAGGCGTGTACAATATCAAAAATTATAGTATACGATAAACGTTTAACAAAAAAAGCACAACCTAGTAAATAGCACTTACTAAACCGTGCCATACATTTAATAAATTAAATATTTAATTATGAATACAAAAGTAAATAAAATAGTAAAGCTAGCCGCAGCTGGTTTGTTTTTATTGGCATTAGCCATAAATGTAAAAGTAACTTTAGAGGATCCTTTTGCAATGGTGAGTGAACAGGCTATGGCTTCTGATGGTGGTGGTAGTGATTCTAGTGATGATACTGATGATGGTGTTTCTGCAAATTTTTATAAAATCAAAGATATACGTACACGTTCTGTAAATATTATAACTTCAATAAGTGGTACTCTAAGTGGAGGTATAACCATAAAAGTTGGGGATATATTTGATTCAAGTATAGAATTAGGTTCAGGAGTCTCAATAGAATATGGCCCGGCAGATCAATATAAAATTGTTTGTCTTGGTACGTCAGTAGTTCAAGAGGTAGAATGTCTACAACAAGATTGGGAAACATGCGCAAGTGGAGGATGCCCAACCAATTAAATTTTAATAAACTAAGAGATGCCAAACTAATTTTAGTTTGGCATTCTCTTAACAAAAATATAGTTATTATGAGTAAAATAAAATATTATGTTTTAGTTTCTTTTTTTGTTTTTATTGCATGCAAAAAAGAACAAAAAGTAGCTATGAATTATCAATTAAAAATACCATTTATAAAAGATAAAACATATTTGATTTCTAAGCTTATAGATACATGCTATTATGTTCCATTAGAAACCGCTCCTAGCAACCTTCTTGATGTGATTAAAAAGGTTGTTATCAAGGGGAAACAGGTGTTTGTCTCAGATGATACCTCAATAAATTGTTACGATTTAAAAGGGGGGTTTGTAAATCGAATTAGTAAAATGGGGAGAGGACCAAATGAATATGTAACATTACAAGATTTTGTTATTGATGAGACATACATTTATATATATGACGTTAGTGGAAGAAAAATCTTTCTTTACGATAAAAACACAGGTCTTTATAAGAACTCTATAGTAATACCATTTTTTGCTGATGAAATAGAAAAAATAGGTGACGAAATAATTTTTCATGCTGGACAAAAAAGAAATACGTCTAATTATGATTACGAAATAATTTCATTTAATATAAAAACAAAAAAAATAAGAAAATTTTTTAAGAATTCAGAAAAACATGCTAAAGGTTCAAAATTGAACCATTTAACAAAAAACGGAGAAAGAATTATTTATACACCAAAACAGAGAAATACGGCATATGCTTTTACAAAGGGACTTCAGGTAGAAGGGTATACACTATTTAATTTTTATAAAGATAAAGAACAAGTTGATATTAGCGAATCTTCTTCTAAATACAGTGAAAAATTTAGTTTATTTAGTGATTTTTTAGAGACAAAATCTTATGTTTTTTTTGAATTCAATGATGAAAATAGAATAAACCGAGTTGTTTATGATAAAAAGAATAATGTTTCTATGGAATCAATAAAAAATGATATAGGTCTTTTTTCTTTAGGAACACCAAAAACTATTTACAATGATTATTTTGTGGCTACAGTAGATAGCCATCTATTATCCATGATTAAAAACATTCAACAAGACAATTTAATTAGTAAAAACTTAAGAGAGCAAATTAATAATATATTAATTTCTGATAATTCTACTTTATTCTTTTACAAATTTAAAAATTGATTAAAATATTTGGAGATGTCACAGCCTGTGATACTGAACCCTTTCAATAAAGAATTAAATCTAAGAATCATCTAATTTTTTGTTTTGCTTTGTTAGGCTGTATAATGGAGTAAGAAGCTTGAGATTTAGTAGAATTTGAGCACAATATTAAAATAAATAAATCTTTTTTATAAAAATATGGTAAAATTTTTAATTCATAAGCCCATAGCTGTTTTAATGACCAGTTTAGGTATCCTTATTTTGGGTATCTACGCCTTTGGATTTATACCCGTGTCTTTAATGCCAGATATTGATGTTCCAGAAATTACAGTACAAGTTTCTGCAGAAAACATGTCGGCTAGACAATTAGAAGATGCAGTAGTTAAGTGGTTAAGAAGTTACGTCGAAATTTAATGCAAGTAAGACATTAAAAGTATAAAAGAATCCTATGCAAAATAATACGATAAAACAGAGTTACAATAAATATAATAAAACAAGAAAGGAGGGCCGCAATGTTTTAATTAAATAAATTAAGAAAAGAAAATACTTGTGTTTGCGTATAACTTATTAACGGAAACATAAGGCGTGTGTAATAGTAAATTAGTATACGTAACCTTTAACAAAAAAAGCACGACCTAGTAAATAGCACTTACTAAACCGTGCCAAACATTTAATAAATTAAATATTTAATTATGAATACAAAAGTAAATAAAATAGTAAAGCTAGCCGCAGCTGGTTTGTTTTTATTGGCATTAGCCATAAATGTAAAAGTAACTTTAGAGGATCCTTTTGTAATGGTGAGTGAACAAGCTATGGCTTCAGGCTCAGATGATGTAAGTAGTAGTGATGGTGGTTCTAGTGCTGGAGGTGGTTGGAAATCAAATTACCCGATATGTGGGACA
The DNA here is from genome assembly GCF_030540835.1 of Flavivirga aquimarina. Classification (GTDB taxonomy): domain Bacteria; phylum Bacteroidota; class Bacteroidia; order Flavobacteriales; family Flavobacteriaceae; genus Flavivirga; species Flavivirga aquimarina. The sequence goes on along the minus strand of NZ_JAUOEK010000131.1, from coordinate 58,703 downwards.
GAAGAAGTTAAAGTCCTGACTGGAAAAATGAGATGGATTCGTAATGGAATTAATATGCTTCCTAACGAAGTTTACTGTGGTGCTTTTACTTTTAATGGGATTCCTGGTTTCCATGCATGTGAGTTTGAATGGGAGACGCAAAATAAAACACAAAGAGTATGTTCTAGTGGGTTCGGACTTTGTTTATGGAATGATCTATCATGCGAGAATAGAAATTAATTAATATTTAATGCCATTAATTATTATATACGATAGTTTTTAAGATTCAATTATGAGTATTATTATACTTAATGGCATTATTTTAAAAAAAATTAAAACAAACAATTAATGTATAAAAACTTTAAACTAAAAAAATATTTATTATTCCTTTTAATATCCATTTCTTTTTTTAAATGCAAAATAGATAGCAGGAATACGCACAAAACAGTAGCATTAAGTAATAATGCGAAAACACTAAATTTTGAAATTAATAAAAATATCTTTATAACAAGTTTTGATTCTATATTCAAAAAAGAAAAACTTATTAAGCTAGAGACTAAACCTATTTCACTAATCACAAATGTTTATAGAGTAGATTATTACAACAATAATATTTACATAATAGACTCAGGTACAGACTATAGTGTAACATGTTTTGATAGTAAAGGAACGTTTAAATTTAAATTAAAAAAAATTGGCAGAGGCCCACACGAGTATACTAAAATTGTTTATGGAGCTGTAAATGATTACAATGGAGATATAGAAATTATTGCTAATATGGGGCGTGATTTTATAGTTTATGATTCACTAGGAAATTTTAAGGAGAGAACAAAATTGCCTTATACAGCAAAGAGTTTCTGTAGTTTAAAAAGTAAGAGATATTTTTATAAAGGATATGTTGAACAAAGTGAAAACGAAAACACCAATTTCAGGGTTTATAGCACCAATTATACGGGGAAAGATATAAAAAAATACTTGCCATATTTAGTTTCTAAAAACCCCGAAGCGGGTTCTCATTATTTGTATGGCTTCTCAAAAAGAAAGAAAGGTGAGTATCGATTCGTTGAAAAATATAATGATACTGTTTATAAAATAAATTCAGAAACTTTTACACCCTTGTATAAAATAAATTTTGTAGGATATGAAGATAATAAACCTGATAATTTTTTATATGATAGTGAAAAATATGGAAATCAGATGAAAAAGGCAAAAGAACTAAAAATACCCTCTATATCTAATTTTCAAGAATATGACAGTTACATTACTGGTAAGTATACTAAAATAAAAAACAAAAAAGAATATGTTTATAGATTTATATATGATAAAATTAATAAAAAAATAATCCAAAATAGATCCATGGTTCCTTTATCGAGAAGGCTAAATATAAATACACCAGAACTTCTTCCTGATTTTTCTATGAACGGTACCCCTTCCTGTTATATCTACCCTGTTGATATAGACAACTATATTAATGATTCAAGATTGAACCATTATGAAGATGAAAAAAAGAGAAGGCATGAACTTACGTCCTATTTTGAATATGATGGTAATGTTGATGCTAACCCATATATCCTTCAATATAAACCATTAAAGTAAATGAGAATAAATCATGTAATAATTGTCTCTCTTTGCATTATATCGCTTAGCTGTATAACTAAATTGAATACCGATATCAACCAAGATTTGGTTAAGGATAATAATGTTTTTTCAAATAAAGCATTAGAATTAACTATAACCAATATGTTAAATCATAATAAAAATTTATTGACAAAAGTCAATAATTTATGTATACAAGAAGAGAAACTATTTTTTTTCTATTCTAAAGATGAATGTACTACATGCATAGATAATGCTTTGACTGATATTTATGAATTAGCAAAAAAAGCTAATGACTCCAAAATAATAATAATTACACCAGGGTTAGATGAGAAGCAAAATAATTTACTTTTTAGAAGATATGACGGGTACTTGATTTTTATTTCTGGAACTCAAAATATATGGGATAAGTATGCTTTAGAGATTAAAAATAATTTGGCTCTATTTTTTACTATGACACCAAAGATGAATATTTCTAGTTCTTATGTTTTTAAAATGCATAAAAAAAATGAAAACAAATCTTTTTTTGAATATATAAAAAAGCGATTTAATGATTAATGATTTTTTTCATTTTACCAAATAAAAAATATTGAATCATTATAAATAATTTATAAAAAGAAAAGAGTACTATGGTAAAATTTCTAATTGATAAGCCCATAGCTGTTTTAATGAGCACCTTAGGCATCCTTATTTTGGGTATCTACGCCTTTGGACTTATACCCGTGTCTTTAATGCCAGATATTGATATTCCAGAAATTACGGTGCAAGTTTCTGCAGAAAACATGTCGGCTAGACAATTAGAAGATGCAGTGGTTAAGCAGTTACGTCGAAACTTAATGCAGGTAAGCCATTTAAAAGACATTACAACAGAAACCAGTAGTGAAAAAGCCATTTTAAGGTTAAGTTTTAATCACGGTACTAAAATAGATTATTCCTTTATAGAAGTTAATGAGAAAATAGATCGAGCTATGGGCAGTTTCCCTAAAACTATGAAACGCCCAAAAGTTATTAAAGCTAGTGCTACCGATGTGCCTGTATTTTATTTGAATATGTACCTAAAGTCAGCTTCTAAAAAAGTAAAAGAACCTGCTCAAAACGATTTATACCCAGTAACACAAAAGTTTGTTGATTTTAACAGATTTGCAAATCATGTTATTCGTAAACGTATCGAACAAATTGGTGAAGTGGCTATGGTCGATGTTAGTGGTTTGGTAGCTCCTGAAATTTTAATAATCCCTAACTATGATAAACTAAGTGCTTTAAATATAAGCTTAGATGAATTAGAATCTGCCATTAAAAAATACGATTTAAAGATTGGGAGTTTATTAATTAAAGATAACCAATATCAATACGACGTGCGATTAGGAATGTCGTTAAATAATATTCAAGAAATTGAAAATATTTATATAAATAAAAACAACAGACTTTTTCAGCTTAAAGATTTAGCACAAGTATTAGAGCATCCGCAAAGTAGAACGGGTTTGGCACTTTCTAATAGTCATGAAGCTATTACTATGGCTATTATAAAGCAAAGTGATGCTCGCATGGGCGATTTAAAAATAGCCTTAAATACGCTTTTAAATTATTTAGAAGAAGATTATCCCAATATAGGTTTTTCCATTACTAGAGATCAAACAAAACTGTTAGACTATGCCATTAATAATTTGCTTCAAAGTTTACTGTGGGGAATCTTTTTAGCATTTGGGATTATGTTTTTATTTTTAAAAAATGTTAAATCGCCTTTGTTAATTGGGGTTACTATACCTATTTCTATAATTATTAGTTTACTCTGTTTTCAATTGTTTGGTATTTCTATTAATATTATCTCACTCTCTGGTTTGGTTTTGGGTATTGGTTTGATGATAGATAACTCCATTATTGTTATTGATAATATTACACAATTTAGGGAGCAGGGAGAATCCCTCTCAAAAGCTTGTATTTTGGGTACTAATGAAGTTTTAAAACCTTTGCTTAGTTCTGCGCTTACAACCTGTGCCGTATTTTTACCATTAGTTTTTTTAAGCGGTATTAGTGGTGCTTTATTTTACGATCAGGCTATGGCAGTAACTACCGGTCTATTCGCATCTTTACTTGTTTCGGTTACTTTATTACCTGTATTATATCGTTTGTTTCATTTTAAAGACACCAATAAAATTGATAGAATAAGTCGTTTTCTGGCTAACAAGAATACGCTAGATTATGCTGTTTTGTATGAAAAGGGGTTTAGATGGGTGATGCGTAAACAACGTATGTCTTGGAGCCTTTGTTTGCTTTTATTAATAGTTGCCATAGGTTTGTTTATGACATTACCAAAAACGACAATGCCTAATTTTTCAACTTCCGAAACCTTGCTAAAAATAGATTGGAATAATCAAATAAATGTAGAAGAGAATAAACGCAGAGTTTTAGAGCTATTAGAATTTGTTGACGACAATATAATTGATAATACTGCTCTTGTAGGAACCCAACAATTTGTATTAAATAAAGAAACAGAAGCAAGAACCTCAGAAACAACCATTTATTTACAATGTAAAGCCCCTGAATTATTAGCTAAAGTTAAAAAAGAGATAAGTCATTTTATACTTAATAAGCATCCAACAGCGCTTTATGAATATAAAGCTGTTGATAATATTTTTAATTTAATATTTTCTGACGATGAAGCCCCGTTAGTCGCACATCTTAGGCATGTTACAAACATAGGAAGTTATCAAAACACCCAACTTCAAAATATATGGTATAATGTGCAACAGCATCTTAATAATTTAGAGTTAAAACCTATAGCTTGGCAAGACTATATGGCTTTAGTTGTAGATAAGGAGAAACTTATGACTTATGGTGTAAATGCTAATACATTATTTAATACCCTAAAAAGTGCATTTAACGAACGAGAAATACTATCTATTATAGACAATCAGAATTTTGTGCCCGTTATTTTAGGGAGTACAAAAAAAAATATTGAAGCCGTATTAAGCGAAACCATGATAACCTCTGAAGGTGATGCCGAGTTTCATCTGCAAGACTTTGTTAAAGTGACGACTTCTAAAGGTTTAAAAACAATTAGCGGAGGAAAGGAAGGAGAATACTTCCCTTTGGAACTGCAAATAAAAGATAATGATATGGAGTCTACTATAAGCAGTGTAAAAGACATTGTGTCAAAGAACAAATGGTATGATGTTAGTTTTAGTGGAAGCTTTTTTTCCAATCAAGAACTCATTGACGAATTAAAAATTGTCTTACTTATTTCTTTAGTATTACTTTATTTCATTTTAGCTTCTCAATTTGAATCCTTTTTAATGCCCCTTATTATACTAATTGAAGTTCCATTAGATTTAGCAGGTGCTTTTTTGTTTCTAAAACTATTTGGTATGAGCATTAATTTAATGTCCATGATTGGCATTGTCGTTATGTGTGGAATTATCATTAACGATTCCATCTTAAAAGTAGATACTATTATTCAATTACAAAGAAAAGGCAGCTCTTTAATGAAAGCACTATTAGTTGCAGGGGAAAGGCGATTAAAACCAATACTTATGACGAGTTTAACAACTATTCTAGCATTAATCCCTTTACTATTTTCTAGTGGTTTGGGAGCAGAATTACAAGCGCCTTTGGCAATAAGCTTAATAGGAGGTATGCTATTAGGTACACTAGTAAGTTTATATTTTATTCCTCTTTGTTATTATTATCTAGTTAAAAAATAAATTGTATGTTAAAAAATATATCAAGGCATTTTATCCTTCTTATTTGTTGTGTTCTGTTTAGTTCGATAACAAATGCTCAAAACAAGGGTATTATTGATTATCCAAAACAAATATTGACACTTAATGATGTCTTAAATTTAGCCAATAAAAAATCCCTTGATGCTTTTAAAGCCAAACGTGAATATGGTGTAAGCTATTGGGGATTTAAATCATTCAAGTCTAGCTTACTGCCGAAAGTAGATTTTACCCTGCAGCCATTAACGTATAATAGATCGGTAATACAACGTTATGACTCAGAGTTAAACATAGATGTTTATAGATCACAACAAAACTTAAATAGCTATGCTAATCTTTCTGTTACTCAAAATATAAGAGCCACAGGAACCAATTTATATATAAACTCTACTTTTAATAGATTAGAAAATTACGGCGCTTTGGCTAATGAAAGTTATAACGCAACACCTATTAGTGTAGGTCTTATACAACCATTAATGGCATTTAACGAATTTAAATGGCAACATAAAATAGCGCCTCTTGAGTACGAAAAAGCAAAACAAGATTTTATCTATGAGATGCAAGCTATTAATTTAAAAACAGTTAATTTATTTTTTAGTTGGGCATTAGCTAGTAAAAAACTTGAAATAGCACAAGAAAATAAAGTGTCATCCGAAAAGCTGTTTAAAATAGGTAAACAGCGCTACGATATTGGATCTATAGAAAAGGACGATTTACTTAATCTAGAGTTAGATGTGTATAATGCCAATACAAAACTAACCCAAAACGAACAAGTTTTAGAAAAAGCAGAAGCAGAATTAATATTATTTTTAAGAGTTGATCTCCCTTCTAAAATGGTTCCAGAATTACCTGAATTAATTTCAAATTTACAAATAAACGTTGATGATGCTATTAGGTATGCCAATACTAATAATCCGGATATTTTAAATTTAAAATTGCGCAAAGTAAAAGCGCTAAGAGATTTAGACCAAGCTATTAAAAATAACCGTTTCGATTTGTTTGTAACAGCTAGTTATGGACTAAATCAACAAGGAAATACATTTAATGCGGTATATGGTAATTTTTTAGAACAGGAAATGGTTGCTATTCAATTAAATATTCCCATTCTAGATTGGGGAGAACGAAAAGGCAATATTAAAACAGCAAAAATGAACAAAGAAGTTATCGATATTGAACTGCAGCAAGATGAAGATACCTATAAACAAAATATTACCATAAAGGTTAACGATTTTAACCTTCAAAGAGAATTGGTATTGGGTACATTGAGAACCAGCGAAATTTCTAAAGAATCTTATAAAATAACAGAAAAAAGGTTTTTGTCTGGGCAGGTAGATTTATTGAACCTAAGTAGCTCTAGACAGGCATGGCAATTAGCAACTGAAAATTATATACAAAGCTTACAAAGCTATTGGACGCTCTACTATGGAGTACAACAATTAACATTATTTAATTTTATGAGTGGTAATAATTTAAAACAAGATTTCAATACTATTTTAGATGATTAAAAATAATTAGAATTCAGAAAACTACGGAGTTTTATAAAATTATCGATTATTGGTTTAAAATTAAACTATAGATGTCTAATTGAAAATGTATTTAGAAAAAAATGAACTATTTAAAAGTCTTAATTAGTAATGCCACAAAACAATAATTATAATATGAAACGTAACCCGTCCTCCTTTTCTATTATTCTAATTTTTGTTTGCCTTTCCATTATTGGTGCCAGCTTAATACCCTTATTAAGTGTCCAGTTAATACCTTCAAAAAAGTCACCAACTTTAAGTGTGTCTTTTAGTTGGCGAGATGCCTCCTCTAAAGTTCTGGAACAAGAGGTAACCTCTAAATTAGAAGGTGTTTTTAATACCATAAAAGGCGTTAAAAAAATAAGTTCATATTCTAATAAAGGAAGAGGTTCTATTTCTATCAATTTTAAGAAAAATATTGATATAGATGTGGTTCGTTTTGAAATAGCAAACTTAATCCGACAAAGTTATTCTGAACTTCCTGAAGGTGTAAGTTACCCTCAACTGTCGTTAAGTAGTGCAAACGAAAATAATGCCCCTATTATTTCTTATAGTGTTAACGCTAATGAAAGCCCATACCATATTAAAAAATATGCCGAAAATTATATTGTTCCGAAATTATCAAATATTAAAGGAATTAATCAAATTAATGTATATGGAGCTGCTCCTTTTGAATGGGTTATAGAATATGATAGCCAAAAATTAATACAACTCAACATCACCGTAAATGATATTAACTCAGCCATAAACGAATATTTGCAAACAAAAGCATTAGGAAATGGTATTATAACTTCAAAATACAGTGAAACAATACAGGAAATAGCTGTAGTTTTAAAACATAAACTTGAAGATGATGCTATTATTTGGAAAGAAATCCCCATAAAAAAAAATAACAAAATTATTTATTTAAAAAATTTAGCAAAAGTAAGGTTTAAAGAAGGAGCAATGCGTAACTTTTATAGAGTTAATGGTTTAAACACGGTTAATCTGGTTGTTTCTGCAGAAAAAGATGTTAATACCATAGCACTAGTAAAAGAAGTTAGAAATCTTGTAGAGGTGATAAAAAAGGATATTCCAATAGGTTATTCCATAAAACTAACACAAGACACGACTGACTATATTGTTGAAGAACTGCGAAAAATAGGATTGAGAACCTTTTTTTCTTTTTTAATTTTGTTAGTCTTAATTATTCTGATAAATAGAAGTTTTAAATATTTAGCTGTATTATTCTTAAGTATTATAACAAACCTTTTAATAGCTGTTGTTTTTTATTATCTATTTAAGGTAGAACTCCAACTATATTCTTTTGCAGGTATTACTATTTCGTTTGGAATTATCATAGATAATAGTATCATTATGATTGATCACTTACGAAACAAAGGTGATAAAAAGGTGTTTTTAGCCATTTTAGCAGCAACATTAACAACCATTGGAGCTTTAATGGTTGTATTTTTATTGGAGGAAAGTCAGCGTAATAATTTATGGGATTTTGCTTTAGTTATAGCTATCAATATTGGTGTGTCTTTATTAATATCTCTGTATTATGTTCCTGCATTATTAGAAAAAATTAATTTAGAACATAAGCGTGTTAAATTCTCCAGAAAACGAAAACGCCGTGTATATAAATTTACCAGAAAATACACGAACATAATAACATGGATGCGGAAACCAAAATTTAAATGGATATTTATAATCCTTGTTGTTTTAGGTTTTGGCTTGCCTTTACATTTACTACCAAAATTTATAGAAGGGGAAGGTCATTTAGCAAGTACCTATAATAAAATCCTCGGAAATGAATGGTTTAATACAGAAATGCGTCCTACTTTAGAAACCATTTTGGGAGGTTCTTTAAGATTGTTTACAGAAGATGTCTTTAAAAACTCTTATTACAACGAACCAGAACGGACTACACTCAGGATAACAGGTAGTATGCCTGACGGCTGTACTATAGAACAGCTTAATGATGTTATTATTAAAATGGAAAACTATATAGGACTTTTTGAAGAAGTAGAGCTTTATGAGACCCGAATTAATAGTCATAAAAGTTCTAGTATTTCGATTTATTTTAAAGATGAATTTGAACGAGGTTCCTTCCCGCATACATTAAAAAGTCTATTAGAATCTAAAGTTAATAGTCTAGGTGGTTTAGATTGGTCTGTTAGTGGCGTTGGTAGAGGTTTTTCTAATGCTTTAGGCACAGGGTATAAAAGTAACATAATTGAGATAGAAGGTTATAATTATGACAAATTATATGGTTATGCAGAATTTTTAAAAAAGCAACTTATTAAAAATTCTTTTGGCAGGATAAAAGATGTTGAGATTAGTGGCAGCCGTAGGGGAAATAATGTCCTTAATGAGTATTATTTAGATTTTGATATAGAAAAACTAGCCATAGCAGATGTTTCTCAAACGCAAGTTTATAGTTATTTAAAAAACCAAGTGTATACAGGAATATTAACATCTATAGTTCAAGACAATGAATTACAACAAGTAAAGTTGGTGTCTGATAATTATAAAAAATTTAATGTATGGGATTTAAAACATACTCCAATTTCTATTCAAAATAAACAATATAAATTAGACCAATTGGCAGCTATTGAAAAGAGAAAAACAGGAAATTCTATTTCAAAAACAAATCAACAGTATCGCTTAATTGTTTCCTATAATTTTATTGGTTCTTATCAATTAGCAAATAAAGTAAAAGAAAACAATATAGAAAAATTAAAAAACAAGTTACCTATGGGGTATAGAACCTTTAATCAATTATTTAATAGATGGAATAAAGAAGACAGTAAACAGTATTTCTATATATTAATAGTTATTGTTATTGTTTTCTTCATATGTAGTATCCTTTTAGAATCGTTAAAACAACCTTTAGCGATTATAAGCATGATTCCTATTTCTTTTATTGGTGTATTCTTAACTTTTTATTTGTTTGAATTTAATTTTGACCAAGGGGGTTATGCTGCTTTTATTTTGCTTTGTGGAATTAGTGTGAACTCGGCATTATACATTATTAACGACTATAATAATTTAAGAAAACAACACCAAAAAAGAAATATCCAATCACTTTTTTTTAAAGCATTTAACTATAAAATAATTCCTGTAACTCTAACTATAATATCAACAATTGTTGGTCTAGTCCCTTTTGTTTGGAATGGGCAAAATGAAGCTTTTTGGTTTTCATTTGCAGTTGGATCTATTGGTGGATTAATATTCTCGTTAATAGGTATATTTTTTTATTTACCAATTTTTATTGTTAGAAATAAAAAATAAACCACTCCTATGGATTGAAAATCCATAGTTTTAAGTAAAGAATGAAATTCTTATCACACATTATTCTAATATCCATTTACTGGCTAAGTTTGAAAGCAAACATAATGAAGGTTTTAAAGGTAAGTTGAAAATTTCAAAATTATCTAAAAAAGGACAATTAGATATTGTTGAAAGTTTATACAACTATATTAAAAATTAAGAGTTAAAAGAAGATAGTGAATGGGGGAATTACTATAACAAAATCAATTATAGTGATGATGCTTTCATACAGAAATCTGATATAATAAATAAATGGATTTCTAATCTAAATGTAGACACACTTATTGATGTTGGTGGGAACGATGGTACTTTCGTTAGAAAAATAAATGCGAAATTAAAGCAGGCTTTGGTTTGTGATATTGATAATAACAGTGTAGATATTAATTATAGAACAATTAAAAATAAAAACGAGACACATATCATTCCTTTTGTTTTAGATGTTTTAGATCCATCTGCAGCTATTGGATTTAAAAACACAGAGCGGGATTCTTTTATAAATAGACTTAAGAATTATGCCCCAGATATTACTTTGGCTTTGGCATTAATTCATCACATGTCCTTATCAGGTAACATAACTTTTCATATGTCGGCATCATTTTTTGCTTCATTCTCTAAGTATTTAATTATTGAATTTCTTAAAAGAAATGATTCTTGGGTGCAACATTTATTAGATAACAAAGCAGACTTTAAAGATCATTTTGGTTTTTAACATAGAAGATTTACGTTAGTTAAATATTTGTAAAAACCTGAAGCATAATACTTCAAGTTTTTTTTCGTCTATAGTTTTAGATGTATTAATTTTGTACATATTTATTTATATTAAAAAAATGGAAGATTTAACACAAGAAGAATGGGCATCACAATTAGCTGATGATAGTAATGCAATCGTATTGGATGTAAGAACTGATGCTGAGGTTGCAGATGGTATAATACCAAATGCGATACATATAGATATATACAAAGGCGAAGCATTTGTCTCTGAAATTGAAGATTTAGATAAAAGCAAAAATTATTATGTTTATTGTCGCTCTGGGAACAGAAGTGGTCAAGCATGTGCTATTATGGACGAACTAGGTTTTGAAAATGCATATAACCTTGAAGGTGGTATTTTGGAGTGGGAAGGCGATTTAGTTGATTTAGATTAATTTTTTAGAATGAAGCGGCTCATATTATTTTTATGTACGCTATTTAGCTTAAGTGCGACGAATTGTAAAGGCAAGGACTCATCATTTAAAGAAACTATAAAAGTAGTTTCTCCAAAAGTTATGCAAACACTTTTAGCTAAAGATTCAATACAACTTATAGATGTTAGAACTCCTGAAGAGTTTGAGCAAGGATATATTGAAGGCGCCCAGAATATAAATTATTTGTCTGCTACTTTTAATTCAGATATTAAAAAATTAGATAAAACCAAGCCTGTTATTTTGTATTGTAAATCTGGCGGACGTAGTGCCAAAAGTAGCAGAAAATTACTCGATATCGGCTTTACCGAGATTTATGACTTAACAGGAGGAATTACCAGATGGAAAGAAGAAGGGTTTGAAATCACGATTGAGTAAAGACTATAGAATTTATACTGCTAATACGCTATTTTTATCTAAATTAATATCATTCAACTACTTTTTGAGTACTTTACCTTTTTATTTTTAAGAGAGAAACCATTTTTTTCTATCTTTATAGAAAAGTTTGCTGTTTTAAATATAAATAGCTTCTTTTAAAGGTTTTAACTAAAACTATTATTTAAAAAGATGGAAAATGGTTATGTGATATTAGGTATAATTGCACTATTATTTCTAAGTATGTATGGTTACTCGTATATGTCGGTAGCTATGGAGAAATTTAGAATTAAAAGAGAAAAGAAAAGAGAAATACTGAAAGATGAGTTAAGGCGACAGGAGCGTATTAAAAAGCAAGAGATTAGAGATGAGAAATTCCGAAAGTTTAATAAACGAAAAGAGGAAATTCAGCATGAGCTTATGTTGTTAGAAAAAATGAAAGAAAAGCAAAAAGCAGGTTAATTAAAAAGTACCACTCGTAATAAAAAAAACCTTTTGAATATATTCAAAAGGTTTTTTTTATTGAAAAGTTTGTCTCGTCCTGAAATAGCGTTACGGTTAATTAACCTGTAAAGTAACTTAAAACTCCAATTACTAATAGAACAAGAATTACCGAGAGAACAACATCTATTCGGTCATAGCTATTTTTATTAGCAGCTCGTTGTTCTTCGGTAAGTGTACCGAACGAAAGACCTTTAATAAGGCTATAGTCTGGCGCTGTAGTGGCTAAACTTACAGAGATACAAAGTATTACAGAAAAAATAAACATAAATATTGCCATGTGAGCAAAATTAATAGTCGCAAAACTATAAATAAAACCATCTATATTTTCTCCGGCTGCTATTTGCGGTTGATAATAAATTTCGGAACTCAAACGTATAATTAATAATCCTAATCCCGCTAACAAAGTTGTAATTGCGGCTGAAGAGTTTACACGCTTCCATATTATACCAAGTAAAAACACTGCAGTAACTGGTGGTGCTATATACGATTGTACGTTTTGAAGGTATTGATACATGACACCTCCTCCAATTTTTTCCATAATAGGAATCCAAATAATTCCTAGTACCACTATAAAACCTGTTGCAATCTTACCTGTAGTAAGTAAAGATTTTTCAGATTTATTAGGTTTTAGTTTTTTATAAATATCAATGGTGAAAATAGTAGAACACGAGTTAAATACAGATGCTAGAGAACTCATTAATGCTGCCATTAAACCTCCGGCTACTAATCCTTTTAAACCTACAGGTAATAATGTTTTTACTAACATAGGAAATGCTCTATCTGCCTTTTCAACAGAAAATACTTCCGGGTTTTGTATTGATAATGCAAAAGCAATAATTCCTGGTACTAAAAAGATTAAAATAGGTAATAATTTTAAGTAGGCTCCAAAAATGGCACCTCTACGGCCTATCTTAATATTATTTGCTGCTAAGGTTCTTTGTACGATATATTGATCTGTACACCAGTACCAAATACCCACAATGGTACCACCTATTAATAACCCTGTCCATGGGAAATTAGGATCGCTCATGGGACGCCACATATTAAAATGGTCTGGACTTACTGTTGTAACCGTTTCTCTAAGTTGTGACCATCCGCCAACTTCCTGTAACCCTAAGTATGTAATAATTATAGAGCCTAAGATTAAGATAACGGTCTGTAATGTTTCTGTATATATTACGGCTTTCATACCTCCAATAACGGTATAAATTCCGGTAAAGATTACAATGCCTATGGCTCCATACCAAAAAGGAATTCCTAATAATTCTGAAACAACAATACCTCCGGCATAAATGGTTACAGATACTTTAGTAAGTACGTAAGCCACTAAAGAGAATAAGGATAAAAACCATCTGGATCGTGAATCGAAACGTTTTTCTAAAAATTCAGGCATTGTAAAGGCACCACTTCTTATATAAAATGGTAAGAACAACCAGCCTAATAATAATACAATCCAAGCATGGAGTTCGTAATGTGCCATAGGTGTTCCAGACTCGAAACCTGTTCCTGCAAGACCCACTACATGTTCAGACCCAATATTAGAAGCAAAGATTGAAGCTCCAATAACAAACCAGCCTACATTTCGTCCTGCCAAAAAATAATCTTCAGTATTCTTGTTTTTCTGGAGTACTACCCATACGGCTACCGCCACAAGAGCTAGAAAATAAATTCCTAAGACTACCCAGTCCAAGTTTTCCAATACTGATTGCGCAACTAAAAAATTATTCTTCATAATTTATAATTTTGTTGGTTAAATATATTGATTAATAATGTTTTCGAACAATTCTTGTTTTCCACTTTTTAAATTTAATTCACCATTTTCCTGAGCTATTTTATAAAGGTCCTCGAGATTCAAGTTGCCTTTTTCAAACTCCAATCCTTTACCAGAATCGAAAGAGCTGTATCGTTCTTTTCTTAATTTTTCGTAAGGAGAAGATGTGATGATTTTATCTGCAATTAATAGAGCTCTAGCAAATGTATCTGCTCCGCCAATATGTGCATGAAAAACATCTTCTAAGTCTGTTGAATTTCTTCTTATTTTGGCATCAAAATTAACGCCACCACCTTGTAATCCGCCAGCTTTTAAGAAAACCAACATGGCTTCTGTCGTTTCTTGAATATTATTTGGAAATTGGTCTGTATCCCACCCGTTTTGGTAATCGCCACGGTTTGCATCCAAACTTCCTAGCATACCGGCTTTGGCAGCAACTTCTAGTTCGTGCTGGAAGGTATGTTGTGCTAAGGTCGCATGGTTTACTTCGATGTTTATTTTGAAATCTTTATCTAACCCATATTCTTTTAAGAATCCAATGGCTGTAGCAGAATCGAAATCATATTGGTGTTTAGAAGGCTCCATTGGTTTAGGCTCAATAAAGAAGTTGCCTTTAAACCCTTGTGCACGTGCGTAATCTTTGCACATATTTAAGAAACGTCCCATATGGTCTAACTCACGTCCCATATCTGTATTTAATAAAGACATATAACCTTCGCGACCACCCCAAAACACATAGTTTTCACCGCCTAAAGCGATTGTTGCATCTAAAGCTAGTTTAATTTGACCTCCGGCTCTGGCTACTACATCAAAATCAGGGTTTGTCGAAGCACCGTTCATATAGCGTGGATTCGAAAAACAGTTTGCTGTACCCCAAAGTAATTTTGCTCCAGAAGCCGCTTGTTTTTCTTTTAAGTAATCTGTAATCGTTAACAATCTTTTTTCAGACTCTGAAAAAGTGGATCCTTCTTCAATTAAATCGAAATCATGGAAACAGTAGTATCCAAATCCCATTTTAGTGATAAATTCAAAAGCAGCATCTGCTTTATCTTTAGCAGCTTGAACGGGGTCTGATGATTGATCCCATTCAAAATTTTGTGTTCCAGGTCCAAAAGGATCGGATCCTTCCCCACAGAATGTATGCCAATACGCTACAGAGAATTTAAAATGTTCGCGCATTGTTTTTCCTGCAACTACTTGCTCTGGGTTGTAGTATTTAAATGCTAAGGGGTTGTCGGACTCTTTTCCTTCAAATTTAATGTCTCCTATACCTTTGTAGTATTCTTTATTACCTATTGTTGCCATGTTCTTTTTTAAATATTTTATTTATTGTTTAATATAATTTCTAATTCTTTTTTCCAATTTTGATAAGCCTTTATGTATGGGGCATTATTTTTTATAGGTACAAAGGTCATTACATGATCGTTTTTTGTAATGTTTGTACCAAATTTTTCAAAATCACCATCGGTTAAACCGGCAGCTCTTGCAGCTCCTACTGCACCTGTAGTATTATAAATTTCTATTTCATGTCCAATTAAGGTAGCTACTGTATTTGAGAATATTTCTGAACGGAACAAATTATCATTTCCGGCTCTAATAACATTAATTGCGGCATTATCATCTTTTAAAATTTCCATGCCATAAACAAAAGAAAAAGCAATACCTTCTAAAGCAGCGCGGTATAAATGTCCGTCATGGTGTTTATTAAAGTTTAAGTTGCAATAATGTGTTCCAATATTTTTACTGTTTAACATTCTTTCTGCTCCGTTTCCAAAAGGAATCACACAAACTTCTTCTGATCCTACAGGTACTTCACTGGCTTTGTTGTTCATTTCTTCGTATGAATTACAAGCGAGATTGTCTTTTAACCAACGGTATTGGATGCCTGCACCGTTAATACATAACAATTTTCCCAGAACAGGATTCTCTTTTGTGTAGTTTACATGTGCAAAATGGTTAATTCTTGAAGCTTCTTTTGATTTTAATGTATTTGTAACAGCATAAATAACTCCAGAAGTGCCTCCAGTTGCTGCAACATCACCATGATTGAACACATTTAGAGATAAGGCATTATTTGGTTGATCACCAGCTCTATAATTTACAGAGGCTCCAATTGGTAATCCGGTTTCTGCAGCTCCTTTTTCGTTAACTGTTCCTTGATTTGTAAAATTATCTACAATATCGGGAGTTAGAGAAGGGTCAATTCCATAATGTTCTAATAAGAAACTTGCTAAAGCATCATTCTCATAATCCCAAAGTATGCCTTCAGACAAACCATTTTTGGTAGTATTTATTACTCCGGTAAGCTTGTAAGCAATAAAATCTCCCGGTAGCATGTATTTGTGAATTTGTGAGTACAACTCTGGTTCATTGTCGAGAACCCATTTTAATTTAGAAGCTGTAAAGTTTCCCGGAGAATTTAAGAGCTTTCCAGTGCAGGTATCATGCCCCAACGCATTTAATGCTTCGTTTCCAATTTCTACAGCTCTACTATCACACCAAATAATAGAATGTCGCAAGGGATCTCCTTGCTTATCAACAACAACTAATCCGTGCATTTGGTAAGAAATTCCAATTCCGGAAATTAAGGAAGCATCGATATTTGCATCTTTAATGGCTCTTTTTGTAGCCATACAAACATATGTCCACCATAGGTTTGGGTCTTGTTCTGCCCAATCTGAATGAATGGCAATAATTTCCATTTCATTTTGAGGTTCGTGTAATGCCGATAATTTTTCTCCTGTCTCTGCATTTACAATGGCAACTTTTACAGAAGAACTTCCTAGGTCATATCCTATATAATACATAGTTACAAAGATTCTCTTAATGTTAGACTTGTAGGTATAAATACCTGCATGGATTCGTCTTTATAAATAAATTCTGCTGCTTTTTCACCTAATGCTTTAAAATCGGTTGAAATAACAGAGATTCCTTTATAAATAAATTTTTTCATAGGTGTCTCGTTGTATGATAAAAAACCAACATCAACACCGGGTTCTAAATCGTTATTTCGACATTGTTCTAAAAATGTTCCTAAAAAACGATCACTTACACTTATATAGGCTACCCCTTTTTCAATGTCTAAGTTTTTTAGTTTGGTGATTATTTTATACTTAAACTGAAAATCATTACAATATTTCTCGAAATAAGTTATTGCTTCTACTGGATGATATGTGTATTCTGGGTAGACAAATTGAATTTCTTTATATTTTTTGAATGATTTATGAGCTTCTTTTAATACTTTAAAAAATGAATCACCAAAATCCTGACAAACGTAATTGCTGTCTTTTCTAGAATGGATATTCCAATCTATTAAAAGTAGTTTTTCGTTTCTAAAACTATCTAAGACTTGAGGAATAGCATCATTATCGAATCCCATAACGACATATTTATAATATTTTCCTTTGCTATTGTTTAAAATCGTTTTGAAATTTTCAATATTATAATGATGGAATTGCACATCTGTGATGATATTATCCGGTAAATTATTTATAAAAGAATGGTATAAAACTTCTTTATAGGCTTTAAATGTATCTAAGACTAAAAGCACTTTCCTGGTAACATTTGCAACATAATACCCTTTGTTAGGAACAGAGTCTATTACGTTTTGTTCTTTTAATATGGTATACGATTTAAAAACGGTGTCTCTTGATAGTTTGTATTCTTTACAAATACTATTTACAGAAGGAAGCATGTCGCCAACAAGCATAGTGTTATTTGCCAGAGCATCATTTATAGCGTTAACTAATTGTTGATATTTTGGAACATCACTATTAAGGTTAATATTGAAAATAAATTTGTTCTTCATTTTAATCGCAAACTGTTCTGTTCTGTTCTGGTTTGTAAATATATAAAAAAACTGTTTTTAATTTTGTGTATTTCACACATATTTTTCTGGGATTTAATGCACTTTATTATTTAAGTATACCTTATTTGTAATGGAGAAGTAGGTGTTCAATAGGGAGTACTCCAATGATTTGGAGTAAAAAAAGACAAAAATGGAAACAAAAGAACTATTTTTTTATTGATATAAGGTTTGTTTCGTGTTATAAGGAAAACGGTCAAACTATATGATTCAACGATTTCTTTTGTAAAACAGTTCCAATGTTTAATTTCTTCCTAACATGATATAAATGATTATGGTTGTTAGGCATAAAAAGATAGACATCTGTTTAGTATATTTCCATTCTTTCAAGGTTACTATGTGTAAATCTTTTGGCTTAAAAGCTTTGTCTAATGGATAAAAATAGGAAACTATAAACATAACTGCTAAATTTAGTAAGAATTCGATCCCCCATATATGCACAAAATGGATGTCTACTTTAAAAACAAACGTAGTAAGTATGTAAAAGGCTAACCCAACAAATAGCGCCGCTTTGGCACCCATTGCTGATATTTTATTAAGAAAAAAGCCTGCTAACATGATTGAGGCTATTGGAATAAAAAATATCCCATTTAATTGTTGTAGTAATTGATATAAGCCATCTGGTGCTTCTGCCACCATTGGTGCTACTAGAATTGCGAATATTGCCAAAACGGTAGAGGTTAACTTTCCTACCTTAACTAATTTTGTATCGCTACTATTCTTACCTAAATGTCTTTTATATACATCGATACTAAAAATGGTTGCTGCACTGTTTAAAACACTGTTAAAAGTACTTAATACAGCTCCTAAAACAATGGCTGCAAAAATACCTACTAAACCAACTGGTAATATTTTCTTTATTAGTTCGGGGTATATCATATCCTGATTGTCATAAAGTGAATCTCCATAATAGTAAAACCCAATAACTCCGGGTAGTATAATTATAATAGGAACTAGTATTTTTAAAACGCCTGTAAATAATAAACCTTTTTGAGCTTCTGCTAAATTCTTAGCACCTAATGCACGTTGAATTATAGTTTGATTCATACTCCAGAAATAAAGTTGGTTTATAATTAAACCTGTAAAGAGAACTCCGAAAGGTAATACAGAGTCTTTAGCTCCTATAACATTAAATTTTTCTGGACTGTGTGCGTATACTTTGCTTAAACCTGTTAGTGGATTGCCATCGCCAATACTTACCAGGGCTATCAATGGAATTGCTAACCCTCCAATTAGAAGTCCATAGCCGTTTATCGTATCAGATACAGCAACGGCTTTTAGACCTCCAAAGATAGCATAAACAGACCCTAAAACGCCAATGGCAATGACGGTAATCCAAAGACCTTCTTTTTTTGAAACTTCCAGAACTTCAGATAGGTTAAAAATACTTTCAATATTTATTGCTCCTGTGTAAAGTACAATTGGTAATAAAGTTGCTATAAATGAAATCATTAAAAATAATGCGACTAAAGTTCTGGTAGTACTATCAAATCTGTTTTCTAAATATTGAGGAATCGTAGTAAGTCCCATTTTTAAATATTTAGGTACAAAATAAATGGCTGCAGCCACTAAAGCTAATGCCGATGTAACTTCCCAAGCTATAATGATAAATCCGTTTTTATAAGAGGATCCATTCATTCCAATAAGGTGTTCTGTTGAAATATTAGTAAGCAACATAGACCCTGCAATTACAACACCTGTTAAACTTCTACCTCCAAGAAAATAACCATCTTGAGAGTCTAATTTTTCTTTTCTTAGTTTATACCAAGAATAGATAGCAACAAATGCTGTGAAAGCAAAAAAAGTAAGAACAGTATACATAAATAATGGTTAGCTAGTTTAGTTAAAATAAAAGCAAAAAATGCCTTAATGAATTAATGATAATTCATATTCAAAAAAAAATATCGTTGTGTTTTTAAATTTAGAATTTTAATTTTTCTGGCAAATATTTCGCGACTAATTCTTTATAATATGGAAGTAATTCATTAGCATCTGGTGGTACAGGTGCTTTTGAATATAAATCGTAAGGGTTAAATTTTTTAACCCATTCGAACATTTCTATATCTTTTTCATTCATTAAATGCAAATAATCATTTTCTCTATGTTGCGAATAAAATGAATGATACCTAATAATATATAAGGCCGGATCTGGTAAATAATCTTTCATTATATGATATAAGTATTCATCATGACCCCAACTCATCTTTACATTATCTAAGCCACAATTAGGTTTGTAGATACCATATTTAGTATTATAACGGTTATCTGTATAATCTGGGTTTTTCTTAAAGAAATCGGAATACACAATTTTATCTGAAAAAGCACAACCTACAGGAAATGTATCACCTACTACCGCCCATTGTGGTTCTCCAAATAAACATAAAATTTTTCCTAAATCATGTAAAAATCCTGTAAGAACAAACCAGTCTGGGTGTCCATCTGCTCTAATAGCTTCTGATGTTTGTAATAAATGTTGTAGTTGATCTAAATCGATATCTGGATCACTATCATCAACCAACGTATTTAAAAAATCTACAGCTTCCCAAATAGACATTTCTTTTTTGTCAAATTTTAAGAACTCGTCTTCTTTAAAGCACACAAAATCATAAGTTTGATATTCGTGATTCAATCTATAAAACTCCTTCACTGTATCTAACCGTTCTGAGTCTACATAATTTCTAAAGTCTTCCTTTTCTTTCTTAACTTGAGAAGGATCTGGATATCTTTCTAATATATTCTCTTCCCAATCATCAACGTTACCCATAGGATTAGATTGATCTTTGTCTAATGATTCTTTCATTTTTAGTAATCTGTTTGTTATAAATTTAATAAACTATTTGCTACAAAGCACATGTAACAAAAATTATAAAAACTAAATTATAATATCTGGTAGAGAACGAAATGGATTAATACATCAAAAATATGGATGAATTTAATATGAACAACTTAAATAAATAGTACGTTATTTTAACAATTTACTAGGAGGGAAGCCAAACTGTTTTTTAAAACATCTGCTAAAATATAACGGATCGTTAAAGCCTATTAGGTTGGTTACTTCTGATACATTATATTTTTTTGATTTTAAAAGTTGCGCCGATTTTTTCAATCTAATGGTTCTAATAAACTCATTGGGAGACAAATCTGTTAGCTCTTTAATTTTTCTATATAATTTAGAAGAACTCATACCTAATTCTTTACATAGAAAGCTAGTTGTTAAATCTACTTTATTTAAATTCTTTTCAAGTAAATCGGTTATTTTTTTCATTAAAGCTTCGTCAATAGGTGAGTGCGTAAGTAAACTTATTTCACTTTCTACTTCATCTGAGAATTTAACCTTTAATTCTAATCGTGTTTTAATAATATTTACTATAACTGTTTTAAGTAAAGAAGGATCGAAAGGTTTTACTAAGTAGCCATCTGCTCCAACGCCATAGCCTTTTACTTTATCTTCATTTTCTGAAAGTGCTGTTAATAATATGACTGGTATATGACTTATAAATTCATCATTTTTTAATTCTTCACAAAACTGAATCCCATTCATAACAGGCATCATTACATCTGCTACACATAAAATGGGTTTAATTTGGCGACAAATTTGAAGCCCTTTTTTTCCATTATCTGCTTCATATACTTTATAATAATCAGATAAATAATCAATCAAATACTTTCTAAGTTCAATATTATCTTCAATAACTAATATTTTTTCTTTTATATCGGTATTACTGATTACTTTTTTTGCAGGAATGTATTGTAAAGACTCTAGCATATTTTTATTCGAAACAAATTCGAAAATATCTTCCTTATTATAAAATTTCCGATTTATAGGGATTTCTACAGTAAAGACACTTCCTTTGTTAGGTTTACTTTGTACTTTTATGAAGCCTTTGTGTAAATTTACTAAAGATTTAACTAAGGATAATCCAATTCCAGAGCCTGTATTGTGCTCCTTGCTGTTAGTTGCTTGATAAAATCGTGTAAAAATCTTTTCTTGACTTTTTAGCGGAATACCAATACCATCATCGCTAACTTCAATTACCAAAAAGCCTTTCATGCCATCTTTTAATTTTATAAACAAATCGATGTTTCCATATTTGTTAGTAAATTTTATCGCATTGGATAAAAGATTATAAAGAATTTTATCATATTTATCATTGTCTACCCAACCAATTAAAGTATCATTCTCTGAAATAAAATTTAACGTGATTTGTTTATTATAAGCCAGTTCTTTAAAAGAATCGAAAATATTTTTAGAATAGGCAAGAATATCTGTTTTTGTAACTTTAAGTTTTAGTTCTCCTGTTTGTGCTTTTCTAAAATCAAGGACTTGGTTTACTAAATTTAATAATCTACTTGCATTTTGATGGATGAGGTTGAATCTACTTTTTTGGTACGTACTGCCATTTTCTTTCCCTTCTTCAATTAATTGTTTTACGGGACCTAAAATAAGGGTTAAAGGCGTTCTTAATTCATGCGAGATATTAGTGAAAAACCGTAGTTTTTCATTATTTAATTTTATGTCTCGTTCTCTGTTTACTTTTTCTGTAACGAGTTCTTGTTTTAGCCTAATACGATTTTTAGCCTCTCTTCTTATAAAATAAGAGACAATTAAAAAGGTTAATAGAAATAATATAAAGGCTTGGTATGTTAACCAGAAAGGCGGTGTAATTTTTATTTTATATGATGTAGTTTTGCTCCAATGGCCATCACTATTTGCAGATTTTATTTTAAATATGTAATCTCCTGGAAATAGATTTGTGTACTGTATTGTTCTGGAATTGCTACTCGCAGGAACCCAACTTTCATCAAACCCCTCTAACATATACTCAAACTTATTTAATTTTTCGTTGGCATAAGATGGTGCTGAAAAGTGAAATGAAAAATTTCTGTTTTTATAATTAAGTGTTACACTTTTAGAATGGTTTAAATCTGTAACTAAAGGAACTTGATTGTTAATTTCTATACCAGGAATTACTTCTTCATTCTGAATTTTAAACTCAGTAATCATTGGTGTTGGAGACCATTTGTTTTCATTAATAGTATAAGGCGAGAAATAGATAATCCCATTTTTACCTCCTAAGTAAATGTTAGAATTACCGAAGTTATAAAAGCCGCTGGAGCTAAAAACATCTAATCTATTTCCACTATTTACATGGTAAATATTAAAATCTTCAAGATTCGTTTTAAGTCTGGCAACACTATTATTATTCATGTTTAACCATAAATCACCATTTGTGTCTGTTAATATATCTGTAACCCATTTCCCGGCAAGTTCATTAGGTTGTTTTAAAGGCTTAAAATTATCTATTAAAGTGTCGTATAAACTTAACCCCATACGTGTTGCTGCCCATAGTTGTCCTTTTTCGTCAAACAAAATATCACTTACATTATCATGGGGAAGGCCATAATTTTCGTTAGAAAGTTCTTTGTAAGACTTAATTAATTCAGATTTCATGTTATATTTTACAACACCGGTTTCAGTGGCAAACCATATATTTTCGTTGTTATCTTTAACAATTTCATTTATTTGAAACTCTGGTAATAACACACCTATAAAGTTTTCTACTTTTAATGTTTTAGTATTTAAAACAATAGCGCCTTCTCCAAAAGAACCAAGCATAAGCATATTATCTCCTATGTTTTCGAAAGCAAAAACGGGTGATTGGTCAAAACCTATGTCAATCTCTTTAGAAGTATTATTTATATAATCGTAAACCAATATTTTGCCATTCCACAAACCGCAATAAAAAGTTGTTCCATTTACTGAATAGATACTGGCAATATCTTTTTGATTATTATATAAAGGTTTAAAATTGTCTTTTGTAGAAATAAAAAGTCCATTATGTCGTGTTGCAACAATTAATTTATCATCATTTGTTTTAGAAAACCCTCTTATTCGAGGTGCTTTATTACCAATAAACTTAGAAATATCTTTATTGAGATTAAATTGGTTTTCGTAAGGATCGTATTTGTCTAACCCATCCTCCGTTCCAATCCAAAGAACTCCAGAAGCATCAAAATACAATGCAGAAATTAAGTTGTCAACTAAAGACGTGTTATCTGATAATACGGCATAATGCCATTGAAAATCACCTTTTGCTATATCTTCTAGCCGGTTGCATACCAATAATCCTCCTAAAGTTCCAACCCAATATTTTCCATCTGGAGCCAGAGCCACCGATAAAAAGTAGGGGCCTAAATTATCTCTAATAGTATCGTCTTCTATATAAATATTTACAAACTTATTGATAGTTTTGTTGAGTTTGTACAAGCCTTCTCTGGTACCAACAAATATATCGGACTTAATGTCTTCATATATAAAATTAAGATAGGGGTTCTTATCGTTTGAATTAGGGATATCTAGTGTGTAATTAATAATTTGAGCGACATCTCCATTGGTGTCTAACGTGATTTTAGCTACAGCACCTGCACCATAACTTCCCACCCAAATATTGCCTTTTCTATCCTCAAAAAAAGCTTTTATATATTCAAAATCTTTTATTTCTATTTTTTCGAATCGATTTTCTTCTAAAAAAAACAGATAGACACCTTTTGTTTTGGTACCAACCCAAACACGTTTAAATTTATCTACATATACAGATCGAATTTCTTCATCTGGTAGGCTATTTGGGTTATTGGGTTGAGGTAAAAATGTTGTAAATTCATGCGTGTCAGTTTTAAAAAGAGTCAACCCTTTTCTTGTACCTATCCAGAGATTATTTGATGTTTCATCAAGTTCCAGATCTGTAATATCGTCGTTATAAATTTTATTTTCTTCTAGTGAAGAACTTAAATATGACTTAAACTCATAGCCATCAAAACGGTTAAGACCTGAAAATGTTCCTAGCCATAAAAAGCCATGTTTATCTTGAACAATATGGCGTACGGAGTTATGAGACAATCCGCTATTGTCATTATAATGCTCGAATTTTATATTCTGAGAATTCGAACTAAAAAAAGAAAAAATGCACAAACATATTATAATAAAATGGTGTCTCATAAGGTAAATTATGTATACAATTTAATAATTATTTATGGATTTATTCGTTCTATTGAACCCGTTTTTAAGTTGATTTTGAAATGATTAGAAGGGTATCCGTTTACTGTCTTCATCAATATACTTTGCCACAATGCAAATGTTTCATCTCCAGATTTTGCTAATTGATCACATACAAATTGATATTGCTCCAATCGTTTTAATCCAATATCGGCTATGGCTAACTCGTCTGCACTTCTTAATCTGTAAAAATCAAAAACCATATCGAAACCTGTCCAGTTTTCAAAATCGTTTAAAAGCCATTTTTTTGATGCTAATTGTTGATTGATTATTTGTTTATTATTTTGACCCATTAATAACAAATCTTTTCCTGAAGATTTTAAAACAGCATCGGTAAATGTTTTAGGCCAATCTTTCGGTATAAACCGAAGCCGCGTTAACTCTTTTAAATGCCATTTAGTAAACTCCTTATAGTTTTCGGTTTTAAGAATATCTTTATTCCAAATATTAATCTTCTCTATGCTTTCTAAGTGTGTATGTTCTTGCTCATAAAGTGGAAACAGCTTATTGAAATTATAAACAGAATCTGTAACCACAGTTTCTATATCAAATTCATAATCTGAATGTACGGTTAATATTTTATAGGCCGGTATATATGCTGCTAATGATGGTGTTTGTATATTGAATAATGTCCCTTTTGCAGCCGTTCTAACACCTGTATCGTTTATATGCATGTGTCCGCCAAAATGTATTTGAATACCTGCATTTGCAAATGTTTTAGAAACATCTTCGTTCGGGACACGATGTAATTGCATTTTGTTCGAACCAAAAAATGCTTTCATTTCTAAAGAGGCATCGTCATTAAAATCAACCATAGGATAATGACTAAAAGCAATTAATGTTTTACCATGTGCTTTAGCCTCTGCTGATACATTTTTAACCCAATCTACGAGATGGTTTTTATGAGATAACACATTATTATAACCAATACTTGCTCCTGTATAGTCATCTGGATTAGATTCTAAGCCTAATGTTTTTTCCTTTGGAATATATACATTCGCATCTATTGCTAAAAGCCAAATATCTTCTACGGGTTCTACTAAATAACTTGCATCTGGAAGAAATGCAGTATTATGTTGAATGGGATATACTCTTTTCTCTAAGGGAGATGCCTCACGTGCTTCTTTAAAACTATAGTTTGTATAAGTATAGTTTGAAAATGGGGTTTCCCAATAGAGATAGTCTTGTTTTGGATAAAATCCAAAATCGGACATTTCATTTAAAATGTCTTTATACCCCCAGTTTTTTATTCCTGATGTTATGATTGGTTTTAATTGACCATCTTGTAATGGTTTTAATTTGCTTTCTGAACTCGCGATAATTTGTTCTTTACCGCCTTCACCCAAAAAGTCTTTTTTTAAGGCTTCTTTGGAAAAAGGCCTAACAGGATCATGGTTACCTGTTGTGGCAAAAAATGAGATATTGTATTTCTCTGAATACTTGTCTAGAACACGTCTCAACCCCTTAACATGTATTGGTTGGCCATCATCACTAAAATCTCCAGGAAGTACAACTATTTTAATACCTCTTTTAGAAATATCATCTAAAGCAGCTAAAAAAGCAAAGTAATTTTCATTGAAAATTCTGGTAGATTTTAATTGTGAATTCATGGTTCTTATATTAACGAACTCACCTGTTACCGGATTTTTTATGCCTTTGTAATTAGCGTCTTGAAACGTGCCATAAATATCTTGAAAATGCACATCTGCTAAAAACGCTATCTGAATATTTTCTGGTGGTAAATCTTGATTTTTTTTACAAGATATTACTACAACCAAAAAGAAGAGAGATACTATGGTTTTTAAAATTTGCATTTATATGTAAAAACTAAAAATTATTTTTTAAATGTTTCATTAGGAAACGCATAACTAGATTTCCAACCCCCTAAATCTATTAAAATTTGATCTAACATGACTCCAGGGTCTACCATCCAGATTTTAAGTGTATGTTTTCCAGCCTTATTTACAATTTGCTTCACAGATTTTACCGATGCATTTTTAAGTACATTTTGCTTCCATGTATCACTTCTTCCAAAGGTTTGAAAATCTACAATAACAGGTTCTGCATCATCAATGGCAACAGCGCATCGTACCCCCCTTCCTGTATGAGGAGCATGGGTTGGAATTGCTTGTAGTCTTACGTCAACCTCGCCAAAATTAAAAGCATAAAAGTCATATTCTAATGCGGGGCTATTTTGTTCAATTGATTTTAAATCGACTTCAGATTTTGCGGTTCTTGGTAAAGCTGTAATCACATTATTGGTATAGCCGATACCTTCAAAAATTTCCCAATTGGCTTGTGTGCCACTCTTTTTTCTGCTAAAATTTTCTGCGTTTATAGAAATAAACCCTTTATCTTCAATAAAACCAGAGTAGTCTTTTAGTATATCATATTCGGGGTTATAAACAGAAATGCCTATGGTAATTATTTTATCTCCCGATACAAAATCGATAGCACTATTTACTTTATAACTTGGTGGAATTAATTGGAAATCATGCCCCAGTGGTGCTTCTTTTTTATTTTCGCCTTTGGGCACTTTAGCCCAATCTATGCTTACCCACAGCCGTTTTTCTTCATTACCTGCGTTATTATTTAAAGTGCCTTTAGTTTCCGAAATTTTAATCCAGTCTGCTTTAGGCTTAGCTTCCCACGCAACAGTGCCTTGTCCTTTTAAAAATACGTCAATAAAATAGTTGCTATTAGTATAACTATTAAAAACAGGTAATACATCGGCATAGCTGTTTATAATATCTTGATTAACTTCCATTTGATAGCCCTCTAAAGCTAAACCGATAGAGGCTTTTTGATTTTTAACATGTGATAGTGCTGGTTGTGAGAACACGGGTAAAAACCTGGGAGACATAGTCATAATATGATGCCACTTACCATTTTGCAGTTTGGTATTATAATAGTCTGTTTCTTGTTGAATCCTTGTATAAGCGTCTATCGATTTTTGTCCAAAAACATTGGCACTTTCCCGACCTTGTTTTGCTGTAAACTTATTTTTGAAACTATACAGCCATTTCAAGTTTAATTTTGAAGCTCCAATAACAGGATAATACACCAGTTGATAAAAAGCATCTTTACGGTTTTTATTAATGTTTTTGTAAATGCTTTCTGTTGCTTCAATTAAATTTTGATAGCTTTTTATTCTGGTATTTACTTCATCGCCATAATGAAACTGTGTGAGTTCTGTTTCGCCTTCTTTGGTAACAGGTTCTACTTGACTCCATGCCATAAATTCTGGACGCCTTATAAATGCTAATCTGTTATTTTCTGTTAATAAATCGGTTATTTCTTCCGAGGTGTTTTTTCCAAATTCTCGAGCTGCCCACTTTGTTGTGTGGTCTTTTACAGCACTGCTTTTTTCGAAATGAGTCATATCCCATCCCATATCTAAAAACAATTCGATATTATACTCATGTGGTTTAATATCGCCACAATTTAAAATCCAAATATCACGCGATTGAAACTCGTAAGCTTTAGACATTTCTTCCCACATTAATACCGGATTGGTGGAGTTTAACCATAAATAATCGTGCGGACGCCCCCAATAGGATGTGTGGTAATACACACCTGCACCACCAGTACGTTTTTGCTCTTCTGGGTTGCTTAACTGGCGGATGTAGCCATAATTATCATCGGTCCAAACTAAAGTGATGTCCTCAGGTAGTTTTAGTCCGCTTTGGTAATATTTCAACACTTCTTTATAAGGTACAAACGCTTGTGGAATTGTATTTGGATTCTTTTTTGTCTCTGTTTTTAAAATATTACGCTGGTCTGTAATAACTTTTTCCAATAATTGTACTTGCGAATCGGTATCATCTTCTCCAACAATCATAGGGGAATCATGTTCGCCTCGCATACCTGTTGTATAAATACCTTCATATTTTGAGGTTTCTTTTACGCGCTTGGTAAACAAATCTTTTATGACGTCGGAATTAGTATCGTAACGGTATTCACCCATGGTGGCATGACGCCATTCGGTATTTATGTTACTCAACATAGGCTCTGCATGTGAGGTACCTATAACTATCGCATAATTATCGGCAACTTCTTTGTTTTTTGGATATGAATAGAAAGGTTTTGTGCTAGAATGCATCGCAGGCCAAATGGTATTAGCGCGCAAACGCAATAACAATTCAAATATTTTAGCGTATGTTTTAGGACCAATATCACCAGTTTCAGGTTCATAATTTAGAGCTGCCCAACGTTGTAAACCCCAATCTTCGTCATTTAAAAAGACACCTCTGTATTTAACAGAAGGCCCTTTAGACACTATGTTCTCAACAGATAAACTAATTTCATGCTTCTTTTCCGGGGTTACATCTGCCCACCATTCCCATGGCGAAATTCCAATCATTCTAGATAATTCTAAGATACCATAAGCGGTTCCTCTTCTATCGCTTCCAATAACAACCAATGCTTTATCAATACCTTTTAAAGGGTTATTTACTACTTGAATAGCATAACGTTCCCATTGTCCTTTAAACTCTGTAACGTTAATTTTTCCATTTGATATAAGCGCATCAATAAATTTACTTTTACCAATCGTTCCTGCAATAATTACATAGGATTGATTTGTTTTTTTTGTAATGACTGATACTTTTTTGTCTGAAATTTTAAATACATCTTCAGCAAAGATTTGCGAAGCAATTTCAACAACTTTAGCATCTTTTTTATCTATTAAAATAGAAGTCGATGTCGTATTATCTACAATTGTGAATTCTGAAAGACCTTGTTGCGCATTTAAAATTCCAAATTGACAACAAATAATTATTATAATTATTTTTTTAATCATGAGTCTCATTTTTTAGTCGTTCATATTTATTGTTTTCAAAACTCACTTTAAAAGTTGAAGAGAATAATGTTGAAGGCACGTAATAATCTGTCGAAATAATTTGCGCTCCTGACTCTTTTGCTTTTTCGAATCGGTTATAATTATTTTCACGAGCTTCTTTAGTCCCTGCGTCTGCTCGTGTGCGTACTAAATAGCCTTTTTTAACTAATTCTTTTATATAGTGGAAATCTGTAACAGGATTGTTTACAATTCTAAATGCAGCTTCAGGATTTCCTTCTTTACTGTTCACAAATAAGGCTCTGTTTTTTAAAGACAGATGATTTTCTAAATACCTATTTATTTTATCCTCTTTTTCATCTAAAACAAAAATAAACCGTCCTTTTAATGCTTCTAACTCTGGCCATCCTTTTGTTAAAATAGCGGCTTCTAAAGTTTCAAAATCACCCCGAACCAAATCTGGTGTTATTAATTTATCGTTAGAAAAAACACTCTTAATTTCGATATCAATACTATCTAATGCCTCTTTTGTAAACGTTAGCGGTTCTTTAGTACCAGGTATTTTTTGGTCTTTGGCATTTATTAATATGAAAATAGGGGTATGGCTTGGATTGTTATCAGACCAATTTTTTAGTGCTTGCAATCCTTCTTTAAATAATAAATAATGACTTCTAAAATCCACATCTTGAACATGGAACATTTTAAGCCCAGGATGTTTTAGCTTTTCCGCTTTATCAAATGCTAAAGGGGTTGCTCCCATGGTTCTTACAATTTCCAAACCTTTTGGGGTCGAATAATAGCCCCCTTTTGGGTCGTGAAACACATCTAATTCCAAGTTGCGCAACCCTAAATTTAACTGTTCCTCTAATGTTATATGACCATACTGTAAGGCTTTTGCCTGTGAAGAATCTACACTATGTAAATAGTTCCAAAGTGGTTCTTCAATAGGAATTTTATAGGAATTATGGCTGCCAATAACTTGAATATCATTAAGTCGAATATCACTGTTATGGCATGCGATAAAAGAAAATATAAATATAAAACAGATGCTAGTATTGATTTTAAACATGCTCATTTGTTTTTTGGTTTTATGAGTTCAATATATGCTTCTGCAAATCGTTTTCCCATCATTCTTTGACCTTCTGAGTTAAAATGTAGTTTATCACCTTTATCTTTTAAATCAGATGTTTTAACAACAGAAATGTACCTGTCTTTTGAAGCATATTTATTTATAGCGTTATTTATTGCTATCCAAGATTCTTTCTTTTTTGAGTAAGAACCAAGTTCGCCCATTAAAATGGGTAAGGTTTTATTTCCAACAGATTTTCTAAATGTTTTAAATAGAATCGCTAAGTTTTTATTGTATTTCGGAATCTTTTTTTTATTTGCATCACTTTCTCCTTGGTGCCATAATATGCCTTTTACTGTTCCATATTTTTTAGCTAAAACGACTTTCTCTTTAAAATTTGATAATAACTTCACATCGCGATGTACAGAATCGTTAACCCATTTATTTATCGAACTACCTCCAACTGCCGTAGGAATTAGTAATATGGATACGTTTTTTGGAATGTCTTTTAAAAGGCTTTTTGCAAATGACAAACCACTATCTAATCCGCCCATTTTTGGTTCGTAAAAATGGAGTGGTTCTTTGGCTAGAATAATATCATTCTCTTTATTTATTGTTAAAATACGCTCAGATGGAATGGTGTCTTGCGGTTCTACAAATCCACGACCAGCCATATTAGATTGCCCTGCCATCATAAAAACCCAAACATCTTTCTTTTTTGGAATTCTTTTAGGAAACTCAATAACTTGTGGGAAATTAATAGTTCTTTCATACTTGGCTAGTGCTCTGGATTTAACCATCTTATTCAACCATATTTCGGCTAAATCTAGCCATGTTTTAGCAGCTATATTTCCTTTTCGTAAGCCATAACCATGTCCACCTTCAGATAGCATGTGTAATGCAACAGGTACTTTTTTATTTCTTAAAGCGGTTGCCATTACTAAAGGACTGTTTCCATAGCGGTCATCCATTGTCCCGAAAATAAAAAATGGTGGTGTATTTTGGTTAATCTCTAATTCTGGACTTATACTTTTATTTTCACCTTTATCAAGGTATGCTGGATAAACAAGCATTGAAAAATTTGGACGACTTGATAATTCATCAATAGCGTCTATTTTGGGGTAAGCGTCTTTTTTATAGCTTGTTGAGGCTAGAGCAGATAAGTGACCTCCTGCTGAAAACCCCAAAACACCTATTTTTTGAGGGTTCAGATTATAAACAGATGCTTTGCTTCGTACTGTTCGAATAGCACGTTGTATATCTTGCAATGCGCCTTTTCGTTTTTTTGGCACACGATATTGTAATACAAAAGCTGTATATCCTAAAGTATTAAGCCATTCTGCTATTTCATATCCTTCTTTATTTACAGCCAAAATACTATACCCACCTCCAGGAGATACTATGACTGCTGCCTTAGAATTATTAGGTTTTTCTGGTTTAAAAACGGTTAATGACGGATTGGTAATATTGGTTAGCCTTATAACATCTCCACTTGTGTTATCTGTTTGAACAGGTTCATGTTTAGGTTCCGTTTCTCCAGGCACTTCATTTGGCCATAAAAAAAGAACCTCTTTGGTTTGTGCTGAAATTAAACAAGAAAAAAAGATACTTATAACTATAAAAATAGGCTTCATAATGGGAGTGGTTAAAGTGACATTGTTTTTTGCAATTTAATATCTTTTGATGAAGCCCCAATCATAAATTCATACATGCCACTATCAAACACCCATTTTTTTGTTTTTTCATCCCAGTATTGTAAGTCTTTTTTGGAAACCTCAAATTGAACGGTTTTTGATTCCTCTATTTTTGAAGAGATTCTTTTAAATCCTATAAGCTTCTTTAATGGACGTTTATGTGATGATTCTTTTGCTCTATAATACAGTTGAACAACCTCATCACCATCATAATTACCAATATTCTTAATGGTACTAGAAATTAATAATTTTTCATCTTTCTTTTTAATTTTCATACGGTTATATTCGAATTTCGTATAACTTAAACCATAACCAAAAGGATATAATGCATCCCCTTCAAAATACATATAGGTTCTTCCGTTAGATATTTCATAATCATCCATAGGAGGTAAGTCTGATACCGATTTGTAACATGTAAAAGGGAGTCTGCCTGCTGGATTGTAATCTCCAAATAGCACATCGGCTATAGCGGTGCCACCAGCTTCACCAGGGTACCAAGCGTCAACTATGGCAGGAATATTTTCATCCACCCAATTTATGGCTAAAGAACTTCCTGCTACTAATACTACAATAGTATTTTTATTTATAGCATAGATGGTTTTTAAATAATCAATTTGGTCTTTTGGAAGTTCTAATGACTTTCTGTCTTTTCCTTCTTTTTCAATGGTCTTGTTAATACCCATTACTGCAATAACGTAATCGCTTGTTTTTGCTGCTTGAATATCCTCATCGTATAAATCACCATTTGTATCACCTGGTACTTTCCATAGTAATTGACATATAGCATCTCCACCATTATCGAAATATTCGAGCTTAATAGCATATTTCTTATTCGCTTGCATGGTTATTTCGACTTGATCTGTTGTGGCTCCTCGGTTATGCCATGCGTCGACTACTAATTCATTATTCAACCATAAACGTATACCATCATCTGAGTTAACGCCTATTTTATATGTTCCAGAAACATTGGGTGTTATGTAACCTGTCCATCGGATGGATTTATGTAGGTAGGCGGTATATGGGTCTGGAGGATTGTTCACTGGGTCGAAATTAACTCCTTTATCCACTCGGGTTTGTGGTGTGCCCTCAAGAAATTTATCATCAAAATATTCGGCATACAAGCCAGGTTCGTCATTAAAGTCATTTCTTAGATATTCCGAATCAATAAAGTTTAAATTTCTAGCAGCTGTTTTCCATTTAACATAGGTAACTTCTATGTTGTTGCCCACTTTATTCTTTATACCATCAAGAGGTGAAATAGGTTTTATAACGGGTAAGCCACTGTAATCTCCAAAAACTACTTGGTTGGCATTAAACCCAACAACAGCAATCTTTTTAATCTTGCTAGCATCTAATGGCAATGTGTTATTTTTGTTTTTAAGCAATACGATGGATTGTCTGGAGGTTTCAAGAGCCAATTCTTGATGCTTTTTTGAGCCAATAACTTCTGGAGATATTTTGGTATAAGGGTTGTTTTCTACACTATCAAAAACCCCCAATTTGAAGCGGGATGTTAGAATTCTAGCTGCAGATTTATCAATACTTCCTTGAGAGATGAGTCCGTTTTGATATGCAGGAAGCAAATGATTATTGTAAATATCATCGCCACATTCTAAATCTAAGCCCGCTTCTATTGCTGCTTTTGCTGCTCGCTCTTTAGTATCGATAAATTTGTGTGATTTTACTAAATGCGTTGGAGCGCCGCAATCGCTTACAACATAGCCTTTAAATCCCCATTCTTCTCTTAAAACAGAATTTAAAAGCCAATTGTTTGCTGTGCTTGGCACATTATTAACGGCATTATAAGCACTCATAATAGATTGGGCATTCGCTTCTTGAATAGCTGCTTTGTAGGCAGGAAAATAATATTCACGAAGTGCTTTTTCGGAAATATTCGCGTTATAGCCAAATCGATTATTCTCTTGATTATTTGCTACAAAATGTTTGGGTGTTGAAACTACTTTTAAATACTTTTTATCGTTTCCTTGTAAACCTTTTACGAAAGAAACACCAATTCTACTCGTTAAATATGGGTCTTCACCATAGGTTTCTGGAGTTCTTCCCCATCTAGGATCTCTGGCCATATTAATGGTGGGCGACCAAAATGTAAGCATATCGCTAAATCCATTTTTTTGGTCTTTGCCTTGGTTGTAAAAATTCCATTTTGCCCGTGCTTCATCTGAAATGGCAGAAGCGACGTCGTAAATTAAATCTGGATTCCAAGTTGCCGAAAGAGCAATGGCTTGAGGAAAAACGGTAAACCTGCCGCCTTTTACTACGCCATGCAAAGCTTCGTTACCATGGTAATATTTATCTACATCCAATCTGGGAATGGCTTCTGCTGTTGCTATTAGTAGCGATACTTTTTCTTCAATAGTTAATCTGTCAAGTAAATCGTTTACTCTAGTTTCTATGGGTAGGTTTGGGTTTTGATAAGGAAGCTTGTTTTGTGCCGATACTAAAACAGCGCATAAACCGAATAAATATATAAGGGACTTTTTTAGTATCATTTTTATTTTGTTATAATTTTAAAACCAGATATTGGTATTTCGCCACTGTTATAATTAGGCATCTCTATTTGTAGACCTTCATTATTTTGAGTCCATTTTACTTTTTTATCACTTCCCAACAAATGAACCTCTTTTACAATAGCGTTATTGTTTTTTGAAAACGATTTTATTACAACCTGTTTTTCTAAAAAGCTACTAACATAAGCATATATGTTATCGTCCTTTGAAGTAAAGCGGACTTCTGGAAAAATAACTTTTGAAGTAGCGTCATGTAAGTTATCCTTCATGGTGTTTTCTTCCGCAGAATCTTTAATTTTTTTTGTGTTTTTTGGAACTTCTGCAAGACGTTCGTTTTGCACTTTCCATGGTTTAGACCCATAGATGCCTTCTGAATTTTGTTTTATCCAGATACCCATTTGCGCCAATCGTTCTTGCGCTAAATCTGTGATTTCACCTTTTGCCGTAGGACCATTATTTAGTAATAAATTCCCACCTTTACTTACTATTTCAAGTAATTGACGCGTCATTAATTCTGAAGATTTATAAATGGTGTCATATTCAATATATCCCCAGTTTTTTCCCATGGTAATACAGGCTTCCCAAGGTTCAACTTCTAAGCCTTCTACAATTTTCTGCTCGGTTACTTTATAATCACCAAACCCATGTTTAATACGACTATTAATAATACAATGGGGTTGTATCCCTAATATAAGTTCTCGTAATTCTTTACTTTCTTCTGGACTTATTAATTCTGGGGTATCAAACCAAATAACATCAATCTTTCCGTATTGCGTGAGTAATTCTTTTATTTGTGGTTTTACTTTTCTTTTAAAATATCTGCTGAATACTTTTATGTCTTCATCGGGGTAATCAACCAAATTACTTCTTCCTCCTTTATGTGGCCAATTGGTTGCCACATCTGGATCTTCCCAATCGCGTCCTAGAGAATAATAAAACCCAAATTTCATATCGTGTTTATGGCAAGCGTCCACCAATTCTTTCATAGGATCTTTGCCATAAGGTGTACGCGTTTTTATGTTATAGTCGTTTGAAGGAGAATCGAACATGGCGAATCCATCATGATGCTTTGAAGTAATAATAATGTACTTCATTCCTGCATTTTTAGCTGTAAGTACCCATTTTTCGGCATCGTAATTAACAGGGTTAAAATCATCTGCAATTGTGCCATATTCCTTTAAAGAGATTTTCTCATGAATCATAAAATGTTCATTCCCTTTTGCTATATGACCATTCCAATATCCTGCTGTTTTTGAGTATAACCCCCAATGCATGAACATGCCAAATTTGGCATCTTTCCACCAGTCCATTTTATCGGGTGTTTGCGCTCTTATACTTCCAGAAAGCATCAAAAAAATTAGTGAACAAAAAATGATTATATTAGAATTATTTTTCATGCTAGTGTTATGTTCTATTAAGGGGTTTAAATAAATGTGTCTACTTATTTCTTTATAAATTCTACATTAGTTAATTTAACTACAATAGGATTAGGCCAAGCTTTATTGTTATAAAGACGCTGTGCCCGGCTTATAGAGATTTCTAATAATCCTTCATGCTGAATAAATCTAGATGTAGGCGTGTTTTCGGGCCAATATTCTACAACTAAGTCATTTTGACCTAGCACTGAAATAGCTGTACTAGATGTTGCTTTTATATTCTTCAAAAGAAAATTTCTTCTGAATCCTTTAACCCAATTTTTTTGACCTGTTATAAATACATATGCGGTATTTTCATCTTTATTTTTAGTAAACCACATATCACCATCTTTTATAATAGTAGGTAGTGGTCTAGTATTCTTTATCCCTTCATTATTTACAAACATCCAAAGTGCTATTTCGCGTAGGCGTTCTTCTTGTTCAATAGGAATTTTACCATTTGGTTTTGGGCCTACATTCATAAGGAAATTACCTCCTTTTGCTCTAATTTCTATTAATTTTTCTATTAATTCCCCGCCACCCTTATAATCTTCATTGGTAGGTTTGTATTGCCACTGTGTACCCATAGTCATGCAGGTCTCCCAAGGTCCTAACATGGGCGTATCTGGAATTTTCTGCTCAGGTGTTTTCATTTCACCTCTGGTAACAATAATATTGGGATCAATTGAGTGCACATATTGAACCAAAGGCCCTGTCTTAAAAGCATCAAAAAACATAACATCTATAGGGCCATAATTTGTAACCAACTCTTTAACCTGTGCTTTATCATATTCTAATAATTCAGCATTATCGGTAATTTGACTTTTCTCTCGTTTTCTAGAGATAAGCGTTCCTTGTTGATTTAAAAAATAAAAATCTTCAGGTGAAAAATATACACCTACTTTTAATCCCTGATTACGTAAGGCTTTAAAAAGCATCTTTGTAATATCTTTTCCATAAGGCGTATTCATAATATTGAATTCGGTTGTTTTTGTATCCCACATACAAAAACCATTATGGTGCTTGGTTGTAAAAACAACATATTCGGCCCCTGTCAATTTAAATAATCGCGCCCATTCGTCTGGGTCGAACTTATTTGGGAAAAATGTTTTAGGAAGCTCATTTATGTATTTATCTAAATACGCTTCTGATGCGCCAACCATGGAATGACTTATAACACTACCTAATTGAGAATCGATGCTCCAATGCACAAATATTCCAAAACCCATATCCATATAATTTTCAATGAGTTTTGGATTATTTTTAAGCTGTCCGAACGAATAAAAATAAGTAAAACCTAATACTACAAATAGATATATAGATTTCATATGCTACCTTTATTTTTTCGAAGTTATAAGATGGTTAGAGTACTTATTGGCATTCATGTTAAGTTGAAGGCGTCCGCCCCCAATTAAATCATTGTGATTAATAGCATAATTTTTTAAATCTGTGTTATTAAACATAATACTATTTACATATACATTCTCCGGGCTATTATTTATTGTTTGAATTTCAAACACATCACCAGGGTAATAATTTTTGTTTAATTTAATCATTATTTTATCAAATATAGGGCTCCCAATTTGGTATTCTGTGTTAGCTTCTGTGCCGCCATTCATTTGAAACAAACCTATTTTCATAAGAACATTTAAGCTTCCCATTAAACCTTGATCTTCGTCACCACTATATCCTGTGGCAGGTGATAGCCCACTAAATGTCTTTTTAACTACATTTCGTGACCAATACTGCGTCAGGTCTGGTCTTCCCAGTTTATTAAAAATAAAGGATGTTTGAATAGATGGTTGGTTTCCAAAATTAACTGGTATTCTACTATATTCTGGATGACCTTCAACGGCATGTGATGTGCCTGCTGTAAAATTTAATTTTTCAGCAGTTTTAAATTGCGCATTCAATTTTTCAATTGCTTTTTCATTTCCTCCAATTAGCGTTGCCAACCCATTTAAATCGTGTGGTACAAACCAAGTAGATTGCGCACCATTAGATTCTATAAAACCATGTTCTACTTGATAAGGGTCAAAATGGGTGTTCCATATACCGTCTACATTCTTAGGTCGCATCCAATTTACGCTTGTATCAAATACATTTTTATAGTTTTTAGACCTGTTTAAAAAATAGTTATAATCATCTTCAAGTTCCAATTTTTTTGCTAATTGTGCTAAGGTCCAATCTTGGTAAGCATATTCCATCGTGAGGCTTGCTCCATCTTGATGTCCGCCAAAATTCCCTTCCGGAATGGGATATGGTACAAAACCATTTTTTATATAATATTTTAAACCACCCCCTAAATCTGTAGTATGTTCATACCCTGCTTTTGCCATAATGCCATTTGGCATATGATTTTTCTTTAAAGCTTGATAAATGCCTTCTAAATCATCTTTTATAATACCTTTTTGAATGGCACTCACAATAAATGGGGTAGAGGATGCGCCTGTCATAACATAGGTGTAATTCCCTCCTGATGGCCCTCTAGGAATTATACCGCCATCTTTATAATATTGCATTAAAGAATGCACAAATTCTTCCATGATTTCTGGATAAACTAAGCCCCAAAGTGTGTTGATAGTCCATTGTGCGCCCCAAAATGAATCGGAATTATAATGATTGAATTTAGGTTTCCCATTTTCGTTAAGAGGTAATTGACCTATTCTAAATTGGTCTCCTGTGTTATCTGGGTATGCTCCATTGGTATCGCTTATAATTCTTCGTCCTTGTAGTGCATGCCATAAATCTGTATAAAATCTTCTTTGATCGGTTTTCGTACCGCCTTCTACTTCAATTCTACCTAATAAATCATTCCATTCTGTTTTAGATTGAGATACAGCATCATCAAAATTCCAATGTGGTAATTCTACATTAATATTATTGTTAGCATTCTCTACAGATGTATATGAAATGCCAACTTTTACAAGGACCTTTTCTTTTGGCTCATTCAAGGTAACTAAATAATTCCCCGTATTTTCATCTTGTTGTATAGCTGTAATTGCTGTATTTAGTTTTATTTTGAAGAATACTGTTAACGGTTTTGGACGCCTGTGAGTAGGTTCCATAACAACTTTACCCGAAAGTTCTTTATCGCTATTTTTTTCTAAGGTTCCATCACTGTTTTTACAGGGACCCAACATGGTATTAAGGTTAAACAATATAGATGCTTGCTCATTTTTTGGAAAGGCATATTGATGGAAACCAACTCGTTTTGTACTTGTTAGCTCTGAAGTTATTTGATATCTGTCGAGTTCAACATAATGATACCCTGGTGTTATTTTTTCTGTTTTATGACTGAATTTTGAATAAAAATCTTTGTAAATGCTTTTTTTATTAGTTTCAGAAATTGTTACCGGCATTATTGAAATACCAGACATTTGCCATGCATGAATATGGCTAAACCCTTTTATTGTATCTGTTTTATAACGATAACCACTGCCCCAAGCACCATCAATCTCTGTATCTGGGCTTAAGTTTACCATGCCAAACGGACGGCTGGCAGAAGAAAAGAAAAACCATCTTGAATTTTCGGTATCGAGTAAGGGGTAGACCTTATCTACTAATTGATCTTTTACGGTAGGTAATATTATTTCTTGTTCCTTTTTACAGGATACCAGGAGAATAAGTGTAAAGCTTATTATAAAAATGCCACTTTTAAGAATTTGGCTTGATTTCATTTATTTTCTGTTTAAAGTGTCAAATTATTTATATTAGTTTCAATATCTTCTAACATTTTCATTGTTGGGAAGCCATTATTTTGTCTGCGAATTTTAATAGAATACCAGTTATTCCACTTTTTATCCAAATCGCCAGAAGCTCTATGCTTAAAAATAGTTTCAAGTTCTTTTCTAGCCTCTGGTATTAATTTTTTTATTTCTTCTAAAAATTTAGAATCATTACTGGTTTCAAACTTTCTTTTTAAGATTGCCATATTATGCAATGTGCTTTCAAAAGAGATTAAATTTGAATATAATAGTGTAGGAAGGTAGATGTACGAATGATAAAAGGTGTCTTTTAAAGGATCATTTTCTAACCCTATTTCTGCTTCTTTTAATGCTTTTTGTACATAATATTTACAACGTGCAGTTGACTCTAAGTCGTTTTCAACTCTTTTATAATCGTAGGGGATAGGTGTTTTTCCGGGCCGTCTTATTGGTGCATTGGACAGATATGATATTGCTTCACGTATTTCCCATAAATGCTCTACATAGCCTTTTCTGTTTTCTTGTGCTTCATGTAAAAGTTTCATAGAAGTAACAGCATGTTTGGCTGTTTTTTTATCGAAATAACGTTCTGTCCATGATTTATAAAAACGGTCACCTGTAAATTCATCTGGGTTATTACAAACTGCGCTATAGGCTTCAAGGTTTAATAAAAATGGTCTGAAATTTTGCCCATTAATCATGCAATATTTATCTGCATCATAGTTTTGAAACATGTGTTTCATTACTGTTTCTACTTTTTCTGGATATGGATTATGAACTGTATGGTTTAACCAAAATCCAGCATGCATATAAGTTCCAAAATCATGCCCTTTGGTACTTTTTGGCAAAAATTTAAAATCTCCAAAACCATGATCAGACCAGGCTACAATCCAATCTTTTGGAGGATCAAACCCTTCATTAAACATTTCCATGCCGTCGGAATAACAGATAAGTACTTTTTGTGCATTGGGCTTGTATTGGTCTACTAGATCACTAAATACTTTGTAAACTTCGTTGAATACTTCTATTTTGTCTTCTCCACAGCTACTTTTGTATTCCCAGTCCCAAACTTGATTTCTTGATCTTAATATAAATATATCGGTTTTTGCTAATGGTGTTTCTTCTAAATAATATTTCCAAGCCGCAATCCAATCATCTTTATATAACTTCCAACAAGCGGCCTTTTCCTCAGAAAAGGATTTAATTTGGTACCCTAAAGCAAAATCTATTTGAACTTTCATGCCTTTTTCTTGGGCATAATCAATCATCTTTTCTAAATAATCAATATCTAATTGGTAATTTGGTGCAAGCGTTTTATATTCCGGGCGCATAAAAAATTCTGGGCGCCCCAGCATATCAAAAAATTGAATGGCATTATAACGTAGGCGCACTAGAGAGTTAATCATTTCAGTATAACTTTCCCAGTCGTATTCTAATAACTTTCCTCTGTAATTTGCCAATTCGTCCACATCATTTTCAAAATAGCACAGAATTGGCACTTTAGGTGGTGCTATAGTTTTATCTTCAAAATTATAGATGTCTGTATTTGATATTTTTATTGGTGTTTTTCCTGTCCAATATTCTAAAGGATCTATGCCTAAAACTTTTTGAGAATAATCGTAAACAGCATATTGAAACCCTTGAACATCTGAACCTCCAATTACAATTGCTTCTTTTTCATTTGATAGTGTTGTTTTAGACCAAATGCCACCTCTAGAACCAGGTATTTCACTCGAAAGGTTTATTTTTTTCTGTACCGCTAGTTCTTTAATGAATTTGTTTGTTTCT
This sequence comes from Flavivirga aquimarina, assembly GCF_030540835.1. Taxonomy (GTDB): domain Bacteria; phylum Bacteroidota; class Bacteroidia; order Flavobacteriales; family Flavobacteriaceae; genus Flavivirga; species Flavivirga aquimarina. The sequence goes on along the minus strand of NZ_JAUOEK010000131.1, from coordinate 16,825 downwards.
GGAGTTCCTACAACAAAAAAGATCCCATTTTCAGGGAGTTTGTCAGTTTCGGAAATAATATAAATAGTTTCATCAACAACTTTAGATAAATCGTTTTTTAAATCGTTAATAGTACTTAACTCAGTGTTAGTTGCAGACTCTCCAATGATTAAATAATAATTTATAACATTATTGTTTGAACATGCAGAGAATATAAAAACACTTAAGATTAAGACGTGTAAATAATTACATTTTCTATTTAAGATTTTTATCATATTATATTTATTGAACACAGACGTTATTAGAACTATGGTTTATCTCTATTGGTTTATAAAGAATTTATGAGTTAAAATAAATTCTGATAAAATGTATTGAGGCTGGCTGTTTTGATTAAACTAACATTATTGAAGTAAAAAGATATAGGCAGGCAAAATATTTACCTGCCTATAAATTAAACTAAAAACTAACTCAAAAACTATACTTTATTTGCTATTAATCAAAATCCTGGATTTTGTTCTAGACCAGGTGTTTCTGCTATAGGCCCAGAAGGTATTGGGAATATTCTCATATTCGTATCTGTGTCCGTTTTATCTGTCCAAGTGTCTTCCCAAGTGCCAAATCGAATTTGGTCTGTTCTTCTATGGTACTCCCAATAGAATTCGAAACCTCGTTCATTGTACACATCTTCCAGAGCAGCACTACCTATTGCAAAACTATCACCACCACGTGCAACCCTAACGGCATTTACATCGGCTAAGGCATCACCCGATCCTAATCTTAATTTAGCTTCTGCCCGCATTAAATATAAATCGGCTAACCTAAATATCACTATGTCAACACCAGTGTCATCTCTATTTGTACCTATATCATCTATACTCCATTTGGAAACTCGTACTCCTACAGATTGGTTTTCTGCAATCAAACTCACTTCTCGTGTATGATTGGCAAAAGTTTCATCTTTATTCCAAAGCTGTACCGCAACAATATCAATGGTGCCGTCACCATTAAAAATAGGCGTTCCAGCATCGTTGTTAATACCATATAACTGCCCTTCAAGAAAGCCTCTGTTCATTTTATAATCAGAAAATTGTATAGTACCTGCTTCATTAGGATAGTTTTCCTTATAGTACCTAGGGTCATTAACTGCGTCCCATGTATCTAAAAACCCAGGTAATGTACATCCAGCATCAGAACCCGTTAAATTAGTAGTGCCATCGTTTGCAAAATAAATAAGACCTCTAGATAACCCATTAGTAGTATTTCTCGTAACACTTCTACCACCAATACGTATAGACGTTAATTCATTCTTTGCTGACCATATAATCTCAGGATGGTTTTCATTGTCAGGATCGAACATGCTAAAATAATCATCGGTTTCCAAAGTGTGTGTACCACTACTAATTACTTCTGTGGTAAGATCAATGACCTTTTGCATGTCTTCAGCAGAGAAAGAGAAGTTCGAAGCATAACGATCTTCATAAACTGCTTTGTTCAAATACACCCTTGCCATAAGCGATTTTGCAGCATCTTGATTAAAACGTACCGTATTTTTTCCAGTAGGAAGGTTCGACATAACAGATTCCAAGTTGGCAATGATGGTGTTTACCGCCTCAGTTCCTGTAAGGATTTGAGGGTCTGTACTAAAATTAATTTCGGTAATACCGCGATATGGTACTTGGCCATAAGCATCTAAGCAAACCCACATATAATGTGACAATAGACCTACAGCCTCTGCATGCTCTTGTGTACCTTCCTCTAAATAAGAAATTGCTTGAAAAGCAAAAGCCATCCCGGTTGTAATATGACCCCATGTTTCCGTGGTATAACGATTCTCAGGAGTATACTCGTGTTTATGCAGTTCCTGAAAAACACCTCCGTCAAACCAATCGGTTCCTCTAGTTGGTAACATACCTTCATCTGCTGAAAAAGTTTGTAGGGCGAAAAACCATCGGTGTCCATAAACCCTTCTCATATTATTATAAGCTGGAGCTAAAAGGTCTAACGGGTCAGCATTAATTAATAAATCTTCTCCACGGGCTTCGTCAATAATTTTCTCATCGATGTCACATGACTGAAATCCAAAGAAGACAGCCAATATGATGCTAAAAATAATAGATTGTTTTTTCATAATCTTATATTATATTATATTTTATTTTTTTAAATTAGAAAGAAAGGTCAACGCCTAAAATGATGGTTCTAGGACGAGGATAAGCACCAAAATCTACACCATATACATTACCACCGCCTGTATTAACTTCGGGATCATATCCTGAATAGTCTGTTATTACAAAAAGATTTTGTCCTGTAAGATATACTCTTAAATTATCCAGAAAACTATTGTTTTTAACATTCCAGGCCAACGTGGCATTGTTCAATCTAAAGAATGAACCGTCTTCAATAAATCTAGATGAAGAAACAGGTGCGGCAAGTGGGCTTTCGTCAACATCAAGATATTCGCTAAAAATATTATTCCCGTTTTGTCCCAAAGAAGCAGCACTTGAATAGGCTCTTGCCGTATTATTAAAAATATCTACTCCACCTACACCATTAAAATTCAATGCTAAATCAAAGCTTTTGTATGATGCATTAATATTAAATCCATAAATAGTAGTAGGTAGTGCATCTCCTACTATTTCAGAATCTGCTGATAGTATTTCTACGCCATCGCTATCATATCCTTGAAATCTAGGTAAATAAAACGATCCCGCAGATTCCCCATTCGTAAAAATGCTACTCGTCTCCCCGGATGTCCCAGGACCAGAAATCTCTCCAACAAACACATCTGTAGCAAGTCCCGTAATATTATTATCCAAAAATGATATGTTACCAGAAAAATCAAGTGAAAAATCATCTGTTCTTATAGCATTTACATTTAACGCAAACTCAAACCCTTTATTAATAATTTCTGCATCAGAGTTCACATAAATATTACTAGTCAAGGAAGGAACAGGGGCAGAAACTAGCAAGAAGAGATCGGTGGTGCTTTTATTAAAATAGTCAAATGTACCGCTAACTTTACCATTTAATATAGCCCAATCCATCCCAATATTGTACTGTTCTGTAACCTCCCATTTTAAGTCTGGGTTAGGTGTTCGTGTTGAAGTCACACCATTAATAACCGTTGTACCATTAAATGTAAAGCTATTATTAACGCTAGTCTCAAAGGAAGCTTGCGTAACCCTTACTGGTACTGCCTGATTACCTGTTTGCCCCCAACCTAATCTTAATTTTAAATTAGAAAACACATCTGAATTTGCAAGAAACTCTTCCTCATTTATTTTCCATCCTAATCCTACTGCAGGGAAATAACCATATTTATTGTTCTCACCAAAAACAGAAGATCCATCTGCCCTAAACGATGCTGTTACCAGATATTTATCTAAGAAATTAGCATTAATCCTTCCAAAGAACGATTGTAATTTTCTTTCAGAATCACCTGATTCTATTGTAGTAGTTCCTTCTACTATCCCTAAATTATAAATAGGATCTATTTCAGTCGTAGAAAAATCCTCCCCTTCAAATCTTAAACTTTCATTATTGAAAGTCTGATAGGAATGCCCTGCAAGCACATCAAAATTCCACTTCTTATAACTCTTTCTGTATGTTAGAAAATTCTCTATTAATACGTTTGAATCTTCATTTGTATTCTGAACAATCTGATCGGTATCATAGGAGCCTCCATCATTAGCATTATTGAATATCCGTATTATACGATCTGTATCTGAATTTTCGTAAGCCAAGTTAAGTTTGTAATCTAAGCCTTCAATAATAGTATACGTAGTAGTAAAGTTAGCTAAAACTTTTTTGCTTTCAGCTCTATCACGATATAAGTCAAAAAGAGCCACAGGGTTGTCCGTAGCGCCCGCCAATGTAGTTACTACTCCATTAGCATCATAAACGGCACCTGTTGGATTAGCTCTAAGTGATCCAGTAATTAAATTCCCTAAAGCCTGACTTTCGTCTGTAAGATCAGCCACTGTTAAGTTAGTCTGGAATTTTAAACGGTCATCGAATAATGAAGTACTTATACTAAATCTTCCAGTTACTTTTTCATGTCCCGTAGTTCTCACTAAACCTTCTTGATCTAGATAACCCAATGATACATTATATGTCGTTGTACCTGCTCCGCCAGAAATCCCTAAATTGTAATTGTTTGTTTGGGCTGTTTGATAAATCTCATCTTGCCAGTCGGTATTAGCATTTGCTGGATCAATATAGTCACTAGGATCTCTACCTATTACAGGAGCCAAACGAGCCGTTTGTTCGCGATATTCGCTAGCACTTAACACATCTACATCTCTAGCTACTGTAGAAAAACCAGTTGATGCACCGAAGGTAACTCTTGTTTTGCCTACTTTTCCTTTTTTGGTTTGTATAAGCACAACTCCATTAGATCCTCTTGTACCATAAATTGCTGTAGCAGAAGCATCTTTTAAAACGGTAATACTCTCTATATCCTGTGGATTTAAAAAGTTTAAAGGACTTTTAGATCTTGAAGTTCCTCCAACACCTGTAAGACCATTATCATTAGATGACCCTCCATCCAAAGGAACACCATCAACCACAAAGAGGGGGTTACTAGAACTACCTATTGAATTAACTCCACGAATATTGATGTCTACAGCGCTTCCTGGTTCTCCAGAACCTGTAGTTACATTAACACCAGCCATTTTACCTTGCAGTAATTGGCCTGGTGAATTCGAAATACCTTTGTTAAAATCTTTGGGGCCAATCACTTTAACAGAACCTGTTAAATCTTTTGATTTTACGCCTCCATAACCAATTACAACTACTTCTTCAAGTTGAGAAGTATCTTCTTGCAATTGAACATCTAATGACGATTGCCCTGTATAAGTAGCTTCCAATGTTTGAAAACCAAGGTAAGAGAATACAAGAATATCTCCACTATTGGCATTAATACTATAATGACCATCAAAGTCTGTAGCAGCACCAGTAGAGCTGCCTTTAATTATGACATTTACTCCTGGAATAGGAATATTTTGTCCATCAGTTACTACACCAGACACCTGTGTTTGTGCCCATGAAGTACTTGTTAAGCCTATTAATAAGGCAATAAATAAGAGTTTAAGTTTTTCCATTTTATAATTGTTTAGTTAAAATAGTTCTGCAATTTAATGTTAAAGACTTGTTAATAAATGGACATATTATTCTGATATATGGACATATTAATTAATTGCAAAAATCAATATGTGAGTACCTTGGGTATAGTTTTTGTTTTTTGTTTAAACAAAAGGGATACGGTTGAAAACAAAAGATTTTGTTAATCTGTTTGTTTTAAAACAATTTTTTATAAATTTAAAAACTTATTAACCCGATTTGTCCATGGCTTGGATTGATTTGTCCATTAAGAAACTTGCGTAAAAAAGTAATTTAGTGGATTATAAAAATTTAAACTTAAAATGAAAATATCAACAAACTATTACAGAAGTATATTAATGCTATTTATGGCATTTTTAATTTTAAACTGTGCGAAAAACACTAAAGAAGATATTCCTTGGGTAAATTTATTTGATGGCAAAACCCTTAACGGATGGCACCAAAAAGGGGGAGAAGCAAAATATACTGTGAGAGATAATGCTATTGTTGGAACGACAGTTCACAATACACCGAACTCTTTTTTAACTACAGATAAAATGTATGATGATTTTATTTTAGAATTAGAGTATAAGGTAGATCCTACAATGAACTCAGGTATTCAAATACGTAGTAATAGCTTTCCTCATTATAGAGATGGTCGCGTACATGGATATCAAGTAGAGATAGACCCATCAGACCGAGCTTGGAGTGGTGGTATTTATGATGAATCTAGACGTGGTTGGTTAAACCCGTTAGCAGATAATCCAGAAGCCCAAAAGGCATTTAAACAAAACGAATGGAACCATTATCGTATAGAAGCAATAGGAGATACAATAAAAACATGGGTAAATGGTATTCCGGCAACGCATTTAATTGATGAAAAAACAGCAAGTGGATTTATTTGTTTACAAGTGCATAGTATTAAAGAAGATAAACAAGATGGCACAGAAATTGTTTGGAAGAATATAAAAATAATTACAGATAGCGTATCATTGTATTCAAAAAAGTCGACTATTAAGCCAATTATAACGAAAAATCAATTAACAATTGACGAAAAGAAAAAAGGCTGGAAATTATTATGGGACGGTAAAACAACCAATGGTTGGCGCGGTGCTAAACTAGAAGAATTTCCGGAAAGTGGCTGGAAAATTGAAAACGGAGAATTAACAGTGTTAGCTTCTGGAGGAGGTGAATCTACTGCCGGTGGTGATATTGTTACAAAAGAATTATATAGTGACTTTGAATTAAAAGTTGATTTTAAAGTAACTCCGGGTGGTAATAGTGGTATAAAATATTATGTAGATACCAATATAAATAAAGGTGCGGGATCGTCGATTGGCTTAGAATATCAAATTTTAGATGACGATTTACATCCTGATGCTAAACTAGGAAACCACGAAGGAAGCAGAACAGTAAGTTCTTTATACGATTTAATTCAGGCTGATGTAAATAAACCAATAAACCCTGTTGGTGAATGGAATACAGCTTACATAATATCTAAAGATAATCATGTAGAGCATTGGCTAAATGGTACTAAAGTTTTAGAATACGAAAGAAAGAGTGATGATTATAGAAAACTAGTATCAGAAAGTAAATATGAAAAATGGCCAAATTTTGGCGAATTGGATGAAGGTCAAATTTTATTACAAGACCATGGAGATCTTATATCGTTTAAAAATGTAAAAATTCGTCCTATTAATAATACTAAAGAATAAATTACTATGAGTTCAAATAGAAGAGATTTCATTAAAAAAGCAGCTATAGGAGCTGTAGGCGTAACATTAGGTTCTAATAGTGTTAACGCGATGTCGGCTAAAAGTTATTCGAAAATAATAGGTGCGAACGATAGATTGCATGTAGCCATTCAAGGTTTAGGAAGAAGATACAATGCTTATCTGGGAGCTATTGCAGCTAAAAAAAGTAATGTAGAATTACTTTATTTATGCGATGTTATGAAAAGCCAGAGAGATAAAGCAGGAAAAGCCGTTTCAAAAGTATTATCTAATAAACCTATTTTAGAAAATGATATCAGAAAAATAATTAATGATAAAAAAGTAGATGCTATTTTTATGGCAACTCCCGATCATTGGCACGCACCAGGAGCTTGTATGGCGATGCAAGCTGGAAAACATGTGTATTTAGAAAAGCCTTGTAGTCATAATCCAGAAGAAGGCGAATTGTTAGTCGCATATCAAAAAAAATACAATAAGGTAGTGCAGATGGGGAATCAACAACGTTCGTCATTGCAATCTCAAGAAATCATAAAAGAAATTCATAATGGTGTTATTGGAGATGTGTACAATGCCATTGCTTTTTACACAAGTAAAAGAGGGCGTGTGCCAAATCAAGAAAAAGCAAATCCGCCTGAAGGTTTAGATTGGGAACTTTTCCAAGGACCAGCTCCTAGAAGGGATTATACTCATAATACTTGGGATTATAATTGGCATTGGTATGGCTGGGATTATGGTACTGCCGAAATGGGAAATAATGCTACTCACGAATTAGATATAGCTCGGTGGGCCTTAGATGTGAAACACCCTGAACACGTAGAAGTAAAATCAGGCAAATACCATTATAAAGATGATGGCTGGGAGATGTACGATACTATGGAAGCTACATTTAAATTTGCAGGAAATAGAACTATACAATGGGATGGACGAAGTAGAAATGGTTATGATAAATATGGAGCAGGTAGAGGTACTATTATTTATGGTTCTAATGGCTCTGTTTTTATAGACCGTGATGGATATAAACTATATGATATAAAAGGTGAACTCATTAAAGAAAACATCGTGTCTGGAATTGAATCAGGAAATTCACTTGGCGGTGGTGGTAAACTTTCAACATTCCACACTTTAAACTTTTTTGATGCCATTAGAGGAAAAGCTGAATTAACATCACCTATTGATCAAGGAGCAACAAGCCAGTTATTAACACATTATGCAAATATTGCTTCTCGTATTGATGACTCTTTTGATGTTGATGAAAAAACAGGGCGTATTTTTAATAGAGAAGCCATGAAATTATGGTCAAGAACATACGAACCCGGTTGGGAAATTAAACCAGTATAGATAAAGATAATCAGTATCTTAGTAGCTTCAAATCTTACAGAATAAATATATGAAAAGAAGAGCGTTTATAGTTAAAGGATCCTTAGCATCATCTGCCATTTTAACAACTTCAGCATTTGCTATGGAAAGTGCATTTGGTTATAAAGGAGCCAATGATGTTTTAAATATAGGTGTAATAGGAACAGGAGATAGGGGGCGAGGTCTTATTTCTAATATTAACAAGATTAAAAATTTTAATGTTATTGCTTGTGCCGATATTTTGCCTTTTAGATTAGAAAAAGGGGTGAATACTGTAGATGGAAAAGCTAAGGGGTATGCAGACTATCGTAAATTATTGGATAATAAAGATATAGATGCAATATTAGTAACAACACCATTTAATACACATTCTAAAATAGCTATAGATGCTTTAGATGCCGGTAAACATGTATATTGTGAAAAAACAATGGCAAAAGGTTATGATGGTATTCGGAATTTAGTAAAAAAAGTAAACGAATCTAAGACCACATTTCAAGCCGGACATCAATATCATAGTTCACGATTATATTCTCATGTAGTTGATTTAATCAAAGACGGGAAAATAGGAAAAATAGCTGCTTTTGAGTGTCAATGGAACCGACATGGAAATTGGAGGCGGCCAGTTCCCGAACCTGAATTAGAGCGTATTATAAATTGGCGCATGTACCACGAATATTCAGGAGGGTTACTTGCCGAGCTTTGTTCCCATCAAATAGATTTTGCTAATTGGGTATTAGGTGAAACACCATACCAAGCTATGGGTACTGGTGGTGTAGATTACTGGAAAGATGGAAGAGAAACTTACGATAATATTCATCTTATTTATAATTACCCTAGTGGTGTTAAAGCAACATTTACCTGCTTAACAAGCAACGCTAAAGATGATTATAAAATAAAAGTTATGGGAGATAAAGGTACCATTCTATTAGATTATGCAAAAGCGTGGTTTTTCCCTGAAGGAAAGGGTAAAAAAGAACTAGGGATTGTAGATGGTGTTTCTGGAGCAACGACTAAATGGGATAAAAATTCAGGTATTCCTATTGAATTCGAGCATAAAGAACCCAGCAAACAAGCTTTAATAGATTTTAAAGACAATATCATATATAATAAAAAGCCAATTTCTGATGTTACAACAGGTGCTAATGCTGCTATTTGTATTCAAATGGGACTTGACGCTATGTACAATAATAAGGTTGTTGCCAAACCAGTATTGTAATGAGAGTATAATAAATAAAATGTAAATAATAAAAGAATCTTTATGAAAAAGTATCTGTGTTTAGCGATTTTAATAGTATATAGTGCATTAATACATGCTCAAAATAATATTGAACAAGTATCATTAAAAACCTCTTTGATGAAACCCCATGAGGTTATTAAAATAAGTGAAGGTCATTATCTAATAGATTTTGGAAGAGCTTTTTTTGGGACTGTACAGATAAAATCCAAAAAATCGCAAAGTGAGCCTATTAGTTTTCATTTAGGAGAGAAATTAGAAAATCCCAATAAGATAGATAGAAATCCAGGTGGGACCATTAGGTACAGCAATGCTGTTTTAGAAACTTTAAGTGAAGGTGAATTAACTACTGTAAGCCTTGTTCCAGATAAAAGAAATACTACGGGTGCTGCTATATTGCTACCAGAGAATGTAGGAACGATTATACCTTTTAGATATTGCGAAATTGAAAATCTAAAAATCCCTATTGAAGCTATTGAAATTTGGCAAAAAGCAGTTCATTACAAGTTTAATGATGATGCGAGTTCCTTTTCATCTTCAAATGCGGTATTAGATTCTATTTTAGATTTATGTAAGCATACCATAAAAGCTACTAGTTTTACCGGTTATTATGTAGATGGAGATAGAGAACGTATTCCCTATGAGGCTGATGCTTATATTAATCAACTGAGTCATTATAGTGTAGATAATGAGTATACTATGGCCAGAAGAACCAATGAGTATTTTATAGAAAATCCCACTTGGCCAACAGAATGGTTATTACATACAGTATTAATGTTTTATGTAGACTATATGTATACTGGCGATTTAGAACCGCTAAAAAGGCATTACGAAAACTTGAAGTTAAAAACACTTATGGAATTAGAGGGTGCCGATGGTTTAATAAGTTCAAAATCTCCCAATTTAAATAAAGATTTAGTAAAAAGGCTAGGTTTTAAAAAGACAGGTACTAGAATTAGAGATATTATTGATTGGCCTGGAGCACGGAAAGACACGGGTTGGAAAGTAGCTACTCCAGAAGGCGAACGTGATGGTTATGAGATAGTTGCCACAAACACAGTCGTTAACGCTTTTTATTATCACAATTTAAAGTTAATGGCAGAAATCGCAGGGTTTCTTAACTATAAAGAAGATGTTGTATTTTTTCAAAATAAAGCAGCTAATACTAAGAAAGCTATCAACGAAAAATTTCTTGATAAATCAAAAGGTATATATATAGATGGAGTAGGATCTAGTCATTCATCATTGCATGGAAACATGCTTCCTTTGGCTTTTGATTTGGTTCCTAAAGAGCATCTAAAAACAGTTACAAAGTTTATTAAATCCAGAGGAATGGCATGTAGCGTTTATGGCTCACAATATTTATTGGAAGGCTTATATAAAAACAATGAAGCCCTATACGCATCACAATTAATAACCGATACTATAGGAGACCGTAATTGGTGGAATATGATAAAAGTAGGTTCGACTATGGCTATGGAAGCCTGGGATATGAAATACAAACCAAATTCTGATTGGAACCATGCTTGGGGTACAGCACCATTAAATATTGTTACACGTTACATGTGGGGCATTAAGCCTAAAACACCTGGTTTTAAAGTTGCAGAAATAAAACCACAACTTGGTGATTTAACCTTTTCTAAAATAAAAGTTCCAACCCTTAACGGTGCTATATACGCCGAATATAAAATAGATGAAAAGAAAGACGCTATCTATAAAATAGAACTACCAGATAATATGGAAGCAGAATTTGTTTTGCCAGATGGAGCTTCTAAAGTCGTGCTTAACAATAAGAAAATAAAGAAGCGTAAAACAAGTTTAGCTCTTAAAAGTGGCACGAATATTATCAAACTAAAATATTAAAGAAGAAATATTGTTTTAACGTGAATTTTGTTTAAGAATTTAGCACTTCGGCTACCTTCAGTGAACAGTCAAGAAGTTTTCTTATCCAAAATTCATGTTATTTTAGTTCCATACTAAATTTTACATTTTCTTTAGTAAGAATTTCGATAGGAGAATATATTTTAGAAACAGGTCGTTTTTTCTCAATAAGGTAATCAACCATTAATTTAATGGATTCATAACCTTCCTTAAAGGGCTTTTGAGAAATTAAAAAAGAGACTCTTCCATCTTCTAAGCATTTAATATTTTGTTCCGTACCATCAAAACCAATTAAGGCCAGGTCTTTTATTTTTGAATTATCAATACAATTTGCAAAACTAAACACCCTACTACTAGGTACAAAAATTCCTTTAATTGTTGGATTAGCGTTAAACATATCATGCAACTTTTCTTTTAATTCGTCAGTATCATCTAGATTAAAAATAGTCACCTTAGTACGATTTATTGAAATATTATTATCTGTAAAATAGTCATCAAAGCCACTTATTCTATTATAAATAGCATGATTATTATCAACATTAATTCTTGTTTGCATAATGGCTATAGAAGCATCATCATTTATAGAAAGATGCATTAATTTTCCTGCTAAGACACCACTCATATATGAGTCTTGACCTATAAAAGACATGTTGTCGAACCCGTCAAGGTTTACATTTAAAAAGATATAGGGGATCTTTTTATTGTCTAATGCTTCAGCAAGTAATTGCGTTTCCGTTCCAAATAATGGTGTAAATATTACAGCATCAGGTTTCGAAGCTATTATTTTTTTAAACTGGCTTACATAAGAAGACACTTCAAACTGATTAAATGTATAGCTATTTACTTTTACACCAAACTTTTCAATATCTTCTTTAGCCTTAGAAATACCCATCATAGGTGATTTCCAAAATGTGTTTTTAGAGTCGAACTCTGGTATCAATGTAGCTATCTCAAATTTTTTGTTCGACGCTAGAGAACTAGCAATAACATTAATCTTGAAATCATGTTTTTTTATAATGGCATTTACTTTGGCTTCTGTCTTTTTAGAAACACCGCCTCTGTTATGAATGACTCTATCAATTGTTCCTATAGAAACACCAGCCTCTTTTGCAATATCATTTATAGTAATCATTTATAGGACTTATTCATATTGTTTAAAAAGTTACCGTGTACGCACACAAAATTTTGTAAATATAACGAAATAATAAATTTTTATTTTTACATTTGCGTGTACGCACACGAAGTTAACAATAAATCCTAATTATAAGTTCAATATTTAATAAGGAATAATTTCAATAGTGTAGAGAAACAGGTCATAAATATTTAAAAATTATAAAAAATGAATTTATTTGATATTGAAAATAAAGTAGTACTCATAACAGGTGGAGGCGGTGTTTTAGGTGGTCAAATGGCAGGCTATTTATTAGCTAATGACGCAACAGTTGTTATTTTAGATTATAAGCAAGACATTGTTGATGCAGCTATTGCTAACTTAAAAAAGATAAGCGATACTGTTTCTGGCTATGTATGTAATGCTTTAGAAGAAACAAGCTTAAAAGAAGTATCTGATAAAATCATTGAAAAACATCATAAAATAGATGTACTTATAAATGCTGCAGGAGGTAATATGCCGGGAGCTACTATTGGTGTAGATCAAACGATTTTTGATGTTAATATTGATCATTTTAAAAAAGTAGTCGATTTAAACTTGTTTGGAAGTATTTTACCAGCTTTAGTTTTTGGAAAAGAAATGGCAAAGCATAAAAAGGGTATAATAATAAATATTTCTTCTATGACAGCTCAAAGTGCTATCACCAGAGTTGTAGGGTATTCGGCTTCTAAAGCTGCGATTGACAATTTTACAAAATGGTTATCGGTAGAATTAGCATTAAAATTTGGTGAAGGCTTACGTGTAAATGCTATAGCACCAGGATTTTTTATAGGCAATCAAAACAGAGATTTGTTAATTAATAAAGAAACCGGAGCCTATACAGATCGCGGTGATACCATTATAAAAAACACACCGATGAAACGATTTGGAGAAGCCGAAGAATTAAATGGAACCATTCATTATTTATGCTGTGAAGCCTCAAAATTTGTAACAGGTGTTGTAGTGCCAATAGATGGTGGATTTAGCGCTTTTAGTGGCGTATAATTGTAATTGATAAAAGAAAGAGAATAATGGAACAAACATGGCGTTGGTACGGACCAAATGACCCCGTACAATTATCAGATATAAAACAAGCAGGAGCTACAGGAATTGTTTCTGCATTACATCAAATTCCTAATGGACAAATATGGGAAATAGATGCTATAAAAGAACGTAAAACAATCATTGAAGAAGCAGGTTTAACATGGAGCGTTGTAGAAAGTATTCCTGTACATGAGGCTATTAAAACACGATCAGGTGACTTTCAAGTTTATATTGAAAATTATAAAAAAAGTATTGAAAATTTAGCTGCTTGTGGTGTTCATATTGTTTGCTATAACTTTATGCCTGTATTAGACTGGACAAGAACATCGTTAGACTACAAAGTGGAAGATGGATCTAGAGCTTTACGCTTTGATGTCATTGCTTTTGCAGCATTTGAATTGTATTTATTAAAAAGACCAGGGGCAGAAGATAGTTATTCCGAAGAGCAAAAAATAGAGGCTAAGGCTTATATTGAAAGTCTTTCGGAAACAGACAAAACACAACTCATTAATAATATTATAGCAGGTTTACCTGGTGCAGAAGAAGGATACACCTTAGAACAGTTTCAAGAGGTACTGAATACGTATAGTGCTATAGATGCAGATACATTGCGAGAAAATTTAGTAGCTTTCTTAAAGGAGATTATTCCTGTGGCGGCTCAAAATAATGTACTTATGTGTATCCATCCAGACGATCCTCCATATCCTATATTGGGTTTACCAAGGGTTGTAAGTACAGAAACAGATTATGCTTATTTATTTGAACAAGTTCCCGATAGAGCTAACGGTATAACCTATTGTACTGGTTCCTTAGGGGTACGTGCCGATAATAATTTAGTGCAAATATTTAAACGTTTTGCAGATAGAGTTCACTTTTTACATTTGAGAAGTACAAAAAGAGATGCCAAAGGAAATTTCTACGAAGCAAATCATTTAGAAGGCGATGTAGATATGTATAGTATTGTAAAAGAAGTATTAATAGAGCAAAAAAGAAGAGCAGAAGAAGGAAGGGGAGATGCCCTTATTCCTATGAGACCGGATCACGGACATCAAATGCTTGATGATTTGCATAAAAAAACAAACCCGGGATATTCTGGAATAGGAAGACTGCGTGGTTTAGCAGAATTAAGAGGATTAGAACTTGGTATTTCTAAAAGTTTATAGGTATGGCTCAAATAGCGTCAAAAAATTTTATTACAGATAATTTTTTACTAAACTCTGAAGTAGCAGTAACACTCTATCATGAGTTTGCTAAAGATATGCCTATTATAGATTATCATAACCATTTATCACCAAAGCAAATTGCCGAAAACAAGCCAATAGAAAATATAACGAAGGCGTGGTTGCATGGTGACCACTATAAATGGCGAGCTATGAGGGCTAATGGTATAGACGAAACTTTTATTACAGGCGAAGCTTCTTTAAAAGACAAGTTTATAAAATGGGCAGAAACAGTACCTTATACATTAAGAAATCCACTGTTTCATTGGACACATTTAGAATTGAAACGTTATTTTGATATAGACGACATTCTACAAGCTAATACAGCGTCTCATATTTACGAGAAGGCTAATGCTATTTTAGCAGATAAAACACCTGCACAATTGTTGGAACAAATGAATGTTGAGGTGATTTGTACTACAGATGACCCTACAGATAGTCTTGAATATCATCAGCATATTTCGAAACAGAATTTTTTCACAAAAGTATATCCTACATTTAGACCAGATGAATTATTCTTAATCAACAAGAACTCATTCAAAGATTATTTAAAAAAGTTAGAAGCCTGTGTCGGTTTTTCCATTGAAAATTTAACAGATCTTTTAAAAGCTATTGCGAGTAGAGTTGACTTTTTTAATGAGAATGGATGTCGTTTATCAGATTTCGGATTAGAACAAGTTTATGCTTACGATTTTACAGATAAAGAAGCCGATATCGTTTTAAAGAAACGAATATCTGGAGTAAGCCTTTCAGATTCTGAAGCTAATACTTATGGAGCTTGTATTCAATACCATTTAAGTAAAATGTACCATGAGAAAAATTGGGTACAGCAATTTCATTTAGGAGCCATTAGAAATAATAATTTGCGTTTGTTAGATGAAATAGGGGCCGATTCCGGTTGCGATTCTATGGGAGACTTAACACATGCTAAAGCAATGTCTAAGTTTTTTGGCAGATTAGATCATGAAAACATACTTGCTAAAACAATTAGTTACAATTTAAACCCGTCACAAAACGAAGTATTTGCCACTATGATGGGTAACTATAACACCAGTGAGATTCCCGGGAAAATGCAGTGGGGTTCCGGATGGTGGTTTTTAGATCAAAAAGATGGTATGGAAAAACAAATGAATGCCCTTTCTAACATGGGGCTGCTAAGTAGATTTGTTGGAATGTTAACAGATAGTCGTAGCTTTTTATCGTTCCCAAGACATGAATATTTTAGACGTATTTTATGCGATTTAATTGCAGAAGATATAAATAAAGGCTTAGTGCCAAACGATGTTAATTTCCTTGGAAATATGATTCAAGATATTTGTTATAATAACGCAGTTAATTATTTTAAATTCAACACGCCATCTTAATGTACAACAAACCCATAACATTACTATTAATAGTATTGACACTGTTATCCTGTAAAGAAGAATCCGGCGAGAAGGTGCTATATCTGGCCCATACCTTGCCCCAGACGCACCCAGTACACAAAGGGATTTTAAAGTTCCAAGAAGTATTAGCAAAAAAGTCAGGAAACACATTGAAAATAAAAGTATTTCCAGACGGTCAGCTGGGCTCCGAGCGCGAAGTATTGGAACTGTTACAAATAGGAAGTGTAGCGATAACCAAAGTAAGTGCCGCAACCCTCTCTAATTTTGTACCCGAATACCATGTACTGGGAATCCCCTACCTATTTAAAAACAAGGAGCATCAATTTGACGTACTAGAAGGCCCAGTAGGGAAGTCGATATTAGAAAAAGGGAGTAAATTTTGGTTGCGGGGACTCTGTTATTACGATGCAGGGAGTAGAAGTTTTTATACCAGTTCCAAAGCAATCCGTACCCCCGACGACCTAAAAGGACTGAAGATAAGAGTGATGAACAACCAAATGGCGATCAACATGGTCAATGCGATGGGAGGCTCTGCCACCCCCATGGCCTATGGAGAACTATACACCGCAATCCAACAAGGCGTAGTGGACGGAGCCGAGAACAATCCGCCCTCGTTTGTCTCCTCAAACCATTACGAAGTAAGCAAGTATTATACAATAGACGAACACTCAGCCGTTCCCGATGTCTTACTGATCAGTACCAAATACTGGGAAAAACTATCAGAGCAAGAACGCCAGTGGGTAGAA
>NZ_JAUOEK010000073.1 GCF_030540835.1 Flavivirga aquimarina | reverse complement strand
GCCAATACGTTTACGTAGGCCAGACCGCCCGGGAGGCTCGCCACCAATGATTTGGCAAAGTTGATCAAACGGTTGGCTATTCCGCCTCGTTTCATGATCTCTCCGGCCAGGACAAAGAATGGGATCGCCAGTAGTGCAAAGCTGTCTATGCCGGTAATCATACGCTGGGAGATCGTGGTGATGCCTGGTAGCTTATCGATGTTGAGCAACAGGCTTATCGTAGTGGAGATCCCTATACTGTATGCTACTGGTACTTTTAGCATCAGGAGTGCAAAAAAGCTTATGAATAGTACTAGGATGCTAATGACTTCTATACTCATTTTATTCGGTGATTTCGTTGGTCTTTATTTTTATGGTATGGTAGATGGAAAAGCTCATGATAAGCAGACCGCTCAGTGGCAGGATGCTGTAGATGTAGCCTAGTGGGATGCGCAGGGTTCCGGATAGTTGTTCCAGGTGCAGGGTTGTATAGACCAGGTTTATCCCTCCTATGACCATAACCACTAGTGCGAACACAAAGATGCAGGCTTCTATAAATATGGATACTTTCTTTTTTGTGCTCGGGTTGAATTTTCTGTATAGAAAATCCATCGATAGGTGTTCGCGCTTCGCGTTTAGATAGGCTGCGCCTAATATGGAGAGCCATATCAGGGAGAAGCGTGCTAATTCCTCTGTCCAGGAAAAGGACCAGTTCAGTATGTATC
>NZ_JAUOEK010000120.1 GCF_030540835.1 Flavivirga aquimarina | reverse complement strand
TAAACACATCTATCCAACCTACAGTAGTTATGGTTATAAAATAACCAGTGTCGGTCATTGTTGCTTTATATTTTGTAGACATATTTTAATTTTTCTACAAAGTATAAAATTAATTGGATAAGTAGGGCACGGATTACAAATACGCGCTATCGAGTCCGCGCTATCGGGTTTTATGGGTTTCCGCGAAAGCGAAAACATTTTAGTTTATATGATGAGTTGGTAGCTATGCGCTATACAGAAATTTGTTAAGTAGTATTTATACTAAAACAAAATCTTCTTTGCTTAATTTAAGTTTTGGGTTTTCGAGTTTTTTAATAGAAGTTCTTATTTTTACCCGTTCAGTTTGTGGTAAAAAAGTAGGGACTAAATCTGTTAAATCAATTTTAAAAAGTCTATTAATAATTATTAAATCTTTTAAAGAGAAAGGGCATATACCATTCATTAGTTCTGAAATATAGGATTTACTTCTATGTCCTAAAATGACTCCAAAATCTTGTTGATTTAAATTTAGCTTTTTTAGTTTAGCTTTTATTAATTTTTTTCTTTTTTCAATAAATTGTCTTTCTTTTTCGGCAATTAATTCGGCTACATCACTTTCACGTAATTTTTCATTGCTAATTCTTGAATCTGGAGACCAATTTTTATTTTCATAGGCTTCAATTAAATCTTTCAGCTTTTTTCGAAGCGTTTTAAACTTTGGATTCTCTTTAGAAAGCACTCTTAACTTTCTATCTGCAATTAAAGCTCTTTCAAAATCTAATTCATTTTTGATTTCTCCAAGTTCAATTAATTCTATGATGTCTAATTGTGTTTTCATAATTTTTTAAATCCAATTATTAGATTTTAACCATTTTTTAATTGTGCCCTTATTATTTTTAAATAGACTTTCATATTCTTTATGATTTCCTAACCAAACAACAGATGCTTCTCCATCATCAAATTCAATTAGAATCATTGTTCTATGAACAGATATATTGAAAAAATAAAAACCATCACTATGTACACAATCTGCATCAGACCTTGACCTATTTAGCTCGGTTTGATTTTTCCAATCATTTTCTTCAATATCTTCAATAAGTTTATCAACAGCTCTAGCTAAATTAATATTTCCTTTATTTTTTCTTTTAAACTTCTCTAGAGTTTTCTTATTAGTTAATCTCATTATTTACTTATACAAATATATGTAAAGTTCGTATATATTCCGAACTTTAAGTTTTTGTTTTATTTATAGTGACTTGATATAAAACTGTTTTAATGCTTAAATAAGCTTATTATAAGTTGCTTTTATATCTGAAGTCGAGCAAATTTATAAAAATTTTCGTACAAATAAATAAAAAACCACCTTGTTTGTACAAAGTGGTTTTGGTTTTATGGGTTTCCGCGAAAGCGAAAATGTTTTAGATAAGCTTCATGAGATTCCTGCCTTCACTTCGGCTTCGCTCAGTGACCACACAGGAATGACAGCTCGGTAGCTGAGCGTAGTCGAAGCTACTTGATCATCTCATAACTACGCTTAATAAAGTTTGTTAACTCTTCGCCTTTTAAAAGACCTTGAGATAAACGTGCCAAATCTAAGCTTTGGTTAATTAAACGCTCTTGTTTCTTTTTAGTTTTGGTTTCTAAAATCTCACCTACTAAAGCAGAATTTGTATTAACCACCAAGTTGTACATTTCTGGCATGTTACCCATACCAAACATACCGCCACCACCTCCGGTAGCTTGCATTTCTTTCATACGACGCATAAACTCCGGTTGAGTAATAATAAAAGGCGATGCATCGCTATCCATAGCTTCTAGTTGTACCATGAATTTCTCTGAAGGAATTACTTCTTTTAAAACCTCGTCTAAAGCTTTTTTCTGGTCTTCGTCTAATTTAGAAATAGTGGTGTCGTCTTTCTTAATTAAATTATCGATATGGTCGCCATCTACACGTGCAAATGTTACATTTTCTTTAGCCGATTCTAGTTTTTGTATTAAGTGTGATACAATAGGAGAATCTAATAACAACACTTCGTAATCTTTTGCTTTGGCAGTTTCAATATAACTGTGTTGTGCGTCTTTATCTGATGCATAAAGAATCACCAACTTGTCGTCTTTATCGGTTTGTTTTGCTTTTATTTTGTTGAATAACTCTTCGTAGGTGTAATAAGAACCATCTACCGTTGGATACAATGCAAAAGTATCTGCTTTTTCAAAGAACTTTTCTTCGGAAAGCATTCCGTATTCTATCACGATTTTAATATCGTTCCATTTTGCTTCAAAATCTTCACGACTGTTGTTAAACAGTGATTTTAATTTATCGGCTACTTTTCTGGTAATGTAAGAAGAGATCTTTTTTACGGCACCATCGGCTTGTAAATAACTACGAGATACGTTTAATGGAATGTCTGGAGAATCAATAACACCACGTAACATGGTTAAAAATTCTGGCACTATACCTTCTACATTATCGGTTACAAAAACCTGGTTTTGATACAGTTGTATTTTGTCTTTCTGGATGTTTAAATCCTGTCCCATTTTAGGGAAATATAAAATACCGGTTAAATTAAACGGGTAATCTACATTTAAGTGAATGTTGAATAAAGGCTCTTCAAATTGCATAGGATACAATTCGCGGTAAAAGTCTTTATAGTTTTGATCTTCTAAATCGGCTGGTTGTTTGGTCCATGCCGGATTCGGGTTGTTTATAATGTTATCTACCGTAATTTGTCTATGAGGTTCGGTCGTTTCTTTACCGTCTTTATCTTTTGTCGTTTTAGGTTCGTGCTCTGGATCGTTTATTTCTTTAGTTCCAAATTTAATTGGAATAGGCATAAACTTATTATACTTTAAAAGCAATTCGCTAATACGAGATTCTTCTAAAAACTCGGTAGAATCTTCTGCAATATGTAGAATGATTTCTGTACCTCTATCTGTTTTATCTGATGCTTCTAAAGTGAATTCGGGCGAACCATCGCATGCCCAATGTGCTGCCGGCTCATCTTGATGAGATTTTGTTATAATCTCAACTTTTTCGGCCACCATAAAAGCTGAATAGAAACCAAGACCAAAATGACCAATAATTCCAGAATCTTTAGCAGAATCTTTGTATTTATCTAAAAATTCTTCTGCTCCAGAAAAAGCGACCTGATTGATGTATTTTTCAACCTCTTCTGCGGTCATACCTAAACCTTGATCTATAATATGAAGTTTTTTGCCCTCTTTGTCGACCTTAACTTCTATTTGAGGGTTTCCATATTCAACCTTGGCATCACCTACATTAGTAAGGTGTTTTAATTTTAAAGTAGCATCTGTAGCATTACTAATTAGCTCACGTAGAAAAATTTCGTGGTCACTGTATAAGAATTTTTTAATGAGAGGAAAGATATTCTCTACCGAAACATTAATATTTCCTTTTGTCATAATGAATAATTTATTGTTATTTCCTCCTTTTGTTTACCTGCACGTCCGGCAGGCGGGTGCTCAAGATAAACTCCGGCAGAAAATGGTTTATATTTAATTTAACGTCTTTATGAATTAGACAAAAAAAGTACCAAGAGTTAAAATGTGACAAACTGACACAACTTTTCTGACGAAAAGTAATTTTCGAATTCTAAAGTCCAAATTTAAAGGCTTAACCCAAAAACTTTAGCTCTTAAATATGTTAGTTTTTAATGTTTTGAGCATGATTGTTAGAATTTTTTATTTGGATTGGTTTTTTGAGGTTTCATTTTTTAATAATTGGAATTTAATGGCACTTATTGTATTTTGCTATTACCTAAAGTAAAAAATACTATGTATAATTCGAAAATAATAGGCTTAGGAAAGTACCTTCCGGATAATGTTGTAACGAATAACGACTTGTCTAAGTTAATGGATACCAATGATGAATGGATACAGGAACGTACTGGTATAAAAGAGCGCCGTTGGATAAAAGAAGGCACTAACGATACGTCTGCTATTATGGGAGCCAAAGCTGCTAGAATTGCCATTGAACGTTCTGGGGTAACCAAAGATGCTATCGATTTTATTGTGTTTGCAACCATGACACCAGATTATTATTTTCCGGGTTGTGGCGTACAGATTCAAGACATGCTTGATATGAAGAATATTGGAGCTATCGATATTAGAAATCAATGTTCTGGTTTTGTGTATGCGATATCTGTTGCCGATCAATTTATTAAAACTGGGATGTATAAAAATATTCTTGTTATAGGAGCAGAATATCATAGTAATGGATTAGATAAAACAACGAGAGGACGAGGTGTGTCGGTTATTTTTGGCGATGGAGCAGGGGCTTGTGTGCTATCTAGAGAAAAAGATACAACGAAAGGCGTTTTGTCTACACACTTGCACAGCGAAGGGAAATATGCCGATAAACTTATTGTAGAATCTCCAAGTATAAAGCATTGGGTTCCGCAAATTTTAGAATCTAAAGAAGAAGATTTATCATACTTTCCTTATATGGATGGTACGTTTGTTTTTAAACATGCTGTGGTACGTTTTAGCGAAGTTATTATGGAGGGTTTAATGAAGAATGGCTTGCAGAAAGAGGATATAGACCTTTTAATACCACATCAAGCTAATTTACGAATTGCGCAATTTATTCAAAAGAAATTTGCTTTAAGAGACGATCAAGTATTTAATAACATTATGAACTATGGCAATACTACAGCTGCATCTGTTATTATTGCTTTAACTGAGGCTTGGGAAGAAAATAAAATAAAAGCTGGAGACCATGTCGTACTAGCTGCATTTGGTAGTGGCTTTACATGGGGTAGTGCTATTATTAAATGGTGATGGCATCATCCTGAACTTGTTTCAGGATCTCATATTCTAAACATAAAAAACAAAAAACCCGAAACTTATTTAGTTTCGGGTTTTTCTTAGCTATTAACCGACTTTAAACTAACACTAACCAATTGTGAAGAATGTCTGTCTTATAAGTTAGACGAGCAAAGTCTTATATTATTGCATAAACTTCTATTATTTAACTTTTTTTAACATAGAAATCATCTTGACTTTTTCTGTTTCCTAAAACCTGCCTGCCGGCAGGAACGGCTAAAATTCGCCCATATTTCGTTACTTTTTTTATGCTTAGCGATGCTATGCTTTTCAAAAAGTGTCTCATCTGAACAAATTTTATCTCATTTTCGGTTAAAAACAAAAAGTCAAGATGAGTTCACTAATAAAAAAAACTCGAAATATAAATAACGAGTTTTTTAATTATACAAATCTTTTATCACGAATTTTTTAATGCATATAGACGACTAACTCTAAATAATTATTTCGTTTTGGTTAGATTGTATATTACGTTTAACGTTAAATTATTGTGCTTATTGTATGTGTTTGTAATTTTTTAAAAAAGCAAAAGCCCAAAGCTTTAAAGCTTCGGGCTTTTTATTCAATAATCTGGCATAAATATTAACCATCAACTATTATGCAGATTACTAAATGTTTTTATAGGAAACCTCCGCTTCCGGATTTTGTATTATTATCTCTTTGTTTTCTGCGTAAAGCACGGTATTTACCACCTCCAAATCGGTATGATAATGCAATATTCCATGTATTACTTTCCCAATTAAAATCTCCAAATGCTGGGAATGGTGTATGGGCTTCAAATTCAAATTGCATCGTATTTAATATATCACTGTAGTTAAAACTAAAAGTAGCTCGATTATCTTCTAAGAAGCTATATCGAAGGCCAGTATTAACTGTAAACATAGGTTTTCTGGTAAATTGAATGCCTTTTTCTTCCCCTCGATACATAGAAAACAAGGATAAACTTAATTTTTTTGAAACCTTAAAATTATTAAACAGTCTAAGATTCCATATAACATTGGTTACCTCGGTTTTTGTGCTTTCAATATCAGCCTCAGTGGCATTTTCTATATCGGTAGTATTTATAAATTCTGTTATCCCATTTTGGGTTTGTGAGTATAAATCAAAGCTTCCGTTTAAGCTCCACCATTTTGTAGGGCGATAATTCGACGATAATTCGACACCAAAAGCAGAAGTATTGTCAAAATTACCAAAAGATAAAATGGCATTTGCAGCAGGGATATTCGTTCTATCTATTCTTACAACTCTACTAATATTATCTTCAATAATTCTGTAAAAAACACCAGCAGTGATACTACCGTTTTTTAATTGCCTGGTGTAGTTTGTCTCAATAGAATTAGTAAATTGAGGTAAGAGTTCGGGGTTTCCAAAAGAAGAAACACGTGGTGTGCTCCACTCTCTTATAGGATTTATTTGTTGCAAACCAGGTCTGTCGACACGACGACTAAAACTCAATTGATACGAGTTTTTATCTGAAGCAGTATAGGTTACAAAAGCAGATGGGTATACTTGAAAGTAATCATTTTCAAAAGGGATTAACTCTGTAGTATTGTTACTAAAAATGCTTAAGGCATCTGCAGTCTCATCAACATGTTCAATACGTGCTCCTACTTGATAATTCCATTTTTCTAATTTTTTAGAAAACGTGAAGTATGCAGAATAAATATCTCTATTGTATTCAAAATCGGTACTAGGGGTTGGTATAATATCGCCTTCACTAGAAAACGTTTGCCCTGTAGACATGTAACCTATATCAGAATCAAATAAAAGGGCTTGTAACCCTGCTTCAATTTTTATTTTTTCGTTTAGAGGTTTAACATAGTCTATATTAACTGTTGTTTGATTGCGTTCCGTATCTACATTGTCAACATAATTTGGTGGAAAGCTAAAATTAACAAAGTCAAAATTGGCAATTTCATTTTGTCCGAAATCATTATAATCTATTTCAATTTCTAATGTTTCATCTTCATCATTAAATTCATGTTTATATGCTAAGTTGTATTGTTCAGAATTATTGTCGGAGACATTGTTAAACAACTGACTTTGTGTAGTAGCACTAGGAAAACTTATTAAAGTATTGCCGAAACCACTACCATCAAAGATATTTTGATTGGTGAAGAATGATAGCGTGTTTTTGTCATTCATATAAAAATCAACACCAACTTTATATAAGTGCGATTTATTGTTGTTTCCAAACTTAAAATCTTGTCTTGAATTATCGTCTAAACGCTCAATATTTCCGAAGTTATCAAATTTACCAATATTGTTTCCATAGTTGCCGTAAAAGTTGAATTTTCCGTTTCGATAGTTCATATCGATTGAACTGTTGAATTTCGCAAAAATTTCTTTAGTTAACCCAACATTAAAATTACCATTAAAACCTTGTTGTGTGTTTTTATGCAATTTAATATTGATAATACCACTCATACCCTCTGGGTTATATTTAGCTGAAGGGTTTGTTATTAATTCAATTTGTTTAATAGAAGTCGAGGGTATTTGTTTTAATAATTGAGCAATTGGAACATTACTTAATTTACCATCAATCATAACGCGTACATTTTCGTTGCCTCGAAGACTAATATTCCCAGTTTGTTGATCTACGTTTACAGATGGAATATTATTCATAATATCACTTGCCGATGCCCCAGCAGTTGTTAAGTCTTTACCAATAGTGATAACTTTTCTGTCTACTTTTTGCTGTATTGTTGATGTTTCTGCAATTATAGTAACTGCATCTAAACCTTCGGTTTCTTCTTCAAGTAGAATATTGCCTAAGTTAACTTTATAATTCCCTCTGCCAAGAGTGACGCTTTTTGTATACGTTTTATAGCCTATGTATTGAATGTTTACAATAATATTTCCTTCGGCTATTTTTTCAATTTTAAAAGTACCGTCATCTAAAGTAATACCACCGGTTAGTATGTCGCCGGATGCATTTTTAATGACTACATTTACATAAGGTAAGGGTTGGTTTAACGTTGCGTCTAATACTTTTCCGGTAATAGACCCTGTTTTGTCAACATTGTTTTTCGTAACTGTTGAATGCGCCTGTATGGTTATTGTAACCAATAAAAGGCATAGCAAAAATGATTTTTTCATTAGAAGTAGTCTGATTTGTTTTTTTGATTGATTGATATATTTAGTAGACGACAAACGAACATTTGTGTTACTGTATTTGTAATTCTTAACATTTTTTTAACAATATGAGTAAAAAAACATTGGTATTGGGAGCATCTTTAAAGCCAAATATAAGAGGCGAAACTAAAAGCCCCATAATAAAAGGAAATTAACATTTTTCACGCCCTTTTTATAATAAACTCTTGATGTGTTAAAACCAAATTAATATTAAAAACTCGCTAAAGCCCTTTTTTTGTGGAACTTTTAGTTTTGCCCTTATAAACCTGTGTGAGATGTTTGAAATATTCAAAGAGCAGGTACTATCTCAATCCAATGAGAAAGAACGCCGTACCACTAACTGGTACCAACAAAAGGCTTTAGATTTTCAGTATGGATATGAGCTGGTAGAGGGTAAGGATTATTATGATAATTCACAGTTAACCGATGCCGAGATAGAACAAAGTAAGATTATCAAATTTGCCGTTGCAGTTGAGGAGAGTGACAAATCTACTTTATATATCAAGATTGCTAATACTAATAAGCAACCCATCACCATCAGAAATGAAGTTCCTGATAACTTACAATTGACCTTAGATGTATGGTATAATGCGACACTTTTAAATGAGAATGGTATCGAGTTAAACAGTTCAAAAGAACCTGTAAAGGAGGCGAGGCGATACAAACATACTTATCAAACTTGAACTTTAATGAGGAGTATATCGATATGAGATTGATCGATACATTACAGCAATTACCAGCAGTAAAAATCGCTGAAGTATCACACTCAGCATACCGATATGGAGATATAAGCTGGCAGATAATAAATGGTAGATACACACCTTATGCTGGTCATCTATACATAAGTGATGAAGATTTACAAATCAACTACATAAAGTACTAATGCTAATGCAGAATTTTTACAACATAGATTTTTATAAACTTCTTGTGCAGCTCTTGCCTATAAGACAGCGCAAACCGAACTTTATGGCATTAGCCAATATCATAGCCTCACAGCTCCAAAAGATACACTATGAATTTATTGAGTTTATCAATAATCACGAAACGAGTGTAAAGTCTCAAAAGTGCGAGTTACAGGCATTGATAAACAAATGGTTTGACCCTTACCAAAAAAGGATCGTATTAAGAAATGTGATACCAAATTATGAGGATCTATTGCTATGGAACAAGAGCAGGACAAACCTCAAATGATTGGAGATACAACGCTCTTTTTACTTCAAAATGATGGTAACCTTTTAGTAAGTCATATCAATTTTGAAGTTGTTTTACCAATTGGCTATACCCTTACCAATAGCCAAGAGGATTTACTAAAATCGATTGTAGATAAAAACAAACTACCATCAAAAAAATACAGGATAATCAATGGATAAGATAAATTTTGCACAGCAGGATAGTTTTCCGTTTACTATCAAATCAGCAGATTTTATGCAAAACACAATGCAGTTATTATCAAAGATGATTGCTTTAGGTGGCGACAATTATGTGTTAAGCGGATGTGAGGAGGATAACGCCAATAATGTCACTGATGGATACGTGGTCATTGCTGGTGAATTAATACCATTTAAAGGCGGTTTAAAGACTGATAAAATAGTGATTATTGAAGATAGGGAGACCGTGTCAGCTTTTGAAGTTAACTATACAGATGCCTATGTAACACGTCACGCAACTTTTTCAGCTAGGAGACTTAAACTGGTCAGGCTTCCAAAGAATAATAAGCAATCAGGAACTTTGGCAACGTGTAAAGGATATCAAAGGTGATCCTCCGGGTATCAGAGCTGGATGGTGTGGCTATTTGGATAAAATACCCGAAAACTATATGCTTTGTGATGGACGTGCGCTAAATATTGACGAATACCCTGAACTGTTTGAAAACATAGGTACTTCATTTGGGGCTGTAGGTACAACACAGTTTAAAATCCCCGATTTAAGAGAAAAATTTTTAGTTGGATATTCAGGAAACGGTGATTATAATGCAGTTGGACAAACTGGCGGTTTGGATGAAGTCACTTTAACTAAAGAACGCAGGGAGTAGCATCAGATTCAGGTGCGGCAAACGTAGAGTATAGAATTGGAAATAATGAGGCACACGAGAACCGTCCGCCTTATTTTGTTGAAGCATTTATAATTAAAGTAAAATATTAAAACTATGACATCAGTATAAACTGTCTCATAATTTTCTATTTTTACTGAAAATAAAAAATTATGAGACAGTTTATATTGGTAGCTTTCACATTATTAGTTTTAAGTTCATACGGACAAGAAAAAAAAGATATTGAAGAAAAAACACAAAGCATGACACCAGTAGAAACATTAATTAGTTATTTTGAAAGTGGGGCTTTCCCAAATTCAACACAGTTTAAAGAACTTATACAATCACTTTGGCATAAAAGTGAAAGGTTGCCAATAGAGCAGATAGAGACTTTAGTGGATCGTTTAAACGTCTTGCTAAAAACAGAAACTTTTAATAGTACAGTTCAAGATTTAGTTAATGACATATCAATAAAGCTAGAAAAAGGTTTATACAATGGTACGGCAGATGACCTACACCGTGAGATACAGAGTATTTTGGATGGTGCTGGGAAAACCTATACAACCATAGCTTCTGCTATGGCAGTAAATCCTTTACCATCCAATAATACACCTTTCAGAATTAAAAACAATCCTGCTACTGGTGATGATGGCGACTACATTTATTTATCGACAGAGACAAATGGTTATAAATTTGTAGGTTATTCGGTAGCCCAAAACATCGACCAAAATAATACGACCGAGCCAGTCGCTGGAAAAGCGGTTTACGATGAAGTTCAAACTCAAAAGAGAGAGATATACGAAGCAAATCCGGGCGAAATTACTGAGGTAGAAACATTTACAGACAACCCTAGTAATTACTATAATTTAAGTGGTGATTTAGTTTCTAATGGGGGTTATAGGACAAGGCTTTACACAAATATTGATATTTCTAAAAAATTATATGCTACTGGAAATGTAGCTGGAAGTATAATTCCTCTTGTTGTTTATTTCGATGAAAATAATGTTTTTTTGGGTAATGAATATACACAAGGAAATAACGACACAAGAACCTATGAAAATGTGCCTTTGAACCCACCACAGGGAACTGTTAAAATAGGCACAACAAGTGCTTATTTCCCTACACAATTTCCTTATGCAACTGTATCAGAACAACCTATAGGTGTTTTTGCTTCAGCTATAAAACAAAATCAAATCCTATCACAAGCATTAGGCTATGAGGATAGTCTAGTATCTACAGATGAATTGGAGAACGGTTATTATGATAAAAATAATGGTTCTTTTGTTTCAAATGGAGCAAGTCATTCAAGAATGTACAATATGCATAATACAGAAGATAACTATTATTTTACAGGTAATGTTGCAGGAACTGGAATTGCTGGAGTTGTTTATTTTGACGAAAATGATGTTTTTTTAGGTAATGAGTTAACAGGAACCAATAACAGTATTCGTTTTTACGAAAGAGTAAAATTAAACCCACCAAACGGAACTGCAAAAATAGGTGTGACTACCTCAAGATTTCCCACAGTATATCCTTATGGCTTGATTGAAAAAGGTATTTTAGATATTGCGCCTAAAGCCTATGTCAATAGTTCTTTAAAGCACTTAAATAGCTCTTCAAAAAAAAAGAAGTCAATGGTGGTTTTTGGCACTTCAATACCCGCAACTGGTTATCCACAAATAGTTGGGCAAAACTTAGGTATGACAACTTATAACGAAGCAGTACCAAGCTCAATGGCAAGGGCTTTTCATGGAGTTACTGGAAATTTCAAAGATTTAGGATTAGATAATTGTTTAAAGGCTCTATCGCACACGTTAGCAGATAAGCAAAGTTTAATTGACAACTGGACTAATGGGTTAGATGCTAATGGTAATATTACGGGCGGTTCATATGGATGGAGGGATTTAATTAGTGGCGCATCGCCTACAAGTGCAATAACTGACTATTATACAGAAGAGCAAATAAAAGACTTTTCGCATGAGCGAAAACTAGTAAACAAATACTTAGATAGTTTGCATCCTGATTTCGTGGAAATGCCAAATTATTTTATTTTAGATCATGGGCATAATGATTTAGTAGCAACATCTTATGATGCAGATGAAAATGCAGCTATTTCAATTCCCGAAACTAGAAATGATAGAAGCACATTTAATGGTGCAATGAACTACCTTATAGATATTATTTAAGCTATAATCCACGTGCAAAAATAATACTCATAGGACATTATGAAAGCGACCGAAAAGAACGTATTTACAAGGCGCAAGAAATTTTATTTCATTATTGGGGATTCCCTAGTTTGAAGCTTTGGGAGAAAGCGGGATTTTCACAACAAGAGGTGTCTACCACAGGCTATTGGCAAAATAGTACTACTTGGATTGAAAGCGGAGGTGTAATTCAAAACTTGACATTAACACAAATTTGGATGCAAGATGATTTACATCCATATTCACAACCAACACAAGAACATTTAGCTAAAATATGGGAAATGTTCTTAAGATTTGAAATTTAATTCATCAAATTCAGAGACTTAATACATACACAAATAGATTTCAAAAACAAACGAAAAATTTGCTAGTACAGCTTCTGAATTTGTACTTTTGGTTTCGCCGATTATACAAATAGGTATTCTAATTATGCGGTTCAAAGATTAATTGCTAATAAATTTGAAGTAGTGGCTTTTGGTTTAAAAAAGGGAAATATTTCTGATGTACAAATTGATACTGAATTATTAGCATATCATGACGTGCATACAGTAACTTTATACCTTAATGCCAAAAGACAAAAGGACTATTATGACTATATTTTATCATTAAAACCAAAACGTGTTATTTTTAATCCAGGAACAGAAAACCCTGAACTTTATAAGCTTTTAAAGGAACATAATATTGCTTTTGAAGCTTCTTGTACTTTAGTTTTGCTCGCTACGAATCAATATTAAACCTAAGAATGTAATGAGTCCATTAATTATTAGAAGTTCGTAACCAATAACATAGCCTCCAATTTGTTCTGCTGGAATTTTTCCAATTAGATAGGACAGTATAACAGATATTAATGTAACAAGCCAAACGTATTTATCGATAACTTTAAATTTGGTAAAAATTCCAAAAGCAAATAACCCGAGTAGCGGACCATAAGTATAACCGGCAACTTTTAAAAGGTTATCTATAACATTACTGTCTAAAATATATTTAAAAGCTACAATAACAAAAATGAGAATGATGCTCATCAATACATGAACGCGTTTTCGTAACCCTTTTTGTTTGGATGCTTCAATTTTTTCTATGCCTAAAAAATCTATGCAAAAAGATGTGGTTAACGATGTTAAAGCACTATCTGCACTACTATAAGCAGCTGCAATTAAGCCTAGTAAAAATACTATTGCTAATGATATGCTTAAACCTCCGTTTAAGGCTATTTCGGGGAATAGCAAATCGGTTTTTACTTTTCCGTCTAGCATAGGTGTTGCAATATTAAATTTATCAGCATAAATAAATAGAAGAGCTCCAAGCAACAAGAAAATAAAATTAACAACAACTAAAACTAAACTGAAAGAAACCATATTCTTTTGTGCATCTTTAAGCGTTTTGCAGGTAAGGTTTTTTTGCATCATATCTTGATCTAAACCAGTCATACAAATGGCAATAAACATGCCACCAAGAAAAGATTTTACAAGATGATTTTTTGCCAAAAAGGACTCAGTGAAAAAAGTTTTATTGTATTTCGTCAATTCATCAGAAGCCAAAAACTCTGAAAAACTCCAATCTAATTTATCGGTAATTAAAATGATTGCTATAATAACCGCAACAAGCATAAATAAAGTTTGCAGGGTATCTGTCCACACAATAGTTTTAATACCTCCCTTATAAGTATATAACCATATTAACAAGATTGAAATAGTAACGGTTCCCCAAAAAGGAAATCCATAAGCATCAAAAACAAATTTTTGTAATACAATAGCAACTAAATATAATCGGAAGGAAGCTCCTAAAACTCTAGAGATAAAAAAGAAAAAAGCACCTGTTTTATAGCTAACTACCCCAAAACGACTTTCTAAATATTGATATATTGAAGTCACATTAAGTTTGTAATATATAGGAAGCAATATATATGCTATAACAAAATAACCAGCTAAATATCCAAAAACAACCTGCATGTAACTAAATTGAGAAGCATCAACCCAGCCAGGCACAGAAATAAAAGTGACTCCTGAAAGTGAGGCACCTATCATTCCGAAAGCAACAACGAACCAGGGAGATTGTCTTTTAGCCTTAAAGAAAGTTTCATTAGAATCTTCTTTGCCAGTTAAATATGATATGAGAATAAGTACCCCGAAGTAAGCTGCTATAAGTAGCATGATTTGTGTTGCAGACATTGAAAGAAATTTTAAGTGTTGAAATTACAAATATTAAGTCTCAAATTCCAAATGAAGCCTGTAATTTAAAAGAATTGATTAAAATTAGTGGTTTTTCGGGGCTAAATGTTAAATTCGCGTAAATGGAATTCTCTTCAAAATTATTAGAACGGGCAGTAAATGAAATGTCGCAATTACCAGGAATTGGTAAACGAACGGCTTTACGTTTAGTGTTGCATATGCTAAGGCAACCAAAAGAGCAAACTATAGCGCTTTCTGAAGCTTTGCAGACTATGCGCAATGATGTTAAATTTTGTAAATCGTGTCATAATATAAGTGATCAAGATCTTTGTGAAATATGTACCACTCCAAATAGGGATTTAAGTGTTATATGTATTGTAGAAGATATTAAAGATGTGATGGCAATAGAAAATACGAGCTCATTTAAAGGACTGTATCATGTGTTGGGAGGTAAGATTTCCCCTATGGATGGTATAGGGCCTCATGACCTAAATATTGAGTCATTAGTAAAAAAAGTTAAAGAGGGCACAATAAAAGAACTAATCTTTGCGTTAAGCTCGACGATGGAAGGGGACACTACCAATTTTTATATATATAAACAAATTAAAGAATACCAAATTTTAACATCTACTATTGCAAGGGGGATTTCGGTTGGTGATGAGTTGGAATATGCAGACGAAATTACTTTAGGAAGAAGCATTGTAGATAGGGTGCCATTTGAAAGTTCTTTAAAATTATAATTGAAAATTACTACTTTAAATATTAAGACTTTTTCTGAAAAAAGTGCTGAATTAATTTCTAAAATAGATTTTAATCCAGACATTATTGTAGGGATTCTAAATGGTGGAGGCTATGTGCTTAATGATATTAAAAAAGTAAAAAAATTTGAAGGTGTTCAATTTGAATCAATAATACTTCAGAGAAGTAACAGATTGAAAAATAATTATTTCATCAAGGCTATTTTAAAATCGTTACCTTATAGTGTTACAAATTGGCTTAGAATATATGAGTCTAATAAAGCAAAAAAATCAATTGATACTTTAAATTTAGATAATCTATCTAATAGTAACATTGATTTTAAATTTAATTCAAACTCAAAAAAAACTGTAGGTAATATTCTTGTAATTGATGATGCAGTTGATACGGGTAGGACAATGTTTATTGTTAAAAATCATTTAATCAAAGAGTTTCCAAAAGCAAAAATTAAAACAGCAGTAATTTCTTGGACAATAGAAAACTCAATTGTAATACCAGATTACTATTTGTTTAAAAATAGCTTAGTTAGATATCCGTGGTCTAAAGATTATAAAGGAAAAGATTTTGAAAAAAAAAGCTTTAGTAGTTGATTTAGATGGAACACTATTTACAATAAATACGTTTCATTACTTTATAAAATATCTTATTGAATTTTGTGTAAAGCGTATTAAAATAATCTTACTTGTTAAGTTATGCTTTGCAATTAGTTCTAGAATATATGTATCGCATAAAAAAATGAAATACAATGTTTTAAGATTACTTAAAAACAGAAATGACATTAATTATGAAGCTTTTGTAAAGTCTATTTCGTCTAAAAAAAAGGATATTCCACATCTTCAAGATACTATTTTTAATGTTAAAATATTAGCAACAGCAGCTCCATCATGTTATGCAAATATTATAGCAAAAAATGAAGGTTTGGTTTGTTTGGGTACAGATTTTCCATACGCTAAGTTCGATCAAACTTTTGAAAATAGTAAAGTCAATAAAAAAGAAAATGTTTTAAAATATTTAGAAAGCCAAAACATTTATGAAGTCGATACATTTATTACCGATCACATAGATGATTTTCCGCTTATAAAAATAGCAAGAAGTAATATTCTTGTAAACCCACATGAAGAATTATTAAATATGCTAAAACAAAATTCAATTTCCTTTGAAGTAATAAGTTAAAGGTTTTAACTTTGCTGAGAAGCAAAAAAGAAATAGTGAAAAACTGCTTTTTAATAAGAATAATTAAAAATAAAAGCTATTTTTTCGTTAATTTTGCAAAAGAAATAAAAAAAACAAACATTACGTTATTAATATGGCAAAGTTTGAGCTTAAATTACCAAAAATGGGTGAAAGTGTTGCAGAAGCAACAATAACATCTTGGTTAAAGGAAATTGGGGACACTATTGAAATGGATGAACCTGTTTTAGAAATAGCAACAGATAAGGTTGATAGTGAGGTGCCAAGCGAGGTAGATGGTGTTTTAGTTGAGAAGTTTTTTAATGTAGATGATGTAGTTCAGGTAGGGCAGGTTATTGCTGTTATTGAAATAGAAAGTAATGATGGTAATGATTCAGAATCAGAATCTGAGTCTCTAAACGAAGACGTAGAGCAGAAAGAAGAAGCTGTTATACAAGTAGCAGAAACCATAGCAGTAGCCAAAGAAACTGTTAAGTCCATAGTTTCAAACGGAGAACGTTTTTATTCACCGCTTGTTAAAAATATAGCGAAGCAAGAAGGAGTAAGTCAACAAGAATTAGATGTTATTTCTGGTAGTGGAAAAGATGGGCGTGTTACTAAAAATGATATTCTTGGATATATAGAGAATAGAACAGGGAATCATCAAGAATCGATTACGCAAAAAGTTGAATCTCCAGTTATTCAACCTAAGCCTACAGAACAACCTAAGAAGCCTATGGTTTCAGTTGTTTCTAACGGAGAAGATGAGATTGTAGAAATGACTAGAATGGGCAAGCTTATTGCACATCATATGGTTGAGTCTGTACAAACATCTGCACATGTACAAAGTTTTATTGAAGCCGATGTTACTAAAATATGGAATTGGAGAAAGAGAGTTAAGAATGAATTTATGAAACGTGAAGGTGAGAATTTAACTTTCACACCTATTTTTATGGAAGCTATTGCTAAAGCACTCCGTGAATTTCCAATGATGAATATCTCACTTCAAGGTAATACCATTGTGAAAAAGAAAAACATTAATTTAGGTATGGCAGCTGCTTTACCTGATGGTAATTTAATAGTGCCGGTTATAAAAAATGCAGATCAACTTAATTTGGTTGGCATGACGAAACAGGTTAATGATTTGGCTAATAGAGCGCGATTAAATGAATTAAAACCAGACGATATTCAAGGTGGTACATACACCGTAACTAATGTGGGAACATTTGGTAGTATTATGGGAACTCCAATAATAAACCAGCCACAAGTTGGTATTTTAGCACTTGGAGCTATTAGAAAAGTGCCTGCAGTTATTGAAACTTCAGAAGGTGATTTTATAGGAATTCGTTATAAAATGTTCTTGTCACATTCATACGATCATCGTGTAGTTAATGGCGCACTTGGCGGTCAATTTGCTAAAGCTGTAAAAGATTATCTGGAAGCTTGGGATAGCGATAGAGAAATATAGTTTTAAGAAAATATATATTAAAAACCAACTTTAAAACAGTTGGTTTTTTTGTTTCAACCCTTTATCAATTTAGTATCTTTACAACTTTAGAAAAATAAAATTAAATGCAGCTCAATCTTACAAAACCCATTTGTTTTTTCGATCTTGAAACAACAGGTATTAATATATCGAAAGATCGTATTGTCGAAATTTCTATTCTTAAGGTTTTTCCTAATGGAAAAGAAGAAAGCAAAACATGGTTGGTTAATCCGGAAATGCCAATACCAAAAGAAGTTACAGAAATTCATGGTATAACTAACGAAAAAGTTGCAAATCAGCCAACATTCAAAGAACTCGCTAAAGAGGTTTATAATATGATTAAAGATTCCGATTTAAGTGGATTTAATTCTAATAGGTTTGATATTCCTTTATTGGCAGAAGAAATGTTGCGAGCTGATATTGATTTCGATATGAAAAACCGTTTAGCCATAGATGTACAAACTATTTTTCATAAAATGGAACAACGCACTTTAAGTGCAGCGTATAAATTTTATTGCGATAAAGATCTTGAAGGAGCACATAGTGCAGAAGCAGATACTAATGCAACATACGAGGTTTTAAAAGCGCAAATTGCTAAATATGATGAAGTAGAAAATGATACTAAGTTTTTGGCAGAGTTTAGCTCAAGAAAAAAGTTTGCAGATTTTGCGGGTTTTATAGCTTATAATAAAGAAGGTGTTGAGTGTTTTTCTTTTGGGAAACATAAAGGGAAGTTAGTTACGGAAGTATTAGAAAAAGAACCGGGTTATTTTGGATGGTTGCTTAATGCAGATTTTCCTTTATACACTAAAAAAGTGCTAACAAGTATTAAGCTAAGAAGTTTTAATAACAAACTATAACGGTTTTGACGTTCCTGCGAGGTCACTGAGCGACTTGTACTTAGTAAAGCTGGTGGAGGTAGGAATTCATTTTTAAGTAAGGAATTAATATAATAAACAGGTTCTTGCCTTTGCAGGAATGACAGAAGATATGAAACTTATTTGTATAGGTAGAAATTACACCGAACACATTAAAGAATTAGAAAATGAAAAACCGGAAAATCCGGTTGTTTTTTTAAAACCAGATACAGCAATTCTTCTTAAAAAACAACCTTTTTTTATTCCGGATTTTTCAAATGATATACATTATGAAGTAGAAATTTTGGTTAAAATAAATCGAGTAGGTAAGCATATAGATAAAAAATTTGCACATAAATATTATAATGAAATAGGTTTAGGAATAGATTTTACAGCCCGCGATTTACAAAGCCAACTAAAAACAAAAGGATTGCCATGGGAGAAAGCTAAGGCATTTGACGGCTCAGCAGTTGTAGGTAAGTGGTTATCAAAAGAAGATGTAAAAGATGTTAATGCTATTGGATTTTCTTTAAAAAAAAATGATAATATTGTACAATTAGGAAATACAAGCCACATGCTTTGGAAAATTGATGAACTTATAGAATATGTCTCAAAATATTTTACTATAAAGATTGGAGATATTATATTTACAGGAACACCAGCAGGTGTTGGCAAAGTAATTGCAAACGATAAATTAAAAGGATTTATAGAAAACCAGGAAATGTTTTCAATAACAATAAAATAAATGGAACAACATTACAAATTATTTAGAGTAAGAGAATTGGCTGATAATGATGAAGATTTTATAGCAACGTTAGCCGAAACGTTTTTAGAAGAAGTGCCTGTAGATGCAGACAGGTTGAAACAAGCAGTTGCAGAAAAGGATTATTTTAATGCATATCAAGCTGCCCATAAAATGAAACCCACTGTCGATTTGTTCGAGTTAGGCATTCTTGATACTTTAATAGAAGTTCAAGATTGGGGTAAGTTTGAAAAGAAAGATGTAGATATTACTTCTCAATTAGATATAGTTATAGAGGTAGTAGATAAAGCTGTTGCAGAAATAAGATCAGATTTTAATTTATAATGCTAGCCGAAATAATTACCATTGGCGATGAGCTTCTTATTGGTCAAGTTACAGATACCAACTCTGGATTTATTGCAAAACAACTTACTACTATTGGCGTGTCGGTGTATCAAATTACATCAATACAAGACGATAAATCTCATATTTTAAAAGCACTAAAAGATGCTGAAAATCATGCAGATATTATTATTCTTACGGGAGGCTTAGGGCCTACCAAAGATGATATTACCAAAAAGACCATAACCGAATATTTTGATGACACTTTGGTTAGAGACGATAGTGTTTTAAAAAATATAGAGGAGATATGGAAGAACTACGTAGGAGGCTTACTGCTACAAGTAAATAAAGATCAGGCATTGGTACCGTCAAAATCTACAGTATTGATGAATAAACTTGGTACAGCTCCCGGTATGTGGCTGGAAAAGGATAATAAAGTCTTTGTTTCACTTCCAGGAGTTCCCTATGAAATGGGAGCTCTAGTTGAAAATGAGGTTATACCAAAGTTAAAAACCAAGTATAATTGCCCTTATATTTTAAATAAAACATTATTAATATATGGTTTAGGAGAAAGTGCCTTGGCAGATAGAATAGAATCTTGGGAAGATGCCTTGCCTGAGCATATAAAACTGGCATATTTGCCAAGTTTGGGGCAAATGAGATTACGTTTATCAACAAAAGGGTTTGATGAGCAACAAGTTAAATCTGATATTCAAAAAGAGATTGATAAAGTATTACCCTTAATTAAAGATGAATTTTTTGGTTTTGAAGATGAGGAAGGTTCGGTTGAAACAATTATTTCTAAACACCTGACTAAAATAGGAAAAACATTATCGATTGCCGAAAGTTGTACTGGTGGAACAGTCGCAGAGCGCTTCACAGTAAATTCTGGAGCTTCGGCTTATTTTAATGGGGGTGTAGTGACGTATTCTACAGCATCTAAGATACACGTTTTAGGCGTTTCAAAAGAAGATGTTGAAACCTATTCAGTGGTTAGTTCTCAAGTGGCAGAATCGATGGCTAAAAATGCTTTGCGGTTATTTCAATCCGATTTTGCTGTAGCTACAACAGGAAACGCTGGTCCAACAAAAGGAGATTCTGATGCCGAAGTGGGAACAGTTTTTATAGCAATTGCTACCAAAACGGGCATTTATTCCGAGAAGTTTAACTTTGGAAACCATCGTATAAAAGTGATAAATAAAGCTGTAAATAAAGCGTTGGAAATGTTACTAAAAGAAATTTTTAAAAATTGATTAAAATAAGGTTGTCGTAAATTAAAGAATTTGTATATTTGCACCTCGATTTTAAGCAACAAAAAAATTAAAGTTATATATCATGTCAAGAGTTTGTGAACTTACAGGAAAGAAGGCCATGGTTGGAAACAATGTTTCTCATGCATTAAATAGAACAAAGCGTAAGTTTAATGCGAATTTGTTAAAGAAACGTTTTTATATTCCAGAAGAAGACAGTTGGATAACTTTAAAAGTTTCTACATCTGCTTTAAAAACTATTAACAAAATAGGTATATCTGCAGCGATTAAGGAAGCAAAATCTAAAGGGTTTTTAAAATAATAGCTGTATTTAATAAGTAAAGAAATGGCAAAGAAAGGCAACAGAATACAAGTGATTTTAGAATGTACAGAGCATAAAGAGTCTGGAAAACCAGGAACTTCAAGATACATTACCACTAAAAATAAAAAGAATACGCCAGATAGAATGGAGATTAAGAAATTTAATCCTATTCTTAAACGCATGACAGTTCATAAAGAGATAAAATAATAAGCCATGGCAAAGAAATCAGTAGCATCATTACAAACAGGATCTAAAAGGTTAACCAAAGCTATAAAAATGGTGAAGTCACCAAAAACTGGAGCTTACATGTTCGTTGAATCTATTATGAGTCCGGATCAGGTTAAC
This sequence comes from Flavivirga aquimarina, assembly GCF_030540835.1. Taxonomy (GTDB): domain Bacteria; phylum Bacteroidota; class Bacteroidia; order Flavobacteriales; family Flavobacteriaceae; genus Flavivirga; species Flavivirga aquimarina. Next base: position 221,256 of record NZ_JAUOEK010000120.1, on the reverse strand, counting down.
AATTTTTTTAACAAAAACTAAAACGGTAACGTTTCACGATATTATAAGCTGCTTTCTTTTTAGAAAGCAGCTTTTTTATGTTTATATTTGAAAGGTTTTCTGTCATAATAGCAGTAAGAAAATTGTGGTGCGAAAATTGACATGAATAATTAAGTAAACAATAAAAGAATAAACTTAAAATATGAGTTTTTTTAAAAAGATATTTTCTTCAGAAAAAAAGGAAACCTTAGACAAAGGTTTAGAAAAAACTAAATCCAGTTTTTTTGGAAAATTAAGCAAGGTCGTAGCAGGAAAATCTAAGGTAGATGATGAGGTTTTAGACAACCTTGAAGAAGTATTAGTATCTAGCGATGTGGGCGTAAATACGACACTTAAAGTTATAGAGCGTATTGAAGAACGTGTTTCAAAAGATAAATATTTAGGAACTGAAGAACTTAATATAATTCTTCGCGAAGAAATAGCAGGTTTATTAAGTGAAACAAATTTAGGAGAAGAAACAGATTTTGTCATTCCTCAAGATAAAAAACCTTATGTTATTATGGTTGTTGGGGTTAATGGCGTAGGAAAAACGACTACTATTGGTAAGTTGGCCTATCAATTTAAAAAGCAAGGATTAAAAGTAGTTTTAGGTGCAGCAGATACCTTTAGAGCAGCAGCAATAGACCAGTTACAAGTGTGGGCAGATAGGGTGGATGTGCCTATTATTAAACAATCCATGGGTAGTGACCCTGCTTCTGTTGCATTCGATACTTTAAAAAGTGCAGTGACGCAAGAAGCAGATGTTGTTATTATAGATACAGCAGGACGTTTACACAATAAAGTAAATTTAATGAATGAGCTTACTAAGGTAAAACGTGTGATGCAGAAAGTGGTAGACGATACGCCAAATGATGTATTATTGGTTTTAGATGGCTCTACCGGACAAAATGCATTTGAGCAAGCAAAACAATTTACAGCAGCTACAGAAGTAACCTCGCTGGCAGTCACTAAATTGGACGGAACGGCTAAAGGCGGTGTGGTTATAGGTATTTCAGACCAATTTCAAATTCCTGTAAAATATATTGGTGTAGGCGAAGGAATCGAAGACTTGCAAGTATTTAATAAATTTGAGTTTGTAGATTCGTTTTTTAAATAACCTTTTTTCATTCCTGCGGAGGCAGGAATCTCATCGTTTTTATCTAGTAAATCAATCGTTAGCCTTTACACAAATTAATCAATCAACTTATTAATTTCGACCCAAAGGTTGTTGTCAAAACTAGAAGGACCTAATAGGCCGTCACCAGCATCATCCCCCATTCTAATAATGACTAGTTTCTCGCTTGGAACAACGTACATTTTCTGGTCATTTTTTCCCAAACCTGCAATTAGATCATCCGGAGCATTCGAAATCAAATTTCCTTGAAATTTTAAGGTAAGAGCTGGGCTTCTATAACTATCTTTTCCATTTAACCACCATAAATAACCATAAGCTTCATTTAAGTCTTGCGATGTATTTGTCATGTCGCTAAAATAATTGCTGTCATTTAAAATAACTGTATTATCCCAAACACCTTTATTTAAATTAAGTAAGCCAAACCTAGCCATACTTCTTGCATTACTATAATACAACTTATAATACCCAAAAGGAATCCAATGCCCCTGCATTCCAATTTTATCTTTTAGTTTATCATTAAAATAGCTGTTAAAATCAGTATTTACAGCACCCGCAACGATATCATGGATGGCAGTATATGCGCCATTGTGGTAAAACCAAAAGCTTCCGGGGTCGTTTTTATAAATAAAACACCCTGGATCGGTACAATTATTATTTATTACAGTATAATCTAAACCAGTAGTCATGGTTAAATGATGCTTAACAGTAATATTATCTTCTTGCTCAGGTGATAAACTAGACCAACCAGTTCCTAAATAAGTATTAGAAGGATTATTAATATTTAAGAGACCTTCTTCTTGTGCAATACCTGTGGTAAAAGCAACAAGTGTTTTTGCGGCAGAATTCCACGCTAAGTCAGAGTCTTTGTCTTCACCATTTCCATACCATTCCACAACCATTTTCCCATTCTTAAGAATTAAGAAAGCTTTGGTGCCTTTGCTTTCAACAAAACTTAAAAGAGGCTGTAAAGCAGATTCATTCCAACCTAATTCAGAGACAGATAAAGTTTCCCAAGTGTTAGAATTTATTGGTGGAAAATAGAGTTCATCTGTAGAAGGATCAGGGTTAATAGTGTCATCATTCTTAGAACAATTAAAAAATAAAATAGTCACTATTAGGAAAAAATAAGATAACTTTTTCATAACATAGGTTTTGGTTTAAGACATTCAAATATATAAAAGGTTTAATAAAGTCTAAAAACCGAAACTCAAAATCGTGATTCATTCCGTATCTTTGCGCCCTGATTTATAGAATATATGCGTACAAAATCTCTAAAGAAAAATAGAATAAATGTCGTAACACTTGGTTGCAGTAAAAATGTTTACGATAGCGAAGTGTTAATGGGGCAGTTAAAAGCCAGCGGTAAAGATGTGGTACACGAAGATGAAGGTAATATTGTGGTGATTAATACCTGTGGGTTTATTAATAATGCCAAAGAAGAAAGTGTTAATACTATTTTAGAGTATGTACAAAAAAAAGAAAATGGTGATGTTGATAAAGTGTTTGTAACAGGTTGTTTAAGTGAGCGTTATAAGCCCGATTTGGTTAAGGAAATTCCTAATGTAGACGAATATTTTGGAACAACCGAACTTCCAGGTTTATTAAAAGCTTTAGGAGCAGATTATAAACATGAACTTATTGGTGAGCGTTTAACAACGACCCCAAAGAATTATGCTTATTTAAAGATTGCTGAAGGGTGTGATAGACCTTGTAGTTTTTGCGCTATCCCTATCATGAGAGGAAAGCACAGAAGTACACCTATTGAAGAGATTGTTGTTGAAGCAGAAAAATTAGCAGCAAAAGGTGTTAAAGAATTAATACTTATTGCTCAAGATTTAACGTATTACGGTTTAGATTTATACAAAAAAAGAAATTTAGCGGAGTTGTTAGAGGCTTTAGTAAAAGTTGATGGCGTAGAATGGATTCGTTTGCATTATGCCTTCCCTACAGGCTTTCCAATGGATGTATTAGAGGTGATGAATCGTGAGCCAAAAGTTTGTAATTATATAGATATTCCGTTACAACATATTTCAGATTCTATATTAAAAAGTATGCGTCGTGGTACTACTAAAGAGAAAACGACTAAGTTGCTAAAAGAATTTAGGGAAAAGGTTCCGGAAATGACCATAAGAACGACACTTATTGTTGGCTACCCTGGTGAAACTGAGGAAGATTTTCAAACATTGAAACAGTGGGTAACCGATATGCGTTTTGAACGCTTAGGCTGTTTTACTTATTCTCATGAAGAAAACACACATGCTTACAATTTGGAAGATAATGTACCAGAGGAGATAAAGATTGAACGTGCTAACCAGATTATGGAAATACAATCCCAAATTTCTTGGGAACTCAATCAAGAAAAAATAGGAAAGACTTTTAAAGTGGTTATCGACAGAAAAGAAGGGAATTATTTTATTGGACGTACCGAGTATGATTCACCAGACGTTGATAACGAAGTATTGATTGACGCTACTAAAACCTATTTAAAAACAGGGGAATTTACTAAAGTTAAGATTATAGAGGCTGAAGATTTTGACCTTTATGGTGAAGTAATTGCTTAATTTAATGGCATTGAACTAAAACTAATGGATTTAAGTTTTTCTAAATTAGTTTCCTATTTTTGAAACTATGCATTCAAATGAATTTTCTAAGTTTTTAAACAGTATAAATTCTGAACCTTTCCGAGTATTGGATGCAAACATTCCAAGCTCAAAATATGTATCCATAGATTTATCGGAATCTAATCAAACACTCAATAGTATTGACATGTCATCGTCTGTAAAGTTGGGTACTTATATAGATAGTCATATAAAAGAACATGGTGGTTTAGTAGCTTACGGTGGCTATTTGGAAGTCCGGAATATATATAAACGTAGCGATCATTTTAAAAGTCAATCACAGGAAGGTCGTAACATTCATTTAGGAGTCGATTTATGGAGCAATGCAGAAACACCCATTTATACACCTCTGGATGCAACAGTACATAGTTTTAATAACAATAGCAATTATGGTGATTACGGACCAACTATTATTTTAAAACATATCATTAGCGAAGTTGTGTTTTATACACTTTATGGTCATTTAAGTATGGCTTCAATTAAAAATTTAAAAATTGGTAAACCCTTTAAGCAAGGTGATAAAATAGGCGAATTAGGAGATGCTTCTGTAAATGGCGATTACCCGCCACACTTACATTTTCAAATTATAAAAGATATACAAAAATTTATAGGGGATTACCCTGGAGTTTGTAGTAAAGAGGATTCAGGTTTTTATGTGAATAATTGCCCTAACCCAGATGTGTTATTGAAATTTAAAATTTGAAGAATATAATTCACACATGTTTAAAATTAGTTACGTTGTTTATGCATCTAATTATTTTCGGGTAGCGCATTAAATTCTTTCCTTTTATTCTCAAACCATTTTTTTATTCCATCCGGGGATTGCATTAACTTTTGCATTTCTCCCATTGCCTCTTGATGTGCTTCATCCCTTTTTAGGAACATTTGCATTCCGTGATTTTTGCTCATTTCGGCAATTTCCTCAAATGTATTTGCATGAAATTCTAGGTCGCACGCTCCGCCTAATTGTTTACAAGTCATTGTTTTCATTATATTTTTATTTGTTGGTTACATATTTTTTAGAAGTTCGTCAAGTCTTACAAATACAGAGCTCCAACCGTTCATAATTCCCATTTTCTCTTGTTGTATCTTATATTCCTCGGTTGGATGGACAACATTAAAGGTGAAATCCGTTTTGTTTCCATTTGGTTTAAACAATGATTGAATTTCAACCCCTTCTGTCATAGGTTTAAAATTTGCTGATGAAATGATTTTTTCGAATTCGACTATTTCTGTGTATTCGCCTTCAGCTATAAATTCTTGACCATTTGGCATAGGCATTATATATTTCCATTTGCCGCCAACTTTGAAATCGTGCTCTACTACTTTTGTTTTAACTCCTTTTGGACTCCACCATTCTGCAATATGTTCTGATTGTGTCCAAGCCTCCCAAACTAAACTTAATGGTGCGTTAAATGTCCGCTTTATCGTTATTGTCTTGTTGCCCATTTTGTTGGCTTTATTCATTTTGATTGGTTTTAGATTGTAATTTATTTAAATAGCTGTCGAAAGAGTCCAATTTATCTTCCCATAATTCACGGTATTTCTCAATCCATATAAAGGCTGGAATTAGATTTTTCGGTTGGATAAAGCAAAAACGTTCCCTTCCTTCTTTTTTATAGTTGATTAGTCCACACTCTTTTAAAATTTTTAGATGTTTGGAAATTGCAGGCCTACTGATTTCAAATTTTTCCGCAATCGAGTTTACTGTAAGCGTTTTTTCCGCCAGCAATTCAATAATATCTCGTCTAATTGGGTCGGCAATTGCCTGAAAAACATCTCTTCTCATTACATTAAGTAACTAATTGGTTACAAATATAAGCGTAATCATTCGGTTACGCAAATAATTTTTAAAAATTTTTAAAGTTATGTACTAATTATGCGACAGGGGAAGGGGTTTTGCTGGACACGTTGTTATGCCCTGTTATTTTTCAATCAATTCCCTGTTCCAATACCTTTCTTCACTTTGGCAGAAGATAGTAATTGGTACTAATAATATTAAACAGAGAATAGTTTTCATTAATGTTCGTTAAGGGACATTATTTACACTAGTTAATCTTTTATTTTTTTAGTCAAATATTTATAAAAGAATGAATTCTCAAGATATAATTTGCATTTTTCTTCATCACTCAATTCAGAGTATAAGTTTATTTCGTAATCCATTCCGTTAATTTTCAATCCAATTACTTTATTTACTTTATCAAACGTCAAATTTTCAATTCCGCTATCAATATCAGACTTGAGCTTTTTTAAATCATTAAATTCAGAACAAATTGTTTCTGACAACTCATTTTCATCATTGCTTACTGAAGCCGTTGCCCAATTTGAGTGCATTTCTTTATAATCATATTCAAAAGCTCGTTCAATTAATTTAGAAATTGCTTTATCCTTTTGTCCCAAATCATTTAGAAAACGATATTTCCAAAATGCTAAATCAACTTTTTGATATATGAATGAAGTTAATGAAGTTGTCTCAAACGTAATTTCATTATCAGCTTTTTCAATATAGGTTAAGCCTTTTTCAAATTCTCCTTTTTTTCCATAGTAACTAGCTAATCTCATTGTTGCGTGATAGCGATAGTTTTTATAGGGGTTACCAATTTCGTGATTTTTGTCTTTATCATTTAAATCGGAATTGATTATTTTTTGATAGTATTCTAAGATGTTTTTTTCATCATCTTTACCTACGTAGTAATATAAAATATTCCCCAGCGTAGTTCCATACGTTGAAGATGGGTTTTTAGATTTTTTTTCAATTTTTTTCCAAACCTTAAGTGCTTTATCCTTTTTTCCATCTTGGTATAATTCTATTCCTTTATCTATCTCTTTATCAAGTTCTGTTTGACAAAAACTTTGATTAGAAACTAAAATAATTAATATGAGTAGGATTTTTTTCATAATTGGTGGTAATGTTTGTCTATGATTAGTTACGTTGGCTAGGTCTAAATTAGTTAAAAACATTTGTTTTTAACTCGATTCTTTGTTGTAAACGTTTTTCTATTCAGACTAAAATCGGTAGCCTACACTTATTGCACGACGATTAATAACGTCGTGGTCTGTTTTATCAGCATTAAACAAATTTCCTCCCATACCAACTAAAACTTCAAAAATAATTCTGCTTTTGGTAATCCATTTGCATCCAAAACTTAAACCAAGTGATAAATCAAGCACATCAGGGCCTTCATTTAAAGTGATATTTCCGTTCATATCAGTTAATTGTTTTCCATCGGTTGAGCCAAATGTTCCAAATCCTTCAACAAAAAAACCTGAAGCATATTTTTTACCAAAGTATCTCCTATAAAAAGGTGAAATAAGAAAATTTGTATCCTCATCATTTTTTTTACTGAAAACATACAAACCGGTAATTCCCATCGAAGATTTTCTATTTATGTTTCTTTCGTAAGTTGCCTCGAAAAGTCCCAATGTTGTAAAATATAAATTAAGTTTTACATCATTTTTCTTTTCGAATGGGTTCGAAATAGTATCATTTTGAGATTGTGCTTTAACTGTAAAAAGAGAAAACAAGAATATAATCATTAAAAATGTTTTTTTCATAAAAAAGTCTATTTAATTTTTTAATTAGCTAAACTAAATTAATGGGGTTTAAAAAGGTTTCAATACCTTAAAATTGAAGAAATCGGCACTTATTTTTGACTATTTCGATATTCATTTGGGGTCATTCCTGTAACTTTCTTAAACGATTTATGGAAGGTTGTTTTTGAAGTAAAACCTGATTCTAATCCTATAGCTAATAAACTGTAGTTTTTAAATTCAGAATCTAAAATCATTTCCTTAACAGCTTCTACTCGATAGTGATTTATATAATTTGCGAAATTTCCTCCTGTAATTGTATTTACCAATTGAGAAACATAGCCTGGGCTTATTCCTAATTTTTCAGCAACTTTTTCTCTATTTAATGTGCTGTCTCTATAAATTTGATGGTTTTTACAAAGTGCTTCAAGTTTTATGTAATAAGAATTCTCTGTTGTAAGTGATTCTAAATTATTTGAATAATTTACTTTTTTAAGATTAGTATCTATAGATAGGTCATTATCGTTGAGTGAAATCTTGCGAGCTAATAATTTATTGATGCCTTCTTTATCTTTGGCTAATCTATATTTAAATATACCAAAATATGCTGTCCAATGGATTACGAATGTTCCAAATAAGGCAAGAAGTTTCATAAAAGATGAAATGTCATATTCGAAAAATAGACCAAGAATAATTGCTAAGGCCCAAGAAAGTAATAATACAGAAACTAACGTCCATAAAAGTGTAATCCATTTTTTTTCTTGCGTATTGTTAGAAAATTTAATGAAGCTATATGTATAGATTAAGATGCCAATTATAAACGGTGGAACTATAAAAATTCCTATAAGTTTTAAAACGCCTATTACTTTATCAATTGAATTTGGAATATCATAAACACCAGCAATAGTACCAAGGTCATTAAAAATATTGATGAAGGCATAATATATAAAAGGGACAAATAACCATCGGATTTTTTTTGAATGTTGTATGGGATGATTTACTTGGTGCACAGTAAATAGAAAAATAAAAACTGGAAGAATAAAACCCCATTCAATATTATCAATAAAACGTAACAAGGGTATGGTATTATATATTTCTACTATTTCGAAAACAAGATTTAGTAAAAGAAGCGATAGTGTAAATATGGCGTAAGCCAAATATTTATTTGCATTGCTTTTAAATAAGGGCGATTTTAAAATTATTATACCTAGTACTATTCCTTGAAAAATCGCAATATTGAGAAGTGTTATATAAATCAATTACTAATTTGTTAAAAAATATTGTCTTCTATCTAAAATGAATCGGTTCAACTAATAAAGTGGAAATAAATATACTTCTTGCAAAATAGATACCTTCAAATTTTATTACAAATTATTGCCAACGTCAGTCTGTCTCAAAACCAATTTTACTTCCCTGAGAATCTCATATTTGAGATTTTTCAAAGATACCTACCTATCCGAATACCAAAACTAAAATATGAGGTTTTGAGACAGTCTGACATATTTGTATATGGTTTGTTGCGTGTTTTAAGCACCTAATTTAGAGAATACAAACCGAATAGAAAGTCCGCGAGGATTTTCGTAAGTAGGCTTTATTCATTCGGTTATACGTTCCATTACTAATTTATTACTGTTCAATTCCAAAATTTTATAAGATTGTACAGTTTGAGTTCCAGAAATTCGATTTTCCATTATTGTTTCTAAAATTCCAGTTTCATTATCGAAATTCCATTCGCCTTTTCTTGGAATTCGTCTCAAGTCGTTTCCGCATCTAACGGATTTAATTATATTACGAGAAACAACTTTTCCGTTAGCTTTGAACTCCATTATAAATCCAACGTAATCTTTTTCAATTTCAACTGATTTTGTGTAAGTCAAATTTACACTTCTAAATTTAGAAATATTTTTCCAAGTTCCATTCAGATAATCGATGTTAAAGTCAGTTGATACTTGACTCTGTCCGAAACTTATTTCAGAAATCAGAGTTAAAATTATTATCAAATTCAGTATTCCTATTTTCATTTCAGTATTCGTTTTTTTAATGTTCGTTAAGGGACATTGTTTACACAAGTTAAAGATTAGACTTTACACTAAATTAGTTTCTAACCTTATGTTTGTTTTTTTATTTCTTAATTCATTTTAAAAGCAAATCAACGATTTGGCGGTGTCGGCAAATAGCACAGTACTTTTGTTGACTACCGAAACCCTATTTGCTATAGGATACCTTGTTGTATGCTGGCTATTTATTTTTAATCTGTTATTATCCAATCTTTTTTCTCATTATTATAGTAAGCCGTATATCCGTAATATGAATGAAATCATAATCGATAATCTTGTTTGTTATCTACTTCATACCAGTATCGAGTTCCAATATTGGTTCTAATAGGAATATCTTTGCTGAGTTTTTTTCTGAGTTCTGTCAATGTAGCGGGAAAGGTACCGAACTGTTGATTATAATTCTCTAAAGGCTCGATAATTAGTCGAGCTTTCTCTAATGAACTGTCTATTTGCCATGTTCTGATAGGGTTGGAAATTACCCATATGATAAGTAGTTGAATTATTGAGACTAAGAAATATTTTTTTAATCGCCAGTTGAATTTTTTGTCCATCAGTCTTGCAATGAAAAGTCCGATAATCATTACTATTAACAGTCCGACAATATAGTGGGTGATACTAAAGACAAACTCCCAAACAAATGAAAATCTCCAGATATAAGCAGTCAAGCAGAAAAGAGATATCACTCCATAAAGTAACAGGATTAAGGAGTTCGGTTTTAATATTCTTTCTATAAGTAGTCTCATTTTTTTGCTTGCATACAACGTGTTTATAAGGAAAGTTGCGTGTTTGTGTGCGAGGATTTTCCAAAGGAAAACCAGAAGCTAGCAAACAAATCAACTAACATTGGTTAAGGTAAAAATAGCATTTTTTTATAGGATACAATGTTCAATAGTTATTTACTTTTAATGATACTAACGATCGAATCGACCTCACGTTGGACTATATTGTTGTCATTGTGAAATATCGATTCCTTTTTTTTGTATTTGGTTTGTTCAGTCAGAACTTGTAGAGCCAATGTTTCAACTTCTTGACCTAATTCCTTTTCCTTATTTTTATCACTATTTGGATTAATTAGGCTATTAAATAATATTTTAGTTTTAGCTTCTAAGTTTTCATTTAATATTAGATATTCGTAAGTCGCATCAAAAAAACGTGTGTCTTTATGCTTAGGTTTTAAACTGTCTATTATTCTTTTACTATTTTCTATGGAACGATTGATTTCAATTGATAGTATCATAATTATATCAGAAACATTTTTTTTAGGAATAGAATCACTTTCTAAGATTTTTACCAATTGTTTAAAATATGGATTTCTTAAATTGCTTATAGCACCTAATTCTTGTTTGATTTCTAAGCAATGGAGTGACTGAACAAGAGCATCATCTTTAGAATATTCAGATTGTTCGTGGCAACTTTGTAAACATAAAATTATTAAAAACAGAAAGTTTCTCATTTGGTTTTTATTGCCAACGTGTTTGATTTCGTTGCGTGGTTTAGTAACTAACTTAGTAAACAAATACGAATCCGAGAGAATTCCGAAGGAATTTTCCAAATAAGCACTTACCAAAGCAATTATAGGGCACGGTGTTATATGGCGTAATTTATATTTTCTATTCATTCATTAATGCATCCAATTTCTTTTTTGAAATTTCTTGGTCAGGTTTTATTTTTAATGCTTTCTTATACCAAACGATGGCCATCTTTTTATTATCCATTGCTTTATAGGCATCAGTAACACTATCAATTAAACCTGGATGTTTAGGGAATAACACAAGATTAAATTGAAATACTTCTAAAGCTTTTTTGTAATGATTTTTATTAATTAACCAATATCCAAATTGGTCTAACGTCCAAATTTCAAAATTGTATTTATTTGAAGCATAGCGTTTTTTGTCAAAATAAATTTCTTTACATTTTTCGATATCATTAGAGAGTATATAATCTTTAAGTAAATAATGGATTGGTGTTTTTACACGGTTTGACTCACCAAAAAGGATATATTTCAGTAAATAATTTGCAACATCCGAATTAAAAAATATATCATTATTTGCCATTAATACAATTGCAGATTTGGTTTTTGGAATAAATCCAAAGTATGTATTATAACCTGTATCTCTACCACTATGCCTTATCATTTTATAATCTCTAATTGGGCTAATGAACCAGCTTAAAGCGAGACTATCATTTTTCGAAATTTTTCTCTGACCTGTGGTAAGTAATGTGTAAGATATTTCATTATAAATTTTATGCCTTCCTACTTTACCTTTATTTAGATTTATTTTTGCCCATAGTAACATATCATCTATATTTGAATGTAACGTTGAGCTCGGTGCGTGTATTCTATTGTAAGGATAAACAGGCTCTACAGCCATTTTGAGTTCATTATCTAAGGTATGAGGTTTAGTTGCTATTTTTTTTGGTACCTCTGGTTTGTAAAATGTAGTATTTTTCATTCCAACTGGTTTAAAAATGAATTCTTTCATATAACTTTCAAATGTCATTCCTGATGCTTTTGCTATTACATCTGCAAGTATATCGAAGGCCGCATTGCTATAATTGTACTTTTCTCCTGGTGTAAAATCTAATTCTTTTGATTTGAAACTTCTTACATGTTCTTCAGCTGCAATATCATCATATTTTGGATTGTTCCATTCATAATTTATCACATCTGGAATACCTGATGAATGGGTTAGTATATGCAATATTGTAATATTCTTATACCTTTCATCTTTCATTGTAAAATACGGTAGGTATTTAATCAGCTTTTTATCGAGTTCTATTTTATTTTGTTCACACAACTGCATAATTGCAGTTGCAACAAAAGGCTTTGAAACCGATGCCATATGATAAACTGATTGTGTACTTAATGGGATATTTGTTTCAAGGTCTTGAACGCCTAATCCTTTAGCATAAACAATTTCCCCTTCCTTGATAATGCCCACTGCTAAGCCCGGAACATTGAATGCTTTTTTAATTTCTTCAAGCTTTTCTTCTAATAATTCAATTTCAGGATTTGACTCTTTTACGTTGTTATTAGTTTGAGCTACAATTTTACAAGTTGCTAATAGAATAAAAAGAGATAAGAAACACATAGCCCTTATTTTAGAAAGTAATTTCATTTTTTGTAAAATTTAGTAGTTTTCTTTTGCGAGATAATCTAATAAACGATATCCTAACGTTTCTCCATATTCGGAATTTGTAAAAAGCACATATCCCCATTTTTTACTTGTATCCATAAAGTAAAAGCAAGTAAAGCCATCATTAGTACCTCCATGAAAATAAGCAGTAGTGAAAGGGTCATTAGCAGTTGTAAACCCTAAAGTATAATAAAGTTGTGTTTCTGCTTCAGGTGGTGATAACGTAGAATGATGCTTGAATAGTTCTTTATAGCTGTTTTTAGTTAGCAATTTTTTATTCATCATATCAATCATCCATTTAGAAAAGTCAATTGGTTCGGTTCGTATTGAAGCAGCTGGAACAAATATTCCTTTGTCTTTTTTATACCAATATTCATTTTTCCAATCAATCCATTCGCCGTTATTTTTATATGGTTCTGCTTTATTTTCCATTGTATAACTGTCTTCAATAAATGTAGTATGTTCGAGTCCTAATGGATTTGCGATTTTTTTTTGAAAAGTAGTTTCTAAACCATTCCAATCAGTTCCACCAATATGCTTTAATACCATTGCCAAATATTGATAACCTTCTCCAGAATACTCGTAACTAGTTCCAGGTTCAAATTTTAAAATTAGTTTTTTATCTTTTTCATTTTCTCTCCAGTTTGGAAACCCAGAACGATGACTTAAAACTATACGAGCGGTTATCTTTTTATATCTATCATCGTATTCAATATCTGGATAAGGTAAATATTGATATAAAGGTTTATCTAAATCTAATTTTCCTTCTTCAACATAAGTCATTACAAATGAAGCAAAAACTGATTTTGATATTGATGCTCCCTCAAAAATAGTTTTGTTAGTGACAGGTAGTTTTTTCTCTTTGTTTGCATATCCAGATGTTTTATGATAAACGACTTTACTATCATTAATAATTGCAATAGATAGTCCTGGAATATTCTGTTCAGTCATTTTTGATTGAAGAAAGCTATCAATTGAGTCAGTAGGAACTATAATACCATTAAAATTTTTGATGCTTATTCTCTTTTCATTCTGAATAGATTTATTCTGAATTGAACAATTAGTTACTAAACTTATTAATAGCAAAGTACCTATGACTTTAAAAATATGGATTGTTTTCATTCAGATTGTTTTTGTTGAATAGGTTTTTGAAACAAACATAGGAATATTGAAAAGAGTTTTTTTGCTCTATTTCACTCAATATGGTCTTGTTGCGAGTTATGAGACTGCTTTATGAATGCAGAAGGTGATAATCCTGTCGTTTTTTTAAATACTCGATAAAAACTGCTTTTTGAACTGAATCCAGAAGAGAGACCAATGCCAGTAATCGAATGACTATTGACAGTATTTGTCTTTAATTTCATTTTTGTTTCTTCTACTCTATAAAAATTTATGGCATCGTGAAAATTACTATTTAACACTTCACTAAAAAAAGCAGATAATTGTCTTTCAGATATCTTCATTTTATCAGCTAATATTTTCAAGTTTAAATTTGATAATAAATAAATTTTTTCCTCAGACATTAAAGTGTTAAAACGATCCTTTAATTCACTTTTTTGAGTTTCTTTTAAGTAAAATTGTTTGCTAGAGTTATAATTGTTAAGGTCTTCTAATAAAAAATTAGGTAAGAAAACTATAGATTGAGTAAGCCCGTAATATCCAATATAGCCTATAGCAACAATCATAAAGAAAACAGTTACATAAGAATCCCAAGTTGCATTATATCCTAAACTGACTTCACTAATAGTTAAAATAAGATCAATAAATAGGACGCAAAGAAAACTAACAAGAAATTTTTGAAGCCAAAGAAAATTAGTGTCACTCATCGAAGAGTAGTTAAGCTTTAGCGCTTTTTTGAAACTATAGAAAAGTTTCAATGATAAAATAAAATAAAGTATTCCATATAAATTTTGGACAATTACTATGTGTAAAAAATTTTTATTGATGTAATTTAAATAGTCCAGATTTAAACCTAAAGATTGCGGAATCATGTAAAAAAATAGAAAAATAACGAATGGGATAAAATGAGGCAAATATCTTTTTATAAGAGTAGAAGAATTTCGAAAAATAGAATTTACGTACAGAAATATTAGTGGGGGAATAACAAATCGAATGCCTCTTTCAAAATAATAGGTTATAAATGCCAGTAATTTTAGTTTGTGTAGTGCGGCATAGAAAAATATGATAAGTCCTAAAATAAATAACCAAAAAATGATCAAGATGCTTTGCGGTAATGTTCTTTTTTTAAGCCGAAAGAGATTTATAATTGCTAAGCTATTTAAAACAATTCCTGTAATGAGAATAAAATCGACTGCTAGTTTCAAGAGTTAATGTGTAGATTAGAATAGTTAAATATTAAGAACTTGGTTTATCCAAAAAGAGGGTGTTTTATGCCATATAACGTTAAATGTATGGAATGTACGGGTTTGTAAGCTGTGATTTTCCGAAGGAAAATCAGAAGCTAGCAAATAAGCACTTACCTTTAGATTTGGTACTAAAATAAGCATTTTCTATAGGACACATTATTAGCGGTAGTTTTTCATTATTTATTCTCATTTTCTCTTTGCAAAGTAATTGTTATTTTATTTTTTCTGTGGCTTACAATTACAAATCGACCACAATTAAACCCTAGATCCTTAAGCCATTTTCCACTTAATCTTATTTCTGGAAATGTAACACGTCTATTATACTCTCTTGGAAACACTTTTGAAATTACTTTTAATTGCCTTTCTCCTTTTTTTGTAATTTTCTTTTCTTGCGCCATAACTACTATTTATTGCTGTAAAATTATAATAAATAGTATTTAAAACAAAATAAATACGCATTAAATTATAATTAATTGTGTTTTTGGCACAATTTTGGAATCCTTATATTGTCATCAAAAGTCAATAAATTAGCACTGTGCCGAAACAAAACTTAAATAGAATAAAATCTGTTCTTGCTGAAAAGAATACAAATAATAAAGAATTAGCAAGTCATTTGGGAAAAACGGAATCTACTGTTTCAAGATGGTGTACGAATGAAGTTCAACCTTCGGTTGAGACATTATTTGAAATCTCTAAATTTTTGAAAGTTGATATTCGGGAGTTGTTGGTTTCTACTAGATAAATCATACATCAAATGTATCAATGCTTTGTCCATTAATCTCTTGAAGTCTTTTGTCATCTAAAGATTATTTCATGAAATGTTTTTAACTTTCCCAAGTTATATGGTCTAAATTCCCTTTTTCATCTGTATTTACAACTAAAAGTTGATTAGAAGTTTCTCCATCTATCTCGATTGAATAGTCAAATGTCGTAAAATAGGACGTTCCATATTTATTGTCTGGATAAAACCCAATTCTAATAAGCTTTAATTTATTAAGTAGCTGAATGCTTTTTGATTTGGTTTGGTTATCCAATTCTATAATTTTTTTCAATTCATTCTCATCAAGTTCCTCAAGATAAAAATTAATATAGGCTTCAGTTTCTCCAATATCATTCTCAAAATCTTTTTCGATATAGACTTTATTCTTTTTATCGAAATCTGTAGCATTCTTTAAAAATGCTTCAATTTGTTCAATCTTGTTTTTCTCAATTGACTTGCCTTCAAAATTTAGGTCAGTTTTAATATTACTGTTGTTCAGCTCAAAATTTGATCTATAATGTTCCTCAAGATTATTTATGTCGATTTGTCCGAAATATGGTAGAACATAATTATCCTCCAACTTTCTTTTTTGTTCAATCGGTTTTCTCTTAAAAAAGTCAAATATTCCCATTTTTTGTTTTTCAGATTTGAGTGAGTTAATTACCGCTAACAAAGATATATAGTTAATATTAACTATATATCCATTATAGATTTACTAAAATAAAATAATTATATAAGCCTAATATGAATTATCAAAGGGTTTTATTATCTGCCGTAAGTAACGTATTTAGTTCACTAATCCTTGCCATATAGTGGTCGTCATGTTCGGCTACAAAAAGAAACAAATCCATTATTCTCATTGGGGTCTTTAACCTTGGATGTAATGCATATTTATAAACCTCTGCTTCACTGAGTTTAATAAGAGCGTTTAAGGTCTTTTCCCTAATATTTATAAAGTTTGTTAATAATTGATTTATATCCTTTTCATTATGATTTGCTAAATTGGTTTTTCGATTTGTTAAATCTGTTTCTCTCATATATTCTTTGTCATTTAATATATCTTCAAGTCTACCTTGCCATAGAGGTTCAAGATCTATTAAATGCCCTATGTTTTCTTGAATGGACCAATTTTCGTCATGTTTAACAGTTAAATATCCTGATGGTATTTGGCTGATTTTATGATTGAGTCGTATTGAAGTACCTTCAAGTCTTTCAATGATGGAAGGGAAAATATTTTGCTCGAATGAGAATTCAAAAGTTCTGTCAAACCATTTTATTTGTTTCATTTATGAGACCTCTTTTTTGTGAGCTAAAATCCAGTTATCAATTTGTTCTTCAAAAACACTAAGAGGTACAGCTCCTGAGCGTAAAAAAATATCATGGAATTTTCTTATGTCAAAATCTTCTTTTAAAGTTTTTTTTGCTTTTTCTCTCATTTTTAAAATGTGTAACATGCCTATTTTGTACGCTGTAGCTTGCCCTGGCATAACGATATAACGTTCTATAGCCTTAGTACAAGCATTTTTTGAGCTTGGTGTATTGTCTGTTAAATATTTAATAGCTTGTTCTCTGGTCCATTTTTTCTCATGTATACCAGTATCGACTACTAGTCTGCAAGCACGCCATATTTCCATAGCCAATCTTCCAAAATCTGAATAGGGATCTTGATAAAAACCCATTTCTTTTGGTAAAAGTTCACAGTACAAGCCCCAACCTTCGCTATAAGCCGTATAACGGCCGTATTTTCTAAATTCAGGTATATTGGTTAATTCTTGAGATATGCTACCTTGCATATGGTGTCCCGGTATGCCTTCATGAAAAGCCAAGGCTTCCATTTCATATATGGGCATGTCTGCCATTTTGTATAGGTTGGCATAGAAGGTACCTTTACGAGAGCCATCTGGTGTGCCTCTTTGATAGAATGCTTTTCCAGCTGATTTTTCTCGCCATGTTTCAACAGCTTTAACTTGCATTCGGGCTTTTGGTTTTGTGTAAAACACTTCATCTAATCTGGATTCCATACTGTCTACAATAGCTTGGTAACCTACAAGCATTTTATCTTTTCCTTCTTGCGTGTCTGGATAATAAAATTGCTCATTATTTTTCATGAATTTAAAAAAGTCTTTTAAACTTCCTTTAAAGTCTAGGTTTTTCATAATGGCTTTCATTTCATTATGAATCCGTTCAACTTCAGCAAGCCCCATTTTATGAATAGAATCACTGGTAAGATTGGTCGTTGTTATTTCTTCTAATTTGTAATTATAAAAATTGTCGCCATCATTAAATTTCCATACACCTGCATTTGTTGTTGCTAGCTTTTCTAAAGTGACTAAATAATTTATCAAATTTGTATAAGCTACGTTGACAGATGTTTTAATAGCAGTTTTGGCACTTTCTAGGAGGGTGTTTTTTTCCTCAGCTGTTAGATCGGTGTTCTCTAGCTTTTTACTTAAATCTTTTATAAATATATTCTCGTTTAAGTTATTAGAGTTTCCTAATATATTTTTACAATCGTTTAGTACATGCTTAAACACAAATTTTGGGGCTATAATATTTTTTTCGGCCCTAATCTTTAAATTGTTTATGAGTTCCTCAAACACAGGTTTTATGGCATTTAACCTGCCCACGTAAGCGAGTGCATCTGCTTTATTTTCAATTTTATGCATGTTTATCATAAAAGCAGGTAATTTGGAATGTGTTCCACGCATTTGATTTACTGGATATGTGTAGTGACGGTATTTAGCATATTTTATTTTACGTTCTAATTTTCGTTTAAATAGATGATATGATAAATGACTACTTGAATCAAGTCTAGACGTATCAAACTTTAATAAATCTTCTAAATCCTGTTTTGCAAATTCTATCTGTTTTAATGCAAAAGCTTCAGAAATGTCATCTAATTCGTTTTGCCTGTCTTTTCTTCCTCTTTGAGTTAAATTTTGAGGAGAACTCATCAAATTACGTTCGTAAACTTTGTTTAACCAAGTGTTAAATTGGGTGATTTCTTCGGTGTTTGTTTTACCTGTTTCGACGTTTTCGGTCTTGTTTTTTTTACAGTTAAAAATGAAAGTGGTAAGTATTAGTAATAAAACGATTTTTATTTTCATGGTATAAATTATAGAATTAGTCTTTACTAAGGTATAAAAAATCCGCCGTTTTTCAACGGCGGATTTTTTATTGAGAATTCTTAAAAATAAATAGTGATTTATTGAGTTTTTGAGATTTTATGCACCAAAGTTTACCCCATTTTTATTTTTTTGGAATTTTCTCTCTTTGGAATTTAATACCGCAGGACTAGTTCCGAGGTTGTTTATTCTTCAACCAACACCCATTCGCCTTTGGCTATTAATGGTTCTGCTTGTTTATATTTAAGCGTTTTGTTTTCACCATTCATAACATGTTTAATAGTAACACGATCGTTACGTCCAATTTTGGGCTTGTCTCGAACAATAGTTTCTACAACCTCTTGTTGGCGTTGTGTATTACCTGCAGCTCTATTTTGAGCAGAACGTTCATCAAGATTAGGGATTTCGTCTTTTTGAGTGTTTAATTTTTCTCGCTTACGAGTTCGTGCTTCTTGAATAGTATTTTGAGTTTCTTGAGGTAATTCGCCTTTAAATAAGAATGAAATAACATCTTTATTTACCTGATCTATCATCTCTTTAAACAATTCAAACGACTCAAATTTATAGATAAGTAATGGATCTTTTTGTTCATGTACTGCTAATTGTACGGATTGTTTTAACTCATCCATTTTACGTAAATGCGTTTTCCAGGCATCATCAATAATAGCAAGCGTGATATTTTTCTCAAAATCGGTAATTAATTGTTTACCATTGGTTTGGTAAGCTTTTTCAAGATCGGTAACTACATTTAAACTTTTAATGCCATCTGTAAATGGTACGACGATACGTTTAAATTTATCACGTTGCGTTTCATATACGTTTTTAATAACAGGAAATGCAATGTCTGCATTACGTGTCATTTTTTCTTTATAATGCTCGAAAGCTGCTTTGTATATTTTAGACGTGATTTCTTGAGCAGATAGTTTACCGAACTCTTCTTCAGAAATAGGAGAATTCATTGAGAAATAACGAATTAATTCAAACTCGAAATTTTTATAGTCACCAGCACCTTTATTAGTTTCGGCAATACCTTCAGAGGTATCAAAAATCATATTAGCCAAATCTACACGAAGACGTTCTCCAAATAAAGCATGGTGACGGCGTTTATAAACGACTTCACGTTGTGCATTCATAACATCATCATATTCTAATAAACGCTTACGAACTCCAAATTGATTTTCTTCCACTTTTTTCTGTGCACGTTCAATGGATTTCGAAATCATAGAATGTTGAATAACTTCTCCTTCTTTGAGTCCCATTTTATCCATCATTTTGGCTATACGTTCGCTGCCAAATAAACGCATTAAGTTATCTTCTAGAGATACATAAAATTGCGAGCTTCCTGGGTCTCCTTGACGACCTGCACGACCACGTAACTGTCTGTCTACACGACGAGAATCGTGACGTTCGGTACCTACTATGGCTAAACCGCCTGCAGCTTTTACTTCGTCACTTAATTTAATATCGGTACCACGACCAGCCATATTGGTAGCTATGGTTACTTGACCAGCGTTTCCTGCTTCTGCAACAATATCTGCTTCTCTTTTATGTTGTTTTGCATTTAATACGTTATGAGAAATTTTTCTAATGCTTAACATTTTTCCTAATAACTCACTAATTTCAACCGATGTTGTACCAATTAAAACCGGACGACCTGCTTGCGATAATTGTGTTACTTCTTCAATAACCGCATTATATTTTTCACGTTTTGTTTTATAAACTAAATCTTCTCTGTCATCTCTAGCAATTGGTCTGTTAGTAGGAATCTCGACAACATCTAATTTATAGATTTCCCAAAACTCACCAGCTTCTGTAACAGCAGTACCCGTCATACCAGATAATTTTCGGTACATTCTAAAGTAATTTTGAAGTGTTACGGTAGCAAAGGTTTGGGTAGCATCTTCAATTTTTACATTTTCTTTGGCTTCTATCGCTTGGTGTAATCCGTCACTATAGCGACGACCATCCATAATACGACCTGTTTGCTCATCAACAATCATGACCTTATTCTCCATAACCACATACTGGGTGTCTTTTTCGAATAAAGCGTATGCTTTTAAAAGTTGACTAAGTGTATGTATGCGTTCAGACTTTACTCCGAAATCTTTAAATAAGTCTTCTTTTAAATTTGCCTCTTCTTCTGCTGGAAGGTTTTGTTTTTCAATCTTAGCAATTTCAAGCCCTATTTCTGGTAAGATAAAAAAGTCTGGATTATCTTTTCCAGATATATATTCAATCCCTTTATCGGTTAATTCAACTTGATTGTTTTTTTCTTCAATAACATAGTATAATTCTGCGTCAACCTTAGGCATTTCACGGTTGTTGTCTTGCATGTAGAAGTTTTCAGTTTTTTGAAGTAGCATTTTTACACCTTCTTCACTTAAAAACTTTATTAGTGCTTTGTTTTTAGGAATACCGCGATATACACGAAGTAATTGAAAACCACCTTCTTTTGTGTCGCCGGCTTTAATTAATTTTTTTGCTTCTGCTAAAACACCGGTTAAATATTTACGCTGTACACTTACTATATCGTCTACTTTAGGTTTTAGCTCTGTAAATTCATGTCGTTCTCCTTGAGGTATTGGTCCAGAAATAATTAATGGTGTACGGGCATCATCTACTAAAACTGAATCGACTTCATCTACAATGGCATAATTATGAGGGCGTTGTACTAAGTCGTCTGGTGAGTGTGCCATGTTATCACGTAAATAATCGAATCCGAATTCGTTATTTGTTCCGTAGGTAATATCTGCGTTATAGGCTTTTTTTCGAGCTTCAGAATTTGGTTGATGGTAATCAATACAATCGACACTTAAACCATGGAATTCAAAAATAGGAGCCATCCACGCACTATCACGTTTAGCTAAGTAATCGTTTACTGTAACCAAGTGAACTCCTCTTCCAGAAAGGGCATTTAAATATACAGGAAGTGTAGCGACAAGAGTTTTACCTTCACCTGTTTGCATTTCTGCAATTTTACCTTGATGCATAGCTATACCGCCAATAAGTTGTACATCATAATGGATCATGTCCCAAGTGATGGCTTTTCCGGCAGCATCCCAAGAATTTGCCCAAATGGCTTTGTCGTCTTCTAAAACAACATACTCTTTGGTTCCAGATAATTCTCTATCAAAAGTATTAGCAGTAACAGTAATGTTTTTATTATTTACAAAACGTTTTGCGGTTTCTTTAATTACAGCAAATGCTTCAGGTAAAATATTGTTTAGAACGGTTTCGGTTGCGTTGTATGCATCGTCTTTTAGTTTGTCAATATCTTGATAAATATCTTCCCTTCTATCTATATCTTCGGTGTTTTCTGCTTCCTCTAAAAGATTTGCTATCTGCTCGTTAATGCTTTTAGTAGCCTCAGCTATTTTTGCTTTAAATTCATCGGTTTTGCCACGTAATTCATCATGTGATAGGGCTTCTAAAGAGGCTTCAAAGGTTTTAACTTGATCTACAATAGGATAGATGGCTTTTACGTCTTGTTTAGACTTGTCACCTACAAATACTTTAAGTACAGAATTTAAAAAACTCATGTTTATATATTTTTAATTATTACTCAGAAATTGTTTTTTGAGTAATTTTGTCTTGTTAATTTAATTACTTTTTACAAAGTATTCAAAGATACATTTTGTTACGATGTTTTATAAAGGTTAAGGCAAAAAAAAAGTCTCAAATCGAGACTTTTTAACTATTCTTTATGCTTTTTATTAATATTCATCTTCGTTCCAGAGATAGTCCTCGTCTGTAGGGTAATCTGACCAAATTTCTTCGATCGAATCATATGAATCTCCTTCGTCTTCAATTGACTGAAGATTTTCAACAACCTCTAACGGTGCCCCCGTTCTAATAGCGTAATCTATTAATTCGTCTTTTGTCGCTGGCCAAGGCGCATCACTTAAATAAGATGCTAATTCTAAAGTCCAATACATTTTCTGTTCTGTTTAATTTTTTGCAAAAATAATTTTTTAGTTTAAACACACAAGAAAAAAATGAATTATTTAATCGTTAATTTTAAGAACGTATCATTAATTTGTAATTTAAACAGTTGAAATTATTGTTGCTTTGTTACTTATTACAAACCTTTTTTATTAGGATTCTTTTTCGGGAATCCACTTAATTTCATTTGCTTGTAAGTCGTAGGACAACTTTCGTGCCAATACAAAAAGGTAGTCAGAAAGGCGGTTTAAGTACATTAAAGTTTTCGGTTCAACATCTTCAATCTCGTTAAGAGCTGTCGCCAAACGTTCAGCTCTACGGCACACACAGCGTGCTATGTGACAGAATGACACCGTTTGATGCCCTCCTGGAAGTACAAAATGTGTCATTGGAGGAAGCTCTGCATTCATAGCATCCATTTCTTTTTCTAAACGTTCAATATCTTCTGTAGAAATTTTAGGAATGTTTAAACGTTCTTTTCCGTTTTTTAAAATGGTTTTTTTGGGATCGGTAGCTAAAATAGCGCCAAGAGTAAAAAGTCTGTCTTGAATATGGATTAATAAATCTTTATATTGTTTATGAATCTCTTGATCACGAATTAAACCTAAATGAGAGTTTAATTCATCAACCGTTCCGTAGCTTTCAATACGAATATGATGTTTTGGTACACGAGTGCCTCCAAATAATGCTGTGGTACCTTTGTCGCCTGTTTTGGTGTAGATTTTCATATGCTACGCAAGTTAAAAGTTAAAAATTGAAAATTAAAAGTTTTTCTCCACTAATTAATTAATGATTTTACGACTATACTCAATGTGGTATGCAGGATGCTAGTTGATTTAATAAACGACTAAACTCTTATAGTAAAATGTTCTTTAACTTGTTCTTTTCTAAAAAATACAAACCCCCAGAAAAACGTATCGATTGTTACGGTGACTTTAGGGTGTTGTTTTATGATTTCCCAAGCTTCAGTCATGCTTTTGGACCAATAAATATCGTCAAAGATGAATACTGAATCATTATGAGCTGTTTGTAAGAGTGTCTCGAAATATTGTAAAGTTGCTTCTTTTTGATGGTTGCCATCAAAAAAAATTAGGTCGTAGTTGATGTTTAATATTTGATTTAAAATGTTATTGAAGTTGCCATTTTTTACATCGATATTATTTAAACTATGTTTTTTAAAATTAGTTTTCGAAAATTCCGAAATATTAGGGCAGCCTTCAATAGTAGTGATTTTAGTGTTTTTATTTGCCAAAGCCATGGCATGTGTTGCAATTCCGAGAGATGTACCTAATTCTAAAGCAATTTTTGAATTAAAATAATTTACCAATCGATAAATAAGTTTTGCTCTTTTAGTTGTTGTGCCTACATGTTTAGCTATTAATGATATGTTACGTTTTTTTTGTTTCATCATATGCGAACCGGCACCTAAATCGGTTACTGTAATGGTTGTCTTGTTTTTAAGAAGCTCTTTTTTATAGTTTGAAATAAGTTTGTAAGCATTATAGTTTGTTTTATTATAGAAACATTTAGTTACCAGTTTATAAACGAAAGGCGAATGTACACCGTGTTGATTGGTAGATTTTATTAGGAACTTTATGTATTGGATAATTTGATACATTTCAGTGTTCAGTGTTCAGTGTTCAGTGTTCAGTGTTCAGTGTTCAGTTACAGTTACAGTTGCAATTTTCAGTTACTTATGTAATAAAAATAAAATAATTGAGCGTCTTAGCGAAGATAAAAAGAAAGACTTTGTGAATCTCTGCGTAACAATTCAATCTTCAAGTTTAGACGATAACTCAAACCAGCGTTCTTCTTTTGCTTCAATAGTATCTATGATTTTTTGCAATGCATCAGATAACTTATTAATATCATCTTGTGTAAGCTCAGGGTTATTGAATTTATTTTCTAATTCCTTTTTATCAAATGTTAAAGATTTTAATTTGCTTTCAATATTTTTAAGTTCTTTTTCTTCATTATAAGATAATTTTGAATCGTTTTTTTTCCAAGCATTTTTGTCTTTTTTATCTTCTTGTACATTTGAAATTGCAGGTTGGCTATCTTCATAAACTCTATAGTCGGTGTAATTCCCAGGGAAATCTTCTATAACACCTTCACCTCTAAATACAAAAAGATGATCAATAACCTTATCCATAAAATAACGATCGTGAGATACTACAATGACGCATCCTGGAAAATCTAATAAGAAACTTTCAAGAACATTAAGGGTTACAATGTCTAAATCATTGGTCGGCTCATCAAGGATTAAGAAGTTAGGGTTCTGAATTAAAACGGTACATAGATATAATCGCTTACGTTCGCCACCACTTAATTTTTCAACAAAATCGTATTGCTTTTTTCTACTAAATAAAAAACGCTCTAAGAGTTGTTGAGCGCTTATTTGCCTACCTTTTTTTAATGGGATATAGTCTCCAAATTCCCGAATTACATCAATAACTTTTTGTTCGGGTTTTATAGTGATGCCATTTTGTGTATAATATCCAAATTTAACCGTATCACCTTTAACAACTTTACCTGAGTCTGGCTGTGCAGTTTGGGTTAATATGTTTAAAAATGTCGTTTTACCTGTGCCATTTTTACCTATAATACCAGCGCGTTCTCCTTTTTGAAACGTATAATCAAACTTATTAAGTATAGTCTTGTCTTTAAATGCTTTCGAAACTTTATGGAATTCTAAAATCTTGCTCCCAAGGCGTTCCATGTTTAATTCAAGCTGAACTTCGTGGTCGTTTCTTCGTTGATGTGCACGATGTTTTATATCTTGAAAATCGTCAATTCGCGACTTCGATTTAGTTGTTCTTGCCTTTGGTTGGCGACGCATCCAAGCGAGTTCTTTTTTAAATAGTTGTTTTGCTTTGCCTACTTCAACAGATTCTTGCTCGATTCTGGCTTCTCGTTTTTCTAGGTAATATGAATAATTACCTTTATAACTATATAGTTTACCTTCGTCTAATTCGATAATTTCATTACAGACACGTTCTAAAAAATAACGGTCATGTGTTACCATAAACAATGTGATGTTTTCCTTAGCGAAAAATGCTTCTAACCACTCGATCATTTCTAAATCCAAATGGTTGGTAGGCTCGTCGAGAATTAATAAGTCAGGTTTATTTATTAGTGCATTGGCAAGCGATAGTCGTTTTTTTTGTCCACCGGAAAGCGTACTTACTTTTTGATTTAAATTTTCAAGCTTTAATTTGAAAAGTATTTGTTTGTAAAGAGTCTCAAAATCCCAGGCCTGATGCTGTTCCATTTGCTCAAAAGCAGTTTGGTATGCTTCTGAATCTTCAGGGTTTAAAAGTGCTTTTTCGTAATTAACAATGACTTTTAAAATAGGATTGTCGCTAGCAAAAATGGTTTCTTCAACAGTTAAATTGTTATCAAATTTTGGATCTTGTGATAAAAATGATACAGCGATATCCTTTCTATAGGTTATAGAGCCAGAATCAGCTTCATCATCACCCGAAATAATATTTAAAATAGAGGTCTTACCTGTCCCGTTTTTTGCTACAAAAGCAATTTTCTGGTCTTTATGTACGCTAAAAGAAATGCCTTCAAAAAGTGTTAACTCTCCGTAGGATTTAGATATGTTTTCGACTGTTAAATAATTCAAAAGAATGTTTTTTTGCAAATAACGGATAAAAAACCAAAAAATCCGATATAAGTTTTGTTGTTCAAAGTGAAAACTTATATTTGTGATAAATCAAATCCCTAAAATGAAGAGATATTTTGTTATTGTTATAATAGTTATAAATGCAGTGTTTGTTTCCTGTGTGCCTTATAAGGATACTGTTTATCTTCAAAATAAAAGTAAAGCAACAGACTCTACTCAGGTTATTGTTGAAAAGCAAAAACCATATCGTGTTCAGATAAATGATATTCTAAATATTAGAATTAAAGCTGCTAAACAGGAAACGGTAGCCATTTTTAATCCTATTGGAGATGGTACGAGTTTAAATGCAGGCAGTTTGGAACGTGCTTATTTTGATGGATTTACAGTAGATTTACATGGAAATATATTGATGCCCAAATTGGGCAAGGTTAATGTGCTTGGATTTACTACCGATGAAATAAAGCAGATTATTGAAAAAAAATTATTAGAAACAGAATACAAAGAAGCTAACGATATTTTTGTAACAGTAAAACTCACAGGGTTACAATACACAACAACTGGAGAAGTTGGTAGTACGGGGACAAATATAATTTTTAAAGAACGTGTTAATATTTTTGAGGCTATTGCTAATTCCGGAGATATTCCTGATACGGGTGACAAGAAGGATGTTTTAATTGTCAGACAATTTCCACAAGGTCAAAAAATATTTCATTTGGATTTAACAGATGCAAATGTTATGAATTCACCTTACTACTACATTCAACCCAATGATATGATTTATGTGAAGCCTATAAAGCAAAAATCTTGGGGTACTGGAACAACGGCTTTTCAGAACATTGGTGCCGTTGCAACTGTTTTATCTTTGATTACTACAACTATTTTACTTTTAAATAGAATATAGCCTATGTCTTATGATGAAATAGAAGAAGGTTTTGATTTGGAGTCTAAAGGGGCTAGTTTTGATTTAAAAGGGTTTTTATTTAAAGTATTAAAATTCTGGAAATTATTTGTTTTAGCTATTGCAGTTGGTTTTATAATAGCATATTCTGTAAATGATAGAAAACAAAATGTATATAGGATAAGTTCACTAATATCTCTTGAAAACGATCAAAACCCTTTTTTTACGGCAAATACTAGTATATCATTTAATTGGGGTGGCGTATCGGGTAAGGTTGGTAAAACTATGATTTCATTGGTGACAAGAAACCATAATGAAAAAGTAGTAGATTCTCTACGGTATTTTATTCAATATTTAAAGCAAGGTAAATACAGTAAAGTTGATGCTTATAAACAGACGCCATTTACGATTGAAATTGATAAATCTAAAAATCACATTTTAGGTAAACAAATAGGCATCCGTTTTTTGAATGAATTTCAATATGAAGTTTTTACTAATTTTGAAAGTGAACGGGGAAGTTCTCAAAACTATAGTGATAAATCCAAGAAGACTATTTCTTTGCCAACTGGAGAATTCCATAAGACCTATACTGTTGGGGAAATAATAGAACTTCCGTTTACGACATTTACATTGCATATAAATAATGGTGCTAATGTTGTATCAGGTTCCGAATTTTATATCCGGTTTTTAAATTTCGATAGTGTTGTTAATAGTTACAAAAAAGGGATATCTGTTAAACCCTATTCAAATAGTTCTTCATCGATATTAACCCTATCTTTAACTGGAAATAATAAAGCTAAAATTGTTGATTATTTAAATGCAACAACAAAGATACTTAGTGAAACAGAATTAGAAAGGAAAAACCTTTATGCAACAAATACCATTAAATTTATAGATAGTAGTTTAGGCGCTGTAAATGCTAATTTGAAAGCCGTTACGGATACGATGAATGCATTTAGAAAGGAGAATAAGGTATTTGATGTTGATCAGGAGCTTATACAAGTATCGGAAAAAATAAGAGAACTTGAATTAAAAAAGGAGCAGGCAGAATCTAAACTGCAGTATATAGACGTTCTTGAAAACTATTTGAGAACTAAAACGGATTATACTAAGATCGCTGCTCCAACCTCTGTAGGTATTGAAGAAACCAATATTGTTTCCAGTGTAAGCAAAATAACAAGTTTGGCTATACAACGCCAGGAGTTAGAACAGCTTGTACAAGAAGGTTCATCATCACTAAAAGAATTAGATGGGAGTATAAATGCAGAAAAGAATGTTCTTTTAGAAACCATTGCTTCAACAAAAAAAACGATATCGATTCAGTTAAGTACTGTAAACTCTCAAAAATCAAAACTGGAAAACCGATTAAGTGTTTTGCCGGCAGATCAGCAGGAGTTTTTAAAGATACAGAGAAAATTAGACTTGGGGCAAGAAGCTTTTAATATATATATGGCTAAGCGTAGTGAAGCTGCCATAGTGAAAGCGGCAAATGTTTCTGATATATCTGTTATTGAGGCAGCCAAAGATATTGGAGGTGGATTAATAGGTCCGAACAAGAGTTTGAATTACATGACAGCACTCGTTGTTGGCTTTTTTGGACCATTAGTACTGATATTGATCCTGTTTTTATTAGATAACACTATACATAATACCGAAGACATTAAGCGTTTATCAAAAATACCAATTTTAGGCCTTGTTGGTAAATACAACCATATTAATAATTTGGTTGTATTAGAGAAACCAAAATCGGCAGTTGCAGAATCTTTTAGAGCTATTCGTTCCAGCTTACAGTTTTTCTATAAAAAAATTGACGTGGCGGGTGGTAGAACGATTATGATAACTTCCTCGGTGAGTGGAGAGGGTAAAACATTTTGTTCCATTAATATAGCTAGTGCTTATGCATTATCTGGTAAAAAGACAATCCTTTTGGGGCTTGATTTACGTAAACCCAAAATTTTTGATGATTTTAATATAGATAATAGTATTGGTGTTGTTAACTATTTTATTGGAGATAAGACCCTGAAAGAAGTAACATTTAAGAGCCATATAGATAATTTAGATATTATTACATCTGGACCTATACCTCCAAACCCTTCCGAGTTATTGATGGGCAGTTCTATGGCTGATCTGATGGAACATTTAAGAAAACATTATGATATTATTGTGCTGGATTCTCCACCATTAGGTTTAGTATCTGATGCTTTAGAATTGTCTCAGTATGCAGATGCATCCTTATTTATAATTCGTTTAAACTATACGAAAAAAGGGATGTTAGAACTTATCAATGCGAAACAAAAAACGGGTGAATTAAAAAATATTAGTTACGTCCTCAATTTCTATAAATACAATAAAAGTCATGGTTATGGTTACGGCTACGGCTACGGCTATGGTTATGGTGTATATGGAAATGCTTATCATGAGAATGATAAAAAAGAAACTATAATGGATAAGCTTAAAAAGCGATTAATGAAAAGGTAACCCTTTGTTTAATAATTAAATACTCTTGAATTTGAACACAGCTAGTGAAGAACAATGGTTATTTACGATTTCTTCAAAAAGGCGGATCATTGAACTTAATTTTAAAGAAATTGCAAGGTATAAGGATCTGTTGTTTTTATTTGTTAAACGTGATGTCGTAGTAAAATATAAACAAACAATATTAGGGCCTCTGTGGTATTTCATTCAGCCTCTTTTTACATCAGTCATTTTTACGCTAATTTTCAATAACATTGCAGATATTTCAGCTGGTGATGGTGTGCCTCCTTTTTTATTCAATTTGGCGGGTATTACAGCATGGAATTACTTTAAAGAGTGCTTAACAGGAACTAGTGATACGTTTAAGAAGAATCAGGGTATTTTTGGAAAAGTGTATTTTCCAAGAGTTATTATACCCATGTCTGTGGTCATTTCAAATTTAATCAAGTTTGGCCTTCAATTGCTCGTGTTTTTTGGGTTTTACCTGTATTTTGTCATGTTTACGGAAAAAGCATCAAATGTATCTCTACAAATTAGTTTAGTATTATTGCCCGTTTTAATAATCGTTATGGGAACTTTAGGGTTGGGGTTTGGGATGATTATTTCATCTATGACCACAAAATATAGAGATCTAACTTTTCTGGTTGCTTTTGGAGTTCAGCTCCTTATGTATGCTTCAGCAGTGATGTATCCTTTAGAATTAATAAAATCTAAAGTGGCAGATGGACGTATTCCAAAAATAGCTGGATATCTAATAGAATATAACCCAATGACTTCGATTATAGAAATGTTTAGAGTTATAACGCTTGGAATTGGAGATGTAGATTACAGTATGTTGATTTATACCGTTATTGTAAGTACAATAATATTTTTATTTGGGTTAGTTATTTTTAATAAAACAGAAAAAAGTTTTATAGATACAGTATAATGGAAGAGATAAAAGCCGAAAGTGTTGATAATATTAACAAGAACAAAGACTTTTATAATAAAAAGTATAAGGAGGTTAATGTTGGAGGACTTATAAGGACTTTGAATAATTTAGATGTATTTTTAGCAGATGCAACAACTACTGACATAAGTTGGGTTGGGATGTATGTAAATAATTTTAAAGAAACCGTTAAAGGTAAGAAGGTTTTAGAGTTAGGTTGCGGTAATTGTGCAAACGCTGCGGTTCTGGCGGCTTTGGGGGCCGAAGTTATTGCTAATGATATTTCAGATTATAGTGGAGATATTATTGAAGCTCTAAACACAAAGTTTGAATTTGAACATAATATTGTTTTTAAGAAAGGTGATTTTGTCACGCATGATATATCCAATGACTCATTAGATATGGTTATAGGTAAGGCTTTTTTACATCATTTAACCTTAGATCATGAAAAAGCAGTTTTAAAGAAAATAAATGATGTTTTGAAGCAAGATGGAGAAGCCCGTTTTTTTGAACCAGCTGTTAATAGTAAATTTCTTGATGAATTAAGGTGGACTGTACCTATGAATAATCGACCTTCCAAACTCTTTAATCCGAAAGGATTTAAAGCATGGGAAGCATTAGATCCTCATCCGCATCGTGATAATAGTTCTAAACATTTTAGAATGCTTGGAGAACAGTTTTTTAATACAACTGAAATTATCCCTATGGGGATGCTGGAACGTTTTTATCGTATCTTACCTTTTTCAAACAAAATATTAAGAAAGTATAGAAGAGTTGCTTTAAGATTGGAGAAATATACCCCAAAATTCATTCAATTTTTGGGAGCACGAAGTCAGACAATTATTTTTAAATCACCAAAATCAAACGCTCATGTCTGATGTTATTTTAAAAGTTGAAAGTGTTTCTAAACAATATCGTTTAGGACTTGTTAGCTCAGGAACTTTAAGTCACGACCTAAAGCGTTGGTGGTACAAAATAAGAAGGAAAGAAGATCCTTTTTTACAAGTTGGCGAAGCAAACGATAGAAGTACAGTGGGGAATTCAGACTACGTTTGGGCCCTACGAGATATTAATTTTGAGCTAAAACGAGGTGAAGTTTTAGGAATTATAGGAAAAAATGGCGCAGGGAAATCAACACTTTTAAAAATACTTTCAAGGGTTACAAGCCCATCAACAGGAGTGATTAAAACCAAAGGGCGTATTGCCTCCTTATTAGAAGTAGGTACTGGTTTTCATCCGGAAATGACTGGACTTGAGAACATTTATCTCAATGGTGCTATTTTAGGAATGACTAAAAAAGAAATAAAATTCAAAGAAGATGAAATTATAGACTTTAGTGGTTGCCGTCGTTATATAAATACACCCGTAAAACGATATTCTTCAGGTATGCGAGTAAGATTGGCTTTTGCAGTTGCTGCCCATTTAGAACCAGACATTTTGGTTGTTGATGAAGTATTAGCTGTAGGAGATGCCGAGTTTCAAAAAAAGGCCATAGGTAAAATGCAGGATATAAGTAGAGAAGATGGAAGAACCGTATTATTTGTTAGTCATAATATGGGAGCTATAATGAATTTATGTACTAGAGCCTTAGTTTTAGAGCATGGAAATATTGTGTTTGAAGGCGATGAAAAAGAAGCTGTTAATTTTTATATTATGGCGAAAAAAGATAAGGAGCAAATAGATTTAAAGCATAGGAACGATAGAATCGGAAATGGTCAGTTTCTAATTAGTTATATAACACTTATGGATTCTAATCACAATCCTATAAGTGAAGTTTTATCGGGTAAGGATTTAATTATTCGTGTTGAGATTGATAAAAAAGAAGATATTGATTATTCCAAGTTAATTGTTTCTATTGCATTTCAGGACTCTAATGAAAATACCGTGTTATTATTTTCCAGTGATGAACTAAAAAGTGATTTTACCAACTTAAATAATAGTAACAGTTTCTTTTTAAAAATACCAAAACTTCCTTTAAGAGGAAGCTTCTATTCATTACGACTTGTTACGACCTATAAAACAACAAGAGTTGAAGACTTTATTGATACCATAGATAACGCTTTTAAGGTTAGTGTTATTGAAAATGATTTTTTAAATACCGGAAAAAAACTCAGAAGACTGAATCAAGTATTTTTAGAAGGTGAGTTTATGGCATAGTATGAAGAATAATATAAAAGAAATCGTTTTTGTTTTAGGAAGTTATCCTCATGACTCTGAAACATTTATAACCAATCAAATAATTTATGCTATAGAGGCAGGTTATGATGTTAAAATATCTGTAACTGAATTAAATACTATTAAAGGAAGTTCTCAAGAGGCTCTTATAGAGAAATACAATCTTTTAAGTTTAATCCATATCCGGTCTGTAAAAGTTCCAAAGTCTTACATTCTTAAAGTTCTTAAATGTTTAGCCTTAATCGTGCTCAATTTAGATAGTTTTAAGATTATTTTAAAAATATTTACTAATAAAAGAAAAGACAAAATAAAAAAATGTTTTCAGGCATTGAATTTTAAACCGCTAATGAAAAAGGATGTTTTTCACATTCAATTTGCAAATAATAGTTTCTTTTTAGCAGATTATAAAAAACAAGGGTTTTTGAAAAAGAATTCGAATTTACTGGTTACTTTTCATGGCTGGGATGCTCACTTTAATTCCGGTAATTTAGGGTTCTTAAAAGCAAAATATAAAGAGTTGTTTGAAAATGTTAATGCTGTTATTTTAAGTTCAAATTATTTAAAGGAAAAATTAATAGCTCTGGGATGTGATAATAACAAAATTAAAATCATACCTAATGGAGTAGATGCTTATAGCGCTTTCCCTTATAAAGAAAAACAAATTAAAACTCCAGTTTCGTTACTGTCGGTTGGACGTATAGTACCACTTAAAGGACATATTTTTGGAGTAAAGGTTGTTGAGAAGTTAGTGTCGAAGGGGCTAAACGTAAATTATACTATTATTGGTGATGGTGATTTTAAGAAAGAACTTAAGAGGTATATAGATACGACTTTAGTTAAAGAAAATATTAACTTGGTGGGTACTAAAACGCAGACCGAGATTATTGATTATTTACATAGAAGTGATTTGTTTTTAATGACTTCGGTTCGAGATGAGGATGGGAGGTCTGAAGCTTTTGGACTGGTTACAATCGAAGCGCAGTCAACAGGTACACCGGTTATCGCTTTTGATACAGGAGGAGTTAAAGAAACTGTTAAAGAAGGATTTTCAGGATATCTGGTGAAAGAGAAAGATGTAGAAACTATGGCTGAAAAAATTCTTTTATTGGTTAATAACACCACTCTTTTTAATGAACTAAGTAAAAATGCAAGAACTTTTGTAGAAGAAAACTTTAATAAGGATTTAATCTTCGAAAAACATGAAGCACTTTACAATATGGGGTATGTGTAATTTGCTTTTCAATTATTAAAGGTATCCATAAAAATTTAATTTAATGAAATCGATGTTATCTAATATAAAAAAACGAGTGAAAAAAATGTTGTTTTCAGATCGCAAGAAGAATGCTAAAACGCCTTTTAAAGGAAGTAAATTATATTGGGAAAATCGATATACCTTAAATGGTAATTCAGGACCTGGAAGTTATGGTAGATTAGCCATTTTTAAAGCTAAAATATTGAACGCTTTTGTACAGGAAAATAAAATAAATACGGTAATCGAATTTGGGTGTGGGGATGGTAATCAATTAGAATTAGCAACGTATCCTAGTTATATCGGATTTGATGTTTCAGAAAAAGCCATAAGTATCTGTAAGAGTAAATTTAAAGAGGATGATTCAAAATCCTTTAAACTATATAGTAAGAATTATATAAAGGAACAAGAAACTATTAAGGGAGAACTAGCCATGTCTCTAGACGTAATATATCATCTGGTTGAAGACGATATCTTTTTTGATCATATGGAGAACTTGTTCAGAGCTTCTTCAAAATATGTCATTATATATTCTAGTAATTATAATGATAATACTATGTCTTCGCATGTTAGATGCAGAAAGTTTTCAGACTGGATTGATGAAAATCTTAAACATGATTGGGTTTTGATAGATAAAATAGAGAACGACTATAGTTTTAATCCAGAAGAACCTAAAGACACATCAATGTCCGATTTTTACATTTATGAGAAGAAAGCATAATATAGTAACCCTCAAAAAAAATCATGTTTGACTACAGTTGATTTTTACATGCTGTAATTTATATTATGAACAAGAATAAAAGAGAACATAAAGAGATTTTTTTTAATGTATTAACCCGAACCTCTAACCGCCCAAGAGGGTTTCATAATTGTCATCAATCAATTGTTAATCAAACTTACAAGAATGTCAAGCACTTTGTTTCTTATGAAAATGAAAAGGATTTAGATTATATTAATAGCTATGACCTAGTTAAGGTAAAAGTTAGTAAAACCAGTTCAGAAGTCTTGGTAAATGCAAATAACGAACCCTTTGCTCCATATAATTTGTTTTGTAATGATTTATTAGATGAGGTTGAAAATGGTTGGATCTTGTTTTTAGATGATGATGATAACTTTTTTCACAATAAAGTACTAGAAGAATTGGCCATAAAGATTGTAAAAGCAGACGAAGACACACTTTTTATTTGGCAAATGAGGTATCCGAGTGGTAAGGTTTTGCCATTAAGTAAACATTTTAAAAATGAAGAAATAGAAATAAACCATATTGGGAGCCCATGTATAGCATTTCATTCTAAATATAAAGACTCTGTAAGATGGGACTCTTGGAAAAGATCTGATTTCAGATTTATAAATAAATTATTTAATAAATTAGCTAAAAAAGTATGGATAAAAGAGGTGTATATACAAATTAATAACCATGGAGATTTTGGGAGAAAAAACGATATTTCTACTAAGCCTAAATTACCTTACCTATTCAAAAAAACATACATTTGGTCATTAATTCCAAAATATCATTGGGCGTTTTGGAATATTTATTTGTTTCATAAGAAGACATATCGGAGTTTATTCAAAAAAATAAAAATGAAATTGTCTTAATAATACTTTTAATTGATATAGTTGGAAAATGTTTACTCCATAATTGTGACTTATAATGCGATGCCTTGGATAGAGCGTTGTCTTAACTCTATTGGTAAGCAAAGCAACGTTATTTTAATAGACAATAATTCTACCGACGATACCGTGAATTTTGTTAACACAAACTTTCCTAACATTAATTTATATCCCCAAAAAAAGAACTTAGGGTTTGGGAAAGCAAATAATATAGGTATTACAGAAGCTTTAAAGCTAGGAGCAACTCATGTTTTTCTTGTTAATCAGGATGTATACTTAGATGACAATACGATTTACAAACTAGTCTCTTTTAGTAAAGGAAACCCTCAGTACGGTATCATAAGCCCTATACATTACAATGGAAAAGGAACCGCATTAGATACTCAATTTGCCAAGTATTTAACGAGAACCAATGTTAACTTGAAACATTTTTTAGAAGAAGAAACGGAGGAAAGTGTTCAGGATGTTCCCTTTGTTAATGCTGCTGCCTGGTTAATTACCAAAGCTTGTATTGTTGATGTTGGTGGCTTCGATCCGTTGTTTTTTCATTATGGAGAGGATGAAAACTATTGCCAAAGAGTATTATTTCATTCGTTTAAAATAGGGGTATTAAATACAGCATTTATTAGACATGATAGAGAAGACAGACCAGAAATAAAAAAAGATCTTTTTACTCAAAAATATTATACCGCTTTCAAAAAAGTTTTAAGTGTTAAATATGCCGATATCAATTCAGAGTTTTCTCGTAAAGCATACAAAAAGGAGTATAAAAAAACAATAAGAGATATCATTAAATCTTTAATAAGGTTTAATTTAGCAGGAGTAAGAGGATTTGGTAAACAGCTGAGGTTGGTGAAAAAAACAGAAAATAAAATACTTAAAAGCAGGGCTTTAAATAGTACTAAAGGAGCACACTATATTTTATGAGTTTTTTATTTTCAATAATTATCCCAACCTATAACAGGGCACACCTTATTCTGGAGACTCTAAAGAGTGTTCAAAAACAAACATGTGAAAATTTTGAATGTATTGTCGTAGATGATCATTCAGAGGATGATACAGAACAAATAGTTAAAGCATTTTGTGAGACTGATGATAGGTTTTACTTTTTGAAAAGGCCAACTGGTTACTTAAAAGGAGCCAATGCTTGCCGAAATTTCGGATTCGAAAACAGTAAAGGGGCATATATAAACTGGTTAGATAGTGATGATTTGATTACAGAAGACCATTTAGAAAAACATGCAAAAACTCACGAAATAAATCAAGACATAGAAGCTTCTGTTTCTGAAGTTGGAACGTTTTTTAATAACATTGGCGATCATGATGAATTATGGTTAGAGACTCATTCTACCGGAGATTTAATTGAGGATATGTTAACTTTAAGAGCAAGTTGGCAAACAGCTTCAGTATTGTGGAAAAGAAGTGGGCTTCCAATGAAACCCTTTAGAGAAGATTTATCCAGTTCTCAAGAATGGACGTTTCATTTATTACGAGTTATTAATGGGGTAAAGTATTCAAAGTTTGATACTATAACAGTTTATGTAAGGAGGCATGAAGATCGTATTGGAAAGGATACTTCAGAAAAAAAATATAGAGCCACTTTTCATTCTCGCTATATCATTCTAAAAACACTTTATAAAAAGCAACAGTTAAAAAAATCATATCAAAAAGCCTTGATAAACAAAATGCTACAAGCAGTGAAAAAAGCGATATATTACAAGTATGATCGTGTGCTTTTGGGACAAATGATTAAATTATGTTCTATAATTCATTTAGTAAAGTATAAGAAGGGACTGTTAAAAGTTTTGTTTATTTATATTCCGGCTTATAGAATTTTAAGACGCGGCGAAACACTATTTAAACTATGAGTAAAACATCAATAAAGATATTAATCGTTGCTGAGTCTTTAGATGTAAATGATAGCAGTGCAACCAAAGGGCGTGTGGCACTTATCAAGAATTTAAAACAATGTGGATACGAGTTAAAAGTTTTTCACTACACTCGAAAACACATAATACTTCCGGGAATAGAATGTGTTGCTATTCTCGAAAAAAAATGGACAGCCTGGTACTGGCTTAGTAAAGTGCAACTGGTTATTAAGCGATGGTTTAAGATTAATTTGAATACTTTCTTTGAAGATAAATTAGGGTTTTCTTTTGCTTTTTTTAATGACGTTAAGAGTATAAAAGATTGTTTAAGCAAAGAAAATAGATTTGCTCCCGATTGGGTATTAACCTTGAGTAAAGCAGCTAGTTTTAGGTCGCATATGGCAGTTTTAAAATTACCAAATTTGCATGAAAAATGGCTGGCCTATGTACACGATCCATACCCGATGCATTGCTACCCAGAGCCCTTTAATTGGTTTCAACCGGGGCATAAACAAAAAGAGGCTTTTTTTAGAGAAGTTTCAAAAAAGGCTTCATATGCTATTTTCCCCAGTCAATTACTTAACGAATGGATGGAGCAGTATTTTTCTGGATTTTTAGATAAAAGTATTGTTATACCACATCAAGCTTCTTCCAAAATGGTTAGTAAAGAAGTATTACATCCTGATTGGTTTCAAGGTGACAGTTTCACTATTCTGCATGCCGGTAGTTTAATGAAACCCCGAAACCCCAAAGGGCTTGTTGAAGGATATCAATTATTTTTAAGCAAGAACCCTGAAGCCCGAGATCATTCACAATTACTATTACTGGGACAAAAAAGTTATTTTAAAGCGTATCTTGATGAAAAAAATGAAGAAATAAGCTCCCTTTACTTAAGTGGAGGTTATATAGATTTTAATACCGTATTAGCATTACAAAATAGTGTTTCGGTAAATGTGATACTTGAAGCTAAAGCTGATATTAGTCCTTTCTTGCCAGGCAAGTTTCCTCATTGTGTTATGGCAAATAAACCTATAATTCATTTAGGGCCGGAAAAGAGTGAAACGTATCGTTTATTAGGAAACGATTATCAATATCATGCGCATATTGATGATATAAAGAAAATTACAGTTATGATTGAATCTTTATATCAAATATGGTTAAAAAATAACAAGACGTTGCAACTAGATAGGCAGGATTTGGAAGCTTATATTTCAGTTTCCAACTTAGAACAGACCTTTTCTAAAATCACAAAAAGCTAATGAAAGGGTTTACTATTCTTATTACAACAAGGAATCGACTTGAAGATTTAAAATATACACTTCAATTGAATGAAGCGGCATTAAATGGTTCAGATGTAAAATATATCATTTATGATGACGGTTCTAATGATGGCACCTATGAATTTATAGCTTCTAATTATTCCAAAATCAAATTACTAAGGAATGAAACCTCTCGGGGTTTAATTTATTGTCGTAATCGAATGATGAATCTGGTTAAAACGGAGTATGCCATATCTATTGATGACGATCTGCATTTCATAACCAATAACCCAATTCACAATATTAAGGCTTACTTTGAGGCGCATAGTAATTGTGCCATTGTTAGTTTTAGAATATTTTGGAGTAAAGAAGCACCCGCTTCGACTCACAGTGACGAAACAGCATTTAGAACAAAAAGTTATGCAGGAGGTGCCCATGCATTTAGAATGAGTGCTTGGAAGTCTATTCCGGGGTATCCCGATTGGTTTATATTTTATGGAGAAGAGGATTATGCGTCGTACCACCTGTTTAAGAAAGATTGGGAAATACACTATTTGCCCAAAGTGTTAGTGCATCATAGAGTTGATTTAAAAGCAAGAAAATATAAAAAAGATTACAGATTAAGAACAAGGCGGGCATTGCGGTCCGGATGGTTTCTGTATTTGTTGTTTTATCCATTAGGGCTTGTGCCCAAAAAGATTTTGTATTCTTTGTGGATGCAATTTAAAACAAAGGTTTTTAAAGGTGATTTTAAAGCATTTATTGCTATATTACAGGCCTTAGGCGATCTCATTTTAAACGTACCTCGTTTAATAAAAGAGTCTGATCGTTTATCAAAAGAGCAGTTTTTGAAGTATTCAAAACTTCCTGCTACAAAATTGTATTGGAAACCAAAAGATTTGTAATTTTATTTTTACTGACTAAAAACTTTTTATAATTGAGTACAGAGCCCAAAATATATAGTAACAGAGGTGCTTTTGCAAAAGAAATGCTGCAAAAGTATAAGCCAAAAGAATCAAAGATTGTTGTTAGTGACATAGGTGCTGGATTCGGTCACATGGAAGAAACAGTACTCGAACTTGGAGCACAATGGCAACCTTTTGATATCATAAAAAAAATAGACAAATCTATTATTTGGGATTTAAACGATCGTGTTCCTGAAGGTACTGAGAAAGCGAATCTAGTCATATTTCTGGAAGTTTTAGAACATTTGGACAATCCGCTTTTAGGACTGCAGAATATAGCAAATCACATGGAGAAAGATGGCGTACTGGTACTTACCACCCCTAATCCACAATCAAGTAAAAATACATTGAGTTTATTTTTACGAGGTGCTTTGTTTGCTTTCCAGGAAAAGCATATTGAAGAGAATCATGTTTTTACGCCCTGGAAGCATATCGTGATTGCTTTTTTAAAAAGATGTGGTTTGGAAGTTTTAGAATATGCCATAGTTGATATTGAATATAAAAAGAGGAAAATTTCTTCGTTTAAGGACTGGATAAAATATAGAGTAGAGGCCTTTATTGAATCTCGAAACCCAATGACTCAAGGCATGAGTTACGGTATTGTTGCCAAAAAAATTAAGGAATGAGTGTTAAAATAATTGCAGAAATTGGACAGGCGCATAACGGTAGTTTAGGAATGGCTCATGCATACATTGATGCTTTATCGAAAACAGGTGTCAATGCTGTAAAATTTCAAACCCATATAGCAGAAGCCGAAAGCAGTATTTATGAACCTTTTAGAGTTCAGTTTTCAAAGCAAGATACCACTAGGTATGAGTATTGGAAACGTATGGAATTCACCAACGAACAATGGAAAGGACTAAAAGAACATTGCGATGAAAAAGGGGTAGAATTTATAAGTTCTCCTTTTAGTAATGCTGCTGTGGATTTATTGGAGAAGCTCGACGTAAAATGTTTTAAGGTAGGCTCAGGCGAGGTCACTAATTTCTTATTATTAGAACGCTTGGCACAGACATCGAAACCACTCATTATATCATCGGGGATGAGTTCTTTGGAAGAATTAGATAAAACAGTTGACTTTTTAAAATCCAGACAGGTTGAATTTTCCATATTACAGTGTACAACCTCTTACCCAACAAAACCAGAACAATACGGTTTAAATATGATTGCTGAGCTAAAGGGCAGATATGATGTTCCTATTGGGTTTTCCGATCATTCATCAAAGCTTGAAACAAGTATTGCAGCAGTGACGCTTGGAGCCGAAATAATCGAGTTTCATGCTGTTTTTAATAAAGAGATGTTCGGCCCCGATGTAAGCTCATCTTTAACTATCGAAGAGATAAGAACCTTAACTAATGCTATACGAAACATTGAAATAGCGACTGCTAACCCTGTAAATAAAAATGATAATACATCATT
The DNA here is from genome assembly GCF_030540835.1 of Flavivirga aquimarina. Lineage (GTDB taxonomy): Bacteria > Bacteroidota > Bacteroidia > Flavobacteriales > Flavobacteriaceae > Flavivirga > Flavivirga aquimarina. The sequence goes on along the minus strand of NZ_JAUOEK010000120.1, from coordinate 180,089 downwards.
TAAAGAACTTAAGGCCATTTTTGAAAAGTCTCTGGCCGTCAATAAAGATTTGAGTACCGGGCATGTTTTAACGTTTTCAGATTTAGAAGCCAAAAAACCAGCTAATAAAGGAATATCAGCAACTAATTTTAAAGATGTGATAGGTAAAACAATTACCAGAGGTATGAAGCAATGGGAATTCCTAACCAAACAAGATTTAAATGAGTAAAAGGAAAATATGTGTCGTTATAACTGCCAGACCATCGTATAGCAGAATCAAAACAGCATTGTCGGCAATAAATAAGCATCCAAATCTTCAATTACAACTTGTTGTTGCGGGGTCTGCGTTGTTAGACCGTTATGGAAATGCTGTAGACTATATAGAAAATGACGGATTTAAGATTGACGCCAAAGTTTTTATGGTATTAGAAGGAGAAAATAAAACCTCAATGGCTAAGACTACAGGGTTAGGGGTGATGGAATTAGCAAATACATTTTATAACCTAAAGCCTGATGCCGTAGTAACTATAGCAGACCGTTTCGAGACTTTAGCAACATCCATTGCGGCCTCTTACCAGAATATTCCTTTAATACACATACAAGGAGGCGAAGTTACGGGAAACATTGATGAAAAGGTTAGGCATGCTAACACTAAATTAGCCGATCTTCATTTAGTAGCCTCAGAAGAAGCAAGAGAAAGAGTTATAAAAATGGGTGAAGATGAGCGTTACGTTTTTAATACAGGTTGTCCTTCAATAGATATAGCTCGAAACGTTAATAAAGCACCAGAATTAAATTTTAATCCTATAGAGAAATATGGAGGTGTTGGGAATAATATTGATTGGAAAAGAGGCTATTTAGTGGTTTTACAACATCCGGTGACAACCGAATACAATCAGGCAAAGGAAAATGTGTTGAACACACTCAAGGTGGTTCATGAACTAGATATACCAACATTCTGGTTTTGGCCTAATGTAGATGCTGGTGCAGATGGTACATCAAACGGAATACGTTCTTATAGAGAGATCTACAAACCAGAAAACATTCATTTTTTTAAGAATATGGAGCCCGAAGATTTTTTGCGTTTATTGATTAATTCCAAATGCCTTATTGGAAATTCAAGTGTTGGAATTAGAGAATGTGCCTATTTAGGAGTTCCAGTAGTAAACATAGGAACCCGGCAAAACGGAAGAGCGAGAGGGCTTAATGTTATTGATGTTTCCTATGAACAAGACAGTATTATGAAAGGTGTTTTAGATAGAATTAAACAAAATAGATTGGCCACAAGTGATGGTATTTATGGTGTTGGCAATTCAGGTGAAAAAATAGCGAGTATTATAGCAAATACAGATCTAAGATTCCACAAAACAATTATGTATTAATGAAAATTTTAGGGATTATACCAGCTCGTGGAGGTTCTAAATCTGTTCCGGGAAAGAATATAAAGAAGCTTGACAACAAACCATTGCTTCAATATACTTTTGATGCTGCAAATAAAGCCAATGGTCTTAGCGATGTGGTGTTAAGTACAGATGATGAAGCCATTATGAAAGTAGCAAAACAAATAGGGCTGAAAGCTCCTTTTAAACGACCCGCCGATTTGGCTTTAGATAGTACACCTACATTACCTGTTATTCAGCATACTCTTAAATATTTTATAGATCAGGGTGTTTATTATGACGCAGTTTGTTTACTTCAGGTAACAACACCATTTAAGACGTCTGAGTTTATTGATAAAGCGATAAATAAATTTGTAAATACCGGAACAGATGCTTTAATATCGGTTCAGAAAGTACCACATAAGTTCAACCCACACTGGATTTTTAAAGAGAATAATGAAGGGAATTTGGAACTGTTTACTAGTGAAAAAGAGATTGTAACACGCCGACAGGATTTACCCTCAGACTATTATTTTAGAGACGGATGTATTTATATTACTAAAACGGAGGTCTTGTTAGAGCAGAATTCTTTATACGGTTCCAAAATAAGTTATATAGAGTCTCCTGAAGCAGCAGCAATTAATATTGATACATTATCTGATTGGAGAATGGCAGAAGACTATCTTAAATCCATGAAAAACTAATTTTTAAACATATGTTAAAAAAGAAAGCTAAAAATTGGTTGATTTATATAATCAAAGTGGTTGTTCCAAACCATTTTATAAATAAAATAAAAAGGAAGCGTCAGAGAAATAAATTAGCCCAATTCAAAGCGTCTTTACGAAATAATATATTGACCTATCATGAAGCCAATAATGATGAAGAAATTAAAGAGGTTGTAACATATTTACAGAAAAACCCTGTATCTGTTTTTCCCTATAATTTTGCTAAGAAATACAAAAAAGAAGTGATTGAAGTTTACTTTGATCAATCAAATGGATTAAGATATGTTATGCATCAAAATAAAAGGCTTTATTTTAAAAAAAACATGACTGATAAAGCAATAAAGAGCCTATATTATGGGCTATTACTCGATCAGGATAAAAACTCTCCTCATTTATATATAACTGATAATTTCAACTTGGATAGACATGATGTTGTTGCGGATGTAGGAGCAGCTGAAGGAAATTTTTCCTTATCGATTATAGAAAGTGTGAGAAAGATTTATTTATTTGAGCCTGATGAGGAATGGATTGAGCCATTAAAAGCAACGTTTGAACCTTGGAAAGATAAAGTGGTAATCATAAATAAGTTTGTGACTAACTTTGAGAGTGAATCTACAATTTCCATGAATAGCTTTTACAAAAAAAATCCTGATATTACCTTCTTTAAAGTAGATATAGAAGGAGAAGAGCAAAATTTTTTGAATTCATGCGAAAGTATTTTAAAGAAGCATATCAATTTAAAAATAGCTATATGCACGTATCATAAACAAGATGACGAAAAAGCTTTTATGACGCAATTAAAATCTTACGGCTTCACTGCACAAACTTCCAGAGGTTATATGATTTATATGTACGATAAAAATCTCGACGTACCTTATTTGCGACGAGGGCTTATAAGAGCACAAAAAACATGTTAAGTATGCAGGTTTCTAAGACAGCTATTCTTACTACCGTTGCCAATTTCGAATTGTACAGAAAGACATCAATACTATTTCCAGAAGGTGTTCAAAAATATATTATTGACGGTAGAGACGGTATGCATGGTATTCACAGTCTTGTCTATATGATGCATAAACTAAAAAACAAAGGTATTCATTGGCTTATTATGGCTGATGAAGATGTTGTATTTACAGATAATAAACTTGTTTTTTCCCTTATTGATAAAATGAATATAGAAGGCATTACAGTTTGTGGTGTAAGAGATGGTGGTGTAGTCTTACATAGAAAAAAGAATCCCTTTGTGATAAATACCTTTTTTTCCGTCATTAACTTGAAAGAAGTATTCAATATCTGGAATAAAAAAGAAATGCTAAAGAATCAGTACATTGAAGAAGGAGAATTTCAGGATGACCTTTCTGGGTTAAAAGGAGATTTTGATCGCAAAAGTTTATACGAACCCTATTATTGTTTTTATTTTTGGTTAAGACGACAGGAGAAAAGGTTTCTTTTCCTGGAATCTAAGATGTGTAGCGATATGATTGCAAATGACGTATATTATGAGAATAAGAAATTACTATGCCATACTTGGTATGCAAGAAGTTATGGTGAAAATAAAAAGCATACTGATCGTATTAATGTTATTCTAAATGCCAATGGTGTAGAAAATAATATTGAGACAGATTTTATGGATGTTATTATCTATAAAAAGCGATGGTTTTACATGCAAAAACTAATAAGGAAATATTATAAATATTTAATAATGAAGTTGAGAAAATGAAGACATTAGGTTTGGTTATAACAGATGGTGTAGGCTTTAGGAATTACATTTTAAGTGATTTTTTAAGTGAAGCACAAAGCCACTTTGATAAAATCGTGATTTTTTCGGGGCTGCCAAAATCCAGTTTTGATGGTTTTCAAACACCCAATTCTTATATTGAAGAATTAGAGGATTTTAGAGAGAAACCTACAGTTTGGTTTTTTAGAAAGCTTAAGGAGGTTGCTCACTTGCAAAACCATAAGAAGAATAATTTTGGAATTCAAAGCAATCTGAAAATACATTATCCCAGAACTTTTAGCAAACGGGCTATTTTTACAAGATTAATTTTTCTTTGGACTTATTTTTTTCATTCAGAAACATGGATATCCTTATATTATAAGCTACAGCGACAAAGTTTTAAAAAGAATAAAACAACACACTCATACATAGACCTGTTGGAAATTCATAAACCAGATGCATTGTTTTTTACGCACCAACGTCCACCGTATATTGCTCCTTTAATACTAGCAGCAAATGTTTTAAAAATAAAGACCATAACGTTTATTTTTAGTTGGGATAATTTAGCATCTAAAGGGAGAATGAGTGGAGACTTCGATAATTATTTTGTGTGGAGTGACTTGATGAAGAAAGAACTTTTGGAGTTTTATTCAAGAGTGAAAGAATCTCAAATACAAGTCGTAGGAACACCTCAGTTTGAATCTTATGTATTAGAAAAGTATGAAGTAAATAAAGATGCTTTTTACGATAAATTTAATTTAGATAAAAGTAAGCGTATTATATGCTATAGTTGCGCCGATAGTTCCATAGGAAAGAATGATGAAGTTCATGTAAGGGCAGTTTTAAGTTACATAAATTCGCAAAAAGAATTGCAACTTTTGGTGAGAACGTCTCCAGCTGAAGATGGTAAACGTTTTAAGAATTTAATGAGTGAATTTCCTGATGTTAGATGGAATATGCCAAAATGGATTCAAACTAGAAAAGCACACTCAGAAATGTGGTCACAACGGTTACCAACAGAAGAGGATGTAATAGATCTAAAATCGGTGCTGTCCTTTTCCGATGTCAATATAAATATGCTCTCCACTATGAGTTTAGACTTTATGATATTTGGAAAGCCAGTGATCAATGTTGCATTTGGCAATCTTGAAAACGGCCTGTATAATGACCAGAAATTTTTGAAATATAGGCACTATAAGTATGTCATTGATAGTAGTGCTGTTGCAATTGCCAAAAATGAATTAGAATTGCACAAATATTTAAAGGAAGCTCTGGAGCATCCTGAGAAAAGAAAAGAGAATAGACAAAAAATACTTGATTTTGAGATAGGAAAACCAATTTTAGGAACAAGTAAGCGCATAATAGAAGCTTTAAAAAAGTGACACCTAAGACAAAAAATATAGCAATAGTTTGCAATTATACATTGCAGCCAGATAGAATAGGCGGTATGGATCGCTTTTATATAGCCTTCGATAAAGAAGTCAAGGAAAAGGGGTATCATACCAATTGGTTTTTTTCAAAGTATGAGGCGTTCGAGTTTTACAAGGAGTTAAATATTCATACGGATAATAAAAGTTCGGTAGAGCGTTTTTTTATGAAGCATTGTGAGCAAAATGATATAAGGTATGATATCGTTATTACTCATTTTACAGAACTTTGTACACCCTTTTATAAATGGGTAAAACAAAAACACAAAGGATATATAGTGGCTGTTGATCATAACCCAAGGCCTCTAAATGGGTTTCCAATTAAAAAAAGGATGAAAAACTGGATTAAAGGCCTTTTTTACTCGAAGTATATAGATCAATTTATTGCTGTTTCAGAATATACAAAAAAGCATATTCTTAATGATTATGGACATTTTCTGGCATCTAGAGTTCCTGTTGTGCGCAATGGTATAGCATGCCATGTGTTTAAAAAAAGGACAACCGACCAGTCAAATAAGTTTATCGTAGCTTCACATTTAAGACCTTCGAAAGGCATACAGGATTTAATAAAAGCAGTATCGATGCTAAGTGAGGAAGTAAAAAAAGAAATACATATCGATATTTATGGTGAAGGATCATACGAAGATGAGTTGAAGGAATTGAGCATGTCTTTAAATTTAGACGATTGTATTCACTTTAAAGGAAGTTCTCCGTTACTTTCAGAGCTTTTTTGTAACTATAATTTTATGCTACAGCCTACCTATATGGAGTGCTTTAGTTTATCAATTTTAGAGAGCCTATCAGCTAATGTGCCTGTAGTAACCACCCAGGTAGGGGGGAATCTTGAGGTTATTACGCATTCTGAAAACGGATATATATATCCAGCTGGAAATATTGAAGATCTGGCAGAAATAATTAATAACATTGTGTTGAAAAAATATGTTATTAAGCAAGATGTGAGTAAGTTAGTAGAAGAACAGTACTATTTGGACAAAATGGTAAAAGACCATATAAATTTACTACCATGCACATAGCCTTTATAAGTCCGGAATATCCACATGCTAGTTTGAATAAAGCAGCAGGTTTAGGAACCAGCATTAAGAATCTGGCTTTAGAACTCATACGAAATAATCATAAAGTAACGGTTTTCGTTTATGGGCAGATCCAAGACAAAACACTATTGGATGAAGGGATTACTATTTATGCTATTAGACATAGGAAATATATAATTTTAGGATGGTTTTTGTACAGGAAATATTTGGAGAAATATATTAACTTAATGGTGCTTGAAAAGGATATTGATGTACTCGAAGCTCCTGATTGGACGGGGGTAACAGCATTTATGAATTTAAACCGCCCATTAGTAATCAGACTTCATGGTTCCGATGGATATTTTTGTCATTTGGGAAGGAGAAAGCAGAAATGGAAAAATTATTTCTTTGAAAAAAAGGCCTTAGAAAAAGCTACGAAAATTGTTTCTGTTAGTGCTTTTACTGCAGATAAAACCAAGGAGATTTTTAGTTTAAAAACAAACATTCAGGTTATTCATAACGGTATCGACGTTTCTGCATTTAAGCCCCAAGATGGTAAAATTGTCAAAAATGAAATATTGTATTTTGGATCCATAATTAGGAAGAAGGGTGTTTTGGAGCTTGCCATGGCTTTTAATATATTGGTTGAGATGAAAGAGGATGTAACTTTGACGCTTTTGGGAAGAGATACCACAGATGTTTTTGAAAAAAGGTCGACACTGGATATGTTTTTTGATATTCTTTCCGAGAATGCTAAAACGAAAGTCAAGTATTTAAAGGAAGTTCCTTACGCTGAAGTGGTTCAAATAATTAACAGAGCCAACTTGGTAACACTTCCTAGTTTTGCCGAAGCACTTCCTATGAGTTGGCTGGAAGCTATGGCTATGGAAAAAGCCATGATTACATCGAACATTGGTTGGTCGAACGAAATCATGATAGATGGGAAGACCGGCTTTACAGTAAACCCTAAAAATCATTTATTATACGCTGAAAAGATGAAGCAATTGTTAGAGGATAATGTGCAGGCAAACACTTATGGAAGAAATGCAAGAACATTAGTTAAAGAAAAGTTTGAATCTGGTATTTTAGCAAAAAATAATATTGAATTATATATAAAACTTACCAATTTCCACAAATGATATTAAAACCATATACAACTCCAGATGGAATTGAGCTTCTCTATAAAGGAGAACCTAATTTCAATATATTAAATGATTTAGCCAATGGTATGGGAGATATGTGGCATAGTTCTTTTGAGCAAGGATTTAAAAATGCTTTTCCTGATATTTTGTATCAAACAGCTGTTTTTTTTTGGTATGGTCATGATTTCAACAATTTAGGTAGTTGTGTAAGCTGGCGATTAAACCCGAATAGTTTTGTTATTAGAAAATCTGTTTGGGAGTCTTTAGATGGCTTTGATAATGATTATGATAATACATATATGGCTGCACTGGATTTTGCATACAATGCTTTGCGAAATAACGGAGCGATACCACTTTATGTGAATGGGTTGTTCTTGAATGATAATAAAGAACCCATAGTTATCACTGCTATTGATAGATATCTGTTTTACCGAAAGAATTTCAAAAAAAATCAAGCCAAATACATGTTGTGGCGTAAAGGTTTTTGGAAATATAAAGAACTAAAGACCTTTAATTCTGTCTTTAAGCATTATAAAAAAAGAGAAAATAAGCGTTTGATTCCTCCAAGAGATTTAAATGCTATTGAAGGTAATCCCACGGTTAGTTATATAATACCTACAATGTTGCGTCAAGATTATACATTGAGGTTACTTGAAGATCTCAGGAAACAATCGTATCCTGTGAGTCAGGTAATTGTAGTTGATGCAACACCTGTAGACAAGCGAGATGAATCTTTATATAAGGGTGGGGAATACCCGTTTGAAGTTATTTTTAAGTGGCAAACCACAAAAGGAAGTTGTAGAGCTCGAAATGAAGCCATTAATCTATGTAACGGCGATTATATTGTTTTTGGAGATGATGATATTAGAATTCCATCTAATTTTATTGAAAACCATATTAGACTACTTCAAACATATGGTGCAGGTGCTTGTAATGGGCTTGATATTGAAGCCGATCATGAAAACCAAACTTTAGAAGATTTAAGTGTTAAATTGAAGACGATGGATGCCGTCCGGTGGAAGGTAGGTGTGAGTCAATCTTTTTCAAATGCCAATTCCTGTGTAAAAAGGGAGTACATTGAGGTACTAAAAGGGAACGATGTAAATTATGATGGAGGTTATGGGGAAGACAGTGACTTTGGTATATCACTCTCAAAGATTGGGGTGGTAGTATTACATAATCCGTTTTCAGCAAATTTACATTTAAAGCCACCACAAGGAGGGTACCGATTTTGGGGAACTCAAGCCAAAATTATTGGGAAGAAACGAAAGGTACAACCCTGGGAATTAGATGTTCCTGTCAAAACCATAACACCAAGACCCAGTCCAACTATTATGTATCAATTGTATAAGCAGTTTTCGGAAGCACAACGGAAGGAATATAGGTATAAATATTTTATTCGGTATTTGTTTAAAGGACCAAAGATGTATTTCCCTTTAAGGTTAATAAAGTTACCTTATCGCATTTTACAATATAAAAAATCTGTTTTTTATGCTAAAAATTTAATGAAGCTGGGTGTGAGAACTGAATAAATCATGAAATTTAATTCTATTAAAAAGAGAACTCATTTTTTAGATAAAGTATGGGTTGTTAAAAAAGTTTAAGTATGCTTTTTAATTCTATTGCTTTTTTGTTATTTCTTCCAACAACCTTTATGCTTTATTGGTTTTTGGTTAAAGGAAGCTTAAAAGCACAGAATGTACTATTATTATGTGCCAGTTATTTTTTCTATGGATGGTGGGATTATCGTTTTTTAGCACTCATAGCATTAAGTACTATTTTAGATTACTTTATAGGTTTAGCTATAAGAAAGACAGAAATAAAAAGTAGAAGAAAGCAGTTGTTAATACTAAGCATAGTATTTAATATTGGAATATTAGGCTTTTTTAAATATTATAATTTCTTTATTGATAGTTGGGTTCAAGCATGGTCTCTTATAGGTGTAACTATGCAGAATTCGTCGATTCAGATTATTCTTCCAGTAGGAATATCTTTTTATACTTTTCAAACACTCAGCTATACAATAGACATCTATAGAAACAAATTAAAACCTACAAAAAACTTCATAAATTTTGCGACGTTTGTAGCCTTTTTTCCGCAATTGGTTGCTGGGCCAATAGAAAGAGCAACCAATTTGCTACCACAATTTTTTAAAAAAAGAGTTTTTAGTTTTGAAGGAGCCCAATCGGGAATACATTTAATTATTTGGGGCTTATTTAAAAAGATTGTTATAGCAGATAATTGTGCCATTTATGTGAATGCAATTTTTGAGAATTATGAAACATTAAACTCCTTAACACTTATTATGGGAGCTGTATATTTTGCTTTTCAAATTTATGGTGATTTTTCAGGATATAGCGATATTGCTATTGGTACGGCAAGACTTTTTGGTTTTGAATTAATGAAAAACTTCAATTATCCTTATTTTTCAAGAGATGTTGCTGAGTTTTGGAGAAGATGGCATGTTTCTTTATCGACATGGTTTAGAGATTATATTTACATTCCTATAGGTGGGTCACAAGTGAATAAACAAAAGCAAACTAGGAATGTTTTTATCATATTTTTAATAAGTGGATTTTGGCATGGCGCGAATTGGACATTTATTGTTTGGGGAGCTTTACATGCCGCTTTTTTTTATACCATTGCTATTAGTGAATAGGCATAGAAATAATATTAACCAGGCTTCAGAAGGTAGAATGTTTCCTATATTTAAAGAGTGGATTCAGATATCAACTACTTTTATTTTAGTCACGTTGGCATGGGTTTTTTTTAGAGCAGATGATTTATATACGGCGTTAAGTTACCTTAAAAGATTATTTATCAATTTACAATTCAAAATCCAATATTTAAGTTTAGAAGGCTATAGTATTGAGATACTATTACTCATAAGCGTTTTTGTTTTGTTAGAATGGTCTAACAGATGTTTTGAGCATCCTTTTTCGGGTAGGTTTAAATGGTATAAAATTTCATTTATTGTATTCATGATTTTAACTTTAGGTGTATATTCGGATCATCAAGAGTTTATTTATTTTCAATTTTAAATGAAGCAATTTTATATTTACATACTTAAAATTATAATTATTACCGTCTTGATAATGTATATATGTGATGCCCTTTATTCATATACTTTTCGAAACAATGTGCCAAAAAATAAAATTCACAAGATACTTCAGTTAAAAAAGGAGCATTATGATATTGCTTTTTTAGGGTCTTCCAGAACAGAAAATCATATTGATTGTGAACTGGTGGAAAAATTAACAGGTAAATCATGTATTAACTTAGGTATATCTGGAGGTACTATTGGAGATATGCAAATTCTATTAGCTTTGGCAGAGTCTAAAGAGATTTCCATAGATACTATTGTTATACAAATTGACTACAATTTTAATAAAAAAGGACTTTCTCAAAACTTTAAGGCCAATTTGGTGCCTTTCCTCGATCACCCTTTAGTTAAAAACGAATTGAAGAAAGATGGAGATAATTTTTACTATACTTATGTGCCTTTTTATCGTTATATGAAATATGATAAAGTGGTTGGGTTTAGGCAGTTTTTTACCTCACTTATTAACAAAAAACCTAAAAAAGAAATTGACTTAGGGTTTAAACCCAAAAGAGGGAAAGGTTTAGAAATTTCAGGAAATTTACCAACACATTTTAATGACACAAATCAAGAACTTGAAGCAATAAATGATATAACAGAAAGAACAGGGGCAAAACTTATATATTTCACAGCTCCGTTTTGTAAATATGCCAAAAACAGAGATAAGTTAAAAACTTTAAAATTATCAATACCCTCTATATTAGATTATGTTAGTATTTTTGATGATCAAGAGGAGTTTTTTTTAATTGTGGACATTTAAATATTGATGGAGCAAAAGCATTTACAAAAAAAATAATTGAAGATATATACCCAGCTAAAAATGGAGAATGATTATATAAACAGCAAGGTTTAAAACAAAATTGATAGAAAGAACATATTCATTCAAGGGTTAAAACAAAGAGAAGTGTACTCGTTAGTATTTTATTAGGTAATACTAGTAGTTGGTGTTACAGGCTTAATACTATTTATTAACTTTCTTTACTATGTAGTTTTGTGAATTTTAATATAGATTTTTATAATTGCACAAAACATGATGATTAATACTTTTTAAAAATAATTCATGAAATTTTCATTGATTATATGTACATATATGAGGGAAGAGTCTTTACATAAGCTTCTACTTTCAGTAAACAAACAAAATTTGTATCCTAATGAGATTTTGGTTATTGACGGTTCCACTAATGATAACACAAAAAACTTAGTGGCAGCTACATTACTCAAAAACTTAAAATACTTTAAGGTAGAGGAAAAAGATAGAGGCTTAACTAAGCAAAGAAATTTTGGGATAAATTTAGTAGCTGAGAATTCTGAAGTTGTTTGTTTTTTAGATGATGATACGGAATTAGAAGTAGACTATTTCAAACAAGTGATAGAAACCTTTATTAAAGATGATAAAGTTATTGGTGTTGGTGGAGTTTCTGTTAATGAAAATAGATGGTTTAAACCCAAAAAGATTAGCAAGTTAAATAAGAAAAAATTCTATATAATCGACGGTTTTGCAGTTAAAGAAGGTTTAAGAAATGTTGTGAGAAACTATTTAGGGTTGAATTCGCGGTTATTACCTGGAGTCATGCCGGAATTCTCAAATGGAAGGACTAATGGTTATCCATTGAATAATAAAATATATAAAGTAGATTTATTGATAGGAATGTCTTTTAGTTTTAGAAAGACATTATTTAACAAGATTAAGTTTTCGACTTATTTTGAAGGCTATGGTTTATATGAGGATGCCGATTTTAGCCTGAGAGCTTTAAATTATGGAAAAAATGTTATTAATACATCAGCAAAAATAAATCATTACCATGATGCTTCTGGAAGGCCTAATAAATATAAATATGGTAAAATGGTTATAAGAAATGGATGGTATGTTTGGCGTGTAAAATATCCTAAGCCCAAGTTAAAAGCAAGAATAAAGTGGAATGCTATAGCCTTTTTGTTAACACTTATTAGGTTTGCCAATATTATAAATACAAATAAAAAAAGAGAAGCTTTTACAGAAGGTTTAGGTCGTGTAGTAGGTTGGTTTTCATTGTTTTTTAATAGGCCTAAAGTTCAATCATGAGGTTTTTGATCATTTCGCATACATTACATAGAAGATTAGGGAAATCGCTTTATGCATATGCACCTTATGTTCGTGAGATGAATTTATGGTTAAAACATGTAGACAAGGTTGAAGTAGTAGCTCCAGAGGCTAAAGATTCATTTATCAATTTAGAAATACCATATGATCGTGAAGATATAATTTTTAATAAAGTTCCGTCAATAGCTTTTACTTCAATTAGGAGTAGTTTGAATTCAATGATTAAAATCCCTTTAATTTTTATTGTAATATTAAAAGCATGTAACAGGGCCGATCATATACATTTACGCTGCCCTGGGAGTATTGGTTTGATAGGTTGTTTAATTCAAATCTTTTTCCCGAGGAAAACTAAAACAGTCAAATATGCAGGGAATTGGGATCCTAATAGTAGGCAGCCTTTTAGTTATCGTATTCAGAAATCCATTTTAAGGAGTACATTATTAAGTAGAAATATTAAGGTTTTGGTATATGGTTACTGGGAAAAACAGTCTAAAAACATTAAATCATTTTTCACCGCCACTTTTAAGGATAAAGATAAGCTTGAGGCTAAAGAAAGAGACTATAATACTAAACTTCAGTTCCTTTTTGTTGGTAGTTTAGTAGAAGGTAAAAATCCTTTTTTAGCAATTGAGATCATTGAAGCTTTAAGAGATTCAGGATTTGAGGTACAACTAAAATTATTTGGAAGAGGTGTATTAATGAATAAACTTAATGATTATGTTAAGGAAAATAATTTAGAAACAATTGTTCAAATTGAAGGTAGTCAAAAGTTAGAAGTAATTCAAGAAACCCTTAGAACGGCACATTTTTTAATATTACCTTCTAAATCTGAAGGCTGGCCTAAGGTTATAGCCGAAGCTATGTTTTTTGGCGTCATTCCTATTGCTACAAAAATATCTTGTATTCCATATATGTTAGATTTTGGGAAAAGAGGTTTGTTAATAGGTTCTGAAGTTAAATCAGCTACTAAAGCCATTAAAGAGGATTTACAAGATAGGGATAAACTAAGAAGAATGTCATTAGCAGCTTGCAAATGGTCACAAAAATATACGTTAGAGGCGTTTGAAACAGAAATTATTAAATTACTCAAATAGTATGCGGGTACTTCAATTAATAGATTCTTTACAAATTGGTGGTGCTGAGAGAACAGCAGTTAACTATGCCAACTACTTAGTTAATGACATTGAAGCTTCGTTTATTTGTGCTTCAAGAAAAGAGGGGCCTTTAAAACAAGAAATAAAGCCTGGCATAGGTTATTTATTCTTAAATAGAAAAAAGGTTTTGGACTTTAAAGCTGTGAACAAATTGCATAGCTTTATAAAAAAGAATCAAATCGATATAGTTCATGCTCATTCGACATCTTATTTTTTTGCTTCTCTTTTAAAATTAAGAAATAGAAACGTATCGATAATTTGGCATGATCATAATGGAAATAGAATTCTTGTTAGTAAATCTAAAAACCGAGTTTTAATATATTGTTCTTATTTTTTTTCAAAAATAATAACAGTTAATAATGATCTCAAAAATTGGGCTGAAATAAATACACATTGTAAAAAAGTATATTATTTATCTAACTTTTCGGTTTTAAAAAAGGAAGAAAAACAAGTAACACATTTAAAAGGGGAAGCTGGAAAACGATTAATTTGTGTCGCTAACCTTAGACACCCGAAAAATCATATATTTTTGTTTCAAGTGTTTAAAGAGGTAAGTAAATTGATTGATGGATGGAGTTTACATTTGGTCGGAAAAGATTTTGATGATGCCTATTCCAATGAATTAAAAGGTTACATTAGGGAACACAATTTGAATAATATCTTTTTCTATGGGCAAATTAAAGATATCCATTATGTTTTAAACCAGAGTGATATAGGGGTGTTGACGTCATCCTCAGAAGGTTTTCCTTTAACTCTATTGGAGTATGGATTGGCGAAATTACCTGTTATAGCGACAAATGTGGGGTATTGTAATCATGCAATAAGGAATGAAAATGAAGGGACTTTAGTTGAAGTTGATATTAAGGAATTTTCAAAAGCCTTGTTAAATTATATTAACAATTACGATTTAAGAAAAAGTCATGGGAGTATGTTGTATAGAAATATAGCAACAAATTATAATGTAGAAAAGAATATAAAGGCTTTGATTTCAATTTATGAAGAATAATATTTTTAATAATTATATTAATCTTGTTTTATTGCATATTGGTATTGGCTTTGGCATTTTTGTCTTTAAGCCATTATCTAGCCTCTATTTTCTAGCTGTTGTTGGTATTTCATTATTTAAAATTTCACAGGCTTCACATGCTAAAAGGCATATATATATATTGATTGCTTGTGCTTATGTTGTGGGGTCCGAAGTTTTTTTAAGAATGACAGGCGGCAACTTTTTTTATGAATCATCAAAGTATTTAATTATACTATTTATTGTAATAGGCTTGGCTTTGGGAGATGGTATAGGAAAAAGATCTTATAAATATATTATTTACTTATTAATACTGGTTCCGGGAATTATTGTTGGAATTTTTACACTAGATTACGATACCAATGTACGTACGGCCATAGCATTTAATTTAAGCGGCCCGATATGTTTAGGGGTAACTTCACTTTATTGTTATAATAGAAGAATACATATAAAAGACCTTCAAAATATATTACTGGGTGCGTTACTTCCTTTAATGTCTATTACTGTATACTTATTTTTTTACAGCCCTAGTATCAAAGATATTCTTTCTGGAACTCAATCTAATTTTGAGGCTTCCGGAGGTTTTGGCCCAAATCAAGTGTCTACAGTTTTAGGTTTAGGTGTTTTTCTTTTAACCGGTAGATTGTTTTTTCAATCAAAATCTATGTTTTTGAAGGTCGTAAACATTTCTATTTTAACATTAATGGCGTATCGGGCTATCATAACTTTTAGCCGAGGAGGAGTGTTTGTTGCAATCATTATTATTTTAATGTTTGTTTTAACTTTCTATATTAAGGCCAATAATAAACTTAGATTTAGAGTACTTTTTTCTTTATTTATTTTTGGAATAGGTATGTTGTTAACTTGGTCCATTAGTTCTTTGAATACTGAAGGTTTAATTGATAAACGTTATAGTAATCAAGATGCATTAGGAAGAGAGAAGCAAGATGTTACAACAGGGCGAACAAATCTTTTTGCCAACGAGCTTAACGAGTTTTTTGAAAACCCTTTTTTAGGAGTGGGTGTTGGAAAACTCAAAGAATTGAGATTTCAAAAAGAAGGGGTAAAAGCGGCATCACACAATGAAATGAGTCGAATTGTTGGAGAACATGGTATATTTGGTATTATTGCTTTTTCAATATTATTGTTAAGTCCATTGTTTTTTAGAGTCCAGAATCGGAATAATATTTATTTCTATTCATTTTATTTGTTTTGGTTTTTAACAATAAACCATTCATCCATGCGTATTGCAGCCCCGGCATTTATTTATGGATTATGTTTATTAAATATACATTATGACAAACCTCCTTTACATAGGAAACAAATTATCAAACAAGGGGAAAAATAAAACCTCAATTGAAACTCTAGGTGCGTTATTAGAGGCTGAAGGATTTTCTGTTAAAACGTCTTCAAGTAAAACAAATAAATTACTTAGGATGTTTGATATGATGTATAGTGTTATTAAATATAGAAATCAGATAGACTTTGTCCTAATTGATACCTATAGCACATTTAATTTTTATTACGCACTGGTTGTGAGTCAATTGTGTCGATTTTTTAAATTAAAATACATCCCTATTTTACGTGGAGGGAATTTACCGGAGCGTTTAAAGTATTCGCCTAGATTATCGAAAGCAATATTTAATTATGCCTATAAAAATATAGCACCATCGAAATATATACAATCCAATTTTGAGGATTTAGAATATAGTAATATTATTTGTATTCCAAATTCAATAGAACTTAACAAATATATATATCAAGAAAGGTCTTTAGATAAAGTAAAGTTGCTATGGGTGCGTTCATTTTCAAAAATATATAACCCTCTATTAGCAATCAAGCTTTTAAAAGGCTTAAAAGATATTAATATAGATGCAGAGCTTTGTATGATTGGTCCCGATAGTGATGGAAGTATGCAAGAAGCGATAGAATATGCAAAAGAATTAAAAGTTGAAGTAACTTTTACAGGGAAATTATCAAAACAAGAATGGATAGAACTATCTAAAGATTATAACATTTTTATTAATACCACTAATTTTGATAATATGCCGGTTAGTGTTATTGAAGCGATGGCATTGGGATTACCGGTTATCTCTACTAATGTAGGAGGTATGCCTTTTTTAATAAAGGATGGACAAACAGGTATTTTAGTAGAACCAAATTCAGTAAAAGCATTTATTGAAGCGATTAATGGAGTGTTAAATTTGCCAAAAGAATCAAAAGTAATGACTTTAAATGCCAGAAAAGAGATAGAGCAATTAGATTGGAGTATTGTTAAGAACCAATGGCATGAAGTCCTAAAATAATTTTAGTTTTATTGTTAAAATACTTACTTATCTTTATGCCCCCTCAATTTAGTTTCTAAGATGGCTAATTATAGCATACATTTTAATATATCTGAGCGTAAAATTCTATTACGTATTTTCGATATTATGTCAATATTACTAGTTCTGTATTTTGTTAGTCATACATTTGATTTTGATTATTTTATCGTAACAAAAGAAAATTGGACATGGGTTTTTATACTTATTTTATATGTTTCGGTATTTGGAACCATTTTTGAGCTTTATGATTTGCAAAAGTCCAGCAAAATTGAAAAGATTTTTGCAAGTATAGTTTTTACGGTTTCAATGACTGTTCTATTTTACTTTTTAACACCGTTTTTTACGCCCATATTACCAAATAACCGCTTACAAATATTATACTTTTATTTTGCAATATTTATTGCCTTATTCTTATGGAGGTATGCCTATATAGCCTTTATTGTTTCACCTAGATTTTATAAAAAAGTATTAATTATTGGTGAAACTTCAAATATTGAAACTATAATCGAAGCTTTTAACAATTCAGACCCGAACTACAAAATAATAGGTTTTGTTAATTGTGAACTGAACAGCCTTGAATCTGTCAAATTTAATGCTATTACTGAGTATAAGCCGGACCAAATACGTCAAGTAATTAAAGATAAAAATATATCAGAAATTGTTATAGCAAGTTATAATTCAGAATCTATTACTTCAGAAATTTATTATTCACTTATTTCTCTTTTAGAGGAAGGTTTTTCTATAAAAGAATATACACAGGTATATGAAGAGATGGCACAACGTATACCAGTACAATTTGTAGGTAAAGATTTTTATAAGTATTTCCCATTTAGCAGAAGTAATCAAAATAAATTATACTCATTTTTTCATCGGTTTTTTGATATTATTATTTCCTTAGCTGGTACTATTATAGGGGTATTATTTTTTCCACTTATTTTATTGGGAAATGTCGTAGCTAATCGAGGACCTCTTTTTTATTCTCAAGATAGAATAGGAAAAAACGGAAAAGTATTTAAGATTTTGAAGTATAGGACCATGGTTAAAAATGCTGAAAATGCAGGAGCCGTTTGGGCTAAAAAGGGAGATGCCCGAGTTACTCCTTTTGGTAGATTTTTAAGACATTCTAGATTAGACGAAATGCCTCAGTTTATTAATGTATTAAAGGGAGAAATGAGTTTGATTGGTCCTAGACCAGAGCGTCCATATTTTGTTAAAGAATTATCGCAAATGTTACCTTTTTATGAGACGCGCCATATTGTTAAGCCAGGACTTACAGGTTGGGCGCAGGTTAAAACCAGATATGGATCTTCGGTTGATGACAGTTTACTAAAGCTACAATACGATTTATACTATATTAAGCATAAAAGTTTCTTTTTAGATATAAATATTTTGGTTAAAACCATAAGTACTATGATTTTCTTTAGAGGGCAGTAGTTTAGTTTGCAATATTCAGTGATCGGTAATCAGTTTGCTGTTATGGTATTCAGTTTTTAAATTATCTTATGATAGCAGTTTAGTTTCTCTAGATAGAATTAGTTGCTATTGTAGTAAGAAATTAAATATAAATATCTAATAAATAAGGCCAATAATAGGGGGATTAATCCAATAGCAAATACTTGAATACCAATAATCCAATGTAATGTTAATAGGCATAATAGGATTATTAAAAACTTCAAATATTTAATAAACCAAGTACTTATTTTTTTCTTAAATAATTGTCGAATAATAAAAACATTAAGAACACAAGCCCATAGCAAGTTGTAATTTTGATGCGTTCCTTTATGATCGGTTGCAAACCAGAGAAGTAATAGCAAGACTCCAATAATTCCTGTGATGCTAAAGAGGGCAGTGTCTAGCCAGACACTCTGTTTCTTTTTTTTGAAATCTTGATAGGTTATAAAAAGGATTAAACTTCCTATAATGCTTAAAATGAAAAGAGGACTTGTAAAAAAGGTATTTGGTTTTGGGGTTTCTCTTTTAGAATATAAAATGCGACTTTCTTTAACTAAAGGCGTGTCATTGTTGTTTATTGATGCATTTTCGAAAAACTTGAATATATTTTCTGGTAAAAACATATGTTCTTCTGCAGTTGCTTTTTTGTCTATAACTGATCCAAGGGCTATATCTATACCTAAACTCCCCCAAGAGTTTCTATTGAGATTATTTTGAATTAAAGTCCTGAAAGTAGTTTCTTTATAATCGCTTGGTGTATTGAAAACAATGGAATTGTTTAAACTAATATTAACAACATCTTTAATTTTTGTAGCGCAATTGTCAAAAAAGAAATCGTATAAATACCTTCTGTTTTCTGGTTTAATATTGTTTAGTAAATAATCGAACAGTATTTGTTTTTCTTTTTCAGATAAGTTTAAAACTTGTTCTTTAATAGTTCTATTTTGAGCTATATAGTTTCCGTAAAAGTCTGTGTAACGATCAACCCCTATGAGGTAGTTTAATTTTCCTTGTGCAAATTTTAAGTAAAAATAAGAAGCACCAAAGTCGTATTCACCATAGCCAAATACAACATCAAGTCCTTGAGAGGGATCTTTTACTCTAAAAGCACTATGGCCAAAAGAGTCATTTAAAGAAGTTCCGGAGCCAATAGTTAAAGTACTAATTTCTGCTTCGGCAGATAATATCTTTTTCTGAGCAGTACTAATTTTAATAAATAAAAAAAGAAATAAAAAGAATAGTGTTTTTTGCATCCAAATAAATATTATCTAAAGATACTAAAATCCAGTTTTAATGAAAATACATTTGAATATAAAGCAACACTTTGGTCTCCAATATCGGTGAAAGCATAATCTATTTGAACACCGTTATATTTAAAACCAACACCAAAGCTAGGCTGAAAGCTTAATTGTTCTGTATTATCGAATTGTTTCTCATTTTGAAAATTCCCCATACCGGCACGTAAATATACCATATCTATGTAGCCAAACTCGAAACCTAAAGCGGGATTTATACTAGCAAACGACGATGAAATAATATCGTTATTTTCTTCAAAACGAACATTTAAATTCACTGCTGTAAGCAATGTATAATCATAGTTGAAATCTACTAGTTTAGAGATGCCAATTTGTAATTTTGGAATGGTAATCTCGGTAGTTTCTGGTAATTCTTGATTTTGACCAGCTACTGCATTTTGAATTTTAGCAAACTCATCTTCATCTATGGCCCATGCATTAAATGTTGTAGTAATATCGCGGGCCATAACACCAAATTTCCAATTGTTATTACTTTCAAACTGTACACCTAAATCTAAGCCAAAACCCCATGAAGAGGCAAAGTCTCCGATAACGCGTCGTATTACTTTGGCATTTATACCATAATTTAGTCCTTGTACAGGAAGCTGTCTTGCATACGAGAAAGTTAACCCATAATCTGCCGTAGAAAATAAACTAATTCTATCATAATTTATATTTCCTTGCTCATCAATAAGCTGAGTCGTATTTAAAATATCATCAACAGCAAAACGAATTAATGATATGCCAATAACACTTTGCTGATCCAAAGGCTTTGCAAAAGCGACATAATCGTAATTGGCAATATTTGCAAAGTAGCTGGAGTGCATTAAGGCTAATTGGTTATCTTCAATTTTAAGTAATCCGGCAGGGTTCCAATAACCAGAATTAACGTCTGCTGTATGAGATGTTACAGCGTTACTCATACCTAAAGCAGCAGCATCCACCCCAATATTCATAAACTCGTTAGAATATTTCCTAACAGTTTGACTAAATATTGATACAGATATTGTACAAAACAATACGGTGATATATGGTTTCAATCGCAATTTTTTTACAAAGATGCACATAATACCGAATTTAATCATAAAATATAAGATTAAACTAACCTGTTTTTCATTTTATTTATTCCTCACGATTCTATTAACTAATACGATATGAGTTAACTATAGGTGTGTAAAGTGAAAAACAAGGGCGTTTCTTATATGCCGTTTTATGATTAAAATAGAGCAAAATACATAACCTATAAACTTAAAATTATAACAGATATTGTTTAATACTTGCTTTACACAATATTTGTTTGTTATTTTTACCAAAACAACTTTAATTGTTATAATAATTATATCAATTAATATTTAACAATTACACTTGCTTGTTTATAGGTAAGTATGGTAATTAATAGCAACAAAAACTATATATGAAACAACATATTCCTAACGCACTAACACTTTTAAATTTATTATGTGGGAGTGTTGCTGTTATTCTTGTGGTTGATAATGATTTTATTACCGCTTCTTTGTTTGTTTTTTTAGGTATATTTTTTGACTTTTTTGATGGTTTTGCAGCCAGAAAGCTAAAGGTTCAAAGTGAGTTAGGTTTACAGCTAGACTCACTTGCAGATATGATAACCAGTGGGTTAGTACCAGGGATTATTATGTTTAAGTTATTATCGTTAACAGTACACACTTCAGATAAGGTAAATAATGAATGGGTTTCGAATACTAATTGGTTGGACTTTAACTTACCAATACTTCCACTTTTAGGGTTATTTATAACATTAGCTTCAGCGTATCGTTTAGCTAATTTTAATTTAGATACTGAACAACAAAGTTATTTTAAAGGCTTGCCAACTCCAGCAAATACCTTGTTAATAATGTCATTACCATTAATAATAGAATTTCAGAATAATGATTTTATTAATGCTATTATTCTAAATAAATGGTTTTTAATTGGATTGACTCTTTTAAGTTGCTATATATTAAATGCCAATATTAAACTATTTGCTTTAAAGTTTGAAAATTGGAGCTTTAAAGCAAATGCTACACGCTATATTTTTATAATGCTTTGTGTCGTATTATTAATTGTATTACAGTTTGCTGCAATACCTGTTATTATTTTGCTTTATATAATCATGTCGATTTTAGACAATTTAACATCCAAATAATTAAGAATGGCATCAGGTTTTTTTGCACTATTAGACGATATAGCAGTTTTAATGGACGACGTTGTAGCAATGAGTAAGATTACAACAAAAAAGACAGCAGGTATTTTAGGTGACGATTTAGCGGTAAATGCCGAAAAAGCTACGGGATTTGTTTCTTCTAGGGAATTACCAGTTTTGTGGGCCATTACTAAAGGCTCTGCGCTTAATAAATTAATTATTTTACCAATAGCTTTTTTACTAAGTGCTTTTGCTCCGTGGGCTGTTACTTTATCATTAGTATTGGGAGGTGTTTATTTGGCTTTTGAAGGAGCAGAAAAAATATATGAATTTTTCGTTCCTCATAAAGACACTAAAGAAACTATTGATAATTCAAACATTTCAAAGGAAGACCAATTAACTCTTGAAAAAAAGAAAATAAAATCAGCTATTTTTACCGATTTTATTCTATCTGTTGAAATAGTAATTATTGCTTTAGGAACTGTTTTAGAAAAACCGCTTTTGTTTCAGATATTGGTTGTAACAATTGTAGCTTTAATAGCCACTATAGGTGTTTATGGGATAGTCGCTCTTATAGTTAGAATGGATGATTTAGGATACAAACTTGTTAGTTTTAGCAGCAAAGAAAAGAGTATTTCAAAGTTTATTGGAAACTTTTTAATTAGAGCACTTCCTGTTGTTATTAAAAGTCTGTCTGTAATTGGTACTATTGCTCTAATTTTGGTAGCAGGGGGTATATTTGTTCATAATATTGAATTTTTTCATCACTTTTTGGATGTCTTGCCTTCTTTTATAAAAGATTTTATAGTTGGCTTGTTAGTTGGGTTTGCGGCTCTTTTAATAGTTAAGCTATTTAAGACTGTTAAAAAGAAATTGTTGAAAGCGTAGAAACATGAAGTAGACGAAGAAAGCAGAGGTGATTAATTCTTTTCTTCTGAATCTTTATTTTTAGGATTACGTTTAGCTTTTTTTAAGCTTTCATTTAGCATCCATTCAATTTGGCCATTAGTGCTGCGGAATTCATCCGCAGCCCATTTTTCAATAGCTTTTAGCATGTCTTCATTAATTCGCAACGCGAAAGCTTTCTTTTTTGCCATTTTATTTTTTACGTAAATATTTTGCTATAATGTTATCTACATCAAATCTCTTTTGAGTGCCTATTAATATTTTTTTGCGGTTGTTAAGAGTTACTAGAATACCCATATTCTCTTTCATATTTATATTTATAGCCATTCTATTCTTTTTTTTCCAAAGTAGAAGTCCGCCTTTTAGAACCCAACCACCATATTCAGATAAAGCATCATATTTCTTTGTTTCTGCTAGTTTTATATTTTTCCAAAGTATGGTTTTCATTTTAAAATGAAAAGGAAAAAATTGATAATGTATACCTGTTTTATCAATTCTAGTTTTTAATTTAAAAATAAATATCAATCCTACCGATATTAAAATCAAGCTAATAATACTAATGAATTCGAGTAAACCCATATTGTTCTCTTGTAAAAAAAACTTGGTAATTAATAATAAAGAGAACATAGTAAAGATGCATAGTAATATGATTAACCGCGTATGTGTAAACCGCTGTTCTTCTTTAAAAATCCTCATTTTATTGATTTAAAGTGCCAGTATTTAAAACAGGAGAAGCATCTTTATCACCACAAAGGATAACCAATAAGTTACTGACCATAGCCGCTTTTCGTTCTTCGTCTAAATCAACGATATCTTTTTTTCCTAATTCTTCAAGAGCCATTTCTACCATACTTACTGCACCTTCTACGATTTTATGTCTTGCGGCAACTATGGCTGTTGCTTGTTGACGTTTTAACATCGCATTTGCAATTTCTTGAGCATAAGCTAAATAACCTATTCTGGCTTCCAGTACTTCAATGCCTGCAATAGATAGGCGCTCGTCAATTTCTTTTTCTAAAGCTTCGCTAACTTCATTAACGCTAGAGCGTAGAGTAATATCTTCTGTATGCCCTTCATCTGCAAAATTATCATAAGGATATATACTTGCTAATTTTCTAACAGCTGCGTCTGTTTGCACTCGTACAAAATTTTCATAATTATCAACATCAAAAGCTGCTTTATAAGTGTCAAGAACTCGCCAAACGAGTATTGTACTAATCATAATTGGATTACCGAGTTTATCATTTACTTTTAACCGTTCGCTATCAAAATTACGAGCGCGTAGCGAAATCTTCTTTTTAGTATAAAATGGAATTATCCAATAGAAACCATTCTTGTTAATTGTCCCTACGTATTTTCCAAATAGCAGTAATATTCTAGAGTTATTTGGCTGAACCATAATGAAACCTTTAAAAATGAAAATAGAAATAGTAAAAGGTATTATAAAGAATAAACTTCCAGTTAAAATTATTATTGTAATGCTTACAAAAAGCGTAATAAAGAAAATAAATAGCATTGAATAGCCATCTGTGGGGGTGATTATTTTTTCTGATTTCATAAGTTTGTGTTTAATTTAAAATGATATTATTTTGATATCATAAAGATATAATAAATTTTGAAATAACCAAGCATAAATAAATTATTCATAGGCAGTTTGTTCTTGTCATTCTTGGGGGGAGAGAAGAGGAATGAAAGAAAATTTTGAAACTGATTAAAAAACAGAGGAGTTGACTTAGTTTAAGGGTTCATTATATAAATGAATTGAAAAAAACGAAAAAGTAAGTCTGTAGAACTAAAAAGTATATTCCTGCTTAAGTTTATCTTGATCGGATACGAAAGATAGGAATGGCAAATAGAGAAAGTGAAAAATAATTAGATGGTACTTAGTATCTAATCCCGAATTTTCTTTTTACGAAGTTCGAAGTTTTGACCTAAATATACTTTACGAACCATTTCATCGTTTGCTAACTCTTCAGGTTTTCCTGCTTTAAGAATACTACCTTCAAACATTAAATAGGTTCTATCTGTAATAGCAAGTGTTTCTTGTACGTTGTGGTCGGTAATTAAAATACCAATATTTTTTTTGGTAAGTTGTGCAACAATACGTTGTATATCTTCAACAGCTACAGGGTCTACACCTGCAAATGGTTCATCTAATAAAATAAAACTAGGATCGGTTGCTAGAGCACGGGCAATTTCTGTACGTCGACGTTCTCCTCCCGATAATAAATCACCACGGCTTTTACGAATATGTCCTAAACCAAATTCCTCAATAAGAGACTCCATTTTATGGTTTTGTTCCTTCTTGCTAAGTTTGGTGAGTTGTAAGACACTTAAAATATTATCTTCTATACTTAATTTTCTAAAAACAGAAGCTTCTTGTGCTAAATAACCAATACCATTTTGTGCGCGTTTGTACATAGGGTATTTAGTAATTTCGGTATTATCTAAAAAGATATGACCGCCATTGGGTTTTATTAAGCCAACAATCATGTAAAAAGATGTCGTTTTTCCAGCACCATTAGGTCCCAAAAGACCAACAATTTCTCCTTGATTTACTTCAAGAGAAACATCTTTAACCACTTTTCGCCCACTGTAGGACTTCATTAAATTTTCAGCTTTTAAAATCATAACTGCAATAACGTAAATTTTATTTATTTATTGGCTTCTAATGCATCCCAAAATTCGTAAGCGCGACGTAAATGAGGAATAACAATGGTTCCGCCAACCAAAGTTGCAATACTTAAAGCTTCTACAACTTCTTCTTTTTTTAGACCAATTTTGTAACTGGTTTCCATGTGATATTTTATACAATCGTCGCAACGTAAAACAGTAGAGGCTACTAAGCCTAAAAGTTCTTTAGTTTTAATATCTAAAGCGCCTTCTGCATAAGCATTAGTATCCAAGTTAAAGATGCGCTTAATTACTTTATTATTATCTGCTAAAATTTTATCGTTCATTTTAGAACGATATGCATTAAACTCGTTAACAATATCAGACATGTTGTTTTTCTTTTCTTTTTTGATTTCTAATAACAATTTTAGAAATATAAATACTCACTTGGTATAAAATTATAATCGGAATGGCCACAATGACTTGGCTTGCAATATCTGGTGGTGTAATAATAGCAGATAAAATTAATACAATTACTAAGGCATATTTCCTGTATTTTTTCAATATTTCGGGAGTTACCAATCCTATTTTAGTTAAAAAGTAGATAATAATAGGTAGCTCAAAAATAAGTCCGGAAGCTAATGCAGAAGAACGCACCAAAGCGATATAAGAACTAATATCTATTTGGTTGTCTACTATCTCTGAAATACTATAATTTGCTAAAAAATTAAGTGATAATGGCGTTACAATGTAATAACCAAATAATACACCAATAAAGAATAGGAGTGATGAAATGATGATGAAACCGCGGGAGTGCTTACGTTCATTACTGTGTAAACCAGGACTAATAAACTTCCATAATTGATAAATAACATAAGGAAAGGAAATGACAAACCCTGCTAAAATGGCTGTCCAAATATCTGCTGAAAATTGCCCAGCCATAGTACGGTTTTGTATTATCATAGGCATTTCTTCAGCACAAAAAGTGGTATTAATACCTATGAAATTTGCTGCATTGCAAAGAAAATCATAGGTTGGGAAATTCATTTTAGTAGGCGCAAAAATGATAACATCAAAAATAAATCTACTAAAAATAAAAGCAAAAGTTGCTACGATTATAACAGCTAAACAAATTCTAATTAAATGCCACCGTAAGTCTTCCAGATGATCTAAAAAAGACATCTCATTTATATCCTTTTTTGCCATTATATTATACCTTCTTTAATTAAATCATGTAAATGTACCACACCGGCATATTTTCCGTTTTCTTCAACTAATAATTGAGAAATACCATTAGTTTCCATAATATCTAAGGCATCAACTGCCATAGCTTCTGCATTAATACGTTTTGGGTTTGCACTCATAATATCATGAGCAGTTAATGAAGAAAAATCATCTACTTTACTTAGCATTCTACGTAGATCACCATCAGTTATAATACCTATAATTTTATCGTTTTCTACAACAGCAGTTACACCTAACATTTTTTCAGTAATTTCTATTATAATATCTTTTATGTTAGTCGTTGGAGTTACTTTAGGTTTTTCGTTTACCGATGAAATATCCTGAACACGTAAATACAATTTTTTCCCTAAGGCGCCTCCAGGATGGTATTTAGCAAAATCGTTGCTAGTAAAGCCACGTAATTCTAATAAGCAAATCGCTAATGCATCACCAATAACTAATTGGGCTGTAGTACTTGTAGTGGGGGCTAAATTATTTGGGCAAACTTCTTTTTCAACAAATGCATTTAAAACATAATCAACTTGTTGTCCTAAAAAAGAATCTTTATTTCCAGTAATAGCAATCATTTTATTATTGGCACTTTTTATTAGTGGTATTAAAACTTTAATTTCTGGTGTATTACCACTTTTAGAAATACAAATAACAATATCGTCCTTTAAAATAAGTCCTAGGTCACCATGAATAGCATCTGCAGCATGCATAAAAACAGATGGTGTTCCGGTAGAATTTAATGTAGCTACAATTTTATTAGCAATAATGGCACTTTTACCAATTCCTGTAATAATAACACGACCTTTGGAGTTGTAAATAAGTTGTACAGCATCTGCGAAATCGTCTGTTATTAAGTTAGAAAGATTAGAAATAGCTTCACTTTCTGTATTAATAGTTAATTTTGCAGTTTGTATAATAGAATTTTTACTATTCAAAATTTATATCTTTTTAGTTGATGATTTTAAAGATTTTATTATCTTTAATGGTAGTCAAATTAAATTTTGTTGTAATTTGGATTTTCGTTACAAAACTAACGAAAAAAAATATGAGGGGGTCTCTAAATACACTAATAAATTAAACGGTAAAGTTTTAATATTTTTGGTGTGATAATAAGTAAATAAATTTTTATTAATTCATGTTAATAGCAAAAAGTGACTTGCATTCTGCTCTTAAGAAAAATTTTGGGTTTAATCAATTCAAGGGCTTGCAAGAAGATGTTGTAGAAAGTATCTTATCAGGAAATCATACATTTGTAATTATGCCAACAGGTGGCGGTAAATCTCTCT
Source organism: Flavivirga aquimarina (assembly GCF_030540835.1). Taxonomy (GTDB): domain Bacteria; phylum Bacteroidota; class Bacteroidia; order Flavobacteriales; family Flavobacteriaceae; genus Flavivirga; species Flavivirga aquimarina. Next base: position 152,064 of record NZ_JAUOEK010000120.1, on the reverse strand, counting down.
GTTATCAATTACCGGCGTTAATGCAAGAAGGAACCGCTATTGTGGTATCACCATTAATAGCTTTAATGAAAAATCAGGTAGATGCCATTCGAGGCATTTCTAATGAAGAAGGTATTGCTCACGTATTAAATTCATCATTAAATAAAACAGAAGTAAAGCGTGTTAAAGAAGATATTGTAAATGGTATCACTAAATTACTTTATGTTGCGCCAGAGTCTTTAACAAAAGAAGAAAATGTTGAGTTTTTACGTTCTGTAAATATATCTTTTATGGCCATAGATGAGGCGCACTGTATTAGTGAATGGGGCCATGATTTTAGACCAGAATACAGAAATTTGCGCCAAATAATTAGTAGAATAGGCGATAATATTCCTATTATTGGTTTAACAGCCACAGCCACTCCAAAAGTTCAGGAAGATATTATAAAGAATTTGGGGATTAATAATGCAAAAACCTTTAAAGCTTCTTTTAATAGACCTAATCTATATTATGAGGTTAGACCAAAAACAAAAAACGTAGATGTCGATATTATTCGATTCATAAAACAAAATGAAGGCAAGTCAGGTATTGTTTATTGTTTAAGTAGAAAGCGGGTAGAAGAACTAGCACAGGTATTACAGGTAAATGGTGTTAAAGCTGTTCCGTATCATGCAGGATTAGATGCAAAATCAAGATCGAGCTATCAAGATAAGTTCTTAATGGAAGATGTAGATGTGGTAGTAGCTACTATTGCTTTTGGTATGGGAATAGATAAACCAGATGTGCGTTTTGTAATACATCATGATATTCCTAAAAGTATAGAAAGTTATTATCAGGAAACCGGTAGAGCAGGGCGTGATGGTGGAGAAGGCCATTGTTTGGCATATTATGCTTATAAAGACATTGAAAAATTAGAAAAATTCATGTCTGGTAAGCCAGTTGCAGAGCAAGAAATAGGTCAAGCATTATTACAAGAAGTCATTGCATTTGCAGAAACATCTATTTCCAGAAGAAAATTTATTTTACATTATTTTGGTGAAGAGTTTGATAATGAAACGGGAGAAGGTGGTGATATGGATGACAATGTTAGACATCCAAAAAACAAGCATGAAGCTAAGGAAGAGGTTGTCGTATTATTAGAAACTATAGAGAAAACAAACGAAAAATATAAGTCTAAAGATTTGGTAAATGTTATTATTGGAAAAGAGAATGCTTTAATTAATTCTCATAAAACCAATGAGCAACCGTTTTTTGGAAAAGGTAAGGATAAAGACAACAAATACTGGATGGCGTTATTAAGACAAGTATTAGTTGCAGGTTTCCTTAGAAAAGATATTGAAACCTATGGTGTTATTAAGCTAAGCGAGAGTGGTAAATCTTTTATAAAAAATCCGGTGTCGTTTATGATGACCGAAGACCATATCTATGAAGGAGAGCAAGAAGATGGTTCCATCATTACAGCGGCAAAAGGAGGAGGAGCAGTAGCAGATGACGTGTTAATGGGAATGCTTAAAGACTTGCGTAAAAAGAATGCAAAAAAGTTAGGCGTACCACCGTTTGTTATTTTTCAAGATCCTTCACTTGAAGATATGGCTTTAAAATACCCGATTAATTTAACAGAATTATCAAATGTTCATGGTGTTGGAGAAGGTAAAGCCAAAAAATATGGTAAAGATTTTGTAGAATTAATTTCTAATTATGTTGAAGAAAATGATATTGTACGTCCAGACGATTTGGTTGTAAAGTCAACAGGAACTAATTCAGCTAATAAACTGTACATTATTCAAAATATAGATAGAAAACTACCTTTAGATGATATTGCATCATCAAAAGGGATGTCTATGCAAGATTTTATTAAAGAAATGGAAGTCATTGTTTATTCCGGTACTAAATTGAATATTAGTTATTGGATAGATGATATTCTGGATGAAGATCAGCAAGAGGAGATTCATGATTATTTTATGGAATCAGAGTCAGATAAAATTGATGATGCCATTGAAGAGTTTGATGGTGATTACGATGATGAAGAACTACGCCTATACCGTATTAAATTTATAAGCGAAGTGGCGAATTAGGTTTTAGTATTCAGTGTCCAGTAAGCAGTATTCAGTTACAGTTTACTTCATATAATGTTTTAGGTATTAGTGCGAATTAGTGAAATTCGTGTCAGAAAGAATAAAATGTTTGGGTTTTAATATCCATAGAACCTATCTCTGTGAGTCTCATTGAAACTTTGCAAATCTCTGTATAACAAAACTTCAAAAAATCAAAATTCTTAATTCTTAATTCGTAAAACCTAGTTATCTTTGCTTTCCCGATAATTATAGGGACTTAAAAATTAAAAAAATGCAAGACGGTTTATACGCAAAATTTAATACAACAAAAGGGGAGATTCTTGTTGTTTTAGAATATCAAAAAACACCAGGAACGGTAGGTAACTTTGTAGCTTTAGCAGAGGGAAATCTTGAAAACAAAGTTAAACCACAAGGGACACCTTATTATGATGGTTTAAAATTTCATAGAGTTATTCCAGATTTTATGATTCAGGGAGGCTGTCCACAAGGTTCAGGTTCTGGTAATCCAGGATACCAATTTGATGATGAATTTCACCCAGATTTAAAACATGATGCTCCTGGAATATTATCTATGGCGAATGCCGGGCCGGGAACCAACGGAAGTCAGTTTTTTATCACTCATATAGAAACACCTTGGTTAGATAACAATCATACAGTTTTTGGTAAAGTAACTAAAGGGCAAGATGTTGTTGATGCTATAGCACAAGGAGACGCTATTGACAGTTTAGAAATTATTCGTGTAGGGAGTGATGCTTTAGCTTACAATGCTGTTGAATCTTTCAGAACTTTTGAAGGTTCCAGAGAAAAAAGATTAGCAGAAGCGAAACAAGCAGCTGAAGCAGAATTAGAAAAAATAGCAGCAGGGTTTAGTAAAACAGAAAGTGGTTTACGTTACCAAATAATTCAAGATGGGAATGGCGTAAATGCTGAGGTAGGTAAAACAGTATCGGTTCACTACAAAGGACAATTAGCAGACGGAACTGTTTTCGATTCGTCATACAAGCGTAACGAACCAATCGATTTTCCGTTGGGTGTTGGACAAGTTATACCTGGTTGGGATGAAGGCGTTGGTTTATTAAAAGTAGGAGACAAAGCACGTTTTGTAATACCAAGTCATTTAGGATATGGAAGTAGAGGAGCTGGAGGCGTTATTCCACCAGATGCTACTTTAATTTTTGACGTTGAGTTGATGGATGTGAAATAATTTACATATACACATATAAACTTTTAAAGGCACCTAATTGTAGGTGTTTTTTTATACAAGAAATTGTCTTTAATACCCATAATTATTGATTTCATCTTACAAAGCGCTTATTTGTTTGGTTTATCGATTATTTTCATTTTTAAGTTTTTATAAAGATACTTTTGTGCCATGGTTAGTGTAAAAGATACAAATTTATATACAGAGGTTATCAAAGAATTTAATTATACTTTTGGTAATATATTTGTATTTCAAGGATACATAATTTCTGAAATTAATGAAGGTATTGTTCTTAATTGGGAAGATCATGCTAAATTTTTTGTTAAGGATGTAACAGATTTTTTAGGGACTAATGGAGAAGATCTTATTCTTATTTCTAATAGAATTAATTCCTATTCAATCATAGCATCAGATTGGTTGAAATTTTTTGAGAACAATTATGATTTAAAAGGATATCTTATTGTTTTAGGCCAAAAAACAGCGAAGTTGGGAGTTATGGTTGAAAATTTATTTTTTAATAATAAAATTAAAAGATTTAATTCGTTGTATGCAGCTGTTAACTATGTAAAAAATGGTTTGATAGAGATTACATAATAATTCATATTTTTGTTCACATGACTGAACAAGAACTTCAAAACCTTAAATACCCAATTGGACAATTTGAATGCCCAAATAATATATCTACACAACATATAGAAAGCTGGATTTCTATATTAGAACATTTTCCTAACCGCTTGGAAAATCTTGTTAAAAACCTAACAGACACACAACTGGATACAGTGTATAGGCCTGGAGGTTGGACAATAAGGCAGGTAATTCATCATGTGTCAGATAGTCACCACCATAGTTATACCAGATTTAAATGGGCATTAACAGAAGATAAACCTCTTATAAAAGCTTATTTCGAAGACCGTTGGGCAGAGCTTATAGATTCTAAAACAGCGTCTATAGAAATGTCAATGAATCATATAAAAGCCATACATTTTAAACTTGTTTATTTGTTAAAAACATTATCTCAAGACGATTTGAATAAGAGTTTTATACATCCTGAAACAAATTCTGAAGTATTATTAAGTTATAATATTGGAAATTATGCGTGGCATAGCAATCATCATTATGCTCATATAGAGAACTTATTGAAACGTAATAATTGGATTTAAAGTTTGGTAATATTTTGTGCACATTAAAGGCTGAACATTCTAAAGAAGGAGTCACAGTAAAATGATTAGATCTGTACACATAGATGATACTGAACAACTATTAGAAATTTATAATTACTATGTACTAAATTCTATAGTTACTTTTGATGATGAAGCCTTGCCTTTACATACCTTTAAAGATAAAATCACTAAGATAAATGCGGATTATCCATTCATTGTTTTCGAGGAGAATAATGAAATTCTAGGATATGCATATGGAAGTAAATGGCGTCCCAAACCGGCGTATAAGCATACAGTAGAATCTACAGTATATGTGAAACATGGTGTGTTAGGAAAACAAATCGGTTCTAAACTATATACCGAATTATTATCGCAATTAAGACAACAAAATTACCATATTGTCCTTGGAGGCTTAACCTTACCAAACGATGCGAGTGTTAAGCTTCATGAAAAATTTGGATTTGAAAAAGTAGCCCATTTTAAAGAAGTTGGACTAAAGTTTGGTGAGTGGCTCGATGTTGGTTTTTGGCAGCTACGCTTTTAATCGAAAAGAAGATTTCGAGGCCTTCCTCAAGGTTGTCTTGAACGAAACCGAAGTACTAGAGGTGATAAACATTGACTTCAGTGCTTTTGAATAGTCAATTTCAAACCAAACTCACGTTAATTATTTTTCCACTTAATATTACAACCAATACTAGGTTTTTGCGGAGAAGTATTCTCCTTGTTTTCGATCAAGCAATCCAAGGCATGTCTTAGGTCTTTACCTGTAACAGGGATATTATTTCCCGGGCGCGAATCATCTAGTTGCCCTCTATAAGTTAGTTTTAAACCAGCATCGAAAACATAAAAATCGGGAGTACATGCTGCATCATAAGCCTTTGCTATATCTTGTGTTTCATCATATAAATATGGAAATGTATACCCTTCGTTTTTTGCATGAATGGTCATGTTTTCAGGACTGTCTTGTGGATAGTTAATAACATCATTGCTGGAAATAGCAATAAAACTAATACCTTTTTTAGTATATGAATTTGCAATTGCAACTATTTCTGGGTTTACATGAATAACAAATGGGCAATGATTACATATAAACATAATTACTGTAGCCAAATCTCCTTTTAATTGCTCAAGCGATAAATCTTTCCCAGATACAGTATCAAATAAATTAAAAAATGGTGCTTGGGTTCCTAAAGGAAGCATATTAGAAGGTGTCCTTGCCATAAAAGTTTAAATTTTATCAAAGTTCGTCATTAATTACCAAATAAACCTTAAAGTAATTGCCGAAATTTGTTGCGACCATTTTAAAGTTTATTTGGGAAATTGTATTTTTAAAAAATGAATGATATAATAACTTTTGAAGATTTTACTAAAGTAGATTTACGAATAGGAACTATTATTGAAGTTAACGATTTTCCGGAAGCAAGAAATCCGGCATATCAACTCACCATAGATTTTGGAGATTTAGGCATTAAAAAATCATCTGCACAAATCACCACACTTTATAAAAAAGAAGATTTATTACAAAGGCAAATAGTCGCGGTTATAAATTTTCCTAAAAAACAAATTGCTAAGTTTATGAGTGAATGTCTGGTACTGGGTGCTGTGAATGGTAAAGGCGTAATACTTCTAAATCCCGAAAATCAAGTAGAAAATGGTACTCCAGTAGCTTAATTAGATTGATAGCTATACATATTATTAGTTACTTGTTTTATAAATAGCGACCTAACCTGCAATCGAAAGGTCATTAAAGTCATAAAAAAACCGCTACAATTGTATAGCGGTTTTAATTAAACAAACAGTTTGTTTAATTATATATCATCAAAATCCACATCAGTAAAACTTTCGGCAGACTTGTGTGAGTTGTCGTCAGTTGATGATTCTTCAGAATCTTTAACTTCATAATTCTTTTTAAAATCTTTTTGGTGACGCTCACTAATAACTTCATCTCCCTTTTTTTCTATGATATAGTCAGTCATTTCAGCTAATATATCTTTGAATTCAGAAAAGTCTTCTTTATAAATATATATTTTGTGCTTTTTGTAATGAAACGATCCATCGTCGTTAGTGAACTTTTTACTTTCAGTAATAGTCAAGTAATAATCATCAGCCTTAGTAGCTCTTACATCAAAAAAGTAAGTACGTCTTCCAGCTCTTAATACTTTCGAAAAAATCTCTTCTCTCTCCATCATACCATTATTGTTCATATTGTATAGAAGTTTATTTAATTATCGTTTTGTGTATCAAAAATCTAAAAAAAACCGTTACTAACCAACAAATTATCAAGTTTCTTTTTAAATTACCGTTTTTTATTGCATTAAATTAAAAAAACAGAAAGCTATTTAAAATCGTGATTTTAGTAATTTTAAAATTTGTTTGAAGTTGTTTCGCTTAATTGCTTTAAGTACAGATGTTTGTAGTAACCATCTGTGTTTATAAGAGTTTCATGCGTACCTTCCTGAACGATTTCACCATTATCCAGAACAATAATTTTATCAGCGTTTTTAGCAGAAGAAACTCTATGACTTACAATGATTGTTGTTTTTCCTTTTGAGATTTTATTAAGGTTTTTCAATATTTTTTCTTCTGTTTCTGTATCTACAGCCGATAAACAATCGTCGAAGAGTAATATTTTTGGAGATTTTATAATTGCTCTAGCAATAGAGACACGCTGCTTTTGTCCTCCAGAAAGTGTGATTCCGCGTTCCCCTAATACTGTATTATATCCATCATTAAACTTCATAATGTTTTTATGTACTTGAGCATGTTTTGCTGCACTAATAACATCATCATCAGTAGCATCCTCTTTTCCAAACTTTATATTGTTCTTTATAGAGTCAGAAAATAAAAAAGCATCTTGTGGAACATAACCAATATGATCCCTTAAATTAATTAAATTGAGCTTTTCAATATTTGTTTTGTTAATGCTTATAGCCCCTTTATCGATATCATAAAGCCTACCTATTAAATCTAAAATAGTGGATTTACCAGACCCAGTTTTACCTATAATAGCTAGTGTTTCTCCTACTTTTACATTAAAACTGATGTCTTTTAATGCTTGAATATTTGTATCATCATACGTAAAAGACACATTCTTAAAAATAATATCTCCAGTGATTTCTGTATTTATGTTTTTCGTGTTTTTAATTTCGGGTTCGATCTTTAAAAACTCGTTGATTCGTTTTTGTGATGCTTCAGCTTGTTGTACAATAGACGTTACCCAACCTACTGTTGCTACTGGCCAAGTGAGCATATTTACATAAATAATAAATTCTGCAATGGTTCCTAAACTTTCAATTTCACCATCAATGTATTGCATACCACCAATATAAATAACTAATAAATTACTTGTACCTATAAGTAAAATCATCATGGGAAAAAACCAAGCCTGTACTCGTGCTAAACGTATTTGTTTTTCTTTACTTTCAGACGCAAGTGCGTTGAAGTTTGTTGATGTTTGTGGCTCTATACCATATGCTTTAATTACAGAAATACCACTAAAAGATTCTTGAGTGAATGTGGAGAGCTTAGATAGGTATTCTTGAACTATGGTGCTGCGTTTATGTATTTCTTTGCTTAATTTATATATAATTACAGAAAGAATTGGTAATGGCAAAATGGTATACAGTGTTAATTTTGGAGAGGCATTAATCATATAAATAATTACTATGACAAACAGTGTGAAGGTGTTTATACTGTACATAATAGCAGGGCCTGCATACATACGTACACTGCTTACATCTTCAGTAATACGGTTCATTAAGTCTCCCGTTCTGTTCTTTTTATAAAAATTTAAAGAGAGCTTTTGGTACTGGTTATAAATTTCGTTTTTTAAATCGAATTCAATATAACGCGATACATTAATAATAGTTTGACGCATAAAAAAGGTAAGTATACTACCTACTATGGCTGCTCCAATAATATAAAGAATAGCTACTAATAACTCAGCTTTAAAAACCTCTTGAGCGATATCACCTTTTAAAGCTTTTTCAACGATTACAAAAATCTGTTTTACATAACGTGGTGTAAAAAGCAAAAAAATTCTAGCTGCAACGGTAATCACCATACCTATAAAAAGGTGAGTTTTATATTTTAAGAAGTATTTATTTAAGTGTTGTAATTCTTTCATGGTAATAACAGGACAGCAAATATAACGTATTAATGAGAATAAAACGGATGCATATTGAATAGGTAGTTGTTAAATATAGCTTAAAATATTAATCTAAATAATAAAAAGAAAACATGGAGATACTTTTCAAAATAATATTATTTTTGCAGCAGAAAAAACAATGAAAACTTTCATATTTTTTAACTTAAGTTCTTTGTAATTATGCTAAATAGAAGACATATTCGTGTAAAAGTAATGCAAACCCTATATGCCTTTAAAGGTAGTGAGAGCGACGATTTTTCTAAAGATCAGAAATTCTTATTATTTAGTATAGATAATATGTACAACTTGTACCTTTTATTAATCTCGTTATTGCTCGAAGTACAAAAAAGAGCTGAAAACGATTTACAAAAAAAGCAAAAAAAACATTTAGCAACCAAAGAGGATAAAGACCCTAATAAGAAGTTTGTAAATAATCAATTACTTAAGCTTTTAAGAGATAACCTGCAATTAAAAGATCAGTTAGAGACACATAAAATAACTAACTGGGAATTAGATGGTGAATATGTAGATGTTATTTTTAAAGCTATTGTTAAAAGCGATTTGTATAAAGATTATATGCAAACGAGAGTATCAGACTTTAAAGAAGATAGAGGTTTTATTATAGACGTCTTTAAAGATATTATTGCGCCTAACGAGAAGCTTTATGAGTATTTAGAAGATAAAAATTTAACTTGGTTAGATGACCTTTCTACAGTAAATACTACCATTTTAAAGCTATTAAGAAAAGTTAAAATAACTTCGGCCGAAAGCCATTTTACGCCTAAACTTTATAAAGATATAGACGATGAGAAGTTTGCTGTCGATTTGTTTAAGAAAACACTTTTAAATAGATCACTAATAAACAAAGAGATTGAAGCAAAAACCAAAAATTGGGATTCAGATCGTATTGCTAATGTAGATTATGTATTGTTACAAATGGCTATTAATGAGTTAAAAAACTTTCCATCAATACCTGTAAAAGTTACCATTAATGAGTATTTGGAAATTGCCAAGGAATATTCTACGCCAAAAAGCAGCATATTTATAAATGGAATCTTAGATAAATTAGTTAAAGAATATGATGCAGATGGAAAGTTAAATAAGGTAGGTAGAGGATTACTGTAATCTTCTGTTAAGAAGGACATAAAAATTTTTAATAGATTAAATAATTACTATTTTTACATCACAAATGACAAAAAGTTCAAAAATGAAAAAAATAATATTAGGATTAAGTGCACTATGCTTAATAGCATTTACTTCTTGTAAAGAAAATGCTGCTAAAAAAATTGATGAGAATAATGTAGCTGCAGCTGCGGTAAGAGATGCAAGTGCATCTAAGCTTCCAAAAATCGAGTTTGACAAAAAAGAGCATGATTTTGGAGAAATAGAAGCTAAAACACCAGTTTCAACAATATTTAAATATAAAAATACAGGAGATGCTCCTTTAGTTATTACAGATATTAAAAGTACTTGTGGATGTACAGTTCCTCAAGACTGGAGTAGAGAACCTTTAGCACCGGGAGCATCGGGACAGTTTTCTGTTAAATTTAATGGAAGCGGAACTAACAAGGTTTCTAAAACAATAACGGTTACTGCCAACACAGAAAAGGGATCGGAAACTGTAAAAATTACAGCTTTTGTAAAACCAGATCCTAATGCAAAGAAACAAGTAACGCCAACAATTCAAGCTAAATAAGATGGGAGAAGGAATAGGGCAGTTTATGCCATTTATATTAATGTTTGTAGTTGTGTATTTTTTTATGATTGCACCGCAAATGAAACGTGCAAAAAAAGAAAAGAAATTTGCTGCCGAATTAAAAAAAGGAGATAGGGTTATTACTAAAAGTGGATTGCATGGTAAAATTTTAGAACTTAACGATAAAGATGGAAGTTGCGTTATAGAAACAATGTCTGGCAAGGTTAAGTACGAGCGTTCTGCTATTTCTATGGAAATGAGCTTGAAATTGAAAGAGCCAGTGGCAAAAACGAAATAAAAAAGTTATTAAGTTATATGTAAAAAGAGTTTCTAATTTTGGAAGCTCTTTTTTGTTTGGAGAAAAGTCATTCTCATTCCCGTAATCCTAACTTTCGGTGGCCATGGAGTATCTACATTTTTAAGCTATGTGTTCTAAGCCTTAGGTGAATACCTATTTGAAACGAAACTACCAATGAGCTTGGACAGAACCTATAGTATGATATGTGACATAAGAACGTATAGATTTTCTATCTGCCAAAACTATTAATAGACAGGGAAATTAGTAAGATTCTTGTATTCGCGACTAGCTCTAGGGTAGTTCACCTAAATATTTTATAATTTTTTAAAAAAGCTTCTTTATATCTACGGCTTAGTATTATTTTTTTCTCTCCCGTTAATAAAATCAAATTATCATAGGGATAAATGGCTTTGATTTTTTTTGTATTGACCATATAGTTACGATGTGTTTTTAAAAACTGATTAGTTGGTAACTCTTTCATGAACTTACTCAATGAAATTTGGAGGATGTATTTGCCTTTATCTGTAACCATATTGCAATAAGGGCCATCTACCTGGATGTACTGGATGTCATCAGGGCTAAGTTTTACAAGGGATTGCCCATCCTTTACGAAGAAAGAATCGGTAATAAAAACAGGCTCTTTGTTATCAAAAGCGCCTTCTTTTTTTGCAAATTGTTCCAATGCCAATTCTATGGAAAATAATAGCTCGGGTGTATTAAAGGGTTTAATTAGATAGTTATAAGGGGCAGTGAGTTTTGCTTTTTCAAAAATACTTTTATCAATCGAGCTGGTTAAGAAAATAAAAGGTTTGGGACTGTAGGATGTACCAATTCGGCTAGCAAATGTTATTCCTATCGGTTCTCCCTGTAAAAAAATATCGATGATAACAATATCAATGTTCAGGGTTTTATAGAGAATTATTGCATCTTTAAGGGTTTTAGCTACTCCGGCAATTTCAAAAGTTTTTGTCGGAAGTGCGACCATTAGCGCTTCAATATCATCTTTATTGTCTTCTAAAACCAGAATTTGTATTTTTTTCATCTGTTTCTTGATTTTTATAGAGGGGCAAGGTGAGAACCACCTCGGTGCCTTTTTTTAGATCACTTTTAATAGTTAGAATCCCTTTGTTTTTTTTTGTCAATTCTCTACACAGTTGTAATCCTAGTCCTGTACCAGTTTTACCGTCGGTATCTGGTGTAGAGGTTAAAATAAAAACACTTTTAGCAGAAGTTTGTTTTTTTTTAAACCCCATACCTTGATCTTTGATGCACAGCAGGTATTCGTTAGTCTTTGTAACTCCATTTAGGATAATAGTTCCTTGTTGAAAAGAAAACTTAATGGCATTATCCAAAATATTTCTGATAATGATTTTTAAGGAATTAAGATCGGCATACACTTTTACCAATGGATCGACATTATAAATTAATTGAATTTCTTTTTCTTTTAACATTGGAGTGTAATTATGCACCACCTGATTAACTACAGATATCAATGTTAATTTTTGTCGGTTAAAAAGGAGTTGGTCTTTACTTTTTAATACCCAATGCAATGTGTTATCCATGAGCAATGCTGTTTTTTTGGAGAGCTGATAACTATCCATGACCAGCTGCTTACATACTTTCTGATCGAATGCGGCCTTGTCACTTTCATTGATAATAGTAAATAACTTGTTTTGAATAAACTGCATGGGGGTTTTTAAATCGTGGGTAAGTACAGAGAACAATTTGTCTTTAGTAGCGTTTAATTGTGTAATTACTTTTTTCTGTTTAATGACTTTATGTATAAAATATCCGCCACTAATAATCAAAATCAAAAAAAACCAGTTAACATGCTGTACAGTTGCTTTTTTAAAATCTCTGCTTTAAGTATTTCTTCTTTTACTGCAATAGCTATTCCTTTATCATTTTGTGCGAGCTGAAATATTTTATCGCGATTCCAGATACTATCTTGTATTTTTTCGTATGCTTTACGATGTTCAAGTGCCTTTTCGAATTCTTTTTTATTTTCATGCACTACAGAAAGATTAAAGTGCGCATTCGATAATACATCAAGATCGTTAGCCCGTTTTGCAAATGCCAATCCCTTAACAAAATAGGGGAATGCCAGGTCATCTTTATATTGGGTGTAATAGAGATTTGCAATATCGAGAAAGGATTCTGCAAGTCCTAAAGTATCTTTGGCTTTATTATTTAATTGATAGGCCATTAATAAATTTTCTTCAGCCTTATCATATTCTTTTAGAAGTATATAACAAAGACCTAGGTTATGAAAATTGGTACTGGCATTTATACTTTCAACAGGGGCATTAGACTTCCAATCTTCAAGAATTTTAACCGCTTTTTGATAAGATTCCTGAATGATATAAATCTCGGCTATGCTGGTATGTAAAGTTGGTACATATCTACTATTGCATAACTCTCCTGCGGCAATAGCTAGGTTTAAGTTTTTTAAGGAAGCACCGTATAGTTTTTTTTCTCTTAAAATTTTCCCTTTCAGGGCATATAAGATAAGATTGAATTGTAGTTTCTTATATTTCTGTCGTTCTATTAATTTAGAAACAAGATCAAAAGATGTATCAATATCGTTAATATAAAAGTATGCATGGGCATTATGAAAATCATTAGAACCTATTTGTTTGAATTCATGCTCATTAAGAGTGCAAATAGGGCAGGTAGTTAAAATTTCTTCTTTCAGAGTTTTAGGATGATTTTCTCTTTGTGCCTCAGAAATGTTAATACAAAAGCATATCAAAAAAATAAGACTCGTTTGTAGCATACCGTATATATAAAATAACATAATTAGGTGAAATTATGTGTTATTTCGGTTTTGATGTGGTTATCACAGTCCCCCTGTTTGTTTCTGGCATACCTGTCGTACTGGTATTTAGTTCTTCAAACTTTACAAATATTCTTTCATTATCCAGATGTGGAGTATCTATTTCATACTTTATTTCAATCCAATATACATTTACAGTATGTTCGGATGGTTCTACTGCCGGTCCTATGCTGACTTCATATACTTCAATGGCCTCATTTCTATCCATTACATCTGTTTCCTGCATATTTCCATCAATTTTCACACTGCTATCTGTAATTATATAGGGCACGATGGCAATAATTTGTATTGTAAAATCAGATCCTTCGGATGAAAATGTAACAAAAGGAATCGTCTTGGGGTAAGTATCCAGGTTAGTGGCTATTAAGTTAACTTCTTTTGATTTAAGGATTAGTTCTTTCATGTTTTTTATTTAGGTTTTTAATGATTTGAATTAAATAATTTGTCAAGATAGAAGCAGGAAAAACCTATGCATCTAAAGAGATTTTTTAAAATACCAATGGCAAAGAAATAACCAAAAGGTTTTTAAATAGGTTATAAGCTTCTGTAATAAGTAAAATAGGTACAAGCTCCTTTTTAAACTTAAAAAATAGCTTCAAGAAATTCTTTCTTTTAATGTAAAGTCTCTAAGCAATTGTTTAGGTATTGCTTATGTGGAGTATTGCTTTTCTTGATAAGGTTTGATCCACTTTTGGTTTATAGGCATAGTATATAGGTTTAAGGATTATCGTAAGAAATATGGGCATGTTATAAAGTTTACCGTTTGTAGTTTTTTTTCTATCACTTGTGAGCGAAATTTAACCGCTTAGTAAAGATAAAAAAATAATTAGAAATTCTATTCCCAATTTTGTTATTGAAATTAAAAATGAACACTATCAGAAAAAAATGAGTGTAGTAAAAACAAGATATAAATAGAAAAAATGAAATTTACAATAGCAAAAATACAAGAAGCTCTGGACAAGAAGAGCTATCAATTTTTTGATACCAGATTAAACATTATAGGGGTAAGGAGTAGCCAAACCAAAGCAAATGTATTTGATGATTGGCTATATATTATTTACCCGGAAAATACAGGAAAAATGATAGCTAATGAATTCCAGATCACTACAGACCCGGGAACTTATTGGCTAGAAAACCCACTTTCTGTTGATGGTACGGCAATATTGGTTCCTGGACAATATATAGACTCACATACCCTTGGGCTACACCGGAAGAAATATGAGGCCATTGTACAACAAAAACCACTCAAAGTCTGGAGAGATAATAACAAAGACAATATTATAGATACAAATGGAAAAACTTATGAAGGCATTTATGGGATCAATATCCATAGTAGTAATCCTAAAACAGAATCATCAATAGTAGAAAAATGGTCGGCAGGCTGTCAGGTGTTTAAAAAAGTAGCAGATTTTAATCTCTTTATGGATGTATGTAAAAAATCTGAGCAGAAGAGTTTTACTTATACCCTGTTGGAAGAATCAGATTTTTAAGCCCAAGGGGATATAGCTTAATAGCAATAATTAAAGCATAAAATAATTTTCAAAAACTGAAAAAACAAGATTAAAAAGTGACCAAGTGTACAGTATAAAAGAAGTAAATGACCAATTGCTGATTCCTTTAGAACCGTGCCATACAAATCTGATCTATAAGTATTTAAATCATGAAAAAATCTCACATACGTATCCGATTTCCCTCCCTTACACACATAGAGATGCACAAAACTATGTAGAACATGAAATAAGATGTAGGCAGTACGGTACAAGATTTTCGTTTGCCATACAGTTCAAATATCGATTTGCAGGCGTATGCGCATTATACGATATAGATAAATCATTGGGTGAGGCCAAATTATATTACTGGGTAGCTGTCGAGTTTTGGAACAGGGGTATAGCCACTAAAGCGCTAAAAAAGCTTATGCTTTTTGCAAAGAACGAATTGAAAATAAAATCTTTGAGAACAGGGGTTTTAAAACGCAATATAGCTTCCAGACGAGTCCTCGAAAAAAATGGGTTTACCCTGCAAAACACCCTGGTAAATATAACAGAGTACCATGCCAAATTTATTGGAGAGCAATTTTTAGAAATGGAGGTGAATTTATAAGAATAACTAAAAAATTAAATAAATCAGTTAATAAACTAAAACAAAAAAAGAAATAACATTAACATTAAAACAATAAGAAACATGTCAGTATTTACAATTTATTTTTGCGGTACCGGATCGAATAGCTGGGACGCAACTTACAACGAAAACTATCATTCGGGGGAATTAATTTCTACTTTGGCAACCAATAATGGAGGTAGTGAATTTGTTGATTGGGTCGTAATCGACGGACCAGGAAGCGGGAATCTACAAGAAGATCAAAAATGGACAGAGCCAGGTAACTATTACGATTGGAAAGGAAAAGCTTTTGGAAGCGGTTGGGAAGAAAATGTGGCACACGCCATGGCCATGATTAAAGGAGAGTTCTCATGGAAACGTAAAAAGTTGACCAAAAAGGAATACGACCAATTAAAAAAAGAAGGAGTCCCAATTGATGATGCTTCAGTGAGTGGTTTTATTTGGAGAACATATGAATACCCAGACAGGAAAATAACCCCGCAAGAATTACAGGCTAAGAAAGTGGGAATTATGCGAAAAGGAGAACTTCCGGAGAAGGTTAATATAATTGGCTGGAGTCGGGGAGGTGTCACCTGTCATATGCTCGCAAATGCAATGGCGAAGGATTCCAAATTAAAAGATATTCCAGTAAATATAGTTGCAATAGACCCTGTTCCCGGTACCGGACAATTTCAAAAACATCGAATTACCATACCCAAAAATGTAGAAAATTATGTAGCAATTTACGCTAGGGATGAAAGGTCTAAAGGATTTGCTTGTGTTATTCCCGATTTTCAACAAACAAATAAGCCTATTATAATTCCAATGCCAGGGAGACATGCCACGGTAGTAGGGAATGCTGCTTCTAACGGGGTTAGCGGAGATCATGATTTAAAAGCTTCCGGTGAAATTGTTAGAGATATCGCAGAAAAATGCCTTACCGAATGGGGAACATCTTTAAAAAATACACTTAATCTCTCTAAAGATGATCTTTTAACACGCTACGAACAATTAGTAACCGATAATGACAGGTATATAGCTATGCAAAGAGAGGTGTATACACTTATAGAAAAGTCGGGAGATGAACGCTCTGTTAGTAAAGGTAGTAAATGGAAAAAATTCTCAGAGATCAAAGGGAAAGAATATGAATATGAAAGTGGATTAAACCCAGTAGGCGAATTTATAAACTGGCATCACAAGTCCATCAGCGAATAAAATTTTAGGTGGTTATAGGACAGACAGTACTTATCATTGCTGGCAGTTCGTGCAGTTTTTAGAATTTTCCCTCATTAAATTTAAAAAAGGCCAACTGCCGGTTACATCTAAACCCCCACAATTAAATTACTATATATTTTAAATTATGTCAAATCAAATACAATTTATAGGATACGGTATCCATACCGGTCTTAAAGAAGAAAATGGAAATAAAACATTTTTGGGCCTTGATACAGAAATATTAACTCGGTCGCAAGGTGAAGAAAAAGATTACAAAGCAAGAATTGCTTTGTTAAAAGAAGCATTAAACAAAGCCAAAAACAGAAGCGATATCGAAAAAGATGCTTTAAAGTTATTTACGGTTCCCGATTTTTATTTTAAAGGGAAACGAAAAGGATATTTACAAGACACTTTTTTTGGAAGTCCCGAAGGTAAAACAGGTATAATACATGAACTTCAAGACCTGGTAAAAGGTGACGAATGGAAAAACTGGATATTAATAATAGGAGCCAATTTAGTGTACACATTGCCATGCAAGAAAAAAGAAATAGCTGTTAACCGTATTAAAATACCCTTTTTTAAACCTAAAAACAGTAAGGAAGCAACCTTTAAAAAACCGGTTAACCTTAAAAACCTTACTGTGGTTGATGCCATTAACTTGGAAATACTTACAACAAAACTAAAAGAAGCTTTTGAGGCAGAAGATAAAATAAAAAAAGAGATTGATAACATTGATGCACTGGCCTCGGAAGTGGCATATAACCTTATTGAAGACCCTACAATTACTGGGTATGAAAACAACTCGGCATTAAAAGTAGTTAGTACGATTGCAAAAAAAATCAATAAGGAGGTAGATACATTACTTAAAAAAATAAAAACAGAAGAACAGGCAGAAGAACTGGAAGCACAGTATCCATACGAATGGGAAAAGGCATTAGACCCTGGAGGTGAAGCGGATATTTTTTATACCAGCCTGGTTATTAAGGGCGGACATGCTACTCCAGAGGGAGCCCTGGAAGGTACAGAAATAATAATGAAACCTTACTATGATAACATAGCAAGCAGTACCGAAGATACTGCCGAAGCACCTGACAAAGAATTGGTAGAAGGCTATAAGAAAAAAGACGAGAAATATGTCCTGTCCGATTTAGTTTCGGAAGCACCTGATGAGGTTGATGATGAGTACATTGATCCATGGCAACTTATTGGTCTGGATGGGGCTCTTAATGAAGCTAAAATAGCACGTATTAAAAAGAACAAAAAATACGGATCGCCCTTACTGGATGGCTGGAGCGGTAAAACTACAAACCCGATACACCTCGACGTGAATTCCAATGGTATTTTTAAAATAGGAGACTTCACACTTGCTCTGGATTCCGGAATCGACAACATTAACCAAATTAAGAAAAAGTTAATTCTGGCAATGAAAAGTTCGACTATAAAAAGCATAAGCGATAAAATATTGAGTGAAGAAGAACAGCAATTATTCAAGGACATTATAAAAGGTGTGCATATACACGTTATTACATCTTGCGGCTCGGAAATCTACAATAAAAGTGCTGTGGCAAAAAAAGGAGGTTGGGTATTTAATTGCGATGGCTTAGGAAGCATGAGACACTGGGAAGAAGGTAAGTTACACTTCAACGATCGTAATTTTATTGAAGATAAGCTTGGGTACAGAAACGTATGCTTAAACGAAAAAACTGGGTTGGGGAATGCACATACGGGATTAATGAGAATGACAAGCCTTAGCATGCAGCAAGATGTTGAAAGTACACTTATTCCATATGGTAAAAAAGCTAAGATAGAGCGTTCCAGTGTTACAGAACTAGACGTTCAATATGTAACCGTTAACTCCGAAAAAATTAAGGTTTCAGATCTGTTTTGGAACGGTATTTCAGAACAACTGGAAGTTACAAACGAAGGCGGGGCTTCAGTAACAGTAACCAACGACGGTCCTATTGGAGGCTCAATTATAGTATACGACGAAATTATAATAAACAAATAAAACATCCTGACCTTATGCGTATACGATTCAATTTTACACCAACTTCTTTCTGGTAAACATAATCACGACTTCATTTTAGTATAAGGTTAAAGTACTTCAACTATAAATTTAATTCTAATTAAAAGTATTTCACAAGCAGCCTACAAGTATAAATAGGATTAAAACTGAGTTCGTTTAACATAAAAGAAAGGAGGAAAAGCCGTAAAAAAAATATTAAACAACCATCGAAACCTGACACATAACATACTTAAAACTAAATATTTTAATTGTTTGATCTTCTGTAAGACAGTAAGAGGTGTCTTTTTAATAATTAAATAAAAAAATAAAATTATGAGCATAGCAAGTTCTTTTTCATCATTACCCATTAGGGAATTGATAGCTAATCCTTTTAAGGCTGCCTGCCAGTCGCAAGTATTATTAGCTGATGAGTTTTTAAACTATGTAGACATGTTGGCCTTTGAGAATGACGGATCTACAAGAATATTAGATTTTAAACTAGACCAGACCGTTAAAGACGGTACTACAGGCGAAGTAACAGTAATGCCCATTACGGTAAGGGCTCCTATCTTAGGGTTGGTACCAATCCCTTCGTTGCTAATTGATAACGTAACGGTAGATTTTACCATGTCCGTTACGACTTCAGATACGCAAACCAATACAAGTTCCAGAGAGGCTTCCTTAGCTGTTTCCGGTTCTTGGTGGGGGGCAAGTGTGGCTTTTAAAGGTAGTGTAAAAAGTAGTGAAGAACGTACACGTAGTACAGATCAAACGGCTACGTATACAATAAATGTTACAGCTACTCAACAACCTCCTGCAGAAGGTATGAGTAAACTTATGGATATTATAGCTAGTTGTATTACCCCAATTGAAGGTGGGGCACAAACAGCTTCGGTCTAATTAACTCTAAACTGAGGAGTTATATAAAGATATACTCCTCGGTTTTTAAAAATAGAATAGTATGCAAATTGAAAAAAACAAAGAGATAAAACTACAGAATCTGTTATCCTGTAGAAAAAAAGTGCAAGAAAATGAGATCGATGAAGAATTTGCTTTAATGGCCAAGCTTATTGACCAAAAAAAATTAAATCAAATAGGAGGTGTTATTACCGCAGTGTATCATATGGATAGGAATAGCGGTTTGATGGATATGGAAATTATGATTCCGATTGAGCATAACACAGACGATCTTAAAGATTATACCATAAAGCCAATATTTCATTTAATGAATGCACTCCATCTAAGTTATGAAGGAAGTTCTACCAATTTAACAGATGCGCATAATATGATATATACTTATGTTAGAGATAATAAACTTCAGCCTATTACGCCCTTGTACAACTTTTATAGTAATATAAATGAAGATTCGGACAGAAAAGATGAAACATTGAAAGTAGATTTATTAATAGGTATCAATCCTTCAATTTTATAGTTATGCGATTTTGGCCATCCAAGAAACATGTTACTACTATTGAAGAACTTCTTGGATTAGTTTATGAAAACCAATCCATTTTCAAACAATTGGAAACGGTAGACATGACATTAAAAAAAGAACGGATTAGTTGCTATAGAGGGAAGAACAAACAGGCAGCAAAAAGTGAAGAGATAAAAAAACAAATGATGACACATTTTTTATCAAACACATATGCATTAGAGCATCTTTATCTTACTGTCCCTATTAAAAAATATGTACTAAAACAGGTTTCCAAAGAAGCGCTTAAAGAGCTAGCACTAAATAAAACCATCGAATTTTCAATTCGGTGCAAGCAATTAAACATGCATACTGTTTCCGTCTTTTTTGAGCATTATAAAAAAGACTCTATAGAAGACGTATTGGATTATACCAAAGCATACACCAGCTGTTTCCTGGAAAAAAAAATGTCTACATGGCAAAAAATATGGAACTGGATAAAAAAGATACTGCGATTAGAAAAGAGTCGCACTAAAAATTAAGCTTATAAACAATTAAAATATTATGAAAAACCAGGATAAACCTATGCAAGGCGTTATGAAGCCGATGGCTATAGAAAAAATGGTAGCAGCACCTATTATCGCCACAGTTAAAGCACAATCATTATTAAACGATCAAATGGTTGACTTTTTTGATAATGTGGCTCTGGATAAAAAAGGCGAGTTGCGCATGATACCATTTTCCTATGAATCCAACCAATTAGATGCTGAAGGAAAACCAACAGGGAAAACCAGTAAAATGGCGATAAACCTGCCATTTTTAACCCTTATGGATCCGCCATCGCTGGCTATAGAAACAGTAGAAGTGTCTTTCGATTTAAGAATTCATGCTTCTAGTAATTATTCGGAGACCCAATACATTAAAGACGCTCAAGGAAGAAAAATAGAAGTAGAAAAAGACCGGGTGGCTATAGAAACCAGTTTGGCAAATCGAACTTCAGATGAGAATAGATCTGACACCAGTGCCCGATATAAATTTAAGGTTATGGCAAAGAAACAAGAGCGTCCCGAATCCTTAAACAGAATATTGGATATCCTTACAGAATCCAGCATTATACCAAAAATACAATCCTAATAACTAGTTATAATCACAAACTATAATTAAAATGAGTACTAAAAAAAATACAGGGCAAACATTAACAGATATTGCCAAAGGCGTTCAATACAGTGTAAATGCAGCCCAGGATGTTGTAGAAAAGTTCTATATCGGTTTGTTAGATCGCTATTTTGATGATGATAATAACCCCATAACCATGGCCATGAATATATCGGAAGGCGTTACAATCGATGTGCCTTTAATAACGCTCGTAACACCAACAGGGTTAGAGTTGGAAGAATTAGAGGTAGATATGAGCCTGAGGGTAGATGGTGTAGAAACAAAGCAGGAAGTAACCAAAGCCGGCCACCAGGTAAAACGAGCAAGTCTCGACATTTCCTTCTCTAACGGAACCAATAAGCCCGGTAAAGACCCTAACATGATCGATTTAAAAATGAAATTTAAAAAAGGAGATGCCCCAGAAGGTATACAGCGTATTATAGAAAATTTCACAACAAACGTAATCCCTAAAGATAATTAGCCATGGAGAATATAGAAAACCAAATGAATCAACTGCCCATAAGAGAACTTATAGGCGCACCATTTAGAGCCGTTATGGAGTCGCAGGTCGCCCTGGCTTTAAGTACTCACGAGTTTATTGAACTTGTAGGCTTTAACGACGAGGGAAGCCTTAAAACCATCAATTTTGATGTTCCAGTTGCAGATAAACTGGAAGAAGGAGCTATGTCTTATAAAACCGAAACAATAAAAGCCCCCATACTTTCAATGGTGCCAATCCCTTCTTTAATGATTGATAAAGTTGCTGTCGATTTTCAATTACAGGTAAGTACCACTATAGAGAATTTTGATAAAACCGATTTTACAGACGAAGAAAAGAATAAAAGGTTAAAACTTTTTTCGCTTCAAAAAGTAGAAATGCTGGGTAAACTTACAGAATCGAGAGAAAACACACGAAAAGAGAACCAGGGTGCAAAATATAACTTTCGTGTAGAAGCAAAAATGCAGGATAAACCCGAAGGCCTGCAAAAAATGCTGGACCTTATTATTGCCAGAATGACACCTTAATTTGTTTATTAAAATAAGTTCGAGTCAACAAAGAAGAGGCAGCTAAATAAAGGTTAGTAAAAACTATAAAATTAATATATACAAATTAAAATTTAAAAAATAATTATCATGCAATTAGTAAATAACACTAGAAACGTCATATTAAGCGGAGGAGGATCTAAAGGAGTTTCACATTTAGGAGCGATCCAAAGGTTAGAAAAATCAAAAAGAATAAGTCATGTGAAGCATTGGGGAGGCACCAGTGCCGGAAGTATACTTGCCTATAATAAAGCAATTGGAGTTCCAACAGAAACATTGTCAATTTTTTCGGGAGTACGGTTGTCGTCAATAAAAATAGATAAAGAGTTAGAAAAGATTACCCCCATTAGTTTAAGAAATATTGTGAAACAATCAAAAAAACCTAAATATTTACCATCAAATATGATCGATCTGGCAATTAATGCCATTCTTTATGGGCGTTTACTGGGAGGAGATCCTTTACATATGGGAGAGGCACAAGATAACGATCACCCCATTGTGAAAATACAAATAGAGCTTTTATCAGCTTATAAAGAAATGGTTTTTAAAAGGCGTAAAGAAGCGGAAGAATTAGTAGGTAAGCCAAAAACGAAAAAGCTCTTTGAGCAATTAGAAGAAGTAGAAAGCATGACCATGGAGCAATGGAGTGGTTTGTTGGACATGCTCGGTGAAAGCGAGATGATTAAATTAGGATTAGGGCATTTTACAACTACGGCAACTGTTGTTAACGAAAAAGAAATGAGACCCATAACTTTTACCAGTATGAAAGGGTCTACCTTTTATGAAGCGCATAAAAAAGTGCCTATGATTAAAGCCATGGCAGCATCGGCATCGTTTCCATGGGCGCTTCCACCGGTAAGATTAAAAGCACTGGGAATTAATTGCATTGATGGTGGGATCTTTCAGAATTTACCATATATCCCGGAGATTTTTGGAAAAGAAAATACCTTGCTACTGCATTTAGGTAATAAAAAGGTACAAGATGCGTGGGACTCTGAAGTATTTCACAATTTTGGGACTCTAAACAAGTTTGCAATTCAATCACTATTTAAAAGAGAGTTAATCGTTGGGGAAGAATACGCCTCTTGCGTAAATGGGTTTAAAATTAATCCTAATATGACCTTGGTCGGACTTAACGAAAAGGTTACCTCTGAAGGTATTGATCCAATTACCACATTACTTGGGGAACCTACACCTCAACAACTTCGGGATTCTTATAACGAAGCATACAAATTTATAGAAAAATATTTGGAATTAGGAAGGTTTGATTCTAATGGTGATATAATCGTAGAATTTGCAGGTACACCATATGGAGATTTGATGGGAAAATTAAAAGATCTGGATTAAAAATAATTGTCAGGTTTTGAAATTTTTTGAGCAAGGTAAAGCCTACTTTTGAACAACTTCAGGCAACACGTTTGCAAGTTTTCAATGACGTAAATCACACAACATTTAAATAGTATAATGAATGAAGAATAAAGGAAAACAATTAGTCATATTTATCCCCTATCCCGATAAAAGTACCAGAAGATCAGGAGATGATTGTGTAGCAAATAGCAGGGAACTATTTGAAATGGTTAAAAAATCGTTTGCAAATAAAAAGGAAGTGCGTTTTGGTACACAGCTTATTACCAGTGCTTCGTTGGTATACTCCAATAACATGGAAACCATAACTATGGCAGATGATAGTATTGTAATGATGCATGCTTATGGTGGAGAAGTAAATGGAAATTTATGGGATGATAACCGGGGAAAACTTCCTGTTAAAGAGAGTATGGAATTGTTAGAAAAGTTAAAAGGTTCAGCCAAACTATCAGAGGTTCATTTCTCCATTTGTTATTCTGCGTTGAAGGACCATATTGCCGATTTATGGAAAGCGAAGTACCCCAAAGTAAAAGTATGTGGCATGACCAAAGGATGTAAAGGGGAATTATTTATAGAAACGGATAATAGATTAGAAATTAATACACAAACAGACAAATTAATAAAGGCCACCCAAACAAAGCGTTAGTTTCTGGTAACGCACCACAATTGTCTGTAAACCATATAAAACTTTCTTTAGAATTGCTCTTTTGGATAAGTTCAAGGCACTAAGCCAGGTTGTTTTGATTGTTTAGTTGCATATAACCTTTCCCCTGTGATGCAACACTTGTCTCAATCCTTACTATGGGTCTGCTTGAGCACACGATCACACCTTTGTCTTCCAAAGGCTAGGTTATTTATGCTATTGATCAACAAGACCAATACACCTAAAAACAGAATACTAAAGAGAGTTTTTATTAAAAACCATTTAATACCCCTCCATCATGAAAAAAGGACTTCATTTAATGTGTTTCGTAATTTTTTATCTGTCGTGTCATCTTGCAACGGCACAGAAAATAGACCATTTAATAAAGAAACGGCAGTTAATAGCGTATTTCAATACTTTTTATACAACGGAAGATTTAGAAAAAATCATATTAAAACTAAAAAACGATAAGCTGTCCGATACAGTAGCGAAAAACAATATTGGTTTTGAAGTATTGGCTACTACCAATTATATTTGGAGGGATTTGGTGTCTGGTTATCCCGCAATCCAGTCCAATACCAATTATGCGTTTGGCAAAAGTGGTTTTTCAATAAATATCTGGAGTAGTTTTGGTGCAGATTATGATACAAATGACTTAGAAATATCTTCTGCCCTTAATTACAATTATGCTATTTCCAAACGGGTCACGACTTCTTTAGGGGTGGTTTATTATTATGCACCTGCTATTGCCGGTTTAAGAAATTCAAATTTTGGAGAGGTATATACCGGCATAGCACTTCCTTCCACCTTTCTGCAACCCAACATTACTGTATTTGTTAGCGATTCGGGGAGCTTTTATACCTCCCTTGCTTTACAAAAACAATTGTATAGCTGGAAAAAAAATAGCATGGCGATAACAGGGTCGTTAGCACATAGGTTTAATAATACTAAAGAAACAAACGGATGGCGTGATTTTAACCTCGGAGTTTCAACATCATTTACACGCAATACCCTTACAATAAGCATCTTTTTAAGAACAACACGAATTATAGAACAAAACACAAACCATATTCAGGCAGGGATGAACTTTATATTAAAATAACACTCCTGCTACACATCTAATTCATAATTGAAAAACCTGCAATGTCTGAAATTTTTAAAAACGTATTTTCTAAAACTCCTGATAACGACCTCCTTCAACACGGATTTTCGGCCTATGGTGCCCTAAAAATAATTTATAAGGAATTAGAAGCAGATGGTTTAACAAGTCATGATTTAGGAAGCTATACCACCATAGAAATGTTACCTGAAGCAGACTTTCTAATTCATCAATCTATGGGAGTCAATATGGTGAATCAACACGAATACCACAAAGCGACAGGTATTCACGAAAATATGGTTAAAACGATAGCCCGTTTTTTGCATGCTCCGAATATAGATCAGGTATTTGGCAGCTCTACTACAGGCTCTTCAGAGTCTATATTTTTGGCAATCCTTGCAGCAAAATGGGAATGGAAAAAAAAGAATAATCAAGGAAAACCAAATATCGTATTTTGTAGTAATGCTCATTTGTGCTGGTATAAGTTTTCCAGGTATTTAGATGTTGAAATCCGTGAAGTTCCTTTGGAAGTTTATAACGAATACCCATTGGAGCATGTTCTAAAAAATATTGACCATAACACCATAAGCGTTGTAGCAATTTTAGGAAGCACATCTTTAGGCACCTGCGACCCCATAAATATTTTAAATGAAAGGCTGGAAAAAATTAACAAGGATAATAACTGGGATGTAGGGATACACATAGATGCCGCTATAGGTGGTTTTGTTGTGCCTTTTTTGGATGCATCAGATTATGGTATGTGGGATTTTGAATGTTCTCTTGTGCGATCCATTAATTTATCCGGGCATAAATTCGGATTGGTTTATCCTGGGCTAGGGTGGTTGTTGTTTAGAGATAAACGCTATTTCCATTCAGAATTAAACATTAAGTCCAGTTACCTTTGCGGCGTTTCAGATTCATTTACAGTAAACTTTTCAAGATCATTTTCATTAGTCCTTGCACAATATTTCAATTTTCTTCATTACGGTTTCGGAGGCTATAGGAAAATCATTGAGCAATGCATGGCAAATACAAAATTCTTGACTCAATTATTAACAAGGCATGGGGTGTTCGAAGTACTTTCTGATGGTAAAATTCCTGTTGTTGTATTCAAATTTAAAGAACCGATACAGGTTGATATAAACAAGTTTACACAATTGTTGCGAGAGAAAAAATGGATGCTTCCATATTACAAGCTTTCAGGTAAAATGGATATTACAGTTATGCGAATTGTGGTACGCAACGATATGAAAGAGTTTTTTCTTGTTCAATTGGTCAATGATCTTTTTGAGTGCTATGCAACCCTTGTTATTGACGGTAAACCAATTAGTTAATCATGATGTACCTAGGCATATATTTAACCTTATTATTGAGTAATTCTTTTTGTTTTTATGAGAATTATAACGGAGTGGTTTTGTCAGCTAAAAAGCAAGATGGAGAAACCCATTATGGGGATAGCATACAACCTGTAAAGATTACCCCTAAAATTCAAATTAATAAAATATATGGTATTAATACACTAAATGAAACCTATACGATTGATGGCTATTTTGTTGCGAGTTGGTTCGACGAAAGAAACATTGTCAAAAAAAAGAACTCTAACAAAATTATTTACGAAAACCAGGTTGCAGACGAAAAAATCGGCAAAGAAATATGGGTTCCTGCTTTCGAGTTTATTAATGTGGTTGGAAAAAGAAATACGGTCAACAAACAGCTTATTATCAGACCGGACGGAAATGTAACCTATAACGAACGATTTAATGCTGTTTTTACAACGTCTATGGATTTTAAAAAGTTTCCATTCGACAGACAATGCTTTTCCATTCAGCTAGAGGCTTTTTCTTATGATGATAAATCCCTTGTATTTGAGAGAAGTAACGATGCCATAATCTCTATAAATAAAGAGATGCCCGAAGAATGGTTAATATACAACGAACGGAAATATGTAAGCAAAAAAGAATATTCACATTTAAGCACAGATGGTAGACCTGTCGAATTTTCCAGATATAATATAGAAATTAATGCTAAAAGAAAAATCAGGTATTATTTATGGCAATTCATATTTCCCCTTTTTCTTATTATTTCTATTTCCTGGTCCGTTTTTTGGATACCGGATTTATCAGATCAGTTAGCAACTAATTTTACCCTTATGCTTACTGTTGTGGCATTTAATTTTCACACATCCAATATTCTGCCCAATCTTCCCTACAGTACTTTTATCGAGTCCTTGATTACTATAGGATACCTAAGTATTTTCATAAGTATACTCATTATAATACTGGGGCATTCCATAGCAGCTAAAAGTAAAAAAATAAGTAACCAGAAGCTAATGGGATACTGCAAATACCTCTTTCCTTGCGGTTTTCTGTTAATCAATATAATTCAGGCGGTTATATTTTTTGGATAGATAATAATAAAAATGTCCTGAAACCACTATTACCATTTGTAGGCAGATAAACCCAGGACAGGGTATAAAGTTAAACTGAATTATTTATTGCATCAAGGACAGATAACCCAAGCTATATTAATGTGAAATATGCTTATGAGAAAAATTAAATTAAATATAAACGGTAATTCTATAACGCCAAGAATAGAAGCAATAATAACCGCATTTATTGTAATAGCACTTGTGTTTTTTTCTACCTATTTGTTATATATTAAATCTGTAGAATCTTTAGAGAAAGAAATAAAAATAGGTTTATTATCTAATGTTTCTGCTGCTGCAACTACCATAGATGGCGATCTGCATCCACTATTTAATAAAGACTCGAAAAGGGAGGATTCCCTGTATATATCACAGATTGCACCTTTGGAGAAAATTAGAAAAGTAGCTAAAGATATACGCTATATATACACTACGATTCTTATTGACGATAAAGTATATTTTGTACTTAACCCCAGCCCGCAAAACGATAACGATAATGATGGGTTTCCAGATTTGCCACCTGCATTAATGGACGAATATAAAGGTCCTGCACCTGCGCTTTTAAAAGCATTAAAGGAGCAAAGAAGTATCGTATCGGATGTTTATACAGATGAATGGGGTGTTTTTATTAGTGGTTATGCGCCTTTTTACGATTCTAACGGACAATTTATAGGAACATTGGGTATGGATCTGGAATTAAACAACTTCTATGAAAGATTACGACCAATAGAAATTGCCTTTGAAAAAACAGTAATCATTATAATTTTTATAGGGTTAATAATAGGTCTGTTAATTTGGTATATGCGCAAGTACATGCAAACACTCCTATTGGCTAAAGAGAAAAGCAAAGAGGTTGAGCATACTTTCCAGATGTCTTTAGAAAATGCCTTTAAAGAGCAAATACAGATTATAAAAAAGATCAAAAACAATTTGGCGCCCCTTAAACCTGCTAATATTACCTTATTTAAACATTTTGATTTATGGATTACACATGTTATACAATATCAAAAAAGTAAAATAGAAGTAAGGTCTGTTTCTTTCGAAAACTTTCAAATTAATGATCTTATAGATGGTATTAAAAACACTTTAGAAAGAGAAGGTGTTAAGTTAAATGTTGAAAAAAAGAAGCATGTACCGCTTCGAGGGTCAGGAATTCCTCTGTTGCTAGCCGTTGATCTTATTTCTACACTGTTGTTTTTTATTAAAAACGCTACACAATGCAATGCCTTGGATATCATTATAAGGCAATTAGAGGAAGGGGTCGATCACTTCATCATAGAGTTAAAACTATCGGGGATAAGATCTCAAGAATTCGAAGAAGAATTTTTAAAACAATTATATCCAGGCGCTAGTTTTAGTCACAGGGCCTTTAATTATAAGGAGTATGAAGTAGCAACAGCTATTAACCTGTTGCATAAATACAAATGTAAGGCAATCAGCTTTTCTAATCTGAAACATTGTGGGTTTTACGTCCAGATAAAATTAAATAAACAACCGGAAACTTAAAAGAATACATCAAATATGAAAAAAATAATTCCCTTTCTTATCATAATAGCAACGCTGTGTATACAGGTAAGTTCAGGTATTAATTATATTATTTTTCCGCTTACGATACAAGTACAGGGGTATAGTAAAACACTCATAGGCCTGGCCATGTCCTGTGAGATTCTGGCAACCATTATTTTGTTTAAACATATTTCAGTTGTTGTAAAACGTTTGGGGGTCGTACAAACCGTAATCGGGGCATCAATAATAAGGGGCGTGGTTATTTACATATTAGGCTTTAACGAATATCTGGCTTTTTGGTTTATGGGTATCTTTACTTACGGGCTGTCGACCAGTATGGTATTGGTTGTTGTCCAAACTTGGTTGAACCTTGCTGAAACAGGAAAGTTAAAAGGTCTTTTTATAGGTTTGTATTCTTCATCCCTTTCCTTGGGTATTGCCTTAGGCCCTATACTGTTACAGTTTATACCGTCCAGAACATCTCAATTTGTGATCAATGCCATGATTACGTTGTTCCCCTGTGCCATTTTGGCTACCGTTTTTAAATATAGACCAACACTTACTAGCAACAAAACAGTTCGAATAGGCTTCATTTTTAAACATGCTAAAATTATCATGCTATCTGCATTAGTAGGTGGTGTTTGCTTTTTTGGATTACCATCGTTCCTTACCCTGTATGGTATAGCCAATGATCTATCTCCTAACGAAGCTGCATTGCTACTAACCATGTTTATGATTGGCAGTGTAAGCATAGGTGCTTTTATTAGCTCTTTATCGGCTTTTATAGACCGGATACTCATCATATATATCTGTGTATGTTTCTCTGTTGTCTGTGCTGTATTCCTATCACTTGCAGTTTATGCGCACTTGGGTGTCGCTCTTACCTTACTTGTAATTTGGGGTGGAAGTATGGGAGGTATTTATGCAACAGGCTTGGCTTATATAGGGCAGGTATTTAGAAAAGAAGATCAAATTTCTGCAAACACGTCTTTCGTGCTCATGGATGCCCTGGGTGGGTTTTTAGGTTTGTTTGTTATAGGAACAAGCATGGACTTTATTGGTGACGAAGGATTAACGTATACCATTGTTATTGCATCTACCTGCTATCTGATTTTTATTACCAAGCGATTAACCGCCAAACTATAATAGGCTTTCCATTTTCAACTTTTTTAATCTAAACAATCCCTTTAATTCTATGAACTATGATACATACAAAAAACAATAATAGTACAAAATTGATACGTGTTTATAATACATTCTTATCGAATTTAAAACAACTTATAGACATACTAAAAAACCTTAGAGATATGCTTTTCAAAGCAGAAAAAGCTTTGCTTATCTCTAAAAAGCTGTCAGACAAACTAAATGAACTGTATGCCCTTTTGGTAGCTACAGATATTTCATTGTTAGCCATGTCTAATATCCCATATGTGGGTGCTGTAGCCAAAGTGGTTCAAAAAGTAGTGACGCAAATAAAAAAGGTAGTAGAGCAGGCCAAAACCAAAGTGAACAGGCTGGAACAAAAAATAAAGCCGCATCGTGAAAAAGTTAAAAAATTTGGAGAATACATAGATAAAATACTAAAGCCATTATTAAAAATACAACAATTCATCACCAAAGAAGAACAACTACTTAGTGCTACGTATCAAGCAAATGATGGCTTGCCTGCCAGTAGGTATAAGGACATTTCCTTAGATAAATTACATAAAACTTCAGATAAATTAAATAGTATACTAGCAGTTCCTATCGGTATTATTGATAAAG
The DNA here is from genome assembly GCF_030540835.1 of Flavivirga aquimarina. Taxonomy (GTDB): domain Bacteria; phylum Bacteroidota; class Bacteroidia; order Flavobacteriales; family Flavobacteriaceae; genus Flavivirga; species Flavivirga aquimarina. The sequence goes on along the minus strand of NZ_JAUOEK010000120.1, from coordinate 120,943 downwards.
TTAACAAGTTGCTTGCTACAACTCAAGACATTGTAAAAGAAATACAAAAACTTTGTGGTCTCATAAGTAAAGTTATTCAGCCTATTATTGCCATGATGGACGAATTAGACAGGGTTACGGGTGTCCTAAAAAAATTATCGAAAGTATTAACCAAAAAGATTTCTATAAAACTGGGGTTCTTCTCAATTTCAATGAGTATAGAAAAAATACTAAATGCAACCGGGAGTATACCGGGGTTAAGTATTCTTACCAAAATAGCAACAAAAATATTGAAGCCTATACTAAGTGCGTTAGGGCTGCGGGTGGATAGTATACCCGGGTTAGATGGTGGTGTTGGTAATTTAGGTAAAGTGTTTGGTAAACTCAATGTTCTGGACAAACTAAAACAGGCCATAACCAAACAATTTGCAACGCTAACCATACAGGAAAATCCACAGGGAACTTTTAAAAATGTAAACGCCTAGCACAGGTGTTACCATAATTAATCAATAACAATTACAGCTATGAAAGAACAAATTAGAGGACAGCCGTGTTCACATCACACTATTCGGATACTAAAATCAATTTATATAAACATAAAAAAATAAACATTATGGCAGAACGCGCCAATGGGTTCGAAACTCAAATACAATTAATTGACACCAATATAGGATATTTTGGTGAAATAACGAGTAAAGAAATTAAGTTAGCAGGTAGAGATGACGCAGCATTAATAGAAATAAAAGAAAAACATGAACAAGCATTACAAAAACTTCAAGATGCTAGTGACTGGAAAAATTATGGCATATTGGAGAAAAATCAAAAGCTAGAGTTTGAAAGGGCCAGAGTAGGAAGCACTGTAATTCTGTTATGTTTAATGCCCAATGGTGGCAATTGGAATTTACTCGCTCATAACCTGTTAGCTGTTATTAAACAATTTATGGAACATACTAACGGGATTCCAACTTTACTTGAAATACTGTCTGGTATAGATGGGAAATTCGATTTAGCAAAAAATGTTGGAATTGCAACGGAAGAATACTGTTTAATGTTGGGGCAAGGTGTTACACAAACTGGTGAAATTTTAGTTACGCTAACAGGAGGGCATAACATTGCTAAAAAAAATTCCCGATCTAAATGGGGATCACATATAACAAAAGGTGGCGGAAAATCAACTACAGATCAGGTACATGCGGAAATTATAGCACTATATGCGCAACATATTGTTCTTGGAAAAGCCAAACTCATTCAAACTCTAGATGCATATAGTGTTGAGCAAAAAATAACCAAACATGAAGCTTGCGAGTCTTGTACTAGAGTATTCGATGAAGCAAAGAGATTTTGGTCAGATCAAAATGGAATCAATTTAACTATTTACCCAGCCTCATAAGATTATGCAAGAAAAAGAAAAAACACACGAGTATACAGGCGAGTTTACGCTTAAGGCAGGAATAGCTATTAGTAGTTTTTCTTCGGCTACCAAAGGAACTTTGGGGGCTATTGTATACAAAGAAGGTAAGCCTATGATTCTTACCAATGAACATGTAGTAATTACAGATGATCCCGAAGAAGAAAAAAGAAATAAAAAGTTGCTTATCGATCGGGTAAAAGACAGGGGCTGGAGTTTACCAGATGATATTCTTCGGCGTATTGAAAAAGGAGATATCCCGGTTTTCCACCCACCATATAATGGAGGAGAAAAAGAAGCTAAAATTATTGCTTTTGTAACAGAAACTGATACCGAGTTTGATGCTGCACTTTGCGAAATCGTTGTTCCTCTGGAAAATATAAGCAGGGAAATCTTGGGAGAAACACTTGGAGAACCTATCCCCCCGGAAGAGGATAGTAATATATATAAAGTAGGATGCATCACAGATACAACAGCTGGTAATGTTCATCAGGTGTCTGGCAAAAACATACTTGTAAAAAAAATAGGTAAGAGTACTGTTTCAGAACCCGGGGATTCAGGAGCTGTATTTATTAAATCTGGCACCAACAGTCCTATTGGGTTATTGCATAAAGGTGATGATGATTATACCTATGCCAATGCACTAGTAAGTATTCAGGCAAAAATGGGGTTTACATTTAGAAAACCAAGATAAATCAAACTTAAGCAGTGTCATAAATCAGACGATTCATGGCACTGCTTTAAAAAAATAGAAAGAAATGATTTGGAAAATAGAAACTATAAAGGATAGCGATGAGCCTGTTGATAAAGGAATATTCGATAACATATTCGCTATGTTACAATCCCTAAAACCAGACAGGCGGGTGTCTCAACAAAAAATAGGAGACATCCAAAACCTAATTAATCAGGGAAAGAGACACAGACAAACAGGGTGTTACAGAGACTGTAGGGATAAACTCAGAAAAGCTTATGCCATTCTGGAAAAAATGAAATGTGAAAGGTTTTCAACACTTAATGAGTTTCAAACATATTCAGAAAATCGAAAAAGCTGGTCACAAAACCATCTGGATGCATCTCTTGTTAAAATTTTAAACAGCATAAAATCAAAACATAAAATCAAAAATCATGGCTAAAAAAATTCAACATATTGGGCTTGGAATACATACATTACCTGACCCTGAAAGTAAAAATTTTAAAAGTTTATCTGACCAAACTCAGGACTACAAAGCTCGCATCTCACTATTAAAAACATATTTAAATAAACTCTACGAAGATGAAGCTATAGAGAGAAATGCGATTAAGGTGGTAACACTCCCTCAATTTTTTTTTAGAGGAAAAACCGGGGCTTACTCGATAAATACCATTATTGGTAATGGTGTGTCAGACCTAAACTCCCATGGGCTATTAGGAAGTTTACAGGAGTTGGTGATGGACAAGAAATGGAAGAACTGGATATTCAATTTTGGTACAATAATCGGTTACAATGAAGAACTAGAAGAAGAGGAAGATCCGGATAATGAAAAAGTAAATAAAACAAAAACGAATAAAAACGGTGAAGATAATGAAGATGAAGATAAGGAAGAAGAAATATCAACAAGCGATAGTATTGATGAATTATTGCGTAAAGAGAAGATAAAAGAAAAGAGAAAACTAAAAAGCGGTAAAGATAATGAAGATGAAGATGAGGAAGAAGAAATATCAACAAGCGATAGTATTGATGACCTATTACGTAAAGCACAAAATAACCAGAACATAAAAGAAAAGAGAAAAACAAAAAATAATAAAGAAGGAGAAGAAGAAGATGGTGATGAAAGAGAAGAAACCGATGAAAAAGAAGCCTTCGAACTTTCAAAAGGGGAAGATAGTGACGACGACAATGAAGTTGATGACGATGATGACGAAAGTGAAGAAGGTGTAGATATAGAGATAAAAGAAGCTTTTCACATGTGTATCCTTATTAATGGAGGCTTTATAACACAAAAAAAAGCAACTATAGCAACCACAGTGGTCGTAGCACCTTATAAAGTAGCGCTAGACAGTGATACTGTAGAAGAGGATACTATAGATTCGAATATGGTTATAGATCTTATCGACAATGAAGAAGACTTTACATTAAATGACGATACTGCTATAGACCATTGGGGATTTATTAAAGGAGATGGAACTATTGATGAAAAGAAAGTAAAGACATTAAAAAAGAACACCAAAAAGGATCATAACAAAGTATTACAGAATAAGCTCAGAAAAACATCAGGTAAAAATGTGTTGCCTATTCCTGCAACTTTAGTGCCTATAGGTATTGTTAACATCAATAAACTTTTTTTTGCATTGGATCTTTGCTTTGACCATGTCTATCAAATAACAAAAAAGCTATTGCTGGGGCTTACGGATAAAAAGGTAAAACTTGATTTAAAAAACTACCTTCCAAAAACGATTTTGTCTCCCTTAAAAAGTATTCTTAAAAGCGGTGTTCATATTCATTTGGTTTCCTCCTATGGCACAATAATCAATAAAAAAGCGGTTATAGCAAAAGCTAAAGGGTGGGTTGTAAATACTATTCCGTTGGCAATTAATGATGGGCATGCTTCTAAAATGTATCAGGTAGCCACATGCGCTATGGAAAAAGACACAGAAAGTACATGGGTAGAAGATAAAGATGTGGAAGTCGTTAAAAAAATGACCTTTAATGAAGATACTATTACGGTTAATGATGATGAGGTTTCTTTAAGCAAGTTGTTTGACATTTTGGAAGAAGAGAGCAAAGAAAAAGAAGAAAATGACGACTATAAAGAGGAAAACAAGCAAGAAAGTGATGGCAAAGAAGATGCTTTAAGTGAAGAAACAACACTTGGCAAAGCCGTTTTTTATATCCATAAAAGTGTTATGGTGTAATTTTCCCATAATAAACCACCAGTAATTATTGCCCGTTATTATATTTTAAGAATCATGAAATTAGAGCGGCCTATCAAAATAAATGACAGCGCATACCAAATGTCTGAAGTTATGCGCCTTATTAAAACCATGAACCCAGGAATTTCTATTGATGGTACTGCAAATTTTGTAGCAGATTTGTGTACAAGTAATAATACCATAAAAGATGCACCTACACTTAACGCCTTATGGAACAACTATCATTGTAAAACAATTATAAAGGGAAGCTACGATGTTTTGTGCGATATTGAAAGGGCGAACAACCAAACCGATCTTAAAATACAATCCTATTATAAAAGCCTTGAAAACACAGCCTTAATACAGGCGGCTCTTAAGAACAAAGGGTTTAACCCACGGGTCTATAGTATTTATAGGTATTTAGATCTGTGGGAAGCTTTATCCAAGTTTAACAAAGCACAGTTGTTGTTGCCTAATTTAGAAATGATAAAAAAAGCACATGCAGACGGAGCATATACAGCTCAGGAAGTCGTAACAAATCAAAAAAAATACCAAAACTGGTTGTCGCATACATTTAATGGAGATATGAAAGTGATTATGTCTTGCCATAGAAGTGTTGGTTTTGAGTATGAGTTTGCTACGTATAATCTACTTGATAAAGGAGAAACAAAATCGCTCCAGGCACATACTATGATTGGTTATACACATGCTTATAGTAAGTTATATCAAATCCCTTTTACCCTGGAAACTGATACCCATAATGAATTGGAAATAGGTTTTCCTCCCTTTCTTATTGTTAATTGCAATAGCAAGATCAATAGAAAAAGTATAAAAAAAATGTGGAGGTTGTTTAAGAAGGCAATGCACCACATTTATTTACAATCCAAGAACGGTTGTATATCGGGGTTAATAGATCATTTACAATCTTATCAATTGGGGAATCCGTGGACTATTACTAATGCAGCTAAAACACTAAAAATCACGAAACGTAAAAAACATAGGGAAAAAAAAGAACAGGTATATTCTCATGTAAATCTATCATTGACCACAGCAGAAGTAGCAGCATATATAAAAAATCATGGAGTTAGCACCTATAGATCTGAGCGTTATGAATATTTTGATGAAACATATCGGCAATTGTATGCAGCATTTAAATCTCATATAAATACCTTGGAAGGAGCAGTGGCCATCATACATTTATGCAAAGGATTATCGAGCCTGTTGGCAATACCGAGTTTATTATTGTTAAAAGAGAACCCACAGCACCTACAAAATAACCGTGGCATATACTCTACGGTAAAAGAAGTATATGGCGTATGGATCAAAGACAGTATTCCCAATTTGGTCGATAGTAGCTTGAAAAGTAAAATATCCCGGAATGAAGTAAAGCAAGCAATACATAAAGAACAAAAACAAATAGGGGCTATTATGGAATGTCAGATGCAAAAAGCTTTCGAAATCATACAAAAGATACGAGGTGCTGTATCCGATCATAAAGAGGCTGCTGTTTTAGAAAGCAAAAACATGATAAAAGCAGTAAAAAATAGACTGGAAAGAGACTATCCTATTTTACTAAAACCTACGATGACAACAACCTATAGGAAAGAAAATTTTCCTTCAAACGGGAACGGTGTACGTAAAGAAACTTATCGCTCCCTTATATCGCCTAAGGATATGTATTTCCATATAGCAGAGTTTAGAAACGATGTTGCGATCGAGTTATTTTTATCAACACAGGAGTAATTTTTTTGTTGATCCATATCAAATTCAAAATGATAGGGGTCAATGCGATTATTTAGGCAACGGACTAATTATTTGTACATTTTGAAATGCAATTGCGCCTCTAATAACACTAGAAATGACATCTTGTAGCGCTTCTATAATTTGCATTTTTAATTCACTTTTATGGTAGATAATACTTACTTCTCTGGCAGGAGCAGGTTCGTTAAAATGATGTAGATTTTCTTTTTCTTTATTATTAATATCTAAGGTATGTAAATAAGGTAAGAGCGTCATACCTAAGCCTTCATTTGAAAGTTTTATAAGTGTTTCTATGCTACCACTTTCCAGTTGAAATTGATCGTCAATCTGGTTTTTAAAGGCTTTGCAGAGGTTAATAACACCATCCCTAAAGCAATGACCGTCTTCAAGTAAAAGCATATCGTCAATATCCAAATCCGATACATCTATTTTTTTGTGGTTATGTAATCTATGGTTTTTAGGAATGTAACTCACAAATGGTTCAAAATATAGAACACGTTCTTTTATGTTTTCGTCTTCTAAAGGAGTGGCAGCTATAGCAGCATCTAAATGTCCATCACTAATTCTGGAAATTATTTCCTCTGTTGCTAGCTCTTCTATTTTAAGCTTGACTTTTGGGTGTTTTTTTATAAAATTCTTTAAAAACATAGGGAGTAACGTTGGCATAACAGTTGGTATAATACCAAGTTTAAACTCGCCACCAATAAAACCTTTTTGCTGGTCTACAATATCTTGAATTCTATAAGATTCATTTACAATATTTCTTGCTTGATCTACAATTTTTTTACCAACATCAGTTAGTTCAATGGGCTTTTTAGTACGATCAAAAATCAATACCCCTAATTGATCTTCAAGTTTTTGAATCTGCATACTCAAAGTAGGTTGTGTTACAAAACATTTTTCAGCAGCTTTAGTAAAATTTTGGTTTTCGGCAACAGCCAAAACATAGTACAATTGGGTAATAGTCATAAGTAATCAATTTAGGCTATAAAAATATAAAAACTATCAATAAAACTTATAGAAACACCTGTTAATTATAAATTAAATTTGTAATCAATATAAAAATAGATATAAAAATGACATTAAATAGTTTAGGATTAGATTCCACAAAGACCAAAGGTTTAGCAGATGATTTGAATCATTTATTAGCTAATTTTCAAATATATTATCAGAACTTGCGAGGTATTCATTGGAATATAAGAGGGAAACGTTTTTTTGATTTACATGTAAAGTTTGAAGAATTATATACAGACGCAAATATGAAAGTCGATTTAATTGCAGAACGTATTTTAACATTGGGAGAAACACCGTTTCACACATTTGAAGAATATGTAGGAAATGCAGAAGTGCCAGTTGGTAAAAATGTTTCTCAAGATGACAAAGCAGTACGTTTAATTGTCGATTCTTTAACCGAACTTTTAAAAATTGAGAGGTCAATTTTAGAGAGTTCAGATGAAGCTAGTGATGAAGGGACTAATTCGATGATGAGTGATTTTATTACAGAGCAGGAAAAAACAGTTTGGATGATGAAAGCTTGGTTGAACGAAGCGGTATAAAATATTTTAGAGTTTCATCTATAGATGAAAAGTTGTCTAAAAAGTATAATTGAGTGTTATAGAGAGGTACGAAGTAATCTGTAAAAAACTACTTCGCTTTGTTTCTAATAACGGACTATCTTAACTTTTTAGACAATTTTTTTGTTTTAATAATTTCTCTTTAAAGTAAGCCTCGGGCTTTAATTTCCAAGTATTTATTAATGGTATCTATAGTAAGGTTTTCTGGTGTTGTTAAAATAGAGTAGATACCATACTTTTTTAACTCATTTACGATGAGACGTTTTTCAAATGCAAATTTTTCGGCAATGACTTTATCGTAAACTTGTTGTACTGTTTCAGCTTTTTCAGTAATTAGACTATTTAATTCGGTATTATTAAAGAAAATAACCACTAACAAATGACTTTTAGAAATGGCTTTTAAATAAGGTAATTGCCTGTTTAAGCCATCGAGCGTTTCAAAATTAGTGTACATTAAAATAAGACTTCTATTTGTAATGTGGCGTTTTATACTACCGTATAATCGGCTAAAATCACTTTCAAAAAAATCTGTTTTAACATTGTAAAGCGATTCTAAAATAAGTTGCATCTGCGAGTTTCTTCTCTCTGCAACAACAACATTGTCTATTTGTTTAGAAAATGAGAGTATTCCTGCTTTATCATGCTTTTTTAAAACGACATTGCTAATTACAAGAGCTGCATTAATAGCATAATCTAAAAGGCTTAAACCGCTAAAAGGCATTTTCATGATGCGGCCTTTATCAATAATAGAATAAACCGGTTGCGATTTTTCGTCTTGAAACTGATTGACCATCAGCTGATTTTTCTTTGCTGTAGCTTTCCAGTTTATAGTACGTAAATCATCACCTAAAACGTATTCTTTAATTTGTTCAAACTCCATAGAATGTCCTAAGCGCCTTACTTTTTTAAGCCCAAAATCTAGTGAATTCTGATTGATATTTAAAAGTTCAAACTTTTTTAATTGTTTAAAACTCGGATAAGTAGGTACCATGGCACCATGATTAGACATATAGCGTTTAGCAACTAAACTTATAACGGAAGAAACATATACATTTAAATTGCCAAAATGATATTCACCCCGTTCCGTTGGTTTTAAATTATATTGAATTGATTTTGATTCTCGTGGCGAAACACGCTCTTTAATTTTAAAATCCCTAACTTGAAATTGTTCCGGAATTTCATCAATAATTTCTAAAAAAACCGAAATGGGATAATTATTACTAATATGCAATTTCACTTGGTTTTTATCTCCGTTTGAAAATTTATCTGGTAATATCCTAGTCGCTTCAAGTTTGTTTTTTCCAATAAAGACAATTAGAAAATCTAAAAAGAACAAGAGAATAAGCACCAATATGAAAAGTTGTGCAATATTAAATAATAGCGGAATGAAATAACTTAAAGCAAACAATACCACAATGCCTATACCGGCATAAAAAAAACGAGGCTGTATGTAGAATGGTTTAAAGAATTTCAACTTTGGTTATTTAGTTATTGGTTACTGCTTACTGCAACTGTTTACTGGACACTGAGCACTGAATACTGAACACTGCCAACTACCTAGGTATCTCAACAGTTTCAATAATTTGTTTTATAATTTGTTTACTGGAAACACCTTCCATTTCACGTTCTGGTGTTACAATAACTCTATGGTGTAATACAGGAATGGCAGCACGTTTTATATCCTCTGGTGTTACAAAATCGCGACCAGCCATTGCAGCAAATGCTTTACTAGATTTTAATATAGCAATTGACGCTCTTGGTGATGCACCTAAATACAGAAATTGATTGCTACGGGTGGCAACAATGAGTTCTGCGATGTATTTAAGCAAGTGTTTTTCTACCAAAATCTGACTTACTAAATCCTGGTATTTTACAATTTGTTCACCGGTTAAAAACGATGTAATGGCCTCTGTTTTAACCTTCTCTTTTAGTTCATGTTCTCTGGAAAGTATTTCTATTTCTTCCTCTAAATTAGGATAATTAACATCAATTTTAAACAAAAATCGGTCTAATTGAGCTTCAGGTAATCTATAGGTCCCTTCTTGTTCTATAGGGTTTTGAGTTGCCAAAACCATAAAAGGGGCATCTAATAAGAATTTATTACCATCAATAGTAATTTGTTGCTCTTCCATAACTTCAAATAAAGCAGCTTGTGTTTTGGCAGGTGCTCTATTGATTTCATCAATAAGAATCATATTAGAAAAAATAGGACCTTTCTTAAATTCGAATTCCGATTTTTTTAAATTAAAAACCGAGGTTCCTAAGATATCACTAGGCATTAAATCTGGCGTAAATTGAATACGGCTAAAACCGACGCTTAAAGATTTTGCTAAGAGTTTGGCTGTAACTGTTTTTGCAACTCCCGGAACACCTTCTATAAGAGAATGCCCTTTAGCTAATAGAGAGGCAATAAGCATATCTACCATATCTTTTTGTCCGACAATAATTTTACCAACCTCTTGTTTAATTTGGTTAACACTTTGCTGAAGTTCTGATAAATCCAAACGGTTTTGAAATTGTAAATCATCAGAGTTATCCTTTAAGGCACTACTATCAATTGATGATAAAGTGTCTGGTTTTGGTGAAACATCTTGATGGTCTTGAGATTCTTTATTTTCGTCCATAATTATGTAGTATAAAAAGCTTCAATATGCCTGTTTAATTTGATTAGGTTTTCTTCAAAAAATTCATTTTTTGATCTTAGCCAATTAATATAATCGATTATTGTTTTAATATCTTCCTTTTTCTTGCCGGTTTTGGCTGCTAGCTTGTCTATAAATTCACTATTTAGTGTAGATGTGTCTAAGTTAAAATCTGTCCGTATTTTTTCTAAAAAATACGTTATTTTTTTATCTATTAAATTTTTATGATCCTGAGTGTCAAAATATAAATTAGATACGGTTTTAACAAAAGCTATAGTCGTATTTTGCAATGGTTTTATAATTTTTATAATACGTTGCCTGCGTTTTGCATTAAATATCATAAACAAAACACCAAAAATTAAGGCAGTATACCAGGCCCATCTAAAAGATAATTGCTCGAGAAACCAGCTTAAGTTCGATTCTTTTTCAACATCACCATCATATCCCGTTTGTATTTTTATATAGGAGTCAAAATACACATTATTTTTAGGTAAATAGGAAATTAATCCTTCTACATATTTGTACCTGTTTTCCTTTAAAAGGTTATAATTAGTAAAAGCTTTTGGTTCAAGATGCAGGTATATATTCCCATCTCCAAATGGAACTTGAATAAAATTAGCATGTTTGTAATCAATTTTAGAATACCCCAGTACATTATAATTTATTGTATCGAAACGGGAAAAATAGTTATCACCCATGTTTTTATCTATAATAGTACTTTCCATATCGATATATTTAAGCGATTGATATGAAATACTATCTTTTTCATTTAAAATATAGTCGACATCAATGTTTAGGGTGTCGTGAATTTTTTGAGCGAAATAATAATCGGATATAAATAGAGTATTACCAGCATCAACAAAATTTAGTAGTTCGTCTACCGAGTCATCTTCTAAATAATCAGAATTTCCAATTATAATATAGCTTCCTTCAGCAACATGTTCTCCGTAACCATCCTCAGAATTAGCTCTTAAATAACTCCCCGGTTGATGATAAACCGTTCTAATTTTAGAATCTTTAAATAAGTGATGCAATTCTTTGTAAAATACGCTAACGCCATAGGGTTTGTTGCTTTTTTCGTTAAAAGACTCTTCCCAATCGACGGTTTTGGTTTTCTTTATTCCAATGACCAAAGATGCCGTAACGACTAAGGCGACAATTATTAAAAGGGCAGGCAAAATTTTCTTCATTATTTTACCTGATTTAAAAGGGTTAGAAAATTATTTTTGGCTTTAGTGTATTGGTTTATATTCACTGCAAATTTGCCGTACCAGATATAATTATATAGATAAGAGATATATTCGAATTGATTACTAAATGGTTTTTGGCTTATTTCGTTTAAATATTCACTATTGGTTTTATCGTCTTCAAATTTTATATAGTTTTTTAAGCTAAGTGTTTTTAAAACCAATAAATAATAATATCTAATGGCTAATCTGTAGTTATTATCACTTTCAGCATTTTTTATTAAGGTGTGTATATCTGTATGTTCAATATTTTCAGCAGTTATCTCATCAAAATCATTAAGGGTTTTATTATTTTTCGAAGAAAATAACCCAGAACCACCTTCATTTAATAAAATATAAACCAGATAAACAACAGCAATGGCTATAGCGAGGTAAAAGAGCCATCCTAGAGGACCGAGGTTTATGATGACGGATTCACTATCATTTTTTTCCTTTTGCTTTATTTTTTCGTTTTTATAATCTTCATAATTACCGGAACCCTCAGGAGTTTTAGTTACTATTTTTGTTCCTTCGTAATTGTATTTATTGCTGGAATATCGATCTTTAAAATCTTCGTCAAATTCTCTTATCTGTTCAGGTTCTTGCACTATGCTAGAACTAAAAGTAGTTTGATGGCAACAAACTATAAGAAACCAAAAAAAGATGATATGTAATCTATTTATTTTCAACTGATGGACTTAAAATTTGGAGCTGAGTAATTTTCTTTTGGACTTTAAAAGGATAAACTAAATAATAGTAACTAATAATGCTCAATGTAATTAATATAATACCAGTAGATAACCAATTAGGCATAATATTAGAATAGCGGGTAATAAAACCTTCTAGAAATCCGGCAGAAAAAGTAAAAGGAAAAGTGCTTATTAAAATTTTAATACCGGTTTTAGCACCTTGTTTAAATGATGTATACCTAGAATGTGTTGCAGGAAATAAAATACTAGCTCCCAGAATAAGTCCGGCAGCAGCTTCAATTACAATAGCGAAAATTTCCATGGCCCCATGTATCCAAATACCACGAACACTTTCCCATAAAACGCCTTTTTCGTAAAAGAAATATTGAAATGACCCCAACATGATACAGTTTTCAAACATAATGTAAAGTGTGCCTATTCCTAAAAAAACACCTAAAACAAAAGCGATAATGCCAACCCGCAGATTGTTTATGGTAATACCAATAAAACTGCCCCAATTACTCCCACTTTTATAAACAGCTACAGGATCTCCGGCCTCTATATTTTCTAAAGACATATTAACATAATTATCTCCTAATACAGAACGCACAAATTCGCCATCATTTGCAGCAGAAATAACACCAATAAAAGTAAACGCAAAAAATACGGCAAAAGCGATATAAATAAATTTTCGGTATTGATAGCAAATTAAAGGAATTTCGGTTTTCCAAAATCCAAAAATTCTATTAGTATCTTCACGTTTTGTTTTGTAAATTTTCTGAAAAGCCTTAGCTGCTAATTGGTTAAGATATATAATAACCTTACTTTTGGGGTAGTAGGTTTGTGCATACGCTAAGTCATTTATTAGATGAATGTATTGTGAGGCTAGCTCATCGGGATTTTCAAAGTCATTATTAAAGACTGCCCTTTCAAAACTCAACCATTTTTCCTTATTTTGCTTAATAAATGAAACTTCCCTCATAATATTCGATAAATTAAATTATAAAATGTCAGAGTTACAAATTAACACGACTCAAAATGTAAAAATAACGTTCAATGCTGCAGGTGGTGGAGAAAGGCTATTAGCATTTATTATAGATGGTGCCATTAAAATAGGCTATTATCTTATTTTGAATAAGATATTTGGTGTTTTTGAGGGGATGGACGAATGGTCTCAAATAGGTATTAATACGATATTGAGTTTTCCTGTCATGTTTTATACATTGGCTTTGGAAGCTTTTTTTCAAGGGCAAACCATCGGGAAGCGTGTGGTTAAAATAAGGGTTGTTAAAATTGACGGCTATCAGGCTTCATTTTCTGATTATGTGGTGCGTTGGTTTTTTAGAATTGTTGATATTTATATTTTCGGATTGGGCTTTTTCGTTATGTTATTTAATAAAAAAACACAACGATTAGGAGATATGGCAGCAGGAACAGCAGTGATTTTATTAAAAGATAGTGTAAATATTAGCCATACTATTTTAGAGAATTTAAAGCAAGACTATAAACCTACTTACCCTAATGTTATTAAATTATCTGATAATGATGCACGTATTATAAAAGATACATTTACTAATGCAAGAACAGCAAAAGATTACCAAACATTAATAAAACTAAGAACCAAAATAATAGAAGTAGCAGGAATAAAAGAAGTGAAACACAGCAATGATATGCAGTTTATTGATGTCATTTTAAAGGATTATAATTTCTATACTCAAGACATGTAAGCAGAGAACCACTTTTTGCTTTGGCAAAAAGTGAGTGAATCGCTTATCCTGAGCGAAGCCGAAGGATCTTAAAAAGATTGGAGAGAGAAAAAAGAGAGTGAATCACTTACCCTGAGCCTTTCAACTACCCACAAGGCAAGCTCTACCGAAGGTATTAAAAAGAGGTAGTTATGCACTAGGGTAAATGCAGATTTTTGTTGTAATCATTAAGAACACAACCAATTACTAACAATTTATAAAACCGAAATAAAAATATGTTTTATGCTATAGATATTTTAGGAACCATTGCTTTTGCTATTTCCGGTGTATTGGTGGCCATTAATAAAAAAATGGATTTATTCGGAATCTTGATTATAGGATTTGTTACAGCAGTTGGAGGTGGGACACTTCGAGACTTACTAATAGGTAATGCACCTGTAAGTTGGATGAAAGACATTACGTTTACTTATGTTATTATTGCATCTGCTGTTTTTGCTATCCTTTTTAGAAGTAAAATTAACTACCTAAGAACATCTCTGTTTTTATTTGATACCATTGGTATAGGTTTATATACCTTGGTCGGAATTGAAAAAGGGTTAAATGCCGAACTACATCCAATTATTTGTATCGCTTTAGGAACTATAACAGCTAGTTTCGGAGGTGTTATACGTGATATTTTATGTAATGAAATACCGGTTATTTTTAGAAAAGAGATTTATGCTACCGCTTGTATACTTGGAGGTATAACCTATTTTTTATTAAGTGAGCTTCCAATAAAAAATAACATTGTTTTTATAATAGCAGGAGTTGTTGTGATTGTAGTTAGATTATTGGCAGTAAAATTTAAAATAGCATTGCCAACAGTTTATAAAGAATGAGTTATTTAGTAATCAGTAATCAGTAATCAGTAATCAGTGAAACTGTGCCGTGTTCAAATAGGAAGTTAATAGTAAAGTAAAGCATTTCACTTTGCGCCTTTGTGCCTCAGCGAGATTATTAAGAGGTTTTCCAATTCAATAATCTCCACATTTTTTTATATAAAAATCACCATAATCAGCTACAATATCAGCAATTTTATCAAAAACATCCATACCTTTTGTTGCTCTACGAAAATAAATAGTAAAGTGTCAGACTTGCGCCTTTGTGCCTTAGCGAGATTATTAAGAGGTTTTCTTATTCAATAATCTCCACATTTCTAATATAAATATTTTTATCAGGCCAATCACCGGCATCGGTTTCAACAGCAGCAATTTTGTCTATAACACTCATGCCTCTAACTACTTTGCCAAAAATAGTATAATCGCCATCTAAAAAATGAGCACCGCCTTTTTGTTGTACAATAAAAAACTCAAAAGGAGAAGCTAACTTATATGGATTGTTAATTTCGCTGCTAGGCATAGAAACAGCACCCCTATGATGTTTAAAACCTCGTTTTGTATCTGGTGGCAGTAAGTATCTCCCTATGTGAGCACGCTTTCTAGACGTTTTTTTGTCATC
The DNA here is from genome assembly GCF_030540835.1 of Flavivirga aquimarina. GTDB lineage: Bacteria > Bacteroidota > Bacteroidia > Flavobacteriales > Flavobacteriaceae > Flavivirga > Flavivirga aquimarina. The sequence goes on along the minus strand of NZ_JAUOEK010000120.1, from coordinate 105,572 downwards.
ACTATTCCCGGCTTGTACTATATAATTATTAATAACTCTATAAAATTGTGTATCATTAAAATATTTCTGCTTAGTTAAGAAAATAAAGTTGGAGCGATGAAACTTTGTTTCGTTATATAGCAAAATATCAAAAGAACCAAAATCTGTAGTGATACGTACTTTGTTTTCTTTATGTTGTTTGTCGTACTCCAGAAAAAAGGCCATAGCACTTTTTGAATTTAACTTAGGGAATTCCCTTTCTGGTGCTTTAACAGTATCTATTTTAATGGCTTTTTTTTTCTTTTTTGTGACTGTAGTTTCGGGAACAATTTTCTTTTTAGTTTGTTTATCTTCACAACTCAGAAATAAAAAAAATATACACAAAAAAAATACGGGCTTCATAAATATGAATTTTGATAAATTTTTAAAATTAGTTTCAAAAGTAAAGAATATACCACTTCCATCCGAATCGTCTCACTTTAAAATGGTTCCTCCTTTTCGCAGAGCGCTTATGAAAAAACAACAAGAGGCCATAAAAAATGCAAAAAGAGCTGGGGTATTGGCGTTGTTTTATCCCGATATAAATAAACAGACGAAACTGATTCTAATTTTAAGAAAAACATATAATGGTGTGCATTCTGCACAAGTGGCATTTCCCGGTGGGAAGCTGGAAAAAGGAGATAAATCATTAGAAGCTACCGCAGTAAGAGAGACGTTTGAAGAAGTAGGGGTACCCATAGATGCCATAGAAATTATTCGAAAACTATCCCAAGTTTATATCCCACCCAGTAATTTTTATGTACAACCCTTTTTTGGGGTAGCTAAAAGTACACCAAACTTTATTAAACAGGATGATGAGGTGGAAGCTACTATTGAAATTGATTTAGAACATTTTTTAGATGATAACATATTGATAACTAAAGAAGTATCAACATCGTACGGTAAAGAAGTTGAGGTGCCCGCATTTAAATTAAACGAGCATGTTGTTTGGGGAGCTACTGCCATGATACTAAGTGAAATTAAAGACTTGTTAAAACTATCTATGTAATTTAATAGATTTGTTACTTTTGCAATAACTAACCAATTTTGACGCGTGATTTATGGGACTGTTTAAGAGAAATCCATTTGGACATATATTATTTTTAAAAAAGTGGCTTATTAGAATTTTAGGAGCGTTAACCCATAGACGTTTTAGAGGATTTAATGAGTTGCAAATAGAAGGCTCCGAAATCATAAAAAACCTACCAGATACCAATGTATTATTTATTTCAAACCATCAGACTTATTTTGCAGATGTAGTATCTATGTTTCATGTTTTTAATGCCAGTTTAAGTGGACGTGTAGACTCTATAAAAAATGTTGGGTATTTGTGGCATCCTAAGTTAAATATCTATTATGTTGCTGCTAAAGAAACTATGAAAGCGGGGTTATTACCAAAAATATTAGCTTACGTTGGGTCTATTAGCATTGAACGTACGTGGAGGTCTGAAGGGCAAGATGTAAATAGACAAGTTAAGATGAGTGATATTTCTAACATAGGTAAGGCTTTAGACGACGGTTGGGTTATTACTTTTCCTCAAGGAACAACAACCCCTTTCAAGCCCATAAGAAAAGGAACAGCTCACATTATTAAGCGATACAAACCTATTGTAGTACCAATTGTTATTGATGGGTTTAGACGTTCTTTCGATAAAAAAGGGTTGCGTATTAAAAAGAAAAACATATTGCAATCTTTTGAGATTAAAGCACCTTTAGAGATTGATTACGATAATGAAACGACAGATGAGATTGTAAAAAGAATAGAATATGCTATCGAGCAACATCCATCTTTTTTAAAAGTAATACCTCAAAAAGAATTAGAAGCTCTCGAAGAACTCAATAAAAAACGAGAGTGGTAATTCTTTTTTTAAATTTATTTCATGGAAGCCATTATAAAAACGGGTGTTTTATCTTTTGGTAAGTCGGGCGAGCTTTTTCATGCTCCTTTTTTAGAGGCACATAGCGCATTTCAATTTACGGCTGTAGTGGAAAGAACTAAAAAGAAAGCACACCTTAAGTATCCAAACGTTAAAAGTTATGATTCTGTTGATGCGCTTTTAGAAGATGATGATATTGAACTAATCGTTATCAATACCCCAAATGCGACTCATTATGAGTTTGCCCTTAAAGCACTACAGACAAATAAGCATATTTTAGTTGAAAAACCTTTTACTGTTACTTCTATAGAAGCAAAGACATTATTTGCAGAAGCAAAAAAATATAACCGTTTAATTTTACCATATCAAAATAGGCGTTACGACAGTGACTATCTTTCCGTTAAAAACATCGTAGATTCCGGAAAGTTAGGCAAGTTAATAGAAGCACATTTTCGTTATGATAGGTATATTTTAGAATTAAGCCCCAATAAACTAAGAGAATCGGCGATACCAGGTAATGGTATTTCATATAATTTAGGGCCGCATGTTTTAGACGCTGCCATTTCTTTGTTTGGAATGCCTTTAAAGTGGTCTAAAAAGATAGGATATTTTAGACCCAATACTCAAATAGATGATTATGCACAATTTCACTTAGAATACCCAGAAGGATTACAAGTGTTTATTACATTAAGCTTATTGGTAGCCAATCCTCAACCGGCTTTTATAATACACGGTACAAAAGGATCTTATGTAAAACAGCGTACCGATATACAAGAAGAACAGTTAATGAAAGGTATGAATCCTAATGATTCATTTTTTGGAATTGAAAAACCTAATAAAGAAGGTGTTCTTACAGTAGTTTCTCCCGATGGAGAAAAAACGCATGAAAAGATAGTGGCTATAAAATCATCCTATATGAACTTATTTGATGATGTTTATCAAGCTATTAAAAATGGAAAAGATTATCCGATTACCGAAAACGAAATAATAAAACAAATTGAGATTTTGGAAGAGTCTTGATTAAATGCTGTTTTAATTTTTTAATAAATCGTTGTTGACTCTACAGAAATTTTTTATGACCCCAAGTTTCAGGACTTTTAAGTAAGTACCAAATAAAAGTATTTTCAGAAAATTAAATAGTATATACTAAATTTTACCTAATAAAAAGCTGTACGCTACTTACTGCAGAACCTGATCCTGGAATACCTCCTCCCCATGAATTTATACTTCCAATGGAATAAAACCAGTTACCACTGTTTACAGAACCATCTAAGTATGTATTACTACCAGAATTTTCAAGGCCACCCCATAAACTACTTGTCATGCTTATACTTATGGCTGTATAACCTGCTACGGGTCTAGTGGGAGAACTACCACTTCTTGGGTCAAATGTTTGACTCCAGTGATTTGTTAAGCCAGATGTAGGGTAATGTAGTCTAAATTCATAAGCAGCATTACTTTTTATATCATCTAATCTACTTAAAATAGAATATTTTGTAGTTGTTAAACTAGGAGAAGCCATATTATGTTCACTCGCTTCTACATCGCCAGACCAGTAACCACCAGATGTATCATGAACAAATACTAAAGTCCAACCACCTCCATCATTAGTCATATCGCAATAGCAGTCATAAGGCGCACTTCCTCCAACGCCATCGGGATCGATGGTATATATGCCGCTTGTAGATGACCCTGTATTTAAATACTCTAAACAATTTGCTAATGGTGTAGCTAATACATTAACATCTACATTACAAGTAAAGCCAGTGCCAACAAAATCTATTGTAAATGTATCCGTTTGTGTCGCAATTGGTGTGCCAGTACCACTAAGTGTTATAGTGTTAAGTCCAATGGTTGGGAATGCTCCAGAAGCAGAAAAACTATAACCATTCACCGTATTTGTAGATATTGTATAAGTGTCCAATGTATTCACTACAACCTCTATACTTATAGTATTACTTGCTGTTAATGAAGCTCCAGTAAAATATATACCGTTGGCAGATATAGCTCCACAATTTAATTTATTTAATTGAACTTCACCTAAACACCCAGACCAGGTTGTACCATTATAATATTGAAAACAATGACTATCTGTGTTATAAACAAACAAACCTTCGGCAGGAGAAGCAATTAAATCTCTTTCTGCTTGAGTCATTCTTGGAGGTAAGAAACCCTGTGTTTGTGATTCAATTTCTAAAATGGAAGAAGGGTCTGGATTTGTAGTTCCAATACCGACTTGAGAGAAACTATAATAACTAAGGCATAATAGGATTATAGTAAGTAGGGGCACAATTTTTTTCATTTTAAATGTCTTAACATCAACTAATTTGAAAGCGAAAAGTAAGTAAAATTCGTTGGGTGGACGTAATTATTAGATGAAATGCAATTAATCAAAAACCATTTCTTACAAAACATTTTTAAAAGAAAGAAATGTTTGTAGTTTTTTTAGCTATAACAGCAGCTTTTTAACTTCATTTATAGTTTGTTTTTACGAAAATTTTTAAAAAAATGACTCTTTTTTAAAGTATAAGTTAATAACTCCTAATAAATCTCTTTCGATAAACATATCAAAATTCCTATTTTGCATTTTACAATTTTAAAGAAGTAAGTGAAACATTTATGATTGAATGTTTAATCAAGTATAATGAAGATTAAATAAATGTTACATATAACCTTTAACCTTATAAAAAGATAAATATTAGTACATGAAAGTCTGTATTGCCGAAAAACCGAGTGTAGCACGTGAGATAGCTTCTGTATTAGGAGCTAATAATAAACGTGATGGCTATTACGAAGGCAACGGTTATGCTGTTACTTATACTTTTGGACATTTATGTACCTTGAAAGAACCTAACGATTACAAACCTTATTGGAAAAGTTGGGATTTAAACAACCTCCCCATGTTGCCCGAAAAATTTGAAACCAAAGTAGTTTCAAACTCAGGAATACAAAAGCAATTCAACATTGTAAAGAGTTTATTTGATAAAGCGGAAGTCGTTATAAACTGTGGGGATGCTGGGCAGGAAGGAGAACTCATTCAGCGTTGGGTGATGAATGAAGCTAATTACAAAGGTAAAGTGGAACGCTTGTGGATTTCATCATTAACCACTGAAGCTATTAAAGAAGGGTTCGATAACCTGAAACCGGCAATAGATTACGATAATTTATATTATGCAGGTTTTTCCAGAGCTATTGGCGATTGGTTATTAGGGATGAACGCTACCCGATTATATACAGTAAAACATGGTGGTTATAAACAAGTATTGTCCGTTGGTCGAGTACAAACACCAACATTAGCAATGGTTGTTACCCGGTTTAAAGAAATAGAAAACTTTAAGCCACAACCTTATTGGGAATTACAAACGTTATATCGAGAAACCTTATTTAGCTATGAAGAAGGGCGATTCCTTAAAAAAGAAGATGGAGAAGCGCTAGCTAATAAAGTAAAAGAAAGCGAGTTTGAAATAGTCTCCATTACAAAGAAAAAAGGTAAGGAATATGCCCCAAAGCTTTTTGATTTAACTGGGTTGCAAGTATATTGTAACACCAAGTTTGGATTTTCGGCAGATGAAACACTTAAGATTGTTCAGAAACTATATGAGCAAAAGGTTGTGACTTACCCTAGAGTAGATACCACTTTTTTACCTAATGACGTGTATCCTAAAGTGCCTGGTATTCTTCAAAAACTGACGAATTATTCAAAATTGACACAACCGCTTCTAGGGAAAAAAATAAGAAAGTCTACTAAAGTTTTTAACGATAAAAAAGTCACCGATCACCACGCTATTATACCAACAGGAGTTCAAATTAATTTGCAATATAATCAGCAACAGGTTTACGATATTATAGTAAAGCGTTTTATAGCCGTTTTTTATGATGATTGTCTGGTGGCTAATACTACAGTAGTTGGTAAGGCAGCAGATGTCTCTTTTAAAACAAAAGGCAAAGAAATTTTAGAAAAAGGATGGCGTATTGTCTTTGATACTTCGGCTGCGCCCAGTATGACAAATAGTGACAAATTATTACCTGCATTTACAAAAGGCGAAAAAGGAGCACATGAACCTTCGTTTTTAGAAAAAGAGACCAAACCACCTAATCAATATACAGAAGCCTCGTTATTAAGGGCTATGGAGACAGCTGGAAAACAGGTCGATGATGATGAGTTAAGAGATTTAATGAAAGAAAACGGTATAGGAAGACCTTCCACACGAGCCAATATTATTGAAACACTTTTTAAAAGAAAATATATAAAGCGTAACAAAAAACAAGTGTTGCCAACAGAAACTGGTATTCAATTGATTGATACCATTCAAAACAAATTATTAAAATCGGCAGAACTTACAGGGTCTTGGGAAAAGCAGTTAAAAGATATAGAAAAAGGTAAGTATAGTGCAGGTACTTTTATAAAAAATATGAAACGAATGGTTGATGCTTTGGTGTATGAGGTACGAAGTGAAACGAAGCGTGCCAATATATCGTATGAAACTACAGTTAAAAAACGCGAGGCAAAAGCATCAGGCAAAAAACAAGCAGGTATTACAGCAGAGGTTTGTCCAAAGTGTAAAAAAGCACAGCTTTTAAAAGGGAAAACAGCTTATGGGTGCAGTGGGTTTAAATCTGGTTGCGATTTTGTGATGCCTTTTAGTTTTAGTGGAAAAAAAATATCTGAAAAGCAATTTATAAGACTACTTCAAAAAGGATCTACAGTAAACTTAAAAGGTTTCAAAACAAATGAAGGAACTGTAGAAGGTTTGCTTCGGTTTAACGATGATTTCAAACTAAAGCTAGAACCAAAGAAAAATGTAGACCCAGCCTTGTCGGTAGACAGGAAAGAGACACCTGATAATTTAATATGCCCGAAATGCAAAAAAGGAACAGTTATAAAAGGAAAAACAGCTTATGGCTGTAGTGATTATAAATTGGGGTGTGATTTTAAAATGACTTTTGAAGAGGTGAGAACCAAAGTAAATGGGCAAAAAGCTACCAAAAAACTGGTTTATAGTATTTTAACCGAAAAAGTTAGAGGGTAGCAGTTCATATGTAATATATTGTTACCAATATAAACCCTTCATTAAAGCAATTCCAATTTTATAAAGATGAACAGTAACTTTATTTTAAATTTTACACCTACAGGTATGATTCCTACTAAGGAGATGTCTTCTTATGTGCCAATAAGTGTTTCTGAGATTGTGGAAGATGTACATAAAGCTTTCGAAATAGGAATTACAATGGTGCATTTACATGCTCGCGACCCAAAGTCAGGTGTTCCAACGTATAAAAAAGACATATATGCTAAAATTATAGAAGGTATCCGAAAATATGCTCCCGAATTGGTTTTATGTGTATCGTTAAGTGGTAGGAATTTTGGAGAACTGGACCAAAGAAGTGATCCATTATTATTGGATGGTGATTTAAAACCAGATATGGGAAGCTTAACGTTAAGCTCTCTTAATTTTAATAAAACAGCCAGTATTAATGCTCCAGATATGATTACAAATCTAGCTACAATAATGCAACAAAAAGGGATCGTTCCGGAGCTTGAAGCATTTGATATAGGGATGATTAACTATGCAAAGTATTTAGAAAAAAAAGAATTGATTAAACCACCATACTATTTTAATCTTTTATTTGGAAATATAGCTTGTTCTCAGGCAAACCTTTTACATACAGGCGTTATGATAAATGATCTTCCAAAAGATTCATTTTTTAGTTTAGCAGGAATAGGTAATGCACAACTAATGATGAATTCGCTTTCTCTGGCTATTGGAGGAGGTGTACGGGTTGGAATTGAAGATAATATTTGGTATGATAATGCAAGAACAAAATTAGCCACAAATTCAGACTTGCTTAAAAGAATTCATGTTATAGCCAATGCAAATGATAGAGAAGTAATGACTTCAAAAGAGTTTAGGTTGAAAATGAATTTAGAGCCTGGAAATGGCAAATATGGACGTAAATTAAGTGTGTAAAATAATGTAATGGAAGTAGGGAATACTAAGAGATTTTATAGAATTCATTGGTTGTGGAATATTTTACGCTATGGTTTATTTATGCAGGGGTTAAGGAATCGTTTTGCAAAAATAGGCATCGATGTGATGCCGTATTATTGGACTTTAGAGGGGGCAGAAGAATTTGAACCACCAAAAATAAAAGGAGATGACTCAGGCTTTGAAATGTCTTATTTTGGTGAAATAGAACTAGATTATATTCAAAATAAAATAAAAGGTATAGCCCATAAAGATTTAAAAAGATATTTGAAAGAAGGGCAAATATGTGTTGGATTGAAATGTTACAATGATATTGTTGCTTATATGTTTATTAAAAAGAATGAGTATCGGTTTCGTGGAAAAACTTTTAAGTTTGAAAAAAATGAAGCATATTTACACACCATGTATACCTTCGAGGCTTTTAGAGGACGAGGAATCGCACCTTATTTGCGTTATCAATGTTATAAAATAGCCAAGAAAGAAGGAATTACAAGGACCTATAGTATTAGTGAGTACTTTAATAAGTCTAGTAAGAAATTCAAAAAAAAATTATGTGCTAGAAATACTGAGTTGTATATAAGTATTGTATTATTTAAAAAGATTAGAAAGACTTTTTTGCTAAAAAAATACGATTAAAGAGAATTAGGAAAGTGAGCAGGAATTTCATAATCTACAAACCCTATGGTTATTTAAGCCAATTTAAAAGCCATGATTCAAAACAACAATCAAAAAAGTTTTTAGGTACACTTCACGATTTCCCAGAAGGTATTATGGCAATAGGTCGATTAGATGAAAAATCGGAGGGTTTGCTATTACTTACCACAGATGGCAAAATGAGCGATTTTGTTAATAGCCAAAAAGTAGAAAAGGAATATTATGCACAAGTAGATGGTCTTATTTCAGAAGAAGCAATTAATTTGCTAAAAAGAGGGGTAGAAATTGGTTTTGATGGTAAAAAATATCAAACAAAGTCATGTAAAGTTTTTAGATTAGATAATGTTCCGGATTTACCCAAACGATCAAAAAAAATAAGAGATGACAGGCATGGGCCAACATCATGGGTCTCTATAACCCTAAACGAAGGTAAATTTAGACAGGTACGAAAAATGACTTCGGCAGTTGGCTTTCCAACCTTGCGTTTAGTAAGGATTAGAGTAGGGGATATTTATCTTAATTCCATGCAAGTTGGAGACGTTGTTGAGGTTAATACATTTTTTTAAACTTCCAGTTTTTTTAATTCTTTATAATTTCGATTGAGGCGTTTTAATAAAATGCCATATACTAGCCAATAAAATAATAATAAAATGCCAATGGCAGCAGCTAAAAACAAAACGACTACCATTATAAATGTAGCGTAAAATTTAAAAACTTCTCCATTAGCAGCAGCTTTTTCTATTTGTGCTATAACAAGTTCGTCCTGGTCAAATTCAATATATATAACAACAAAAGTAGATATCACTAAATAAATTAAGTTGAAAGCGACATATTGTTTTACTGTTTTTCTTGTTTTAAGAATATTTTCCATGAGTATTTTTGCATTATCTGTAGTAGATATTCTTTTGTAATTTCTAAAAAACAAGTAAAAGAAAAAAGCTAAAATGATGTACCCTATAATTATTAAGGGTGTAAAAAAAGCATTGCCATCGAACTGCTCATAGCGTTTCATGCTCTCCGTATCTTTTAATAAAAAAGAAATTGATGTCCAAAGGGCAAATTCTAATAAACTAATAATAAAAATCCATTTCACAATAGAAGATGACTTTTTTAAGATCATCTTATATATTTCGTTATAAGTCAGCTTAGGATAATTGTTATCATCCTTATTCCAATCTTTTTTTAATAAATCTAATTCATCCATAGTCTTACGGATTTAATATGGTTCTAAGTTTCGTTTTTATTCTATTCATCTTTACACGTGCATTCACTTCACTAATTCCCAAAGTTTCACTAATCTCTCTATAATCTTTATCTTCTAAATACAAGAAAACAAGCGCCTTTTCAATATCATTTAATTGATGGACAGCTTTATAAAGTATTTTTAGTTGTTGTTCTTCTGTATCATCATAATTTTCAGCTTTTATTTTAAATTCAACACCATTAAAATCTTGTGTGTTAATAGTGCGTTTTGATTTTCTATAAAGTGTAATCGCGGTATTTAAACCTACTCTATACATCCATGTACTAAACTTAGCATCACCCCGAAACTTAGGGAATGCTTTCCAAAGTTGAATGGTTATTTCCTGAAATAAATCATTATGAGCATCATAATTATTAGTATACAAACGACATACTTTATGTATAATATTTTGATGCTTTTCCAGCAATTCAACAAAATTATGTTCCAGTTCTTTATTCAATGTGATGGTTTAGTTACTATATAAGTAGTCTAAAATTTTAAAACGTTACATATGTGTAAAAATAATATTTTAAATAGCGAAAAACGTCCCTGTATAGTATCTTTGCCTTATTTTATTTTATTTATGAATATTCCTAAATCTAGTTTTCCCAGAGTCGTTATTATAGGAGGTGGTTTTGCAGGTATTAATTTTGCAAGAAAAATAGCGAACAAGAACGTACAGGTTGTTTTAATTGATAAGCGAAATTACCATACATTTCAACCCTTATTATATCAAGTGTCTTCTGCAGGGCTAGAGCCAGACTCTATTGCGTATCCACTTCGTAAAATATTAAAGAATCATAAAAACACGTTTTTTCGTTTAGCAGAAGTAGAATCTATTAACTCAGAAAAAAATGAAATAACAACAAGTATAGGTAATATAAGTTACGATTATTTGGTTATAGCTACAGGAACCAAGACAAATTATTTTGGCAATAAATCAATAGAAACATATGGTATGCCAATGAAGAAAGTGCCGCAAGCTTTAAATATTCGTAGTTTGATATTGCAAAATTTTGAGCAGGCAGCTATAACTAATGATAAAGAGAACCGTAAAGCCTTATTAAATTTTGTAATTGTTGGGGGAGGTCCAACAGGTGTCGAATTAGCAGGCGCTATTGCCGAACTTAAAAACCATATTTTACCCAGAGATTACCGTGATTTGATTCCGGAAGATATGCAAATATATCTATTAGAAGGAAGTCCACGCGTTTTACCAACAATGAGTAAACACGCCTCTAAAAAAGCAGCACAATTTCTAACCAAACTAGGAGTTTTAGTTCACTGTAATACATTTGTCGAAAATTATGATGGAAAGAAAGTGTTGACTAATTTAAGTTTAGAATTACAGTCTGAAACTTTAATTTGGGCGGCTGGTGTTACAGGAAACCCTGTGGAGGGACTTCGAGCAGATATACTTATCGACCGTGCCAACAGATACAAAGTAAATGAATATAATCAGGTTGAAGGGTATAACAATATTTTTGCTTTAGGCGATATTTGTTTAATGCAAACCGATGCATATCCAAACGGACACCCACAAGTAGCACAACCTGCTATTCAACAAGGTGAACTTTTAGGAAAAAACCTTATAAAATTAATAGAAGGAAAGCCGTTAAAAAAATTCAAATACAAAGACAAAGGATCTATGGCAACAGTTGGTAGAAATAAAGCTGTTGTTGATTTAAAACACTTTAGATTCGCAGGTTTTTTTGCTTGGTTTGTATGGATGTTTGTACATCTTATGGCTTTGGTTGGCTTTAGAAATAGAATAATTGTTTTCTTTAATTGGGGTTACAATTATATTAATTTCGATAAAGCTGCACGACTTATAATACGCCCGTTTAACAAATTAAATTAATAGTTTAATTTTGAATTATTTTTTAGTTGCGAAAAACACTTATTGCTAACAATAAGTACTTGCCATTAAATTACTTAAACCACTCTTTATATACTACCTCTATCGGAAAAAGAATTAACGAAGATCTTTTACAATATTATCATAGAAATTCAATTCATCACCAAAAATTTACAGTTCGGTTATATTGAATTTATTTAGATAAAGTTCTGTTGCAAATTTGCATCATAAATAAGAATAAACAGCAGAACAATTTATCTAATGAAAACTATCTTAACCAGCTTAATTGTATTAATATCTATTCAGCTAAGTGCTCAAAAAACGATTAATGGAACCGTTTATAGCACGAAAAATATTCCAATAGTAGGTGCTAATATTTATTTAGAAGGTACTTACGATGGTAGCACAACAGATGCAAATGGTAATTTTTCATTTAAGACAACCGAAGCTGGAACACAAACCTTAATTGTTTCTTATTTATCTTTTGAAACTTATACTATGGTGGGCGATGTATCCTATATGAAAGACATTAGCATAAAACTTCGTGAAGATGTGAGTACCTTAGATGCTGTAGTATTGTCAGCAGGTACTTTTTCAGCAGGAGATAATAGTAAAGTGAATGTCTTAAAACCTTTAGATGTTGTTACTACAGCTAGTGCTTTAGGTGATTTTGTCGGGGCATTACAAACATTACCAGGTACAACGACAGTCTCAGAAGATGGACGATTGTTTGTATGCGGTGGCGATGCGAATGAAACCCAAATTTTTATAGATGGTATTCGTGTGTTTACACCGTACACGCCAACAACCAATAATGCACCAACCCGTGGTCGTTATTCACCATTTTTATTTGATGGTATCACATTTTCTACAGGAGGCTATTCGGCAGAGTTTGGTCAGGCACTCTCAAGTGTATTATTATTGAATACGATTGATGAACCCGACCAAGAAAAAACAGATATTGGGATTATGAGTGTGGGTGCAACATTGGGAAATACTCAAAAGTGGAAAACAAGTTCGCTGAGTGTGAATGCCTCCTATATTAATTTAGCCCCTTATAATGCTATATTTCCAAATAGGAATGATTGGATAGAGCCTTTTGAAACAGCATCAGGAGAAGCTGTTTTTAGAAAGAAAACCAATACAGGACTATTTAAACTTTATGGGGCATTTGATACTACCAATTTTGAGTTAACACAAGAAGATATCAATAGAAGTGAAGGCGCATATTTTAAATTGAATAATAATAATGTATATGTTAACGGTTCATATCAGGGAATTTTAAATGATACATGGACATTATTTGGAGGGATAAGCTATACCCATGCAAAAAACAACATAAATATTATAGAAAGTGATATTAAGGACACAGAAAATTCTATACATGCTAAGCTGAAATTTAAAAATAGAGTTAGCAATCGGTTTAAACTTTATTTTGGAGCTGAGTATTTTGCAACAGATTTCAAAGAAAATTATTCAGATAGCACTATTAACGATGAAGCGTATGGATATAACAATAACATTGTAGCCGCTTTTGCAGAAGCCGATATTTTTATATCTAAAAAGTTAGCATTTAAATCTGGATTAAGAGGCGAGTATAGTGAGTTGTTTAAAGACTTTACTTTAGCACCGAGGTTATCGTTGGCATATAAAACTTCCGAAAAAAGTCAGGTGTCATTAGCCTATGGTAATTTTTACCAAAATCCATCAAGTAATATTTTAAAGTTTAACCAAGATTTAAAAACTCAAAGTACCTCTCATTATATTCTTAATTATCAGTACAATGCAGATAAAAGATTGTTTAGAGCAGAAGCCTATTATAAAAAATATGATGATTTAATAAAGTATGATTCTGAATTTGCCAATTTTGATAGTCATTATAGTAATGAAGGAACCGGTTTTGCCAAAGGTATAGATTTCTTCTGGAGAGATAGTAAAAGCATTAAAAATTTTGATTATTGGGTGAGTTATTCCTTGCTAGATACGAAACGAGATTATAAAAACTACCCAGTTGAATCACAACCAAACTTTGCAAATACTCATAACATATCAGTCGTAGGTAAATATTGGATTGATGATTGGAGAAGCCAGGTTGGGTTTAGTTATGCCTTAGCGTCTGGTAGAACTTATACGAACCCAAATGAGTCTGGGTTTTTAAATAATAAAACAAAACCTTATAATAGTTTAAGTATTAATTGGGCGTATTTAATAAGTCCACAAAAAATACTGTACGCTTCGGTAAATAACGTATTAGGGTTTAGAAACATTAATGGGTATCAATATGCCGATACACCAGACTTGAATGGTTATTTTAACAGGCGTGCCCTAAAACCAGCAGCAGATCAATTCTTCTTTGTTGGTTTCTTTTGGACGATTAGTGAGGATAAAAAAAGTAACCAATTGGATAATTTATAATCTAATTATTACTTAATCTGTTTTTAAATTTTTATCCATATTGCCATTGCTATAAAGCCCTTGCAATCCAATTACTTTATCACCTTCAAATAAAAAGCGTATACGGAAATTATCTAAACCTTTTAACATAAATTCATGATCGCTATAAGGTTGTAATTCATATTTAGATCTATGGCCTCGTTTATAGAACAAAGTACCATTTTCTAGAGTAATAACGCGAGGACCGTAACTTCCCGTGAAAGCTTTTAAGGTTTTCGAATCTAAGCTTATCGGATTGTTTTTTATCTTTAATTTAGCAATTGGCCACTCATAAAAAGCTTTTAAGTTGTCATCCTTATTATTATCTATAAGCATTTCCAAAGCTTTAGCATAGGCTACATCTAACGCGTCTTTGGCAGGTACTTCAATATGCGGACTTACCCCAGTGCCTTCCCAATTTGTATTTGTAATAGGGTTAATTGCTCTGCCAGTAGGAACCCAAACCATATATCTATCTGTTGCCACTACTGGGCCACCGGGGTGTGCACCACCACCAGTAGTTTCTCCAATTAATGTAGCACGTTCCAAGTTTTTTAAATTATAGCTAAATTCTTCGGCTGCAGAAAATGTACTAGAGCTGATTAGCACATATACAGGCGTATCTGGGCTTCTTGTACCAGATACATGAGGTAGGGTCCAAGTTTGAGAATTAGAATTAGTTGGACGCCAATAAAAGTTATTTAAATGAATGGGGTCACTTTCGAATAAGTAGCTGGTTATGAGTTGAATCATGGCAGGGCTTCCACCTCCATTAGCACGAAGATCAATGATAATAGCATCAGTATTGCTCATAAAGTTCATCGCCGAAACCGCTGTTTCTCCTGCATATTCAACATTTGAAAAGCTTCTAAGGTCTAGATATCCAATATTGCCGTCCAGTATTTTTACCTCTTTAAAACCAAAATTATTACGTTTCAGACTGTTAATGTGGCGATTTAAAAAAGCAATACTATCCTCTGCTGTTATTGTTTGCTGTTGTTCTTTTATGCGTTCTGGAGCAAAGGAAACCCTAAGGTGTTTATCTTTACTAATATCTTGTAAGTCTGTTGTTAAGGTATTTGCAAATTCCTGTGGGTCAAGTGTAGATTTATAATCGCCCTTACGAAGTTTAGATTCAATATTTGAAGCCATTTTTGCAGCTACGTCTGGAAAAATATAATTTGCATTTAGTTTGCTACTTATTGAGTCTACAACAATTTGCTGTTCCTCCAAGGTTAATAGAGATGTTTTTTCTTGCGCGGTTATTTGAGTTGAAAACAATACGATTAATGCAGGAAAAATTAGAGTAAATATGTTTGTTGTTTTCATGATGTTAAGTTTTTAAGCAATTGGTCTTAATTTTGTTTAAGATGATTTCCAATTGCTTCTGTTCGTTTTTTGTGATGCCTTTGAGTGATGAATTTCTATTTTGATGAATGATAGGAGGAAGTGTGTCAAGTATATCTTTTCCTTTAGCTGTGATTTCAATGTTGTACCGCCTTCTGTCTTTATTATCAACAGATCGTTTTAAGTATTTTTTCTTAACCATAGTGTTAAGCATTCGTGTTAGTGATGCATTATCCCTAAATACTAATTTGGCTATTTCCTTCTGTGTTAGTTCTGGATGTTCATTTAAGAAAATAAGAACCATGCTTTGATCGATTGTTATATCCTTTACTTTTTTCGAAATATTTTTCTGTGCAAATTTCCGATATTCCTTAATAGTGCTTTCAATAACATGAAATATTGTTTCAGAAGGAAGAGGTAAGCTCATAAGTTTTATTAATATTTGATACAAATATAATTGATATGTCAATTATATTACAAGATTTAACATTTTTTAACGTGTTGTGCTTTTTTACAGAAATAAGCTAAAAGCTTTTCACAACAAGTTAATATACAATTTGTGTTAATCTAAAAGTCTTATGGTGAGTTAGTTATTCTGTTTTTTATTATTCCACATTTTCAATTATACCTTTTTGTTTTATTGTTTGAAATATGGAATTGTTAAAATATTACTTGTATTCTGAGATATGACAAATGTCATAGTTATTATACTGATTATATGATAATTTTAGGTTATTAATTAATACTGGTAGGCTATCATTAAATATAAGAGTCATGGAAGCTAAAAAAAACCCAAAATTAGAAATAGGTAGAAATAGTAGCATATATTTTGCTATAGGGCTAAATTTAATGTTGCTTCTTTCCTGGCAAGGTTTAGAATATAAAACTTACGAAAAAAATGACATTGTTGCAGATCTTTTAGAAGTGGAAAGTGAGCTAGAAGAGGATATTCCTATTGTTAATATAAATACACCTCCACCACCGCCACCACCGGTTGCTGTTCATGAAAATATTCAAATTGTAGAAGATGTGGAAGAGATTGAAGAAACTGTTATTGAAAGTACAGAAACATCACAAGATGAAGCTATTCGAGATGTAGTAGAAGTGAGCGATGTTGAGGTAGCAGAAGTTGAAGAGGATGTGGAAGTGCCATTTTCTTTAATTGAGAATGTACCGGTCTTTCCTGGATGTGAAGGGAAATCTAAAAAAGAGATGAAAGACTGTTTCCAACAGAAAGTACAGGAACATGTAGTTAATAATTTTAGATACCCAGAACTAGCTTTAGAGATGGGGCTACAAGGGCGCGTATCTGTAATATTCGTTATAAATTCCCAAGGATATATTACAGGTATAAGATCTAGAGGTCCCGATAAAATTTTAGAAAAAGAAGCTGAGCGGATTATTGGGATATTGCCTAGAATGAAACCAGGTACCCAGCGAGGTAAACCAGTAAAAGTAGCTTACTCAGTACCCATATTTTTCAAGTTTAATGAAGGTTAAGCTTTATAAATAGTTATTGTATTAATGTTTAGAGGCCGTTTAAAAAGTGTTATTCTAGATTACAAGAATTATCATTTTTTAGACGGCCTCTTTTTTATGGTTTATTTTGCTATAAAACTCCTTGGTAGATTTTTAGTAAACCAAATGTGTTAATGTTCTTGATTTGTAATCTTGTTCTGCCATTCCTACTAAGACAAGAATGACACTAAAATAAATACAGTTTTAGTATAGTTACATGTTAACTTAACATTTCGTCAGGAAAAAATAACAGTTCGGTAAGTCGGTTTTTAAAAATGAGGATTAGCATAAGATATTTGTTTTATAATTAAAACTATAAAAACAAGTATATGAAACATCTAATCATTATTGCATCATTATTAATTTCAGGATTAATACATTCTCAAACTAATTACGAAAAAGGCATGCAAAAAGCTTTCAAACTTTGGGGAAGCAACAACCCAACCGAAGCATCAAATATGTTTGAACGCATAGCAAAAGCAGAATCAGATAATTGGCTTCCATCTTATTACGCGGCACAAATTAATATTATTGGTAGTTTTGGAGAAAAAGACGAAAAAAAATTAACAGCGCAATTAAAAAAAGCACAAGACTTAATTAATGATGCTACAGCTATTTCAAAAAACAATCCAGAAATTTTAGTATTACAGGCATTATTACACACGGCATGGGTTGCTTTTGATGGCGCTACTTATGGTGTGACCTTAACGGGGAAAGTAGTCGAATTATACACAAAAGCAGCACAAATGGCACCAGAAAACCCAAGAGTTGTTTATTGCAAAGCAGAATGGGATATGGGGAGTGCACGTTATTTTGGACAAGACACGACGCCATTTTGTAAGGACTTGAAAAGGGCTACAGAACTTTTTGCTAACTTTAAGCCAGAAACACCGTTTCATCCAAATTGGGGTAAAGAACGAGCAATCCAAGTATTGGAATCTTGTGAGAAATAAACAAAAAGCATCATAAAAGACTATGACAAAATCGGTTAAGAATATCTTATTTATGTTTATTGTTGGATGCGTTATCTTTGTGATAAGTAGCTTCCTTTTTAATGGATTTGAATTCAATAGCATTAATGATTTTTTAATCAAATTTGTCTTTAATCAGTTGTATTCTTTTGTACTAGGATATCTTAATATTGCTTTTTTCTATTATTTGAATCGCCTTAACTGGGAAAAAGAAGCTATTATAAAACGTGTTGTTGCTGGCATTTTAGGATCAACAACCGTTACGTTAATAGGCTTGTTTATATTGAGAATGTTTACGTCTTTAACTTTAGAAGACAAATCTTTTTATGAGTTTATTACAAATGAAACATTTAAATCTTATCAATTTGGGCTGTGGATAACCCTTACTATAGTTATCACTTTTCACATTATTTATTTTTACAATAGGTATCAACAAAATAGAATAAAAGAACAAAAGGTTATAGCAGGAACAGCTAGTGCTAAGTTTGATGCTTTAAAAAATCAGTTAGATCCGCATTTTTTATTTAATAGCTTGAATGTATTAACCAGTTTAATTGAAGAAAATCCAGATAATGCACAACGGTTTACCACTTCTTTATCTAAAATATACCGTTATGTTTTAGAACAAAAAGATAAAGAATTAGTAACTGTTGATGAAGAGTTACAGTTTGCAAAAACCTATATGTCTTTACTTAAAATGCGTTTTGAGGATAGTATTATTTTCGAGATGCAAGAAAAAGCATCAAATCCGGAAAGTAAGGTTGTGCCATTGTCGTTACAACTACTTTTAGAGAATGCGGTAAAACATAATATGGTGACATCTAGTAGGCCGTTGCGCATAAAGATCTATGAAAACGGAGATAATTTGGTTGTCGAAAATAATTTACAACCAAAACAAATACTAAAAAAGAGTAGTGGTGTAGGCCTTGGTAATATTAAGCAACGCTATGACTTATTAACTAATAGAACAGTAAATATTTACAAAGAAGCTAATAGTTTTACAGTAGCTATACCTATGCTTACAAAACAAATTACAGTTATGAGATCACAATTAAAACCACAAATAGACGATAGTTATGTGCGTGCACGTAACCATGTAGAGGAACTTAAAGGTTTTTATCAAAGCCTTATATCGTATTGTTTAGTCATTCCATTTTTAATATTTATAAATTATAAAACGTTTTGGGGGTTTCAATGGTTTTGGTTTCCAATGTTTGGTTGGGGGTTAGGTTTAGCTATTCAAGCTTTTAGAGTTTTTGTAAATGGTGGTGATTTTGCTAGAGACTGGGAAAAGCGTAAAATTGAAAAATTTATGCGTGAAGAAGAAGATAAACACTGGAATTAAATTAAATAAAAATGGAACAAGATTATAAATATTCTTCTAGCGAGTATAAAAAAGAAAAAGCTTATTTAAGGGCTCAAAAAAGGCTAAAAGAAATTAAAGGTTTTTATTGGCATCTGTTCTGGTATGTGGTAGTAAATATATTTATTTTCATTATGATTGCTTCAAATTCCGATGGCGATATCTGGCACTTAGGAACATTTTCTACACCGCTTTTTTGGGGTATTGGTTTAGGCTTTCATGCTATAGGTGTGTTTGGTAAAAATCTGTTTTTTGGAAAGGCATGGGAAGAACGCAAGATTAATGAGTTTATGGATAAAGATAAAAAACGTTGGGAGTAAAATAAGATAAGTTTATTATAAGATTGATCGAAAAACGACATTATTAATGCAATAATAAATAGGAAAGAAATGAATGTAATCATTATCGAAGATGAGAAACCATCAGCAAGACGTTTACAACGTATGTTAAATACCTTAAATATAGAGGTCAAGATTATGTTGCATTCTGTTGAAGATTCTATACAATGGTTTCAAAATAATAGGCATCCCGATTTAATTTTTCTTGATATTCAATTAAGTGATGGACTGTCATTCGAAATTTTCGAATCTATTGAGATTAAAAGTGCTGTTATTTTCACTACAGCCTATGATGAGTATGCCTTACAGGCTTTTAAATTGAATAGTATAGATTACTTGCTAAAACCTATTGATGAAGACGATTTAGCTATTGCAGTTAAAAAGTATCAAGAACGAACACCGCAGAAACAGGCTGTAACTTTAGATTTTAACGATATTAAAAAGCTTTTAGTAAACCCAATAGATCGTGACTATAAAAAACGTTTCTCGGTAAAAGTAGGTCAGCATTTAAAACTTATTAATATTGATGATATTGAGTGTTTTTACAGTGAAAATAAAGGCACGTATTTATACACTACCGAAGGTAGAAATTATCTTTTGGACACCACATTGGAACATTTGGAAAACGAATTAGAGCCACAGACTTTTTTTCGTGTTAACCGAAAATTCTTTGTAAATATTAATGCCATAAAAGATATGGTAAGTTATACGAATTCGCGTTTACAAATAAAACTAAAAGCGTATAACGAACAAGAGGTTATTGTAGCCCGAGAACGTGTTAAGGACTTTAAGGCTTGGTTAGAGTAGGCATTTTTAGTGTCATACTATTAATCTCCATAATATAATTTGGTTTCATTTGGATACGGAGTTCTAATACCAGTTTCCAAATAAAGCCTTAAACTTAACAAGTAAATAGACCATTTTGAAGAGAAATAAGTTAAGCATTCAATATTCTGAGAATTAATTGAAGGTTTTAAATTACGCGGAGCAACTGTATAAAAAACTACTTTTTAGCTAGCCTTCGCATCGCAACCCATTGCTTTAGCATATCTCTGGCATCTTGCGCAGGATACCCTAAAACAGTTTCTCCAGCTTTTACATTGTTCATTACGCCAGAACCAGCACCTACTGTCGCACCCGACTCTATAATAGTATGATCCTTAATGGAGGCGCTTCCACCTATAATAACGCCATCGCCTAAAGTAACAGAACCTGCAAGCCCACTATGTCCAGCCATAATACAAAAGCGTCCCATAACACTATTATGCGCTATTTGCACTAGGTTATCTATTTTACAGCCATCGCCAATAATAGTAGAGCTAAATTTAGCACGGTCTACACAAGAATTAGCGCCAATTTCAACATAATGTCCAATAATAACATTACCAATTTGTGGTATTTTAACAAGCCCGCGTCCATCATCACTTGGGCGGTATCCAAAACCATCTGCACCTATGCTTACATTGGTATGAAAAATACAATGACTGCCAATAATACAGCGTTCTCGAATAATTGTTCCAGACCAGGCAATGGTATTATTACCAATTGTTGTTTCGTCAAAAACACAGACATTTGGATATAAAATAACACCGCTACCCAATTCTACATTTTTACCAACGTAGCAATTGGCTCCAATTTTACAGCCATCTCCAATTTT
This sequence comes from Flavivirga aquimarina, assembly GCF_030540835.1. Lineage (GTDB taxonomy): Bacteria > Bacteroidota > Bacteroidia > Flavobacteriales > Flavobacteriaceae > Flavivirga > Flavivirga aquimarina. Next base: position 84,308 of record NZ_JAUOEK010000120.1, on the reverse strand, counting down.
TGCAGTTTCATGAATAACTGCTGTAGGATGAATATCTGTATCGAATTCTGGAGCAGGTGGATTAAATAGTTCTAAAATTTTAGCCATAGCTAAATCGGCATTTTTTACTTTAATTAATGCGCGATTTTTTCCCGGTTCTACTTCTAAATTATCATTTACTATAGCTGCACTGGCTTTAGAGTCTGCCCAGAGTTTAATATATTTTGAGCTTCCAATAAAGGTTATATGATTAATACTGGCATTTTGTAATTGTTCCGGTCCATTAATAGATTGTGTTGTATGTCCTATTAATTCACCTTTTAAAATATTATTAATTTCGGTTAGAGTGTACGAATTCATTTATGCTTTCCCTTTACATGTTATAGTTATTTGTAAATCTAACGGAAATATAATAGAATTCACCTTTTTTTCGAGATCATATACTTGAGAAAACTTGTTTTGTATGTTTTTTCTTTAAAATAAGATTGTCATTGATGTATTATTTTTTCAAAAGGCTTAAACCAAAAATTTGAGAAGCCAAATGTCGGATAATAGAAAAATACTTGTAAATCCCTGTTTAGCTTAACAGGAAATTTTGTTTTAAAACCTATTAATAAACGGATAGTGAAACTGTTTTTAACTTATAGTTAGTGTTCCACTTTATAATTCCCGGGAGTGAATTGAAACACTTTCATTAATCTGTTCCATGTATTTATTTGTGTTATTGTTAATGTTAAATAGCATATATCATTTTTATTAAAATGATCTAATAAAGGTGAGTAATCTTCTTCAGGTATGGGGGCGCTACTTAATTTTGTAAGTGTCTCTGCAAATTTCAATACAGTTCGTTCCTCATCTGAAAAATAAGGTGTTTCTTCCCATACACATAGGGATGACAAGCGCAGTTCTGTTTCGCCTGCATGTTTTAGCTCTTTATAATGCATGTCTACGCAATAAGCACAGCCATTTTTTTGAGAAACTCTAAGTTTAACAAGTCCTACAAGCTTATTGTTTAACGATGAATTGGTTATTGAGTCTTCTATAGCTCTTAAGTTTTCAAACATTCCTTCTGGAATATCGGTATAAGAAATTCGTTCCATAATTATATATTGTTTGTATTATGAATACAAAGTTATGATAGAGGGAATCTGTAAATATTAAGATGTCTTAAGAAATGAATCTTATTTATTTTTTCGAAGTTCACTCAAATATTCGGGTGTAATATCAAGATATGAGGCTATCATATATTGCGGAACACGTTGAGAAAATGACCTAAGTTCGTTTATAAACATGAGATACCGTTCTTTACTAGCCATTTTAATGTAATGTTCATTTTTGCGTTCAATGGCAATAAGCATATTTTCGGTAATAATCCTAAATACCCTTTCCAATTTTGGGATGTCTGTATAAGCTTTTTCTAAATTAGCCTTACTAATAGTAAGTATAGTGGTTTCTTCAAGAGCCTGAATATATATCTTAGATGGTTGTTCAGTAATAAAGCTTTCCATGTTGGTTACCCACCAATTTTCTATACCAAAATGAATGATGTTTTCGTTGCCTTTATCGTTAATTTTAAATGTACGTGTTAGCCCTTTAATAATGAAGAATTTAATTTTACATATTTCTCCTTCTTTTAATATAAATTCTTTTTTTCGAAATGTTTGCGGTGTAAGGTAATTGTAAAATAAATTGATGTCTTTATCAGAAAAAGGGGCATAACGATTTAAATAGGTGTGAAGTTGTTTTTTCATAATTAATCATCTATCCTATTGTCATCAAAGGCAGAAGGTAACAGTTTGGGAATAAACTTAACGACTAAAGGAAGTAGTAATGCACCACCGGGAAGTATAAATATAGCAAGACTCGGGATGGATTTAAAAATATCTAGCAACTGTTCTTGTACTTTTTTTTGTTCTTCGTTACTTAAATCCCGAACTGTAGATTGCGATAACAAAATCATAAGTTCTTTGCTGTCTTTTAGCTCTTGATACAAGCGTTTACTGTTTCTTGTAATTAATTTATTTACCATTTTACTAGAGTTATCGTAAAAACTCTGTACAATATTTTTGGAACTTAAAAGTGCTATATTGTCTTTGTTAGTAATATAAAAATGGTTTATAGTAGCAATAGATTCATTAATACGCGATGTCTGAATATTAAGGTCGGTACCTAACTGAATTAAAAATTTTTGTTCGTTATCATCTATCATTCTATCGCCCCAAGTAGCCATACAAGCTAAATCTAAAACATAGTATGTCTCTTGTTTGTTTTTTATAATTTCAACAGCTTTTTTATAATTTACATGACTATTATTTTTAAATCGAAGTGAAGATTCAAAGAGTTTTATTAAACTTTCATCATATTGATTTTTTGTGATTTTTGAGTTTAAAACATCTAAAGAAATAGTCTCTATAGCAGCTTCTATGTTTTTTATATAATCAATTGAAATAGTGTTGTTTTTTAAAAACTCTTTATAAGCAAGAACATCAATAAAAAGCAAGGCATTTATAATAAAATAATTAAAGTTTTTAGTAAGTACGTTGGCGTCTATCTGTACTCGTTTATGTATTATTTTTTCAAGTTGTTCTCTAGATTTTTTACCACCTAATAATTCTCGAAAAAAAGACATTTTAAGCTCATTAATGTCTGTATAAAAATTTATAATACTATCAATAAAAGGAGCATTTGATTTTGACTTTTTGTGGGTGTACAATAATGTTAAAAACAAATTTGTTTTACAAAGTTCCTCTTCGGTAAGGTCTTTTTTATCAATAATACCTCCAACGATATCCAAATTGCTTCCATATATAAAACCACAATTTCTTAAAGCATTATAAAATGCTTCTTCACTAAGACTAAAGACAGCATCCTTTTTATCAATCTCCTTTAGTAATTTTTTTATCCAACCTTGGGCAGACGGATTCATAGTATCATTTTTTATATGATGTAAATGTAATGTTTTAGATATTTAATTTACAAATTTTCGTTTTACCATACTAAATTCATTTTGGTGTTTTGTAATCTTAAGAATAAAAAGGTGCTTAATACTCTAATCTGTTAATATTTTAATGTAAAAACCGTGTATTCTAACCATATTTATAACATCACTTTCTGTTATATTATTTGTTGCTTCAATTCTGAGTACATTGTCAATATCTTCAAGGTCTATAGACCATTTTAAAATGTCGGAATGTTTATTAAGTACGGGTTTTATAGACTTTACTTTTTTCTTTGATTTAATATCTGTTTGAAATAATAATAGATTCATAATAGAATACTTTGAAAGATAATAAAAATGTAATGTTATTCCGGTTCCGATTTTGATTCGTTTACTTGAGTTTTATTTGCTTTTCGTTCAAGATATTGTTTGTAAAGTTCATCACCTTCTTCTTCCCAAAATTTGTCGTAGTGTTTCCATTTTGAAAAATCGCTTTTTGAAGAATCGTCATCACATTTTGAATGTGAGTTTTTAGACGATTTTTTGCTGCCTCCGCCGCACCCTCCAAGTAATAATTTTAGTAAAATAAACAGTCCTACTGCTTGCCAATAGCTTAGAGTGGTTAGTCCGAAAATTTCTGGCATGAGCCAATTCCACAACCACATAATTACAAAGCCAAACAAAATGGCTAAACCAGTTATGGCAATGGCACCAAAGATGATTATTCCCGCAATTTCTATCGGAGATTTTTTTCTGAATTTATGAGTGAAAAAATTTTTCATAATATGTTAATTTTATATTTTATTTATTTCTGATCCTAATTTTTTATACAGTATCCCTATAGCTCTATGCCTTCGGGACATTAGTGTTCCTTCTGGAATTCCAGTTTCTTTAGAAATTTCTTTATATGAATAGCCTTCAAAATCTACTGCTATAATAATATTTCTATATTCTGGTTTAAGCTGTTTAATATGAAACTTTAAAACAGGAATCATTTCTTCCAGCATGTAATTATCTGTAGATTGATGCATCATTTCTGCTAAATCTAAAAGCTCACTATTAATTTCTATTTGCTCTGTTTTTTTAGTGGTTCGCATAATATCAATTATTCTGTTTTTAATTGATCTATAAACAAAACCAGCTACATTATTAATAGGAGCATATCTATCTGCTCCAGAGAATAATTTCAAGGCTACATCTTGAATAATATCCTCGGCACTTCGGCTAGAAGTGTCCTTTATTCGGTTAGTAACATAAATCTTTAGAGATCGATATTCACTACCAAAAAAATCATTAAGCTTTTTACTGTTTTCTGATTCTGAATTCATTTAAAACCGTTTAAAGCGGGTCTTTGATTAAAAAGACGATACTTTTTAAATCTATTGCATTTTATTTAATAAAATTTTGATAATTTACGATAAGCATCTTGGCGTTCTGAAGTTATAAAACGTTGCATTAAAAAAAGAATTTATAATTCTTTTCTATTTCCCAGGAATATTAAAAAACTACTGTAATGATCTCTAGATACTTTAGCAGGATGTATATTAGCTATACATCTTTGTTCATTTTTTCATTATTAGGTCTTAAAGAAGTCTTATTGCATTATTGCATTTATCTCTAAAGTAAGTTTTTGATTGAATCTTATAATATTATTTTCATATAGAATCTCATCATAACTAAAATAAGACTCTAAGAACATTTTTTTTATATAATTACCTCCTATGTCAACCTCTAATTTGCCTTCAGATTTGATATTTAGATTAATTATGTTCTTAAGTATATTTTCTTTATTCAAATTAACTATTCTTTTTATATTGAAATATGCTCTGTCCTTTTTAACTCGTATTAGGGTTAATTTATTTTTAATTTTGTTTCCAATAATACCCTCAAGTGATTCCTCTTTTATAGGCTTTTCAACTATAAATACTTACTTCTCTGAAGCCGTTAACTCTGCAATTTTACAAATCACTTCGGTTGCCTTAATCATACTTTCAACAGGTACATACTCATAACGTCCATGAAAATTATGGCCACCAGCAAATATATTAGGACATGGCAGCCCCATATAGCTTAATTGCGAACCATCTGTACCTCCGCGAATGGCTTTAATAAGCGGTTCTATACCAAGTTGTATCATAGCTTTTTCGACAATATCGACAATATGCATTACTGGTTCTATCTTTTCTTTCATATTGTAATATTGGTCTTTAATCTCGGTAGTAATAATTTCTCTACTGTATTGTGAGTTTAACTCGTTAGTTAGCTTTTGCATGACTTCTTTACGAGCTTCAAAATGGCCTTTATCATGATCGCGAATAATGTATTCTAAAACAGTTTCTTCAACATCTCCTTTTATATTATGTAAATGAAAAAATCCTTGATACCCATGTGTGTGTTCTGGAGTTTCCAGTCGTGGTAAGGAATTAATAAATTCTTGCGCGATATACATAGAGTTTATCATTTTACCTTTTGCATACCCTGGATGTACAATTTTGCCTTTTACTTTTACTACAGCACTTGCTGCGTTAAAGTTTTCGTATTCCAACTCACCTATTTGACTTCCGTCCATAGTATAAGCCCAATCTGCATCAAATTTTTCGACATTGAATTTATGTGCACCTCTACCTATTTCTTCATCGGGAGTAAAACCAACCCTGATTTTCCCGTGCTTGATTTCCGGGTGATTTATTAAATATTCCATGGCCGAAATAATTTCACAAATTCCAGCCTTATCATCGGCACCTAAAAGTGTGGTGCCATCTGTTGTTATTAAAGTTTGGCCTACATAGAGTAATAAATCATCGAAATAATCTGGAGATAATATAATGTTTTCAGAAGCATTTAAAACAATATCTTGTCCATCATAGTTTTCAATGATTTGTGGATTTACGTTTGCTCCTGTAAAATCCGGAGAGGTATCAAAATGCGAAATAAACCCAATAGTAGGAACATCGTGGTCTACATTACTTGGTAGTGTGGCCATAATGTATGCATTATCATCAATAGTAACATCATGCATCCCAATAGCTTTAAGCTCTTCGGCTAGTTTATTAGCCAAATTCCACTGCTTTTTTGTGCTAGGTGTTGTGTTTGATGCCGGATCGGATTCTGTATCGATAGTAACGTAACTTATAAATCGTTTTATGATGTTTTCTTTTGAGATCATTTTAAATAGAATTTAATACGGATTGAGTGAAATAACCTAATGACTATTATGGGTTTAAAAATACGATTATTAATTTTTTTTGCTTTTGAATTGTTCAATTTTTTATTTAGAAGTACTTTTGCATAAATAACACCGAATGTACAAATTATTACTTCGACCTCTATTTTTTTTATTCGATCCTGAAAAGATTCATCATTTCACATTTTCGTTAATAAAATTTATATCTAAAATTCCTGGAATTGGACCTGTTTTAAGAAGTTTATACGTCATTGAAGATGTGCGTTTAGAACGGAGCTTATTTGGATTGACATTTAAAAATCCGGTAGGTTTAGCGGCTGGTTTTGATAAAAATGCCGTGTTGTACAACGAGCTGGCAAATTTTGGTTTTGGCTTTATTGAAATAGGTACGGTAACTCCTAGAGGCCAAGCCGGTAACCCTAAGAAAAGGTTATTTAGATTAAAAGATGATAAGGGGATTATTAACCGAATGGGGTTTAATAATGAAGGGTTAGAAGCAGCTATTTTACAATTAAAAAGGAATAAAGGTAAATTGATTGTAGGTGGTAACATTGGAAAAAATACCAATACAAAACCAGAAGATTACACCAAAGATTATTTAGAGTGCTTTAATGCATTACATCCGTATGTTGATTATTTTGTGCTTAATGTAAGTTGTCCAAATGTAGGGAGTCATGCTAAATTAAATGATAAAGATTATTTAGAAGAATTAATAGGAGCTGTACAAACAGCAAATGCAACATTTGAAAACGCAAAACCGATTCTTCTAAAAATTGCACCCGATTTAAACGACGGACAGTTAGACGAAATTGTAGACCTTGTTGCTACCACAAAGCTGGATGGTGTTATTGCAAGTAATACATCTATGGACAGAAGTGGTTTAAAGGCTTCAAGCGAGTTACTTGAAAATATAGGTCATGGAGGTTTAAGTGGGCAACCTATAAAGGATAAAAGTACTAGAGTTATTGCATATCTATCTAGTAAAAGCAATAAAGCATTTCCTATAATTGGAGTAGGAGGTATTCACTCTGCTAAAGATGCTCTTGAAAAAATAGATGCCGGGGCAGATTTAGTACAGATTTATACTGGTTTTATTTACGAAGGCCCAAGCTTAATAAAACAAATTAATAAAGCGTTGCTTAAAAGACAGTCGTAAAATTATTTGATAATCTTTTTAATGATTCTGGAATTTACACTACTAATTGTCAAGAAGTAAGTCCCCGAAGATAAACTACTCACATCAATTGGCTGGTTTTGATTTCTTAGCGTTCCCGATAAGAATACCTGTCCAACTAAATTAGCAATTTGATAATTTATAACATCTTCAGAATTTATAGCTTTAATATAAAGTGTTGTGCTTGTAATTGGATTTGGATAAATTTTTGTATTTGCTAACGAATTGGAAGTATCTTGGTTTTCATCAATGCTCTTAATACTTATATCATCAATAGCAATATCACCATCCCAACTAGCACCTCTTATAGCTCTAAAACGAACTTTTATAGTTTGATTTTCATAAGAAGATAAATTAACACTTTGTTTTAAAAACGGATCACTTTGATTAGCGTGTTGACTTCCATAGAGTGCCGGGATGACATCATTAATATAACCATCATTTGTTTCAATGTCTACGTGTAATTCTCCAATATTTCCACCAAACATATGATATGAAAACTCCAGTTTGGTATTTGATGTAGTAACATTAATACATGGTGAAATAAATTCTGCAACATCTCCTGGACTTACTCCTGAAGCTTCTGCATAAATATACGTTCCTATGGCACCTTCTGAAGTATTATCGTTTAAAGGTCCCGTAGCGTTGCCTGAAGTTGTTTTTCCTGAATTAGAATACCAGTTATAACCATTATTAGAAACATCTACGGCAGTCCAACCGTTATCTCCTGCTATTTCAAAGCCTTCAAAATCTTCTTGTTTTTGGTCTATTTCTGTACCAACTTTTATGAATTTTGAAAACGTTTTCTTTATCGTTTTAGATTTATTGGAAACAGTAAGGGTGACATCATAGATACCTGCGTCATAAGTATGAGAAGGGTTTTGATTTGTATAGTCGACAATGCCATCTGAGTCTACATCCCATTGCCAATTAGTAACATTAGCACAGTTGTTACTAAAATTCACAGTTAATGTTTCTTCACAGGTGGTACTAACATCTGCACTAAAATTAGCATTAAATGATGAGCAAGCTAAATAATTTTTTGTAGTTTGATAAAAGGCATACATTCTGGCCAATTGCTGAGATGTGAAATGGTTTCTGCATGACTTTCTGGAATAAGACATTAAATTTCCTGTATCCGGATTAAATGTATGTCCGTTTGCATCTGTTTCTATTCCTGTAAACTCGCAAAAATTATTAACATTGTTGCTAGAAAGCTTAGGATCTGCAGGTGTATCGCAAATACCATCACCATCTGTATCACAATTGCTGCCATCTACCAGTTCAGTTGTCATATTACCATTATCTGGTCCATGAGTGTGTACTAAAGAGAAAAAGTGACCTAATTCGTGTGCCAAAGAAGAACCGTTAGTTGCACAACTGTTCTTCATAATAATAATGTCATTATCTCTCCCAATATTATTGCTATAGCCACAAATACTTTCCTCAGAAGTATTTTCCACATAGTTTATAAAATAAATATTTATCAAACCAGATGTATAGTTTTTTTCCTTAAAACCACTTTCATTGCCTTTTTTAAAATGGCAAAGTATATCATCATCTATATAGTTAATGTCATCACATAAGAAAAATTCCATGAAGGCATCAGCATATATAGAGTTAAGATTTTCAATAGCATTATAAAGATCAGAAGTGCTAAGTCCGCCTGAACCATTAGAAGATCTAATAATATGAGCTTTAATAGGAATAGAATTAATAATTCTATGCGTATTATTTTTACCAGATTTGCTAAAAGCGAACTCTTGTTCGTATTTTTTAATTTGAGGTTTTATACTATGTATATATTCAAGAGATTCCGCAGATGTGGTAGTGCCACAGCTAGGTTCTGCTTCGTTCTGTCCAGAGATGCAATATGCTGTCGATAGGAATATCGAAAAAAATAAGAATTTTGGTTTAGTAATAAAAATATTCATTAGGGCAAACATTTTTTCAAAAGTATGCCTTAATGAAAAAGATGAATAATAAAAACGTTTAAGCGTAAATTTTATCGGTCATCTTTTAGTTATATGTGTTATTTTTAGTTGATTACTAGCTTTTTAGAGCTATTTATATCATCAATTGTTTTAAAGTTTAATAGATAAATACCTTTGTTTAAGTCTGAAAAATCTACACTTAGTTTTGCTAATTTTTGTTTAATTTCTATTTGTTTAACTAAGCTACCCAATATGTTATAAACTTTTATTGAACTTAATTCAATATTTTGAATATTTGAAATTGTAATAACTCCATTAATTGTTGGGTTTGGAGATATTTTTATAGCTTCAATCGTATTTACAGTTCTGGTACTTAGTGTTGATGAATTATATGTAAATGTAAGTGTCCCTATTTTTTTTTCATTAAATGGAGTTGTATTAGACCGACTGGTTATAACATCTATAGGGTCGCTATCGGGGTTACTTCCAGAATAAGCATTTCCATCTTCAGTGCCGGCGTCATAAGGAAAAAGATCCATGCTAAAAGTATCTTTCCACCCATTATTAATAATATTGTTTCCAGACCTTAGACTTACACCATTAATGCCTATAAACCAATCTGGGCTAGGTGCAATCATAGAAGCTAAAGTAATAAGAGGATAATCTTCGCTAACCTCAAGGTTATTTATAGTGATCGTGCCTTTAGCAAGACCAAGACCACTACCAATAATGACCTTATCTGCATCTGTATTATTATTGACTTCAGTCTCAAAAGCATTAGTACTACCAGTTTCGGCAATGTCTTCAATTCCGGATGAGGCAGCTGCGCCCATCATTAAAAATACATCTGGAGTTTGATGTGTTACTACAGCCAATGGAGACCAGTGTGCATTTGAAGGTAAAGCAATAGTGCTTTGACCTTCAGTAGAGTTTATAGCAACCGATTCCCAAATACTTTCAAAAACAATAGTATAATTAGCTGTACTTTGACTAAATGATAACATGTATGTAAAAAGTATACTAATAAATAAGAGGGTAGTTTTTTTCATAATGTGATTAATTAGAAGTTAATTGTAATGTCGTTTCATTATTAAAAAACTTACACATTAATTAAAAAATCTTTTTTTCGTTGCTAATAGCTTAACCAAAATAATAGTATTTTTATCCTTCCATTTTTTTACTAGATGCAAAACAAAGTTAAGATTATTGAATGTCCACGAGATGCCATGCAGGGTATTAAAGACTTTATTCCAACAGAGAAAAAAGTACAGTATATCCAATCATTACTTCGTGTTGGTTTTGATACGATTGATTTTGGAAGTTTTGTATCACCTAAAGCTATTCCCCAAATGGTTGACACTGCAGCGGTATTATCAAAACTAGATTTATCTAAAACAACTAGCAAGTTACTTGCCATTATTGCAAATACAAGAGGAGCAGAAGATGCAAGCAAACATCCCGAAATAGATTATTTAGGCTATCCGTTTTCAATTTCAGAAAACTTTCAAATGCGTAATACACATAAAACGATAGCACAGTCTGTAGAAACACTTTCAGATATATTAGAAATTGCAGATAAGTCTGGCAAGGAAGTAGTTGTTTATATATCAATGGGCTTTGGTAATCCCTATGGTGATCCTTGGAATGTTGATATTGTAGGCGAGTGGACAGAAAAACTTTCGAATATGGGCGTAAAAATTTTATCTTTAAGCGATACCATTGGAAGCTCGAATGTAGAAAGCATTAAGTATCTTTTTACAAATTTAATCCCGATGTACCCAGATATTGAATTTGGAGCACATTTACATACCACACCAAGTACATGGTTCGAAAAGGTCGATGTTGCTTATAAGTCTGGTTGTAGGCGTTTTGACGGAGCCATTCAAGGGTTTGGAGGATGCCCTATGGCAAAAGATGAATTAACAGGCAATATGCCTACCGAAAAGCTATTATCCTACTTTACTTCTAATAAAACCAATAGCTTAAATGCACTTAGTTTTGAGAGTGCTTATAATGAAGCTTCAAAGGTTTTTAATTTTTATCATTAATTTTTTGATGTTTAATTAATTGTTTTTTAAGAGTTTATTTAAATTTAATCTAAATAAACTTTGCATAACAAATTATGAGTTTTATATTTGCATTTTTAAATTGAATGTTATTTAAAACAAGTCTAAATAAAAATTACTAAATAAATATTGAAAATGAAAAAAATAGTATTAAGCCTTTCAGTTGTATTGGCATTGTTCCAATCATGTTCTAATGATGATGATGCAAATCTAAACAATGTTGTAGCTCCTGCTACTTATAATTTTGAAAGAAACGGAGTTTCTACAGTATCTTTTAGCGGTCAGACTACAAGAATTCAGATGGCAGAAGAGTTAATATCTGCATTAATAGATAATACCGTAACAGAAGTAGCTTTAGATGGCATGTTTGCGCATGAAGAAGGAAATAATGACTTCTCTGATACAGATTTAAATGCTTCAGACAAAAGCATAAGAAGTAAAACGGCAGCTTCTACAGATTATTTTTCTGCAAATACAACCGATGCCAATGCTATTAAAGCAGACTTTGATGGTTGGATAGAAGCTCAGGTCAATGATGTGTTTCCAAACTGGGGAACTACAGCTACAGCGGGAAATGCGGGTAATTTGCAAGAAGCCGGAGGCGGTTCTACACGATACATTAGTGGCAAAGGTCTAGAATACAATCAAGCCATTAATAAGGCCTTGATCGGTGCTTTAATGGTTGACCAAATGCTTAACAATTACTTAGGTACTTCTGTTTTAGATGCAGGATCTAATGTAACAGATAATGATGCCGATACTTTGGAGGATGGTAAGTCTTACACTACTATGGAACATAAATGGGACGAAGCATTTGGGTATTTATATGGCAATGAAGCTGATCCTGAATTACCACAGTTGGGAGCAGATAGTTTTTTAAACAAATACCTGTCAAGAGTGGAAGAAGATGCAGATTTTGCAGGAATAGCAGACGATGTATATAATGCTTTTAAGTTAGGTAGAGCGGCAATCGTAGCCAAGAATTATGATGTTAGAGATGAGCAAGCAGAAATTATTAGAGAAAAAATATCAGAAATTATAGGTATTAGAGCTGTGTATTATTTACAACAAGGAAAGGCTAATTTAGGAACAGACAATGCTTCTGCCTTTCATGATTTATCCGAAGGTTTTGGATTTGTTTACAGTTTGCAGTTTACAAGAAAGCCAGGAACAAATATACCATACTTTACAAAGACAGAAGTAGATGCTTTTATAGCAACACTTATGAGTGGAAATGGTTTTTGGGATGTAACAGACCAAACTTTAGATACTATATCAGATACTATATCTGCTGAATTTAGCTTTACGACAGCACAGGCCGGAAGCTAAAAATAGTAAAAGAATTTAGTTTTTTTAAAAGTAGTTATTGTATTACATGATACAATAACTACTTTTAGTATTTTTGCAAAATTATATTTAACAAGAGTTTATGTTTACAGTAAGAAAGATTTTATTAACGTTAACGGCCGTTGCTTTTATGATGGCTTGTGGTTCTTCGTCTTCAGATGATGAACCTTCAGAAGAAACAGATACTTTTGATAGAGGAGCCTTATTGACCAACATCTCTAACAATATCATTATTCCTGCATTTCAAGATTTAGTCACAAAACTTTCAGTTTTAGAGTCGGATAAAGATACATTTATAACAACGCCAGATCAAACAAATTTAGATGCTCTGAGAGCTTCATGGTTAGAAGCTTATAAAGTATGGCAATATGTAGAAATGTTTAACATAGGTGAAGCAGAAGCCTTGCTATATGGGTTTCAAATGAACGTATATCCAACAAATACAATTGATATTGAAAACAATGTATCTGCGGGAACTTACGATTTGACAAGTGTTAATAACAATGATGCTGTTGGTTTTCCGGCGGTAGATTATTTGCTTTATGGTGTGGCAAATGACGATACTTCAATCTTGGCAAAATTTGCAGAGGCTAATTATAAAAATTACCTTTCGGATGTAATAAACCAAATGAAATCCTTAACAGAAACAGTTCTAAACGATTGGACAGGTTCTTATAAAGATACTTTTGTAAGCCAAACTGGTAATACAGCTACAAGTGCTTTAAATAAGTTTACAAATGATTATGTTTTTTATTACGAAAAAGGATTACGTGCTAATAAAATAGGCATTCCAGCAGGAGTATTTTCTACCGACCCATTACCCGAAAAAGTAGAAGGATTTTATGGTAAATCATTTTCAAAAGAATTAGTTTTAGAAGCCTTAAATGCCGTACAGGATTTATTTAATGGTAAGGCATATACAAGCAGTGCGACAGGAGAAAGTTTTAAAACCTATTTGCAAAATTTAGAGCGAAACGATTTGGTGACTACGATTACTACCAGATTTAATGATGCCCGCCAAAAACTAGAAGCTTTAAATGACGATCTTAATTCGCAAATAAATACTGATAACACTAAAATGACAGAAGCTTACGATGCCCTGCAACTGGCAGTGGTATCTTTAAAAGTAGATATGCTCCAGGCATTTAATATTAGTGTGGATTACGTAGACGCCGATGGCGATTAAAATGAAAAAAGTAAAATAAAAAGGTTGTCCAAAAAATAGACAACCTTTTTTTGTATAGAACTCATTTAGACTTTTTGGATTTTAGCGAAAATTAGAAGTTTTTAGCTCTGTTGAAGACTTTTTTGAGTTGCATAACAGGGTTACGGAAGGAAAAAAAGACAAAAATAGAGTTGAAAACAGCAATTTTTTAGCAAATTGAAAAAGTCTAAATGAGTTCATAAAATGAATTTCAATACAAAAACGTATTTAAGCGAAAACACTAGCGCAGCACCCTTAGCAGTATTTAGAATTGCTTTTGGTATTATGATGTGTTTTGGTATGATTCGTTTTTGGTACCATGGTTGGATTGAAACCTTATATATTCTGCCAAAATTTCATTTTTCTTATTATGGATTCGAGTGGATAAAACCTTTGGGGGTTTACACATATTTACTATTTATTGTATGTGCTATAGCAGCACTATTTATAGCACTTGGTTTTAAATACAGGCTTGCCATTATTATCTTTTTTTTAAGTTTTACTTACATCGAATTGATGGACAAAACAACATATTTAAACCATTACTATTTTATTAGTTTAATGAGTCTGTTAATGATTTTTTTACCGGCCAACGCCTATTTTTCGGTCGATAATGTTTTAAGAAAAAAATCATATAAAAATATCCCAAAATGGACTATAGACAGTGTAAAACTTCTTTTAGGTATTGTTTATTTTTATGCAGGTTTGGCTAAAATAAATAGTGATTGGCTGCTTGAAGCTATGCCACTAAAAATATGGCTGCCATCTAAATATGATTTGCCATTAATTGGAGATACGTTAATGCACCAGAACTGGTTCCACTTTGCGATGAGTTGGAGCGGCATGCTTTACGATTTATCAATTCCTTTTCTATTACTGTACAAAAGAACCCGGGTTTTTGCTTTTGTTTTGGTACTCATTTTTCACATATTTACGCGAGTATTGTTTCCAATAGGTATGTTTCCGTTCATCATGATCGTGTCTACATTAATATTCTTTGATGCCAGTTTACATATAAAAATCATCAATTTTTTAAAACGTTTATTTAAATACGTGGTCTCAAACATTACCACAAAATCAAACTATAACTATCAATTTAGAAAACCAATTACAGGGTTTTTAGCGCTGTTTTTCGTTATCCAATTAATCTTTCCTTTTAGATACTTGATCTACCCCAATGAATTGTTTTGGACAGAGGAAGGCTTTCGTTTTTCATGGCGTGTCATGCTCATGGAAAAAATGGGCATTTCAACCTTTAAGATTGTGAATGGAGAAACAGGCGATTTTTTTTATGTTGATAATAAGGATTTTTTAACCCCATTTCAAGAAAAGCAAATGAGCTTTCAACCCGACTTTATATTAGAGTACTCACATTATCTGGGTGATCATTTTACATTACAAGGACACGAAAATGTTCAGGTTTTTGTAGAAAGTTATGTAGCATTAAATGGCCGGTTAAGTCAACCTTTTATAGACAAAAACGTAGATTTGTACCGCGAAAAAGAATCGTTTAAACCAAAGTATTGGATATTACCTTTTAAAGATGAAATTAAAGGACTGTAAACTAATTTTTGCACTTATTTTTAGTGTTTCCCTCTACGCACAGCAAACCATTAAAGGCGTTGTTGTATTTTCCGGAAATAAAACCCCCATTGCTGATGTAAATGTTTATGATAAAGCATCAGGCTTGTTAACAACCACTAATTCGGAAGGGTATTTTGAATTTCAAACCTCAAAAAAGGACATGGTTTTGGTGTTTTTTTCTTTTGAATATACTGTAAAGGAAGTAGATATTAATACGGAAACAACCCAGAACCTGGAAGTTGTTTTGCAGGACTTGACCACAACATTGACAGAAGTTGAAGTCACAGCAAGAAAGCGGCGTATCTTTGAGTTAAAACGGCTTAACGATGTCGAGGAAACGGCTATTTATGCAGGTAAGAAAACAGAGGTTGTTTTAGTAGACCAATCTATGGCAAATTTGGCATCGAATAATTCACGCCAAATATATAGTCAGGTTACAGGATTGAATATTTATCAAAATGACGATGCAGGATTGCAATTGAATATAGGAGGTAGGGGTTTAGACCCCAACCGGACTGCAAATTTTAATACAAGGCAAAACGGATATGATATTAGTGCAGACGTTTTAGGGTATCCGGAGAGTTACTATACACCGGCATCAGAAGGTTTAGAGGAAATACAGATCATTCGAGGAGCGGCCTCTTTACAGTACGGAACACAATTTGGGGGTTTGGTTAATTTTAAAATGAAATCGCCAAACCCAAACAAACCTTTAGAAATTATAACCAGAAACACATTGGGAAGTTTTGGATTGTATACCAATTTTACAAGTTTAAGTGGAACCAAAAATAAACTAAGTTATTATACATATTTTAATTATAAAAAAGGTGATGGCTTTAGGCCAAATTCAGAGTTCGAATCTAAGAATGCTTTTGCACATTTAGGTTATCAATTTAATGATAAGACAAAGTTAACAGGTGAGATTACGTATTTGCGTTATTTAGCACAGCAAGGAGGTGGGTTAAACGATTCGCAGTTTAGAGAAGACCCTTTTCAAAGTAATCGTACACGTAATTGGTTTCAAGTCGATTGGCTATTGTATAATCTTAAGGTAGCTCACAAATTTTCTGAAGCTACTAATTTTACATTTAACTTTTTTGGTTTAGATGCAAATCGAGTGGCTTTAGGTTTCAGAGATCGAAGAGTAGATTTACCCGATCCGGGAGGAGAGAGAGATTTAATTTCTAGTGATTTTAACAATTATGGTTTTGAAACACGTTTGTTGACAAAATACAAGTTCTTTAAAAAAGATGCCACATTTTTAATTGGTGCTAAATTTTACAAAGCAGATAATAGTTATTTTCAGGGGCCAGGTTCTGCGGGTTCTGATGCAGATTTTTCTTCTGCTATAGACGATTTTCCATTTTATAGGAGCCAATCTGAATACGATAATCCAAACTTAAATGTTGCTGTATTTAGCGAAAATATATTTTATATCAATGACAAGCTTTCCGTTACACCAGGGTTTAGATTAGAATATATAAAAACGGAAAGTATTGGTATGCAAAAGACATTTAATTTTGATGGAGCAGGAAACCCAATTAATTCTGGAACAGAGTTTCAAGATGAAGAAAAGGAACGATCGTTTGTATTATTAGGAATAGGTACTAGTTATAAAGCTTCAAAATGGATAGAATTTTATGGTAATATTTCACAAAATTACAGATCGGTAACCTTTGGAGATTTAAACGTCGTAAATCCAGCAAATGCTGTAGATCCAGATATTGATGATGAAAAAGGATTTACTGCAGACATTGGGGTAAGAGGTAATATTAAAAATCTAGTGTCCTTTGATACTAATATTTTTGGATTGTTTTATAACGATAGAATAGGGCTTATAGATGCGCAAATCCCACCGGTAAACTTTATAGGTAAACTAAGAACTAATATAGGAGATGCCAGGATTTTAGGACTAGAATCGTTAATAGATTTTAATCTTAAAAATATTTTTAGATTGAATAATAATTTCAGAGCCAATTATTTTATAAACACCTCTTTCGTAACTTCAGAATATACCACTTCTAATTTTGAAAATACAAGCTCTGATCTAACTATAGGAAATAAGGTGGAGTTTATACCAGATGTTAATATAAAAACGGGTATTCAATTTGGATATAAGAATTTGTTATCTAGTATTCAGTATACTTATTTAAGTTCTCAATTTACAGATGCTGGAAATTCGACAGTAGAGGATGATTTTAATAGTATTGTTGGAGAAATTCCAGCATACGATATTTTAGATATATCATTATCTTACAAGTATAAAAAAATTAAGCTAGAAACAGGAATTAATAACGTTTTGGACAATCGTTATTTTACCAGAAGGGCAACTGGATATCCGGGACCAGGTATCATTCCTTCTGCTCCTAGGAATTTTTATGCTACATTGCAACTTAAATTTTAAATTAAGAGACCATGAAAAAAGCCAAAAAAATATTAGTTATATTATTGATTGCTTTAGTGTTAATTCAATTTTATAGACCAGAAAAAAACAATGCCGAATATCTAGATGTTGCAGCTTTTGAAGCAGAAACTAAACCTGGTAAAGACGTAGCTGCTATTTTAAAAGCGCAGTGTTACGATTGCCATAGTAATAAAACAGAATATCCTTGGTATGCTGAAATAGCCCCAATATCTTTTTGGTTAGATGATCATATTAAAGATGGTAGTAAACATTTTAATGTTTCAAAATGGGATACATACAAGGATAAAAAGAAAGATCATAAACTAGAAGAACTAATAGAGGAAGTTGAAGCAGGTGAAATGCCATTGAAATCTTATACTTGGATACATGGTTCTATTACTCAAGAAGACAAAGAAGCATTAATTGTTTGGGCAAAAAAAGCTCGTGAGAACTATCATCTAGAATAAAAGGTATAAACCTATACTTTGCTAAAAATGGGATTAGTTCAACTTACAATTTTGAATGTGTCTTGCAGATTTCTCAAAATTGAGTGTCATTAATAAAAAATGGATACAAGTAAACTTATCTAAATTACCTTAGAAAAATGCCGGTAATTCTGGCATTATTACTTTAAAGCAACTACTTCAAAAAGTAAATACATTTACCGTTACATCTTTTTAATTTGTATTATTTTTATTACATTTAATGATTGCTGCTAATAATTTTTATTAATAAGTTATTTTTTAACATATAACCATTAAACCTTTAGTTTAAAAATATGTCTCAATATGACACCTTATAAAAACATTCATATTGAATAAATTACTTTTACTATTATTATTTACGTCAGCATTATTATCTGCTCAAAAATTCACATTAAAAGGCGTCGTTAAAGACCTAAATACAACTTCTCTAGAGGGTGCTACAGTTTATCTTCAAAGTATAAAAGACAGTATTCCTATTGCTTATGGAATAACTAATAAAGATGGGGAGTTTTCAATACGAGTTAATACTGAAAATGGTTCAAAAGCTATTTTTAATATCGCTTATTTAGGTTATAAACCTTATAAAAAAAATATAGATGTACCTAGTGGTGACCTATTAAATATGGGTATTATTACCTTAGAAGATCAAATTGAAGAACTAAATGTTGTCTCTATAATTGGGAAAGCACCTCCTATTATAATTAAAAAAGATACCATAGAGTATAATGCTGATAGTTTTAAAACATTGCCCAACGATAAAGCAGAAGATTTACTAAAAAAATTGCCTGGAATAGAAATTGATTTAGATGGTAATATAACTGTAAATGGTATAGAAGTAGAGGCTGTAAATGTGGATGGGATGCGATTTTTTGGAGAGAAAAAGGGAGAGGTTGCTTTAAAAAACTTACCAAGTAATGTGATAAGTAAAGTGCAGGTTACCGATTATAAAACCAATATGCAAAAGTTTACAGGAGAAGAATCTGATTCTGAGACTAAAGAAATAAACTTTAAAATAAAAAAAGGAAAAAACCATGCTACTTTTGGCGATTTAAAAGGGGGCTATGGAACAGATAAAAAATATCAAGCCAATGCCAATATTTTTCAGTTAATTGATGGCAAACAACTAGGGGTTATTGCTGGAACCAATAATATTAATATGTCTAGAGGGTTTAATGCCCTGCCAGATACCAATGCAAGTAATGGCCATATTAAATCTGATTTTGTGGGCGCTAATTATACTAAAGGAAGGTGGAATGAAACACGTGTAAATGGAAATTATAGATATAGTTCGCAAAATAATGACACAGAGCAAAAAAGCCATAAAGAGAATTTTTTACCCGATTTAAATTATATTACAGATTCGGAAAGTAGTGGCTATAGTGATTCTGATAGTCACCGGGCAGGGATGGATTTAAAATTTATTATCAAACCAAAAAATAAATTAACGAATAATAGAGTTCAATTGTCTAATGAAACAGATTTTAATACGAGTAATAGAGCATCAGGTTCGCTTGTAGATAGAACATCGCAATATGCTAATGGTGATTTAGTAAGTGATTATAATGCTTCAAACACATCTATGTCTACAAATTATGAGATTAAAAATAACTTTAGTGTAACTTCTATAGTAGGAAAAGGGCGAGATTATTTAAATGTCGGACTGACAACTGATTTTAATAAAGGAGATACAGAAAGCACAAAGTATTCGAAAAATAAACTCTACACAAGGAACGACTCTATTATTCAAGACCAAATAAGTGACATAAAAACGAATAACAGTAATATCAATTTCTATGCTTTATGGAATAAAGAGTTATTTCTTAATTTTAGAGTGATTCCTAAATATAATGTTGTTATTCATTCTGAGAAAAATGAAAATTTTATTTACGATTTTGATGATGATACAGAAGTGTATGATGATTTTAATGACGTTTTAAGTTCAGATAGTAAATATGTCACAACAACCATTAAACCAGCGTTACGACTAAGGTATGATTATAAATATTTTCGTTTTGAAGTAGAAGGTACTTTTACAAATACGTATAGAAACTATAAAGATGAGTTAGTAAATACTAGAAATTTCAAAAAAGATTTTGAATATGTAACCTATACGGGACGCATACGGTATAGAGATAAAAATGGTTATAAAAACATCACGTTAAATTATAATCAAAGTGTAAATTTACCATCAGCAAATCAATTACAACCTGTTGAAGATGTTACTGATATTACACATATTCGAGTAGGAAATCCGCTTTTAGAACCACAAATTAATAATGATTTAAGTTTTAGATATCAAAATAATCTAGCTTACAATAATATAAATATTTCAGGAAACGCCAGGGTTCAATTTGTTCAAGATAAGATAATCAACGCCACTACAACCGATCAAGATTTAATTAAATATACGACCTACGATAATATAAATGGAGATTATTCACTAACAGGTAATGCAGCTATTTCAAAATCTTATTTTAATAAAAAAACGAATATAAATATTAACGCACGAATACAGGGAAGTTATAGAAATAACCTATCTATTCAAAACAATCTAAAGTTTACTGCAAAAACAACGACCATTAGGCCTTCAGTATCTTTTAAATATTCTTATGATAATAAATTGGATTTAAGTGGCTCCTATAGTTATTCTGCAAACGAAAGTGTTTACGATACAGATGTTTTTGATGACAATAACTACTTTGTTCAAAACTTAAACATAGAAACGTCTGTGTTTTTTTTAAAAAACGCTTTCTTGACTAATAAGGTGTCATATCGTTATAACAGTAGAGTTGGCGACGATTTTGATGGTGATGCCATTTTCTGGAATGCAGGACTTGGTGTAGAATTATGGAACAATAAAGGGACATTAACATTAGTTGGTTATGATATGCTTGGAAAAAATAACGGTTATAAAAGAACAGTAAATGAAACCTATATTCAAGATGTGGAAAATAAGATTTTAGAACAATATTTTATGATCACTTTTGTTTATAAATTCGGAAGATTTGCAGGTCAAAATATAAATGTTGGAAATAGAGGTAGAGGCGGTAGAAATAGAGGTTCTAGAGGTGGTAGATAAAATGTTTACTTTACCATAAATTAGATTATTTTACTGTATGTAAAAAACACTTTTCAGATATATCGTATTTTTATATCATGATACGACAGATCGTTTTTGCTCTTTTAATCACTTTAAATAGTAGACTTTCTGCTAAAGAATGGAAAAGCTTAAAAGCATATCAAAAAGAAACTCAAAAAGAACATTTAGCACCTTCAGATTGGTTAAGGCTAGATAGAATTCAAAACACCATATCATGGCAAAATGCTAATAAATATAATTTAATAAATAATTTACCTCAGGAGTATTTAAGAATCGTTGAGCGAAGAGATTTTTACAAATGGCTTTTCGAAACATATAATAAGCAAGAACATGAAGTTATGTGGGTAAAGATGGCTCATTTTATCTCTCGAAAACTACGTCTAATGGAATCTTTCCCATATTCTATATTCGCAAACAGACAAGTTTTACAATATGCTAAGGCTGGGAGTAAAACAGTTTTTAATAATGTTTTTATCGAATTGCAAAATATTTTTAATTCAGATATCATTTTAAAAGACGAAGAAGCTACTAAATGGGATGAGAAAATACTATATAAAGAGCAATACATTTGGTTAGAAAGTGTATATAAAACAATAGATGAACGCAGTTTAAAAAAAATGGAACGTATAGCAAAAGGGGTACTTTTGTATGGTTTAGTAGTGCCTAAAGCTATCCGTTTTAAAAATAAGTTATCGAATTCAGAAAACCGTTATAATTATGCAGTTGAGGTACTTAGACCATATTGCATAAATGGCTATAAATAATTATAATTATATCTTAGAATTTAGTTGTATATTTGCATGCAATTATAACGTAATTGCATCATGACTTCACATCAAAACAAAATAGTAGGAGAGGGATTAACCTACGATGATATCCTTTTAGTTCCGGCATTTTCAGAAGTTCTTCCACGCGAAGTTAATATTCAAACAAAATTTACTCGTAATATTACTATTAATGTACCTATTATTTCGGCAGCAATGGATACTGTTACCGAGAGTAAAATGGCTATTGCCATGGCACAAGAAGGAGGTATAGGCGTATTGCACAAAAATATGACTATTGAAGCACAGGCTTTAAAGGTTAGAAGAGTAAAGCGGGCCGAAAGTGGTATGATTATGGATCCTGTTACTTTACCACTTACTGCTAAGGTTAAAGATGCCAAGCAAGCCATGGCAGAACATGGTATTGGTGGTATTCCTATAGTTGATGAAAGTGGTACGTTAAAAGGAATTGTAACCAATCGTGATTTACGTTTCGAGCATGATAATTCCAGACTTATTGCAGAGGTAATGACTGGTGAAAATCTGGTAACTGCTGCTGTTGGAACGTCTTTAAAAGATGCTGAAAAAATTCTTCAAGAACATAAAATTGAAAAGTTACTTATAGTTGATGATAATTTTAAACTATCAGGTTTAATTACCTTTAGAGATATAACAAAACTTAGTCAGAAACCAATAGCAAATAAAGATCAATATGGACGTTTACGTGTCGCTGCGGCTATAGGTGTTACTGGAGATGCCGTAGATAGAGCAGAGGCTTTGGTAAGTGCTGGGGTTGATGCCGTTGTAATTGATACAGCACATGGTCATACCAAAGGTGTGGTTAATGTATTGAAAGAAATTAAGTCTAAATTCCCAGAATTAGAAGTTGTAGTAGGTAATATAGCAACAGGCGATGCAGCAAAATACTTGGTAGAAGCTGGAGCTGATGCTGTAAAAGTAGGTATCGGTCCAGGGTCTATTTGTACTACGCGTGTTGTTGCAGGGGTAGGGTTTCCTCAGTTTTCAGCAGTTTTAGAAGTTGCCGAAGCTATAAAAGGTACAGGTGTACCAGTTATAGCAGATGGAGGTATTCGTTATACAGGAGATATTCCAAAAGCGATTGCTGCAGGTGCAGATACTGTTATGTTAGGATCGTTGTTAGCAGGAACAAAAGAATCTCCTGGAGAAACTATTATATACGAAGGAAGAAAATTTAAGTCATACCGAGGCATGGGATCAGTTGAAGCGATGAAGCAAGGTAGTAAAGACCGATATTTTCAAGATGTAGAAGACGATATTAAAAAGCTCGTACCAGAAGGCATAGTAGGCAGAGTGCCTTATAAAGGAGATTTATACGAAAGTATCCATCAGTTTATTGGCGGTTTACGTGCCGGTATGGGATACTGTGGCGCAAAAGATATAGAGGCATTAAAAGAAAATGGAAGGTTTGTAAAAATCACAGCAAGTGGGATTAACGAAAGTCACCCTCATGATGTTACTATTACAAAAGAATCTCCTAATTACTCTAGATAGTTTTTGTTGGCGTTTTACTCAATGCTATTAATCCTAATATAGGCCCAATAGCAAGTATTACATAAATATTATTTGAATCTGTTAAACCTCTCATGTGGTTTATGATTTGAATACTAATTATAGTTATTGCAAACCCAATGCAATTGACTATTGTTAAAGCAGTTCCTTTTATTTCGGGCGTTGCGTTTTGCGCTACTAATGTTGAAAAAAGAGGAGAGTCGGCAATCACTACCATGCCCCAAAAGATGAGAAAAGCTATAAATATACTTTCCGATTCAGAAGTAAATACCCATGGTGATATTATACAGCATACACATGATAGTAATAGAGATATGAAAGCTGTTTTTTTAATACCAACTATTTGAGAAAGATAGCCTCCTAAAATACAAGCCAATCCACCAGACCCAATAATTATAAAAGATAGAACAGGAATGTTAAGTATAATTTCAGGATGCAAATTGCTATATCCTTTTAACATAATAGGTGTAAATGCCCAAAAGGCATAGAGTTCCCACATATGCCCAAAATATCCGAAAGCAGAAGAACGAAATTTGCGATTACGAAATACACTGAAAAAAGCTAAAAGATTTAACTTCTGGCTGGGTTTTCTATATGGGCCGTCGGGAACCATGATAAACATAAGTAACCCTCCAGTAATTGAAAGAGATGTTGTTGTAAATATTACAGATTTCCAGAACAATGTTTCCATAATTCCTTTTAATAAATGAGGTAAAGCAGTACCTAGTACCAGAGCTCCAACCAAAAAACCAAGTGATTTACCAAGCCCTTCACTATAATAATCAGCAGCTATTTTCATTCCTATGGGGTAAATTCCGGCAAGAAAAAAACCAGTAAAAAAGCGAAACAATAACAAACTGATTAAATGGTTACCTTCCCATAAGACTCCAATGTTAAATAAAGCAGATAATATAGCACTTATAAAAAATACTTTTGAAGGCTTATAGCGATCCGCAATGTTTAAAATAGCAAAGATTAACGTACCAGAGATAAAACCAAATTGAACAGAAGATGTTAAGTGACCTAAAGCATCAGCTTTAAGTTGAAAGGTGTCTATAAGGTCATTTATAATCCCATTGCTAGCAAACCAAAGTGATGTACACAAGAATTGAGAAACTACAATTACTTTAAGTATGGCACTTTGTTGTTGCATTTATAATTATTTTGGTTTTATAGTGCTTTCATTTTATTATTTCTTTTTTCATGTGTTACCTCTGCAAGTCCTAACGCTTCCATTAATGGCGGTATGTACATTCCAAATCGTCCTCTAAAATTCTTTTTTAATCCATACCAACCACCTAAGGGATTGCTTGAAGAGCGCCCCCAATGTTCAACCGTACCTTCTTTAGTAGCCACTTTTTCATCTTTACTTCCTAACTCTATCCAATCTCCATGTTTCTTAAGCATTTCGTGCAGATCATTTAAGCATCTAATATCGTAATGGAGAATAGTTTTACCAACAGTACAAACCAGTATCTCTTTTCCATCTTTTTCATCAACATGCATTGTGTATTCAGATGATAAAGGAGGTGTTTTTAGTTTTAAGGGTGTTTCTTTTGTTCCAATTTTTTCCTTGTAATTCATTTTTAATAATTTTTTTGATTAAAACAAGAAGCAATGTATAAGATATATTTATATACTATTTTTTGCTGTGTTCTAAATATAATTAACTTTTGCAAATCTTAGATTAATTGATCCCGCGAAAGCGACTATTTGTGTTATTAAAAATAATATTTA
This sequence comes from Flavivirga aquimarina, assembly GCF_030540835.1. GTDB lineage: Bacteria > Bacteroidota > Bacteroidia > Flavobacteriales > Flavobacteriaceae > Flavivirga > Flavivirga aquimarina. The sequence goes on along the minus strand of NZ_JAUOEK010000120.1, from coordinate 58,857 downwards.
GAGCACCAAATTACATTAGAAACTTTTCATTCGTTATTTTAGGCTTTCCAGAATTTGTTTGTAATTAGCATTACTAGGTGCTATTTGAATAAGTTTTGAGCAAGTGATGTATGCTTTGTCATTCTGCTTTAAATTAATTTCACCAATTAGTTTTACATATAACAGATTTTCATTTTCGGGGAAAAAACCTAAAGCTTTATTAATAATTTCTATCGATTTTTGGTTTAAATTTTCTCCTTGAAGTTTTAAAGCGTAATTATAAAAAGCACGAATATTAACAGGTTCTCTCTTGCATGATTCATCCAGATATTTTAAAGCATTTTTGGTGTCTCCGATTTCGTTAAACAATAACCCTAGCATATAATAAGAATTGCTATACTCCGGTTCTAATTCAATAACTTTAAGATAAAGTTCTTTTGCTTCCTCTATATTCCCCTGTTTATACACTAATAAAGCCAGATTCATTCTAGATAAATTATAACGATTATCTATTTCTAAAGATTTTCTATAAGCTTCAATAGCTAAATCTGTACGGCCTTTCATCTCATTATAAATGGCAATATGATGTTGACCGGTAGCAAAATCAGCATTCATATCCAGTTCTTCTAAATATTCTTCTTCAGCTTTTTTAAAATCGCTATTGCTCGACATATTAGCTCCTATACTGTTAAAGTATTTTACAGCAGAGGTTCTTACTAATCTAATAGAATCTTTTAATAAAGGTTCAATATCTGCATGATAATTTTGATCACCAATTTTTTCAAAAGAACGCACCGCTTCATGTCGAACAAGAATAGAAGAATCTTTTAGAAATTTTCTAACATCATTAATTTCTTTATACGATAGTTGATTGTTTGTATATAGGTACAAAGCAGTTGCTCTAGCAATTTCTGGAAATTTATCTTGAGACAGTAATGTGTATAAAGCGTCGTGGTTACCATGAGCCCCCTCAAGGAGATAATTAGAAAAATGATCAGGGCGTTTGGTACCATATTTAGAGTTAATAAATTCACTGGCCCACTCAGGTGTTTTGTCTTTATGACACCCATTACAGGCATTAGGAGTACCGTATTTTACAGATTGATCTGGTCTTGGAACTCTAAAGCTATGATCGCGTCTAAAATCATTACCCATATATACTTTACCGGTCATATGACAATTAATGCACTGAGACCCTTCTGTGTTTGCTTGGTGATAATGATGCGACTTACTGTCATATTTAGGTTCATGGCATGATAAACAAAGGTTGTTCCCAGTTTTTTTAAGTTTTAATGAATGGGCATCATGGCAATCGGTACAAGTAACATTGTTTTGATACATTTTACTTTGCATGAAAGACCCATACACGTAATCCTCATCTTTTATTTGACCATCAAGTTCATAAATAGGGTCAATAAGTAGACTAGGATTGTAATGGTCTAAAAAATGCCCTTCGTAATCGAATTTTTTCGTGATTTGCCCTCTTCTGGAATGACACCTTGCACATTTTTCGACGAGGCTTTTTTGAGGTAGTGATTTGCTCATATGCAATTTTGGAGGCACAGCATCTTTATTGTCGTAATTTTTATAAAATGAGACATGATTACTGGCTGGCCCATGGCAGGCTTCACAACTTACATTAATCTCGCTAAAAGTAGTGTTGAAAGTATTCGTTTTTGAATCAAAATTTTTCTCAAGATTTGTGGAATGGCAGTCTGCACAAGCCGTATTCCATCTCATGGCACCTCCCGTCCAGTTTATCCACTCATCATGAGCCAATTCTAAATTAGGTTGTAAATGAAACCACTTATTCTTTTCAGTATCCCATGCAGTTACTAAACATTGGTAAGCACCATCGGGAAATTTAACAATATATTGTTGTAAAGGAGTTACTCCAAAAGTGTATACTATTTTATAATCGCGATAGTCGCCATTTTTATCAGCAGTATTTACATAAAAACTGTTTTCCCGTTTAAAAAAAGTATTTTTAACGCCTTTGTGCTCAAAGGTTTTGTTGTTAAAATCACCTAAAATAGTTGTAGAGTCGGCAATTTTCATAGCCTGTTCATGATGAGAGCCATTCCAGCTGTCATACTCTAATTTATGGCATTCTATACAAGCCTCTTTACCAACAAATTTAGCATGCTCTGTTTTTTGAAGAATATCACTTTTAGGCTGATATTCATTCTTTTTACAAGCATAAACTAAAAAGAATATTATAAGAATGTAATATACTTTTTTTAAATAAAGGTTGTTTTTTTTACAATCGAAGGTTTTTAAAAAACTCATTATGTGTAATTAGAAACGATATATTAAAATTATATTTTTCAATAATACTAAAAGTAAATTTTAATCATAGGGTTTTATTAGATAATATAAGCGAATGTTGTTAATTAGCTGTCGTAAACCTGCCCGCGATGAGGTTTTAAAGCATCTCTAATAGGTTTCATTTTATCTTCATTAACGATTAAAAAAGCTATAGAATGTACATCATTTAAATCTTCGACACCAGTAATAGAAATATTTAGGTTTTCTAATTGAATATATTCTTTTAAATGAATTTCATGATGTTGTGCTATTTTAGAAGCATTGGGCCCATGAAAATCCCAAATAAGTTTTAGCTTACGCATATGCAAGGAGAGTAGTAAATTGTTATTCAAATATAATTTAAAAAACGTAATAATGGGATTTTTTAATCGTTTATAAAACAACTTGTAATATAGGTTTATATTACTATTTTTGTAAACCATTGAATAATTTTCAAATTTTCACTTTTCATGCAATTAAGATATAAATTTACTTTAATATTAATTACATTAATATTAAGTGTTAAAGCACAATCTGTAGAAAAAGATGTTCTTTTTTTCGTTGATAATGATCCTGTTTATATATCAGAGTTTTTAAGAGTTTATAACAAAAACCTCGATTTGGTTCAAGATGAATCTCAGAAAGATGTTGATGAGTATTTAACACTTTTTACCAATTACAAATTAAAATTAAAAGAAGCCAGAGCTTTAGGACTTCATAATAAGTCTACTTACAAAAGAGAGTTGCTTAATTATAGAAAGCAATTAGCAAAAAGTTTTATGACTGATACTAAGGTTACGGAAGCTATGGTTGAAGAAGCTTACGAACGAATTTCTTATGAAGTCAAGGCAAATCATATTTTAGTTAAAGTTGAAGAAAATGCAAGTCCAGAAGATACACTTGTAGCTTATAATAGTATTTTGAAATTTCGAAATAGAGCCTTAAATGAAGGTTTTGAAACAGTTAGGAAAGAAGTACATAACGGGAAATCTGTTTTTGGTGAAGAATTAGGTTATTTTTCTGGTTTTAGAATGGTATATAAATTTGAAAATGCTGCTTTTAATACAGGTGTTGATGAGATATCGAAACCTTTCAGAACGCGTTTTGGGTATCATATAGTACATGTTTTAGATAAACGTAAATCCAGAGGAGAACGTACTGTAGCCCATATTATGATAGTTGAAAAAAAAGGCGATTCTTTAGCAGAAAAACCAAAAGTTAGAATTCAAGACATTTACAAAAAAATAAATCAAGGAGAAGATTTTGAAGCTTTGGCGAAGCAGTTTTCCGACGATCAAAGTTCGGCTTCCAAAGGAGGATTATTAAAATCTTTTTCGGGCGGACAATTGGGCTCGCAGGAATTTGAAGATGTCGCTTTTGGTTTAAATAATATAGATGACGTATCTGAGCCTTTTCAAACTAAATATGGGTGGCACATTGTAAAGCTAATAGGAAAAAAGCCGATACCGACCTATGAAGCTATTAGACCAGAATTAGAAGAGAAAGTAAAACGAGATGATCGATCTAAATTAATTGATGAAGCTTTATATAAATCATTAAAGACTAAATATGGCATTGATGATAAACAACCAGCATTAGATTATTTTGAGTCTATACTTAGTGAAGATTATTTTAAAAGGACATGGCGGTTACCTAATGGATTTACAGAAGATAAACCATTGGTCAAAATTGGTGAAAAACAGTTTTTATATAAAGATTTTGGAAACTATTTATTTGAAGCACAACGTAGAAGAGGGCAAAAAGGATCATTTAAATCTATTGTTTTAAAAAAATATGAAGAGTTTTTACATAGCAATTTAGTTACATACCAAGAAGACAATTTAGAAAATGATAACGAAGAATTTGCTCATATCGTTAATGAGTACAGAGATGGTTTGCTATTATTTGATTTGATGGAAACGACCATTTGGAATGTAGCTAAAACAGATTCTGTAGGTATTCAAGATTTTTACAAAACGCATAAAAATAAATATGTACTACCCCAACGAATAGATGCAGTAGTGGCCTCTTCGTCAAAACAGAAAGTGTTAAAAAAGGTGGCTAAGTTATTAGAAAAAAACATGGCATTAGACCAAATAAAAACACTTGTAAATAGTAATGACAAAGTTGAAGTGATTTTTACTTCGGGTATTATGGACGCCAATCATCAAGCACTTCCTAAATCTTTTCAATTTAAAAAAGGTATTTCAAAAGTTTATAAGCATAATGAAGCTTTTGTAATTGTTCAAACCAAAGAAGTATTGCCGAAAACACCACAAACCCTTGAAGAAGCTAAAGGAATTGTTATAAACGATTACCAGGCTTTTAAAGAAGAAAGTTGGTTAAAAGATTTGGGCAATAAGTATAAAATACAAATCAATCAAGACGCTTTAAATAGTATAAAAACTCAAATTAAAAAGTAAATAGGTGCGCGTTAAAATTATCATATATTTTTTGTTGTTAACGGCTCTCTCTTGCAACTTTTTTAAAAAAACAGATGAGCAAACACCTATTGCCAGAGTAAACGACTCCTATTTGTATTATGATGATATTAAAGATTTGGTGTCTGATGATACATCAAAAGAAGATAGTACGCTTGTTGTACAAAATTTTATAAATCGTTGGGCAACGCAACAGCTATTTGTAGATGGAGCTATGCTTAATTTAAATGAAGAAAAGCAAGAAGCATTTGATAAATTAGTGATTCAGTATAAAAACGATTTATACACAAAAGCATATATAGAAGCTTTAGTTAAGAAGAATATAGATACAATAATTAACACGAAAGAAGCCCAAGATTATTACAATGGTAATAGAGAAGTTTTTAAACTAAACGAAGAGCTTCTTAAATTCCGTTATATACATGTAGATGAGAATATTATCGATTTTGATAATATTAAAGAAAAATTTAAACGTTTTAATAATGAAGATAAAAGGGAGTTAGACTCTATATCTATACAGTTTAAATCCTATTCATTAAACGATTCAATTTGGATAAAATTAAGTCAAATGATTGATAAAATTCCAGTGGTAACTGCCGAAAATAAAAATCAACTGTTAAAAAAATCTAATTTTGTACAACTCAAAGACTCATTAGGAGTATATTTGATGCAAATTAATGATGTTTTATTGAGAAATGATACAGCTCCTCTAGAGTATGTTAAACCTACCATAGATCAAATAGTTATTAATAAAAGAAAACTTGAGCTTATTAGAGAATTAGAAAAAGACATAACAAAAGATGCCATTAAAAATAAACAATTTGAAATTTACAATTAATTTGAAACATATATCAATTTTATACATAGCCTTACTAGTTGTAAATGTTATGTCTGCGCAGGAAATTATTGAGGAAGACGTTAAAAAAGAGGACGTTAAAAAAGTAGATTCAACACTTACTAAAAATGCTAAAAAAGTTGATGGGGTAGCTGCTGTTGTAGGCGATTTCATTATTTTAGATTCAGATATGCCAACACAAAGAGAGCAAATAATAGCATCTGGAGGTTCGCTAGAAGGCGTTACAGACTGTCAATTATTAGGTAAGTTACTGGAGGATAAATTGTATACGCACCATGCCATTCAAGATAGTGTTCAAATATCTAATGCAGAAATTCGGCAACAAGTAGATTACCAAATTCAGCAATTTTTGCAATCAACCAACGGTTCTATGGAAAAGCTTTTGGAAATATATAAAAAAGAAGATGAAGAGAGTTTTAGAGAAGAAATGTTTGAAATAAATAAGAACAATCAATTAGCGGGAAAAATGCAAGCTAAAATTGTTGAAGAAATTGAAGTAACTCCAGAAGAAGTTCGCATATTTTTTGATAAAATACCGGAAGATAAACGACCTATTTTTGGTACCGAACTTAAAGTAGCACAAATTGTTGCAAAGCCAAAAGTATCTGAAGAAGAGAAACAAAAAGTTATTGACCGCTTAAAACAATTCAAGGCAGATGTGGTTGAAAATGGTGCTAGCTTTCGTTCAAAAGTTGTGCTTTACGGACAAGATCCAGGCATGAAAGAGGCCAATTATATATATACACTGAACAGAAAAAAGCCTATGATGGCAAAGGAATTTAGAGAAACTGCCTTTACGCTTCAAGAAGGTGAGGTTTCAGATCCTTTTGAAACAGAATTTGGTTATCACATTATATATTGTCAAAAAATTAGAGGTCAGGAATACGATGTAAGCCACGTTTTGCTATTTCCAAAAGTGTCGAGTGAAGCTATAAAAGAAGCAAAAAGTCGTTTAGAAAAAGTGAGACAAAGTATCGTTAGTGGTGATATTACGTTTGCAGATGCAGCAAGAGAATCAAGTGACGAAAAAGAAACCCGTGGAGACGGTGGGCAACTTATTAATCCACGAACTCAAGATTATAATTTTGATTTGACAAAAATGGGACCAGAACAATATGCCCAAATTCAGAATTTAAAAGATAACGAGGTTAGTCAGGTTTTTACCGAACAAGATCGTAAAGGAAATGTTTCATTCAAGATTATAAAGGTTACAGACAGAATAGATGAGCATAAAGCCAGTTATGCAAGAGACTTTTTGAAAATTAAAGAATTAGCACTTCAAGAAAAACAAATAAAAGCTATTGAAAAATGGCAGGAAGAAAAAATGTTAGATACTTATATAAAAATTAATGGAGATTTTAGAGACTGTGAATTTTCAGGTAATTGGTTAAAAAAATAAATATATGTCTGATGTAGCTGCCATCGAACAATTTGTAAAACAATATAAGGATTTAAAAACTGAAATAGCCAAAGTTATTATTGGGCAAGATACAGTTGTAAATCAAATTTTAATTTCTATTTTTTCAGGAGGTCACTCGTTATTAATAGGTGTTCCAGGCTTAGCAAAAACCCTAATGGTTAACACCATTGCACAAGCATTGGGGTTAGATTTTAAGCGTATTCAATTTACTCCAGATTTAATGCCAAGTGATATATTAGGCAGTGAGATTTTAGACGAAGACCGTCATTTCAAATTTATAAAAGGGCCTATTTTTTCAAATATCATTTTAGCCGACGAAATTAATAGAACACCCCCTAAAACACAAGCAGCTCTTTTAGAAGCTATGCAGGAAAGAGCAGTTACCGTAGCTGGGCATCATTATAAATTAAGTTTACCATATTTTGTTTTAGCAACGCAAAACCCTATTGAGCAAGAAGGAACGTATCCATTACCTGAAGCTCAATTAGACCGATTTATGTTTGCAGTTAATTTAGATTACCCTACTTTTAAGGAAGAAGTAGAAGTTGTTAAAACAACCACAACCGATACACAGGCTAAAGTGAATGCTTTATTTTCGGCACAGCAAATAATCGATTTTCAACATCTCATTCGTCGTATTCCCGTAGCAGACAATGTTATTGAATATGCAGTAACTATGGTAGGTAAAACAAGGCCAAATAGTGATGCAGCCTCAGACTTGGTTAAGACATATATTGATTGGGGAGCTGGACCCAGGGCCTCACAGAATTTAATTTTAGCAGCTAAAACACATGCTGCAATTAATGGCAAATTCTCTCCAGATATTGAAAATGTTCAGGCCGTAGCGAATAGTATTTTAAGACATAGAATTATTAAAAACTATAAAGCAGAGGCAGAAGGTATTTCAGAAGAAGATATTATTAAAAGCCTGTTTTAAATTTTTGTACATTGAATTCATCGATGTATGTAAATAGCAAGCATAGAATTTTTGGATTAGATATTATTAGAGCATTAGCAATTCTATTGGTTTTGTGCTCACATTCTACACTATTACTTTTCCCTAATAAACATAATATATACCTAACGATCGTCCAGTTTTTTGGAACAGTAGGAGTAGATCTTTTCTTTGTTTTAAGTGGTTATTTAATTGGAGGGATTTTGTTAAAACAAATTAATGAAGGGAACGTAAAAATCAATGATTTTTTATATTTCTGGGTACGAAGATGGTTTAGAACCTTGCCAAATTATTTTTTAATTCTCATTTTAAACATACTTCTCTTTTATTTTCTGCACGAAAAAATTATTGAGAACGTCGGTTACTTTTTTGTTTTTTTACAGAATTTTTCAAGTCCACATCCAGATTTTTTTACAGAATCATGGAGTTTGTCTATTGAAGAATATGCTTATATAGTTGGGCCTTTAATATTATTTGTTTTATTATCACTCTTTAAAAATGGCGCTAAAAAACAGTTGTACTTAGCGATGTCTTTGGTCGTAATAATTGTAATAACTTTTTTGCGTATAGATTATCATACCAGCCATGATATCATTTCGCATCATGATTGGAGTCAGCATATAAGAAAGGTCGTTGTTTATAGAATGGATAGTATATATTATGGATTTTTGGCTGCTTATATAGCACAATCGTATAATTTAATCTGGAACCGATATAAAAAATGGTTTCTAATAATGGGAGTATTGTTATTTTTGGTATTACATTGCTGTATTTTCTTATTTAACATGCAACCAGAAAACCATCAGTTATTTTTTAATATTTTTTACTTACCCCTATTATCGATAAGTTTATTGTTGTTTTTTCCTTTTTTTAGTAATTGGAAAAAAGGAGGACTTTTTAAGCATACCATCACTAAGATAAGTGTCTTGTCCTATGCTTTATACCTTATTAATTATTCATTAGTGCTACTTACAATTCAGAATTTTATTAACGTAGAAGATGCATCATTGACGGTTAACTTTTTAATTCTTTTACTGTATTGGTTTTCATCATTTGGATTATCTCATTTACTATTTAAATATTTTGAAATACCAATGACTAACTTAAGAGATTCAAATTTTATCAAAAAAGATTTATTTAAGAAGAATACTTATTAAATTGTCATTTTTTTCCAAAAAATAATGATAAAAAGCAAATCATATTAATTAATAATGCCACAATAATAAATTACTATTGTAAGTGCATGTATTACATGGTTTATTTTTAAAACTTTGCATTAAATTCGTATTTTGCGTCGCTTTTCGAAAAAAATAACATTACTTTTTTCAAGCCACATTAACATTGAAAACATATATTTTATGAACTATAACGATTACATCAAGGAGATCGAAGAAAGAAAAGCTCAGGGACTTCACCCTAAGCCAATTGATGGGGCTGAATTGTTAAGCGAAATTATTTCGCAAATTAAAGATTCAGACAATGAACATAGAGAAGACTCTCTAAAGTTTTTTATTTATAACACCTTACCAGGTACAACAAGTGCTGCAGGGGTTAAGGCTAAGTTTTTAAAAGAAATTATTCTTGGTGAATCTGTTGTTAAAGAAATTACACCTGCTTTTGCATTAGAGCAATTATCACATATGAAAGGAGGCCCTTCAATTGAAGTGCTTCTAGACTTAGTTTTAGGAAGTGATGCAGCTATAGCTGCTGAAGCTACCAAAGTTTTAAAAACTCAAGTGTTCTTATACGAAGCAGATACAGAACGTTTAGAAGCTGCTTATAAAGAAGGAAACCCTATTGCTAAAGAATTATTAGAAAGCTATGCACAAGCAGAATTCTTTACAAAACTTCCTGAAATTGATGAAGAGATTCAAGTCGTAACTTATATTGCTGGTGTAGGTGATATTTCTACTGATTTACTGTCTCCTGGTGCAGATGCACATTCAAGATCAGATCGAGAGTTACACGGTCAGTGTATTTTTGAGCATAACAAAGACATGCAAAAAGAAGTGTTGGCTTTAAAAGAACAGCATCCGGATAAACGTGTGATGTTAATTGCAGAAAAAGGCACCATGGGAGTGGGATCCTCAAGAATGTCGGGTGTAAATAATGTAGCATTATGGACAGGAGTATCATCAAGTCCCTACGTGCCATTTATTAATATTGCGCCAGTAATAGCAGGAACAAACGGTATTTCTCCAATATTTTTAACTACAGTTGGAGTAACCGGAGGTATTGGTATTGACCTTAAAAACTGGGTAAAGCAAAAAGATGCAGAAGGAAATACAATTGTTGATGCAGATGGAGAGCCTGTTTTAAAACAAGAATATTCTGTAGAAACAGGAACTGTTCTAACTATCAATACAAAAACTAAAAAGTTATATAACGGAGATAAAGAATTAAAAGATATTTCAGCAGCTTTAACACCACAAAAAGTGGAGTTTATTAAGGCTGGTGGATCTTATGCAGTTGTTTTCGGTAAAAAACTACAGACATTAGCTGCTAAAATTTTAGGAATTGAGGTGCCTCAAGTATATGCTACATCAAAAGAAATTTCTATTGAAGGGCAAGGTTTAACAGCAGTAGAAAAAATATTCAACAAAAACGCAGTAGGAACGACGCCAGGTAAAACGTTACATGCAGGGTCCGATGTTCGTGTTGAAGTGAACATTGTAGGGTCTCAGGATACTACAGGGTTAATGACGTCTCAAGAGTTAGAAATGATGGCAGCAACAGTTATTTCTCCTATTGTTGACGGTGCTTACCAATCAGGGTGTCATACAGCATCTGTTTGGGATAACAAATCTAAGGCTAACATTCCTAGATTAATGAAGTTTATGAATGACTTCGGATTAATTACAGCTCGTGATCCTAAAGGAGTATATCACGCCATGACGGATGTAATTCATAAAGTATTAAACGATATTACAGTAGGAGATTGGGATATCATTATTGGTGGAGACTCGCACACACGTATGTCAAAAGGAGTTGCTTTTGGAGCAGATTCAGGAACTGTGGCTTTAGCTTTAGCAACTGGAGAAGCAACAATGCCAATTCCCCAGTCAGTTAAAGTAACTTTTAAAGGAGATATGAAAAGCTATATGGACTTCCGTGATGTGGTTCATGCAACACAACAACAAATGCTAAAGCAGTTTGGTGGAGAAAATGTATTTCAAGGAAGAATTATTGAAGTACACATTGGTACTTTGACGTCAGACCAAGCCTTTACATTCACAGACTGGACTGCAGAGATGAAAGCGAAGGCTTCCATCTGTATTTCAGAAGATGAAACTTTAATCGAATCTTTAGAGATTGCAAGAGATCGTATCCAAATCATGATTGATAAAGGTATGGATAACCAAAAGCAGGTACTACAAGGTTTAGTAGATAAAGCTAATACTAGAATTCAAGAGATTAAGACTGGAATAAAACCAGCCTTAAGACCAGATGCTAATGCTGAGTACTACGCAGAAGTTGTCATTGATTTAGATGAGATTGCAGAACCAATGATTGCAGACCCAGATGTAAACAATGAAGATGTTTCAAAACGCTATACACATGATACAATCAGACCATTATCTTATTATGGAGGAACAAAGCAAGTAGACCTTGGATTTGTTGGGTCTTGTATGGTTCATAAAGGAGATATGAAAATTTTAGCTCAAATGTTAAAAAACATTGAGGCACAACAAGGTAAAGTTGAATTTAATGCACCATTAGTAGTTGCGCCACCAACCTATAATATTGTTGATGAGTTAAAAGAAGAAGGAGACTGGGAAGTATTAGAAAAGTATTCAGGATTTGTATTTGACGATAGCGCACCAAAAGGAGCTGCACGTACTAAATACGAAAACATGTTATACTTAGAACGTCCGGGGTGTAACTTATGCATGGGTAATCAAGAAAAAGCAGAACCAGGTGATACTGTAATGGCTACTTCTACGCGTTTGTTCCAAGGAAGAGTGGTAAAAGATTCTGGTGAGAAAAAAGGAGAATCTTTATTATCATCAACACCAGTAGTCGTATTATCTACAATTTTAGGTAGAACACCTACTATGGATGAATATGAAGCAGCTGTAGATGGTATTGTTTTAACCAGATTTAAGCCTTCTCAAAAAGAGTTAGTTTTATAATCTAATCAGATTATTCAAATTATATAGAGCCCGAGTTTTCCAACTCGGGCTTTTCATTTATGATATAAGGGCTAGAAACAAACTCAAAAGTTCAATAAGATTATGTTTAAATGCGTTACCTAATTTTATTTCTCTTTTTGCATTTTTTTGTTAAACTGTAATTAGAAGCTTTATGTTCCATATATTTGATTTTATGCTCCTGTAAAAGTTGAGAAACTATTTTCATAGTTTCGTTTTCATCAAGACCAACTTTTCTTCCAACTTCTATTTCATTGAGTAAACCATTATTTTCAATAAATGCTTTGTAATACCTTTTTTTATTTCCCATAGTTTGGTGATTTTTTTACAACGATCATTATGTGTGGACTAAAAGCTAAAAGTGCATTATCGTTTTCCGTTATTTTTATAAGTTTTAATAAAGTCTCCTTTCTTTTATTATTTAGCATATTAGTAAAGAAATCTTTATCTAACCAAGTTATTCCTTCAACAGCATAAGTGTTTATATATCTTAATTTTTGATTTATAAATTCCTCTTTGAGTTGTTCTGGTTTGTGATAATAAGCTTCTGCTAAGAGCCAAGGAAATTCAATAGGTTGATAATGTGTTCCAGTAGTTAATTCCTCTCTACACATTTCAAAAAAAGCCTTTTTATGAATAAGACCATTTAATAATCCTACTAAGGTTGATGCTGTATAATTAATTGCAAAACCTAAAATAATACCGTTGGCTTTTAGAACACGTTTAGCCTCTTTAATACATAATTCTCGATCTTCTTTTTTTTGAAGATGATACAAAGGACCATGTAAAATTATTAAGTCAGCGAAGTTATTGGGAAACTCTAATTTTTTAGATTCACCTAATTGAGCAGTGAATTTGTTTTTTAATTTAGAAGCTCTTTTTTGAGCTATTTTTATATGCTTTGAAATTGGGTCAATCAAATGAACTTGATGGCCTTTTTTAGCAAGCCATTCAGCATATTTTCCAGTACCGCCGCCAACATCAAGTATTTTTAATGATGGCGTTGGGATATATTTTTCTATAAGAGATTTAATTCTTTCAAACTCAAATATTCCCATACCTTTTTCCAATCTTGTGTCTTCAGATGCGTTATGGTAAAAAAGTTCTATATCTCTACTAATTAATTGTTTACTATTCATTTTTATTGTTGTATAATTAATCACACTATAAAGGGGCAAATACAAGGGATGGTAATAAATTAACCCATTTGTGATAATCTATTTTGTTAAAATTTTATAATAAATGGTACAAATTATCTGTGCATTGAAATAAGAAGAATTCAGTGCGTTTAATACTCATTTTTTTGAGCTTGTCTTTTTAGAAAGACTTAGATAATATGGTAAAAATTAGTATAACAGGTTGTAAAGATAAAAATTGCAATTGAATTGTATTTCAAATAGACTAATTTTTGTTATACAAATTCTCAATCGTGTACTTATTTCGTATCTTGGGAAGCACTTAAGCAAAAAATAATATACTTTATGGCATTTGACATTGATATGATAAAAGGGGTTTACGCGAGAATGAAAGAGCGCGTAGATGCTGCCCGGGAAATTGTTGGAAAACCACTAACACTTTCTGAAAAAATATTGTACAATCACCTTTGGGATAGTACACCTACCAAAGCTTTTGAAAGAGGAAAAGACTATGTAGATTTTGCACCAGACAGAATTGCGTGTCAAGATGCTACAGCGCAAATGGCATTGTTGCAATTTATGCAGGCCGGAAAAAGTAAAGTAGCCGTACCAACTACGGTGCATTGTGATCACTTAATTCAAGCCAAAGAAGGTGCTGCGGTAGATTTAAAACATGCAAATAGCGTAAGTAGTGAGGTATTTAACTTTTTGGAATCTGTTTCTAACAAATATGGTATTGGTTTTTGGAAGCCTGGAGCTGGTATTATTCACCAAGTGGTGTTAGAAAACTATGCATTTCCAGGAGGTATGATGATTGGTACAGATTCACATACGGTAAATGCAGGCGGTTTAGGAATGGTTGCCATAGGCGTTGGTGGTGCAGATGCGGTCGATGTTATGGCAGGTATGGCCTGGGAATTAAAGTTTCCTAAATTAATTGGTGTGAAGTTAACAGGTAAATTATCTGGATGGACGGCACCTAAAGATGTTATTTTAAAAGTTGCTGAAATCCTTACCGTGAAAGGAGGGACAGGTGCTATTGTTGAATATTTTGGGCCAGGAGCAACATCTATGTCTTGCACAGGAAAAGGAACTATTTGTAATATGGGTGCTGAAATTGGAGCAACAACATCAACATTTGGTTATGACGAGTCCATGGAACGTTATTTACGCGCTACAGATAGAGAAGGTATCGCTGATGCAGCAAACCAAGTTAAAGATTATTTAACAGCAGATGCTGAGGTTTATGCAAATCCAGAACAATATTTTGATCAAGTTATCGATATAAATTTATCTGAATTAGGCCCGCTTTTAAACGGACCATTTACTCCAGATTTATCTACTGAAGTTGGATCGGCAATGACTGAAAAAGCAACTGAAAATGAGTGGCCATTAAAAGTAGAGTGGGGTTTAATAGGTTCTTGTACAAACTCTTCTTATGAAGATTTATCACGAGCATCTTCCATTGCACAACAAGCTCTGGATAAAGACTTGAAAATGAAAGCAGAATTAGGTATTAATCCAGGCTCTGAACAGGTTCGTTATACAGCCGAAAGAGATGGTATTCTTAATGTATTTGAAAAATTGGATGCTAAAATTTTCACTAATGCTTGTGGACCTTGTATTGGGCAATGGGCTAGATATAGCGATCCTAAAAATGCTCCTAAAAATAGTATAGTACATTCATTTAACAGAAACTTTGCCAAGCGTGCAGATGGTAATCCCAATACACATGCATTTGTGGCGTCACCAGAATTAACTGCGGCTATTGCCGTTGCAGGTCGTTTAGATTTCAATCCGTTAACAGATAAGTTGATTAATGAAAATGGCCAAGAAGTTATGTTTGATGAACCAACAGGATGGGAATTACCACCTAAAGGTTTTGCGGTAGAAGAATCCGGTTATGTAGAACCAGTAGCAGACGGAAGTGGTGTAGAAGTATCTGTTAGTCCAACATCGGAAAGACTACAATTATTAACACCTTTTGAGCCAATTGGAAGTGAAATTACAGGTGCTAAATTATTAATTAAAGCGTTTGGAAAGTGTACTACAGATCATATTTCTATGGCTGGACCTTGGTTGCGTTTTCGTGGACATTTGGATAATATTTCTAATAATTGTTTAATTGGAGCTGTTAACGCGTTTGGCCAAAAAACAAACTTTGTTAAAAACCAATTAACTGGAGAGTTTGGTGGTGTTCCAGATACAGCAAGAGCTTATAAAGCTGCGGGAGTAAAAACAATAGTTGTGGGAGATCATAATTACGGAGAAGGCTCTTCTCGTGAGCATGCGGCTATGGAACCCAGACATTTAGGTGTTGCTGCGGTTATTGTAAAATCGTTTGCTCGTATTCATGAAACAAACCTTAAAAAGCAAGGGATGTTAGGGTTAACATTTGCTAATGAAGCAGATTACGATTTAATTCAAGAAGACGATACATTTAACTTTACAGATTTAAATGAATTCGCTCCTGGTAAGCAATTAACAGTTGAAGTTGTACATACAGATGGTAGTAAAGACGAAATCAAATTAAACCATACCTATAACGATTCTCAAATTGAGTGGTTTAAAGAAGGTTCTGCATTAAACTTAATAAAGAAAGAAAACGCTTAATTAGTTTTTAGACCTACCAGGTTTTTAAAACCTAGTAGGTCTTTTCAAAAACGTTCAACTTATTTACTGTAATGTTTTATGTTAAGACTCATATACAATGAGTACTGTTTTGACTCTGTTAGCACTTGTTTATATCGAGTGCTATTTTAATTTGTAGCAAAGGCACTTGACAGAGTCGAACATCAACAAAAGGATAGATTTTTGAACATTTAAATTCTTATACAAGATCATCAAAAATACTATTTTTACAAAAACTTCTAAAATGAACACCAAACAAGACCAACTTAGAGCGTTTGATAGATTATTAACCATTATGGATGAGCTTAGAGAGCAATGCCCATGGGATAAAAAACAAACGATGGAAACCTTACGGCATTTAACTATTGAGGAAACGTACGAACTTGGCGATGCCATTTTAGATAACGATTTAGAAGAGATAAAAAAAGAATTAGGTGATGTATTGCTTCATATTGTATTTTACTCTAAAATAGGAAGTGAAACGAACGATTTTGATATAGCAGACGTTTGCAATAGTATTTGCGAAAAATTAATTAACAGACACCCACATATTTATGGCGATGTAAACGTTGAGAATGAAGAGGATGTAAAGCGCAATTGGGAAAACCTTAAACTTAAAGAAGGCAAAAAAAGTGTTTTAGAAGGGGTGCCTAGAAGCTTACCTGCATTGGTGAAAGCCAATAGAATTCAAGAAAAAGTAGCTGGAGTAGGTTTTGACTGGGAGAAACCAGAGCAAGTTTGGGAAAAATTGCAAGAAGAATTACAAGAGTTTCAGCATGAAATAAAAGTTGGCAATCAAGACGCTATGGAGAGCGAATTTGGAGACGTTATGTTTTCTATGGTAAACTATGCCAGATTTTTAAATATAAACCCGGAAAACGCTTTAGAACGCACTAATAAAAAATTTTCTAAACGTTTTCAATACTTGGAAGAAAAAGCAAAGGCAATTAACAAACCTTTAAAAGATATGTCTTTAGCAGAAATGGACGTTTTTTGGGAAGAAGCAAAGAGAATATAAATATTTTATCACTTATAAATTAAAAATGGTTAAAAAGAAAGAGACTTTATGAGCAAATACGCAATAATTATTGGAGCTGGACCAGCAGGTTTAACAGCTGCATATGAGCTTGTAAAACGAACGGATATTAAACCAGTAGTTATCGAAATGTCTGATAAGTTTGGTGGGATATCAAGAACTGAAACTTATAAGGGAAATAAAATTGATATTGGAGGGCACCGATTTTTTTCAAAATCAGATGTGGTCATGAAATGGTGGCAAAATATATTGCCTATTCAAGGGGCTCCTGCTCAAGATGAGATTTATGAGAATGAATCTGTAAGAAGAACTGCAAGATCAAAGTTTTCTTTGAATGGACCAGACCCTGAAAAAACAGATAGGGTTATGTTAATTCGATTCAGGTTATCACGTATTTTCTTTTTAAGAAAATTTTTTGATTACCCCATTAAAATTAATTGGAAAACAATATCTTCATTAGGCTATTATAAAATTTTAAAAATTGGGTGGACATATATTTCGATAAAAATTTTTCCAATTAAGGATATAACTTCATTAGAACAATTTTTCATTAGCAGATTTGGTAAAGAACTCTATGAGACATTTTTTAAAGACTATACTGAAAAGGTTTGGGGAGTACCATGTTCGAAAATCGATTCTAATTGGGGAGCCCAACGTATAAAAAAATTATCTATTTCTAAAGCACTTCTTCATATATTAAAATCTTTTTTTATAAAGAATAAATCTATTAAACAAAAAAGCATTGATACTAGTTTAATTGAAAATTTCATGTATCCTAAATTTGGCCCAGGGCAAATGTGGGAGACTGTGGCTGGGATTATTGAAGATGGAGGAGGTAAGCTAATCATGAATTCTGAAGTGATACAGATAGATATTGATAATAATAGTATTCAAAAAGTTGTTTATTTTGATCGAACTTTAGGAGTTAACAAAACCCAAGAAGGGGATTATTTTTTGTCTACAATGCCTGTAAAACATTTAATTAGGAGTTTTGGAGATAACGCACCTAAAAATGTGAAATCTGTTAGCGAGGGATTAAAATATAGAGATTTTATTACTGTAGGTTTATTATTAAATAAACTAAAATTAGCTGATTATGGTGGAGAAGTATTAGATAATTGGATTTATATTCAAGAAAAAGAAGTGAAAATTGGAAGGTTGCAAATTTTTAATAATTGGTCGCCTTATCTAGTACCAGATAAAAATAAAATATGGATAGGTTTAGAATATTTCTGTAATGTAGGAGATGAGTTATGGAGCAAAAATAATATAGAGTTTATCGACTTTGCGATTAAAGAACTTGAATTAATAAATATCATAGATAGTGATGACGTTATGGATAGTACTATTATAAAAGTGCCAAAAGCTTATCCGGCATATTTTGGTACGTATTCAAAGTTTGAGATTATTAAAAACTTTACAGATAATATCGAAAATTTGTTCTTAATTGGTAGGAATGGTATGCACAAATATAATAACCAAGACCATTCCATGTTAACGGCTATGACAGCTGTTAATAATATTATTAATGGAATAACTTCAAAAGAGAATATTTGGAAAATTAATGTTGAGGAAACATATCATGAAGAAAAGTAAAGTCTACAGTATATTTCTTAACCCTTTTATAGTTAGTGTTTTCCTGCTAACGATTTTAATATTTATAGCACTACACCCATTTTTTGGATTTGATGAATCTTTATGGAGTTATATTGGAAGGATTTGGAATAGAAATGGAATACCTCCTTATATAGGTTCTGTTGAGAATAAGACTCCAGGGGTTTTTATTCTATTTGCTATTTCAGATTATATTTTTAATGGGAGTATCTTGTTTGTTAGAATTATTGGAATATTTGCTATTATAACATCTTCATATTTTATATATCTTTTTTGTAAAAAAGTCCATAGTAAATTATCTGGTATTTTGGCCATGTGTATTTTTAGTTTGGTTATGAGTTGGTCTCTGTTGGATGGTTTTTGTTTTGCCCAAACAGAGACATTTATGCTCTTATTTTCAATAATTGCTTTTTATTTTATAACTCATACTAATAATAAAAGAATGCAAACGAAAATGCTACTTTTAGCTGGTTTATCAATGGGAATGGCTATTTCGTTTAAGCAAATAGCGATTACCACTTTAATAGCTCTTTTCGTTTTTTTTTTAATTTATTCCTCTCAAGGAAAAACCAAAGTCCAAAAGGTAATAGGAGTTATTATTATTAGTACTGGAGTTATTTTATCCTTTTTAGCGATTTATTTGATATTATTAATATTTGGAGTTTCGTTAATCGAATATATAGAAGGAACTTGGTTAATTTTGATTAATAAAGGTTCTAAAGCTCCTAATTTTGAAACGAGAGTAAATAATTTTGCTGACATTTTTATATACTCAAAATTTACTATTTTTTATCTGTTCTTATTTTTGGCATTTTATAAAACGAAGATTTTAAAAAATAAATACTTTATAGGTCTTTTTATTTGGTTAATTATAGATTTTATAGGGGTTAATGCTTCAGGTTATTATTATGGACATCAAATAAAACAACTTCTGATTCCAATTGTTATATTGTCAGGGATAGGTATTGCTGATTTTTTTTATAGGAAGTTTTTTAGTAATGATAAAAATATGCAGATGTTATTTGTTGTCACTGTAATTTCACTATTTTTTCCATATAAACAGTTTAAACATACTGTAAGTCTCATACGCGAAAATCAAGAAATACCTATTTATGAGGAATTAGGAGAATGGATAGAAAAAAGTACTGATGAAAAAGATTATATATATGTTTTGGGGGAAAATGCAAATTTAGTGAAAACATTATATTGTTCAAATCGTTTATCTTCAAGTAGGTATTTTCATTCTATCTTTATAACTAGTGATGTGGAAAGGCAAATTGTATTTAAAGATTTGCAAAATAACCCCCCATTTTATATTCTAAACGAAATAAATTTTCCAATTGTAAAAGAACTATATGGGGAAAATACTTTTCATTTTATAAATGAAAAGTACACATCTTTTTATAAAAAAGATAATTATGAGATTTTAAAAAGAAATACTAAATAAATTAGAATGAGTTTTATAAAATTAAAAGAAGTTATTTCTACTTCACTTTTGGACTAGAACAGGTAACTTTAATTTTATTATTAAGCTAAAACCAAAAAAATCTAATAAAAATCCTTAATTTTCTGAAGCTTGCTTTTCCAAAGTTTTAATGAATCCTTGTGTGTTTTAATGTTTTGGTGTACTTCTTTTACAAGCGGATTGTCATCATCAACATTAGTAAAAAACTGTAAATTATTTTCTAACTGGTTGATTTGACTTTTTACTTCATCAATTCTTTTACGGATATAAGAGCGCTCATTGTCTAAATTTCTATTATCATCATCAGAAGTATTGATATTATCTAGTTTGTTTTCAAACTTTATCATTTCAACTTCATTTTTATCCATTTTCAAACTTGCAAGTAAGCCGTCAATAGTCTTTTGAAATTTACTTTCAATATATCGCTTATCGTTTGGTACTTTTCCAAAACTTCTCCACTGCGTAATTTGTTCTTTTATAGTTGCTAGGTTTTTATCTTTAGCATCATCTTCTAATTTTAAATCTTTAAGGGTATTTAAGAAATCGTTCTTTTTATTAAAAGCATCTATATTTTCCTGATTTGCAGCATTCCTCTTAGCATGTAACTTATCAAAATAAGCATTACAAGCAGATTTAAACTGCTTCCAGATTTTATCACTATCTTTTCTTGGTACGTGGCCAATTTTTTTCCAATCACTTTGGATTTTTTTCATCAATGGCGTAGTAACTTCAAAATCGTCACTATCCTTATTATCTTCAGCTATTTTAATAAGGTCTAGTTTTTGCTGAAGGTTTTTATATTGCTCTTTTTTAAGTCCTTTATAAAAAGCATTTTTTTGCCTGTTAAAAATGCGTACAGATTCTTTAAACTTAGCCCAAGTGCTTTCATTTAGTTTTATAGGAACTTTTCCAGCATTAAAAAACGCATTGCGTAATTCTTCAATGTCTTTAATTTTCTTTTGCCACGAACTATGAGATTTGCTTTCCTGAGTATTTATGGCTTCAATATTGGCTATAATTTCAAGTTTGGTTTCAAGGTTTTTTTCGTAAACTTTATCTATTTCCTGATAATAAACTTGTCGTTTGTCATTAATAATTTTTGTGGCAGCTTTAAAGCGTTCCCAGATCTCTTCTCTGTGTTCTCTAGCTACAGGACCAAGTTCTTCTTTCCACATTTTATGTAGTTCCTGTAGCTCTCTAAATGCACGCATGACATTGTCGTCTTTAGCTAACTCTTCAGCACGATCAATAATCATTAATTTTTTCTCTAAATTATGCTTGAAATCTAAATCGCGTAAGTCTCTATTTAAATGTAGGAAGTCATAAAAAATCTCTACATGGTGGTGATAACTATTCCAGGCATTATTGTACTTATCTCTTGGAATAGGACCTGTATTGCGCCAACGTTCTTGTAATTCTTTAAAGTGTTTGTAAGTTGTATTTATATTCTCTTCAAGGTTAATTAGACCCTTTAATTCTTCAATAATTTCGAGTTTGTCCGCTAAATTTTGCTTTAAGTTTTTTTCTAAACTTTGGTAATGTTCATTTAGCCTTTTTCTATATTCCTTATAAGCTTCTTTAAATCTTTTTTGAATAGGAGAAGAATAATAAAAATCTATTTCGTTACCACCTTCATTTAAAAACTCTTCCTTTTTTTTATCTATAAGAGCTTGAAATTTAGTTTTAAAGGTAGCATTTATATTATCTACGTGGGGCTTTATTGCTTGTATTTTTTCATTCTTTAAAAGCTTTTCTATTTCAATAGCAAGAGCCTCCAAAGACATAGTATCATACTCTTTAACTTCAATAGTATGTCTCTCTTTATTACCTTCATCTTCTGCGTCTTCTGCGTTAGACTCTTCTATTTCATTAATAACTTTGTCAGTTTCAGAAGCTACAACCTTATCATCTGCCTTAGCGTTTTCATCTGCATCAGGGGTCTCAGTGACTTCGTTTGTGACGTCATCAGTTTTATTTGTAACAGCTTCATCTTCTTTATCAGTTTCTGAAGCTACAACCTTATCATCTGCATCAGGGGTCTCAGTGACTTCGTTTACGACGTCATCAGTTTTATCTATAACGGTTTCGTCTTCTTTATCGGTTTCAGAAGCTACAATCTTGTCATCAGGGGTTTTAGTGTCTTCGTTTACAACATCGTCAGTTTTATCTGTAACAGTTTCGTCTTCTTTATTGGTATCAGAAGCTACTACCTTATCATCTGTCTTAACATTTTCGTCTTCATCAGGGGCTTTTGTGTCATCATTTACAACACTATCTGTAGTATTATCTACTTCCTCAGAATTGGTAGCATCTGCTTTTTGATCTTCATTTAATTCCAATGAAGCATCATTCGTTAAGTCACTATTAGATTGACCTAAGGTTGCATCATCTTCATTGTTTTTTTCGATTTTTTGCAGCTTATTAATATCAGACATTTTTAAAAATGTTAAAGTTCATCAAATTACTTTTGACTTTAAA
This sequence comes from Flavivirga aquimarina, assembly GCF_030540835.1. Classification (GTDB taxonomy): domain Bacteria; phylum Bacteroidota; class Bacteroidia; order Flavobacteriales; family Flavobacteriaceae; genus Flavivirga; species Flavivirga aquimarina. Next base: position 36,388 of record NZ_JAUOEK010000120.1, on the reverse strand, counting down.
GATACTAACAAGTCTATTATTAACAAAGATTAAGAAAAGGTTTTAACTATTATAGGAGGATTTTTACTACAAATTCCATATGGACCATGCCTTTTCTGCTTGTAATTTTAACATATTTAATCCGTTTATGGTTATAGCATTATTTTGTTTGCCTAGTTTTAAGAATTTTGTCTCTTCGGGATTATATATTAAATCGAATAAAATATGATGATTTGTTATAGATTGATATGGAATATCTGGGCAATCATCAATATTTGGAAAAGTGCCTAATGGCGTACAATTTATAATGATTTGATGATTTTTTATGGCATCTTCAGTCAAAGAATCATAAGTAAACCCAATTCCTTCAGACTTATTTCTTGAAACGTATTGATAAGCTATACCTAGTTTTTTTAAGCTATATGCAATGGCTTTACTTGCGCCTCCGGTTCCTAAAATTAAAGCCTTTTGGTGATGCGGTTTTAAGAAAGGCTCAATAGTTTTTTTAAATCCGTAACAGTCTGTATTGTACCCTATTAGCTTGCCATTTTTAGTGATTTTTATAGTGTTTACTGCACCAATAGCTTTCGCTTTTTTATTTACTTTATTAAGATATGGGATAACAACTTCTTTATAAGGTATAGTAACATTTAATCCCTTTAAATTTGAAGTGTTTTTTATTATAGAAGGAAATAAATTAATGGTTTCAATATCGAAGTTTTCATAAGTTGTATTAGTTATCTTTTCAGTTTCGAACTTTTTTTTAAAATATGCTCTTGAAAAAGAGTATGATATATCTTTGCCTAAAAGGCCTAATTTATTCATATGTTTTTCTGGTTTTTTCTCCATACCATTCTAAGGCTAATACTATAGCAATCCCTAACATTATAAATGCTATGGCATAATAAGTTTCTGTATTTAATTTTGGCATGAAACGACTATAGTTTTCTATTATTTTCTCACCTGTCGAATCTAATATAAAATGACCATCTATAGTCATTTTATATGCTGTTTTTTTCCAGGGCCATACAACACCTAGCGATCCAATAATAAAGCCAATGATGGCAGATATTGTTATGCTTTTGTAATGTTTTAAAATATAACTTAGCAGGTGAGAAAAAGTAACTAAGCCTGTTATAGACCCTAAGGTAAACATTGCTAAAACTTTAAGCATTCTTATACGTTCTGCATTATCAATAAAAGTAAAATTACCTCCTAGAACTTCATAAAAAGTGTCATAAAGTGCATTTACCGAATCTACTAATAATAACACATAATTGCCTAGTAAGATGAGTATAAACGAACCTGAAAACCCTGGAAGTGTCATGCCAGATACGCTTATAATACCACAAAAAAATACAAACAAAAGATTGTCATTTTCTTTTGCAGGATTAAAAAAACTAATACTTAAACCAACTATAATTCCTATAACTAATGAGCAGTAAGTTTTATAATTCCATTCTCTAAAGTCTTTGTTTATATAATAAATAGAACCTATAATCATTCCGAAGAAAATACTCCAAACATAAAGCTCATAATGCTTTATCAAATAATCTAAAACTTTAGAAATGCTAAAATAACTAATAATCATTCCTGAAAAGAGCAAGCTTAAAAAACGACCATTTATGTAATTAAAGAAACTTTTAAAGCGACCGTTAATAAATAATTTAAATGCTTTGCCATTTATCTTTTTGAGCGAATAAATAAATTCTTCATAAAAACCAGCTACAAAAGCAACAACACCACCAGATACACCAGGAACTTTATTGGCAGCTCCCATTCCTAACCCTTTTAGAATAAGGAAAATTTTATCGGTAAGTGTTCTGGTACTTTCCATTACTGTTTTTTTGAACCTATTTTTTCAAGAATAAAAATAGTTAAAAAACCAATAATCATTAATATAATAGCAAATAGAAGTTGGTTTTCACCATCGAAAGAAAAAGGAGAAATACTTTCTTGTAAAACGGGCGTTTTTACGCCTTTAGAGTTTGTATGCCATGTTAAGGTTTCTTTCCATGGCCATACTTTGTTTAGAGAGCCAAAAATAAAACCGGTAAGCAATGCTAATGTAATATTGTGGTAGTGTTTAAAAAGCCATTTTAAAATATGGCTAAAACTAAGTAAACCTATAACAGCACCACAGGTAAAAATGAATAGTTTTTTTATGTCCATATCATGAATGGCATCACTAAGCGTTTTATAAGCTCCTAGTATAATTAATATAAAAGACCCCGAAATACCAGGTAATATCATGGCGCAAATGGCTATGGAGCCAGCCAAAAATAAAAATAGAGAGCTTTCATTTGATGCCAAAGCAGGAAGCCTTGTAATATAAAACGCTATACCGGCACCAATAATTAAAGCTATAATTACAACTATGTTCCATTTAGAAATTTGTTTTCCAACAAAATAGATACTAGCTACTATTAATCCGAAAAAGAAAGACCAAATTAAAATAGGATGATTTTCTAATAAATATTTGGCAAGTTTCATAAATGATACAAAACTTATTATAATGCCTGTTGCTAATGCAAGTAAAAAATTCCCATTTAATTGCTTCCAAAATGCTTTTATGCCTTTACTAAAAAGCGTTTTAAAAAGAGAAATATTTATGTTGCTAATAGATGAAATTAATTCTTCGTAAATACCAGATATAAATGCAATGGTACCACCGGAAACACCAGGAACTGCATCAGCTGCCCCCATAGCTAAACCTTTTAAAGAAATGATTAAATAATCGGTTAAACGTCTTTGCATATTCTAATATTTAAGCTAAAACCAAAGGTATACATTTTAATGAAATATTTATGATTAAAAAGTACTATCAGAAATAAAAATAGTTAACAAAAATGCTATACCCAATATCTTAAAATGGTAACAAAAAACAAATAAAGTGTTAACTTATAAATTTGTTTTAAGCAGCGTTTTTACTAATATTTTGTTAGAGACCTCAGGGAAAAGTTCATCAATTATAAAAGCGTATTCTTCGTTATAACGGATACCATTTTTTAAGTGAAATGAGCCTTTGTCATTTTCGTTTAAAGTAAAGTATAGACCTGCCAACCGATATTCTAACTCTGCGTTTTCCGGATAAAAATCCATGGCTTGTTCAAAATTAAAAATAGCAGCTTCAGGCTCACCAAGTTTTATTAATAAATCACCGCGGGAAAGCCATGTATTGAGTTCATGATTTCCTAATTCTAAAGTTTTTTTGAATCCACGTTCTGCTTCTTCATAAAAATTAAGTCGTTGGTTAATTTGTGAGTACAATTTCCAATAGATGACATTTTCAGGATCTATATTGATTGCCTTGTTTATATAATACAAAGCTTTTTGGTAATTCTTTTTTCTATTATAATACTTTGTTATTGCTATCCATCCTTTATCTAATAAAGGGTCTTCGTGAACAGTTTTATAATAATATTGAACTGCTAAATCATCGTTTTTTAACTTTTCATAACAATTACCTATGCGTAATAAAGCAAATGATGTGGGTTCGTCCAGTTTTAAAGAAATACTGTAATTTTCAATAGCGTCTTCAAAACGTTTTAATTTTTCAAGAACTTTACCTTTTTCAAGATATGCTCCTACAAAAGTATCGTCTGAGATAATCGCAAAATCAAAAGCAGTTAAAGCTTTTATATATTTTTTTAAGCCATAGTATTGTTTTCCTAATTGATGCCATGCTATTTCGCAATATGGATTTTTATCCAGAAACATATTTAAATACGTAATGGCTTCTTCGTTCTGGTTTAGATATTCATAGCAATATATAACATTGTAAAGTGAAGAATAATCTTCTAAATCTTCTTCTAAGCACTTCATGAAATATACTTTAGCATCTTCAAATTGGTCTAAAAATAGATATTCCATACCAATTAAAGAATACAAATCAATAATGTCATCAGTTAATCTTAGTGCTTTTTTTAGCACCTCAATGGCTTGTTGATGGTCATCTTTTTTTGATAATATATTTGCTTTTTGAATGTAGATTTCCTCATTCATAGGGTCTAAGTTATAAAGTTCATTAAGCAAAGTGTCTGCTTCAATTAACTTGTCTTCAAATACATAGACTTCAACTTTAAAAAGTCTTAAACTAATAGAGGTAGTGTGCTGGTCTAAACCTAATTTGATAGCTTTTTTTGCTAAAGCTATTTTACCTTGATTTAGATAGTGGTGAATGATGTTTTCAAATTCATCAGAATCGAAAAACAAAATATTGTTTGTTTTTAACATCGATTCAAATTTTAATAGAGGCAAATTGTTGTTGTCGTTATGACTGAACTCCATAAGCACTTTTGTAAGTTTCTACTTGAATAAATTTAAGCTTCTATTTGTGTTTATTACGATAAATTCAGTAAATGTTTTTAACAAAGTAATCAACAACTGTACTTTATAAGATTTTTTAGACTCTTTTGTTTTGATTTACAGAACGTTGAAGTTGTGTAGTTATTTTTGAATTGTGTTTAAAACCTTAATGATTAGATCGCATCCTTTGGTGATTTCTTCGTTAGAAATGGTTAAAGGAGGTGTAATTCTTACTGCTTTAGGCTCAAAAAGAAGCCAAAAGAGAATTAAGCCTTCTTCTTGGCACTTAAGAATTAATGTATTTGTTACTTTTTCTGAAAAGGTTATAATAGCAAGCATGAGTCCTTTACCTCTAATTTCTTTAATTAATGGGTGGACTAAAAGTTTACGAAATAATGTTTCTTTTTCTAATGCTTGATGCATTAAGTTGCTTTTTGTAATTTCCTGTAGGGTTGCCAAAGCAGATGCGGCAATAACTGGATGACCGCCAAAGGTTGTAATATGTCCCAATTTAGGGTTATCCTGTAGTAAGTCCATTAGTTTTGTAGATGCAGTAAAAGCGCCTATAGGCATACCACCGCCTAAACCTTTGCCGGTAACTAAAATATCTGGAATACAATTGTAATGTTCAAAACCAAAAAGTTTACCTGTTCTGCCAATACCTGGTTGGATCTCGTCTAAAATTAGAAGGGCTCCAACAACATCGCAACGATGTCGTACCTTTTCTAAGTACCCTTCTTTAGGTTCTATAAAACCGGCACCACCTTGTATGGTTTCTAAAATAACACATGCTGTTTTTGTGGTGATGTGTTCTAAATCTATTTCATTATTAAATGTAATGAATTGTACATCGGGCAGTAATGGTCTATAAGCTTGTTTTCTTTCTTCAAACCCCATCACACTCATAGATCCCATAGTATTGCCATGATATGCTTTATGGGCTGCTATGATTTGGCTTCTTCCGGTAGCACGTTTTGCTAGTTTTAAAGCACCTTCAATAGCTTCTGTGCCTGAATTTGTTAAGTATGTTTTTTCCAGAGGGTCTGGTAAGTTTTTAGCTAGTAATTTAGTAAGTTCTACAGCTGGCTTTTGTATATATTCCCCATATACCATAACATGCAAATACTTATCTAATTGTTCTTTAATAGCATTTATAACTTTCGGATGGTTATGTCCTAATGGGCATGCAGATACGCCTGCAACGAAATCCAGATATGCTTTATGACGGGTATCATAAATATAAGAACCATTGGCATGAGAAATTTCCATAGCCAATGGATGGGGGGTTGTTTGCGCTTGATATTTAAAAAAATCAGAGGTCATTATTACAAATATGAAACCCTAGGGTCGCTAAGTTTTCTTAATTCTTATTTTATAGTTTTAGGGGCTGTAAGCTTCTGTTTGCCCTTTATTTGAGTAGGTATATTTCTTGATGCTTTCGAGGGGTTTTTCTCGTCAGTTTTTGCTCGGTTATCGGCTTCTTCAATACGTTTTAGCATGTCTTCATCAAAGAAATTTTCTTGGGGAACATAATCTTCTAATCCTTTTATAACTGGTAGAACTAAAGGTGGATCGTCATTAAATAAATCTTCAACACTCATAGGACGTTCATCTTCACGCCAATCAAAACCTTTTAAGATTTTTTCTTTTTCAGGATATTTAGATTCTGGATGTAATTTACCGTCAACTTGATTTATTCGGTTATACTCTTCAATATCGCCATCGGCAAAAAGCATGGAAATACTTCCAGATTTGGCTTTATCAATTCCTATAAGTTCTTGTTTGTCATTGCGTGTATAAAAAATAGACTCAGCATTTTTAACGATGTCTACTTGCCGTAATTGATTTTCTTCATTAAACAACCCTGTTAACTTCATGCCGTAAATTTGATTATATCCATTTTCACTTATGGTATCTTTGCTTATAATAAAGGCATTATCGAAAACTCTTAGAGAGTCTATTTTTTCTGTTTCGGTATTTGAAATTAAATGAATGGTATCACCAGTCATTTGATTTGCAATATTCCAGATGATAGGTTTACGTTTTGTAGAAAACTTATCGCCAGAAGAAAAACGATCTATATTTATTAATTGAGTAATCCCGGTTTTTTGATTTGAATGTATGGAGTCTGCTTTCCCGCTGAGATCAGATTTAAATATTTTAGCATTATAATAGGCTCTTATAATACGATGTTCTGGTTTACCGGTTACCATGATTTTATCTGCATGCATATAGATAGAATCATTTTCTTGTAAGGTAATTGCTAAGGCACGTTTCGTAATAAATACAGAATCTTTTTCTTTAAATACTTCTGCATAATGACCTTTTATGATGCTGTTATTTATAGTATCGGTGACTTTTATGTTATTGGTGGCTGAAGCAAAACTAATATTGTTGTCAAAATATAAACTGTCACCTTCTATGATACGATTATCGTAATTTATTTTTGCTTTTTTTAGGGCATATCCTATCTTGGTTTCGGTGTCGTAAAACCCTTTTTCGCAATAGGTCTTACTTGTTGGAGTTGTTATTGTAGAAGGTCCGAATAAATAAGCATGACCGGTATCTGAATAAAAATCGAAAAAATTAGAGTTAATAGTCGATTCTTCATTTACCATAACGACATCTTCAACAAATTGATATTTACTAATTTCCATGTAATATCGACCAATTTTACTGGTAATGGTTCCAGACGAATCTTTTACAACAGTTCCACCATTTTTGTAAAATGCTTGTTGTTTGATGCGATCAAAATATAATGTATCGGAAGATATGGTAGAATTCGGATCTTTTAAAACAACATCGCCACTCGCAAAAGCTAAGCCTGATAAACCACTATACTCAACATATTTTGAAGTCATATTTATGGTGTCTCCTTGCTTTACTATAACATTACCATAAGCTTCAATAAAATTTTCTTGACTATAGTGAATAGCTTTATCGCACCACATATTTGCTCCTTTGTGTTCTATGTGTACTTGTTGTGCATCGTCACGTGTTAAAACTTTGGCACCCGGATATTTTTCTTCATCTACATTTAAAAATCCAGAATACTTAATTTCTATTTTCTTTTTTTCTTGTGCTTTAGATATTGAAACAAAGCCAATAAAAAGAATAAAAAGTAAAACTTGTAGTTTGTTCAAAATATAAAAGATTTGTCGCAAAAATAACGATTAAAATGGTGTTTAATTATCTGTTGGGATTTTTTTATGATTTACTGTAAAACAAAAAGAGGTCGTCTAAAAATTACTTTTAAACGACCTCTTATAATATATACTTTATATTTTTAGTGAACTAATTGCTCTCTAAAAATAGTTTGTTTTCTATCTGGTCCTACAGAGACTATGGTAATAGGGATTTCCAATTCTTTTTCTAAAAATTCAATATACTCGTTTAAAGCTTGTGGTAATTGTGACGCTTCAGACATTTCTGTTAAATCTTCCTCCCAACCGTTAAACTCAGTATAAATTGGTTCCACATTTTCCGGTTCTATGTTATAAGGGAAATGTTCAATAACCTCACCTTTATATTTATAAGCGGTACATACTTTTAAAGTTTTAAAACCTGAAAGCACATCGCCTTTCATCATCATTAATTGAGTAACACCATTTACCTGGCATGCGTATTTTAAAGCAATTAAATCCAACCAGCCACAACGTCTTGGCCGCCCTGTAGTGGCGCCAAATTCGTTACCAACACGTGCCATAGTTTTACCGTCTTCATCGAAAAGCTCGGTTGGGAAAGGGCCTGAACCAACACGGGTTGTATAGGCTTTAAAAATACCAAATACATCACCTATTTGATTTGGAGATACACCTAAACCGGTACAAGCACCGGCTGCAGTTGTATTACTTGATGTTACAAAAGGATAGGTTCCAAAATCGATATCTAATAGAGAACCTTGGGCGCCTTCTGCTAAAATGGTTTGTCCGGATTTTTGTGCTTGATAGATGTATTCTTCAGAGTCTATAAATGTTAAAGATTTTAAAACGTCTATAGCCTTAAAAAATTCTATTTCAAGTGCTGCTAAATCATATTCTATATCTACGTTATAAAAAGAAATCATAGATTCGTGCTTATTGGCCAATGCTCTATAACGTTCTTTCCAGTCGCTTAATTCTAAATCGCCCACACGAATACCATTTCTGCCGGTTTTGTCCATGTAAGTTGGGCCAATACCTTTAAGTGTAGAGCCTATTTTTGCTTTTCCTTTAGAGGCTTCGCTTGCTGCGTCTAATAAACGGTGTGTTGGTAAAATAATATGTGCTTTACGAGAAATAACTAAAGATTTTCTGTAATCTACATGTTGTTCTTCTAATTTGTCTAGTTCTCCTTTAAAAATAACTGGGTCTATAACAACACCATTACCTACTAAATTAGTAGCATTATCATGAAATATTCCTGAAGGAATGGTATGCAAAACATGTTTTCTGCCGTTAAAAACCAAAGTATGTCCTGCATTGGGACCTCCTTGAAAACGAGCTATAATATTGTAGTTTGAAGTAAGAACGTCAACAATCTTCCCTTTGCCTTCGTCTCCCCATTGTAGTCCTAGTAGTAAATCTACTGCCATTGTAACATTAATTATTTAGTTGATTTTCTATTTCCGTAAAAATAGAGCGAATGGTTATTAATTTCAATATCGAAAATGTCTTCTATTGTTTTTTTTATAGATTGAATTCTTGGATCACAAAATTCTATAACCTCCCCGGTATCGGTAAGTATAACATGATCATGTTGTCTATCGAAATATGATTTTTCGTAATGTGCCTGGTTTTGTCCAAACTGATGTTTTCTTACCAAACCACATTCTAGAAGTAATTCTATAGTGTTGTATAGTGTTGCACGAGACACACGATATTTCTTGTTTTTCATGTTAAGATATAACGACTCTATATCGAAGTGTTCTGTGCTATTATAAATTTCTTGAAGTATAGCATAGCGCTCGGGCGTTTTTCTGTGTCCGTTACTTTCTAAAAAGCTAGTAAATACGCTTTTAACTATGTCTTGATTTTTTGTATCTGCCTTTGCATTCATAATTTCATTGCAAATTTACACATTTTTTACACTCTGGTAACCTTATCTATACCATTAATTTTTTTAAGTTTTTCCAGAAGCTTTTTTATGATGGTATTGTTTTTTACAACAACATTGATTTTTCCAGAAAATAATCCGTCATCACTTTCAAAACTTAAGCTTTTCATATTTACATGCATATTGCCTGAAATAATAGAGGTAATATCGCTTACTAACCCTATATGGTCGATTCCTGTAATTCTAATTTGAGCCAAAAATTCTTGTTGTGTAGAGTCAATCCATTTGGCTTGCATAATTCTATATGCATAATTAGATTGTAAGCTAAGTGCGTTAGGGCAATTTTTTTTATGAATCTTAATACCTTCGTTAACTGTTAGAAAACCAAAAACTTCATCACCAGGAATTGGGTTACAGCAATTTGATATTTTATAGTCAAGCTTTTCTTCTTCTTTACCAAAAACTAAAGAGTCGTACTTTGCAGTTACCTCTTCTTTTTCTAAGTCTTCTTTGTTAATAGTTGTCTTTCTTGAAATTTTATTTTTAATAAAACTCATTAAGACATTACTTCTCGATGTAGCAAAACTTTTAATCATGGCATTATCGATAGTACCAATACCAACTCTATAAAATAGGTCTAGGCTTGTTTTAAGTTTGAAATAGTTAACTAATTCGTTTGTGGAGCTTTCATTCAGCGTAATTTTTAATTGTTTTAGCTTTCTTCTAAGAATTTCTTTACCATCTTCACCTATGCGTTTTTTATCTTCTTTTAAAGCTGATTTTATTTTGCTTCTGGCTCTGGCTGTAGTTGCGTAGTCTAGCCAGTTTGCATTGGGTTTAGCGCTTTCTGAAGTTAAAATATCTACCTGATCACCACTTTGCAATTGATGACTTAACGGTACTAATTTACCATTTACTTTAGCTCCTCTAGTTCTCATACCAACTTCGGTATGGATATTAAAAGCAAAGTCTAGAGATGTAGCACCTTTTGGTAATGATTTTAATTCTCCGGTAGGAGTAAATACAAATATTTCTTGTGAATATAGATTAAGTTTAAATTGCTCGACAAAGTCTACAGCGTTTATATCGGGATTTTCTAAAGCTTCTTGGAGTTTGTTAATCCAGTTCTCTAAATTATCTTCCTTTTCGTTACCTTGTTTGTATTTATAATGAGCTGCATACCCTTTCTCTGCAATTTCGTTCATGCGCTCACTTCGTATCTGAACTTCTACCCAACGTCCTTTAGGTCCCATAACAGTAATGTGTAAGGCTTCATATCCCGTAGATTTGGGAGAGGAAATCCAGTCGCGAAGGCGTATTGGGTTAGGCCTAAAATGATCTGTTACTACAGAGTATATTTTCCAAGCGAAAAACTTTTCATTAGTTTCATCACTTTTATAAATAATCCTTATTGCAAACTTATCATATACTTCATCAAAAGAGACTCCTTGATTGAGCATTTTTTTTCTAATCGAAAAAATAGACTTTGGTCTCCCTTTTATGGTGTATTCAAAATTTTCTTTATTTAATGAGTTTTTTATAACCTCACTAAATTCTTCTATGTATTTATCTTGCTCTTCTTTACTTTCTTTTATTTTGTCATAAAGGTCGTTGTAAACATCAGGTTCTGTGTATTTTAATCCTAAATCTTCAAGCTCGGTTTTAATGTTGTATAAGCCGATTCTGTGCGCTAACGGAGCATAAATATACAATGTCTCAGAAGCGATTTTTTCCTGTTTATCAGTGCGCATGGACTCCATAGTTTGCATATTATGAAGCCTATCTGCAATTTTTATTATAATTACACGTACATCATCGTTAAGGGTGAGCAGCATTTTACGAAAGTTTTCTGCTTGTAAAGACACATTCATGTCTTTTTCTTTACTTAAAGAAGATATTTTTGTGAGTCCATCTACAATAGTAGCAATGGTTTTTCCAAATAATTTTTCAATATCTTTTATAGTGTAATCCAGGCTATCTTCAACAACGTCGTGGAGTAGGGCAGCAGCAATAGAAGTCGCATCCAACCCAATTTCCTGAGCTACTATTTTTGCTACGGCTAAAGGGTGAAAAATATAGGCTTCTCCAGATTTTCTGCGTTGATCTTTATGGCCGTCTATAGCAACATCAAAAGCTTTTCGTATTAATTTTTTATCATCGTTAGATAGCGTTGTATAACTAACTTTTAATAATTCTTTGTAGGCTTTTGTAATCGCTGCATTTTCTTTTTCTATAGCTTCCTCTGTCATAGACTAAAAATAACATAAAGAATATTAACCACCAACATGTAATTTGGTTTTTTATCCCTCTTTTATTAATACTAAGAATTTAAAAAATGAACTAATTGTTCTATGGCTTTTCCTCGATGACCTATACTGTTTTTTAGGCTTAAATCCATTTCTGCAAATGTTTGTTGGAATCCTTTGGGTTTAAAAATAGGATCGTAGCCAAAACCTTGCTCACCACTTTTTGTTTTGGTTATGTCGCCTTCGCATATACCTGTAAAGGTCTGTTGTTTATTATTTAGTTGTAGTGTGATTACAGTTTTAAACTGTGCATTTCTGTTAGTTTTAGTATGTAATTCGGTTAGTAATTTATCCATATTGTCGTTTGCATTGCGTTGCTCGCCGGCATAGCGGGCAGAATAAACTCCTGGAGCCCCATTTAAAATGGTGACTTCTAATCCGGTGTCATCAGCAAAACAGTCATATCCATAATGTTTTTTTATATATGTTGCCTTCTGTATGCTGTTGCCTTCGATGGTATTTTGAGTTTCTGGAATATCCTCAAGACACCCAATGTCCTTTAAGCTTAATAATGTAATATGCTTAGGAAGTAAAGCCTGCACCTCTTTTATTTTGTTAAGATTGTTGGTAGCGAAAACAAGTTGCATAAGTTAGATGAATTTAAATCAAAAGGAATTCCTTGAGGCTCAGTCTCGAGGTTTCCATTAAATTTTCAAAAATACTATTATATTGATTTATAAGTAGAAATATTTTATGACTTTTTTATGACATTTGTTACTATTAATTATTTAAAAATCGTGTATTTTAGATAATAATTAAAACAATAAAAAGAGATATAATTATGACAGTAAATATTCAATATGTGGGAGTCGATGTAAGTGAAACACTTTCAAATTTTACAGAAGAGAAATTAAAAAAAATATTTAATCGTTATGAGTTTTTAATAAGTGCAACGGTGCATTTTAAGCAAGATGAAAATCAACATGAAATTGGTAAAATTTGTAGTATTGAATTGAGTTTGCCGGGACCTCGAATTTTTGCAACGTCCAATGAACGTAATTTTGAAGTATCTGTAAGAGAGACTATTCATGATTTAGAGCGTCAATTGGAAAAACGCAAGCAAGTTTATAAAACCCATTAATTTAATTGATGTTAAGTATTTATATAAGGTGAATATTGAAGATTATCGATTGTATTGTTTATCTAAGAAAGGAGCAACAGAATCTATTCCATTTCCTAAATTACCTAACATTCTTGTTTTTAAAGTAAAAGGAAAAATGTTTACGGCTACAAATATTGATACATTTAATAGTTTTAGTATTAAATGCGAGCCTGAAACTATAGAAGAACTTCGTATGCAATATGATGCATTGCAAGAGCCATCATATTTTAGTAAAAAACATTGGAGCAGTGTTTTGATGGACGGCTCTATTTCAGATAAAATATTATGCGAATGGCTGGATATTTCTTATCGTTTAGTTGTAGCCAAGCTTACTAAGAAAGAACGATTGGATTTAGAGAATTTGTAACTAATATCAATTTGGGTATAAGGTTTTAATCAAAAAGAATTCTTCACGGTTTTGCCTCTGGAATAATTCGTTTCAAGAAATTCTTTGTTTTTTTAAGAAAAAACTTTAATTATATTAGCGTATTTTCTGAAGATGTATTTTTAATCCCATAAAAACATAGTGACTGTTCTTATTTAAAACGGGTGTTAGCCTAAGAACCTTTTCTAAAATGGATAGATGTATAAAAACAAGGCACACGAGTTAACTATCAAGGAGTTTGAAAATATTTTCAATCGTCTATATGAGTTATTATGTCTTTTTGCTCATAAGTATGTTAATGATCTAAATCTTTCTAAAGACATCGTTCAGGATGTCTTTATAAAAGTATGGGAGGACAAGGGTGTCTTTTGTGATGAAGATAAGATAGAGGGCCTTTTTTATACTGCAGTAAAAAATAAATCACTTGATTTTTTAAGAAGTAAATATGCTAAAGATGTTAAGGCTTATCCTTTGGAGGATTTAGAAACTATGCAAACGGAAAATTACTTTTTATCGGAGGTTATTATAGTAGAAACATCAAATGCTATTGAAAGAGCACTGGAATCACTACCTAGTAAATGGGTTGAAGTTATGAGATTAAGTATTGCCAATTATAAGAACAAGGAAATAGCCGAAGAAATGAACATATCTGTTTATACAGTCAAGGAATATAAGAAAAAGGCCTATCGTAAACTCCGGAAAATTTTAGGTTAACTTAATAATTAAATAATTTTTTTAATCTTTTACCCCCTCTCTTTCTTTTCTTTTACGTTATAGTTATATAAAGTTGTGTGTAATTGCATATAATTTTATACAGACATAATTACGTGCAACCGCTATTCTTTCTTTAATTTATGGAGAGTTCAGACAAAATTAAATCACTTTCGAAGAGGATTGTAGCTTCGTTATTACAAAGTTGAGCCCTATTTTTAGAGAAATTCAATATGCTTGCTTAAAATGATAAAAAATGGATGCTTTTGGTATTACTAATAAAAATAAAAGAGAAATATGTCAAACGAAAATGATTTATAGGTATAGTGTAATGTAATAGCTACATCTATAGTCATCTTGCTTGGCTTAAAATAAAAAGATGTTATCAACACGCTCTAACTTCAGTTGATAACCTTTATTGGAGAATTTTGTGTTTTGATCCAAAAGGACAAAACCTATACTCAATTTGATTGAATATAAAGCCAGCGAACCCCTGTGCTTAGCTTAGTAGAAGTATCTCTCTATGTCTTAGTTTTGAGAATGGTTGGTTTCAAGAAATTCTTTATTATTCTGGAAGAACAGATAATTGTATTATCAAGTTTCTTAAAGATATATTTTAATGCCCCACAGAAACAATGATCGTTCTTATTTAAAATGGATATTTTTCTTAATAACCTTTTTATAGCGAATATATGAATCAAAACAAGGCACAGGAGTTAACTATCAAAGAGTTTGAAAATATTTTCAATCGTTTATATGATCGACTATGTATTTTTGCTTACGGGTATGTTAATGATTTAGACCTCTCTAAAGACATCGTTCAAGAAGTGTTTACAAAAGTATGGGAGGACAAGATTCTCTTTGAAAATAAAGACAGAATTGAAAGATTTTTTTATAAAGCAGTAAAGAATAAGTCCATTGATTTTTTAAGAAGTAAACGTGCTAAAGATGTTAAGCCATACCCTTTAGAGGGTTTAGAAACTTTGCTAATGGAAAGTTATTTTTTATCGGAGGTTATTATGATAGAAACATCAGATGCTTATGAAAGTGAAATAGAATTACCAAATTTTATTGAAAGAGCAGTGAAATTACTACCTAATAAATATGCTGAGACTATTAGATTAAGTATTAAAAATTATACAAACAAAGAAATAGCTAAAGAAATGAACATATCCATTCATACGGTCAAGGATTATAAAAAGGAGTCCTATAAAAAACTCCGAAAAACTTTAAGTTTCTTAAGAGTCAAATAATTTTTTTTAATTTTTTACCCCCTCCTTTTCTTTTTCTTTACGTTATTATAATGTACAATGACTATTAAATTCTTTAATTTATGGATGACTTAGACAAAATTAAATCACTTTCGAAGAAGATTGCTACTTCGTTATTAAAAGGTGAAACTCCCATTGATTTAGAGAAATTTAAAACGCTTACTGAAGATGATAAAAAACGTATAATTTTTGGTATTACTAATAGAAACAAAAGAGAAGAGCGTTTACAACTTAAAAAAGAATTAAATAAGGAAAAAGCTTTGAAAGCGATAATCGGTAAAGAAAAGCAAAAGCTTATCAGGCAAAAAACGTTTAAGTATAGTGCAATAGCTGCATCTGTAGTCATTTTACTTAGCATCACGGTTCTTTTAAATAAAGATGATGGACCGCAAATCAATACATCAATTATAGCAGAAAACAATATCAAAATAGGCACTGACAAAGCAGTTTTAACATTAGAGGACGGTTCTGAAGTGCATTTGGAAAAAGGTCAGGCTTATCAATTAAACAATATTACCAGTAATGGTGAAAAAATAACATATCCTACTGGCCAACAGGGAGGCTATATAGAAACAAAAACAGAAGAGATTGCCTATAATGTATTAACTGTCCCAAGAGGTGGGCAATTTATAATAAACTTATCAGATGGCACTGAAGTCTGGCTAAATTCCGAATCTCAATTAAAATACCCTGTAGCATTTAATAATGGAGAAACCAGACAAGTAGAGCTTGTTTATGGAGAAGCCTATTTTGATGTCTCACCAAGTACCGAACACAAAGGTGCAAAGTTTAAGGTGAGCAATGAATTTCAGGAAGTAGAAGTTTTAGGAACCGAGTTTAACATCAAGGCCTATAAAGATGAGGCAAACATTTATACTACCTTAGTAGAAGGCGAAGTAGCTGTTAGCAGCCAGGGTGAAAAACAATCCCTTAAGCTTAAGCCCGATCAACAATTAAATCTAAATACCCAAAATAATAGCTTAAACATAGTAGCGGTTAGCAATATGTACAAGGAAGTTTCTTGGAGAAAAGGCAAGTTTAGTTTCCGAGACGAAAGCATAAAGGATATTATGAATACCCTTTCCCGTTGGTACGACATGGACGTGATATTTGAAAACAAAAATGTGGAAAACGAGATATACTCAGGATCGTTTAGAAAAAACTCTCCAATAAAAGAGATTATGTCAGCAATTAAACAGGAAAGTAATGTCAATGGCTATTATATAAAAGATAAAACATTAACCATCATGTAGAAGATGTCATGTAAAAGTAATCCGTAGTACTATTTCAAGGAATAGACTAATGGCTTAAATAATAAACTAAACAAAAAATTAAACTGTAAACTAAACTAATACTTAAACCGTCCCAACCATGAAAACACATATATTTCTATTTACATTATCCAATTTTAATGCAAATACCACCAGTAACAGAGATGATATCACAGAAACAACTGATGATATTGTCGTAACTCTGTCAGGTGGATCTGGGCTCGACTTGTTCCCAGTAAGTCCAATAGGAGGTGATGGCTGCCCTAACATCATCTCCGTTGGCTTTAATATTGATGTCATTTCCTTTGTTGTGAAAGCATCTGAAATTGAATTTGATTACTTATCGGTTAATTCTTTCCAAACGAAGCCTGATGCTGATGACCCAGATTCGGTAAGTTATATGTTGAATGTAAAAGATGTATCAGGTTTTAAGCTAATGGAAATATATGATGAGTTTGGACAAATGGTGTTACAAGGTAAGAATAAAAGAGGTGCGGTAAGTCGTTTAGCTAAAGGGATGTATTTTTTCAAGGATTTGCAATTTAGTAGGAAACAGAAATAAAAAAAATAAAGAAGTATAACAGGAGTCTAATAAAAATAATAAATAATCCAGCAGATTAACTGGCTAACGAGAGAGTGAAATTATGTAAAAAACAAATTAAAATAAAGAAGCAATTTCAAAAAGAGAACAAGAATGTTTTTAGGTTTATTAAATTGGAAATTAATAAGCCCAGAACGTCTTTTTCTTTTTTGGGTTAAAGAAACAAGGTCTTTAAACAAACATTGACAAAACCAAACCTACAGTTAATGGGGCGTATAAATGAAAGGAGATAGTAAAAAAGATAAAAGCCATTTAAGTTGAAAGAAGGGTAAATCGGTTATCCGAGATTTAATAAAAACAAGGACTTACCTCATGAAAAGGTATGACTATTTCGTAACATTAAAATTGAACAAATAAAGATGAAAATAAGTATAAGGCATCCTTAAAAATACAGAGATAGAGTAAGAATGTAGTGTACGTCTAACAGTATGAGACTACACTCCTTATTTTTAATACTAACTGCATTACTAACTAAACTAACTAATGTTTTTATTAAATAAAAACACGTTCACAATTTTTATGCGAACATTTAAAATGTTGTTTTGTATCATATTGTTCGGCTTTATATCAAAACATACATACTCTCAAAATGGCCAGGTTGTTATAGATTCAACCATGAAGGTAACTGTTGATAAAGTATTCGATATTATTGATGCACAGACAGATTATTCGTTTTTTCATGAAGGAAATTTGTTTAAGGGTCTTCCCGAAGTAGTACTCAAGAAAGGAACTATTCGTATTAAAAAGTTATTAAGGAAGAGTATTCCTGTGGAGGATTTTGATATTACCATAAATGAGAACAATAGGATTATTGTTAAAAGAAAAACGAGTGGTAACAAGTTCCAAGACCAAGAGCAAATTCTGGTTGGCGTTGTCTCAAATGAGGAAGGTCAGGTTATACCAGATGTCGCCGTTTTAAAAAAAGGTACAAACAAAGGAACTACTACCAATATAAATGGTCGGTATACGATCATAGGAACCCATCCTGAAACTGTTTTGGAATTCTCATCACTAGGATATGAAACACAGGAAATCGTCGTTGGCAATCAAAGTAGCATCAATGTAACCCTTGAAGAGGATATTGATATATTGGATGCTGTAGAAATCGTGGGACATTACTACAAAAGGTCTAAACGAGAGAATCCAGGAAGCGTTTATAAAATAGATGCTAAAACTATAGAAAGACAGCCTGTATCCAATCCGTTGGCAGCTATAAACGGCTATATTCCAGGAGTCAATATTGTTCAAAACACAGGACTTCCCGGTAGTGGTTTTAAGATAGAGATACGTGGTAAGAACTTTATAAATGCAGGTACAGATCCGCTGTTTATTATTGATGGTGTCCGCTATGGTTCTGAATCATTGTCGTCTCCTGACGTTAATCCTGTTTTACTAGACGGAGGTCCGTTAGGTTTGGTTAATTATTTTGATATTGAAAGTATTGAGGTGCTTAAGGATGCAGATGCCACAGCTATTTATGGTTCTCTTGGTGCCAATGGCGTAATACTTATCACAACCAAAAAAGGTAAGGCAGGGAAAACCCAAATTAAAGTTAATGTTACGACTGGGTTTGCTAAGGTGTCACGCTTTATAGAATTATTAAATACGGAACAATATTTAGACATGCGATTAGAAGGACTTACCAATGATGGCTTCACACTCGAAACAACACCTTTATCTATACAAGGTATCATGCCAGATTTGTTTGAATGGGATCAAAATCGTTATACAGATTGGCAGAAAGTACTTATAGGAGGTACGGCTAACCGAAACACAGGCCAGCTATCTTTTTCGGGAGGTAATAAACAAACTCAGTTTATGCTTAGTGGGAACTATCAAAATGAAACAACAGTATTTCCTGGGAACTCAAAATATGAGAAGGCTTCTGTACAAAGTAATATCAATCATCAATCGTCAGATGAGCGTTTTCAGGTAAATATCTTAACGAACTATGTCGTAGAGGATAACCGCCTCCCGCTTGGTGGGCTTACAGACGAAGCTTATAATTTGGCACCGAACGCTCCAGCGCTCCACGATGTTTATGGGGAGTTGAATTGGGATGGATGGGTTCCAGCTTTTATGGATAACCCATTAGGATTGTTAGAAGGGGAGTATCGAGCTAAGAGTAAAAACCTTCTATTGAGTACGGTGATTTCTTATCGCCCTATACCAGCTCTGGAATTTAGAACCAATTTGGGCTATACGGATTATCAAAGAGAGGAATATAAAGCAACCCTACATACCAGATTTAATCCAGTTTTTGAATTTACAAGTATTACGAGATCGTCAATTTTTATTAACAAAGCTTCGCGTCATTCCTGGAATGTAGAACCGCAGATTGAGTGGGAAAAGGATTGGGGCAAAGCGAATCTTAATTTTCTGGTTGGAACCACATTCCAGCGACGTGTAACAAACCAGTTTAGAATATCAGGAGAAGGTTTCCAAAATAATAGTCAAATTCTGGATGTTTTTGCAGCCAATAAAACTTCAGATGGATTAGATCGAGAATCTAAATATAATTACCATGCTATATTTGGAAGGCTAAATTTTAACTGGGCAGGGAAATATATTGTGAATCTCACTGGACGGCGAGATGGCTCCAGCCGATTTGGCCCAGGTAAACAATTTGGTGATTTTGGCGCAGTTGGGGCTGCTTGGCTCTTTTCTGAAGAAACTTTCTTGGAAGACCATAAACTTTTAAGTTATGGGAAGCTACGCTCTAGCTATGGAATAACAGGTAGTGACAATATTGGAAATTATGGCTTTTATAATACCTATGAGACTCCGAAAAATGTAAGCTATGACGGATCGATACTATTACCGGATAAGCTACGCAATCCAACTTTGGGATGGGAAGAAACCAAAAAATTTGAAGTAGGTTTGGAGTTGGGGTTTTTAAAAGATCGTGTGTTATTTACAATGGCATGGTATAGAAATCGCTCTTCAAGTCAGTTGTTAGATGTTCCTTTACCGGGAACAGCAGGTTTTAATTTTGTAAATGCCAACTTTGATGCTACGGTAGAAAACACAGGTTTAGAAATAGACTTTCGGTCTGTAAATATTAGAAATCCTCATTTTAAATGGACGACGGTTTTTAATATTTCGATGCCTAAAAATAAGCTGATAAAGTTTGATGGACTAGAATATTCTTCTTTTGCAAATCAATATGTATTGGGGCAGCCGTTAAATATTCAAAAGCTGTATTATATGACTGGTGTCGATCCAGTAACAGGTGTGTATCAGTTCGAAGATTATAATAACAATGGTGTTATAGACCCCAGTCCTCTTTCAGAAGATCGTCAATGGATCGAGAATACAGCTCCAAAACTTCATGGAGGTATAAATAATATTTTTAACTACAAGAGGTTGAGTTTAGAGCTTTTTTTTCAGTTTAAGAAACAAAGAGGAACCGATGTTTTCTATAATCCAAATCACCCCGGTAGTTTTTTTAATCAACACGCATTGGTATTCAATCGTTGGCAGAAGGAAGGAGACCAAGTTTCGGTACAACGTTATACCATAGGTAATAGCGCCCAAGGTGCAGAGGCGATCACTGCTTATTCCAATTACCGTAGTAGTAATGCTTGGTATACAGATACTTCTTTTATCCGTTTGAGAAATGTTTCTTTAAGCTATGCTATTCCTAAAGTGGGCATTTCTGGACTAGATGCCAGTATATATGTGCAAGGGCAGAACCTTTTCACAATTACAAAATCCCTAAAGGCAGATCCGGAACATTCAGGAGATACGATAACGCTTCCAGTATTGCGGTACTTTACATTTGGGTTGGAACTGAGTTTTTAATATTAAAAAAAATAGACGTCATGAGATTAAAACATAAAAAAATAGTTCCTTATCGATGGTGTTTTACATTGGTTGTTAGACGATACAATCTATTGTGTCTAATTATTTTGGTTGGATGTTTAACAGCTTGTACCGATTTTGTAGAGGTAGATCTACCAAAAAACTTAATATCAGGTGAGTCCATTTATAAAGATGCATCTACAGCAGATTCTGCGGTTCGTGCTGTCTATTATCAAATGAGGGCCAGTGGACTGGTATCTGGTGACGGTATAAATGTTTCTATGGGGCTGTACACCGATGAGTTGGATTATTACCTGCTCGATCGGGGAGAAGCACTGGAGAATTATCAAAATCATACTGTACGGTCAGACGACTTAATTGTAGCAGATTTATGGAACAGTGCCTATGCTCAAATTTACACGGTTAATGAGATCATAACGAATGTTGAGAACTCTTTAGGTTTGACCTTGGAAGATAAGAATCAATTTAAAGGAGAAGCTTTGTTTGTAAGATCATATCTGCACTTATTGCTTGTGGAGCTTTTTGGAGACATTCCTTATGTTACCGAGACGGATTATTTAGTTAATAGAAATGTAAAACGTACACAGAGAGCTTTGGTGTGCAGTTATATTATAAGAGACCTAAATTTAGCTGTAGATTTGTTGCCCGATGAAGACATTAGCGGGGAACGTATACGGCCTTATGTTGCAGTGGCAGAAGCAGTACTTGCCCGTGCCTATTTATATTCCCAGCAATGGGATCTGGCTGAGGAGATGGCCGATAGGGTTATTACTAAGTTTGGAACTTTAGAACCTGATTTGAACAAGGTCTTTTTAAAAGAGGCTTCAGGAACGATTTGGCAGTTTAAGCCGAATGCAGATGGAAATAACACCAGTGAAGGAGAAAGATTTATATTCGTTATCGGGCCTCCATCTAATGTAGCTCTGAGTAATCTTTTGTTTGAGGCATTTGAATCTGATGATCTACGCCAATCCTCCTGGATAAAAGAAGTTAGTAATGCTACAAATACTGAAACTTGGTATCATGCTTTTAAATATAAGGAAAGAGGAAACACGGATAGTTCGGTAGAATATTCGGTGCAGTTACGCTTGGCAGAACAATATTTAATTCGTGCTGAATCTCGAGCACGTCTGGATGACACCTCCGGAGCACAAGCCGATATAAATGCTGTTAGAAACCGAGCGGGTCTGGACAATACAACTGCTGTTACGTTAGATGAATTGCTAGATGCTATTTTACAAGAACGTCGTGTAGAATTGTTTACGGAACAAGGACACCGTTGGTTCGATTTGAAACGTATGGGAAAAGCCGCCGAAATATTAGCGCCAATCAAGCCCAATTGGAAAGATACCCATGTATTATTACCCCTTCCGGATTTGGAATTAACGCTTAATCCAAATTTATTACCACAGAATGAAGGTTACTAAGGGACTGGCTAAAGTTTTAGTAGTTTGGTTATTAAGTTGTTAAGTTATTAAGTTATTAAGTGGGGTGTACTATGTTTGGGAGTTTAGTATTCAGTCTCAGTTAACAGTTTCTGTCTTAGTAATATCTCCTTTACGGCTTAGCGTCTTTACGAGAAAAGTCATAACTGCAATTTCTAGTCTCAGTGATCCGTAAACAATATTTACTGATGATTAATATCAGTTTTGACAAAGGTAGCATCGATTTTGGTTGAAGTGTTATCTACACCCTTTTTTGAATTGGGTAGTAGATTCTTGAACAGATTCGTGTCCAGTTGGTAAGTTACTATGTGATTGCCTATGAGCCCGATAAATTTATCATGAAGTACCCGAAATGATCTTAGCTTGTCTTTTTTAATACCATAAATATAAAAGCTAAATTCGTAAGTGTTATCCACAAGATTATATACGTCAATAATAGAGGCTTTTTTCCATATACTAATAGGCTCATACTTTCCTATTAATTTAGAATTTACAAAAAGATAATCACCGTATGTCGCACTATTTTTGTTTACTATTAATGGGGGCGCAGCCATTTTTGTTTGATTTTTAGAGGCTATAGTTCCCACTTTTATTTGCGCATGGCTTATAGTATCTATGGTCTTTCCAAGGTAATTTAATTGGAGGTTGGTATCGGCAACAATAAATTGGTTACGATAATGGTAGGTGTACACCAATTTTTGTAACTGGTGGTTATATTGTAAGATACCATCGGTATCAAAAATACCGTCAATTTGTTTTTGTAGAAGATTGTGAGAGAGGTCTACCCTCTCTCTCCCAGAAAGATTTATCTTGCCCAAGACATTTTCTCTGGTCTCGCTGCTTAAACTTCTAATAAACAAGCTCACGGAATCTATAGGCTCGACATGTGAGAAATAGGCAGGCTTATTCATAACAGAACGTGCTTTCCAATCAGTCGTACTGCCCCTAAAAACATAAGGCATAACACCGTCCATAAGAAAGAAATGGGGTGGAATTACCCGAAGTTGCATGGATCTGTACGGGAGACTGTCCTGGTCTAAACTCAATTCAATAGTTTCTTTGTTTTGAAGTAACGTATCTAAAGTGACCATATGAAATGGTGAGATACTATTTCCCAAATATACTTTTCCCTGGTCAGCTCCGGCAATATAATACGAATTGTAAGTAAGATCTAATTGTTTGGCTTTTATTGCGGGATGACCGGCAAACCGACGTGTGAAGCTATTGTCTCGGTGAAGTTTATGTTCCGAAAGCAAGAATAATAAGGATACTACTCCTATACCACATACCATGCAAACAGAAAGGATAGTATATGCTTTTTTATGTATTATATGTGAAGTATTGTTGTTCTTCTTTGGGCTTAATATCATAACCCCAATAAGGGCAAGAACGACAAAGATGATATTGAATATTAAATGTTCGGTCCAACTTAATTTTTCCAAAACACCCCCACAGGAACAGGGAATAAAATCACTAAAATTCAAAATGATAAGAATATAGGATGTAAACATGACCATAAGTGTAAAGGCAGCATACAAGGCCAATAACTTAAATCGTGGAATGATTAACATTAACGAAATTGCAATCTCAATAAAAGGAACTCCCCAAGCAACCCAGGCAGTATAAGTAGTGAGCACGGGAGATTGCCCTATTTGAATCTTAAATTGGTCAAAAACCAAAAGTTTACTTACTGCTGCATATACAAACAACAGTATGAGTAACATACAAATAAATTCTAATAAGATATTTTTATACTTACTATAGGTTTTCATAGTATTTGTGATGAAAATGATTTATTAAAGGTATAAAATACAGCTAGGAATTCGTTTTTTAGTGATGATTGATTGTGTAAGAAAGGTTTGCAAAATGCTGTTGAAAGTTGGTTTTTTGATATCATAATGTTTAGATCCATTTTATCAATGAACCTTATCGATTTTTTAGTAACATCATCATGTACTATTATAATACGGTTTTGAGTATTTGTCTATGTTGATATTTAAAGACTTGCAACAATGCAATAAGAGGGAGGCTAAAAAGTAAGTTTAGATGTCATATTGAGCTTGTTGAAATATGTTTAAATTACTGATAATCAATAATTTGCTTAGATAAGCTCAACCTGACAAATAAAAATTATTAAAGACTTTTTAGACACCCTCCATAATAAGACTTTACAATTCTATTCTATATGCCTCCATACATGCTGTATTCCAGGCTCTGGAATACAGGGTGTGGTACATGCCTTGATGGAACATCGTACAATTTGCCCCCCAATTATCAAGTCCACAACCATAGGGTAACGACATTGTCATTAGTTCGCAAAGAGTAGGACCAACTCTCTGTATATATACATCGTCCTGGATGTCATTTGGAGAAGGCTTAAAAGCAAAAGAGGCTACAATGGCCAGCGTAAAAACAAAGGCATGCAAAACTGTTTTTAAAGATTTACGTTTCATAATATTAATATTTAAAAATTATTGACCTACTCGTTTTTACAGGTTTTCGGTCTTACCCCTGACTGTACAGTATCTCTTTATCTCGAATTTGTTATTCGTGAGTGATTCCAGTTCAAGGTGTTCTTTAAGGCTTTAATGATTTTTAAAACAATTTTTGTTTATATTGACCAATCATCTTATTAAATTTATCTTGAGTGCTTTAGCTATTTAGGCTTTTCTTATATTTCGGCACTAAAGTTGAATAACTTGAATTTTGATGTTATAAACTCTTCCTTTAGATATAATGATTTTAATGGTAGAACAATATGGTTAGTATGTCTATAAATGTTTTTGCTCCAAAGGGTTATATTATTTTCTGCTAACATAGAAGAAAAAACTTACCTGAAAAGGATGAAAACTTACCTGAGAGGGATTTTTATGCTTAAAAAGACTGTTTTGGGTAACGAAGGGGGCTAAGTTTTACATTAAGGCTTAATGATATTATCTATGATGATAAGGTTCATTTTTTAAAATGGTAAACCCTCTATATAATTGTTCAATAATAAATAAACGTACCATCTGATGGGAAAATGTCATTTTAGACAATGATATTTTTCCATTTGATTTGTTATAAACATCCTGTGAGAACCCATAAGGACCGCCAATTACAAAAACCAACTGTTTAATACCGGAATTCATGTGCTTCTGTAAGTAACCAGAAAAGCCAATAGAATCTAATTGTTTACCGTTTTCGTCTAATAAAATCAAAACATCGGTTGAATTGAGGTTATTTATAATAAGTTCGCCTTCTTTTTGTTTTTGTTGCGCTTCACTTAAATTTTTAGCGTTTTTAATATCCGGAATAATTTCCAATGAAAATTTAATATAAAACCCTAAGCGCCTTGTATACTCGTTAATAAGCGATTGAAGTTCCTTGTTATCCGTCTTACCAATGGCGAGAAGTTTTATAGTCATAATGGCAAAATTACTATTTAGTATTTATGAAAAATATATTTAACGATGAAAAAAATAAAAATTTCGTAAATGTAAAATTTAATTTAGTAAATCAATTTCTTATTTTTGTTGCAAACCGACTAAATTATTATGATAACACAAGAGCAATTTGATACAGAGGTCAAAATGATAATTTCGAATGCAATAAGAGAAGATGTAGGAGATGGTGATCATAGCTCTTTAGCTTGCATTCCAGAAAATGCCAAGGGCAAAGCAATGATTTTAGTTAAGGATAAAGGCGTTATTGGCGGCGTTAATTTTGCTAAAAAGGTACTTGCTTATGTTGATAAAAACTTAAAATTAGATGTGAGAATTGAAGATGGAACAGAAGTTACTTATGGCGATGTTGTCATGTATATTGAAGGATCTTCACAATCTATTTTAAAAGCCGAGCGAACTGTGCTAAACGCTATGCAGCGTATGAGTGCTATTGCTACTAAAACAAGAATGTTTGTTAATTTATTGAAAGGGACTAACACTAAAATTCTAGATACCCGTAAAACGACACCAGGAATTCGTGTATTGGAAAAATGGGCAGTCGTTATTGGAGGTGGAGAGAATCATAGATTTGCGTTATACGATATGATTATGCTTAAAGATAATCATATTGATTTTGCAGGAGGTATTACAAAAGCTATTGAAATGACAAAGCTATACCTAAGAGAAACTAACAAAGATTTAAAAATAATGGTTGAAGCCAGAAACTTAACCGAGGTGGAAGAGATCTTAAAAAGTGATGGCATTTATAGAATTTTAATTGATAATTTTGATTACGAGGATACCAGAAAGGCTGTAAAACTGATAGGTAATAAATGTCTAATTGAATCTTCTGGTAATATAAATGAGACTACTATTAGGCATTATGCAGAATGCGGTGTAAATTATATTTCTTGTGGCGCTTTAACACATTCTGTGCATAACATGGATTTAAGTTTAAAAGCTATAAAAAAATAGTTTTTATCACACTTAAATTAGTTTAGTTTTTTGTGCTAAACAAGAGATTTCAAACTTTTTAACTAAATTAATGACTAAGCCCATTGAAGACAAACTAGATAAGATTCCGGTAATAAATGTCTTAGTGCGGGTTTTTAAACAAATAAAATTACCAGGTCTAGAAGGTTTATCGTTTTACGATTTACTGGAACTTTATATTATAGGTATTGTAAGAGGAGCGTTAACAACTCGTGCAAGTGCTATCGCCTTTAGTTTTTTTATGGCTTTGTTTCCTTTTTTATTATTTGTATTAATTGTTATTCCATATATACCGATTGATGATTTTAAAATTGATTTTTTAACCTTTTTAGAATCTTTTTTACCACCCAATACGTCCGATTTTTTCTTCGAAAACATATTCGAAAACATTGACCAACCACAACGAGGAGGATTATTGTCATCTGTTTTTGTATTGTCAATAGCATTAATGGCAAATGGTGTGAATGCTGTGTTTTCCGGTTTCGAAAATTCGTATCATGAGCAATTAAACCGTAACTTTTTTAAACAATATTTATATGCATTGGGTATCGCATTAATATTAGCATTTTTGCTTATAGTAACCATAGCCGTTTTAGGATACTTTCAAATATATGTTGTAGAAGAGTTGTTTGGGGTTTTAGAGAGTCAAGGCTATCAGGTTGAAAGTCAAAATGTATTGTGGACAGATATTGCTAAATATGCTTTCTTTATTGTAATGGTGTATCTAACCACAGCAACCTTATATTATTTTGGAACTCAGGAGGGAAAACACTCTAATTTCTTTTCTATAGGAGCATTGTTTACAACATTACTCATTATTTTATCATCTTATCTATTTGGACTTTATATTGAAAATTTTGGACAGTACAATAAGCTTTATGGTTCTATTGGGGCGTTATTAATATTGTTGTTTTATTTGTGGCTTAATGCCAATATTTTATTGCTAGGTTACGAATTAAATGCATCTTTGAATAAACTACGTAAAAGATGTTAGTTTATGCAGTATTTTATAAACGTTATAATTCCCGTACCTCTTAAAAAGCTTTTTACCTATAGTATAAGTGCTTCAGAATCTGATTTCTTAAAACCTGGAATGCGTGTTGCAGTACCTTTTGGTAAGTCGAAAATTTATACAGGTATTGTTTATAAAGTTCATAATGAACCACCAACAGCTTATGAAGCTAAAGATATTCAACAAATTTTAGACGATACTCCTATAGTGAGTGAAAAGCAATTACAATTATGGCAATGGATTGCAAATTATTATATGTGTACATTGGGAGATGTGATGCGTGCCGCTTTGCCTAATGCGTTTATTTTAGAAAGTGAAACGGTTGTTTTAAAAAATAATACTAAAGAGATTGACGAAACGATACTAAAAGATGATGAGTTTTTAGTTTATGAAGCATTGCATCATCAGTCCTCTTTAAAAATTCATGATATTTCTAATATTCTTGATAAAAAGAATGTATTACCAGTTATTAAACGATTAATAGAAAAGGAAGCCATTGCTGTTGAAGAAGAAGTTTATGAAAAATATAAACCTAAATTGGTTCGTTATGTAAAGTTGCATTCCAATTTTTCTTCAGAAGCGACACTTCAAAAGTTATTAGATGATTTAAGCAGAGCACCAAAACAGCGACAAGTTATAATGACCTTATTTTCTATTTCTGCAACTACGAAAAAGCCAGTAAAAGTTTCAGATTTATCTGCAGAGAGTGGCGCATCAACAGCAATCATAAAATCATTGATTGATAAAGGTATTCTTGAAGAATATTATATACAAACAGACCGTGTTCAATATTCCGGTGAAGAAAAAGAAACCACTAAAAACCTTAATAACTATCAAGAAACAGCTCTTAAAGAAATAAAGGCATCTTTTAGTAAGCATGTCGTTACATTACTTCATGGAGTAACTTCTTCTGGAAAAACAGAAGTGTACGTCAAGTTAATTGAGGAGACTTTAAATAATGGAAAACAAGTACTTTATTTGTTGCCAGAAATAGCCCTAACGGCACAATTGATTACACGATTACAGACCTATTTTGGCGAACAAGTAGCTGTTTTTCATTCTAAATATTCATCGCACGAACGGGTTGAGGTTTGGAACCATGTTTTAAACAATTCCACAAAGGCGAAAATAGTTTTAGGGGCGCGCTCATCTATATTTTTACCGTTTAATAATTTAGGGCTTATAGTTGTTGATGAGGAGCATGAACAATCTTTTAAACAGTTTGACCCAGCACCACGTTACCATGCGCGAGATACGGCAGTAGTATTAGCAAATATGCATCATGCAAAAATACTTTTAGGTTCTGCCACACCAAGTTTAGAAAGCTATTTTAATGCAAAGCAAAACAAGTATGGTTTTGTCGAAATAACAAAACGTTACAATGATGTCTTGATGCCGGACATAGAGCTGGTTGATATTAAAGATAAGTTCAAGAAGAAGCGCATGAAAGGGCATTTTAGTGATAGGCTTATCGAAGAAATGACAGAGACTTTAAAAGAAGGTCATCAAATTATATTATTTCAAAACCGACGTGGATTTTCACCTATAGTGGAGTGTAATACCTGTGGAAATTCGCCTCAATGTCCAAATTGCGATGTAAGTTTAACCTATCATCAATATAGAAATCAATTGCGTTGTCATTATTGTGGTTATAACTCGGCGATGATAAAAGAGTGTATGGCTTGTGGAAGTGCAGAATTGGATAATAAGGGGTTTGGTACCGAACAAATAGAAGGAGAAGTGAAATTGTTATTTCCGGATTACAAGGTAGCAAGAATGGATTTAGATACTACGAGGGGAAAATACGGGTATGAAAAAATAATAACAGCTTTAGAGCAACAGGAAATAGATATATTAGTTGGAACCCAAATGCTAACTAAAGGCTTAGATTTTAGGAATGTAAAGTTAGTAGGTATTATGAATGCCGATAATATGCTTAATTTTCCCGACTTTAGGGCACATGAGCGTAGTTTTCAACTCATGTTACAGGTTTCAGGTAGGGCTGGACGTACAGATGAAAGAGGTAAGGTGTTAATACAAACTTACAATCCGTATCATAACATTTTACAACAAGTTTCCACAAATAATTATATAGATATGTTTAACGAACAAATGAACGATCGTTATAATTATAAATACCCACCTATTTATAAGCAAATAAAGATTACATTAAAACATAAAGATTATAGTAGGGTAGATGCCGCTTCAGTTTGGTTGGCAAAGTCTTTAAAGCAAGTTTTTAAAGACTATGTTTTAGGACCAGAATCACCCCCTATTTCTAGAATAAGAAACCAGTATCATAAAAATATTTTGATAAAAATTCCTAAACAGCAATCATTATTAAAAACAAAAGAAGCTATCATAAAAATAAATAATAGCTTCTCAAATATAAAAGATTTTCGGTCGGTAAAAATAATTTTAAATGTCGATAACTTTTAATTTGGTTAGGTTGTGGTTAAATTTGGTTAGTTAGTTAAATCTAAATATTATTTAATGCATCAACTAACTGAGTCTTTTTGTTTCTACTTAACGGAATTTCATAAGCACCAACTTCAACATTTTTACTGTTAAATCTATCAATTTTATCAAGATTAACAATATATGATTTGTGGATTCTTAAAAACTTTCCTTCAGGTAATTCTGCTTCGAAAGACTTCATTGTAGATAACACTACCAAGCTGGTTTCCTCTGTAACAAGTTTTACATAATCACCAAGAGCTTCAATCCATTTAATATCTTTAATGTAAACTTTACGTTTTTTAAGGTTACTCTTTACAAAAATATGCTCACCTTCTTCTTCATTAAAGTCTAAAGTCAATCTATGTTGCTCTAAAGCTTTATCTACTGAAGTATTAAAACGTTCTCTTGTAATTGGTTTATGTAAGTAATCGGTAGCATCGTAATTAAATGCTTTAAAAGCATACTCAGTTTTACCGGTTACAAAAATAATTTGAGGTTTGTTGTTTAATACGTCTAAAAGTTCGAATCCATTTAGCACTGGCATTTCAATGTCTAAAAAAATTAAATCTACTTGATGCGTATTTAAACCGTTTTTAGTTTCTAAGGCACTACTGTACTCTGCAATTAAATTAAGTGAAGGATGATTTTCTACTAATTTAACTATTGAGAGACGTTGTATCGCCGAATCGTCTACTACTACACAATTTAATGTCATAACATTTTATATTATTTCGGTTAAGATATCGACAATAGTACGAAAAATTCGGCTAAAAACCAAAAATCATCGTTAAAGCGTTTATTTTAACATTATTTTAACATTTTAAAACCCCCAATGCCAAGCTCAAATTATTATTGTTTTTATTATTGTTTTATATGTATATATTAACTATTTTTGCACCCAATTTTTAATAATAAAATAGATTTTTATGAATCATTATGAAACTGTTTTCATCTTAAATCCCGTTTTATCTGAAGATCAGATAAAGGAAACAGTAAAGAAATATGAAGATTTTCTTGTTTCTAACGGCGCTAAGATGATAGCTAAAGAAGATTGGGGGCTTAAAAAATTAGCTTACCCAATACAAAACAAGAAAAGTGGTTTCTATCACTTATTTGAGTACACTGTACCTGGTGAAGTAATTAATGCTTTAGAAGTAGAGTTTAGACGTGATGAACGTTTTATGCGTTACTTAACCGTATCCTTAGATAAACATGCAATATCTTGGGCAGAGAGAAGAAGAGTTAAACTTAAAGAAAAAGCTTAATTATGTCATCGATAGAACAACAATCAAAAGGAAAAAAAGACGGAGAAATTAGATATTTAACACCGTTAAATATTGAAACAAATAAACAAAAGAAATACTGTCGTTTCAAAAAATCTGGTATTAAATACATAGATTATAAAGATCCAGATTTCTTATTAAAGTTTGTAAACGAGCAAGGTAAAATTTTACCAAGACGTTTAACTGGAACTTCGTTAAAGTATCAAAGAAAAGTATCTGTAGCTGTAAAAAGAGCGCGTCACTTAGCTTTAATGCCATACGTAGCAGATTTATTAAAATAAAATACCAATAACAATGGAACTTATATTAAAACAAGACGTTGAAAATTTAGGATTTAAAGACGATGTTGTAACAGTTAAGAACGGTTATGGTAGAAACTTTTTAATTCCTCAAGGACAAGCTATACTTGCTACTTCTTCTGCTAAAAAAGTATTGGCAGAAAATTTAAAGCAAAGAGCTTTTAAAGAAAAGAAAATAGTTGACGATGCTAATAAAATAGCTGAAGCTTTAAAAGCTTTAGAAATTAAAATACCCGCTAAAGTAGGTGCAGGTGATAAACTATTTGGTTCTGTGAATAACATTAACATAGCTGAAGCTCTAGAAAAAGAAGGACAGTCTATCGATAAGAAATTTATAACAGTTACTACTGTTAAACGTACAGGGAAATACAATGCTGTTATACGTTTGCACAGAGAGGTTTCTGTTGATTTACCTTTTGAAGTTATTGCACAAGCAAACTAAAATGTATTAACAATTAGTTAATAAAACATTATAGATATACTAAAGCCATTCGTAAGAATGGCTTTTTTTTTGTTTATTTTTACTACGAAGCGCTATGCGTGCATAGTATTAGACTAACTTAAATTAAATTAAATGAAAAAAACAAATGTTGCCATTTTTTTCTTGTTTTTTGGGTTTCTTGCATTTTCGCAGGTTACAACATCAAACATTAAAGGCCTTATTTTAGATGAAAACTCCGTACCCCTTCCGGGTGCGAATGTATTAGCTATCCATACACCAACAGGTACTAAATATGGAGCAGCTACAAACTTTGATGGAAGATTTAACCTTTTAAATTTAAGAGTAGGAGGACCTTACTCAATTACTATTAGTTTTATTGGCTATCAAGAACAATCTTTTAATGATGTGTTTTTAACATTAGGAAAAACAACAAATTTAGATGTCACATTGGTATCAGATAGTGAGCAATTGGATGCAGTAGTAATTCAAGGAACAGGAGGTACAGGAACTTTTGGGAGCGATCGTACGGGTGCAGAAACCAGTGTGGGCAGACGTGAATTAACACGTTTACCAACTATTTCAAGATCAGCATCAGATTTTACAAGGTTAGAGCCTACAGCAAGTGGAAATTCTTTTGGAGGTAGAAATGATCAATTCAATAATTTTTCTTTAGATGGTGCTATTTTTAACAATCCCTTTGGGTTGGATGCAGCTACACCGGGAGGTCAAACAGATGCACAACCCATATCGTTAGATGCCATAGACCAAATACAAGTATCTACAGCACCGTATGATGTAACACAATCTGGTTTTACTGGAGCATCTGTTAATGCCGTAACTAAAAGTGGTACTAACGATTTTCATGGAACCGTTTATGGTTTTTATAGAGATGAAAGTTTAACCGGAGGAAAAATTAAAGGAGATGATGTTGTAAAACCAAAGTTAGAACAAACTCAATATGGTGTTAGTATAGGCGGGCCTATTGTTAAAAATAAGCTATTCTTTTTTGTTAATTTTGAGAAAGATGATCGTACCGATTTAGGAACGAATGGTTGGGCACCAAATACAGGGTCTGGAGCCATTAATGAATCAAGAGTTTTAGAAAGTGATTTAATAGCAGTGAGAGATGCTTTATTGGCTGTTGGTTACGATCCCGGGACTTATGAAGGGTTTACCCATGCTTCAGAATCGACTAAAGGTATTTTTAAATTAGATTGGAATATTAATGATAACAACCGATTGGCTGTTATTTATAACTGGTTAGATGCCTCAAAAGAAAAACCGGCACACCCTACAGCCATTGGTTTTAGAGGGCCAAATGCTTCTACATTACAGTTTCAAAATTCAGGTTATCAAATAAATAACAAACTAAAATCTATACAAGTAGAGTTAAATTCTACATTGTCTGATAAAGTAACTAATAAATTTCAATTTGGATATACGCATTTTGATGATTTTAGAAACCCGTTTTCAACTCCGGCACCATCCATTAACATATTTAAAGATGGATCGCCTTATATTATAGCCGGGCATGAACCATTTTCAGTTCATAACAGATTAGACCAAAAAGTAACACAACTTACTAATAATTTAAACTTTTTTAATGGAGCTCATACATATACAATAGGGTTCTCTTTTGAAAAGTTTCAATTTGATAACTCATTTAATTTAACAGCTTATGGTTTTGATCTTTTTGGAAATGTAGATATTAATGATTTTGATGCTACAAGCTATGATTTTGCAGGGCCTCAAGCTACTTTTGATGCTAATAATGCGCTGCCGGATGGAGAAGGATGGGCTTTAGCAGAAACCAATGTAGGGCAACTGGCATTTTATGTACAAGATGAATGGTCTATTACAGATAAGTTTAAGTTAACTTATGGTGTACGTTTTGATAAACCTTTATTTTTCGATTCTGCCGAAAAAGCACAAAACGTAATTGATAGAGGTTTTGTGTTACCAGATATACCATATTATAACCCAAATACAGGAGAAAATGTTTTAATTGATAACACACAAATGCCAAATAATGATTGGCTAATTTCTCCGAGAGTTGGTTTTAACTACGATGTTAATGGAGACGATACTTTTCAACTTCGTGGTGGTTCAGGATTGTTTACCGGTCGTTTTCCTTTTGTATGGTTAGGAAACCAAATTACGGCCCCAGATGTATTCTTTCTAGAGGCCGTAGATCCTGATTATAAGTTTCCTCAGGTTTGGAGAACGAATATAGGGGCTGATAAAAGGTTAGAAAACGGATTGATTTTAACCGCTGATCTATCTTATACAAAAGATTTAAATGGGCCTCATGTACAAAATTGGGCGTTATTACCTCCTTCGGGAACTTTAAATGGTGTAGATAACCGACCTATTTATACAGATGCAGATTATGGTGGTGCTATTGCAGACTTTGGATTAGGTGCAGGACCTTATGTTTTTACGAATTCTGATAAAGGTCGTATATGGAATGCTTCTATTAAAGGACAAAAGACATTCGATAACGGTTTATACACCATGCTAGCCTATAGTTATTTAAATGCAAAAGATGTAAATTCAATAGAAGCAGAAATAACAAGTGATGCCTTTAATGGAAATCCTATTGTTGGAAATGTTAATGATGATGTTTTGGGGTATTCCAAATATGGAAATACACACCGCTTTATTGGTGTTGCCAGTAAAAAGTGGGATTATGGCGGTGATACCTGGTCTACAACATTATCAACATTTTTTGAGTATGCACAGGGAGGTAGATTTAATTATACTTATGGTGGAGATATTAATGGAGACGGATCTGGTACGAATGATTTAATTTATATTCCGACTGCTACCGAAATTGGACAGATGCAGTTCTCCGGTACAGGCCAAGATACTGCTTTAGAAAATTATATTTCTCAAGATGATTATTTAAGTGGTAGACGTGGGCAATATGCAGAACGTTATGGTGCTTTGGCTCCTTGGAGAGGGAAATGGGATCTTAAGTTTTTACAAGATTTTAGATTTAAAGTTTCTGGCGATAAAACCAATACCATCCAGTTTAGTATTGATATCTTAAATATTGGTAATCTTTTAAGTTCCGATTGGGGATTAATTCAGCAACCCAACAACATTCAACCTATTGGGGTGAGTGTTGATGGAACTGGAACTCCAACCTATACTTTTAATACCGATCAAACAGAGACTTTTGGTTATGATTCCAGTTTAGCTTCCAGATGGCAAATGCAATTTGGTTTGCGTTATATTTTCTAAAAAAATAACATATATATTCTTAAATTTGCGCTCTTTCTCGATAACTATTGGAAAAGAGCGCATTTTTTTAGTGAGATACAATTTTGTAAAGTCGATGAGGCGTATACAAAATGGTAAATCTAACTAACCCAGCTGAAAAGTGGGATCACAATTAATATTTAAAAGTTTACTTTGTAATTGATTTTTAATTTATATGAAATACTCAAGACTTACTAAAGAACAATTTGAAGAATTACACCAGGAGTTTATTAACTTTTTGGCAACACAATCTATTACTGCCGATGAATGGGCTAATTTAAAAGCTAATAAACCAGAGTTAGCAGAAACAGAGTTGGATGTGTTTAGTGATTTAATTTGGGAAGGTGTTTTAAACAAAGCAGAGTATTTAGAGCATATCTCACCGCAGCATATGTATTTATTTCGTTTAGGCGAAGAAAAAATGCATGCTATAGTAATCAATTTGAAAAATGATGTAGACATAACGACAAAAGAAGGTTATAATTGGTTACGTGAAAATTTAATGGATGAAAATGTTGAGTTTTTACAGGCAGATAAAGATTATACAGACGATAAAAACTTAGATAAATTTAAAATGATAGAGCAAGGTGCTGCTATTACTAAAGGTGATTTGTATAAGTATTTTGATAAGTTGATAAACTGATAGTTATTGTGGGTGGCAGGATGTCCGCCACAGCCCCTTATATTTTAACAATCAAAAAGTTACGCTTTATGGTATTGACTTGGTAACCGATTAGGTAACATATTTGATAAGAGCTTTTGTTGTATTTTGCCTATCTCAGACGTTCAAATATAATATTTTAGTTATTATTTAAGGCAATTAATACTATTTTTAATCGAAAAGAATTCCTCGAGGCTCTGCCTCGGGGTTTCCGTTGAAATTGTCATTCCCGTGAAAACGGGAATCTAAATACAGAATTTCGGTTTTTGACCTTTTTAGGTCAAAATGAAACCAGCGAAATACCTCTATGT
>NZ_JAUOEK010000092.1 GCF_030540835.1 Flavivirga aquimarina | reverse complement strand
TGCTAAATCTTTTGATGGATTCAAAAATAGAATCTTGTCCAAAATCACAGCAATGACAGTAGTCCAGTTTATCAATAAGTTCGTGTTTAATAGGAATATTAATAACTTAAAAGTTAATATCGCCTAAATGCACAACGGGTTAGATTACAATAATGTCAATGAACTAAAATATAAACAACTGTCTATCAATTTGTTTTAAGTGGACAGCAATGATAAATTACCTTAAATCTGTTTATTTGTTTACACTATGAGAAAAGTTGTCTGATCGTTAGAAAATTAAGAAGTCATTTGATTGGTTTAACATTTCGATTTGAGGTAAGTTGCTTACAAATTCTCATGCTTTTTTCTATTGAAAAAGCTTATGGTCGCATTCTAAAAATTATTTTTGCATTGATAATAGTTGTGCAAAACAGGGTAACCTAATTTGTTGTTTGCTTTGATTGTGATTTGGGTTATTAATGAACAGATTGTGACACTTCGACTCCGCTCAGTTCAGGCTAGCTCCTCACAATGACGTTCTAACGATTATTACAAAAAGGGAACAGAATGATAATCAACTTTTAAATGAACTACCCCGACGCAGAGCGATCGAGGTATCAAAATAACGTTAATTGATTTGTGTGTAATTTTTTATATTCTTTCTCTTTTCCTTGACCTTTGACATAAGCTCTTATAACTTCTTCATTGGCGTATTGACCAACCGTATTTGCATAAAACCCACTTGTCCAGAATTTTCCACCCCATAACTTTGCCTTTATCTCTGGAAACCTTTTATACAGTTCTTTTGCCGTAATACTTTTTAGCATATTTATCATTTTCGAAACAGAATAGCCTGGAACACTTTGAACTAAAAAATGAACATGGTCTGGCTCATGACCTATCTCTATAAAATGTACTTCATAACGCTCTGAAATATCCAGACATATTCGCTTTAAACTTTCACCTATCTCTTCTGTTATAACCAACTGCCTATACTTCAATGGAAAAACCAAGTGATATAACAATAACGTCTTATTATGCCTTTTAAAAATATGTTCTCCCATTTTTCGAAAGTACACTTTTTCAAAGTGTTATGAAAA
>NZ_JAUOEK010000091.1 GCF_030540835.1 Flavivirga aquimarina | reverse complement strand
TAATACCAATTATCACTCAAAATAACCCATATAATTTGTTTAGTTCACTGACCCTTATGTTAGAAATAGGAGTTCATGAATCTTCGATTTCTATTTCGCTCATATTTCAATATAAAACATGTGCTCAGCTTGACTGGGTATAAAACCATAACTAAGGCTATGATTGAATTTTCTATCTTATCTGAACAAAATATAATTCAAATTATTTATAGCTCATTTTAAATAATA
>NZ_JAUOEK010000090.1 GCF_030540835.1 Flavivirga aquimarina | reverse complement strand
TTGATAACTCGAAACATTTCCTAAGGTGGTTTCTAAAACTCCATCTATATATATGTTATAACCAGTAACTCCTATATTGTCGGTTGCTCCTAACCAACTTAAATCTACTGTAGTGTCGGTTTGGTCAGTACTGGATAGTGTTGGAGGTGTTGGAGATTCTGTATCTGCAGATACAGAGACTGGAGTTTCTGGAGTAGCAAATGTAGATGGGCTACTTTGGTTGTTATATGCACTGGCTATATAACCATCACTGAGTTGGAATGGACTTACCATTAATGACGCTATTCTCCCTTGATAATGATTACTATTATCTCCCCTAGCTCCTATAGTCATTAGGTTTTCATTAGTGCTTGGTGTCCAATTATAAATTGCAGGCAAAGTAGAAGAGTAATCTATATTATTCGACTTGAAATTTCTTCCAGTATCTAAATCAACAGTACTTCCTTTTATATAAAACCATTGATCTTGAACTGTATGATCTGCCTTTATCGACTCTCCAGATTCTCCATCGTTAAGAAGGTCTGTTGAACTAAAAAATATAATATCTTCTGGACTAGTAGCAATGTCTCCCTTAATAAACTGGATAACTCCGGTACTATTTATAAGGTTAATCAATCTTTTATAAACTCCGGTATTATTATAATTTGCCCAAAAAGTGATGGTTTGCCCTGTGGTTAAATCCCAATCTAATATATCGATAGTGTGCCTATCATCTACACCATCAAAATCGGCCGTTGTACCATCAAAAACACTAGCACCTGTAGAAGCTGCCACTGTTTGGTTTATGGTTTTGTTACCGCTAGAATCTGTCAAACAATCGTGACTTACAAAACTATAATTAGTCCATACTGCTTGACTTCCATAAGCATCTGTAGCTACGGGTTGGGTTTCTCCTGATTTATTATACCAAATGTAAATAGTAGTATCTGAGGTTGATGGTAGACTTGGTATTTTAACCCATACTTGACATTGCCTGTTCGCTGCTGTAGCATCGGTTACTAAGCTTACTATTTCACAGGCTAATCTGTTATTACCTGCTGCATCACTGGAAAAACGAATATCACCACCGCCATTTAATGCCGAATTAGTGCCTCCATCAACAATTTCAGAGTCTAAATGATCTAAGGTTACCAAAAAAGGAAAATCTGTTAAATCTGAACTTCCCGTTACATAGGTATTATTAATTGTTATAGCTTGCTTTCTTCCCCAGTCCTGTAATGTTTGAGCATTAACATTAATAGATATAATTAACAATACAAGAATTACTAATATTTTTTTCATAATTATAATTTTAGCTTTTACATACTAACTATAGTATCTAAATGAATTTAGTTATGTTGTTTTATTATTATTTTTAATTGATTTAATTGCTTTTCTTGCTCTAGTATATAAAGTGTTAGTTCTTCAATTTTTTCAAGGAGCTTCGCATTCATATCTCCTAGTAGAATACCTTTTGCTTCTACTTCTTTGGCTGAAGGGATATTGGGTAGATGCCCTTTTTCCTTAATATGTTCTTCTACTTCCTTTAATGTTGGTAAATTGTATGTTTTGGTGAATACATAATCTGGCCAATTATTTAAATCTACCCTTACTTCTTTAGCATGGATATTACCATTTACTGCTAGTTTTTCATCTGGTGTATTAGTACCGATACCAACATTTCCTGTATTATAATACACATCTTCATTATTTAAGCTCCAGTTACCAGAACCTCCTCCGCTTGAAATTACATCTGTAGTAATAGTCATAGTATTACTAACCACACTTTCATTACCTGCAATATCTAAAGCTGTTACTGTAAAATCGTAAGAAGTAGCTGCTGTTAACCCAGTTACCTGATAGGTTAGAATATTGCCTAAAGTAGCTTCTAAAACGCCATCTTTATATATTTTATATCCTGTAACTGCTATATTATCAGTAGCTGCTGTCCAACTTAAATCTACTGTTGTGCTTGTTTGGAAGGTACTGGATAGTGTTGGTGCAGTTGGGGGTTGGGTGTCAAAAGATGATATTTCAAATGCTGCATCAATATCAGATAGGTTAGCGGACATATCTCCACCAAAAA
Source organism: Flavivirga aquimarina (assembly GCF_030540835.1). Taxonomy (GTDB): domain Bacteria; phylum Bacteroidota; class Bacteroidia; order Flavobacteriales; family Flavobacteriaceae; genus Flavivirga; species Flavivirga aquimarina. The sequence goes on along the minus strand of NZ_JAUOEK010000090.1, from coordinate 30,080 downwards.
GCACATAAGCAACCTCCCCATCAAATCGGGTATAATTTGAAGAGGTTACAGTACTATGTCCAAGAATTCTAATATCTTCACTTGTTATACTTCCTGAGGCATGAGTTTGTGTTGTTAGAACTGTACCTACCGAAACAATATGAGATGTTGCATTGTTTCTTGAAACTCCAAGTAAACCAGTTCCTGGAAAAGTAAAGACTGGTGGTAAACTTCCATCTGAATTTATTTCTGGTCTTTGAAGTTCAGTTGATAAGCTAATATTTGCTCCTCCAAATAAATTGAACTTAGTTGTAAATGCTTCTGAAATTTTAGCATAAAACCCTGCATTGTTTTGAGTATAATTTAAGCCTCCTACAGATGGGTCGAAATGTGTATTAATTACATCTATTCCATCTCCTTTAACTCCAGTTGATGCCCATGTAAGAGACCCTCCAAAGCTTTCTTCTGTAGCTTTAACCCCTATAGGGTTCTTCCAGTTAATAAGTTTGAAATTTTTATCACCACTTCCTTTAAAATACAAGATCAAATCTGCTTTAGCCCATACACCACTAGCTTTTATGCTAATAATTATTTGATTTTGGATAGTTTGATCTGCTAAACTTGGTAATGTATATCCCAGCAGAGTAGCTTCATCTAAAATGGCTTGGTAGTCTGAATCATTTTGAGCAAATGAAATACTACAAATAAATAAGATGATCAATTTTACAATCAATTTCATAACTTTAAATTTTTAATGGTTTATCTATTAAATTGAATTTTATGATCCCATTTTTAAACAAATGATCTTGGTATATGAGTTTTATATGATCGTTGGGATTGATATTATTGAAATAGAGTAACACGCGTTTAAAGGGAGCTACTTTAAAGTTGCGTTCGAAGTTTACACCGGAACAACGAATGGTATCTTTTGAAGAAGTTACTACCGTAAAGTCTTTTTCTAAGATAAATGCCATGTACTTTACTGCTTCTTTGTAGGTTTTATCTGTGTAGTCTTCTAGTAATAAATCTGCTGCATTTGCATGCTGAAACTCTATTTCTATAATACGCTCTTTTGCATTTAATTGATATAATGAATCTACTTTATTATAATTACTTTGGTTATTCTTTAGAAAATAGTATTGTATTGGAACTTCTGTGGCTGTGTAATTTATATCGTTAACAAAATGTGTGACACACTTCGATTTCCAGCCTTGCTGTTGAAAATTAAAAAATTTGTATTCTGGAAGTTTATTAGATTTTGAAGATTTATTGCATGATATCAATACACTGAATACCAGTAGTAATAATATAAAGAATATTGGGGAAAAACTCCTTTTTAAAAGCTTCATAAAAATGACTTGTTAAAGTTTTATTAAAGCTAAAAAAAGCATCTAATAGCTAGCAAAGGGTACACCATGATATGTATAAGGGTAATCCTTAATTATTATGTATAAAGTATAAGTTGTAAATCTTTTACAGTCCCGATACTATTGGGATGTAAACTTTATTTGGACGAGACAAAGCCTTTATTTACTCGACTACGGTACTTATCAAAGACTAAAGTACTAACATATAAGAGGACTAGCTGAGACGTTTAATGATTTAATTTTAACTATTATTAAATAAAAATATACCTATAAGTAAAATCAATATGTTTTTGTTAAAAGTAGTTATTGATTTATAATGCTTTGTTTTACTACAATATATACCAAAAAAATTAATGCTTTTAGTGTTAAAAGCTATAAATAGTGAAGCTACTCTATTGTTAAAGTAACTTCTTTTTTCGATAAGTACTAGTTACAAACGAGTACTAGCGGGGACTAGCGGGGACTAGCGGAGGAAGTCTAATTCTCTAACTTAAAAACAACTTCAAACAAGGAATCATTTTTAAATTTGTAAAATTGTGACATATTTCCAATCATATCGCCTAATATTATCGTATTGATTCTTTTTAAATCATCATCATAATCCCCTATAATAACAGCAAAAAACTCTTCTTTACTCATGCCTACTCTAATATTGTCAATTAATGCAATTTCTGAATTATACAATTTGGCTTCTAATATTACAGATAAATCCTGTTTTTGATGATGATATTCTGCTAATTTGTCTTCTCCATCTGGAAAATAATCTTTTTTATACTCTCTAATTTTTATCTTAGATTCTTTAAATGATAATAAATAATCCCTAAAATTTTCGTTTAATGAATCAATTGTATCCTTGGTAAAGATGTTATTTTGTTTAATATTTATACTATCTGCAAAAGATTTTACGCCAAAGGGATAATAAACTATTTTCCCTGAGGCTCCAATATCCAATACATCATCATTTTGATCTATTAGGCCAATATGCTGATTAGATTTCATTTTATATCCTTCTAATTTTTCTTTTGAGATAACAAATTGTTCCTTATCCAAAGACGGCTTAGGTGTTTTTTCTTCTAACACAACCTTTTTTTCTAATACTTCATGTTCATAGTCTTTTTTAGTTTCTTCATTCTTTTCTATACAATTTATGTATAACGCTAAAATAATTACCAATAAAATATATTTTAAATTCATCTTTTTCTCTTTAATTATTAAGAACTTTTATTTCCATTTTTTTTATGTGCTTTTAATTTCGAATCTATTTCCTGAAAATCTTTTTCCATTGATTCTACAGCACTTACAAAAAGAATAACTAAAAATAGTACCATTATTATATCACTCCTTTTTTTTCTTTTTTAGCTCATATTTTATTCTCCTCACCCCATTTTACTTACTCGATACGGCACTCGTCACAGACGAAGCGCTAGTGTATACGAGGACTAGCGGGGATGACTACCAATCATTATAATTTTGCAAAAGCTTATATGCTTTAATATAAATTGAATCAGATTTAAGAATCATTCCTGCTAATTTTTTTTTTTCATCTTTAATGAATTCTACATTAAACACACCTCTAAAAGCATGATTTGAAGATTCAATATTCAATAATACTTGGTTCTCCTGATCTAATTTAAAACTCCAAAACGAGAATCTATCTTCATTAAAATGAACCGTTTCAGGAATTGATATTTCATTATTCTTTTTTAAAATTAAAACATTGCTATTTAAATAATCCTTATAATTTAAATTATTATACTTAATTTCAGATATAGACCACTGACCTTTAAACTTCTTAAAAATAATATCTTCGCTCTCCGTACACGAAAAAACAACTAATAGTAGAGTTAAAATAATTATTCTCATCTTTTAAATCTTTATGGGTTTTCCTTTTTAACTTCGGTATTATCAATTTCACGTGTTTGAACTTCTCGATTCCCCTGCTAGCGCTCGTTTATAACGAGTGCCGAAATGAGTAAGAAAAACATTTAACAAACTACTTTACCTCAGAAATAGAGTGACTTTTAAATTAGCCTTACCCTAAAAACCCTGCATCATCTATCTCTAATATACTATGGTCTTCTTGAAAATTCTTTGCACTTGAGTATTTCCAATCTATAGCACTGGTTACAAAACCACTTTCTACTGGGTTATTATGAATATAATCTATTTTTTGTTTAATAACCTTCTCACTCCATAATTCTATAGGCTTATTATGATGCTGCCAAAACTGATATTTTGTAACATTACCTTGCTTTTTCCCTGCTCTTTCAAACATCCATAATAACCATTTTTTTCGGCTTTCTTGTGGGTTGTTTTCTATTGTTTCTATTACTTTTTTTGCTGTATGTTTTTTAAAATCTCTCAATAATTCCATAGGTCGTTCATCACTGGATCTAAACATTAGATGAATATGACTCGGCATAAAACAATATGCATATAATTCCATACCTTTTTCTTTTCTGCAATAGTCTATGCTTTCTGCTAATACATTAAAATATATTTGCCTTATAAATACATCTAGCCAATAAACGGTTGCGAAGCTTACAAAATATAAACCGCCTTTGTTATGGAACTTGTATTTTCTGCTCATGGCTCTAAAATACAAAAAACTATACCTTTATAGTATAGTTTTTTATTGTCTTACTCGGTACGGCACTCGTCATAGACGAAGCGCTAGCGCGCATACGAGGACTAGCTGGGGGCTTTATATCTAAAACCAATTTTGACAATTTATTAATTAAATAGTTAGTAAATACAAAAAGCTGTTCATTTTTAACATTTTTTTGCTTGGCTTTAACCATCAAATATTAATTATAGTTAAACAAAAAATATACTTATGAGTAAATTTATAGATGTTTAGTTAAAAATATTATTGATTTATGATGTTTTGTTCTACTACAACATATACCAAAGAAACTAATACTTTTCAATGTTAAAAGCTATAAATAGTGAAGCTACTCTATTTCTAAAATAGCTTCTTTCTTAATTTATTTTAATTTCTTATATTTAACACTTATCCTACAAACGAAGCCCACTAGTTGGCTCAGTAAAAAAGCTTTCTTTTTTATTATTTTAATCCTGTTTTACTTACTCAATACGGCACTCGTCAAAGACGAAGCGCTAGCGCATACGAGGACTAGCAGGGGCATAAAAGATATACCCGTTTTGTATCATTAATGTTTATTATTTACTTTGCTTACTCAATATGGCACCCGACACAGTCGAGCGCTAGCGGGGGACTTTAAAACCAAGCAGGCCTACTCTTAAAACTAAAAAAAGCCTTTACATCCCTGTAAAAGCTTTTTCTATTTTTATTCTGTTACTACTCTCTTGCTTACTCAGTACGGCACTCGTCATAGACGAAGCGCTAGCGCATACGAGGACTAGCTGGGGACACAGTCGAGCGCTAGCGGGGATAATTTTTTATTATAAACCTTATCAATAAAAATATTATTACAGGAATAGATAACCAACCTAAAACATTTGCAACAATCAAAGTTAATTCGGTAGTAGGAATCTCTAAATCGTTCACAAAAAATAATTCAGTGATTTTTGTATACAACAAGTAGAGTTTATAAAAATTACTGTAAACGTAAAATAATAAATAAATGATGAGACATACTGACAAGAAAACAAATAATTTTCTCAACTTAATCATAATGGTTTCTATATTTAATCTATAAAAAATATTCTTTAGATTCATTGATGTAATAGTCATCCTTGTAATATTTAAACAAATTTGTTCCACAATAAGGGCAATGAGCTATAACTAAATTTGGTTCAGCTTTTGTATTATCTTTATACCCTGAAGTAATATAAAAGCGATACATTTCTTTTTTTATGAGAAAATTAAAGTCTCTAGGGTGAAATTTTGAAACCCTTATATTTAGACCAACATTTCTCGGAAAATTCCAATCACTTTTAAATTTATCGCAACAAAATTTCATAATTATTATTTTTTCACTGAATTATCTAAAAATACATTTATAATCTCTTTATTTTCAATTAACAATTCACTTGCATTTGCTTGAGATGCTGCCCCAGTATATCTTCCTGTTTTGGTAAAAATAAATCCTTCATTCTTCAACAAGTACATACCATACCTAGACACTGTATATTCAACAACTTGTCCTCCATTAGCATAAGCAGCCGCATATTCTGCTGATTCAGTTAAATACAAGCCTGTCGTTCCTTCTGTACCAGATATCCCTCTATATAGTTTAACTACTTCAATATCTCCTTCAATTGGGGTTATTGCTTTTGCTAACTGCTCAGTTGAATACGATGTTCCACTTATACCTCTTACACTTGCTGATTTAGAACCTTTAAAATTCTTAATTTTTGATATTATAGCAGGTGATACTTCTATTAAATCAATAAATGCCTTTGCTGCAAAAGCGACATTAATACTTGTTTTTATGGCAGACTCAATATCTAATAATGTATTTTGAGCTTGTATAAGACCAATTAAAGATTTATCTTCTTCATGTGGGCTTCTTTTCATTAATTCCGCAAGAGAGGGATTTCCTTTTACTAATTTTGCTAGTGTTGTAAAATGAGAATCTTTGTAATCTTTGTGAAAAGGCCAAGTAATGAAAATATCGTTAGTATGAGTAAAGGTTACATCTCCCTTTGCCGTTCCATCTAGAAACCCATTTACTTTACCAAAGCCATGTGGATTTAATGGAATTATAATATCCTTTTCACCATTTGTTAGCCCTTTCGGATATATTGCATAGTATTTATTTGGTCCGAGTGTTGGTCTATAAATAATTTTACCCGTTATAAAGTTAAAGTAAAATTCATCTTTTCCATCTGGGTCGACATTAGCTATTGGACTATTTCCTCCAAATTGATAAGAACTTTTGTTTGCTTTAATTACAGGGTCTGTACTAAACCATCTACCAATGCGAGGGTCTTGAAATCTAGCTCCAAAGTCATAACTATTCCCTTCTCCTTTTAACTCGTCATCCTTTTCTTTACCGTTAAACCCATATCTATAGCTATCACTACTACCATGCCTATTAGGTAGCAGTTGGCCAAAAGGATAGTAATCATTATAAGCAACTACATCAGGTTTTAAAAGCCCATTAGGGTCTATTAATTTTCGGTCTGTAACCACACTTAATACATTACCTAAATGGTTACTAAGCTCATAGCGTTTATCACCAACTTTATTTTCAAAGATCGTTTCGCCTAAAGTAATAGGTTCTTCGGTAATTTCCAAATTCTTTTGTTCTAATCCTAATCGCGAACTTCCAAATATATGGTGTTCGGTTAAGAACATACCATCTTCTCCTCCACTATTACTTACTTCTTCTATTTTAGCTGTAAATACACCTCCTGATTTGACATGGAAATTAGGTAACAGTGTTATGCTTTCTCCCGCTATATAGCTTAAATTCCCTGTTGCCTCTACCGTGTTTTCTGTTGTTGTGTTGTTAGAGGTAATGGTCTTTACGGCACTAAAGCTTTGCGTATCTGCTACTTGTATATTATTATGCGCAATATCGAATGGGTATTCTGGAATTACTATATCACCCACAGAATCGCTATTATATACTGCCAATACATTGCCTTGTGCATCTCTAACATATAAGGTGGTTTTACTGTCTGCTACATCGGTTTTAGAGATACGGTTTCCTAACCCATCGTATTGGAATTTTATAACGTTTTCTGTGCCCGATACATTTTTAGTTATTGCCTTTACTTTACCATCTACACGCCACTCTATATTAGTTAAATTTTCCTCTGCATCACTAATTAATTGTCCAATTTCATCATATACATAGTTTCCATCGTCTTGTGTTGCCAGATCATTAAATCCTGTATCTCCTAAAGCGTCTTGTACATCGTCTAATTGGTTGGTGCGTTCTTGGAGTCCTGTGTCTGGGTTTAGTTTGGTTTTATAATCGTAAGTTAACTGATCCATTCCTACAACATCACCATTGCTGTTAAGGGTTGAACGATTAAGTGTTTTTAAGTTTCCATTACGATCGTAGGTATAATCTGCAGAGTAACTATCTGTAGGCGCTCCTCCTCCACTTATACTGCTACCACTATAGGTTTTAATTCTATTTAATTGATCGTATCCATAGTTGTTTAACTGCGAGCTTAGCAAGTTTTCATCGTTATCTAACAGACTTGTTACCATTTGCTTAATATTACCATTATACAAATTTCTACCTGCTGTTGCCGCTGGGTCTGTCACTGTATTAGTGGTACTATAACTAAATGTATTTCCTAATGAACTTATAGGTTGGTAATCACCATCAAAATAACTTAACGAATAGCCCATCGCATCTTCTGCCACTAGAGAGGTTGCTGTACCATCTGTTCCCATATCGTCTGTTGATGACATGGTTTCGGAATTTACACCTTTTAACCAACCTTGTAATGTATAGGCATAATCCATACCTTGTACTTCTTTACCTCCTAGTACGGTACGTGCTAGTGGTCCATGTGCATAGTATTGGTACGATGCGTCTTTTTCCCAGATCATACCATCGCTAGAGGTTTCTACCATAGTGATACGGTTATCGGCATCGTAGGTATAGCGGTGTGCAAACATATCTGGTTTACCATTTTGGTAGCTTACTTTATTTACATTTCCACTAATTAAATCATACTCATACAATACCCTTTTCATTCCAGATTGGGAATTATTGAGATCTATAACCATAAGTTTATTGTGTTGTACTAACTCTTTTACGTTACCATGTATGTCGTAATTATAGAACGTGGCATTATTGTAGTTTGCTAAGTTTGTTCCTATATTATTAACATAATCCCGAAGGTCGTAATAATAAACAGCTGCTACACGGTTACGGGTATTATCTGTGGTATTGTTGTCATCGTCTACTGTATCAAAAATTTCTGTAGGGTTTAGTCCTTTTAATTTATCATACCCAGTTGTTGTTACTTCGTACAATATATCTGAAATATTTAGAGGGTATGGATTTGAATCATCAGCTGTTTCTACATAGCTTCCATCTGCTGTATAAACCAATTTACCTGTGGTTTCTTCTATAGAAACGGTTGTATTAGGCGCAAACTCTCCGGATTGTACGATGCGTCCAAGTTCATCATAATTGGTATAACTAAAACGGTTATTTACTAATTGTTTGGCATTTTGTGAGGCTATAATTCGGCCTAATGCATCGTATGCAAAACGTGTTTCACCTCCATCTGGAGTTAATTGCCATACCAATTGGTTTAGGGTGTTGTAACGGTACTCTGTTATTAAATCATGATCTGGTAATAGTGTTAGGTCTTCATTTGGATTGTTACTCTCTCTATGTAAATTAATGGCACTATGTATTCCATCTGCTTCTAATTCTTCTTCGGTAAAACGATCTACACCTTCTGGTGGTACGGTTTGTAATAGGTTCCCTGCTTGGTCGTAGTAATACAAAGTATATTGATATTCTTTGTCTGGGTACTCCATATTAAATGTTTCTACAGGCGTACTTAATGCGTGTTCTAAATAGGCATTTATAAATTCTTCTCGCTTGGTGGCTATAAGATTATCATAAACATCTTTAGAATATGCTGCGGTAACACTGGCATAAAATTGTTCGCAAGGTGTTTCTTCTGGGATGTCTATATTTACTGAATCAAAATTCACAGGGAAGGGTACTGGTACACAAGTACTCTTGTTTTCTGGCTGGTTTAAATAATTTGATGTAAATGCAGCCCAATCCATAGTATACTCGTCTGCATTGGCTCTTGTAGTTGTTACATGGGTTTGATACAAGTTTATAATACCTTGAATGCCTGGAAACCCATAATTAAATTCTGTTGCTCCAAAACGGGCTATAGATATATAGTCTAAATCTAAAACACTGGTAATACCAAACGTAGTGATATAATACTGGTAATCGTCTACTAAATATTGGTACGAGTTGGCACAAAACTCCTCTTCGCTTACAATGTCTCCTTCATCCTCGGCTAAATCTTCTCCAAAGTCTTCTTCTTTATCGTTAATGGTATTCATTAACGTTACATACATAGGATATTTGTCTGTGCAGCTTACTGGATCTGGTATTGGTATAATACATGCTAAGGGAGGTGAATCGCATAGTTCCGGAAATGGTACTATTGGTTCATCTCCTTTATCAGCAGCAACCATTAACACATATAGGTTATCGCTATCCTCAGGGTCTTCGTAATCAATATGTGCTATAAATCCAAAATTATCGTTTGGAGTCTGATAAGGTAATTCGTCCTGAAATTTAATCCTAGCATTAAAGCTAATAACAGCTCCTTCTTCATAAATGAAAGGAATGGAATCAAGCCACCCTGCTTCTAAAGAGCTATCAAATTTTAATCCTGTACCTAAAATAGGATCTGTAAACCAACTACTTTCATTTACATTAATAACTCCTAAACCATTCGTAGATATTGCAGCACCATTTCCTTCATTTAAATTAAAAATGCGTTCATTGTTATTGATATTGTATGAAAAATCATAAATATCAAAAGTTTGACCGTAATATCTATTCCAAGAAAGACGATTTGTCTGAGGGAAATGTTGATATGCTTCCGCCAGACCATCAATAAAATCAACTTTTAAAGTACCATCGGACATTTTAAAATTTTGCCCATTTATAATCATTTCAGCCGTACTATAATCTGCAGGATCCGTGGAATAATTATTGAAATTAATATTAAACTGAATATCTGCAAGCTCATCAAGAAAAATTCCAACATTTTTGGGTGTAAAATATACATCTCTATAGTATTGCCTATTTCCTTGAGAACCATCTCCAGTTAGGCCTCCATATGATATCTGTTTTCTTAAGAAAAATTTAGTTTTAAACAATGGTTCATCTACTATAATTTCTTGTGATAGCGTTCCAATTTTATTTTCTTTAATTTTATCTGATTCCGTTAAATACGTAATTCGAACATTTTGCTTGGTAATGACCCCTTCTTCATTATATTCATAGCTTAAACCCATCCCTGTAAAATCGGCAACACCTATGATTGGTAAAGTTTCATTTTCTTCCAACTCTAATATAAAGCGTTTTACATCATCAACTTCTATAAAATACATATTTCCTGTATTGCTCCATGTTGCTGTACCACCACCAAAAAAGGTTTTTAAATAACTATTACTATAGGCCGAAATACTATTTAATGGGACTGTCGTATTTAGGCTACTAGCATTGTAAAGCTCATTTAAAAGCTCTAAAAATGCGTACGTAAAACGTTGTTTTTCAGAACAATACCCTAACGGACCAGAAGTTCCTCCGTTACCTAAATATTGTCCTACACTTCCCGAGTCTCGCACAACACTACAGTCTGATATACGTGCTTGGGTGGTACCACTAATAACAATTTCTTCGTAATCTGTAGCTACAAAACTAGTACGTACTTGAGCTACTGCCTTAAAGGTAAATACTTCGGCTACATCATCATAGTCTGATTTAATATGGCTTACTTTAGTAATGACCCAATTCGCGTCTCCATAATTATCCCATGTTTGCGTACCATCTGGTAGTGTTATTGTTATTGGAATATCTCCTACTCCAAAACTTAATTCTAAGCTAAGTCCATTAGGTGTGCTTGTTAACATAACATCTCCCGGTTGTTGCAGTTCTTCCAGATTCCCTCCTAAATCCTGATACAAATCCCTACTTAAGTATTTACCTGTAAATGCTCTCTCTCCAGAAATCCCAGGAGATTGGGTTCCAAAATCGTTAAATGAAGACTCTAAAAAGATTTGTAAATCTCTTGCTAATGGGCATACTCCTGTTTGTATATAATACTCGTAACCTGTATATTCTCCATATTCATTTACGATATCTGCTGCATCTTGTCCAGAATCGTATAAATTATCTGATGGTTTAAAGCGTTTTTCTTTTGTTGTATAATCGCTCGCAACATCACTATTACATATTTTATCTTCTCCTGCTTTTATAATTGCATCAAATCCGCTTTTGTTTACATCATTAAAATCGGCCAGTACCGATAATAGATTTACAGGTTTATCTTCTTCTCCAATACATCCATTATAACAGTTTTTACTTTCTGCATAGATATTACCATAAAATGTTTGGATCATTTGTTTTACATTACTGTAATTGGATTTATAAATAGCCCAATATTCATCTCTTTGTGCAGTTGTTGTTAATATAGATACGGTTGATCCTTCTGTATTACAATCTGTAACACTATTACATGTTACATTTGCCAATGCATATTCTTCTAAACTAAGTCCTGTATTATTATAGTTTTTGGTAAGTGCCTCGAACATGATACTGTTTCGTAAATTAAATTGTATAGCACTTAATTCTGAAGGAGTACCTCCGCTAAAAAATGGATCTTGAGTCATTATAGTTGTACCAGTTGCTAATGAACCTGCACTAGCATAGGTGTCTAATTGACGTAAATATTGATCGTAACCATCAGAATTCATTAAAGGACTCCCTATAGCAGTTGTAACATTATTAGTAATGCCACAAATAGCTTCTCCGTATTGTAAATAGCAATATTCTGGATGGTATACGATAAGTGATTCTGCCCATTGGTCTTGCCAAACACCCGAAGCAATAAAATCTTCTACATTGGCTAAATATTGTGGTTCTACTAAATACTCATCGTTATTGGTGTTTTTTGTAACGGGTATTAACTCTATTCCTAATTGAATGTCTGGTGTATAGGTGTTATTTCCATCTGCATCTGTCGTTTCTTTTACTTTTATATAGCTTATGGTGCCGTCTGTATTATAGTAATGCCCTTGGGTATATAATTCGTTTCCATTTGGCAATGGATCATTAGGATGCCTTGGATTACGCCAGCTATTGCGAATTTGACTATCGTCTGTTTCTGTACTAATTAAACGGTTTCCTTCATTAAAAATATTTAGCGTGGTTTGTATAACTTCATCTATTGTTTCTCCATTTCCTTCATTTATTAAAACACTTAGATATTGCCCGTATTGCCCGGTAGGTTTCATATCGTTTAATAATACAGTACGTGCTATATTACAAGACATGGAGTTAGCTACAATGTTTTCTGAAGAAAGGTTTGCTAAATCGGTACCATCTGTACATGGGGCATTACAGGCTAGAATAAGTTGTTCCCATTGTTCTTTAAAAGCTACAATTAATCTTGCTTTTTCTTCGTCTAATTCTTCTGTTGTTAAGGTCTCTTCTAGGTCTGTGAAATCGTAATCTTCCATTTTAGCATTGCTATAACCTATAGCATTACCATACTCTGCAATTAATGAACTTTCACAATCTTCACAGCTTACAAAACAACCATTTATAATCTCTGCAGGAACAGGCACTACTACTTCTGGGTCTATATAGCATGCATCACCTGGTGTTGTTAACTTATCTATAAATGCATCTGCATAGGTTTCTAATGTGTTTTTATTTACTACTAAGTTTTTTGTAATACTATAGGCTCCTCTTGGTACGTCTAGCGAAAAGTCTGCAAGGTTAAAAGTTGGATCTTCACGATTTAACACCAGACTATTCCCTTCTATGTCTAATACATCTACAAACAAATCGTAAACGACTGGGTAATTAACTAAACCACTTGTACATGTATACTCAAAATCTGTTGTTTGAAGTGTATAAGAGAAATCTAGTTCAGACGGTTCTACAGCAAGTTTTGTCGCAGAATAAACTAATGCATCTTCTTGTGCTCCAAAAGCTTGAGTTGACTGTTTTATATTATTGTCCTGTGGTGTATCTGTAGCTAAAGCATCTAGTTTTCCTAATAAATCTGTGGTAACACGTTTATGTAGTAATTGATTGGCATCAATTTCATCTTCTAAAGCATCTAAATTGGTTGGTGAAATACCGGCTAATGCAGTTGCTATGGTTCTTCCTTGCGGATCGATATAACTAATACTGGCTTGCCTGTTAGGGTCTATTACTGTATTTTTTTTATAATGTGAAAAATGCCCCACACTATACCCAAACAAACGGTTTAACTCTTTTTGCTCTGGGGTTCCGTAATGATACTCCATTTCGTGGGTACTTCCTAATTGATGATCTATGCCTACACCTCCTTTTCTAAGAATTCTTCCTGTATTATCTGGCATATATTCTATTTGAGAAAAAGGATGGTTTTGTGCATCTGGGATTCTATCTTTAAACGCACTGTTTACATCATTAACTGATGAGTAATATTTACTGGCTCCATTTAAGGTATTCATTCCTTTTAATAAGGTTTCCTCATCTAAAATATTAAGGTCGTCTGTATCAAAATCTTGATAACTATAAATATCTCCTATAGTGTTTAAATTAAAGTTATCTGTATAATCTATAGCTTCACTGTTGGTAGGTACTGGCAACACTTCTACAGCTGGTCTTCCTTGTGCATCGTAAATAACTTCGCCAACAATAATGTTATCGTCGGAGTTAATCCTTGTTACGGTCTGACGGTTACGCAGGGTACCATCAAAATAACTCACTACTTCTTTCTTTTTTCCCTCTTCTGCATAAGATGCTTGAAATTGCCAGTTTTTATCAACTTGGTGGTCATCACTTATAGGATATACTGCATTCCAATCTGATAGAAAATTTGAATTATCATCTTCTGCTTCACTCCACGCTCCATATCTATAAACATTTGTGTCTTCTAAAAATCTTCCTACAGCTCTTACTCTATAAATTAAATAGCCTTTAGCATAAATTAATGGTATGCTGTATGCTGTGTTTGAGGTCTGTACCCGAGTACTGTTTTGTTCGAAATCGTGTTTTGTAAAGGGAATGGTCTCTGGATCTCTTAGTGAAATAGTTTCATCTTCGTCATACCCGTCTATCCATGTCCATTCTACATCATAAGACATCGCACCATCAATAGAATCCCAATTGAGTTGTATCTCGTTACTATTAGGCACAGGAGGAGTCAATGTAACCAATGGTATTGTTGACGACAAGGCTGTAAATGTTGTAGCACTAAACCCTAACTCTAAACCAATATTTGCTGGTACGGCACCATTAGAAACTGGTGTTGAACCACTATTGGATAAGTCTGTATAGATCCCTTCTATAAGCTCTACACTAACACCATAAGCTCCTGTTTCTATATGTTTACTTATATCTATTGAACTACCAATGGCTCCAGCGAGGGTATTATGTTCTACTTTTAGGGTAATTTCTTTAGAAGTACCATCAAATACTCCAGAAAGCGAAGCTGGAGTTACATTTAACCGTAATGTATAGGAAAACCAATCATTTGGAGGCTCGTTTTCTTTTATATAGAGGCTTATATACCCCATAGGGTTTGTATTTTTAACTATTCCTACCACATCCAGATTCGTGGTTACATATTGCAAAGGCGTTGTTGTTCCCAGTACAGCTTCTATTTCGGTAGAATTATAGTTTGTTTTCTCTTGGGCACTTAAAAAGTACGTTTGCATTAGCAAAAGAAAAAACAGTGTTTTTGTGATTTTATTTTTCATAGTAGTAAACATTCGCTTTTAGTATTTACTTGATTATTTATTGTATTCTGTTTGATCTACCAATTGATAGCTGGCAAAATCTTTTTGTAATTGTATTTTATTATTGACTGTTTTTGTAATAAAATATGCCAATTCCTTTTTTTCTACTTTTTTATTGAAATCGTATAATAAATCAATATGAAGTCTTCCATAATCTTGTTCTATATCTGATGCTTCTTTTCCTCGAAATGGAATAAGGTTAGAGAAAAACAGTATTTGTTTGGTTACTCTGTAATCTTTTTTACTTACATATAAGAGTACTTTACCATAAGGCAGTTCTGAAAAAACATTTTGTGATGCTATTAATTCGCAAACCCATTGGTTACCTTCTTCTAATATTTGTGATTTATCATAATACTTCATATAAGAGCTAAGATCAATTGGAGCATTTTGTATAGCATGAGTATCTAATTTATTATAGATCATCTTTTTTTGATTTTTATCTACAATTAATTGTGCTTGCGGAAAACGATATACCAATGTTTCTAAAGTACTATTCTTAGTATATTCGTCATTTTTTTCCATGGTACCTGTGTAGGATTCTGTTAGTTTATCTCCTGTAATTCCCCGATACATAGTAAAAGTCATATCTATATGATATTGATTCGTTTTTTGATAAAAATTCGTGACTTTATTTAATAGTTCTCCTACACTTGGTTTTTGAGCTTGTATATTTAATACCGATCCTAATAAAAAGAGACTATGTAACAGACATATTATTATTTTTCTCATTACCTACTATTGATTCAATTTAGAATTTCCAGAGCGTGTTTCTTGTATGGTATATACACCGCGTTCTGTTTCTTTCTTTACTCTTACCAGACCTCCTTCTGTATCATATTCATAGAAAGTGGCGTAGTTATTTTCGTCTAATTCTGCCTGTAGTCTTTGGGTTACCGGATCGTATACAAACGATTTTATATTGCTATTAAATGGATGCATCCGTACATCATCAAAATAGGCATTAAGACCATCTCCCTTATTTTTAAGTGTTAGCTTCATGTATGCAGCATCATTAGGTATTGTAAAGCTTGTTGAGATACGTTGCCAACCATCAATGATGGCGCCTTTTGGTATAAATTCTGCAGTACCTAATATAATATCGTTTTCATCGACATCTTTATACGATAGTTCTATAACCCCATTTACATATTCCATAACTTCATAGTCTGGATTTTCAGAATAATCAAATAATTGTATGGTCTCTTCTATACCTGACTCATAAAGAACAAAACTTAATAAATCATTACCGGAAAACCTTAAAAGATTATTACTTGATACTTCTGTAAAGGCTTCTTCGTTGCCTTTTGCACTAATTTCAAAATCTGAAACTATTTGAAAAATGCCATTTTCTACTTTTACATCTTTAAATGTTAGAGTTAAAAAGTCATAATTTAATAATGGATATTTATAACTTGAAGTATAGCTACGGCCGAATATTCGATATTCAATATTGGGGGTATTGTATACAAATTTAAAATTGGTATCTGGATCTAAAAAGAATGAGAATCCAATAGTTTTAAAAACGCCTTGAAAGTTTTGTTGCTCAAATTTAAAATCATAAATAGTTACTTTATTACCCGTAAAGTTTTTAATATATGGTAATAAGACATCAGAATTTAAATCTTCTTCAAAAAAGGATTCCACCACAAAAGTTTCAGGGATTTCTTTTTTGTTTAAAATTTCATCGGCTATTTTTTGTAATATTCTAGTAAAAGCTTCTTTAGCTTCTGTATCATCATTAAAATCTTTTGTTCCGGCTGGTTCTGCTACTAATTCTTCTTCTCTAACCCAACCACTAATCACATATTCTGCTCCTGGTTGCGGCACAAATTTTATACAGGTTATTAATTCGGGTTCTTCAACATCTGCTATGGTTACTGTTACTGCCAATACTTCTAACGATGGACATAGCCCTTCACTAAATCTTGCATAATAAGTTTCTCCTGTTAATACTTCATAACTGCTACTGTAAGATGTCCCTCCTTGAGCTGCATCATACCATAAAACCGTGCTATCTAATCCAAAAAAGTCTGTTAAACTTGCTAATGTATAGCCTTCTGGTAGGGTTATATCTCTTTCATAAATTATAGCTTCTGATGCGACATCAATGATAGATACATCTACTGGAACTCGCTCTCCTTCATTATTATTTCCATCTCTTTGTACGGCATAATATGTTACTCCGTTTTCCAACGCATCGGTGCTATTGTATAGATTACCACCTATCTCTTCAGAATACCAGAACAATTCGTAACTGGCACTAGTAACTTCCATAACTAAATTATCTATAGTAGGGTTAGTAGTGCTACAAAATTCTTGAAAACCATCTCCATTAGGTGTTGGAACACCAATAGAAACGTTTACTGCCAAACGACACAAATTCTCTCCATTTGCCGCATAATAATTAACACCATTTATTAAAGGCGTTGTGCTTGGTAATGGATTTGTACTGGTATATGAAGCATACCAAGTCACATCTATTCCTTCTGCTTGTAAATCTGCAATTGTTGAGTTGGAGGCTATATCAAAAAATTGGGCATCTGGTCCTTCTGGCGCACCTAAATCAAATAAGATTTCTACAGGTACCCTTAAGTCTCCCGAACCGTTATCTGCCCAAACAAAAGAGGCTGAAGTTCTTCCTAATGTTTCTATTTCTGTTAATTCTAGATCATTAGAATAAAGTTCTCCTCCTATTTGTTTACTATACCAAGTTACATTTCCGCCTTCTGGTGCTACTAAATCTGCAATAGTTGGTTCATTATCTTCTTCTATATTACAAAAAACCTGAGTGTTTATATCTACACATTCTATTGAATATGGGATTGCTGGTTTTGAATAAACACGAATACCGTCTATTAATACATATACTTCGTACACATTTGTAGGGTTTGAAGAAGAAGATCCTACTTTAAACTCCAACTGTTCTGAACTTGCTGTTGCTGTAAATTCTAACTTTTGTCTTTCCCAAGTTGTGAGACCAGAATTTGGATACATAGACTCACTACTTTTTGTGGTACTACCCAAAGTCACTTCCCAGAACCCCAATGCTTCATCTAAAAACTCTTGATCTAATAAATATGTAGCATTCGATTGATAAAACTCAACTATATAAGTCACCCCATTTGTTAAACCTGATACTGTTGTTGTAAAAGATTCTGCTACATCATTATCGCGTAATGCTCCTACACATATTCCTCCATTTGGTGATGTCTCATCTATGCTCGTTAGATAAGGGTCTTCTTCATTACTATACGGTAATACAAAAGCATCTGGTGTTCCAGTACCTATCACCCAGCTTGTTCCATCTAAATTTCCATTTCTTCCATTGTTAAGTGCTGTCGTTGCTGTTTCAAAACTACCATCTACACTACCTATTAAAGCATCGATACAATCTGCTGGTGGGTAACAATACGTATCATTAGAAATAGCTTGTGTACTCTGTTCTATATCTCTTTCGTTTAGCCATTTTATTTCTATAGTATTACCTCCCGTTTCTGTACTTGTAGTTAGCAAATTAGTACCTTGGATAGCTGTAAATGTTCCTGATTGCGATGTGCCAAGAATTTGCCAATTAACTTCTATAGCTAAAACATTTGGATTGGTTATTTCCCATTGTTTATAGGTGAAAGGGTTTATAGAACATACTCCTACCGCAGAGAGATCTTCTACAGGTAAACGCTCTACTAAATATATGGTGTTACGTGTTAGTTCTAAATTTGCAATCGTACTATTGCTTGCTATAAAATAATAGGCTCCGACATCTACTAAAGGATCAAAGCTTGGAATGGTATAACTACTAGATGTAGCCCCAGGTATAACAGCACCATCTTTATACCATACATAACTATTATTAGGACTGGTTAAAGCAACTGTTCCTAATGTAACAGGATCTCCTTCTAATACAGAAATGGTTTCTGTAATATCGACCTTAGCCTGCGGATCGTAAGTGAACACATCTAATTGCGTGCTGTAATCTGGGTATTCTGCTTCAAAATCACTAAATACAAAACGGTTATTTTCTATTTTAACTTCTGTATTAGGTACTGAAAAATTTGGTATTAATAAAGGAATATCACCGTTAAAACTATTATTATCTAATCGTACACTACGTAATACTGGAATGTTTGTAATAGTAGTAGGAATACTTCCCGAAAAATTATTATTAGACAACCAGAACTCTTGTAATAGAACTAAATTGTCTATCGCACTATTTATAGTACCATTGAGTGTATTGTCTTGTAATTTTACCGATTCTAAATTTAGAAGTGTATATAACGAACTTGGTATCCCATCAGTTAATTTATTAACGCTTAAATCCAGAGATACTAATCCTTGTAAGTTTCCTATTGTACTTGGAATTGCCTCAGAAAACCTATTATCTCCTAAATTTAAGGTTTGTAATGCAGTAAGATTCCCTATAGTTTCTGGTATTTCTCCTACTAAGACATTCCCACTTAAGTTTAGCGTCTCTAGATTTACTAAATTACTAAGGGTCGCAGGAATCTCACCAATAACATCGTTTTCACTTAAATCTAAAGTTTTTAGGTCTATTAAGTTCTCTATAAATGTTGGAATGTCCCCTCGTACATTATTATTTGGCAATTGAATACCTACTACTTTAGATGCTGTATCTACGGTCACCCCATACCAATCACAGACAGAAGAAGTAGAGTCGTTTACCAACCATGGTTGGTTTACATTAATGGTATTTGCCCAACTATCCCCATTGGTAGCATTATAAAAATCTATTAAGATTTGACGATCTGCTTCTGAAACCTCGCAAGCTCCTGGAATACCTACATTTAAAGTAATATCATTACGGGTTAAAGTTAATCCTGTAACAATACTATTTGTAGCCTCAAAATAATATACGCCAGCATCTGCCTCTGTAATGTTAGAAATCACCAAATCTTTATTGGTTTCACCAGTAATTGCTACGCCATCTTTATACCATTGGTAACTATTATTTACACTAGTTAGGGCTGTACTAGTTAAAGTTATTGATTCTCCAGTTAGTACATTTTTAGTTTCTTCTTGGTCTACTTTGGCTTGGGGGGTGTAATTATATGTTGTTAAGTTAGTAGTATAAGTATTGTGTTCGTTTTCGAAATTGTTGAAAACGAAGGCATTATTTTGAGACCAAAAATACTGTAATGAACTTATAGTGCTTAAAGATGGAGGAATCGTACCAGTTAAATCATTATTTGATAATAATAACTGTTCTAATAACGGTAAATTTCCTAGCTCATCAGGAATGGTACCTGTCAAGCTATTATTATGAAGCCACAAGACTTTTAAATTTACTAGGTTTCCTAAACTTGTTGGAATGCTATTAGTAAAATCATTATATGATAATTGTAACTGTTCTAATAATAGTAAATTCCCTAGCTCATTAGGAATAGTTCCTGTTAAGTTATTATTCGAAATCAACAAGGTTTCTAAACTTACTAGGTTTCCTAAACTTGTTGGAATAATTCCAGTTAATTGATTACTTTGTAATTGTAACTGTTCTAATAATCCTAAATTCCCTAACTCGTCAGGAATAGTTCCTGTTAAGTTATTATTCGAAATCAACAAGGTTTCTAAATTTACTAGATTTCCTAAACTTGTTGGAATAATTCCAGTTAATTGATTACTTTGTAATTGTAATTGTTCTAATAATCCTAAATTCCCTAGCTCATCAGGAATAGTTCCAGTTAAGCTATTAATGCCAAGTCTCAAGAATTCTAAATTTACTAGATTTCCTAAACTTGTTGGAATAATTCCAGTTAACTGATTATTACTAAGGTTTAAACTTGTCACAGTTCCATCAGTTACAGTAACTCCATACCAATCACACACAGGAACATTAACATCCCAAGGTTGATTATTAGCTAAAGTATTAGCCCAATTAGCACCATCGGTTGCATTATAAAACGCCATTAAAGCGTCACGCTCAATAGAAGACACCCCACAAGTATCATCTGCGGGTAATACTTCTAGTTTTATAAAATGACGAATAAGCGTTAACCCGTTAACTACTGTATTTGTTGCCTCAAAATAATAAGCTCCGGCATCTGCACTTGTTACATTTGTAAGTGTTAATTCTTTACTCGTTGCGCCTGCTATTGGCAATCCGCTTTTATACCATTGATAGCTATTATTTGCACTTGTCAATGCTGTTGTTGTTAAAGTAATAGCCCCCGTTTCATTTACTGTCTCAATAATTTCTGTATCTACTTTGGCTTGCAAATTGTAGGTAAATCCAGTACCTAATTTTGCATTATAGGTTAGGAATTCGGTCTCGATATCGGTAAACACAAAACTATTATTTTCTATAGCCAAAGTTCCTAAGCCAGTAATAGCAGCTATGGAGGCTGGTACGCTTCCTTGAAGGTTATTGTTATTAATATTAATGGCTTGTAAAGCCGGTAAACTTGCAAATATATCTGGTAGTGTTCCTGTTAATGCGTTAGCACTAAGGTTTAATTCAACTACAGAATTGTTTTCTACTACGACTCCGTACCAATCACATACTGAAGCATTCGCATCATTTACCAACCATGGTTGGTTTCCTGCTAAAGTATTACTCCAATTTGTACCTCCTAATGTAGTGTATAAATCTATTAATGCCTGACGCTCTGTTGATACTACATCGCACGTTTGCATGACATTAAGTGTTATTGGATTGCGCTCTAAAGTTAAACCTATTATAATACTATTTGTTGCCGTAAAATGGTATACGCCTGCATCTGTTTCTAAGGCATTATCTATAGTATATTCCCTTTCGGTTGCACCATCTATAGCTACACCATCTTTAAACCATTGATATGTATTATTTTCGCTAGATAACTGTGTTGTTAGTGTAATAGGGTTATTTACTGTTACCGTTTTTGTTTCTTCTATGTCTGTTTTTGCTTGAGGTATATATATGTAGCCTACATTAAGATTTGCTGTATAAGAAGGGTGTCTCGATTCAAAATCTGAAAAAATGAAGTTATTATTTTCAAAAACAAATTCTTCTAAATTAGAACTAACAGATACAGTAATAGGGATTGTACCAGAAAAATTGTTGTTGCTTAGCCCTAAAAATTCTAAATTGTATAAACCTGCTATTTGATATGGAATTGCACCTTCTAACTGATTATTCCTTAAATCTAAACGAATCAGACTCTGCATTAATGATAACTGACTTGGTATCGATCCTATTAATTGATTATTAGATAAATTTAACTCCGTTACCTTTGCTAGGTTACAAAATGAAATTGGTATCTGACTTTGTAAATTATTATTACTTAAATCTAATGTAACAAGGTTAGATAAACTCCCTAATGCTGGAGGTAATTCTCCTGTTAGCTGATTGTCTGGTAACAATAAGATTTCTAACTCTAAAAGCGTTCCTAAAGAAAGGGGTATTGCACCTGTTATATTATTATCTCCCAAGTCTAAAGTATTAAGATGTAATAATCCACCAATAGTATCTGGTATATTTCCTGTAAGGTTATTAGTTGGTAGATTTACAGCTATTACTTTACCATCTACTACTGTAACCCCATACCAATCACAAACAGGAATATTAGTGTCCCAAGGTTGGTTATTGGCTAATGTATTAATCCAGTTTGCTCCATTGGTACTGGTATACAGATCTAATAATGCTTGTTTTTCTGCTTCTGAAACACCACAGGTATCTGTTGTGACCGAAAGCGTTACCGTATTGCGCTCTAAAGTAAGCCCTGTAACAATACTATTGGTTGCTATGACATGGTATACTCCTGAATCTGTTAATGCGACTGAATTTATAGTATAATCTTTACTGGTGGCATCTGTAATGGCTACACCATCTTTATACCATTGGTAACTATTATTGGGACTACTTAAATTGGTTGTGAATGTGTAACTGTTTCCTTCTAGTACTGTTGGTGTTTCTTCTTGATCTACTTTGGCCTGGGGGTTGTAGGTATATGTTGTTAAATTAGTAGTATAGGCATTGTGTTCGTTTTCGAAATTATTAAAAACAAAAGCATTATTGTCAATACTTAAATGAGTGACACCACTAAAATCTGGAATATCTCCAGATAATTGATTTAAATCTAAATTTAAAGTAGTTAACAAAGATAAACTACCCATTGACAAAGGAATATTACCAATTAAATTATTATTGGTAAGATTTATGCTTATTACATTTCCATCAGTAACCGTCACCCCATACCAATCACATACATCTGCTGTTGTATTCCAATTGGTGTTATTGGTCCAATTAGCACCATCGGTCGTATTATATAAAGCTACTAAAGCATCTCGTTCATTGGTAGGGACAGGAACGGGACATTGTCCAAAACCCTTAAGGGCACTTATTAAACACAGTAGTAAAAAATATGTTTTATAGAATTTAATCTTCATAATATTTTTATTTTAAAATTTTGATGGAAATAATTCGGTTGCTCCTGATTCTGTACCCGAATCTGGTGTTTTATAGCCAACAACATGAATTCTTACTTTAGGACTAGAAGTAATAGACCTGTCTGCCTTTTTATGAAATAAAGCAAAATCTATTATCGTATTATTACCTGCAGACCTATCTCCTTTACTAACCCATCTTACCCCCATTTCTAATGTAATATTAGCTCTCCCAGCGGCATCTAATTGGACAAAAAGCTCTTTTGTTTGAGTCTCAAATACATCGCCACTATTAAACGATGCTCTCCAACCAATACGCCCCGAATTAACATCTATAACTTTTGCTCTAACAACATCATTTGGTTTTCCTTGTATAGTAAATTTTGCTTGTTTTTTCCAAGGAGTAAGTTGCTTCGTTACCACTATATTTACAATTTTAGGCACGGCATCATCATCACACGCATCTCCTACACCATCCTCATCATAATCGAATTGCGCTGGATTTGGGGTGTATTTACAATTATCTTTTGCATCAGGAATTAAATCATCATCGGCATCTAAATCTGGAGGAAACTCTCCTAATAATTGGCGTTCTATATATACTTCGTCTCCTTTTCGTAGTACTAAACTATTTTGACCTGTATGTGCGTGGGCATCAGATATAATAGCATCATCTAACGCATTATTATCTATGGTTTCTTTAAAATTGAAGTGACCATTAAGAGCATTTACAAACTCATAGTCCTCAAAATTATCTGCCCCCATATCTTGGTATTTACTATTGGAAGCTACAGCAGTAGGTAAGGTATAATTATACCCGTATTGCGCTGCCGAATGCCTATTTAAGGCATCCATATTTTCCAATTCTGCTCCATAAGGACTATATGCTGTTACCTCACTGGCAAACGTCCATTTATTTGTGTCTAATTGAGCATCTACAGTCTGTTCCCATTTATTTATACCAGGTGATTGTTCTACCAGATTGTAGTAAGGTATAAAGTCTTTAAAATAACCTTCTTTTCGAGTGTTTACTTTTGAAACACTTCCATTAACAACTTCTGTACGTTCTGTTAAATATGCATACGATTTTTTTGCACGCCATTCTCCTTTAGCGTTATAGAGGTAAGGATTAAAACCATAACTTTCTATAGGTGTCCCTTCTAAATCTTCTGAAGAATTTACGCTTCTTGGCAAAAAGGGCAGCCCATTCTCACATTGGCAATTCCAGAAATCATCATATTTTACCGCGCTTGCATTTATAATATGTAGATTATCCGCAAAAGTACCTGTTGCAGATTGTGTAAAAGAACTATTATCTAATTCCTCTAAATAATCTCCATTACTATCTTTAATAGGGTTCTTCATTAAAGTTATTGAAGCCATATTTGCCATTTGCTGGTTTCTATATCCAGAACGGACAACTTTAAAATCTATAGTGCCTTGTAAGTTTAGGTCATTGCCCATATTACTTTTAGCGTCCATAAGTTTAATCCCTGTTGAACTTACTTCTACCACCCAAAGTTTTTTATAACCGCTATCAGACTGTACCAAAAGTTCATCTCCCGGATACAAATAATCTTGGTTAGACGCTTCTTCTATTGTAAAAAGACTTCCTGTTTTAGTTAACTGCCCAGTAATTCCAATATTTTTAGATGCCTGTCCCATGCCTTCGTAAGACCAATATGCAGGGAAATTGAAATTATAATATTCATCATTATATTCGTTAATCGTTCTAGTAAGTAATACTTGTCCTGTTTCTGCATCCCAAGCTTCATTTACAGTGGAAACTCTAGCTCCTAAATCTGTGGCTATCTTCTCTTTTAGTTGCGCTGTAGTATGTATTACTTTAGTCGTAATTGTAGAATGTGCTACGTTTTCTATTCTAGTACGAGATGGTGGCGCTGAAGGTATAACAACAGGAAAAATACCTATAAACATTAAAACTAAGTTCCCTTTATACCCTGTTGTTTTAGATTCTGAATAACTCTCTCTAAAATCTGTAACTACATCATAATCTACCCCAATCTGTCTATCGGTATTAATAGAGCCATCTCTATTTATAGTCGCTACTTTATTATCTAAAACCCCCTCATTATCTGTACTGGTGGCATACTTATACTCTACCATAGATATAGGCTCATCTTTATTTTCTGCAAATACCTTTTGCATTCGCATTTTGCCATTCATATCGTTGGTATGCACTACAAAACCTTGCGATAATGCATACTCATTTTTAACTTCAACAGGAGCCCCGAGTAAACCTTTAACTACATTCTGTAAAAACTCACCTTGATTCGTTGCAAAATTGCCCGGATTGTCAATATCTGTATAATCCACTATGGTTGGAAAATCTTTAGAAGTAAAATGTTCGGTTACAACTTTACCTGTTGCGTGTTTATTTATATCATCTCGTTGTAAGTTTCTTACTGTTACTTGACTATAGGTTACTGATGCTGAAGGAAAAAACTGCTCACCAAAAGGTTTTTCTATATAACTTACTTCTTTAGGTGCTATGAGTCGTTCTCCTTTATTATAAAAAGGTTCTACAAAAGGGTTTTCCTTACACATATTTGGTTCGTAAGTAGCTACACCACTAGAACCGCCTTCGGTTAAAGTATAATCATACGTTTGTCCATATTCTTTATCATAACGTCCATCTTCAGGAACGCCTACCATTTTGTTCCATTGGTCTTTCATGACTAGTTTTTTTACTCTAGTACCTCCACCCAATTTATAATTTTTAGGTGTTGATAATCGAATCCATGATTTTTCAGGAATAAAACGTTGTGCACATAAATATTCATTGCTCCGTAATTTTTTATTTGGTCCCGAAAAAATGTCTTTTATGGCTCCAAAGCTGCTTATAATATTTTGCGCTATATCTTGAATATTCTGAGTCTCTGCATCTGGCGTTAAACCATATACCCAACCATTTAGATGTTTTCTACCAAAATACCAACCTGCTTTAGATATAGGATTTACTTGTTTCGTTCCTCCAAAAGCACCACCTTCTACATCGGTAGTTTTCATAGGTATAGCTGCATATATTTCTGAATCAGCTGTAAATACGTTAACCTCTTCATCCATTTCAAAATAACCTGTTACATAATCGTAATCTTTACTAGAAGTAGATTGTGCTCCATCTTTGGTCATATTCATTAAAAACCTAAAGTACATGGGCTTATCTTCTATACCTTTTAGATATTTTGCCTTAAAGTCAATATTATCACTGGTTTCATCAGGTAATTTTACATACAAATATTTTGCATCATTATTCCCACTAAATTTATACAACTTGGTATTTCCTTCCGGGTCTCCTGAACTTGGACTACTACCAGCTCCAACAACTTTAAACATTTGCATGGTGTCCCTATTCTGTACATATTGGTAATCATCACTTTCATAGGTGAGTTCTATACGTCCTCCAGAGGGTAGATCTATTGAAGTAAGGGACCAAGCAGAAGCATATAAATTTTGAGTATCTCTATTTTCTTGTTGAACAAAAGGAAATTCGGGAGTTGTAATTTCATCTCCGGTATTACATCCTCCATCTATGTTGGGCTTGTAATTCCCCCAAACATCATAAGATTTTAAATTGTAATCTGGATTGAAGCCTTCATAATTAAATGTATACGGGGTATATTTTCCCATTTGTGACCCACGGTATGTAAAAAACACTTTTTTTAAAGTTAGTTTTCCTCCTTCATTACTTAACTCATGAGGTAATTCTGGTGTACCGTCAAGGTTATTCTCTACGCCTTTACATTGGGAATAATCATATATAAAATGAGCCGTTTTAATAGCTGTTATTGGTAAATCATTTTCAGAATTATCGTCTAGAATTTTAGCAGCAATAGCTTCTGGCTTAGAATACAAACGAATCTTCTCAATTTTATACATAGAAGCTTCAGTACCACTACCATCTCTATTTTTTGCTCCTTTGGCATCTTTTCTTGGAGATAAATCAAAAAGTGCTACATGTGTTTTAGTTTCAATTTTACGTATGTATTTAATTTCTTTTTCGCCATAAACATAACTTCCTTTTTGATCGTTAGGATGTGTATTAAGACCTGCATTATATGACGCCTCATCAGATTTATAAGGAACGCGCCAATTGTATTTTTCCGCTTCCGGGACATAATACTCAAAACTAGTATAAGCTCCCAAATCATCATCTGAAGGACCATCGCCTTCTAAGTCTTCATAATCTGAAGATAATACTGAGGATAACAAATAAGTATGTGCATAGGCTGGGGTTATTACATTATTATAAAAATGATCTATACCACTTTTATTGTCTTTAGAGTCTTCATCTGCATTATATTTTACAATACCTGTGGCACAATTAAAGTCATTACTATCTGTAGTGAATGTAACTTCTTGTTTATTGGTATTGTATGCTGTTTCTCCAAAAACATAAGTTGATCCATCTCCTTTTAAAACTCGTATTTCTGCTGTATGGTGCGATTTTGCACTTGCATTAATTCTATTATTATAATAATCTGCATTAGGGTATAATGATCTTAATTCTGAAACACTGAATTTTTGAACGGTTTGGTTACGAACTTCGCGTTTTTCACGTTTATACTTACCTGTAATTGGAGAAAGCCCACCATTACTTATTGTTTCTGGATAATATGGAAACCCATTATTATCATATTTTTTTATTCTAAATTGATTCTCCGCTTGTTTATCAAAACTTTTTTTACTGCCTCCAATTTCTAATGCAACAGGTGCATAGCCTCCTAAATCTTCAAATAATTGTTGATCTTTATCTACTCTGGGCTCTCCAATGTATTTAAAATATACAGGTTCATAATCTAATGATTCACCAGCGTCTTTGGTGTCTTCTCTTTTTTGTTTAAAATTCTTTAACGCTTTTGTATTCCATATCCCCGTTCTACTATTAGAAGGAGCATCTGTAAAATTTACTCCTACATGGAAAGAAGAAGCTGCCTCTACCTCTATACCTAACTGGAAACTATCACTTTCATCCTCTACTAGCTCATCATTTATCTGACCTATTTGACTTCTAAATGGTCGAAACATCCCGGCAACCCCTTGTCCGTTTACAGAATACAAATCATAAGTATAATTTGTAGTGGGTAATGCTAGGGTACTTTTACTTATTAAACCATCTTTTTCTCTATTGTAATCCAAGATATCATCTGGTGTAGCATGTCCAGTAAATTCATAACCATAGGCTTCTTCTGTTTTTATTGGATCTTTAATTTTTTGAACGGCTCCCATAGCGGAAATTTCACCTTCAATATCAAAACCCCATACAGAGGTACCTACCGATACTGCTACTGTTCCTGCTATATCTTTAAAAGCAGTTCTTTTTCTAGGTGTAAGGGTGGTATTTTGAAAAGAAACTGAACCAAAACCACCTCCACGACTCTTAGATGAAGAAAGGTTTTCTGTTGTTCCATCTTTTGTTTCCCTTTCCCCTATCTTAAAAGATTGTGATACACTGCTTGACAAAGTAAAGTTAGACAGACCACGATTAGAATTATAAGAAATTCCGGCATTTAAAGAACCATTAATAGCGCTATCTTCTAAATTAGCAAATTTAACTTTTCCACCCACGCTGGGGGAAATTGTAGTCCCTTCTGTTGCAGAAGTTTCTACTTCCATCCCTACAGTTACAGCATTGGCTAAATCAAAAGACAATCCATAAGATGGCGTAAAAGACATGCCGCTATAGTTATTATATTTTAAATCGACCCCTATTGAAGCTGAAGCTTTGACAGCATCACTTGTTTCAAACCCCATGATTTGAATATCTAATCCAGCATGAACTCCTACCGTAACATTATCCTTCATCTTATTCTCATACACCATTTCATCTCCTTTAAAGTCATCCGGAATACCTCGTACTTGCCTATTTATTTGGCCTACATTGAGATTCCAACCTAATCCTGTCCATGATGCTTCTTGATCCATAGTTACACCAGAATCATAGGCCAAGTTTAAGGGATACCCACCTACATCCATAATAGGAATGTTATAGTTAAAATTCCCTGATGCCAAATTCACCATATCTGAGGTACCAATAGGTGTAAAGGCATTAAACTCGGGTTGTGAAGGGCCACTTGTTAATGCGAACAGTTGTGATGGTTGTACTGCTGTTAGTATAAGCTGAATAGCTAAGTAACTTGCAATAACTTTTGAGAATTTGCTGGTTCTTATCGTATGAATCATAACTATGATTTATTTTTTGGTAATTATTTTTTTATTTTTCTAATTGATCTAGTTTGCTTTCTAGAATTTTTGTTCGCTCTTTTTGTTCTTCTAGCTCCTTTTGCTGTTGGATAATGTACAGTGTTAACTCTTCAATTTTTTCCAAAAGTTTAGCATTCATCTCTCCTAAATGGACTCCGTTTGCTTGGACGTCTTTTGCTGATGGGATATTGGGTAAATGCCCCTTTTCTTGTATATGTTCTTCTATTTGAGCTAGTGTGGGTAGGTTGTAATCTTTTGTGAACACATAATCCGGCCAGTTATTAAGATCTATTTTTACTTCCCTTGAGTGTATGGTTCCATTGACTGCCAGTTTTTCATCTGGTGTATCCGTACCAATCCCCACATTACCTACATTGTAATACACGTCTTGATTGTTTAAAATCCAATTTCCTGAACCTCCTCCACTTGAAGCCAAATCTGTGATAATTGTTACTGTATTACTACTTACCACAACACTTTCATTACTTGATGCATCTAAAGCTGTTACTCTAAAATCATAAGACGTGGCTGCTGTTAATCCGGTAACTTGATAACTCGAAACATTTCCTAAGGTGGTTTCTAAAACTCCATCTATATATATGTTATAACCAGTAACTCCTATATTGTCGGTTGCTCCTAACCAACTTAAATCTACTGTAGTGTCG
>NZ_JAUOEK010000088.1 GCF_030540835.1 Flavivirga aquimarina | reverse complement strand
GAAAAATTGCAGTTAGAAAATTTGTAAAAAAGTAATATAAACCTATCTTAATTTATAGAATTCTATTTGTTGTGAAGCAGGTTTGAAAAACTTATGTGCTCTTTAAAAAGTCTCCAGACATGTATTTTGGAGGCTTTTTTTATGGCATCCATTTTGCAAATAGTATATTTATAATATTAAATAAATTACCTTGCCCTTTTAGTCATCTTTTCTTTGCAGTCTTTTCTTGAACTTCAAACATAAAAAATAGTATGTATAATAGTGAAATTACTAATTGAATAGTTAGCGATTTTTAGCAACGGATAAAAGCTTGTTAAATTTAAATTGACTGTTTCGTGATATAATCTGACTAAAAAATAAGGTTAAAATATGGTTTCTTGTACGCTAATTTTAAACCCCAAAAATTCATGAAAAAACAATTACTAGTTTTAACGCTCTTTTTATTAGGATTAATACAAATAGCTGTACAGGCTCAATGTACAGGAAATGTAAATATACCCGATGCCAATTTTAAGGCAGTGTTAGTAGCAGATACTACTATAAATACGGATAATGATACCGAAATTAGCTGTGCCGAAGCATTAGCTTTTACAGGCGTTTTAGATGTTTCTGTTAAATCTATATCAGATTTAACAGGTATAGAGGCATTTGTTAATATTTCAGGTTTATTTTGTTATAATAATACTTTAACAAGCTTAGATGTATCCAACAATACAGGTTTAGAAGTATTAGTTTGTGATAATAATACTTTAACAAGCTTAGATATATCCAATAATCCAGATTTAAAAATATTATATTGTTCTGATAATACTTTAACAAGCATAGATGTATCCAATAATACAGATTTAATAGGATTATATTGTTCTGATAATACTTTAACAAGCTTAGATATATCCAATAATCCAGATTTAATAGAATTATATTGTTCTGATAATGCATTAACAAGCTTAGATATATCCAATAATCCAGATTTAGAAAAATTATATTGTTCTAATAATGCATTAACAAGCTTAGATATATTCAATAATCCAGATTTAAAAGAATTATCTTGTACTGATAATGCTTTAACAAGCTTAAATATGGCAAATGGAAATAATACAAATTTATCTGTGTTCAATGCAAGTGGTAATACAAATTTAAGTTGCATACAAGTAGATGATGTAGCTTACAGCACGACTCAATGGAGTGATGATATAGACAATACAGCCAGTTTTAGTAATAATTGTAGTAGTTTAAGCGTACTAGATAATGAATTTAATGCTATAAGCCTATACCCCAACCCTGTTTTAAACACATTGAATATTAGCTTGAGCACATTAAATAAAGCAGAAAAAGTACAGGTTTATAATCTATTGGGAAAAAAAGTATTAGAAACTACAAATACAACCATAGATATAAGCTATCTATCA
>NZ_JAUOEK010000087.1 GCF_030540835.1 Flavivirga aquimarina | reverse complement strand
ATTGGTGTTTCCACAAAAAGACACAAGATGAAAGTATTGAATTCTTCTCAGATAAACGCCTTTGGCGGTATTAATTTTGTTTTGGATGAGTTTGACAAGATGCACCTTGGCGATTTTCTCCAGTCCAATCTTCCTGTTTTGAGCCCGACCACTTTTTACAACTGGAAAGATATATTTTATTCTTTCGCCAGTATCTACTATTGTGGGGGCGATTGTATAGAGGATTCAAAGACAGTACTCTCCAGACAGTTTTCAGGTAATCCGATATT
>NZ_JAUOEK010000086.1 GCF_030540835.1 Flavivirga aquimarina | reverse complement strand
ATCCAGTGCCACCTCTGGAAACTACCTGTTTGTAAATTCTAAACTACTAGGGAGTAAAGAATCTTTGGTATTATGGAAAGAATCCTCTGTTATTGATGTGTACGACCTAGTAAAAAACCGTTATGAATTTAGTTTTTATGTGGAAGACATCGGAAAAAGCAAACTAAGAACATTTCAAGTATTCAATGATACCTTTATAGGGCTTATTGGTAATCATATTGTTCGTTATCAATTAGGAGATCGTTTTAAGCAAACACAGATTTCCCCTGATTTAACAGTGCA
>NZ_JAUOEK010000085.1 GCF_030540835.1 Flavivirga aquimarina | reverse complement strand
AATCTAAGTACTTTAAACCCAAGGTCGTTTAAAATTCTTGTCCTTTCATAATCATAATTTTGCTGAGCAAAATCAAGATGATAGGCTCCATCTAATTCTATAATCAGTTTTTCTGATGCACAATAAAAATCCACAATATAGTTTTCAATACTGTGTTGTCTTCTAAACTTTCTTCCTTTGAGTTGCTTCTTCTGTAAAAGTGTCCATAATGTTGCTTCTGCGGATGTTAAATTTTTTCGCAGTTCTTTTCTGCGTTGTTCAAGATATTTATGGTTGTGTATTTTCTTATCCATACTTATAGTTCAACCCTTCCGTCTTTGATTTCTTTTATTGAAATTAAAGC
>NZ_JAUOEK010000084.1 GCF_030540835.1 Flavivirga aquimarina | reverse complement strand
CTGCCATATACCAATCATCTATGGCTTCTTGGGTTTTATTAATATTATTAAGTTCATTTTAAAAAGAGTAGAAACCTACCATTGGCAAGTTTCTACTAATAAATAATTATCCTTAGGATGAACAATTCCACGCGCAATCTGCACAAGGTATAATTCCAAAATTTTGATATGGTGGAAAATGGCAAATACACTCGATTATACCCTGATAATCTTCACAACCTTCAGAGGCACCTTCACCTAAGCCATAGCCTCCTAAAACAGATTTTAATTGGTTGCGTTGTAGCATATCATCAGCTCCCAACTTCAAATTTTTTAAACTTAATTTTTTCATAATAAAAAATTATTAATAATTAATTAAATACCTTGAACAATTTAAGACACTCAAGGTTTGTGTCTGCCTTTCGCGAAAAGGGTATTTGTTTATGTCCTAAGTCTATGCTTGGGCTTTTTAATTTTCAACGATTTTTTATACTCATCTTCTGTCAATATATTTTTACTATTCAATAGTTTAATA
Organism: Flavivirga aquimarina; assembly: GCF_030540835.1. Taxonomy (GTDB): domain Bacteria; phylum Bacteroidota; class Bacteroidia; order Flavobacteriales; family Flavobacteriaceae; genus Flavivirga; species Flavivirga aquimarina. The sequence continues at coordinate 134,131 of NZ_JAUOEK010000084.1, read as the reverse complement.
TCAATGTTTTGCTCACTATTTAGTTCCATATTCGAAACATAATAGGTTCTTCCTTTTATATAATCGCTGTTTGCATCATGAATTGAATCTGCACATTCTTGGAGTTCAAGGGTCAAACCTAGTAAGCCCAAGTAATCTTTTGGAGCTTGAGGTGTTGGAACTTGATTAGTAAACCAAGCCATAATATTCAATGTAAACATTCCACTCTTAGTTTTATAACTAAGTTTTGTTAGAGCCTTGCGGCACAAATAATCACTTAATTTCTTGGTCTCGTTCGTTACTTTCCAATTATATTTATCATAGTCTCCCCTTACTAAATACTCAGAACCTAAGAAGCTTTTCTTTATCAACAGTTTTTTATGATTATATTTATCTTGAACATTTAAAGACCATCTAAGTTTTGGTCTGCCTTTCGCGAAAAGGCTTTGGGCTTTTTATTTTATTGCAACACGTCTACTAAATCTTTAACACTATATTCTTTTGGTAATTCATAACCATTTATAAAGATAGTAGGGGTATGTGTTATATTTTCGGCATTACACCAGGCACGCATAGCTTCTATTTTTTTGTTTTGTAATTCTAATTCACCATTCATGGGGTATTTATTAGCAAAAGCTTCATAATCTTTTTGTTCTGCTAAATACCAATCATCTAATGCTTGCTGGGTTTTCTTTTTATCGCCTTTAGAATCAATAGCTAAAAAGTGACTTACTGGTTTCGCTTTGTTGTCTTTACTATCTGCTCTAGCATTGAAAAGTATTTGTAAACTTATTTTGCCAGCACTAACCAATTCTTCTAATATTGGATGTGCTTTGGCACAAGGTCCACAATAAGGATTACAAACTTTTATAATATGGTATTTTGCAGTCGTATTATTTATAGAAATACCTAGACCTTCTGGTTTAGTTTCTATCTTTCTAGACTTTACTAATAAACCTTCTAAAACATTAGAGTTGTTTTTTATTTTTTTTAAGCCTCGCTTATGTAAATTAGTTTCTTTTTGGTTTTCCAGTAACGGTTTTAAAAATTTCCAAGATATTATCGGAATTAAAAACAAAAACCCTAATAAAGATGTGTCAAATACTTTGAATGTATGGAAAAACTCTGCAAAATAAGACAATGCAATTTCTGTAATTATAACTATTTGAATTATGATACAAAACTTACACCATTGTTTAATAACAAAAGCTTGGTAGTAAATGGATGCTATGACAACGGGGAGTGAAATAAAACTTAGTAAACTTAAAATGGATATTGAACTTGCAGAAAAATTATTGATTAACAAATAAATAAGCGTACTAAAGAAATAGGAAAAAACTAAAAGACTTAAACTTAAGCTTTCTTGGAAAAGTTTCGCATGCTTTGAGCCAAGTACAGCATTACAATTCACTTTACTGCTTGCATCTCCTCCTGAACAAAAATTTTGTAATGTAGGGTTGTATTGGTCTACTTCAAACCACAAAAGGAATACACCTACAGTGAGTCCTAATATTTTTAAAACGGTGTATGATATTGTTGTTAATATAGAAGGAATATCTAAAACAGCTTCTGAATTAAGATAGCTATAAATAACCCAAAAAACAAGTAAAAAACAAGCACTGACGGTTAATGAATTAAAAAATCTTTTGTCTGAAAGTTTTTTTTCTATACCTGGTTCTTTAGACTCTACAGAGGTTTCAATAAGTAAACAAACACCTGTCCATATTTTTACAAACTCATTTTTGGAAATAGTTTCATACTTGTTTTTATCATTATAATAGGAAATGGTATCCCCTACAATTTTGTCAAGAACAAAAAACAAAGAATTTCTATTGATTTGAACCTGAATAATACATGGTAGCGGCATTTCGATTAGTTTATCGAAACTAATATTTACTGCCAATGTTTTTATTTTGTACTTATTTAAAGTATCAATAATTGCTAATAAACTAGAATGCTCTGGATGAGATAAAATATTATCTTTTATATACTTTGTGGTATAACCAACATTTAGTAATGATAAAGTTTTAATTGTAGTAGAAACAGTATTAACCATAAGTAGAAGTAATATTATAAAAAACACGTTTAGATTTAGGGATTAAATCGTACTATTTTTTATTATTTTCACACATTAAATGTAATAAAATTATTTTTACATAAAACACTCAATTCCTACATTGCACTTAAGTTTAATCGCTTTTCCTAACAACTATGTAGTCGCATGCAACATTTTAACCCATATTTTGAGATTTACATATAAATAAAAGGTCATAAAACTAGATTTTTATTCTTCCTTTTTTAAGGCAACTAGCATAATGTGTACTTACGACTTTTAGATTGGATATTAAATTGAGAGATTTAGAGTTACACAAATCAACTTTGAATTATGAAAAAACAGAATTCAAAGTCCATCAATTAAACACAAAGTATTAGAATTAAGTATTTTCGAGTTAGTATTAAACAGACCTATAAAAAATTAGTCATTTCATCGCTAGCTAAAAGAATGAATCAGGTTTGGATACTTAATATGGATTTGTAACCTTCCTTAAGTATATATAATCGTTTTTTTATATAGTAATTTATAGTTAGTCCTAAAAAAACAATTCAATACATATAAAAGCTAAAAAAGATAAAGGTCAAAGTTGTTTATGAATTCAAAATAGAAAAAGATCTTTGAAAAAAAAGAAGCTTAGCACCATATTATATTTATTAAAGTTAATTACCAGAATTATAGGTGCCCCTATTTCGGTATCATCAATAATGTAATAAAAGAATCGGGAGGATTTTGAAAACAATATGACTACTCCTAAAAAAGAAAAGCTCTATGTTTTAATTACTCATAGCTTTGTTTTTTTTAAGTTTAATAAAAAAATTCTTGAAACTGACTATCCCGCAAGCCATAGGGGTATTTCGCCAGTTTCATTTTGCCTTTATAGAGGCAAAAATCGAATTTTGTTATTTTGCCTCACCCAGAACTGCCTTTTTTTTGCAGTTCTGACCTCTCCAAAGGAGAGGTTAATTGGAAACCCCGACCCATGGGTCGGAGAATTTTTAGATTAAACAAAAGAACTCCTTAAACTTTAAATACCAAAATACTAAGTAATAAGAAGACATATTTGTGTAGCAACCATTAGTTAGAAACAAAAAGATAACACTACTTAAACAATATCTACTTACATTTAATGTACTAGAAAAACTGTTAGATCCAATGTTCTTCTGATAACTTCCCAACAATAAAGACAGAGGCTATAATGAAAGTGACATGTACGTCATATAGAATAAGCGATTGAGAATAGAATTTCCTCTATTCAACAATCGCTTATCTTTTAAATTTTCAAAACATAGTGCCTGCACTTTTTATCTAAAAGGTAAAAAGTGCAGGCACGGTAGGCTTAAAGCGGATTTTTTATTTAATATTTCGAATGCATTTTATTTACTCAAATACATTTTTCGTCTAGAATACAGATCGTAAAAATCATCATCTTTTAAGCTATCAATAAACAAGATACTCTCTCCCGTACTTTTCATTTCCGGTCCTAACCTCTTATCTACATTTGGAAATTTATTAAAAGAAAATACAGGTTGTTTGATGGCATAACCCTCTAACTGAGGATTAAAATTAAAATCTGTTACCTTTTTCTCTCCTAACATAACCTTTGTTGCATAGTTTACATACGGTTCTTTGTAAGCTTTAGCTATAAAAGGCACGGTTCTGGAAGCTCTAGGATTCGCTTCAATAATGTATACTATATCATTTTTAATCGCAAACTGAATATTGATTAACCCAACTGTGTTTAATGCTCTGGCTATGGTGTGTGTATGATCAATGATTTGTTGCATAACTAAATCTCCCAAATTAAATGCAGGTAAAGTGGCATTAGAATCTCCAGAATGTACTCCACATGGTTCTATATGCTCCATGATTCCAATAATATAAACATTCCCATCTGCATCGCAAATGGCATCGGCTTCGGCTTCAATCGCTCCATCTAAATAATGATCTAATAACAATTTATTATTAGGCATTCTTCTCAATAAATCAACGACATGCTCAATTAAATCTTCTTTATTGATAACAATTTTCATCCCCTGTCCTCCTAAAACATAGGATGGTCTTACTAAAATAGGGAAATCTAATTTATCTGCTAACTCAAGAGCTTCATCTGCATTTTCTGCAATTCCAAACTCTGGATAAGGAATGTTGTTTTCCTTTAATAAGCTAGAAAAGCTTCCTCTATCCTCAGCTAAATCTAAAGATTCAAAACTGGTTCCAATAATTTTAATACCATATTTGGTTAGCTTTTCTGCTAATTTTAATGCTGTTTGCCCACCTAATTGAACAATAACGCCTTCTGGTTTTTCATGACGAATAATGTCATAAATATGTTCCCAAAAAACAGGTTCAAAATATAATTTATCGGCAGTATCAAAATCTGTAGAAACCGTTTCCGGGTTACAGTTAATCATAATCGTTTCATAACCACATTCTGCAGCTGCTAAAACACCATGAACACAACAGTAGTCAAATTCAATCCCCTGTCCTATTCTATTCGGTCCTGAGCCTAGTACTACAATTTTCTTTTTATCGCTTACAATACTTTCATTATGAGTGTATACTTCTCCTGAAGCAGTCTCAACCTTATTTTCAAATGTAGAATAGTAATATGGTGTTTTGGCTGTAAACTCAGCAGCACAAGTATCTACTAACTTAAATACACGCTGAATATTAAACTCATCTCTCTTATTATATACTTGACTTTCTAAGCAGCCTAACATATGTGCAATCTGACGGTCTCCATATCCTTTTTGCTTCGCTTCTAATAATAAATCTTTATCAAGCGTATCAATAGTATATGTAGATATTTCTTTTTCTAATTGAAATAATTCCTCATACTGCTTTAAATACCACATATCAATTTTTGTGATATCATAAATCTGACTTAGTGGAATTCCCATGGCAATTGCATCATAAATAACAAAAACACGATCCCAAGAAGCATTGGTAAGTTTATCTATAATTTGGTTGTAATCTTTGTAACCTTTTCCGTCTGCCCCTAAACCATTTCTTTTAATTTCTAAAGATTGGGTCGCTTTATGTAAGGCCTCTTGAAAAGAACGCCCAATCCCCATAACTTCTCCAACAGCTTTCATTTGTAGGCCTAATGTTCTATCAGAACCCTCGAATTTATCGAAATTCCAACGTGGAATTTTTACAATAACATAATCTAAAGTTGGCTCAAATAAAGCCGACGTAGATTTAGTTATCTGATTATCTAATTCATCCAAAGTATAACCAATAGCAAGTTTTGTAGCTATTTTAGCAATAGGGTACCCCGTTGCTTTACTTGCTAATGCTGAGGAACGCGATACACGTGGGTTTATTTCGATAGCTATAATATCTTCCTTTTCATCTGGACTTACAGCAAATTGCACATTACATCCGCCTTCAAAATCACCAATACTACGCATCATCTTAATAGCCATATCACGCATCTTTTGAAACGTAGTATCACTCAAAGTCATTGCTGGAGCCACCGTAATAGAATCTCCTGTATGGATTCCCATAGGATCCATATTTTCTATAGAACATATAATGACTACATTGTCATTTCTATCACGAAGTAATTCTAATTCATACTCTTTCCAACCCATCATGGCTTTGTCAATCATGACTTCATGAATAGGAGAAATTTCTAATCCGCGACGTAGTAATTTATCAAAATCTTCTTCTTCATAAACAATTGCGGCACCTGCTCCTCCTAGAGTAAATGAAGAACGAATACATAATGGGAAACCAAACTCTTGTGCTATCTCTTTTCCTTTTAAGAAAGAGGTCGCTGTAGCTTGTGGAGCCATAGCCACACCTATCTTTCCCATCAATTCTCTAAATTGTTCTCTATCTTCTGTTATGTTTATAGCATTAATGTCTACACCTATTAATTCAACTCCAAAATCTTTCCAAATGCCTTTTTCATCAGCTTCTATACATAAATTTAAAGCTGTTTGTCCTCCCATAGTTGGTAAAACAGCATCAATTTGTGGATGCTCTTTTAAAATTTTGATAATGGATTTTGTATTAAGAGGGAGCAAATAAACATGATCGGCCATAGAAGGGTCTGTCATGATAGTTGCTGGATTGGAATTAATAAGAATCGTTTCAATTCCGTCTTCTCTAAGAGATCGTAAAGACTGAGAACCTGAATAATCGAATTCACATGCTTGTCCAATAACTATTGGACCTGAACCAATTATTAGTATCGATTTTAGTTTTGAATTTTTTGGCATTTTTTACTGGTTATGTAATGTAATAATAATTTGTTACAAAAATAATATTCATTAGATATAAAAAAAGGCGTTACACTTAAGTAACACCTTTAAAATATCAACAATTGTTAATCATTATTTCTTATGTCTAGTTTCAGATGACACAGATATTTTTTTTCTTCCTTTAGCCCTTCTACGTGCTAATACCTTTCTACCGTTAGCAGAAGCCATTCTTTCTCTGAAACCATGTTTGTTTCTTCTCTTTCTTTTAGAAGGCTGAAATGTTCTTTTACTCATTATCTTGTATCTTTAAAATCTGAATAGTATTTCTATCGGTTGGGCGTTCTCCAAAACCGAGGGCAAATATACAAAGCCTTTATTACTTTGCAAACCATTTTTTAAAAAATATTTTTAATTATTTTTTTTGATAAAAAGATTCTAGTAAACCTTTATTTTTTATAAGGTTAATCAATCCTTTTTGTTAAATATCTATGAGTTATTTTTAATAAAAATTTAGTTTCTTTGCAGTCTAAAACTAAGGAGACTTTATTTATTATATACGAATAAGGTCAATTCACATTACAAACTTATTAAAATGTATAATAAAATTATAAAACTAATTATAGCTATCGGCATTATTGCTTATGCAGTATATCAATTTACTGAAGGTTATATAGGAAATGGTATTATGTTCATACTACTTTCTTTAATTTTTATATTCCTTTATTTTAAAAATGAATTTATTTTATTAGCTTTTTTAAGATTACGTAAACAAGATTTTGACGGCGCTAAAAAATGGCTTAACAAAATTAAAAATCCAGAATCTGCTTTAGTTAGAAAACAGCAAGGCTATTATAATTATTTACATGGTATTATGGTATCGCAAAGTAATATGAATGATGCTGAAAAGTATTTTAAAAAGGCGATCTCTTTAGGACTGTCTATGGATCATGATCTGGCGATGGCAAAATTAAATTTATCTGGTATAGCTTTTTCCAAACGTAGAAAGCAGGAAGCTCAAAAACTACTATCTGAAGCTCAAAAATTGGATAAACAAGGTATGTTGACCGATCAGATAAAAGTGATGAAACAAAATATGAAACGCTCACAAATGCCTAATCAACACTATGGCAGTGGTGGTTCTGTAAGAGCTCAAAAAAGAAGAGGGAAATAACCCTCTTTTTTTGTTTATTTACTGCGCATGATAATATCCTTTTTCGGGTATATCAATTGTATATAATTTTCTTGATTTATTGTTTAAGTGCGATTCGCGTAACCAAGGATTATGTAGTTTTAATATTTTGTAATTAATATCATGCTCTTGTGCAAATTTCGAGAAATCTGTTACTGGTGTATCAACTTCTACTTTATATGTAGGCACATTGTTATACAAATCCTTTTCTCTAAAATTAAAACCATACTTATCCGGGTTCGATAAAATTTCTTTTAATGCTACTATTCTAAAAATATAGCGTCCGGTTTCTTCAATAAGCAGTAAATCATAATAATTAGAAACGTTTTGTTCTTTAAGTTTTCTAGACACTCCTGCAACTCCTGCATTATATGCAGCTGCTGCTAAAGTCCACGAACCTAGTTTTTCTTTAGATCTTAATAAGTATTTACAGGCTACCTCTGTTGCTTTTTCTAAATGATAACGTTCATCGACATTGTCATTAATCTCTAAACCATTTTCTCTCCCTGTTGCTTTCATAATTTGCCAAACACCTCTAGCTCCAGCTGGAGATACTGCATTTGTTAAACCACTTTCTATAACTGCTAAATATTTAAAGTCATCTGGAATACCATGCTTTTCTAAAATAGGTTCTATTATTGGAAAATACTTTTTAGCACGTTTAAACATTAACAAACCATTAGATTGCCAATAGGTATTAACTAATAATTCTCTATCCATTCGCTCTAAAATATCAGGGTTTTTAAGCGGCATCGGTTCGCCAGAAAAATTTAAATTATCTGGAACTTGTAATGCATAAACATTATAATCGTTAATTAATTTTTTTTCGAAATTCTCATCCGTAGGTGCGTCCTGAAGGGCATAAATAAATAAAGCCGATAAACTTAATAATCCCACAAACGCTAATAGTTTCTGTACTGTCTTCATTTTTAATAAGTTTTGTTTAAAGGTAAAATTTTTATTTAATTTTCTAAAATTATACGTGGTAAATTCTCGTTAAACCATTTATATTTATTAATAATCATGATATGTGTGCCATTTGCTATAGTAATACAGCCTGTTATATTTTTAATAGGAAACACAGTATCCTTATCTCCGTGTATATGTACAATATCTGGTATATTTTCGTTTTGATCCCAACATACCATTTGTTTAATAGCCCAGCTTAAATATTTACTATCTGCAACAGATAGGTACTTTTTATACATTTCTATATGCTTTTTTATATTACCGCCAAAAACATATTTTATAAGCAAATTAATATTACTTATTAATTGTGTTGGTATTAATGCATAAGCCTTGGTTTTTTTTGCTAATAATATATGCTTGGGTAATTCGTGCATGGACTTAACACTAGATACTATAATGAGTTTTCTAACATTTATATGTTTGCTTATCTCTTGAACCAAAACACCTCCAAACGACACGCCAAGCAATACTATATTTTCATGTTTTATATTATTTACAACTCTTAAAGCATAGCTACTAATAGATTCATTATCATTTGGTATAATCCACTCAAGCCAATGAATCTTAAATTGATCTTCTGGTAATTTAATGTGTTCAAAAATCGTTGGATTAGCTGCCATTCCTGGCATTAAATAAACATGTATGATCTCTTCGTTCATTTAAATTATAGTAGCGGTTAATAGATTAATTGCTTAAAATTAAATCAAAACTTACTCTAACGGTTTATTTTATAAGCTATTAACCTAGTTTTAACTTTATTAATGACATTTTTTTTGTACTTTTGCAAAACAAAGTTATATAAATAGTACTCACTATTATTAAGATTCCTTAAGAAATAAAAACAAAAATTACCATGGTTGAAGCTGCAGAACTAATTGATAATGACTTTTTACGCCAATTTGAAATAAAAGTTGATGATCACCTTGCTAAAATAGAATACTCTTTACAAGAAAGGAAGATTTTTTTAACTAAACTAGTTATTCCAGAAGAGATTAAGGACCAAGATTTTAGCAAAGACTTTTTAGTAGCTGTTTTCGAACAAATTGAAGAACGTAATTTAAGCGTTGTACCAACTAGCCCTGAAATTGCAAAGTTTGTAAGAAGTAACAGAAAATACAAGCGTATGCTTCCTGTTGGAGTAAGAATTTAATTTTTGAAACAAAAACTAATAAAAAAATCCGAAATTAATAGTTTCGGATTTTTTTATGAATTCACTTATAATCCACTTATTGTTTAGTGTAAATTAATGTTAAATCTTTGGTGGCTACTATTTCTGTAAAATCTTCGTTATATATTTTAATGCTTTCTTTAATCTCTCGGGATAACTGATTACCAATTATAGTAAATTCGTTATCATTAAACGTAACAGTATTCATATCTTGAGTATATGTAGTGGCAAAACCAATAATGCCTTGTTCGTCGCATGTTACATTAAAGATATAGTCATCTGTAGTACCATCCAATAAAGCGATATCAATATCTGGGTTATACGTTTTATTTGAAGACACGACTCCATTGGTTTCAAAAATTAGAGTCTCATTGTTAACACAGTCTACTTCATTTAAGATATTAGTATCAACAGTACCATCATTATTAATATCAAATCCATCCACTACATTCCTAGCAGTTAACTTCCATGTACCTACAACAGAAATGTTATTGTCCTCTACAGAACAACTAGTAAATAATAGTGCAAAGCATAAAATAAAAAGTAATTTATTCATATTTGGGGCATGATTAATCGCTTCGAAAATATACCGTGCCATTTTATTTACATAATAAATAAGTTAAAGTGAGTAAAACCTGCGCTAATATGTATATAAATAAGGTTTTTAGTTTGAAAGTACGTTTGTAAACTCAAATCTTACTAGGCCATCATCATCAATTTTTGTGAGATTTACATGGTGTAATGTATTTACCAATTCTGGATTCCAAGGTGTTTTTACCTTAACGTAGTTATCGGTAAACCCATGTATATAGCCTTCTTTATTTTCACTTTCAAATAAAACAGTTCTTGTATTACCAAGTTGGCTTTCGTAAAAAGCCCTCCGCTTTTTAACAGATAAACCTCGTAACATTTTACTACGCTTACTCCTTATATTATTTGGTACAACGCCGTTCATGTCTGCAGCTTCTGTATTATCACGCTCAGAATATGTAAACACGTGTAAATATGAGATATCCAATGCATTCAAGAAATTATAAGTTTCTAAAAAATGTTCATCTGTTTCTCCCGGAAACCCAACAATAACATCTACACCTATACAGGCATGAGGCATCACTTTTTTTATTTCTGAAACACGATCTATATATAATTCGCGCATATAACGACGTTTCATTTTTTTAAGAATGATGTTACTCCCCGATTGTAATGGAATATGAAAATGTGGAACAAAAGCTCTGGATTCGGACACCAGATGAATTGTTTCATTTTTTAAAAGGTTAGGTTCAATAGACGAAATTCTTAATCGTTCTATACCTTCAACCTTATCCAGTTCTGTAACTAAATCTAAAAAAGTATGTTCGTGTTTTTTATTACCAAACTCTCCTTTACCATAATCACCTATATTAACACCAGTAAGCACAATTTCTTTTATATTTTGCTTAGAAATTTCTTTAGCATTTTTTAAAACATTTTCCATGGTATCACTTCGTGAAATACCGCGCGCTAAAGGTATGGTACAATAGGTACATTTATAATCACAACCATCTTGAACTTTTAAAAATGCCCGAGTTCTATCTCCTATAGAATAACTCCCTACATAAAAATCGGCTTCTTCTATCTCGCAAGCATGTACTTGCCCAGCCCCTCGACTACGATCGGGATCATTAAGTAAATCGTTGATAAAAGCAGTAATATTAAATTTCTCTGTAGCTCCTAAAACCAAATCTACACCATTAACATCTGCTAATTCTTGAGGTTTTAATTGCGCATAACACCCTACGGCTGCAACAAAAGCTTCTGCATTTGCTTTTTGAGCTTGTTTTACAATGGTTTTAAAACGTTTATCTGCATTCTCGGTAACCGAACAGGTATTAATGACGTATATATCTGCTTTTTCTGAAAAGTCCACACGATCAAAGCCTTCATTAGTAAAACTTCTGGAAATAGTTGATGTTTCTGAAAAATTCAGTTTACAACCTAAAGTATAAAATGCGACTTTTTTCTTCATTTATTGTTTTTCATTTCCTTTACGATAGAAATGTATTTATATTTACTTGTTTTCTAACTTAAAAGCCTGCAAATTTACGTAATTGCTACAAGTAATACAATCTAAGTATGAAGACTTGAATTAAAAGCAAATAACTTATTAATAAACAATGACAAGAGCTGAAGTACGAATTAAAGAAGTCATTACTTTTTTTGAAAACAAAGACACTTTCTTAGGATACCGAAAACTTATGGATTGTGCTATAGATACTCAAAACTTAGATGTTTATAACGATGTCATAGAACTAACTGATTGGAAAGAAAAATTTCCCGATGAGGAAGATGAATTAATAAAAAGAAGTCTTCAAATTCTAAATAGAATATCTAAAATTCCAATTGACGATTATAATACAGAAACCCCTGTTATAAGTGGTTCTAACCTTATTAAAAGTTATGGTTTTAATCGTTTTAAATTAGGTCCAATTTCAATCAATATTCATAAGGGAGACGTATATGGGCTAGTAGGTGAAAATGGAAATGGAAAAACCACATTATTAAGAATTTTAGCAAAAGAGCTAAAGCACAATGAGGGGGATTTAAAATTTAATTTTGATAAGGAATTTAATAACGACTATGATTTACGTTCTAACTTGGTATATATCCCGCAACGAACTCAAAAATGGTATGGTAGTCTTAAAGATAATTTAAAATTTGTTTTATCAAACTACGGCTTAAGCCCACAAGAAAATGAAACTAGAGTTTTAATGATGATTGCTCGTTTTGGATTATGGAATTACAAACATTTAAAATGGAATGAGCTGTCTTCTGGTTATAAAATGCGCTTTGAATTAGCACGAACATTATTAAGACAACCTGAATTACTGCTTTTAGATGAACCATTAGCCAATTTAGACGTATTAGCCCAACAAGTAATTTTAGAAGATTTGAAATCTATCTGTAATTCTATAAATAACCCCATTGCATTAATATTAAGTTCCCAACAATTATATGAGGTAGAAAAAGTCTCTGACAAAGTCATATATCTTAAAAACGGTTTATATAAAGAGAATGAAGATAAAAATACAGTTGTAAACGCTAAAAGTCATTTAATCGTAGAAATTGATTGCCATTGTGAAAGAGAAAAGCTCAAACAAATTTTTGCTGATTTGAGTCTTGAAAAGTTAATTTTTAATGGTGGTATTTTTATTGCTTATTTCTCTATTGAAACAGCTTTCCCTTTAGTTCTTGAAACTTTAGGAAAGCACAAAATTGATGTTACTTATACGCGTAATATAACACAATCGACAAGACGTTTCTTTGTTTCTTAAAGCCAAATCAATGAAAAAACTTATATATAAAATCAATCAATATTTACTTGAAAATTATCCCATAATTTGGAATACAAAATTAGTTTGGGTATTATCGTCTACACTAATTTTACATATTTTATTCTTTATTTTTGGGTTCTTAGCTATTACAAATCCAAAAATTTTACACGAATACGGTGCTAAATCTATCTTTTTTGAAAATGGTACAATTTTTATAAGTATTATTTTATCTACCTTAATACTTGTTACATGGCTTATTTTTCTATTTAAAAATAATGCCTTCAAAAGTTTTTATCCAACGTCCAGAGTAAAATTATTTAAACAATTTTTAATTTATTTAATTATAACTTTTTTTTCTACTACGTTTTATATCTCATATAATTTTGGAGTCAAATCATATATCTCATCCAAGTATGATGATGAACGCATAGAAAAAGAAATTATTATTTCTAATAGTGCTTCTCTATTTTTTTCAGAAAAGATAACTGACTATACAATTAATCAACGTAGATATCCGCATCCATTCAACACATTGTATTGTGAAACGATTTCTAAAGGAATACATACTGACAATGACAGTTTGTTTTTAAGTTTTTTAGATTTTAAATATAGATTTTACACCCTTTACAAAAAGAAAGGCACATTAGATCAAGGATTTAAAGATTCAACCTATAAAGGGTTTGTCTATCACAAAACACAAGATTCAGTTAGAACTTACTTTTACAAAGATTCCCTTTTTGATATTTCAAGTTTTGTTCAAACTAATAGCCCAAGTTACTTTAATTATTCAAAAATATTTTATCAATCTAGCGATGATAAATTAGCATACGATGTTATCGAATATAATTATACCAATCAACTTTATGAATATGAATATGAATATGATAACTATAGTTACCAACAAGATTTTAATGAAAATCAGGAACTATGGAATAAACAAGGTTACGACCTTTTAAAACGAAATAATTCTGATGAAATAAAACAAATATTGGCAGATTTTTTAATGGTTAGTGATACATATGAAATTAGACATAATCTGACTGCTGATGAATGGTTTAAGATGGTTTATCATCCAAATGACAATTTCGAGTTAAAACACTTAATTAGAACCGCTCCTAAAGAAACTATACAATTTGCCGATACTGAACCGAAAACCGCTATTGATACTTTTTACAAAAATCATATTACAGATTATTATTTAGACAATAATGCTCTACACTATGTTTTTGATAATATTAAAGAAATAAAAGCAAGTAACCCACTCCAAGAAAGTATCCATTTTTTTATATGGTTTTCATTCTTTTTCTCTTCTTTAATTTTTATGTTTAGAGTCACAGGATTAAAAGCATTACTATTCACAGTTATAAGTAGTGGTATATTAACTGTTTTTGTAACTCTGCTAACAGTTCTATTCTCATATATAACTAAATTCAATGATAATAACTCTGGGTATTTTGTATCGTACTTAACTTTAATTTTAGGTGCCATCATTTTATCTATTCCTATCTTTTATTCAAAAAAACTTAAAAAACTTGTTGTAGCTATTTGTCTAAACATGTCTATTTCTGGGTTTATTCTTTATGTCTTTCTAATAATTACAATAATATCTTTACACCAATCTGATGCTTGTGTTGGAAATTATTCTTTTGATTTCAATAATAAAGATTGTTTTAATTTAATGGGGAGTTTAGGTGTAAACTGGAGTTATGTCTTATTCATAATTAATTTACTTTTTATCTATTTTTATTCTGGTGTCATAAAAAACTGGAAAGCTTTACCCGAAGGATAAACAATAATTTTTTAAACTATCTGCTTTTAAATGAAATCATTAAAAACTAGCATAAAATACTTAACACCTTATTTATTTTTAATAAGCTTTTCTTTACTATTAATCTCATGCACAGACAATACATTAGCAAACAAAGAACATTTAGTTTTTAGATATAACGAATATGCCAATATTAATACTTTAGATCCTGCTTTTTCCAGAACTTTACAAGACAATTCGGCAAATAATCAATTATTCAACGGGCTTGTTCAACTGGATAGTGCCTTAAACATTAAACCTTGTATCGCTAAAAACTGGACTATTTCTAATGATGCTATCACTTACACATTCAACTTACGAAATGATGTCTATTTTCATAAACATGAATTATTTGGAGACCGCTTAACACGGTTAGTAACTGCTAAGGATTTCGAATATAGTTTAAACCGTTTAAGGGACGAAAAAGTTGCTGCTCCCGGAAGCTGGGTTTTAAACAAAGTTGATGATTTTAAGGCCATAAATGATACCATTTTCCAGATCACATTAAAACAGCCATTTCCTGCTTTTATCGGTCTATTATCTATGAAATACTGCTCGGTAGTTCCAAAAGAAATTGTAACACATTATGGTACTGAGTTTAGGTCGAATCCTATAGGTACCGGACCTTTTAAGTTTAAACGCTGGGAAGAAAACATTAAACTTGTTCTTAGAAGGAATGAAAATTATTTTGAAAAAGACTCTAAAGGAAACCCTCTACCCTATTTAGAGGCTGTTGCTATTACCTTTTTACCCGATAAACAAAGTGAATTTTTACAGTTTGCCCAAGGCAATATAGATTATCTTTCTGGTTTGGATGCTTCATATAAAGATGAGCTTTTAACAGCCGATGGAAAATTACGCAGTGCCTATTCTGAAACCGTAAATATGATTCGTGGTCCTTACCTAAATACGGAGTATTTGGGCTTTTATCTAGATTCTAAAACGCCCGAAATACAGTCTAAACTCATAAGAAAAGCAATTAATTATGGTTTTGACAGAAAAAAAATGATGCTCTATTTAAATAATGGTGTTGGTAATCCGGCAAATGGTGGTTTCATTCCAAAAGGACTTCAAGGTTACAATGAATCTATTGGCTTTTCTTATTTACCCGACAAGGCAAAACAGTTAGTAGATCAGTTTAAAAAAGAGAGTGGTATTTCCAATCCTGAAATTACTTTAATAACCACCAGTAATTATTTAAGTTTTTGCGAATTTATACAACGTGAACTGGAAAAAGCAGGTTTAACAATTAATGTAGATGTTATGCCTGAAGCAACTTTACGAAGTGCCCGATCTAATGGAAAAGTAGACATGTTTAGAAGTTCTTGGGTAGCGGATTATTTAGATGCCGAAAATTATTTGTCAATTTTTTACAGTAAAAATTTTGCGCCTAATGGTTCAAATTATTTTCATTTTAAAAACACACAACTAGACAGTCTATACAATAACGCTTTTACCATAACCGATATTGAAAAACGAAAACATATGTATACTACCATGGATTCTATTGCTATGCAAAATGCTATTATGGTTCCTTTATTTTACGACGAAGTAATTCGTTTTACCAGAAAACGTGTTTCTGGACTAGGGATTAACCCTATTAACCTATTGGACTTGAGACAGGTTAAAAAAAACTAATACCACCTCCTTTTTTATTCTCTCTTACAATTCCAAAAACAATAAGATACATAGCTATACCATAAACCGCCATAATTAAAACATCTTGCATTGGCAAATCCATTTTAAATGTTTTTATTGCAATCATACTCTCACAAAGCACATAAAAAACAGTTCCTAAAAGCACATATAAGTAACTAACTTTGTTAACAACATCTTTTCTTAAAAAAGCAAATTCAATAAGTAAAAGTGATACAAAAAAGGAAATCAATGCCGGTATAAAAAAGCCTTTCAAACTATTATAAAGAAAACTCACTATAAAAAATGTATAAGTAAACAAGATCATAGAAAAGGGGATCAGTCTCATAATATTGAAATCTGATCTGTGAGAAAGTCGCAAACTTAAAAAGGCTTTCCCCATAGCGAAAAAAAACATACTAATACTTAAAAAAATAATATTAGTATGTTTTAAAATAAGCATATCTCCTACTAGAAAGCAAAACAGTGCTAAGGTTATCCATAACTTTTTTTTATGTCTCCTCTCATTAGTATTAAAATAATAATATAGCGATAGCAGTATTATTACTAATGGCTTGGAAATATATCTATATGGAAAAGGGCTAAGATTTAGTTTAACTAAAATATCTATAGTTAAAATAATAAAAAAAATAATACTTATTTTTTTTTCATTTTTAAAAATATGCAACACTATTTATCTTTTTGGGGCTTATGATAAAAGTCTATATCTCTTAAAAGTTGTAAACTTATAGCTAATATAAAAAAATAGTATGGTTATACTATCACTATTTCGATATAGAACCAAATTAAATTACAGAACGACGAAGTTATCGGTACATAGGAAAATTGTTTTATTTTTTTTACAAAAAAACAATGCTTTAGTCTTCAATATTTTTTCCAATATCGCTTATTTCATCTTTTACTACAACCACAGCTTTTTTCCATTTTTTCTCTAATAGAATATAAAATAAATACACCGCGCCAATTCCAAATGGCAAAGCTATTAAGCCTATTACAAAGCTGTTTTCTAAGTCTATATCGATTATTCCAAACTCAATTAAAACTGCTAAAACGATACTAACTATAAAAGTTCCAACATAATAAATGACAATACCTAATATAGCATACAGCCATTTATTTTGGCTATATTCTTCCGATAGATCATAAAATCTTTTTCCAATAAAATAAATAAGTAAAAGTCCTAACATGAAGCATTTTTAGTTTTCTGCGAAATAATAAATATCATCATCCCCTTTTCCTTTTTCTCGTTTTGATGAAAAATAACCAGTACTATTATTAGCATCAATTATTAAGGAGAAATCATCTTTTTTGCTATTAATTGGTTTTGGTAATTTAACGGCTTTTTCAAAGGTGCCATCATCGCCCATTTTACTTCTATATATATCAAATCCTCCAAAACCACCTGCCTTATTTGATGCAAAATACAAGGTACTATCATCACTTATAAAAGGAAACATTTCGCGACTATAGGAATTTATTTTACTTCCCAGGTTTTTAGGGTTGCTATAGGTGTTGTTTCCTAAAACATCAACTTTAAAAATATCCGATCCGCCTTTAGTAGTTTCCTTACCACCTCTTTGGTTAGTTGTAAAATATAAAGTTTTTCCATCCTTACTTAAAGCAGGGTGCGCATAAGAGTATCTCGGTTTACAAAAAGGAAGTACCTTAAAATCTGTCCACCCTAAACCAGCTTTAAATTCACCTACTTCAATATGAAAGTTATCCATATTAAAGTCTCCTTTAGGTTTATTTTTATAGGTATATCTTGTGGTTAAATAAAGTAATTTTCCATCAGGAGATATTGTAGCGCTGGTAATATTGGAAATCTTTTGTTTTGGGTCTATTTCTATGGCTTTTACATTTTCGATGTTACCATTATTAGACCAATCTCCTTGATAAATAGTTAATAAAGGAGCTCCCTGAAATCGTTTTAACCGCCCTTTTTTATCTAGTAAATGAGATATGAATATAATCTTGTTATCTGCAATTCGCATTAAGCCAAAGTGCGGATGTTCTGTGTTTATTTTTACATTTGTAACTGTAACGTTTTCTGTTTGCGCAAAGCCAATCAGTCCCAATAAAAATACATACAGAAAACACTTCATAACTCCGTTTTGTTACGAACTAAAGTTACTAAAAGTTTTTATTCTCTTCTATATTTTTTAGTTTCTTCAAATACATTATCAAGAATAGCTTTATCTTGTTCTCCAAATTCAATACCTCGTCTTGACATAACGACTCCTGCCACTTCAAAGGCTTTTTTTGTTAAATACGTAGTAAAACCACCATTCCCCCCCCAACTAAAACTTGGCACAAAATTTCTAGGAAATCCGCTTCCAAAAATGTTAGCACTCACACCAACTACAGTTCCTGTATTAAACATGGTATTGATACCACATTTACTATGATCTCCCATCATAAGTCCACAAAACTGCAAACCTGTTTTTGCAAAACCTTCTGTTTCATAATCCCATAATCGTACTTCAGCATAATTATTTTTTAGATTAGAATTATTAGTATCTGCTCCTAAATTGCACCATTCACCTAAAACAGAATTTCCTAAATAACCGTCGTGTCCTTTATTTGAATTGGCAAATAATACAGAATTATTTATCTCACCACCAGCTTTACTATAAGGGCCAATAGTCGTTGGTCCATAAATTTTTGCAGCCATTTTAACTACGGCATGCTCACATAAAGCGAAAGGACCACGTATGGTGGTGCCTTCCATTATTTCTGTATCTTTTCCTATATAAATGGGACCTTTACTTGCATTAAGCGTCACGAATTCCAATGTTGCTCCTGCTTCGATAAAAATATTCTCCGAAGCTATAATGTTATTACTAGGCGGTATAGATTGAGATACTCTGTCTTTTGTAATTAAGTTAAAATCTTCTTGAATGGCTTCTCCATTTTTAGAAAATATATCCCAAGTATTTTCAACCTTTATAATATTGTCATTAAACTCAAATATTTCAAACCGATCAAAATCGATATCATCTTGTGCTTCTTTAGCAAAAAAGGCAATAACATCTTCTCCTTTAAAAATGGCCTGGTTTTCTTTTAATCCTTTTATCATTTCAACCAATTTTAGATTTGGAAGATACGATGCATGAATCATCACATTTTCTTCCATTTCTACCATTGGGTATTTATCAGACAAATAATCTTCGGTAACTGTAGTCGTAGTTGAGTTTAAAAAAAATTCCCATTTTTCACGAATGGTTAAAATTCCAATTCTAATATCTGCAACCGGTCTGGTGAATGTAAATGGTAACAAATTGTTACGAGAAGATCCATCAAAAAGAATATAATTCATAAAAAATTAAAGTTGTGAGTTAGAAGCTTTAGTTTTTATAGCCTTTTATTTACATTTTCAAAAGTAACTCAATTAGATAAAATAAAAAAGCCTTTCAGTTTATGAAAGGCTTAATATATATTATAATACGATTAAATTATTTTTTAAATTTAGCGTATTTAGTTTTGAACTTGTCAATACGACCAGCTGTATCTACTAATTTAGATTTACCAGTGTAATATGGGTGTGATGTTCTTGATATCTCCATTTTAACAAGTGGATACTCAACGCCATCAACCTCTATAGTTTCCTTTGTTTCTGCAGTAGATTTTGTTAAAAACACATCATCGTTAGACATATCTTTAAATGCTACTATTCTATAATTTTCTGGATGTATACCTTTTCTCATCACTAAATCTTTTTATTCTTTACAATTTTAGAGCTGCAAATTTAAGTATTTTTTAGAAATGCACAATGCTTTTTATTGTTTTTTATTTAGACCGCTTGTGTAACGTTTCACTATCTTTGAATACTAATAATTCAACTAACATTTTAAACAAAATATTATGGAAAAATCTTTAAAGTCTATTGCTATAAACTATGGTTTATATTTAGGAATTGGTTTATCTTTATTTACGCTTTTAGGATATACAATAAATCTTGGGTTATTGGTGAATTATTGGGTTATGCTTTTAATTTTACCATTAGCTATTATAGTTTTCGGGATAGTTGCTACTGCAAAAATTAAAGCTTACTTTAATAACTTTCTTTCCTTCAAACAAGCTTTTTCTTCCTTTTTTATAACAGTTACCGTAGGCATAATTATAAGCACATTAGTTTCAATTATCATTTTTAATTTTATCGATCCACAAGCTTCACTAGAAATAAAAGATATTTTGATTAGCAATACGGAAAACTTTATGAGGAGTGCAGGCGCTCCAATTGAAAAAATTGCTGAAAGTGTTGAACAAATTGAGAATCAAGATACTTTCGCTATAGGCACTCAATTTAAATCTTTAGCGCAAAGTATTATCTTTTTTGCAATCATAGGACTAATAGTTGCAGCTGCAATGAAAAAAAGTAACCCAGACACAGAATAAATTCATTATTTTTGAATAGTAAATATTGAAACCTTTTAAATGAATATATCTGTAGTTATACCACTACTAAACGAACAAGACTCTTTAACAGAATTACATGATTGGATTGCAAAAGTTATGCAATCCAATCATTTTTCATATGAAATTATTTTTATTGATGATGGTAGTACAGATAATTCCTGGCAAATTATTACACAATTAGCATCACAAAACCAACATGTAAAAGGCATTCGGTTTTTTAAGAATTTTGGTAAATCACAAGCACTTCATGCTGGTTTCGAAAAAGCAAATGGCGATGTGGTTATTACTATGGATGCCGATTTACAAGACAATCCCGATGAAATCCCGGAACTTTACAACATGATTACAAATGACGGTTTCGATTTGGTTTCTGGCTGGAAAAAGAAACGTTACGATTCTGTTATTGCCAAAAATTTACCTTCAAAATTATTCAACTGGGCTGCCAGAAAGACCTCTGGTGTTAAATTACACGATTTTAATTGTGGCCTTAAAGCTTACCAGTTAGATGTGATTAAGAACATTGATGTTAATGGTGAAATGCATCGTTATATCCCCGTTCTGTCTAAAAATGCTGGGTTTTCAAAAATAGGTGAAAAAGTAGTACAGCATCAAGCTAGAAAATATGGTGAAACAAAATTTGGGATGAACCGCTTCATTCATGGGTTTTTAGATTTAATCACCATTTGGTTCTTATCACGCTTCGGTAAACGTCCTATGCATTTATTTGGTGCTTTAGGGTTTATTATGTTTACCATCGGTTTAGGGTTTTCTTTCTATTTGGGTATAGATAAGTTATTTTTAAACCCTACAGGTAGACTTATTACACAACGGCCGCAATTCTATATAGCACTAGCAACTATGATTATTGGTACACAATTTTTTGTTGCAGGTTTCTTAGGAGAAATTGTTTTACGAACCAAACAAGACAGAAAACGTTACTCAATTAAAAATGAATTAAATTTTAATTAGAATGGTTGTTTTTTTCTTAAAATATGACTCTTGGAGGACTTATAAAACACTAAAACGTTTGCGTTATTAAATATTAGTTCGATAGAAAAAAGAAAGAATTTATCTGACAAATTAACTATTTTTGCTCATACTTAATTTAAGACATGATTTACATAGAACCAAAGATTTTAGATAGAATAAATGCCTGGTTAACTCCAACTTTTGATGATGACACACAAGCTTTCATCAAAGATAGCATTGCCAATAATCCAAAAGATATTCAGGAAAGTTTTTATAAAGACTTGGAATTTGGAACTGGTGGTATGCGTGGCGTTATGGGTGTAGGTACCAATCGCATAAACAAATACACTCTTGGAAAAAGTACTCAGGGTTTAAGTGATTATTTACACCAATCATTTCCTAATGAAAATCTAAAAGTAGCTATTGCCTATGATTGTAGACATAACAGTAAAACACTCGCTAAAGTTGTAGCAGATGTGTTTTCGGCAAATAATATAGAGGTTTATTTATTTGAAGATTTGCGCGCAACTCCAGAACTTTCTTTTGCTGTAAAACATTTAAATTGCCATTGTGGTATCGTTTTAACTGCGTCACACAATCCACCAGAATATAATGGTTATAAAGTATATTGGCAAGATGGAGGCCAGTTAGTACCTCCACATGATAATGCTGTGATACAGGTAATAAACGATCTGGATTATGCCGATATAAAATTTGAAGCCAATAATAATCTCATCCATTATATAGGGAAAGATGTTGATGATGTATTTATAGATGCATCGGTAAAAAATGGTAGTGGTAGTGCTTCACAAGAAGCAAAAGATAACATTAAAATTGTTTTCACATCACTTCATGGAACATCAATTACGGCAGTTCCTGAAACTTTAAAACGTGCCGGATATAAAAATGTTCATATCGTAAAAGAGCAAGAAGTGCCTAACGGGGATTTCCCAACCGTAGCCTCTCCAAACCCGGAAGAACCGGCAGCATTAAAAATGGCATTAGAATTAGCTAACGAGGTTGGTGCAGACATTGTTATAGGTACAGATCCCGATTGTGACAGGTTAGGTGTAGCAGTTCGTAATTCTGAAAATAAGTTACAACTACTTAACGGAAACCAAACCATGTTAATGATGACTGATTTCTTATTAAAACAATGGAAATCTGAAGGTAAGATAAAAGGGAAAGAGTTTATTTCATCTACCATAGTATCTACGCCAATGCTAAACAAACTTGCTGAAGCCTATAGTGTAGACAGCAAAATTGTTTTAACTGGTTTTAAGTGGATAGCAAAATTAATAAAAGATTTCCCTGAGCTTGATTTTATTGGAGGTGGCGAAGAAAGTTTTGGTTTTATGGTTGGTGACTTTGTTAGAGACAAAGATGCCGTAACATCAACACTTTTGGCCTGTGAAATAGCAGCACACTCTAAAGCTATTGGAAGTTCTTTTTACAATGAACTTATTAAATTATATGTAGCACATGGATTTTATAAAGAACGCTTAGTTTCTCTGACTAAAAAAGGCATTGAAGGGGCAGAAGAAATCAAGCAAATGATGGTTGATGCCCGTGAAAATCCACTAACCGTAGTTAACGGATCGAAAGTAGTAAAAGTTGAAGATTATCAATTATCTATTACCAAAGACATGATTACAGGTAAAGAAACTACTATTGACATCCCAAAATCTAATGTATTAATTTATTATACAGAAGATGGGAGTCAAATAGCACTAAGACCAAGTGGTACAGAACCTAAAATAAAATTCTACATTAGCGTTAATGATACTTTAGAATCTGTCGAAGCCTTTAATAGCACTGAAGCTAAACTGGAATCTAAAATAGATGCCATCTTAAAAGATATGAAACTTAATTAATGACACATTTTATACTTGAATTAATTCATTTCAAAATAACTTTTAAGAATGTTACAACTTGCACTGAGCGTCCACCTGCCGGACGGGCAGGTAGTCGAAGTGTAAAAAATAATAACATCACTAGATGAATCATTTTGTAAATATTTTACGGTATGCGAAACCGTATAAACGATATGCTATTGGACATATAATCTGCAACATTTTTTTTGCTTTATTTGGTACACTATCCTTTGTAGCTTTAAAACCCATGTTAGATGTTATTTTTAGCAAAGAGCAAAATGTACCAACCGTAAAACCAGAATGGTCTGGATTAATGGACATAGGAGATTTTGTTAAAAAATATCTGGCATTCATGATGGACCATTATACAAATGGTGATAATTCTAAAGCACTCGTATTTGTTGTTTGCCTTATCTTAACAGTATTCCTGTTGAAAAACATTTCGGGTTATTTTGCAAACTATTTTCTGGTATTCTTACGTAATGGTGTTATAAGAGACCTTAGAAATAAAGTTTATAGAAAAACTGTTGAACTGCCTCTTTCCTTTTTTTCAGAGAAAAAAAAGGGTGATATTCTGGCAAGAGTAACTGCCGATGTTTTAGATTTACAATATTCCTTTTTGTCTGTTTTAGAGCTTATTGTTAGAGAACCTCTAACAATTATTTTCACTATTGCAGTGATGCTCTACATTAGTCCGCAACTTACATTATTTGTTTTCATTTTTATTCCAATAATGGGCTTTGTTATTTCCAAAATTGGTAAAAGTTTAAAAAGAAAATCAGACCGCGTTCAAAAGGAACAAGGAACTTTTCTATCTACATTAGAAGAAACCTTAACAGGATTACGTATTATAAAAGGGTTTAATGCCGAAGAGGAGTTTAACGAAAAATTTCAAGAATCCACATCGCGCTTTTACCATTTTTCAAATAAATTACTAAACCGTCAAAATCTGGCATCTCCAACCAGTGAATTTTTAGGTATATGCATCATAGCTGTTATTTTATGGTACGGAGGTAATCTTGTATTAAGTGGCACTTCTACTAATCTAGATGACAGTATGTTTATTGTATACATGGGGCTATCCTATAATGTACTAACACCTGCAAAAGCGATTTCAAGAGGTCTTTATAATATTAAAAAAGGTGGTGCAGCAGCAGAAAGAATACAAGAAATTATTGATACTGAAAACCCTTTAAAAGATAAAGAAGGCGCTATTAATAAAACAAGTTTTGATTCTGAGCTAAAATTCGATAATATTTCTTTTAAATATGAAGACGAATACGTTCTTAACAATTTTTCTCTTACCATTCCTAAAGGTAAAATGGTAGCAGTTGTTGGACAATCTGGAAGCGGTAAGTCGACTATTGCCAACTTGATTACTCGTTTTTACGATGTTAATAAGGGGAACATTTTAATAGACGGGACAGATATTCGTGATTTAACTACCGAATCTCTACGAAATAAATTGGGTATAGTTACCCAAGACGCTATTCTCTTTAACGATAGCATTAAAAACAATTTAAAGCTTGGTAATGATAACGCTAATGCTACCGATGATGACATTATCGAAGCACTTAAAATTGCCAATGCGTGGGAATTTGTTAAAGATTTACCAAAAGGCATTAACACAAACATTGGAGATGCCGGAAATAAACTTTCGGGCGGTCAAAAGCAGCGTTTAAGTATCGCAAGAGCTGTTCTTAAAAATCCTCCAATTATGATTTTGGATGAAGCGACCTCAGCTTTAGATACCGAAAGTGAAAGAGTTGTACAAGCTGCCATAGAAAACATGATGAAAAACAGAACCTCTATTGTTATTGCACATAGATTATCTACCATTCAAAATGCAGATGAAATAGTCGTTCTTAACAAAGGGGAGATAGTTGAACAAGGTAAACACAAAGAGCTTATTAGCAAAAAAGGTGTTTATTACAAATTGGTAGAGATGCAAAGTTTTGGATAAAAAATTAATCCATTTAAACTTTAAAAAACGATTTAACTGAATTATATTAAAAAATAAAAAAGGATAGAGATTTGGGCTTCTATCCTTTTTTGTTCATTGATAGACTTGGGGAAGGCTAACAACATAAGTAGGTTTCTGTTACAAACATAAAACAAAAAACAGTTTTAAACAAGAAAAAATGTATTTAATCGTTGTTTTAATACACTTAATCGATTTAAAATTACATAATTAATTGATTGTTAAACATTTACAATATTTCAACAAAATCGAAAAATAAAGTTTAAACTTTCAGTATCTTTATTAGTCTAAAACTAAACCATTTTTGTGACCGACGAAACAGAACTAATAGAACAACTAAAGTCAGAAGAACAAAAGGATAAAGCTTTTAGGACACTAATTACGCTTTACAAGCAACGTTTGTATTGGCACATTCGTAATATTGTTAAATCGCATGATGACACAGACGATGTACTCCAAAACACATTTATTAAAGTTTACAAAAATATTCATAACTTTAAAGGAGATAGCAAATTATTTTCATGGTTATACCGTATTGCCACCAACGAATCAATTACATTTATAAATAAAAATGCGAAACGGCTGCAAGTTACAAGCGAAGAAATACAGAGATTAGCTATAAACGATTTAGCATCCGACACCTATTTTGATGGTGACGAAATTCAACTAAAATTACAACAAGCTATTGCTATATTACCAGAGAAACAACAACTTGTTTTTAATATGAAATATTTTGAAAACATAAAATATAAAGATATGGCTGATATTCTGGAGACTAGTGAAGGTGCCTTAAAAGCGTCATATCACATTGCCATTAAGAAAATTGAAGCGTTTTTAACTAAAGATTAAACCTTTTTTAAAACTATAGGTCTTACTAATAAGATAATGAAACAAAATAAGCTACATAACATAAAAGAAACCGGGTTTAAAGTTCCAGACGGGTATTTTAACCAGTTAGAAGACGTTATTTTAAGTGATATAAAACTTAAAAAAATGTCCAGTGATTCTGGTTTTAAATTACCTAAAGACTATTTTGATACATTAGAAGATACCATAATAAATAAAGTCTCTGCTAAGAAATCTACAAAAGTAATCCCGTTATTTAAAAAAAGAACCTTAATTTATATATCAAGTGTCGCTGCCGCTGTATTACTTTTATTTAATCTTTCTATTTTTGAAAAGGAACTAACTTTTGATTCCTTAGACATTGAAACAGTAGAAAATTATATTATAGATGAGAATATTGGCTCTTATGAAATTGCAGCATTACTGCCCGAAGAAGATTTATTGGAAGAAAATTTTATAGAGTATAACGTAGAAACAGAAACCGTAGAAACATATATATTGAACAATTTAGACATTGAAGATATTATTGTTGAATAAAAATAAACACCATGAAAAAAATCATACTCCCCATATTGTTATTTTTCTTTTCGCTAAATATGTTAGCACAGCAAAATAGAGAAAAAATAAAAGCACTTAAAATTTCATTTATAACAGAAAAATTAGATTTAACAGAGCAAGAAGCTCAACAGTTTTGGCCTGTTTATAACAACTATGATAAAACTACAAATAAAATAAAGTATCAGGATCTTAGAAGTATTCGTCGAGAAATAAGATCTAGTATAGATACCATGACCGATAAAAGAGCCAAAGAGTTAATTACTAAATTAAATGAAGCAGAAAAGGAACTTCATAAACAGCGCATGGAATTATCTTCTAAATTGTTGAAAATTATTTCACCGAAAAAAATTATTTTATTAAAAGTAGCGGAAGATGATTTTAAAAGAAAAATATTAGATCACTATAAAAATAAAGAACACAAAAAGAGACAATAAAAAGATAAAAAGGGGGCTTCTAAAAAATTAATTCTTCAATATTTAAAATATCGTAGCAGCCTGTCTCGTTTATTCCCTAAAAGTTAACTTAGACACCCTCCCCGCACCGGATGCATAGGCGATCGAATCATTTAAAAATCGAATGGTATAAAAACCTTCGTCGCTTAAATGTTTCCAGGAATTACCAGAATCATTACTATAATCAATTCCTTTAAACCCAATCGCTATTAACTCCTTCCCTGCTCTATTTGGTATATATTGCACACAGCTTCTATATCCCGGATTTTCATTTTGAGCTACTAACTCCCATGTTTTGCCTCCATCAACTGTCTTAATTTTATTAGCTACATTATCATTGGGCTTAGTGTAATCGCCACCAATGGCAAAACCAATAAGTTCGTCATAAAAATCAATAGAATACATTCCTGTCGTTTCTAAGCCTTGAATTATTGGTGTATTATAAACCTCCCATGTTTTCCCTTTATCTGGTGAATATAAAACTCTACTTGATTTTCCTCCAGTAGCTACCCAAGTACGATCCCCTACAATGGCAATATTAGTATCACTCGCCGCAAAAGCAGCTTCTCCTTCTTTAGCGCTTGGTAAAGAATCACATGATAATTTATTCCATGTTTCACCTCCATCTCGAGTAATAATAATACTCATGCAATCATCTGTAGGGTCACCAATAGCAATGCCTTCTTGGTCATTCCAGAAATCCATGGAATCGTAAAAGGCTTTAGCGTGAATCTCTTCGTAAACCAATGTACCTGCTTTATATAATTTGACAGGGTTACCTATTGACAAATAAAAAAATGTGTTGTTTTGAAAAGCACAAGATCTGTAATTTAAAGAGTCTAACATTTTTGGTCTAAAAACTGCGTCATTCTTATTTAAAGAAAGAGTATAACCTACTCCTGCTGAAGAAATAACCGACACCCATCCTTCATTGACTTCCAAAGCTCTTACATTTAACATGGAATCTTTCAAAAAGGTTTGAATTTCAACCTCAGAAATATTTCTTGGCTTGAATCTTTCTTTTGATTTACAATTCAAAAGAACTAAAATGTTTAAAATTAACAAGAGAACTATTCTATTCATAAAACATCAGTTTTTAATTGAAAAAATACGTATATGTACGTATTTCAATTTTTGTAATTATACGTAATTTTATACAAACACTACATATTATGCTAAAAAACAATAATTTAACATACAACCCTTTCAAATATTTTTTAAGAAACGGTATCTCAAAATATTCCCTTTTCATATTCATTCTGTTGACTATAGGTATGGTCATTTTTACTGGACTGTTCAAAACTAATGGACTTATTGATCGTCCTCAATTTACAGACGAAAATATAGATGCTAATTGGTTCGATAGCACCCTTATTGATGACAAGTTTATTCTTTTCTTTAAACTTTTCTTCTATACAGACTTTATATGGGCCATATTTCTGTTATATATAATTGGGTGTTACATCTATACAAAAGCTAAAAACAACACAACAAACAAATGGTTTTTCTGGGTATATTTAATAGCAGCTATTGCAGCTTATACCTTTGATGTTATAGAAAACATCCACTACTTGACAAATAAATCGTATCCAAAAAAAATTGCTACAATAAAAGTAGTTTTCTACGCTTCTTCATTTATAATATTTCTATTGACTATACTAAAATATTCAATACAAAATGGACTGACTATAATTTGGGATTTTATTAAGTCCTCATACATAAGCCTGATTATATTATTTATTATCGGTTCTGCTTTACCCAAAGTACCACAGGTAAACTCTATTGTAGTAGATTTATACGAATCCCCTTTTCTATTTGTCGGTGGCTTATTGGGTTTTTTCGCACCAATATTTTGCATCGCCCTATCACACTATCCAAACTATTTTCTTTTAAAAAATGGTGATAAAATCCCTGAAAAGGATTGGCGAATCTCTAGGAAAATTTGGCTATTTGGTACCATTTGGTATATAAAAAAAACTGAGCAAGACAACAATAAAAATAAAGGTCACAAGAATTATGAAAACTATATTAATTTTTTAAGGCGTACCCTAGGAGCCTTCTTTTATGTAGCCTTGTTTTATATGATTGCTTACACTGCAGACACTAACTTTATCTGCAATTTCTCTGTTAGTGGCCTTTCAACTCCATTGCTAATAACTCTTATCTGGTGGTTGTACGTTTTAAAAAAGAAAAAAGAAAAATGGCAAATTGACAATAAAGATTTTTTAAATATTGGAGGAGTAACTGATGATCCTACAGAGGTCTATTTAGTCAATGATGAAAACGAAACCTCTAGCCCATACAGTATAAAAAGGCCCATGCTCGTTTATTTAGTGCTTTTAATTGCCACCGTTATTATTCATACAGCTTTATTAATATCGTTGTATATATATGCTGATTCTCCCTATAACAAAACAACAGTTTTTATTAGCTTGACATGTATTGTATTTCAATCGATTACATATGTGTATTACAGAACATATCGATCTATTTTCAGATATGTATTTTTCAATCCTAAAGTATTGGCTATTTTCTACGCTTTCACTTTAATGAATCTCGAAAATATAGATACTCCAATAAACGAAAGAATAAACAAGATAAGAGACTATTTTAAGCGTCACGATTTTACCGGAGGCAACCCTTTGTTAAAGTTCTTTTCAAAAATACGTGTATTGCAATTAAGCTTTGGTTCCATGAGTAACAATATTGTATTTCTTCAAATCTTAATATACAGCGGTTTTATTAATTTATTTTTTTTAATATTCATTAATTTCTTTCCAGAACAAGCACTGGGTATTAATGCGATAATCATTATCCTATCATACTTCTACCTATTTTATGGTATCATCGTTATAATAATCAAACACTTTATTTATTACAATCAATCAGATCAAGTTTTCGCCAAACAAAACAAAAAACGCTTCTTTTTTACGTTTGCTACAGCCGTTTTTGTCTTACTGATATTTAATATTACAGCAAGGTTTATAGACGGCACGAAGAGTAACTTGTATCATTTAGAACAAATTAAAAGAAAAAAATCTGGCGAACTAAGCCTCGAAGCCTATGTAAATAAGTTAAGAAAAGATTCTAATCAAAATTCTCGATACTATGTTGGTTGCTATGGAGGCGGTATGAAAGCCAATGCGTGGACTATGGCGGTTTTAAACGAAATTATAAAAGAACACCCCGATTTCATTAATAATACAGTATGCCTGTCCGGAGCCTCCGGTGGTACTATTGGGTTAGTAAACACAACTGTGGCATTGAGTCATAAAAATAAAATTGATAACGCTATTGATACCATAGCCACTGAAAACATCTTAGCTATGGATTTAACACATCTTCTCGGCAGGGATCTTTTAAACCATCTTTTAGTCCCTAGGTTTGTGTGTGATTCAAAAGGGAAGGATCGTTCTACATCAGCTATGAAAGTTTATGCTGAATACTCCGGATTTGATACATTACAATTCAACTCTACTCCTTTCAGGAACTATTGGAAAAAGAATATCTACGAAAAATATTCTGGTTTTCCCATACTTATTGCAAATACGACTAATATTAAAGGAGGTCAGGGTATGGCCGTTTCTGTCAAGATTGACGATAAACATAAAGACATAAATTCGCTCCTATATATGGGGGCTGATGATATTCTGGAATTAGGCTCAAAAAGAAATAGTACCCTTTCTTTTTATAATGCTGTATCTACTACAAACAGATTCCCTCTAATAAGCCCTGCTGCCACTATAGAAGGAAAAGGACAATATAACGATGGAGGTATCTACGAAAATTCAGGGTTACTTTCTGCTTATAAATTATACAGCGCTGTAAATAAAATGGAGCGGGAAGTCGATACTAATAAAGTATTTAAAAAGAAACACAAAGAAGATGTATTTGTTAACATTGTAAATGATAAAGATTTATTTATCAAAAATTATTTAAAAGAACATCTGTCTTACTGCAAAGATCTTGAGATCAATGAATCCAACGAAATAAATGCCATTATTTCATCTGTTGCGGCTACAGAAATGTTCCCCATATACATAAAAAATAAATTAAAATACCTTGATAAAACAGAAGACGATATAAGATTTATAAGTATCTACCTACCTCATAAATTCACTTTTGAAGATGTTCAAAATATTTATGGGAAAATAGCTTTAGATACTTTATGCATTAAAAAAATTAAAAAAAGAATTAAAGACAATGATGAGGATATTGACTGTGCTATTAACAAATGTAACGATTGTAAAAGTTGTCCTGATGCATGTGTGGTTATAGAACCCGCTTTAAGTAGGGTTATTGCAAAACCTGCTTACCAGTTTATGAAAGACATGCTAAATCATAATGATGTTGTAAACAGTATAAAGGAATTGAAATCTGAAAATAAATAAACTGTCGATTTTCAAACAAAAAAGTTTAAAAAATAAATCGAAGTCAGGAGATTACCCCATTATAATTAAAGCTTATATAATGAGATGTCTAAATCGTATATTTATCGACATGACTGCTTTTAACCATTTCAATGACTATCCTAAAAAATCAAAATATGGATTCGCGTGAAAAGTAATTATACCACTAAATCTCCCGTTTCAGAATCGCTATATGCCGCTTTAAACGGTCTACATCAATTTTTAAAGTACCGTTATATACACCTCGTATAAAACCTTGCTTGTCTATTAAAATAAAATTCTCAGTGTGTATAAAGTCACTTTCATCTTGTGTTTTTATAAAATCTTCATCAGCAAAATACCCTGCTCTCGCTATATTATATAATTCATCCTTATCTCCAGTTACCAAATGCCATTTTGCAGCATTCACACCATTCCTTTGGGCATAATCTTTTAAAATAGGAATTGAATCTTTCCAAGGCATTACAGTATGAGAAAGTAACATAATATCATGGTCATCTTTATATGCTTCTTGAAGACCTGTCATATTTTTTGTAAGCTTAGGACATATACCCGGACAAGTAGTAAAAAAGAAGTCGGCTATATAAATCTTGTTTTTATACGTTTTATTAGTAACAGTTTCTCCATTTTGATTGGTAAAAGAAAATGCTGGAATTTTATGTATCGCTTTATTCCACTCGGGGGTAAAGTCGCTACTGTTAAAATAAGGTAACTCTGCTATCTCATTACTCTCAGCTTCCTTATTTTTACAAGATGCAATAATAAAAACCAATACTATTAAAATAGTATATTTCATCTAATTTCGTCGCTATTTGTTGTCACTGTATAACACTTTTTCAAACCTATTAAACCAAATCGCTCTCCATTAACCACTTCATAATTGGCTTTTATAGTGCCATCTATTTTCCAAAGACGTTGGCTACCAACCTCTTTTCCATTTAAATAATTAAACATTTTAAACAATTGACCAGTTTTATACCATTCTTTAACAATACCATGGTACTCACCTTTATTATTAAAATGATATTCAAATCTAAGAACAGTATCGTTCCACCAAGCTTTATGTACTCCAGATTTATGCCCTTTTGTATAATAACGCTCTATTGATTTTGAACCATTTCTAAACCAATACTTCTCGTAACCTTCTTTTTTTCCATCAACATATTCAATATCATATTTTAAAATTTTGTCAACATAATATGCTTGTAAATTTCCTGTAAAAGGTAAGCCTTTGTATAATAAAACACCATTATTAAGCTTCAAATTAGAATCTGATGCTTCAATAATTTGTTTATGTTTTACGGTATTACAGGCATATAGTACTCCTGTAAAAAAGATGATATATATTAATTTGCTAGACATCCATCTAATTCGAAATATTACCCGGCGTACCAAAATAACCATTACCATTAATATATGGGTCTTGGTTTGTTACATGATAATGATAGATTCCTTCAGGAAAATCGGCGGTAGCAGATGTATGACCATGATACGCATCTAAATCATTATTTGTTATCGTTTCGCCATTTTCAACAGGTCCATAAACAGGGAAACCATCGGCCAAAAGCCCTAAAAAAGCATCTTCTCCAAATTCCTGCGTTAGGTAAGTAGGCTCAATATGATAATGATACATATCCATTCCTGTTGGGTGTCCTAACCATTGATCAAACGAATTTATTTCACTTGTTAATGGTTGGTCTGGCCCTGCGTACTGATTAAAAAATACAACACCATTTCTTGAAATACCAATTGGCCCCAAATTCGTAGCTTGATGCGTTGTTGCTTCCTCTGGGTTTAAAGTAATGGTAAGCACAACATTTTGAGTTGCAATTTCATTTGGGTTTTGATTCCAATTTGAATTTGTGCCGTTATAGTCTTCATACAAACTATTACTAACTGGCCAATACGGACTTGTATGATCTGGTAAATCTTGGGTTGTAAAAGTTACTGTATTTCCATTTACTTCATAAGATAAACCGGTTCCAATAAATTTGCTAAGTATTGAAGATATATCATAGTCTGTAGCTGCAATATTATCATTGGTATCGTCATTGTTTGCAACATAACCATCAGGTTGATTTTCAGACTCTATGGTAACATCGGGGTTTCCTAGTCCGTCACCATCCAAATCCTGATACCAGATAGTCAGATTTTCATTTCCTGAGCTGGAACATGAGATAAAAAAAATAAAAACTACAAAAGGTGCTATCAATAAATATTTAAAATTCATCATAATTATTTCATATTAATAATTCACTAATTAAACGTGCTAAGTATCATTTAACTTTGAACAACTGGTTATATTAAATAAAAGGTTTATACTATCTTAGACCATACCATTTTATGAAAGTTTAATATAAAAAAGTTTCACAAAAAATATTGTGAAACTTTCCAAACTAACCAACCAACCAAATTTACATAATCAAACTATAAAATAATGTAAACCAATATTTAAAATATGTTTTGTTACTCAATTACTACTTTTAATCTTCCTTTCTTTTAGGTTTTGGGCCTTTCTCTAATTCCTCCTTTGTTAAAAAACCGTCTTCGTCAGTGTCAATTTTTGAAAAGTCCTTTTTTAAAGGTCCTTTTACTTCTTTTAAAGACAATTTATCATCCTCATTAGCATCCATCATTTCAAAAAGTTCTTCTATCGTTGGAGGTTTTTGTCTACCCTGATTTTTGTCAGAAGATTGCGCATTAGTGTTAAATGTAAACAGGAATGTCATCATTCCTAAAAATATACCTATTCTTAATGTATTACGCTTCATAATTTACTTGTTTTAATGTTATGAATATTTAGATGCCAATTGCTTAAAATACTTGTTCCTTTAACTTGATTTTAACTTTTCACAATGTAATTTCAATTATAAAACCCTATTAAGTAAATGACTTAATAGGGTTTTAATGATGTTTTCAAATTAACTATGGTCTTGGTGGAGGTGGCCCATCAAGCATATCTCCAGGAGGGCCTTCTGGTCTTCCATGGGGAGGGCCTTCTGGTCTCTCTCCTTTAGCTCCTCTTTTTCGTAAAGCGTCACTAATAATATTGGCAAAACGTTCTTTTTGTTTATCGTTGCATATTCTACGAACATCTCTTAAATAAAAAAATATTTGCTTTTCTTTTTTCTGTCCTTGTTTACCCAATAAATCTATAATAGAATCTACTTTATCCTGAAAGATACTATCTTTAGAAATTTCATCAAACAATTCATCTTTTAAAGCTTTTGTTGCATCTAAAGATCTTCGCATGGCTTGATGGTGCTCTTTACTAATTTTTTCAAACTCTACAAGTTGTTCTTCTTCAAATTTTAATTCCTTAGCAATAAAACTAAATGGTTTCGCATCACCCATGGGCTTTTTTCTATCTTGGGTAACTTCAGGTACTCCTAAATATTTAGACAAAAAGAAACCATTAACTACAATTAAAAAAGCGAGTAAGATATATAAGAGTTTATTTTTATTCATATTATTCTTTTTTAATTAAATAAATCTATATCAGAATTTGTAGACAATCCGAAAGTTTCTGCAAACTCTTCAACATTATCTTCATGATTGTCAGCACTTAAATTAGTAAATGCATAAGCATTAATCAATATAAGACATACTAATGTTGCCAATTGTAGTTTGGGCGTAAACCAAGACCATATTACTTTTTCTTCTTCTTTTTCTTCAAACAATTTACGCATGGTCTTATCTTTGAAAAAAGGAGATATTTTAACCTCTTCAATAGCATCCATAGCACTAAAAGTGCTTTCTATTTTTTCCTGTATGGTGTTATTTGTTTTCATATTATAATTTTAGATGCAATAATTTATAAAAACTTGCGTTAAATGTCATTTTTATAAAAATTTTCCAATAACCCTTGCAAATTCTTTTTCGCTCTAAACATTAAAGACTCTACCGAGGACATACTTTTCTCAGTAATATCACAAATTTCCTGGTAACTTTTCCCATCTACTTTGCTTAATGTAAATACCACTTTTTGAGCGTCGGGTAATTGATTAATCGCTCTAAAAAGGGTTTCACTTTTTTCTTTATTCTCTAAAACAATTCCCGGATGATTCATCTCTGTAAAATAACTTGATTTATCAACAGGAATCTCATTCCCCATAATAGATTGTAAAAAAGCAAAGCGTTTTTTAGTGTTCTTTTTTCTTATAAACTCTAAACATTTATTGGTTGCAATACGATATATCCATGTTGATAACTTAGAACGCCCTTTAAATTTACCAATTGAATTAAAAACTTCAACAAAAACATCTTGGGCAATGTCTTCGGCATCTTCTTTATTAGGTACAAACGATATACAAGTAGCAAATACTTTTTGCTGAAAATCATCAATGAGCTTACTGTAAGCAGATTGTTTTCCTTCAATTAAGTCGTCTATGAAATTTTGCTCCGTCAAATGTGTTTTTTAATCCTGCAAAATAAGAAATTAATTGTTTTATTAAGCGTAACTTTGCAGCCTTATTAAAAAACCATGCGATTACATAGAAACCTTTGCTTTGCTGTTATAGATGGATTAACCCTAATTTTTAATGAAGGCAAATATGCCGACAAGGTAATTCAACAGCTATTAAAACGAGATAAACGTTGGGGGAGCCGAGATAGAGCTTTTGTTGCTGAAACAACTTACGATATTGTACGTTGGAAACGTTTGTATGCTGAAATTGCTGAAGTAAAAGAACCTTTTGATAGGGACAACCTATGGCGCATGTTTGCTGTTTGGGCTACTTTAAAAGGTATAAAATTACCCGATTGGAAATATTTTGAAAATACACCTACTCGAAAAATCAAGGGACGTTTTGATGAACTTTCAAAAATTAGAAAACTCAGAGAATCTATTCCTGATTGGATTGATGAAGTTGGTTTAGAAGAATTAGGTGAAACAATGTGGACTAAAGAAATAGCAAAACAGAACGAACAAGCTGATGTTATTTTAAGAACCAATACCCTTAAAACCACTAAAGAAAAACTACAAAACATCTTGCATGACCAAGGTATTGAAACCGAATTTATTAAAGGTCATGATTCTGCGCTTAAATTAATAGAGCGTGCCAACGTTTTTGTTACTGATGCTTTTAAAAAAGGGCTTTTTGAAGTTCAAGATGCATCATCTCAATTAGTGGCCGATTTTCTGGACGTAAAACCAGGTATGAAAGTGGTTGATACTTGTGCTGGTGCTGGTGGTAAAACGCTCCATATTGCCTCTTTAATGGAAAACAAAGGTCAGATTGTGGCTATGGATATTTACGAAAGCAAACTCAAAAAATTAAAAATAAGAGCCAGACGTAATGGTGTGCATAATGTGGAGTTAAAAGTTATTGATTCTACGAAGCCAATTAAAAAATTATACAATAAAGCAGATCGTGTTTTAATTGATGCGCCTTGTTCCGGTCTGGGGGTTTTACGTAGAAATCCAGATGCTAAGTGGAAATTAGAACCCGAGTTTTTAGATAGAATTAGGGTAACCCAACAAGACGTGTTACAACAATATTCCAGAATGGTAAAACCAGAAGGTAAGTTAGTGTATGCTACCTGTTCTGTATTACCATCTGAAAACCAAAATCAAGTAAAGACTTTTTTAAAATCTGAAGCTGGTGCCAATTTTTCTTTGATAAAAGACAAAAAAGTTTTTGCTCACACTTCTGGATTTGATGGGTTTTATATGGCACTTTTAGAGAGGAAAAGTTAATAACTTTTCGTTTATAGTTCTGTATTTACTTTTTGAATCTTCTATTTTTATATTCTTTTTTAACTAAATTTAAAACTAAATATGGAATATAAAAACATCGTGTTTATTGGTAAAAGCTTAGACGGTTATATCGCTGGAAAAAATGGCGAACTGGATTGGTTAGATATGATTCCAAATCCAGAACAAAATGGCATGGGCTATTACGATTTAATGGAAGAGATAGATGTGATAGTCATGGGAAAAACAACATTTGAAACTGTTATTAGTTTTGACATAGACTGGCCCTATAAAAAGCATGTATTTGTTTTAAGTCATTCACTTAAAGAAGTTCCAGATAATCTTAAAGACAAAGTAACGCTGTTACATGGAAAAGAAAGTGATGTTTTAGATAGTATTCATAAAAAGGGTTTTAATAACCTTTATATTGATGGAGGAAAAACAGTTCAAAATTTCCTCAAAGCCGATTTAATTGATGAACTTAGAATTTCCACGATTCCTATTGTACTGGGAGGTGGGGTTCCTTTATTTGATACACTTCCAAAATCATTAATATTTAACCATGTTAAAACGGAAGTATTTCTAAATGAGATCGTTCAAAGTCATTATAAACGAAAAAGATAACACTCTTCTACTAAGTCTTTCTTATTTTTAAATAATGAACCATGATTTAAAAATATATTTATCCAATATTCTTAAAGAATCCATTACTGGAATTTCCTCGGTTCATGGGGGTGACATTTCAAATACTTATAAAATTGAAACCTCAAGCAACTCCTACTTTTTAAAATTAAACAGCTCAATACATGCTGTAAAAATGTTTCAAGCTGAAGCTTATGGATTGCAAGTAATTAGAGAAACAAATACCATAAAAACACCTAAGGTTTATGCTCACGATAGCTTTCAGAATAACACTTTTCTACTCATGGAGTTTATTGAAAGTAAATCACCTTCATCTTCAGATTATAAAAACTTAGGAAACCAATTAGCGCAATTACATCAATGTACTTCCGATAATTTCGGTTTAGATCAAGATAACTTCATCGGCAGTTTACCTCAAAATAATAAACCAAATACAACTTGGGTCGATTTCTACACAACCGAACGCTTACAGCCTCAAATAGAATTAGCCAAAGAAAAACAGCTACTTTCTAAAAATGAATGTCCATCTGTACAAAGCATCAAAGACTTCTTAGAACCTTTATTTTCAAATATAAAACCAGCCCTATTACATGGTGATTTATGGAGTGGAAACTATCTCATATCTAAAGATAATGTACCATACCTCATTGATCCTGCTATTTACTTTGGACATCACGAAGTAGACATTGCTATGACCAAATTATTTGGTGGCTTTGATGCCACTTTTTACGAAACCTATGCTTCTCATTTTAAAACAGATGAGAATACCTCAGCAAGAATAGAAATCTACCAATTGTATTATCTTTTAGTGCATTTAAATTTATTTGGTAGTTCTTATCATGGTTCTGTGTCTGGTCTTTTAAAAAAGTATTTTTGAGAACCGTTTGTCATTCCTGCCTTTCGTCTGTGCTCAAGATAACCTTTGGTAGGAACCTCATAAAAAGTAACGTTTTGTCATTCCGATCGAGGCACGAGGAGGAATCTTATAAATTGAACAATGTTTTGTCATTCCTGCCTTTCGTCTTCGCTCAAGATAAACTACGGCAGGAATCTCATAGATAGTAACTTAAACCATGAAGCTATAGTCATTATGAGGGAGGAACGACCGTGATAATCTGTTCAATAAAAACTATATCTTCTTTGTTCAATTCAACAGATTCTCATGTCGCACTTTGATGCTCCTACCATTGACGTTATTTTATAATTAATTGTTTTTCAGTATTTTAATTTATCTAATATGTCACGTTGAGCATTATCGAAATATAAAATGTATTTTATATTGAAGATACCTAGCGAAGCTTAACGAAACGCTTTAAAGGTAATAACTAACAAGTCCTTCGACTGCGCTCAGGAGGACAATGGAACTATCATTTCGACTACGTCATTGCTTACGCTAGTTAAATTTTAACACGAGTCTCAGAATAACGGTTCAATTTACACTAAAAGAA
Organism: Flavivirga aquimarina; assembly: GCF_030540835.1. Lineage (GTDB taxonomy): Bacteria > Bacteroidota > Bacteroidia > Flavobacteriales > Flavobacteriaceae > Flavivirga > Flavivirga aquimarina. Next base: position 94,492 of record NZ_JAUOEK010000084.1, on the reverse strand, counting down.
AGCATATAGCATCATTACCGGAGAGGGTACGAATCTAAAAATTTAAATTGTAGTAGAAAAATTGATGAATTATATTACAATTTACAAGATTCCTGCCGTAGTTTATCTTGAGCGCAGACGAAAGGCAGGAATAAGAAAAAGCATTACCTTTGAGTATAAAAGTCACCAAATTTTGAACAGCATACCTGCTTATAAAACAGAACTTCTCGAGTCTGAAACAAGAAAAATTCAGTACCTATTTGAAAGCAAAGGACACAAATCGATAATTAAAGCCATCGAATATACGCCAGTAGCTAAAAGAAAAGGGAAAGTTATCTATAATTTAGGGTTTGGAGACTACAATGAAGATAATGGTAACATCTTTGATTATTCAAATAGCAATAATGGTGATATGAGAAAAGTATTTAGCACCGTATTAAATACGATTCCCAAATTCTTTAAAGAAAATGAAGATGCTGCTATTTGGGTTCAGGGTAGCGATAGTAAAGATGATTTTAAAAAACTTTGTGAATCCAATTGCAAAAAAAATTGTGAAACTGTTTGTAAAAATTTTAACAGAAGAATTAAAACTTACAGATACTATCTAGACAGAAATTTAGATAAGCTAAGTAAAACCTATATGTTTTTTGGATTAACCAACGAAAACACAAGCTCATTATCACAGTATACATCTGAAAATGAATATATTGGCATTTTGGTTTTTAAGAAAAAATAAGTTAAATTTGTATAGTAAATAAAGTTGCATGGAACAAAAAAAACATATATTAAAAGCAACAAGAGTGCTTTCTATGTCTAAAACGACAAAAGAGAGGATATCTAGTATTGCCAAAGATATTAAAGGAAAAGAATTGTTCCCGGAAAAAATAGAATTAGCAAAAAAAACATTAAGCAAAATTAAAACACTCCCTATTTAAAAACAGCTATTTACAACCTATATAAAATAACGAGATAAACGCAAACCAAATGGTTTGCATTTTTTTTATAAAACAGAACAATTCCCTATGTTTAAAACCTCGTGAATAACTATCTATTTTACGCATTATATTTTTACAAGAAATTCGACTAAAAAGAAGTAAATTTGCACTTTCTTTAAACACACACAAATCAATACATAATGATTCATTTCTTTGGAAACGTAACCGGTAAAGTATTTGCCGTTCAAACAACAAAAGAATTATCAACCGAAACAACCTCAAAATTAGTATGGTTATTTGGCAACCAGCCAAAAATAGAACAAGCATCTTTAGATGCTTTTTTTGTTGGTCCACGTGCCGCGATGATAACCCCATGGAGTACCAACGCTGTTGAAATCACTCAAAATATGGGGATTACTGGCATTATTAGAATTGAAGAATTCGATGCCGTTTCTGAAGATTTTAAAACATTTGATCCAATGATTTCAGAGAAATTCAATGGGTTAAATCAAAATTCCTTTACGATTGATATTCACCCAGAAGCGATTCTAGATATTGAAGATATTTCAGCTTACAATCAACAAGAAGGATTATCATTAAGTGACGAAGAAGTTGAATATTTAGAAGGTGTTTCTAAAAAAATTGGCAGACCATTAACCGACTCTGAAGTTTTCGGATTTTCGCAAGTAAACTCAGAACACTGTCGACACAAAATCTTTAACGGCACATTTGTTATTGATGGAGAAGAAAAGCCTTTATCTTTATTTAAGATGATTAGACAAACATCGGAAGCAAATCCAAACGATATTATATCTGCATATAAAGATAATGTGGCTTTCGTGAAAGGCCCGAAAGTAGAACAGTTTGCTCCAAAACGAGCAGATATTCCAGACTACTATACTACAGAAGAATTTGAATCTGTTATTTCGCTTAAAGCAGAAACACACAATTTCCCAACTACTGTTGAGCCCTTTAACGGTGCTGCAACGGGTTCAGGTGGAGAAATTAGAGATAGACTTGCCGGTGGAAAAGGCTCTATACCTTTAGCCGGAACTGCGGTTTATATGACCTCTTACTCGCGTTTAGAAGACTCATTCGACTCCGCTCAGGGCAAGCCTTGGGAAAAAGCTGTTGAAGAACGCGATTGGTTATACCAAACCCCTATGGATATTTTAATAAAAGCGTCTAATGGCGCTTCAGATTTTGGAAACAAATTCGGACAGCCCCTTATTTGTGGCTCTGTTTTAACTTTCGAACACGAGGAAGATGCTCGTAAAATTGGTTTCGATAAAGTTATCATGCAAGCAGGCGGTATTGGGTATGGAAAAGCAGAACAAGCTCTAAAAGATACACCAAAAACAGGTGATAAAATAGTAATTCTTGGTGGTGAAAATTACCGTATTGGTATGGGAGGTGCAGCAGTATCTTCAGCAGATACTGGTGAATTCGCTTCAGGAATCGAATTAAATGCCGTACAGCGTTCTAATCCGGAAATGCAAAAACGTGCTGCTAATGCCGTTCGTGGTATGGTGGAAAGTGATGAAAATTTCATCGTTTCAATTCACGATCATGGTGCTGGAGGCCACTTAAACTGTCTTTCTGAATTAGTTGAAGATACTGGTGGAAAAATAGATTTAGATGCCTTACCTGTTGGTGATCCAACATTATCAGACAAAGAAATAATCGGGAACGAGTCTCAAGAACGTATGGGCTTAGTGATTTCTGAAAAACATATAGATACACTTAACAAAATTGCAGATCGAGAACGTTCACCAATGTACACTGTTGGTGATGTTACAGGAGACGATAGATTTACATTCCAATCTAAAACCAAAGGCAACAAACCTATGGATTTAGCCATGGAAGATATGTTTGGAAGTTCGCCAAAAACAATCATGACCGATAAAACGGTAACAAGAAACTATAGTGATGTTAGTTATAATGCTGATGAATTTTATAACTATCTAGATCAGGTATTACAATTAGAAGCCGTAGCTTGTAAAGATTGGTTAACAAACAAAGTAGACCGTTGCGTTGGTGGCAAAGTAGCCAAACAACAATGTGCAGGACCTTTACAATTACCTTTAAACAATGTTGGCGTTATGGCATTAGATTATAAAGGAAAAGAAGGTATTGCAACTTCGATTGGACACTCCCCTATTTCTGGGTTAATTAACCCTGTAGCTGGTAGTAGAAATTCAATCACAGAAGCTTTAACAAATCTTATCTGGGCACCTTTAAAAGATGGATTACAAAATGTGTCATTATCTGCAAACTGGATGTGGCCTTGTAAAAATGAAGGTGAAGATGCTCGTTTATACGAAGCTGTAAAAGCGGTTTCGGAGTTTGCTATCGATTTAGGAATCAATGTGCCAACAGGAAAAGATTCGCTTTCAATGAAACAAAAATACCCAAATGAAGAAGTTATCTCTCCAGGTACGGTTATTATTTCTGCAGGAGCAAATTGTAACGATATAAATAAAATTGTAGAACCCGTTTTTAAGAAAAATAGTGGTGATATTTATTATATCAATATCTCTCAGGATGATTTTAAATTAGGAGGTAGTTCTTTTGCTCAAGTACTTAACAAAATAGGAAACGACGCGCCTAATGTTAAAGATGCTGCTTATGTAAAAAATGTATTCAATACCATACAAAGTTTAATTGTTAACGAACAAATCGTTGCAGGACATGATGTCGCTTCAGGTGGGTTAATTACAACCTTACTAGAACTTTGTTTTGCCGATGTGAATACGGGAGCAGAATTAGACCTATCTTCTTTAAACGAAAAAGATACATTTAAAATAGTATTTGCTGAAAATTCAGGGATTGTTATTCAAGCTAAAGATTCTTCTATTGAATCAGTTTTAACAGAAGCTAATATTGAATTCCATAATATTGGAAAAGTAACAGAAAATGATACTTTAAGTATTATTAATAATGCTGAAGTATTCACAATGACGGTTTCTAGATTACGTGATGTTTGGTATAAAACATCTTTTTTACTAGATCAAAAGCAAACAGTCAATAATTTAGCTGAAGATAGATTCAATAATTACAAAAATCAACCTTTACAATATACATTCCCAAAACATTTTACAGGAAAACTTGACAACCTCTCGACTACGCTCGAGGAGACAAGGCGTCCAAAAGCTGCCATACTTCGTGAAAAAGGAAGTAATTCAGAACGAGAAATGGCAAACGCCATGTATTTAGCTGGTTTTGATGTAAAAGATGTGCACATGACCGATTTAATTTCTGGTCGTGAAACTCTTGAAGATATTCAGTTTTTAGGAGCTGTTGGAGGTTTTAGTAACTCCGATGTTTTAGGTTCTGCTAAAGGTTGGGCTGGTGCCATTAAATATAACGAAAAGGCAAACAAAGTCATTAAAGATTTCTTTGCTAGAGAAGATACGTTATCTGTTGGAATTTGTAATGGATGTCAACTTTGGATGGAATTAGATTTAATAAACCCAGAACATGATGTTCATGGAAAAATGATTCATAACGAATCTAACAAACACGAAAGTTCATTCACATCTGTTAAAATTCAGGAAAACAATTCTGTAATGCTTTCTACACTTGCAGGAAGTACTTTAGGAGTTTGGATTTCTCATGGTGAAGGAAAATTTAATTTACCATATACAGAAGATCAATACAATATCGTTGCAAAATACGGTTATGAAGGCTATCCACATAATCCAAATGGATCAGATTTTAACACTGCTATGATGAGTGATAAAACAGGAAGACATTTAGTAACGATGCCACATATTGAGCGTTCTACATTCCAATGGAACTGGGCTAATTACCCTGATGGACGTAAAGACGAAGTGTCTCCATGGCTGGAAGCTTTCGTTAATGCTAGAAAGTGGATTGAAAATAAATAAATTTAACTATAAGTAAACATGTTGCAAATTGCCCTTTTTTTAAATAGGGCATATTTGGTGTATATATAATAAAGGGTTTATACACCAGTGAACATATTCATACGTTACCTATAATTAATTAAAACCCTATGAAAAACTTTATAATTTTAATATTTATCTTAACCTTAATTGGGTGCTCTTCAACACGTAAAATTAAAGATAAAGATATTACTGGAATGTAGGAATTTCCAGAAACAATGGTTATGGATAGAAATAAAACCCAATAATTTCGTTTATCAATGTCGTGTTGATAAGAACGGATCAATTTATAATGCAGTTGGAATTTTAAAAAAGGGCATCATTTATTGGGAAAAAAGATGGGAAAAGGACACCATAATAATGAAAAATGACACAATGCGCCTAAAAGGGCTTTATGGAAACTATGGGTATATAAAAAGTAATAATAAAATGGCTAAAAAGTGTCTCAATCCAATTAATTAAAAAATAACAGCAAGTAATACCGTGTAAAAATAATTGCTTGGTTTTAGCCTACTGGAAAATAATGCAGATTTTCCTCTGGTTCGTTTCATTTTTAGTAAGTTAGTAGCTTAATCACATAACTATCCTTACACACAACTGTTATCACATTACAAAAATGAGAATACAAAGAATATTTATAGCAATTCTAATAATTGGACTTATTGGCTGTTCAAAAAAAAATGATAAAATAATAATCAGTGGAAAAATTAATGGAAGTATCCCAGATAAAATTGAATTTACAGTACCAGTCGATGGAACTTGGTTTTATGGAACTAAAAAATCAGTAGAACCTGATTCTTTAGGCAATTTCACGATTTCTATGAAATCCGACTTAGCATCGTTTGTGACATTATATATACCCAAACAAACTTCGGCGGTATTGTTGGTTGAACCAGGTAAAGAATACGAAATTGACTTCGATTTGACAACAAAGGACAAAAAAGTTAATATAAAAGGTACAACGTCCAGCCAAGCCCAAAACTTATACAATTCATTCGCTCTTCCAGAATTTCATGTTCTTAGTATGTCTAATGAGCTGTTAAAAGATTCGATTTTATCATCCATATCATCAAAAATAAATACTCGAAAGCAAAAAGAACTAACAGAATTCCAAAAACAGCTAGAAAAACAAAAAATAAACAAGAAGTTTTATGATTTAGCAGAATTAGACAGAAAATACTACTACTCAGCTTTAGAAGCTGAAATTGCAGCAATGCGATATAAAAAACATTTAGATAGTACTGAAACTCAAAACGCTCAAATCTTAGGCATTTGGAAAAGGATATTTGAACAAACTCAACCGACTGACTCATTTAACATTTCCACACCTTGGTCATTTCCCCTGATGGAAAGTTATATAAATGTCTGTCAATTAAATTCTGATACGGTTAACTTTGATAATTTTGAGAAAGGAAAAATTCATTCATACAATATAAACAAGGCAAAAAAATATTTAAAAGGAAAATCATTAGAATATTATTATGCCACCTATATCTTAAGCAATAGCTATGTAAACAAAAAAAACTCTAAAGAATTAATTATGCTTTATGAAAATTTCAACAAAGAGTATCCAAATAGCAGCTATACTGAACATTTAATCGGTAATATACAACCTATCATAGATTTTCACCGCAAGATTTCAGAATCTAGCATCAACAACGAAATCAAGTACGTTGAAAACTATAAGAACATTAATACTTTTGAGGAATTAATTAAAATCTTAAAGGGGAAAAAAGTCTTTGTAGATATTTGGGGAACTTGGTGTACTCCCTGTAAAAAAGAATTTCAATATAAAGACAGTTTAAATGCGCTTCTTAAATCTAAAAATATGGAAACCCTATATATTTGTGAAGGCAGAGTTAGTGAGGAAAAAATTTGGAAAGAGATGATAAAATTTTACAATTTAGAAGGGTATCACATTAGAGCAAATAAAAAACTATTAACAGATGTAATTAAAAAACTTGAGCGAGTTGGTTCTTTTTACTATCCTTATTACATATTAATTGACGAAAATGGAGAAATTGTAAAAAATCCTGCAAAAAAACCATCTCAATTAAATGAATTAAAGGAGGAAATAAATAAAAGTTACGTGTGGTAAGTCGTATAAAATTAATTGTTGGCACAAGACTACTTACAAAAATCCTCTCGGGTTTCTATTCGGTTTGTATTTACTAAATTCGTTGCTTAACCACGCAATCTTATACAAGCTCGTTGTAGCACAAACTCAAGAAATAAAACCCATACTTAAAACCCCGAAATAATAACTATTATCTCGGGGCTTTTTTGACTACAAAAAATTATGAAAACTAAAGTCACCGCTTTCAGGCAAACTCTAAACTTTTATCTATTTTTTTATAAGCTTTAGTTACAGATCGTTTCATTAACATTGATACTATAAGTGCTATAACAAACAAACCGGCAAAGACTTCCAAAGTATCGTCTAAAGACCCTGTCGCATTTTTAACAACATCATAAATTGTAGGGCCTACAACACCAGCTAATCCCCAAGCAGCTAATACCATACCATGTATAGCGCCTAATTGTTTCGTTCCAAACAAATCTCCCAGAAATGCGGGTAACGTTGCAAATCCGCCCCCGTACATCGTAATGACTGTAAACAGTACTACCAGAAAAACCAGTTCCATTGAAATTTTAGGCAAGAAAAAGAATGCCAATATTTGAAAAGCAAAGAATATAATATAAGTATTTGCTCTTCCCAGATAATCTGAAAGACCAGACCACATAATTCTACCTAAACCATTAAACACACCTATTAAACCTACTATTGCTGCTGCTTCCATAGGCGTATAATTTAATTTTTCCTGCATCATAGGGCTAGCAGCAGATATAATGGCTATACCACAAGCGATATTTATAAACATCATAATCCAGATATAATAAAAACGAGGTGTTTTTAGGGATTCATTGGCATTAATATTAGATATATCAGCTTTTATCGTTTTACCTTCTCCCGGTTTAAAGCCATCCGGCATATAACCTTCCGGTGGCCTTTCAATATATCTTGCCGAGGATAATATTAGTATCATATAAATAACCCCAAGAATATAAAAGGCATTAGATACACCAACAGCATCAAAAAGAGATTGCATGACTGGCCCAAAAATTAAGGCAGCAAAACCAAACCCCATAATGGCCATACCAGTTGCTAAACCACGTTTGTCTGGAAACCATTTCACTAAAGTACTTACCGGTGTAATATAACCAAGCCCCAATCCAATACCACCAATAACGCCATAACAAAGGTAAAATAGCGTTAACGATTCTAATTGAACAGCAAGTCCAGAACCTAAAATACCAATACCGTAAAATAATCCTGCTGTTGTTCCACTTACTTTGGGTCCTACTTTCTCTACCCATCTACCTAAAAATGCTGCCGATAAACCCAATAACAAAATAGCTATTTTAAAAGCCCATTTTATAACACTGCCATCAACATCAAAAATATCTTTAACCGGATTAGTCATAACTGAATACGCATATACAGATCCTATTGAAATGTGGATTCCAACTGCCGAAGCAGCTATTAACCAACGGTTTTTAAGTTTTAGTTCGCTCATAATATACATGATTTGAGTGCCGATAGTTACAACACTTCCTTCTTAATTTATTTTAACTTCTTTAAAGTATTTTTCTAATATATTAACTGCCATACCTATTTCTTTCTCTGTGTTTTCTCGGGCATCTTTTAATTGATAATCCCAACCTAAAGCGTCCCACTTATGAATACCCAATTTATGATATGGCTGAAGTTCAATTTTCTCAATGGTTTTGAAATCTTTAAAATAAGCCCCCATTTGATGTAAAAGTTCAGGCTTATTTGTGATCTCTGGTATTAGCACATATCGTAACCACATTTTTTTTCCAGAAGCTTCCCTTTGTTTTGCAAAATTAAAAGCCGTTTCTTTATTCCGCATTCCTGTTATAGCCTCATAACCTTCCTCTGTCATGTGCTTAATATCTAGCATGACCAAATCTGCATAGTCTAACAATACTTCTGTAAAATGATTTAATATTCTGCCATTGGTATCTACATTAGTATGAATCCCTTCCTTTTTAAGCCTTTTAAAAAAAGGAATTAATTCTTTAGACTGTAATAAAGGTTCGCCGCCCGATACTGTAACGCCTCCTTTTTTACCAAAATAAGGTTTCATTTTTAGGGCTATCTCTACCAACTCATCGATATGATATAACTTACCTCCAGAAGTTTCAATAGTATCTGGATTATGACAATACACACATTTTAATTTGCAACCTTGCAAAAAAATAACCAAACGAATTCCTGGACCATCATGTGTTCCAAAGGATTCAATAGAGTGTACTCTTAATATGTTTTCTTCTGTTTTAATGGGATAATCTTTTTTAATTTAGTACCCGCAAAAGAAGCATTGTACTTCTTTTGCAGATACTTAAAATAAATATTAATAAAACTACATGGATTCGTGAAAAGAACGTGTAATAACTTCTAATTGCTGCTCTTTTGTTAATCTTACAAAATTAACAGCGTAACCAGAAACACGAATAGTTAATTGCGGATACTCCTCTGGGTGCTCCATAGCATCAAGCAATGTTTCCTTGTCTAATACATTTACATTAATATGTTGCGCATTTCTTGAGAAATAGCCATCTAAAATGGTTGTTAAATTTTCAATTCTATCAGCCTCATTAGCTCCTAAAGATTTTGGTACAATTGAGAAGGTATTAGAAATACCATCTTGAGAATCTTTATAATTAATTTTAGCAACTGAGTTTAACGATGCGATTGCTCCATGAGAATCTCTACCATGCATCGGGTTAGCTCCCGGTGCAAACGGAACTCCTTTAGCTCTACCATCCGGGGTTGCTCCTGTTTTCTTCCCATAAGCTACATTCGATGTAATCGTTAACACAGACATCGTTGGTTCTGCATCTTTATAAACTGATAATTTCTTTAATTCATTATTAAAATCGGCAACAGCATTTACTGCTAAAACATCCACACGATCATCATCATTACCATAGCATGGGAATAGCCCTTCTATTTTAAAATCGACAGCCAAACCTTCTTCGTTTCTTATAGGTTTTACTTTAGCATATTTAATTGCTGAAAGTGAATCTGCTACAATGGATAAACCTGCTATACCATAAGCTATATTAATACTCGGGTTTGTATCAATTAATGCCATTTGAGCCTTTTCGTAATAATATTTATCATGCATATAGTGAATAATATTCATCGAATCATTATAAACACGTGCGACTTCTTTCATAGCTATCTTAAAGTTAGCCATAACTTTATCGAAATCTAAATATTCACAATTACAAGCGGCGATACCATCAACCATTTTAGTTCCGGTTATTTCACAACGCCCACCATTAATAGCTAATAATAATGTTTTAGCTAAATTAGTACGTGCACCAAAAAACTGAATAGACTTCCCTAAAGTTTGATGAGATACACAACAAGCAATTCCATAATCGTCAGATCCCCTATTTTCTCTCATTAACTCATCATTTTCAAATTGAATTGATGATGTGTCAATGGATACTTTAGCACAATATTCTTTAAAGTTTTGAGGTAAATCTTCAGACCAAAGAATCGTTATATTAGGCTCTGGTGATGGTCCTAAATTATATAAAGTGTTCAAGAAACGAAAAGAGGTTTTGGTAACCTTCGTTCTTCCGTCTTTAAATATACCTCCAATGGCTTCGGTTACCCAAGTTGGATCTCCCGCAAAAATTTCGTCGTAGGCACCCATTCTTAAATGGCGTACCATACGTAGTTTCATAACAAACTGATCTATATATTCCTGAGCTTCTTCCTCGGTTATAAGACCTTCTTGTAAATCGTTTTCAATAAAAATATCTAAAAATGTAGACACATTACCTAAAGACATAGCAGCACCATCTTGTTCCTTTACAGCAGCTAGGTAAGCCATGTACGTCCATTGTACCGCTTCTTTTGCATTGTCGGCTGGTCTTGTTAAGTCTAAATCATATTTAGCCCCTAATTCAACCATTTCTTTCAATGCCCTAATTTGCTCAGAAACTTCTTCGCGTAAGCGAATTACAGCATCGCTCATTGGTCCTTCTATATTCCCTAAGTCCTCTTGTTTAGATTTAATCAGAAAATCAATTCCATATAGAGCTACACGGCGATAATCCCCAATAATTCTTCCTCTTGCATAATTATCTGGCAAACCTGTTAAAAAACCAAGAGAACGGAATTTTTTTATTTCTTTAGTATACGCATCAAAAACACCATCATTATGTGTTTTAACATACTTAGAAAACAATTCTGTTATATTCTCATTAGGCTTTACACCTTGCTCAGATAAAGCTTTTTGAACCACCTTAAAACCGCCAAATGGTTTCATGGTTCGTTTTAACAATTCATCTGTTTGCAATCCTACAATAACTTCATTGTCTCTATCAATATATCCAGCATTGAAGGCACTAACAGTCGAAATTGTTTCTGTATCTACCGAACGTACCCCATTATTTTGGCGTTCTTCTTTAGTCGCTTCTTTACATACGTTCCATAATTTTTGGGTTTTAAGACTGGGACCAACCAAAAAATCTGATGTTCCGTGATAAGGAGTTATATTATTAATAACAAAATCCCTCACGTCGATTTCCTCTGTCCAATTTCCGTATTTAAATTGTTTTACTTCCATTGTTTATTTTATTAATATTTAAAAAAATCATGTTTGTTTTACTTACTCAAAGATAAATACCACCATTAATTTTAAAACTGACAATTATCAGTTTAGCCCAATAAAAACAAGGATTTTTTTAAATATTTGTTACGAAAACGTTTGAGTTTTTGAATTTTTAAAATAGAATATTTATACTTTTAACTTTTATTTCTACAAAAATTCAAGAGAGAAATATATTTCGTACAATTTTGTTGTTATTTATATTAATTAAATGTATTTTTAATAATAATTCATTATAACATATAATTAATAAACGATTTCTTAATGACAAACAGGTATGGAAATTAGATTTAGAATTACATATACTATTAATGTCTAAAACTCGTTGTATAAAACGCAATTTAAAGTACTCAATTTGAAAATCCTTTTTTAATTTCCTATTTTGCAGTACAAGAACCTATTAAAATAGTAAATGACAGAAATTACAAGAATTTTTGATTTCCCGTATTACCAGTTGAAAAATCATAGCTTAGATAAAGCATTCAACTCCAAATATAATGGCGAATGGCATGCTATGTCAACTCAAGAATATATAGATAAAGCCAATGCTATAAGTAGAGCTTTGCTAAGATTAGGTATTCAAAAAGACGATAAAATAGCTATTATCTCTACAACTAATAGAACAGAATGGAATATTATTGATATAGGTATTCTGCAAGTAGGTGCGCAAAGCATTCCAATATATCCAACTATTAGTGCAGAAGATTATGAATATGTTTTAAACCATAGTGAATCTATATATTGTTTTGTTTCAGATGATGAAGTTTTGGAAAAAATTAATAAGGTTAAGTCTAAAACGCAACTTAAAGAAGTTTACTCATTCGATCATATAAAAAATTGCAAGCATTACTCCGAATTACTTGACTTAGGAAAAGACGAATCGAATAATGATGAAGTACAAGCAAGAAAAGATGTTGTACAGCCAAATGATTTAGCTACTATTATTTACACATCGGGAACAACCGGAAAACCAAAAGGCGTTATGCTTTCTCATAATAACATTGTTTCTAATGTGCTTTCTGCTCAACTAAAATTTCCCTTAAAACATGGTGAAAAAGCATTAAGTTTCTTACCAATATGTCACATTTTTGAACGCGTTTTCCTTTATTTATATCAATTTGGTAGCATTGAAGTTTATTTTGCAGAAGCTTTAGACAAAATAGGAGACAATGCCAAAGAAGTGCAACCAGCTACCATGACTGTGGTGCCTCGATTAATAGAAAAGGTTTATGATAAAATTATAGCTAAAGGATCCGATTTAACAGGCATAAAAAAGGCATTGTTTTTTTGGGCGGTAGATATTGGATCGAAATATGAACCTTACGAAAAAAACGGCTGGTGGTATGAGTTAAAATTAGCATTGGCACGCAAACTAATTTTCAAAAAATGGCAAGAAGCTTTAGGTGGCAAAATAGTTTTCATGGCATCAGGTAGTGCAGCACTTCAACCACGACTTGGTAAAATATTTGGTGCAGCAGATATGCCCATTATGGAGTGTTATGGACTAACTGAAACATCGCCCGGAATTTCAGCAAGTGATAAACGTAATAACGATTGGAAAATAGGCTCTGTGGGTAAAGTAATAGATGGTGTAGAAGTTAAAATAGCCGAGGATGGTGAAATTTTATGTAAAGGACCAAATGTTATGTTGGGTTACTATAAAGATCCTGAGAAGACTGCCAGTGTTATGACAGGTGATTATTTTCACACAGGTGATAAAGGAGAAATTGATGCAGAAGGCTTCTTAAAAATTACAGGACGTAAAAAAGAAATGTTTAAAACGTCTGGTGGTAAATATATTATCCCTACCCTGCTTGAAAACGAATTAAAACAATCACGCTTTATAGAACAAGCTATGGTTATTGGTGAAGGCGAAAAAATGCCTACGGTATTAATTCAACTTAATTTTGAATTTGTTGAAGAATGGGCAAAACGGCATGATATAACATTTCAATCTATAAATGATACGATTACCAATTCTAAATTATTAGAACGTATTCAAGAAGAAATTGATAAAGCCAATAAAAGCTTTAGTAAATGGGAACAGATTAAAAAATTTGAAATAACCCCAGATGTCTGGTCAATAGATTCTGGCCACTTAACACCTACAATGAAAATGAAAAGAGAAGTGATCAAGAAAAAGTATGTCGATTTAATAGAAAAAATCTACAGACCTTAATTTTTAAAGATCACTACAAAGTACATTTTCAATACTCTCTCAATAAAAATGTGTTAAGTTTTATCAAATTTACTATGCATGCATAGTAAATTTTTCATATATTTGGTGACCAACTAAATCATAATGAAAGATAAAACTATCGATTACATGCTAAGAACTACATGGCTTGCAGTGCAAAAAATGTATAATGAAGAAGCTGCAAAATTTGAAAGCACCATGGCAACGGGCTTTACTTTATTAAGTATCGATCCGGAAAAAGGGACGCCTTCAACTGCTTTAGGACCTAAGATGGGTATGGAAGCTACCAGCTTATCCAGAATATTAAAAACTATGGAGGCTAAGGGACTTATTGAACGTAAACCCAATCCTGAAGATGGTCGAGGTGTCATTATTTCTCTCACAGAATTTGGTCTAGAAAAAAGAGCCTATTCAAGAGAGAAAGTTTTAACATTTAATGAAACCATAAGAAAAAATATTTCGGAAGAAAAAATAAAAAATTTTTATGAAGTAGCTGAAATTATTAATGATATGGTATCAAATAAAAAAATATACAATCAAAACGATTAGTCATATAAAATGAGCAAACGTAGAATTAAAAAAGTGGCCATTATAGGCTCTGGTATTATGGGAAGTGGTATTGCATGCCATTTTGCTAATATTGGCGTAGATGTTTTATTACTCGATATAGTTCCAAGAGAGTTAAATGATAAAGAAAAAGCCAAAAGCTTAACACTTGAAGATAAACCCGTAAGAAACCGATTGGTTAATGAGGCCTTAGCAACAGCATTAAAATCGAAACCTTCACCAATTTACCATTCTAAATTTGCTAATCGTATTACCACAGGTAACCTCGAAGATGATATAGCCAAAGTTTCTGATGTTGATTGGATTATGGAAGTCGTCGTTGAACGATTAGACATAAAACAACAAGTTTTTGAAACACTTGAAAAATACAGAACACCGGGTACTTTAATTACTAGTAATACGTCTGGTATTCCAATTAAATTCATGAGTAAAGGTCGCAGTGAAGACTTTCAGAAACATTTCTGCGGAACACACTTTTTTAATCCGGCACGTTACTTAAAACTATTCGAAATCATACCCGGTCCAAAAACAGATGCTTCAGTTTTAGAATTTCTAAATGGTTATGGTGAACAATTCCTTGGCAAAACATCTGTAGTTGCTAAAGATACACCTGCCTTTATTGGAAATCGTATCGGTATCTTTAGTATTATGAGTTTATTCCATGCTGTTAAGGACATGGGTTTAACTATTGAAGAAGTAGATAAATTATCGGGTCCAGTTATAGGCCGACCAAAATCTGCAACCTTTAGAACAGTAGATGTTGTTGGTTTAGACACATTAGTTCATGTAGCAAACGGCATTGCAGAAAATTGTAAAGAAGACGAACGTCTTGAGCTTTTTAAATTACCAGATTTCATCAACACCATGATGGAAAATAAATGGTTGGGAAGCAAAACAAAACAAGGATTTTATAAGAAAACGGTATCTTCCGAAGGTAAAAAAGAAATCCTATCTTTAGATTTAAACACTTTAGAATATCGCTCTGCACAAAAAGCAAAATTCGCTACTTTAGAACTTACTAAAACCATTGATAAAGTTGTAGATCGCTTTAAAGTATTAGTTTCCGGTAAGGATAAAGCCGGAGAGTTTTACAGAAAAAGCTTCGCTGCTTTATTTGCATACGTTTCTAATCGTATTCCCGAAATAACAGACGAATTATATAAAATTGATGACGCTATGAAAGCCGGTTTCGGTTGGGAACATGGTCCTTTCCAAATTTGGGACGCTATAGGTGTCGAAGCAGGTATAGAAATAATGAAAGCTGAAGGTTTAGCTCCTGCAGCTTGGGTAAATGATATGCTGACTTCTGGTAATAAATCATTTTATTCTGTTAAAGATGGGGCTACTTATGCTTATGACATTCCAAAGAAAACACAAGAAAAAATACCAGGTCAAGATGCTTTCATCATTTTAGATAATATTAGAAAATCTAATGAAGTATTTAAAAATTCTGGGGTAGTTATCGAAGATTTAGGTGATGGTATATTGAACTGCGAATTCCAATCTAAAATGAACACCATTGGCGGAGACGTTTTAGCAGGGCTTAATAAAGCAATTGATTTAGCAGAGAAGGATTATCAAGGATTAATTATAGGCAACCAAGGTGCTAACTTCTCAGTTGGAGCCAACATTGGTATGATATTCATGATGGCTGTTGAACAAGAATATGATGAACTTAATGCAGCTATCAAATATTTCCAAGATACGATGATGCGTATGCGCTACTCCTCTATTCCAACCATTTCGGCACCACATGGTATGTCTTTAGGAGGTGCTTGCGAATTATCTATGCACGCCGATAAGGTAGTTGCAGCTGCCGAAACCTATATTGGCTTAGTAGAATTTGGAGTTGGTGTTATACCTGGTGGAGCCGGATCTAAAGAAATGGCTTTAAGAGCTTCTGATACTTTTAAGAAAGGCGATGTGGAATTAAATACGCTGCAAGAATACTTCTTAACCATTGGTATGGCTAAAGTTGCAACATCTGCCTATGAGGCTTTCGATCTGGGAATCCTTCAAAAAGGAAAAGATATAGTCGTTATTAATAAAGACAGACAAATAGCTACAGCGAAAGCTCATGCAAAACTAATGGCAGAAGCCGGTTATACGCAACCCGTAAAACGCAACGATGTAAAAGTACTTGGAAAACAAGCTTTGGGCATGTTTTTAGTGGGAACAGATTCTATGGAAGCCGCAAATTATATAAGTGAGCACGACCATAAAATAGCAAATAAATTGGCTTATGTAATGGCTGGAGGTGATTTATCGGAACCCACCTTAGTTACCGAACAATATTTATTGGATTTAGAACGTGAAGCATTTTTAAGCTTATGTACAGAGCGCAAAACTTTAGAACGTATACAGCATATGTTGAAGACGGGGAAACCATTAAGGAATTAAAAGCCCCCTAGCCCCCAAAGGGGGACTTTAAAAAGAAAATGGATTTATATTCTGAATAAAAAATTGAAATTAACACATAAATAAAACCCTATTGACCCCTAATAGGAATTCCCCCTTTGGGGGTTAGGGGGCTAATATGAAACAAGCATATATCGTAAAAGCATACAGAACAGCAGTTGGAAAAGCTCCAAAAGGGGTATTTCGTTTTAAAAGAACTGATGAATTGGCTGCAGAAACCATTCAGTATATGATGAAAGAGCTGCCACAATTAGACAAAACCCGTATAGACGATGTTATTGTGGGCAATGCTATGCCAGAAGGTTCTCAAGGTTTAAATATGGCACGTCTTATTTCCTTAATGGGATTAGATAGTGTCGATGTTCCCGGAGTTACTGTAAATCGTTTTTGCTCGTCGGGTATTGAAACCATTGGTATTGCTACAGCAAAAATACAATCCGGAATGGCTGATTGTATTATCGCTGGTGGCGCAGAAAGCATGAGTGCTGTACCTATGACGGGGTTTAAACCTGAGTTAAATTATGACATTGTAAAAGCAGGTCATGAAGATTATTATTGGGGTATGGGAAATACAGCAGAAGCTGTCGCAAACCAATTTAAGGTTTCTCGCGAAGACCAAGATGAATTTGCATATAATTCACATATGAAGGCTTTAAAAGCCCAGGCTGAAAACCGTTTTCAAGACCAAATTGTGCCTATTGAAGTAGAACAGACTTATATAGATTCCAATGGAAAGAAAGCGACTAAAACATATACCGTTACAAAAGATGAAGGGCCTCGTGCCGGAACCAATAAAGAGGCTTTAGCAAAATTACGAGCTGTATTTGCTGCCGGAGGTAGTGTAACGGCTGGAAACTCTTCTCAAATGAGTGATGGCGCTGCCTTTGTTATGGTGATGAGTGAAGACATGGTAAAAGAATTAAATCTGGAACCTATTGCGCGTTTAGTCAACTATGCAGCTGCTGGTGTTGAACCACGTATTATGGGAATAGGTCCTGTAAAAGCCATTCCAAAGGCATTAAAACAAGCAGGATTACAACAATCAGATTTAGAGCTTATAGAATTAAATGAAGCATTTGCATCCCAATCTTTAGCAGTGATTAGAGAATTAGACCTCAATCCGGATATTGTAAATGTAAATGGAGGAGCTATAGCTCTGGGGCATCCGCTTGGCTGTACAGGTGCAAAATTATCGGTGCAATTATTTGATGAAATGCGCAAACGCAACATGAAAGGAAAATATGGCGCTGTTACTATGTGTGTTGGAACCGGACAAGGAGCCTGTGGCATATTTGAATTTTTAAATTAATAAACTTAAAAAGACTATAGAAAAGAGATAAAAGAAAATAGACTTTAAAATGTGTGCAAAACGAAGACATAACTACAAAAATTTAAAAATCTGGAAACTTGGTCTAGAAATCACAAATAGTATTTCTGATATATTATTAGGCTTTCCAAAGTATGAAAGATTCGATTTAAGTTCTCAAATGAGCAAATGTTCAATTTCGATGCCTAGCAATATTGCTGAAGGATCTTCTAGAACAGATAAATCTTTCAGTCATTTTTTAGATATCTCTTTAGGTTCATCTTTTGAATTAGACACACAATTATTAGTAGCACATCATAGAAAATATATAAACAATAAAACATTAAACATACTAGAAGAAAAAATAGAAGAGTTCCAAAGAATGACTATGGGATTTCAAAACAGACTTGGTTAGAGTCTATTTTCTATTTTCTTTCTTCTTTAAACTATTAAAAATGGAAACATCAGAAAAAGATATTTTACGTGGCGGACAATTCCTTGTAAAAGAGACCAATTGTGAAGATATATTCACTCCTGAAGATTTCAACGAAGACCAGTTAATGATGAAAGAAGCTGTGACTGAGTTTGTTGATAGAGAAATTTGGGCAAACAAACCACGTTTTGAGGCCAAAGATTATGCATTAACCGAGTCTTGTATGCGTAAAGCCGGAGAACTTGGTTTTTTAAGTATCTCTGTCCCCGAAGAATACGGTGGCATGGGTATGGGGTTTGTTGATACAATGCTTGTATGCGATTATATTTCTGGTGCAACGGGTTCTTTTAGTACGGCTTTTGGGGCGCATACTGGTATTGGTACTATGCCAATTACGCTTTATGGTACCGAAGAACAAAAACAAAAATATGTTCCAAAATTAGCCTCTGGTGAATGGTTTGGTTCGTATTGTTTAACCGAACCTAGTGCTGGTAGCGATGCCAATTCTGGAAAGACCAAAGCAGTATTATCTGAAGATGGAAAAACATATAAAATCACGGGACAAAAAATGTGGATTTCTAATGCCGGTTTTTGTAGTTTAATGATTGTTTTTGCACGTATAGAAGACGATAAAAATATTACCGGATTTATAATAGAATATGACCCAGAAAACCCTAATGGTATTACCATGGGAGAAGAAGAGCATAAATTAGGTATTCGTGCTTCTTCTACGCGTCAGGTTTTCTTTAATGAAACCATTGTACCTGTTGAAAATATGTTATCAACTAGAGGTAATGGATTTAAAATAGCCATGAATGCTCTAAATGTTGGTCGTATAAAGTTAGCGGCTGCCTGTTTAGATGCACAACGCCGTACTATTACCGAATCTATCAAATATGCTAATGAACGTATTCAGTTTAAAACACCCATTTCAAGTTTTGGAGCCATTCGCCAGAAAATAGCAGAAATGGCTACTAATTGTTGGGTAGGTGAAGCCGCCAGTTACAGAGCTGCTAAAAATATAGAAGACCGTATTACTTTACGCCAGAATAATGGAAAAGATACCCACCAAGAAGCAGAATTAAAAGGTGTTGAAGAATATGCTATTGAATGTTCTATTTTAAAAGTAGCTGTTTCCGAATATACGCAAAGATGTACAGATGAAGGTATTCAGATCTTTGGAGGCATGGGGTTTTCTGAAGAAACACCTATTGAGTCGGCATGGCGAGATGCTCGTATAGCAAGGATTTATGAAGGTACCAATGAAATCAATAGAATGCTAAGCATTGGTATGCTTATTAAAAAAGCCATGAAAGGCCATGTAGATGTATTAACACCTGCTATGGCAGTAAAAGATGAATTGGTCGGAATTCCATCATTTGAGGTTCCAGATTATTCTGAATTATTTTCAGAAGAAAAAAACATTATAAAGAATCTTAAAAAACTCTTTTTAATGGTGGCCGGAGCTGCTTTACAGAAATACGGTGAAAAAATTGAAGAGCAACAACAATTAATGTTAGCAGCATCAGATATTTTAATACAGATTTATTTAGCAGAATCTGCCATTCTTCGTGCCGAAAAAATGGCCAAAAAGGAAGGTGAAGATCAAGTAAAAGAACAGATTGCCATGGCTAAATTAAATTTATTCCATGCCATTGATGTTATTGAAACGGCAGGAAAGCACTCCATCATTTCATTCTCTACAGGAGATGAACAACGTATGATGCTTGTGGGCTTAAAGCGTTACATTAAATATGTAAACATGCCTAATATTATAGAATTAAGAAATATTATAGCAGATAAAGTAACTAAAGAAAATAAATACTGTTTTTAGTGTAAAATATAAGTGGTGACTAACTCAATTAAAAGCGTTTTGGATTTATTTTCGAAGCGCTTTTATTATATTTCATATCCGTTAGCATAGCTCACTAAATTACAGTCATAAGTTAAACTTAAAAAATTTGTCTCAATTTTAAACATCACAAACGTCTTAATACTATAAAACAATTTAAAACATAAGGTTATGAAAAAAAATATTGTAATTGTATTAATTGTGATTGTTTCTTTTTATAGTTTAGCTTGTAAAGCTCAAGTAAAAAAAACACTAGAACCCAAATTAGAAAACATTTCATGGATTTCCGGGAATTGGAAAGGAGAGGCATTTGGAGGAATTACCGAGGAAAACTGGAGCGAACCTTCCGGTGGTTCTATGATGGCAACATTTAAATTAATCAATAATAATAAAGTGTCATTTTATGAAATTGAAATAATTCGTGAAGTAGAAAACACGCTCATACTTCAATTAAAACATTTCAATAATGATTTAAAAGGGTGGGAAACAAAAGACGAAACAGTAGATTTTCCTCTTAAAGAAATAACTGCTAACAAGGTGATTTTCGAAGGTATGTCTTTTGAAAAAGTAAGCGATAATGAAATGAATGTATATGTAGATATACATCAAAAAAACGGTTCTATAGAAACTGTCAAGTTTAATTATACTAAATAATAACATGAAAACAACGGTTACAGTTACAGGTTTATTCCTGTTTTTAAGTGTCTTTTTATCTGCACAAACAAATCAACAATTGTATAATATCATTGAAACCGTTTCCGAAAAACGGATCGAGAAAGATATTCAAACACTTGTAAATTTTGGAACACGAAACACCTTTAGCGATACCATTTCTAAAACTAGAGGTATTGGCGCAGCCAGACGATGGATAAAATCGGAATTTGAAACTATTTCAAAAGATTGCAATAATTGCCTGGAAGTCTTTTACCAAAAAGATTTCGTTACTAAAAAAGGTAATAATCGTGTACCACATGATGCCTGGGTGGTTAATGTGGTTGCTATTCAAAAAGGAACTAAATACCCCAATCGCTATATTATTATGAGCGGTGATATTGATTCTCGTGCCAGCGATACTATGGATTTTACAACAGATGCGCCCGGAGCCAATGATAATGCATCTGGAATGGCAGGTGCTATAGAAGCTGCCAGAGTATTATCTAAATATAAATTTGAAAGCAGTATTGTTTATGTTGGCCTATCTGGAGAGGAACAAGGACTTTTTGGTGGTGCCGGATTAGCAAAATATGCTCAAGAAAAAGCATGGGATATTATTGGTGTTTTTAATAATGATATGATTGGGAATATTAAAGGTGTTGATGGTGTTATAGATAATAGAACTTTTAGAATATTTTCTGAACCAGTTCCTCCAAATGAAACAGAACGTGAGAGAACACTACGTCGGTTTTATGGAGGTGAAGTCGATGGTATTTCACGTCAGTTAGCACGTTACGTTTATAAAACCACAAAAATGTATATGCCGGAAATGAATCCTATGATGGTTTACAGGTTAGATAGATTTGGTCGTGGCGGCCACCACCGCCCTTTTAACGATTTGGGGTATGCCGGAATCCGTATTATGGAAGCACACGAAAACTACACACAACAGCATCAGGACATCCGTGAAGAAAATGGCATAAAATATGGTGATGTTATTGCTCATGTAAATTTCGATTATGCAAAAAAACTCACCGCAGTAAACGTTATAAATATGGCAAGCTTAGCTTCTGCCCCTCCTCCGCCCAAAAATGTTAGTATAGGAGGTATTGTAGAACCTGCTGCTAAATTTAAATGGGATAGGGTTGATGGAGCCAAAGGTTATAAAATTTACTGGAGAAGCACCACCTCTCCAACTTGGGATTATAGTAGGTATGTTGGAGATGTTTCAGAATTTACATTAGATGGTATTGTTATTGATAATTATTTTTTCGGAATCGCATCAATTAATGAAAATGGTTTTGAAAGTGTTGTTGTATTTCCTAACAAAGTCTTTAGAGATTAAACCTCTAATTAAACATTAACAAATTCTTAAGAACCTTTTTATTTAATTTTGAGCAAAGCTAAAATAATGGTCCATCGTTTATATATATTACTTTTCTTCATAATTTCATGTATTTCGATTAACGCTCAAAACTTACTTTCAGAAAAAAATAGTTTCACCAGACAGGATACATTAAGGGGTTCTATTACTCCAGAACGTGCATGGTGGGATTTAACCTATTATCATTTAGATATTAAAGTAGACCCGGATAAAAAATTCATTTCGGGAAAAAACACAATTCAATATACAGTTTTAGAAAGGGATTCGGTCATTCAAATTGATTTACAACCCCCACTAAAACTTACCAAAGCCATACAGAATGGCAAAGAATTAAACATAAAATATGACGGCAATGCGCATTTTATAAATCTGATTGATAAACAAAAAGCAGATGATGTAAATTCTATAGATATATATTATAGCGGAAACCCCAAAGAAGCTGTCAGAGCACCTTGGGATGGTGGTATTTCATGGAAAAAAGACCTAAATGGAAACCATTTTGTAGCATCATCTTGCCAAGGTTTAGGTGCTAGTGTATGGTGGCCATGTAAAGACCATATGTACGATGAAGTAGATAGTATGCTTATTAGTGTTAATGTTCCTAAAAATTTAATGAACGTTTCTAATGGCAGATTAAAACGTATAGAGCAATATGGAGACACAAAAACGTATCATTGGTTCGTAAAAAACCCCATTAATAATTATGGCGTTAATATCAATATTGGTGATTATGCTAATTTCTCTGAAGTGTATTATGGACTAGGAGGTCGTTTAGATATGGATTATTATGTTTTAAAAGATAATTTAGAGAAAGCCAAAGAGCATTTTAAAGATGCTCCTAAAATGATGAAAGCTTTCGAGCATTGGTTTGGTCCATACCCTTTTTATGCAGACAGTTTCAAACTGGTTGAAACCCCTTATTTAGGCATGGAACACCAAAGTAGTGTGACTTACGGTAATAAATATAAAAAAGGTTACTTAGGTAAAGATATATCTGGCACAGGATGGGGTCTAAAATTCGATTTTATTATTATACATGAATCCGGACATGAGTGGTTTGCTAATAACATTACTTATAAAGATGTAGCAGACATGTGGATACATGAAAGCTTTACATCGTATTCTGAAAACTTATTTGTAGATTATTATTACGGTAAAGAGGCTTCATCTGAATATGTAATTGGTACTCGAAAAAATATTCGAAATGATAAACCAATAATAGGTCATTACAATGTTAACAAAGAAGGCTCTGGCGACATGTATAATAAAGGAGCTAACATGTTGCATACGCTTAGACAGCTTATTGAAAATGACGAAAAGTGGCGGAACATTTTACGCGGATTGAATAAAGACTTTTACCATCAAACTGTAACAACACAACAAATTGAAAATTATTTGAGCCTGAAAACTGGTATCGACTTAACTGCGTTTTTTAATCAATATTTAAGAACTACAAAAATTCCAACACTTGAATATACCATTGATAAGAATACATTGAAATATCGTTGGACAAATACTGTTGACAAATTTGACATGCCTATTCAAGTTAGTATTAATGAAAAAGAACAATGGCTATTTCCAAAATCTGACTGGAACACCATATCATTAGAATCAGAAATCATATCTTTTAATGTTGATCGAGATTTTTACATTGAAATAAACAAGCTTTAAAACAGTGGAAATTCCTGAACTTTATTTTAAAACTGATACTGAATGGCGCGACTGGTTACATAAAAACCATGACGCTTCCAAAGGTATTTACCTCATCTTTTACAAGGTAGAAAACAAAGAGCCTTCTATGCGATGGGAAGAGGCTGTTAAAGTAGCGCTTTGTTATGGTTGGATAGATTCCACAGTTAAAAGTTTGGGTAACGGAAAACGCCGACAACGCTTCTCCCCAAGAAACCCTAAAAGTGTATGGAGTGCACTAAACAAAAGATATATAAAAGAATTAACAGCCAATAATTTGATGCACGAAAGCGGTTTTAAAATTATTGAAACCGGAAAACAAAATGGTAGTTGGACTGCTTTAGATGCTGTTGAAAAAGGTATTATTCCTGAAGATTTAAAATTAGCTTTTGATAAAAACCCAGTAGCTTTTAATAACTATAATAATTTTGCTCCTTCTTATAGGAAAAGCTATCTATACTGGGTAAATCAGGCAAAACGTCAAGCTACACGAGAAAAACGAATCGTTGAAATTATTAAACTGTGTGAAGCTAATGTAAAGGACAGAGGGAATTGGTAGTGTTTCATACGATTGCCCTGAAACCATACATTATGATATTTACGAAATGATTTATATTAACAAGACCTAAGACCTGCCAGGTTTTAAAAACCTGGCAGGTCTCTACTGATTTATGCTAATTTATAATTAAAACTCTAAATCTGATACCAGATCGAACTCATCATAAATAGCTTTATTTTTTAGGTTATCAAAAAAGCTTGACGATTTATATTCTATACCATACTTTGTTCTGTCAATTTTTAAAGTAACATTTGCTTTATTCCCATAAATAGAAACAACAAATGTAGTAGCATTTGTTTTGCCTTTTATAGTTAAATCTCCAGTAACAGTATAAGCATTTTTACCAGTAGCTTCAACATTTGTAAATACCAGTTTTGCTGTTGGATAAGTAGCTACATCGAAGAAATCATCAGACTTTAAGTGTTTATCTAACTTACTTTTACCAATGCCTTTTAAATCGGTTGTATTTATAGATGCCATATCTATAACAAACTCGCCTCCAGATAATTTATCTGCATCAAAGTTTAAAAATCCAGATTGTATTGCTATGGTCCCTTCGTGAGATCCGGTTACTTTATAACCTTTCCATATCACCTTACTCTTGTCTGTTTTTATCTCTTTTTTGTTTGTATCTATAGTTGTAAAAGAATATGTAAATAATGTTACTATAGTTAATACTAATAAACTTTTAATCGTGTTTTTCATTTTGCTTTTTTTAATTGTTTCAATACAAATATCCGAAAGATTCTATAATATAAATTATAAAATAATGTTAATCTCGTTTAATGCTATAATAATCTTATTTTGAATAAATTAAATATAACATTACTTTAATATCACTCCAAAAACGCTTTAATAATACCTAAATATAGGCAATCAAATGTTAAGGAATTTTTCATTCTATTTTAGAACACTGTAATTGCTCTTTTTAATCATATATCGTTTATTATGAATCTAATAAACGCCTATGATAATTTATTTGTCCTAAATGGTATGACAAATGGGTTGTTAAATGAACCAGAAAATATTCAGTCGTCATAGGTTCTTTAAAAACTACGACTGGGTACTGTTTTTCTAAATCTTCGGCTAATAATTTAACTAAGACATTTTCAACTAGCAAAATGGTATCATCAATTTGTTGTAATAACTCTGCTCTTAAAACATTTTTAGTAGAAAATTCAAGATTTCTTTGCCTTATATATCCTGAATTCCCAAGTATTGCACCTATAAAATGGTTAAGATTTCCAACAATATGTAGACATAGATTACCTGCCGAATTGGTGATTTCTTTTTCAAGAAGCCATAAGTTTGCTTCGTTCTTATAAGATGCTATCTCAATTTTAAGTTTATTTAAATCTCTGGTAAAAACTTTAATCAAGGTTTTAGTAAGCATATTTTATGTTTTGTAATGTTTAGTCGAATAACACAACAACCCTTTCAGGAACGCAATAGCGTAGTTAAAATTTTCTCTCTAATTTACAGAAATAAGATTAATATCAAAAATAATAACAGCGCCTCCTGGAATGCTTCCTTTTCCTAAATTACCATAAGCTAAATGTGATGGTAGTAATAATGTGCCACTTCCTCCTTCTTTAAAATAAGTGATACCTTCTGTCCAACCTGCTATTACTTTTTGTAAATTAAAAGTTATTCCTTCTGCGTCGCTTTCTTCAAAAACGGTTCCATTGGTAAAGTACCCCTTATAAGCTACTGTAACATCAGATGTTGTAGTCGGCTGCTCACCCGTTCCTTCATTATCAATAATATAATAAAGCCCTGTTGCACTTTTCTCTGCTACTAAATTATTGTCAGCAATATATTCTATAATTTCATTATCATTTAAAGTGACATAATCTTTTTCATCATTATTACTACAAGAAACAAAAAGGGATAGAACTAAAGTAAACGTTAAGTATTTCATATTTTTTTTGATGTAAATATAACAAACACATCTGTTTTATATATTATATAAAAACATAAAATACATAACACTTAAATTTAAGCTTAATAACTTTATATAACCTACTTTTGTCGAATGCAAGACCCCAGTAATAAATTTCAATTCGAATTTGTCATATTAATGGCATCGCTCATGTCTATTGTTGCATTATCTATAGATGCATTGTTACCTGCACTTTCTGAAATTGGTAATTCTTTAGGTACTACCAATGCCAATGATAATCAATTACTAATTACCATGATTTTTTTAGGCTTAGGGTTTGGTCAGCTTGTTTTTGGTCCCTTATCTGATAGTTTTGGAAGAAAACCAATTGTATATATAGGTTTTATAGTATTTGTAATTGCCAGTATTATTTGTGTGACGACCAAAAGTTTTGAAATGATGATTATTGGACGTATACTTCAAGGCATCGGATTATCATCTCCAAGAACTTTAAGTATTGCTATTGTAAGAGATTCGTATAGTGGTGATTATATGGCTAAAATCTTATCTATTGTCGTCATGGTTTTTATTTTAGTTCCAGTAATCGCTCCAACATTAGGTCAGTTCCTACTTAATTTTTATAACTGGGAATCTATCTTTTATGTAAATTTAATATATGGTGTTTTAATCATGCTTTGGTTTTGGAAACGGCAACCCGAAACTTTACAGAAAGAAAAGCGTATAAAATTTACATCGCATCAATTTATCGATGGGGTAAAAGAATTTGTCAAGTATAAAGATGCTATTGGATTTACGTTTGTTTCTGGTTTTATAACAGGATCTTTTATGGTGTACTTGAGTACCTCGCAACAAATTTTTCAAGAGCAATACAATTTAGCAGACATGTTTCCTTATATTTTTGCAAGTTTGGCTATATCTATTGGCTTAGCTACCTATTTAAATAGTGTTTTTGTTGTAAAATATGGTATGTGGCGTATTTCATATTTAGCAACTATAGCCTACGCTTTTATATCTATTTTATATGTCATCTTATTTTGGACAGGAGAAAACCCAGGTATTGGTATTTTAATTAGTTTTTTCGCTTTGCAATTCTTTGCCGTTGGTTTTGTATTCGGGAATTTAAGGGCTTTAGCAATGCAACCTCTGGGGCATATTGCTGGAATTGGAGCTGCTATTAATGGTTTTGTCTCTACTGTTATGGCTGTTCCTATAGCTAATTATATTGGTAGTTTTGTTACAGATTCGGTATTACCCTTATTTATTGGCTTTTCAGTTTTTGGTGTCTTGTCTCTTTTAACTTTTATTATTTTAAAAAGAAAAAAACCACTTTCAAATATCTGATTTTATCTAATCATTTTTGAAGCCCCTTAAATACTTGTTTTTATTATGTCTAGCAATTCGAAAACATTTGTATTTAAAAATTCGTTAAAGCTCACTGAAATACAAAAACATCTCTTACTCAAAAAAATAAAATATATTTTTATATATAAAAGATATATTTATATTTGTACACCCATGTATAAGTATATACTTACTCAGTATATATTTATGTTATAACATAAAACCCAAACTATAACCTACAAAATAATGATCTACTTAATTATTGCAATCGGATTTTTCTTTTTAAGAAATAAAAGAGCAAAATCTAACTCAAATGAATTCTTTATTTCTACGACTTCTCGAAATTTTGAAAGAATTCAAAAGCTAAGATTTTTTAAATTATCAAATAATAAAATGGAAAAGGCTGCTCTTTAAGTCTTATGCTGTTGATAATTTTTAGACTCCTTTCTTCAACTAAATCTAATAATTCTCTATTTAGAGTGAGCATAATGAATCTATGTCGATTTGTTTTACAACTACAAGCTATGTTGAAGTTAAAGTCTAAATAAAAGTTAAAGTAAACTATAGAAACCCAGCTTTGAATAAAATAAAATGTAAAGATATTTTATATGCTACGTTTCTTAAAAACCATTCATTAGTATTATTAACCAAACAAATAAATTAAACAATTATGGGAATTTTTACAAGTATTAAAAACAAATTAGGAATTGGTGGCGTTAAAGTGAATTTACAAGCCCCGGCTCAAGTATCAATGGGAGATAGCACTGTAGATGGCAAGGTCATCCTAACAACTAAAAGTGAGCAGGAAGTTTTAAATTTAACAGTAAAGTTTATTGAAGAATTTACAACAGGAAGAGGGGACAACAAAACGACAAAAGATTTTGATTTGGGAGAAATTGTAATTCCTGGGAATTTTACGATTAAACCGGGAGAAACTAAAGAAGTACCATTTAGCTTACCATTTCAAATAGTGAAATCGGATGCAGATAACCTAAAAGAAAAAGGTGGGGCTTTAGGTGCTGTAGGAAGCCTGTCTAAATTTGCGAACAATGAAAAATCGGAATACTTTATTGATGCCGAAGCAGATGTAAAAAGTGCTGCTTTAGATCCTTCAGATAAAAAAGAAGTAAAATTAGTATAAAGTAAAAAGATATGGTTAAAGTTTGCAAACAGATAGCTGAATCTAAATGGTTTGGAAATTTAGTTACCATTGCCATTTTAATTGCCGGTGTGCTAGTAGGCATGGCTACGTATCCAGAATTTTCTGGGAAATATGCTTCCACACTGGAAATCTTAAATAAAGCTATTCTCTCTATTTTTGTTATAGAGATTATTGTGAAAATAATAGCTGAAGGTAAAAAACCTTGGCTATACTTTACAGATGCTTGGAATATTTTTGATTTTATCATAGTTGCAGCTACATTTCTTCCTTTTGGGGGAAGCTCTGTTGCTGTATTAAGATTACTTCGTTTACTACGTGTATTAAAATTGATAAAAGCCTTACCAAAACTTCAAATGTTAGTCGGTGCACTTTTAAAAAGCATCCCTTCATTGGGGTATGTATCTATTTTACTGTTTTTACTTTTTTATATCTATGCTGTAGCCGGAGTATTCTTTTTTGGTGGAAACGACCCTATACATTTTGAGAATTTACAAATGTCTATGTTATCACTCTTTAGAGTGGTTACTCTTGAAGATTGGACTGATATAATGTATATAAATATGTATGGTTGTGAAAATTACGGATATGATGGTAATGAGGCATTATGTACAAATTCTACAGCTAACCCTCTGGGTAGCGCCTTGTTTTTTGTGTCGTTTGTCTTAATTGGAACCATGATCATGTTAAACTTATTTATAGGTGTCATTATGACGGGTATGGATGAAGCTAAAAATGAGGCTATAGAAGAAGCAGAAAAGGAATCTGCTAATATTCCTCTTGATTATTCCAAAAGTAATCCAACTCAGTTACAGTTAGAACAAAAATTGAATGAAGTACATGAGTTACTTATAAAGAACTTAAATAACAATTAGTAAAAGATATACGCTTTACTAAAAGGGGTATAAAAAATAGCAGTTTAAGATTAGTTCCTTAAACTGCTATTTTATTAAATCTTAGCTTGATAAGTATATAAATCATAATACCTACCATTTAAAGCAATTAACTCATCGTGTGTACCACACTCTAAAATACGACCTGCTTCTATAACTAAAATTTGGTCTGCTTTTTTAATGGTGCTTAATCGGTGTGCAATAACAACAGTGGTTCTGTCTTTAATTAATTCAGCCAAACTTTTTTGTATTAATGCTTCACTCTCGGTATCCAAACTGGAAGTTGCCTCATCTAAAATAATAATTTTGGGGTCTGCTAAAATAGCACGTGCAATGGCCAATCGTTGCCGCTGTCCTCCAGATAGTTTTACCCCTCTTTCTCCAATTAAGGTATCCAAACCTTCATCAAAACGATCTGTAAATTCGTTTACATAAGCTGCTTTAACAGCATTTTGTAATTCAGACTCTGTAGCATCTGGCCTTGGAAACATGATATTTTCTCTAATAGTGCCTTCAAACAAAAACTCATCTTGTAATACTACACCTAAATACTGACGGTAGGTGTTTAGTTTTACTTTTGATAAATCTTGATTATCAATGGTTACTTTACCCGATTTCGGATTTAAAAACGTAGCCGATAGACCTGCTATGGTAGATTTACCCGACCCCGAACTCCCCACCAAAGCTGTTGTTGAACCAGCCGGCGCTTTAAAACTAATGTTATGCAATACTTCTTTTCCTTCTTCATAAGAAAATGATACATCGTCAAAAACAATATCGCCTTTAATGGTTTCTAGCTGAATGATTCTTTCATCATTATCTTCTTCCGCAGTCATATTCATGAGCTCTTCTGTTCTATCTAAACCTGCCAAAGCTTCGGTTAACTGACTCCCAATATTACTCATCTGTACTATAGGCGCAATCATAAAACCTAAAATGAGTGTGAAGAATAAAAAATCTCCTGTAGTCATTTCACTTTGCATCATATAATAGCCTCCAATAGCCATAATTCCTGTGGTTGCTACACCAATTAAAAAGGTTGAAGAACTCGTCATTAAAGCTGTAGCTGTTAAGCTCTTTTTCACATTTTGAAAGAGCTTTTCAACGCCATTTTCAAAAATTTTGTTTTCCTGTGCTTCAGCATTAAAGGCTTTAATAACACGAACACCTGCTAACGTTTCGGTTAAACGCCCTTTTACTTCTTCATTTATTTTACCTCGGATTCTAAAAACGGGACGAATATATTTAAAGGCCCTTAGTGCTATATATCCAAATAATGACAAAGGCGCAAATACAAAAAGTGTCATCCATGGGTTTAGTTTTATTAAAATAATCAAAGATATAATGGCTGTAAAACTTCCTCCAACTAACTGTACCAGCCCTGTCCCTATAAGGTTTCGAACGCCTTCTACATCACTCATAATACGTGATACTAAAGCTCCCGATTTGGTGTTATCGAAAAAGCTAATGGGTAATGAAAGGACTTTTTTCTGTACCTGTGCCCGTAATTCGCTAATTAAATATTGCGCTTGTACACTTAATATACGTGTGAGTAAAAATGATGTAATCGATTGCACTAAAATCGCTCCCAAAACTATAGCCACTAAATTATATAACAGGCTTGTGTCTTTACTTGGCACAACCTCATCTAACAACACCTTACTTTGCCAGGGCAATACTAAGCCTGCTAAACTTTTAATGATTATTAAAACTAAACCAATAAACACCAAATTACGCCGAGGCCATATAATCGTTTTAAAGGCTTGTGTCATAGTTACCTTATTTTTTGTTTTTGGAGTGTTTTCTAAGTCTTTCATAACCGTAATTTTAACCTATTAGGAGATGTGCTAAATTAACTAATCTTTAATACGAATCATATTAATTTTGCAACCTTTAAATGTTATTATGATGGTAAAAGATTTATTATCTTAGTACACCATATAGCATTCGTATTAATGGGAAGAATACATCTATTCGAATTTGAAGATCAAAAATGGTTTCCGGCTTTTTTGAGGAATTACGGAACAGACTTTTTACAGTTTTTATCCAATAAAACAAAATTGTATAAGCCTATTATCCCTATAATCAAAAAAGGCTTAGATAAAAGTGATCTAAATCAAATCACTGACCTTGGCTCTGGAGGCGGTGGTGGTTTAATTTGGTTAAACTCCGAATTAAAAAAGGATATTCCAGATTTAAAAATAGTTCTTACAGATTTTTATCCGAATATTTCGGCCTTTGAATTCACAAAAAAGGAAGCCGATAACTTCGAATTTATAGAAACTCCTATTGATGCCAGAGATGTTCCAGCCAATTTAAAGGGGTTGAGAACACAATTCTTGTCCTTACATCATTTTAAACCAAAAGATGCTAAATTAATTTTGCAAAACGCGATTAATTCTAAAAGTTCCATTGCTGTTTTTGAAGGACAGGAAAGAAGTTTTCCAAGTATTTTAGCCATGATATTCTCTCCTTTAAGTGTTCTTTTTACAACTCCTTTTATAAGGCCATTTAAAATAGGACGAATTATTTTCACTTATTTAATTCCCATAGTTCCTTTGTTTGTATTATGGGACGGAATCGTATCATCATTTCGTACATATTCTGTAAAGGAAATGAATAACCTTGTTGAAAATCTGGAAGGCACTGAAACTTATGATTGGGAAATCGGTAAAGTTAAATCGGGACCGGGTGTTATATTGTACCTTTTAGGAACGGCAAAATAGACATAGTATTTCTGGATGGTAGCTTTCTGTCTCTTCTGATTTGGATTTGTTATGCTTACTAAAATATTTTTGGAAGTTGAATTAATTTTCGTGCTTGTCTCTTTTCTATTATAATTAACAGCCTTCTTGTTAACTGTTTTTGGCTTACAAACTTTACAAGCCTGATATCCCATTGCTTTTGCTTTTTTTATTGTGGTCTCTTTTTTAGAATGTTTTAAATACCGACAATTACTCTTATGATATTTTTCTCCAGTTTTAGTGGTATAAACGGTTTGAGCAGCTACATTTGATGTTAATGCTATGGTAATAATAAAAAGAAACAAACGTAATGTTTTCATAGCTTCACTTTCTTTTTTTTATGGTCTCGCCATTCCCACGGTGCAATAGCATTTTTATCTTGCCAAAGTCCAACTTTATCTGCTTTTGCTTTATCTTCTAAACTTTGTAAGTTTTTGTCTTTAGAATACTTTACATAATGCCATGCTAGACCTTGTTTAACCAATTCGTAATTGAGGCTAATGGTATCGTTATAAATTACATTACTTATGTAACGCCCGTACCTATCTTTCTTTAAAACTCGAACTTCGACTATTTTACCAAAAATGGCATCCGACACAAACTGCTTTGCTTTTGCTGAAAAGGGCTGCTTTTTTTCCGGACAATCTATATTGGCTAGTCTGACTTTTATAAGTGTGGAATCTTTGGTTAATAGCTTGAAGGTATCACCATCTGTTATGGCTACTGCTTTGCCTGAAATAGTTTGAGATAAAACTATAAAAGGTATTAACAATAATATGATAAGAAAAGCTTTTTGCAAATTTTAATTTTTATTGCGTTGAAGATAAGCCAATTATTTTTTATCCCAACCAATTACTACTCCATTTTCAACAAAAATTTTCAATGCATACCTATTATTTCCTATTTTTTGGTATTTCCATGTTTCTTTTATTTTTGTTTTTAAAACTTTTTCATCAATCTCTGATGGGTTACCAAGTGAATCCTTAAGTTCTCTTTTTGTTTGCCCTTGCCAAAAAATACCCTGCATTAATTTATCAACTAATTCTTCATCATTATATTTTTTCATTAATCGCTCTCTTTTTGCTTTATTACTTGTATATAGTATAAAAATAAATACGATAACAAATAAAATTACCCAAATGTACCAAGCCATGTTTTTTGTTTTTAATCTTTAAAATGTAATTGTCGATATTAAAAAAGTTAATGTGAAAAAAATTACAATTAATAAACACCCACTATTCTTAGCTTTACTAAATGTATTTCTATAAGTTAACCCTGGTATTCCTGTTCGAATCGAATATCCTTTTGAGTTTACAGAACCGCCTTTATTTTTATAGCTAGGTCTAATTCCTGACTTACTTACATTGATTCCTAATCCTTTTCCTAACTTTATTCTTTTATTAAACCTAAAACCCACAGATCTACGCTTTTAAAATAAAATCTGAAATCACTTTTTCAATGCTTGAAGGAATGTCAGCATTTTTAATTTTATATTTTTTCACTCCCATTTCATCAAACCACTTTTTCCAATAAACTTCAATAATATCTTGAGCATAATTATTTTCGTCATTGTGGCTAGCAATACCAATTACCAAAACTTCTAAATCGTTTAAGCCTATAGTTGCAGGAATAAAGCCTAAGTCTTTCTTTTCTATTTCGTCTTTCCAGTTACTTTTATTTAATTGTAATTGATTTAAGCTTTTTGGTGTTAAATACGATGTCCTATTTTTTTCTTTCATAACCGTTTTATCATAGAACATGTAACCATCTGTTAAAATGACAAGTATATTTCTGTGACAATTATCAATACAATAATCTTTAATATCATCTTTAAAAAATCGCCAAATATCAGAACCAGGGTAACCTCCTGCTTTTTGCGCATCTAATTTTGCTAAATCATATAATTTAGAGGGTTTTGTTTTATAAAGTGATATCGTTTCTTCTATTTGATCCTTAGCAGTGTTTTTTGTAAAAATAACTTTCAGTTTTTTAGCAATATCATTAATTTTTTCATCAGAAGGTTCTGGATTAAAAAACAGTTGTATTCTATCTTCAAGTAAAACTAGTTTTTTATGCTGTACATGCGCTACAAACGACTTTGCCAAACTTGATAAATAGGCAGAGTCCTTTTGTTTTATTTTAGTTTCCTCAATTCTATCAGACAAATCTAATAGAACACTTATATTGAGGTTGTTTTTCTTTTGATCTAAAATATATTTAGGGCAATTACTAGAAGTTTCAGATTTAATAATATCCTCTGTTATTTCAACGTCCTTTTTATTATCATTCTTACAGCAAAATAATGAAGTGTATACTAAAATAATGATTAAAAACTTTATATGTTTCATAACTATAATGTTTTAGTATATACTTTATTCTGATAGGTATCTGTATCCAATTCTAAACTCTTAATATGTTTTTCATAGACGTTACTACATTCTAATAATTTAGCATCTTGCTCATTTTTCCCTAAACCCATTTCTGCTGCTATATATTGAAGCCAACCTTGAAAATACTCAGTAGACAAAGCTTTATAATTCATAACTGGAAGTATGAGACCATCAATAATGTTTTGAAGTTCAGATATTCTAATTTTTAGCTTAGAAGTTTCCTCTTCTATTTTGTTAATTTTATCTTTTAGTTTTAAAAGCACCTTTTCTTTTTCAAAAATCGCTTCTCTTTTTTCCTTGATAAAAGACTTGATTTTATCTCTATCTGCATGTTCTTTCATTACAAAATCAAAGACTAAACCCCAAACAATGTAAGAAACAAAGCCAGCAAAAATAATCAACCAAAAACTCACGCTTTGAAAAGCCACTGAGATATTAAAAGACTCACTATTAAATGTTTTATTGAGATTATATAATTTTTCATCTATCAAATAAGCCAATATAGCGTCAAATAAAAACGTGATAATAAATAGGCTTGTGATTTTAAGTTTACTAGCAACCCCTCTTTTCTCTTGAAACATATGTATTAAATAACCTAATGCGAAAAACACAAATGGAATAAAAAGTACAAAACACAATTCTAGTATACCATCTTCATAAGCTTTTGAAATTGCTTTAGGGTCAAACATCCCTTGAAACAAACTAATTCCTGGGTCAAATTCTCTAAAAAAAGCCGAGAAAGATGTTGATATATAAAACACAAATATATAAGCAGCTAGCGGCAATAAAAAACTCATACCTATCCAGAATTTAGCCGATGCTTTTTTATCTATATCAACAAAAAAATCTTCTGGATGTGTTTTTACTTTTCTACAATCTTGATTAAGTTCATCTATTTCTTCGTTAACACTAATTACATTGCTTTCTATTTTTTCAAGCTCTTCTGTTTTATTTAATAGTGCTGTTTTTTTACCTTTTTGTTCTGTTACATAAGGTTGTTTTAAACGTTCTTGGTCATGATAATCTACTTTACATTTGTTTTCAAATTTTTGATATATGGTATCTAATGATATTTGCAAATTATAACCAATACCTTGACATGCTTTGGAACTGTTATAACCATCTGCATGATAGGTTAATTTTTCCTCTTCTACAGATTCTGGTTTTGCGATATCCATTTTTCCGTTTTGAGAAGTCAATTCCGTAAGTTTTTTTAATAACCCCATAACAATTTAATCTTTAAGTTCTTTCAATATCTCTGTTTTAGATTTATCCTGCTTTGCACTTTCTAAAAGGTATTTAGACAAATCGTCAACGTTTACTTCTAAAAAACCAAAGTTTTTGATGTACTTCTTTAAGATTATTTCCTCATCCTGACTTACAATTTTATCAGCCCAAATCATCAAGGCAAAATCATAGAGATATTCAATTTTATTTTCTAAAGTTTCTGGAATAATGACATCGCCAGAATATCCTGTTAAAATGGTATCCAATTCAATTTTAGAGATAGCTCTTTCTTCGGCAAATTTGTATAATAATTGCATTTCTAAATGGCTGAAATTATCATCGGTCAATGCAATTTGGTATAATCGCAAAAAATGACTTTTCAATTCGGTAGTAATTATTATCTCCTCCATAATTGATTAACTGTTTTTAAATAGTTTAATAAATCTTATCTCTTTTAAATTCACGTTGTTTTTTGGTTTCTGTCTTTTTAGACCCTTCTTTTGGGTTATTAAAAAACAGAATTAAAAGAAATAGTATACCCGCAATAATATCGATAGGAATCCAATAAGATTTATGATATAAGTAAATTGGGATTATTGGGTTAAATAAAATGGCTATAATGCTAAAAATAATTACCCAAATTACTTGTTTTAATAATGATACTATGACTAATAGTGACCCAATAAAAATGACAATTCTCAAAAACGTATAGTATTCTATTGGTAATTTTAAAACCGCAATAAAGAGCAAGAATGCGCAAATAATTGATACAGGTTTAAGGTTAAATGTAATTGTAGTTTTCATTTTGTTTTGAATTAACAGTTACATTCTGACCTATCAACGTATGTCTTATTCCCATTGCTATTGTAATAATAACAACCGCCTTTTGGTCCAGTCCAAAGCATTTTCCCATTGTAAGTACCACATGTCCACTCTGATAAAATATTATCGTCATGCTCAAAGTCTTCAACATTAGTTTCACCGGCTGAACAGGCTATAAAAAATATAGATAGAATTATAATTATTTTTTTCATAATTCACTTTACTTTGGAGGTGTTCTTTTGTGAGGTTTAACAGGTACCGTTTTAGGTCCAGGTTTAGATTTATTAGGATTTGGTTTTGGTGTTGGAGTAGACCTTCTATGAGGTTTAACGGGTACTGTTTTCTTTGCCATTATTTGTTATTTTAAAAAGTATTGATTGATTTCACATTCATTAAACACTTTATGAGTATTTGTGATTAACAATTTTTTTTTATCCACTTCAATTATATTGTGATTGGAGTTACAATTATTTATTCTGAATATCATTGCTCTAAATCCGCTTATGAGTCCTTTTTCTTTAGTGATTTTATATACATAATTTGAACAAGATGTTTTGAACAAACATTTTCTGCGTTTGGATTCTGGAATATATTTCCAATACAACTTGATGATTATTAGGAGTAAATATTTCATTATTATTTACTAAACACAACCATTTGTCTAGAAGTTGTATAACCTGGTTTTGCTCCAAGACCAAAACATCCTGCATCTGGTTGAACAAAGGTTGAAACACTTTCCAACCGAACATATTTCCACCCTTGATTTGAATAGTGTTTAATAATTTCTTCAAATTGGTCAGCAACATGTGTTGAATTTCCTTTTTTAGAATCTATTGACGCTACGAATGGTATTACTTTGTATTCCATAATTTTAAATTAATGTTTGGTATCTTTAGATGATCTAGGATCATTTCCAGGCTTTACTGTATCGGAATCTCTTATTTTCCCGTCTAATCCATGAATTCTAACTTCTCCTCCTCCAGAATTAACTGATAATTCTTTTGCTATTTTTTCAGCTTCCTTCTGTGTGTCTGCATATCCACTTACTTTAGTAGCTCCTTCTTTTTTAATTCGCCATTGTTGTTTTTCATTATCTTTTGAAACATGATAATTTGCCATAATTATATTATTTTAACATTTAATTCTTCAAACATAAACCCTTTAAAAGTCATAACCTTACGGAATTCCACAAGGCTCTAAGTTTTAATTTCACAATTCTAAATATACTCTACAAGCTTCCAAATAATGGACTGATTATTATAAGGAGGAAACGTTTCTCCTTTTGTTAAAGGAATGATTGCAGATGGTATACTTTGTGCTTCCCAATTTCCAGACTCTGGACATTTTTCTCCTGTAAGTACCGGAGTTCCTAATGGTGATTTTGCCATTGTTTTAAATTTTTAAGATTAATAATATTTTAAACCCAAAAGTTAAGAACCAAAATTTATGGGGGTTTTATAAAGGTTTATAATATTCTAATAATGTTAATTTTTACATCCGTTTTTGTTACATGTTATTTTTTCAGTAGTACTTTTCCAATGACCTATATGGTCATTAGTATCAAAACCACATCTTGTAGTTCCTCCTTTATATCCTTTGTGGACTTCTTCGGTTGGTATGTGTTTTACTGCCATATTTCTAAATTTCTAAATTTCTAAATTTTTAAATATTAATAATACCCCAAACCTAAAACCATTGAGAGCATATTCCTTACGGAAACCCACATCGCATATCAAAAAAAACACGCCTTAAATTAAGACGTGCCATTCCCTCCTCTTTATGTTAATAATACTTATTAATAGCTATACAATGATATGAAGCAAAAGATTCATTATTTTACGGAATTCCGCAAAGTGAAAATTAAGTTTCTATTTTACCAGAAACCTTAGTGAATTTATACTAACCCTAAATCTTTAACTATAGCCACCAAGTGTATGGCATTATTAGCTTTAAATTCAATACGTAGTTTATTAAGACGCTTTTCAATAGAGCTTACACTATTTGGAGTTATTCCATTTTTCTTAAAAAGCATACTAATGGCTTCTTGTGATAAACCATTTGAAAGTTCTTTAATTAGCTCTATATCATAATCATTTATCTCTAAATCTGCCTTATTGCTTAGTGCTTGTTCTACTTGAGGCGATACATATGTTTCATTTTTAAAAACAGTATGAATAGCTTTCGATAACTCTATTAACCCTCTCCTACTTTTACACACATAAGCATCAACACCATTAGAAGTCATTAAAGTTCTAACTTTTTGAAGTCGATCTTCTACGGAGTATACTACGATTTTTAAATCAGGAAATTGTTCTTTTATAATTTTAATTAAATCTTCTCCCGAAGAAAAACGCTGTTCACGATGGTCAGATTTAAAAGATAAATCTGTAATAAGCAGTTGGTAAGGCGCATCGTCTAAAATGGCTCTTTTTATTTTCAAATAAGCATCATCACAATATTGTACTTGATGAATTTCCTGAATCCCCAAATCGCAAAGTGATTCATATATCCCTTTGTTAATATCATCCATATCTTCAGAAACCAAAACTTTTACAAACATAGCTATACTTTAATCTTAACTTTAAAACCATTATTAACCTGAGATTCAAAGGTAATGGTCCCATTTATAGATTTAATACGGTTTTCCACATTCTGTAACCCATTGTTTTTAAATAATTCACAACCAACACCGTTATCTTTGTAATCTATTACTATGCTATTTTTGGCTTGATTAAACGTTAATGCGACTATAGAAGCTTGACTGTGTTTCCGCATATTAGTCATCAATTCTTGTAACACTCTATAAAGTGTCGTCTTTTTGATATCAGCTATAGTATTCCAATCAATTTTCGAACTGTTTTTTGTTATAACATTAACCTCCTTATTTTTATAACTCAACAGTAAATCATTGAGTAACCCGTTAAAATTGCCTTTAACGTCTATGGCACTGTTTTCTTTAGAAATGTCTCTTGTTCTGGTATAAATATTTTCTAAATCATCTAAAATAACCTCATTCGTATCTGTTTTACTTTGCAGTTTAGTCATAACATGATATACATCATTAGCCACTTCGTCATGGATTTTTTTTGAAATTCGTATTTCTGTATTATAAACCTGTTGAAATTTTTCTTTTTTGTGTCGAAGCTTTAAAATATAAATTGTAAAAATTGCAATGAGCAAAACCGTTAATCCTGAGAACAGATAAATTAATTTCAATTTTTCCTGCCTTTCTTTTTGAAGCTCGGTTTTAAAAGTTCGTCGTTGTTCTTTTTCTAAGTTATATTTAGCACTCGAATATTTCTCATCGACTAAAAGTCGTTCTTTTACTAAGCTGTCATTCATTTTAATATACTCTGAAACCAGACCGTCATCACTAAATTCTAATAAACGTGGTAAAGCATCTTCTAAATAAGATTCTCTGTATAAGCTCGCAGCTTCGTAAGCTAAATTTGCATATCTCTTTGCTTCTTTAACCTCTCCTCTATCTTTGTAATATTCAGCTAAATGCTTATAATTTGTATAATAATATTGAACATCATTTTCTTTTATTCGTATTGTAAGTGCTTCAAGCATTCTTTCTAAGCCCCTTTTATTTCCTAGTTTTCCTTGCACCGATCCTAAGTTATCTAAGGCTTTTGCTAATAATTGTTCATTTCCGGTTTTCAATCTTTCATTATATACAATATTAAATTCTTTTTCAGCTAATATAAACTCGCCCAAATCTTTATAAATGTTGCCTTTATTATTATGCAATGAAATACTATCACTTGTTCTTTTTGCAATCTCTAATGCTTGATCATATATAACTATAGCTTTATCATACTTATTCATTGATCTATAAATCATTCCTAAACTATTGTATAAGGCTAATTTATCCTGCATTAAAGAATTATCTATAACTTGCTGATTATCTATTAATTTTAATGCTTCTATAACGGACGATTCAGCTTCATAAATCAACCCCAAATCAATTTGAGTGATTATTATCATCCTTAAATTATAAATAGCCTTGATGTCTTCCTTATTTTTTAAGTTTTGCTCTTTTTGATTTCTAAAATATATATATCCGGAAAGTAAAGAATCTTTTGATTTGGAATTTAAAACCATGTTATGATAGTAAGTTATACTATCATGTAATTGCTGACCATTAACTGGACTAGTTATGAAAAATAGAACACCTATAATTTGGCTATAAAAAAAGAGGAATGAAACCGTAAGTTTTTTCATTCCTCTAAAGTATTAATTAGTTTTTAATTAATCAATTTCCTACTTCTCTGGTGGAGGCGGCGGAATATGATCATCTTCTCCACAACATGCAACTTCTTTTGTTTCTGTTGGATTATTTTCTTCTATAACCTCTGGCGAACATGAAAATAAAGCCATATTGAGGAAAACCATAAGTATTATTAAATATAATTTATTCATTTTAATAAATTTTAAAAATTGGCAATAGTGTGGCTGTCTGAGTTTTTCTCAGATGCTCTATTGCATTAGCATTTTGCTAAAAGAGAGAAGACGTCTTTCTCGTTTTTTGGAAAGTTGAAACCTTATACAACCACTTTAGCTACTTTCCAT
Organism: Flavivirga aquimarina; assembly: GCF_030540835.1. Lineage (GTDB taxonomy): Bacteria > Bacteroidota > Bacteroidia > Flavobacteriales > Flavobacteriaceae > Flavivirga > Flavivirga aquimarina. The sequence goes on along the minus strand of NZ_JAUOEK010000084.1, from coordinate 52,841 downwards.
TTGGCTATTGTAATTGTATAATGTATTTCATTGTAAATCAATTTTGTACATTAGTCATGTTAGCTTTACACGACTATTAATTGATTACAGCACAAAAGACGTTTAGATTTTTAAAATTATAGATAACATAATACCAACATCTATCTAACATTTACCTATCATAATTATAAACAATTAAAAATCAGATAGTTAAATTTTATGAAGAAAAGTAGAGAAATACAATCAAGTAAAGAAGAACTAATTCAAGAGCTTATGGAATTAGTCTTTGATAAAGCTAAATTAGATTCTGGAAAGTCATCAGGTCTAGCTAATTATCTAAATATTAAGTTTCTTGATACGCTAAATATCGATATAACCGAAATGACTTTTAACAGGTATTACAAGGGGTATATAACTAAAAAAATAGATAAAATTATTCCTCAAGACTTTACACTAGATGCACTAAGTAATTATTTGGGTTTCAAAAGTTTTAAAGATTTTGAAATAAGAAAGAGTTGTGATGGAATTACCAAAAGGTTAAAAGTGAAATTATTAATCTCTTCGATAAGTATCGTAATACTTTTAAGCGGGTTAATATTCTTCATTGTTAAATATTATGAAAAGGATTGCATGATATGGGTGGACGATCATTATGAGAAAATAAGGTGTTCTGGTGGTGATATGGAAAAGGCTCTAAATGAAGGAATATTAGAAACATTTAAAAAAGTAGATGTATGTAAAGATTCTATTTTTTTCAAAAATGGTGAAGCAGTTATTCATTATACTAGGCACAATAATGAATTTGAATTCTTTACAAATGTGGGAGAGCATCCAATATACAAAGGAGTATTTACAGACCCTATAACCAGAACCATTATACAATCTCGTGTAAAACCTTGTGATTCTACAATAAAATAATCATAGAACATCAAAACTTCATAGGTGCTTATTTATTAAATTTGTTTCCTATATTTTAAATAAACCACAAGCTCCAAAACAAAAATGTTTTATGAAAAACTCTATAGCCGAACGTATTGCTGATTTTTTACAGGGCTATCCCCCTTTTAATATGCTTTCTCATAGAGCTTTGTTACAAATTGCCACTGAGGTTACTATAACTTATTTAGAAAAAGGGGATACTATATTTAAAAAGGATGACATCGAGCATGACAATTTTTATATAGTACGAGATGGTGCCATAAATCTATATTATAGTAGCGATGATGTTAAAGAGATTACCAATATTCATGATATTGGTGATGTTTTTGGGCTGCGTCCGCTTATAACCAAAGAACCTTATAAGCTTACTGCTACTGCAAATGAAGAATCCATTGTATATGGTATACCAATTACTGTTTTTCAATCGGTAACAGATTATAATACCCAAATTCATAAATATTTAATTACCGCGTTCGCGTCTAATGCTTTCGATCCTTATACAGCAGAAGAAGCTGGTGAAATTTTTGGTGATTATTTGCCGAATAAATCTCAAGATATGGCGAATTTTCAAACAGCTAATTATACTAGGTCTCCCATTACATGTTCTATGGAATCCTCTTTAAAAAAAGCTGCTAAAAAAATGAGCGATCATAAAATTGGTTGTATTGTGGTCGTTGATGACACAAAAAAACCGGTAGGTATTATTACCAATAGTGATATTAAAAATAAAATAGCTACAGGTTTATTTCCTATTGAAACACCTGTAACTAATATTATGAGTTCGCCTGTAATGACAAGTAAAAAAGGGTTAACTATAGCTGATGGGCAATTGCAAATGATTAAACACAGTATTGGACATCTATGCATTACTAAAGATGGTACAGTTAACTCTAAACTTATTGGAGTTTTAACCCATCATGATGTTTTGGTAACTTTGGGTAATAGTCCAACAGTTATACTTAAGGAAATAAATCGTGCAAAACGAACTAAAAAATTACGTGCAGCCAGACTTAAGGGAAATTCATTATTAAAAAGTTATATTGAGCAAAACATCCCGCTATCGCACATTATAAATATAATTTCGCAAATTAATGATGCCGTTATTATTCGTGCTGTAGAATTAGCTCTAAAAAAAATGCCCACTGAACCTCCTGTGGCTTTTTCTTGGTTAGCACTGGGCAGTCAAGGACGCAAAGAGCAGTTACTTTTTACCGATCAAGATAACGCTTTGGTATTTGAAGATGTTCCGGAAAACCGCTATGCAGAAACTCAGGCTTATTTTTTAGAACTGGCTAAACTGGTTACTACATCTTTAAATAAAATTGGGTTTGAATATTGTGAAGCCGATATGATGGCAAATAACCCAGAGTGGTGTAAATCTTTAACCGAATGGAAAACTCAATTTAAAAATTGGATTTTAAAACCGGATGAAAAAGCGGTTTTATTGTCTTCTATATTTTTTGATTACAACTTGGTGTATGGCAATGAATCATTAGTTAATGATCTTACAGATACTATTTTTACAACCTTAGAAAAAACGAATTTATTTTACAAATTTTTAGGGCGCGAAGCCATAAAAAGCCCATCCCCTCTTGGTTTTTTCAAACAGTTTCTAGTAGAACAAAATGGTGATAAAAAAGAACTTTTTAATATTAAAAGTAGAGCATTAATGACACTTATTGACGCAGCTAGATTACTCATTTTAAGTAAACAAATAAAAGGCGTTAATAATACTTATAAACGTTTTGAAAAATTAGCAGAACTCGAACCTAACAACAAAGAATTATACGAATCGTGTTCTTATGCTTTTAAGGCGTTATCTAAATTTAAAACCAAACAAGGTTTATTACGCAACAATTCTGGTAAATTTATTGATTTAAAAACCTTGACTAAAGAGGAAAAACTTAAACTAAGACGTTGCTTTAAACCCATTCATGAAATTCAAGAAATTTTAAAAATTAGATTTGATTTAAAAAACTTTGCCTAAATGATTCTTAAATGGTTCCGTAAAAGTAAAAAGGACTATCCTAATTTTTGGATGGATTATATTAGTCATTTTAAAAATGTAGAAAAAAGCCTGATTGAAAACACTCGTTTTGTCGCTTTTGATACCGAAACTACTGGTTTTGATAAAAAAAATGATAGAATTCTATCTATTGGAGCTGTTACTTTTGTTGGCAAATCTATTCATGTAAATAATAGTTTAGAACTTTATTTAGAGCAAGAGGTTTTTAATCCAGAAACCGTTAAGATTCACGGATTAATGAAAAAAGGTTCTTTACAAAAAGTGACTGAACTCGAAGCTATTAAAATATTTTTGGCTTACATAAAAAATGCTGTTTTAATTGCACATCATGCTAATTTTGATAAAAATATGATAAACGAGATGCTGCTAAGACATGGACTAGGTAAACTAAAAAATAAATTTATCGACACAGGATATCTGTTTAACCAATCTAAACATGTTATTTATCGCGAGAACTTAAAAGATCATTACTCTTTAGATGATTTATGCAAAGAACTCAATGTCCCTAAAGTAGATAGACATACAGCTAATGGCGATGCCCTAATAACTGCCATCGTGTTTTTAAAAATTTTATCGCGATTAGATAAACGAAAAAAACTACAATGGGACTACCTACTAAGTTAATAGTACTTTAAATCACAAAACATTATCCATAATATCTTGTACTACTTCCGGATTTAAAAGGGTGCTGGTATCTCCTAAATTGCTTGTTTCTTTACAAGCTATCTTTCTTAAGATACGTCTCATGATTTTACCTGATCGGGTTTTTGGTAATCCGCTTGTAAATTGAATCTTATCCAACTTGGCTATAGGGCCAATATGCTCTGTAATAATCTGGTTAATTTCTTTACGTAAATTGGTTTGATCTCTACTTTCACCTGTATCTTTTAAAATAACATAACCATATAACGCGTTGCCTTTTACATCATGAGGGAACCCAACTATGGCAGATTCTGCTACCGCCGGATGCTCGTTAATGGCATCCTCTATAGGAGCTGTTCCTAAGTTATGTCCTGATACTATAATAACATCATCTACACGTCCAGTAATTCTATAATAACCTACTTCGTCTCTTAATGCACCATCCCCGGTAAAATATTTGTTTTCAAAAGCTGAAAAGTAAGTGTCTTTATACCGTTGGTGGTTTCCCCAAATAGTCCGTGCCATACTTGGCCATGGAAATTTTACACACAGTCTGCCATCTACTTGATTGCCTTTTAATTCTTGTCCGTTTTCATCCATTAAGGCAGGTTGTATTCCTATAAAGGGTAAGGTGGCGTAAGTTGGTTTGGTAGGTGTTACAAACGGAATAGGACTTATCATGATGCCTCCCGTCTCTGTTTGCCACCAAGTATCTACAATCGGGCTATTCTTTTTACCAACATTATCGTTATACCAATGCCATGCTTCTTCGTTTATGGGTTCACCTACCGAGCCCAAAACTTTAAGAGAGGACAAATCGTATTGCTCTACAAGCTCTGAACCTTGTTTTGCTAAAGCACGTATGGCGGTTGGTGCAGTATAGAATTGGTTGACTTTATGTTTTTGCACGACTTCCCAAAAACGTCCAAAATCTGGGTAACTTGGTACACCTTCAAACATAACAGTGGTAGCACCGTTGGCTAATGGTCCGTAAACAATATAACTGTGTCCGGTAATCCACCCTATATCTGCGGTACACCAATACACATCATTTTCTCTATATTGAAATACATTTTTAAAGGTATACGCCGTATATACCATATAGCCTCCATTGGTGTGCACCATGCCTTTAGGTTGCCCTGTAGAACCTGAAGTATATAATATAAATAGTGGGTCTTCGGCATCCATAACTTCTGCGGCACAATCAATTGAAGCCTCATCCAATAAAGGTTGTAACCATTTATCACGACCCTCTTTCATAGCTATTTCAGAATGAATTCGCTTTGCAACAAGAACCGTTTCTACACATGGGCAATCTTCTAGAGCTTCATCTACAATACCTTTTAAGTCTATAGTTTTTGCGCCTCTATAAGAACCATCACTGGTTATTACTATTTTACAATCTGAATCGTTTATTCTTGTAGATAATGCTGTGGCAGAAAAACCTGCAAATACTACCGAGTGTATGGCACCAATTCTAGCACAAGCCAAAACGGAAATTGCTAATTCTGGTATCATGGGTAAATAAACACAAACTCGGTCTCCTTTTTTAATGCCTTGACTTTTTAAGACATTGGCAAATTTATTAACACGCTCGTGTAATTGGTTATAAGTAATATGTTCTGCGGCTTCTTCTGGACTATTGGGTTCAAATAAAATAGCTGTTTTGTCTCCTCGCGTCGCTAAATGCCTATCAATACAATTCTCTGTAATGTTTAGTTGGGCACCTTCAAACCATTTTACTTCGGGTTTGCTAAAATCCCAACTTAGTACACGGTCCCATTTTTTTTGCCACATAAAATGCTCTTCGGCTACTTCTTCCCAAAAATTCTCTGGTTCTCTTACAGACTTTCTATATACTTGATAATATTCTTCTAAGTGTTTTATATGGTAATTACTCATTTGATCTTATTTAGTGTTTTTGGTGCATAAAAGTAGAAAAAATAAGTAATATTCAATCACTTATTTTAAAAATGTGCTCGAGCACTTTATTTATATTCTATATGAAGTACTAAATTTTACACGAATTAATGTGTTGCTTCCCCTGCCCCACTTGGTATTCTAATATTTTCTACAATTTCTTGAACTTCTTTAGGCGGTGCTTCTGTAAATTTCATAATGACTATGGATACAATAAAATTAAGCACCATAGCTATAGTTCCAAAACCTTCAGGGGAAATTCCAAACCACCATTCACTTTTATCAGGTACAACATCATCGAACCAACCTAGTTTAAATTTCACCATATATAAAAGCATTGTAACAATACCTACTACCATGCCTGCAATAGCACCTTCTTTATTCATTCTTTTAAAGAAAATGCCTAAAATAATGGCCGGGAAGAATGATGCCGCAGCCAGACCAAAGGCCAAAGCTACTGTTGCTGCGACAAACCCTGGTGGATTAATACCAAAATAACCTGCCACACATACGGCCCCCACTGCAGACAAACGTGCTGCTACTAATTCCCCTTTTTCTGAAATTTTAGGGTTTACAATTTTCTTAATTAAATCGTGAGAAACTGAAGCTGAAATCACTAATAACAACCCTGCTGCTGTAGATAATGCTGCTGCTAACCCACCTGCTGCAACTAAAGCAATAACCCAATCGGGTAGTTTCGCAATTTCCGGATTTGCCAATACCATAATATCTCTGTCTACATAAAGCTCATTCTCTGTATTTGGGTTTGGTTTTTCAAAATCAAATTTACCATCTTCTCCTTTCAAAAAAGCATCGCCTGAAAAGTATTGAATTTTTCCATCTGAATTTTTATCTGAAAAACTTATCAAATTTGTTTCTTCCCATTTTTTAAACCATTCCGGCACATCTGAGTACGCTTTATTTGAAACGGTTTCGATCATATTGGTTCTTGCAAATACAGCCACCGCTGGTGCCGTAGTATATAATATTACAATTAGCAATAATGCTATACCTGCAGATTTTCTAGCATCTTTTACACGTTTTACCGTAAAAAATCTCACAATAACATGTGGTAAACCTGCTGTACCAACCATTAATGCTAATGTTATGGCAAAAACATCTATTAAAGACTTTGAACCTTCAGTATATTCAGCAAAGCCCAATTCGGTGCTAAGTCCGTCCAGTTTGTCTAATAAATATGTTCCGGAACCATCTGCTAATTCACTACCAAACCCTAATTGCGGAATTGGATTTCCTGTCATTTGAATGGATATAAAGACAGCAGGTACCATAAAGGCAAAGATTAAGACACAATATTGTGCTACTTGTGTATAGGTAATACCTTTCATGCCTCCCAAAACAGCATAAAATAAAACAATAAGCATTCCTATAATAACCCCTGTATTAATATCAACTTCTAAAAAACGAGAGAAAACAATACCAACACCTCGCATTTGTCCTGCAACATAAGTGAACGATACTAATAAGGCACAGAGTACTGCAACAATTCTGGCTGTTTTAGAATAATATCGGTCTCCTATAAAATCTGGTACTGTGAATTTTCCAAACTTACGTAAATAAGGTGCTAAAAGTAGTGCCAAAAGCACATAACCACCTGTCCACCCCATCAAATATACTGCTCCGTCATAACCAGCAAATGAAATGATTCCCGCCATGGAAATAAATGATGCAGCACTCATCCAATCTGCTGCTGTAGCCATACCGTTGGCTAATGGTGATACACCGCCACCTGCTACGTAAAATTCTTTTGTAGAACCTGCTCTAGACCAAATGGCTATTCCTATATATAGTGCAAATGTAATCCCTACTAATATATATGTCCAATTTTGAACACCAATTCCTTCAGCTACTAAACTATACATCAAAACCATATTTTTTATCAAGCTTATTCATTATTCGAACATAGACAAATATTAAAATGACAAACACATACATAGCCCCTTGTTGAGCAAACCAGAATCCTAATTTAAAACCTCCAATTTTTATTGTGTTTAAGGCATCTTTAAAAATAATCCCTGCTCCAAAGGATACTAGAAACCATATTCCTAATAAAATAAAAAGATATCTTATATTCTCTTTCCAGTAAGCTTTTGCATTTGATTTGTCTGTCATAATTTAGTTTTTGAAAATTGAAATGCTAATATATCATTTCAGATAATAAATTCTTTTCATTTTTACAATTAATTTCTAAATAATTGTACTGCTTTTTTAACACTTTTTGTAAGATTTTACTAAAATCATTTAGGTGGATAACACAGTAATATTTTTGATGCAGAATTAGACTTGAATGTTATTTCTTTAATTGCAGCTGATAAAAAAATCTCATCGCCTTGTTTATATGTATAGGTCTCGCCTTCACAAATCATGGTACCTTCTCCTGAGTATATCACTGCTACACGAAAACTCGCATTAGATTTAATTGTATAGGTGCCATTTAAATCAAGTTCTTCAAGCCCAAAACAATCGGTATGTTTTTCATTGAAAATAGATTTTAATGTATATGAAGCTGAGTCATCGATTATTTCTGGTTCTACTTTCCATTGTTTTATGGCTTTTTCATAAGAGGATGTGTTATAATGAAAACATTCTAACATCATTTCTTCTCCAACACCTTGATGAATTAATTCATCTGAAATTGAGAGACCTCCGGGAGTTACTCTTTCAACTCTCATGGTATAATCTGTAGGTTCTTGCACTTCCATTAAAAAGCATCCACTACCAATGGCGTGTGGCACACCCCCATAAATCATAAATGCATCACCAGGCTCTACGTCTATTTTATGAAGGCAATTTAGCATGCCTTCTACATCTTGGTTTTTAAAATGCTGATTCCAAAGCTCTCGGGTTACACCTTCTTTAAAGCCCATATAAACCACAGGTTTTTCCCCATTGATTTCACGGTTATTCAATACATACCAAGATTCTGTTTTACCAAAATTCGATTTAAGCACAGATTTCGCATATTCCTTATCTGGATGTACTTGTATGGTTAAACGTTCTTTAGAATCTAACATTTTTATTAAAACCCCTGTAGTTCCATATTTTTCGGCAACCTTTTCCCCTAAGAAAAGTGCTTTATCAGACTCTATTAATTCCTTAAGAGGTTTTAGCCCTGATGTTGTCTCTATTAATGACAGTCCTTCGTCTTCTGGTCTCCATTTCCCTCTTGCTGTAACTGTAGACATAATCCATTCTTCCGGCATGCTACCGTCAACCTCGGAAGTGTCCATTTTCCATTTGTCAATTAATGCACCACCTTCGTAAGTACGCCATACCCGATTAGATTTTTGTTTTAAAGGGATGTATGCATATTGACTTAAATCGTTGCTCATATTTCTAATTTATTAATTGTATTACACCTTTTATTCCTATTGTAGAAGTGAAAATTGAAAACAATAATATCAACACTAAAAACACATTTGTTAGTGTTGAATTTTTATGTTTTCCCATTAAATCTTTACGGTTAGTTAAGTATAAAATACCTGCTACGGTTACTGGCAGGATAACTGAATTAAATGCTTGCGAAATGATCATTACAAAAACTGGTCGCGCATTAAAAATAGGAACCACCAATCCCAATAACGATATTAATAATACCATGACGCGATACTTAGGAAGTGTCATCTTTCGTTCCGAATTATTATAATCACATAGTAACCAAGGCAGCATTAAAATATTTGGGAACTGGGATGATACCCCTGCCGAAATAATACCAATAGCAAATACTGACGTTGCAAAACTTCCTGCCAAAGGCTCTAACAATTCTATCATTTGTGAGGCTTTAGACAAACCTAAACCTTCTACATATAATGTTCCTGCCGCAGCTGCCATTATTGAAGCACTTATAACAAACATAAGGGTAACCGATACTATAGCATCATTACGTTGTTTTTTAAAATCTGTAATAGTCCAACCTGCTTCTTTTACTAGGGTTGTCCTGATAATAAATAATCCGGAGAATACTGTGGTTCCTACCAAAGAGGCAATTACTAAAAAGGGGCCTTTACCGCCTTCTAATGTTTCCGGAATATTTGGAATAAGTCCTTTTACTATATCTATTGGTGGTGGCATCATTATAAAAAAGTTTAGCAAAAAACTGGCAGACATAATTGCCACTATTACTGCTAAAGCTCTTTCAAAAAACTGCGTTTTTCCATTCCAAAAAATAAAATAGACTAAAGCAATAAAAAAGCCAGCAAAATAAACTGGCGCTATGCCGCCTTCTACGACACTTTTAGACCATTCATAACAAATATCTGCAACTATTCCCATAACGCCCATAACACTACCACAAACCCCTGCGGTTAATGCTACTATAAAAAAGATGCCAACTCCTGGGTGGATATGCTTTTTAAATGCCTGTAATGCTGTTTCGCCTGTAACTAAAGTATAACGCCCATATAAACTTATCATAAAAAATGTTGTTAAACATGATGCTACGATAGTCCATAATAAAGACATTCCATAAGTAGCTCCTGCTTTTGCCATAGCGGTTACACTACCAGTACCAATATTAAATCCAAGAAGAAAAATTCCCGGTAAAAATAAAGCTAGCCATTTAGAAAACCTTTTACGTAATGTTGAACTCATAATTATGTTTTTTTACGATAAAAATATTTGTGTTTGTCTTTTCTGCTATGAACTTTAAATCTTGTTCTAGAGAATTATATTTTGTAATTAAGTACTCAACGACCACCACTTGTTTAATTATATCATTAGTTAAACTAGCATTATCAACATCCTTATTATTTGAATTTATTTGCTCAACACAATTGAATAGACTTATCGCAAAAGTAATTACTACAAAGTGCTTAAATCTTTGTATAAAACGGTTTTCTTTCTTTTATTTTTCATAAATAATAATAGAAAAATCACCTCTTAAAAACAATTAAACGTCTTTTTAACGTTTAAAAAGTCAAATTTATATAATAAATTTTAATTACACTTATTTTTTTATAAATATTTGACTACCCACGCTTTAACGTTATTTTGATACTAGCTTAACTCTATAAAATGGCGTTTTCAAATTATTACATATAGTCATTTTAACGTGTAAAAGACATGATATTTTAGAATGTATTATTAAACTTTTGTGCTTATACTATCTACATTTATCCTTCTGCAAATAGAAGTAATACTTTTGCCCATATTACTAATAAAATAAGTAAAAAATAATCTCGATTGAGTTTTATTATTACACCCAAATCACCTTAAAAGAATTCTATTCTTTGTAAAAAAATATTTTGCTTGTTTCTTTTTGTAATGCCCTTCTAAACAGCATCAAGAAAAAATTTATCAAAGATATCAAGTTACTACATAAAAATTAAAAGCCAAAGTTAACTCGCTACTTTTTCACTATTCGATTTAAGGTTTAAATGCTTTTATTCTATAATCTTTTAAAATATTTCCGAGCTTCTTTTATAACTTTTGGTGCTAAGATTAGTGTTGCAAGCATCGTAGGAATGGCCATTAACGCAAATACTCCATCTATTAAATTTAGCATCACACTAAATGGTGTTGTAGCTGCTAATATGATACTAATAATATAAATATAATTGTAATAATGCTTTTTATCTGCGCCAATTATAAACGACATACATTTGGTGCCATAATAAGCATAAGAGAATAGTGAAGAGACACTAAATATTAAGACACATACCATGAGTAAATACTTGCCATAGCCCGGCATTGCATGGCTAAAGGCTGAAGCCGTTAAACTTACTCCATTATCTGTTGTGGTTTCCCAAACTCCTGTAACCAAAATGGCCAAAGCTGTTAGTGTACAAACTACCAGTGTATCAATTGCTGGCCCCAACATAGCAACAAGTCCTTCTCGTATCGGCTCATCCGTTTTTGCAGCGCCATGTGCCATGGGGGCTGTTCCTATACCTGCCTCATTAGAGAATGCTCCACGCCGAATACCTAATAAAATGAGGGCTCCAAGAACACCTCCAAAAAACGGGGCTCCACTATAATTTTTAGCAGCAAACGCATCTGTAAAAATCATAATAAAATACTTGGGGACTAATTCGTAATTAGAAATTAAAATAAATAGCACCAAACCAAAATATAATAACACCATAGAAGGTACCATTTTTGAGGCTGCGTTGCTAATACGCTTTAAGCCACCCAATATTATAACCGATGTTAATACCACTAATATAATAGCCAAAATAAAATTCGATTTCAGGCCGACCTCAACACCATTCGGGGTTAATACAATATCGTTTATGGCTTGGGTTAACTGATTAACGTTTACTACGGGTAAAGCTCCTATCATTCCAAATAAACTAAACATAATGGCCAGTGGTTTCCAAGATTTCCCCAAACCTTCCATAATAAAATACATAGGACCACCTTGTAATTCTCCACGACTATCTTTTCCACGATACATAACTGCTAAAGTGGAAGTAAAAAACTTTGTAGACATGCCCACAACAGCACTTACCCACATCCAAAACATAGCTCCGGGGCCTCCAACCGAAATGGCTACTGCAACACCTGCAATATTTCCCATACCTATGGTAGAAGATAATGCGGTTGTTAGAGCTTTAAAATGACTTATTTGCCCGGGGTCGTCCGGATCGTCATATTTACCACGTAATACTTGAATAGCATGACCTAAAAATCGAAAAGGTAAAAACCTCGACAGTACGAGCAAGTAAAGTCCGCCACCAATTAATAAAATAACTAATGGCAACCCCCAAGCATAATTAGAAAAGGCTTTAATCAATTCATCTATTGATACGTTTTTAGTTATAATCATTTTATAAATATATCAATTTCAATTTATTAAGATTCCCCTTTTGCGAGAATGACAATTCAGCGGAAATTCCGAGGCAAGTCTTAGAGACTTTTTTCGATTTAAATAATTAAAAGTATATTTAGGCATAACCAATTTAACCAATTTGCAACCAAACCGCCTGTATTTTATTGATGCTGTTAGAGCATTTGCTATCTTAATGATGCTTCAAGGGCATTTTATTGATACATTAATTAATCCTATTTATAGAGATTCTAGCAATATAGTTTACAATATATGGTCTTATTTTAGAGGCATAACGGCACCCATTTTTTTTACTATTTCTGGTTTGGTTTTTGCATATTTGTTATTACGTGCTCATGCTAAAGGTGACGACCAATTAAGAATTAAAAAAGGCTTTTTTAGAGGGCTTCTACTTATTGGTATTGGTTATAGTCTCCGTATTAATTTAGTGAGCTGGTTTAGTGGTTACTTTAGTTCTTATTTTTTTGTAATTGATGTGCTGCAATGCATTGGTTTATCACTAATCATTTTGGTTTGTTTGCATATTTTGTTTAAACATTACAGCTACATATTTTCTATCGTTCTTTTTATAATAGGTTGCTTGTGTTTTATTACCGAACCCTTATATAGAAATTTGGTTATAGAAAACTTACCACTACCAATTGCTAATTATATGACCAAGGTTAATGGCTCTATCTTTACCATTTTACCATGGTTTGGTTATTCTGCTTTTGGCGCATTTTTATCTACTATATTTTTTAGGCATGCGCACCGAAATCGATTTAAAAATTTTACTATAATCACTTACTTTGTAATTGGTTATTTACTTATTTATTACTCTTCTTGGTTCTTAAAAGAACTCTATTATTTAACTAATTTTGAGCTACTTATTCTCAGCGCCAATTATAATTATTTGTTCACACGCTTAGGAAATGTACTAATCTTATTTGGGTTGTTTTACACATTCGAACGTTTTTTAAAACAATCTATAATAGCTAGAATAGGAGAAAAAACACTGTCTATTTATGTTATTCATTTCATTATTCTTTTTGGAAGTTATACAGGTTACGGACTAAAACGGTTTTTAAATCATTCGTTAAATCCAACTCAAGCAATTTTTGGGGCTCTATTATTTATAGTAGTGGCTTGTTTTATAGCTTTTTATTATGCAAAAACCAATACATTTGTATATAACATGATACGTAAATTAGTAGACCGATTTAAAAATTAATGTTTTATGGCTTATGATGAATATTTAGCCGATAGAATTCGGCAACAATTAAAAGAAAAAAGAACTTCTTTTGATGAATTGAAAATGATGGGTGGCTTGTGTTTTAAAGTAGATAATAAAATGCTTTGCGGCATCCATATTGATAAAAAGTACGGCGATAGTTTACTCATGGCCAGAATTGGTGAATCTATTTATGAAAAAGAACTCGAAAAACCAGAATGTTTACCAATGGACTTTACCGGACGTCCCATGAGAGGTTATATTTTCGTAACACCTGAAGGGTTTGATACCGAAGACGATCTATCGTATTGGTTAGATTTATGTATTAATTTTAACCCATTAGCTAAAGCCAGTAAACCTAAAAAAAAGAAAACTAAATAATTGCTTTACGACTAAGGCTTTAAATGTTATTTAAATATGAAATTCCTGATTAAATTCATTCTGTTATTTATTTTCATTTTTAATGTAACGAATGTTGGAAGCCAAGATATTAAGAACCCTAAATATTCTTCTGCCATTTTTAAGGCACATCGTATCATTGATTCGCTTCAACAAAAACAAAATATCCCAGGAATTGATATTGCTATTTCTATTAATGGTGAAATCATTTGGTCTGAAGGTTTTGGTTATGCAAATCTAGAACATCAAGTTCCTATTATTTCAGGAAAAACACTTTTTAGAATTGGAAGCGTTTCAAAACCTTTTACCGCAATGGCGATTGGAAAGTTACTTGATGAAGGCAAACTAAATTTAGATGATGTTGTACAAACTTATGTTCCTTATTTTCCTGAGAAAAAACACCCGATTACTGTAAGACAAATTGCTGGACATATTGCAGGGATTAGAGGATATAAAAATGATGAATTTTTATCAGCTAAACGTTATTATTCAGTTGAAGAAGGTATCCAAATTTTCAAAAATGATGCTCTTTTATTCAAACCAGGTAAAAAATATATGTATTCTTCTTATGGTTTTAATCTACTAAGTGCTATTGTTGAAGGTGCCAGTGGTATTCCGTTTTTAGATTTTATGCAAAATAATATCTTTTCTAAATTAAATATGAATAATACTTATGCAGATAAAAACGAAAATATTATACTAAACCGAAGTGCATTTTATCAAACAGATAGCTTAAAAATTAAAAATGCTACCTATGTAGATAACAGCTACAAATGGGCAGGCGGTGGATTTATTTCGACTACACATGATATTATTAAGTTTGGAAACACCATGGTTAATGAGACGCTATTAACAAAAAACACGACTAAAACATTAACTACTTCGCAAAAACTTAATAATGGTAAAAAAACAGGCTATGGTATTGGTTGGGGGGTTATTAAAAGAGGTAAGTTAAAAGGTTATGGACATAATGGCGGTTCGGTTGGAGGTGTTACTAAGTTAGAAATTTTTCCAAAAGAAAAACTTGTTATTATAGCATTATCAAACTCTTCAAATGTTAAATATGAAAACACTATTGAAACTATAGTGAATATATTTTTAAACGCTCAATAATCTGCATTCAATTTCGAAAACGAAATAGTTAATAATTGAACTCATCTTGACTTTTTGTTTTTAACCGAAAATGAGATAAAATTTGTTCAGATGAGACATTTTTTGAAAAGCATAGCATCGCTAAGCATAAAAAAAGTAACGAAATATGGGCGAATTTTAGCCGTTCCTGCCTGCCGGCAGGCAGGTTTTAGGAAATAGAAAAAGTCAAGATGAGTTCATTTTCTAAAATTGAATCTAAAACATGATAAAAGTAAGGTTTTTGATTAAATGGCTTAATTAAATTTGGGTTTTAAACTCTTATAAATACCATGAATACAAAAATAGTTTTAGTTATTACCCTTACACTCTCAATACTTATATCCTGCAATGATTCAAAAAAAATTGTTCACCTAAACAACGATCATCAAAAGGCAATACCACACTGGAGTTATTCTGGAGAAACTGCTCCTGAGCATTGGGCAGAAATTGAAAAAAATTCGGATTGTAATGGGAAGCAACAATCTCCAATTAATATTATACACAAAGACACAGATTCAGTACCTGCAAAAACCGATTTAAAGATATTATACACACCTACAACTTTGATTAGTGAAGTAGAAAACAATGGACATTCAATCCAGTTTGATTTTGAAGCCGGAGATTCTATAAATTACAAAAATGAGACGTATTACTTAAAACAAATTCATTTTCATGAACCATCAGAACATAAAGTAAATGGTATCATTTATCCTATTGAAATGCATTTGGTTCACTTGAACAAAACAGGTAAAATAACCGTTATTGGCATTTTGGGTGAAGAAGGTAATGAAAGTCAGCTCTTTGAATTCTTTGAAAGTTTTCTACCAATAGAAACAGGGAAGACAAAAGACATTCATCAAAACATTGATTTATCTAGTTTATTTTTAGAAGACAAACACTATTATTCTTATGGTGGCTCATTAACAACGCCACCTTGTTCGGAAAGTGTTAATTGGATTGTATTTAAAGAACCTATCATTTTATCGGTTGAGGAAGTTATAAAATTAAGAGATAATATGCCTTTAAATAATTATAGAAATGAACAACCAGTAAACGAACGTACGATATACTACAACTATTAACTTTAACTTAGCAAGAATTATGACATATAAAGCCATTATTTTTGATTTAGACGGAACCCTTGTAAATTCTATTGAAGACTTGGGAGATTCTATGAATTTGGTTCTTGATAATTTTGGTTATCCTACACATAACTACAAAGCTTATAATCACTTTGTTGGTAGCGGCATTAAAAATTTAGTTATAAAAGCATTGCCTGAAACACATAAAACGCATGATATCGTTAATACTTGCTTTAATGCAATGATGGATGTTTACAGTAATAATTGCACCGTTAAAACTAAACCTTATGATGGTATTTTGGAACTGTTGAATCAATTAAAATCTCAAAAACTCAAATTAAGTGTATTGTCTAATAAATCAGATATACTTACTAAAAAAGTGGTGTCAAGTCTTTTGCCTAATTATTTTCATCCTGTTTTTGGTTTAACTAAAGAAGTTAATAAAAAACCTAATCCTATAAAAGCACTAGAAATAAGCGAAACTTTAAATATAAAACCAGAAAACATCATTTTTGTTGGAGATACAAATATTGATATTCAAACAGCAAAAAACGCTAATATGTTAGCTGTAGGCGTAACGTGGGGTTTTAGAGATAAGAAAGAGTTAATTGAAAGTGGTGCCAAATACATATTAAATCATCCAACAGATTTGTTAGATATTTTACATTCGAAAAAAAAGAAAGATTGGAGATAAAATTGAGCTCTATAATCTAGCAAACGACTTACAAGAGAATAGAGATTTAAGTTTAGAAAACCCTGAATTGACCAATAACTTTAGAGTCTAAACTTAAAGCATGGGAAATTAAGGTTAATGAAGGCGTAGAAATAGTTTCTAAATGGCTCCCTTTAACAGAGTACTGCCTACATTAATTAGCATACATATCATTTAATATTTAAGCAAAGAGTCCTAATAAACTTATAAAGACCTTTTAATTTGTTTTAGCAAAAGTCTATTTTAAACATGCTAAAAACATAGGGTATTTATGCTCTCTACTAAATTAGTAAAACCTTTAAAAAAAGTAAAATCCACAATAGAAAAAATCAATTCTTAAAGCAAATCTTAATCTTACAAATTTTATTTTTTGTAAGATTTTTTTGTTATTTAATATTTAAATTATACATTTGAACGGATATTTTAATCATTTTATCGATGATTTTGAATTTTAAATCAAAAATTATGAAACAAATCAACTTTAGAAATACACGACAATTTTATTTAAACCATAGGCTAATCTTACTCTTATTTTTCCTATTAATATACGTTAGCCAAATAAAGGCCCAAGAAATCGTATTAACCTCCGGAAATAGCATATCAGATACTGGAGGTTCGGTTAGCTATTCTGTTGGTCAAATAATCCAACAAAATGCTACCGGTTCAAATGGTTCCATAATTCAAGGGATTCAATTTTATTTTGACTCTTCAACGTTAACTGTTATAGATATGGAAACCAACTTAGAAATTGCCACCTACCCTAACCCAACAACATCTATTTTAAATATTCATGTTGATGATTTTAAACCCAATACCTTATCCTATAAACTATTCAACACTTCCGGAAAATTAATAAGCAACGGAACTGTAACAGATAATACCACAAGGATTAATGTAGACCATTTACAAATGGCAACATATATTCTAAAAATTAACAACACCTTAAATCAAAAAGTTCAAACTTTTAAAATAATTAAAAACTAACCAGATGAAAAAAATTACTTTACTTATCGTTTTATCTATAGCCTCATTTTCTGCTATAGCCCAAGCCCCTGATAAAATGAGCTATCAAGCTATTGTTAGAAATGCTAGTGACCAAATATTAGCCAACCAAAGCGTTGGTATGCAAATTAGTATTTTACAAGGATCTTCCAGTGGTTCTGCTGTTTATGTCGAAACACAAAACCCAACTACCAATGACAATGGTTTATTAACCATAGAAATAGGCACAGGAACCATAGTAAGTGGTACTTTTAATTCTATTGGATGGGGAAACAATGCTTATTTTATTAAAACTGAAATTGATCCGACCGGTGGTAGTTCATATAGTATAACCGGAACTAGTCAATTAATGAGCGTTCCTTATGCGCTACATGCCAAAACTGCTGATAGCTTTACTGAAACCGACCCTATTTTTACTGGTAGTGAAGCTAATAATATTACTTCCACCGACATCACTAATTTAAGTAATTTATCTGGTACCAATACTGGAGACCAAGATATTTCCGGCATTGCTACCAATGCTAGTGATATTTCCGATATTGAAACGGAGCAAACGACTCAAAATACTGCTATTGCTCTAAATACTGCTAAACAAACGTATCCAACTGCTGATGCCAATAAATTAGCCAATATCGAAGCTAATGCCACTGCTGACCAAACTGATGCCGAAATTAAAACAGCTTATGAAAATAATGCGGATACCAATGCTTTTACTGATGCTGAAAAAACGCTGTTAGCTAACCAAAGTGGTACCAATACTGGTGACCAAGATATTTCCGGTATTGCTACTAATGCTGGTGCCATTACAAACTTGGTAACCTTAAATACTGCTCAAACCATAACAGGTGCCAAAACTTTTGATGCTAATGTTATAGTAAAAGGATTGACTATTGGAAACGGAACAGCAGGTGTTGCCACAAATACCTCAATAGGTATAAATGCATTGGTTTCCAATGCATCCGGAATTAACAATGTTGCTATTGGAGAACAAGCAGGGTTTTCTATAACAGGGAGCAATAATGTTGCTATAGGTACGGCCACTAATAGAAATGCCGCAGAAGGAGATGGTAACATAGCTATAGGACAAAATGCCAATTATCAAGGCACATCCGGAGCAAACAATATTGCATTAGGAACACTTTCTTACAGACAAGGTAATAGCGGTTCCAATAATATCGCTTTAGGCTTAGCTGCTTTATATGAAGAATCAACAGGGAGCAACAATATTGCATTAGGAAATAATTCGAGTAGATTGAACAATGACGGTGAAGGAAATATTACGATAGGTTATCAAGCAGGAAATGCTATAACTTCAGGAGACTACAACCTTGCTATAGGTTATGATGCCGATGTCTCCAGTGGTACCTTAACAAATGCCACTGCCATAGGAAACGGTGCTACGGTATCTGCAAGCAACAAAGTACAAATAGGGAATAGCGCGTTAACTGCTGTACAATTAGGAACAGGAAGTAATGTAGCACTTGAAACAGGTACGATTAAGCTTAACGGAGGAACACCTGGAGATGGTAAAGTATTAACCTCTGATGCGTCTGGAAATGCCACTTGGGAAACGCCATCTAGTAGTAGTTTATCTGTAAAAACCATTAGTGCAAATACAACACTAACCTCAAGTGATAATATTGTAATTATTAATGGTAATTACACTGCTACGCTACCTGCATCTCCAGTAGACGGGCAATTTATTAAAGTATGCAGCACTACATCTACCGCTGGGATAAACGGAAACGGAAAAACGATGTATGCATTTAATGCTACCTATTCTTCAGTAACATTTGGAAGTCAATTTCATGAAACACTCTCATTTATATATAGTTCGACACTTGATGTCTGGTTTATGAGTTATTAATATTTAGCAATGAAATGATTTGTGATCTATATTCTAAATAGAAAGTTTATCATATTTCTTAGATTTATGAATTGCTTTTAGCCTTTTGGTTAAAACCGAGTAAGTCAAAAAAGAAGGAAAAGAAATAATTTAGTTTTTGAAAAACTGATAGAAATTGAAAAATTTCTATAATAAATTATTTCTTTTTCTTTGATTTACTTAAAACATCAGGAAAAACTTCTTTAACCAAAGGTAAAATATCAGCTATAGTAACCAAAATAACAAACATTAATGAAATTATTTTTACATTTCGATCTTTCTCGAACCTATCAAAAATTGTTGTTGAAATATTATAGCCTGAATTATCATCCATAGGTCCAGGTGTGATTATTATCCCCTCTTTTCCAATAGCCTTATATGTAGCTGTCATCCCTATCTCTTCATTTATAGTTGCAAACCCATAAACTTTAACTTTTTTGTCCTTATCATAATTTGTGATAATAAATTGATCTCCAGTATTTAAATCGTATGTATTGGATTTAAAATAAGGCCCCCAAAATATTGATCGACCTATTACAGTAACTCCCCCACATCTTACAATAGCATTGGAATTACCATAGGTTTCATAATTAATAGTACGTCCAATAGTAATTTCGCCGGTTATAGGAACAATTATAGTTTCTCCTCTATTAATCCTATCTGCAATATCATCAATATAAAATAACACATAATTATCAGCTTTATGTGTCACCTCGTCGTCATCAGGAGAATAAAAGGTTCCAGCACTTTCACCTTTACTCACCTTAATTTCAATAGTAAGATAGCTATTTGAAATCCTTTCAATAGTTGTAGTTGCTCCTGTTGCTATTTTAAAGGTTCCATGGTATCCATCAATGCCTATACTATCGTCTTCTCTAATAAATACTTTTACATCATATAAAGGTATTTTAGAATTGTTATGGTCAATAGTTTTAAATTTTAAAAGCTCGGTTTTAACTGAAACACTAAAAGTTGAGGGGAAAAGATTAAATACCTGAATAGTAATAATAGGTGTTAATACCATTACTGCAACAAAAATCAGCTTCTTAAATAATGTAAACTGCTTCTGCTTCCGTTTGCGTTTCTTTTTAGCGCTCAATTTTTAGAGTATTTCAATGATAATTCATATTTTACGAAGCTCACTTTGGGCCCTCTTCGTCTCATTTGCTTTATAACAATAGTCGAGGTGTCTTTTACCTTATTATCCGGGATGGTGCCTTTTTTATTATAAGCTACCATAGGAGACTCTAAATCGCTACATTTAATGGAGCCTCCTGTATCATTGTCTACGATCAAGCTGGTCGATGAGATAGAATTTACATATACAGAGACACTTCTGGTTTCTATCACATCAGAAGGTATAGAGTTCCAACTACTTATTACATAAGCATCCGGTTTTGAATTACAGTCATCGCTTAAAGAAGCCAAAATAACCAACTCTTCAGTTTTGAACGCTGACAAAGCTTTTTTATATTTTGTTGGCCAAAAAAACTCTTGTACATCATCATCTGTAGGTGTAATTGTGTAACTACGTTTTGCTGAATAGCGCCCATCTTTTGAGCTGATCTCTACACAAAGATTAGTAGTTAATTTAACCTCTGGAATTCTAGCAAAAAAATGCTCAGGGTTTAGGTTATTTTCATCGCTATCAAACATTAAACCAACCCTTACATTACCACTAACAGGTACTTTATCTGTCCAGACCTCCCATTTATTATTGTTTACAGTTTCTTGATTCGGTTTAATTGGTGACTTTTTTTCTTGGGCTGAAACCATGGCGTTAAAAAACAACGCCAATAAAAAAACGGTTAATACTGTGTTTTTTTTCATTTAAATTGATTTTCCATGTTAGTTAATAATGATTTTATAGCCTGTTTCTCAGCAGTTTTTTCATCAAAACCCAATCCTTTTCCCATAAAGCTATAGGAATCTATTACATTAAGGTTGTTTGTTAAATACAAACTGGCATTTAACCTGACATATACCGTATGCATGTTCTTTCTATTCGTTTCGGTTTCAAAAATGACATTTCCCAAGAACAACTGGTCTAGTTCTTTCCTTAATTTGCTTGGAATAACCAAGTCACTACGTCCCAAAACAATATTATCGAATTCTTTCTCTACATAATCATTCTCAGCAAATTTATCATAAGCTTTATAGGATGTTCCTTTATTAATGTTGGTTACTAATTTATTGTTCACCTCAACATACCTGTTATTATCTTTAAGAAGCATAACTCCTAACCTTTTTGGTCCGTTATAAGTAGTTTCAACTTGCCTTTTTACATCGAAAAAAGACGCTAAAGTTCTCATAATATCATCTATTTGATATACAAAAGCTTGCTTTGAGTCATCTTCCATACTCATTAACATACCAGCTAAGATTTTTTCGCCTTGATAATTAATATAAAAAGAACTACCGCTCATACCTTTCCTAAAGCCTATATTGGCATTTTGTGGAATGATAATAAAGCTCGTTTGGTCTTTTGACGTTATATTAACATGAACCATATTAGATGCTCCAAATTCATCCAAATATTCAACAAACCCGCTTGATACATTATCGATAGCTCTATCAAATTGATCGGAAATATCCCAACTTTTACAAGTAGTACTGGAACTTTTAGTAATACCCAGAATCGCTAAATCTGCTTCATAGGCATCAATTAAATTTGCAGTATTATTAATTCTATTGGCACTACGAACCAAAATATCACTCACAGATTCAGATACTACATGGGCTGGAGTTATAACAAAACATTCACCTGCACGTTCACAAATAATCCCATTACCTATTTCTGTACTTTTAACAAAAACAGTTTCCTGGGCAAAAAGAAAACAAGAAAAAAAGAAAAGGAGGGGCGCACACAATTGCTGCTTCATAAATTTATCTTAGCTATATAATTCTATTATTTTTTGTCATTTAATCATAAAAAAACGCATTACATCTAGTTTTTTTATGCTAACCGGAATAAGGTCAGAAAGTTACTAATAATTTTATATATTTGGCAAAAATACCCTACATTTTTATTAAGAACAATATTACTTATTAAAATAAAAATGTCTTTGAGCCCCCATTTTACTTACCTTTTATTTAACCTTATTCTGTTATAACAAAGAGACATAATGACATCTCAATTATTATGTAAGTAATTCTTTATAAAAAACATACAACAAACTAAACCAATAATAACATGAAAAAAATATTACTAATAACTTCATTGTTTTTTATAACAATAGGATTTGCTCAAAAAACAACTATTGGCTTGCAGACTTTCAAAGCTATAAATGCAGATAATTGGAAAGAAGCAGAAATGATAACTGAAAAAATAAAAGAAGTTTTTGTTAATTCTAAGCGATTTACTGCATTGGACAGAACAATGTATACTAAAACAAGCATATTTGCTGAAAAAGAAATACAGAAGAACATAGATTTTATTAATGGATATGTAGTAAAACAAGGCAGAAGTAAAGGAGCTAAACACATTATTGGAGGCAAAATTCTTATATCAAGTTATTCTACTATAAAAAGCGGGGAGAAAAAATGTGATTTATCTTTTAGTATTAATGTTAGCGATGTTGAAACGGGAGAACTCATGATTTCTAAGGTAATATGTCCAAATCGTACAAGCCGTACTATAGGTTCATTAGGTTTAACTGGTAGTTCAACAGAGGACGAAGCTTTTATTAATGCTTTATTATTATTAGAAAAAAAGATTAATGATTTCATCGAAGAATATGTTTCTTTTTACACAGATATCGTAGACCTTGAAGAAGTAAATAATAAAAAAGGAGGCACTGTCGTAAAAACAGTACTAGTAAATGCTGGTATTGACGATGGTATGCATAAAAATGATAAGTTTAGTATCTGTGAAGTCACTTATGTAGAAACATCAAAAGGAAAGAAAAAAAGAGAGCGCGAAATAGCTGTTTTTAAGGTTAGTAAGGTACAGGGAGAAGTATCTGAAGGTAAAATAACAAAAGGCGGAGAAGAATTAGCCCAAAAATTTAATGATAAAGAAACCGTTCTGGTTTGTAAATCCGTAAAAAATAACCTTATCAACATTTAATTTTATATATGAAAAAGTATTTAATTTATGTATTGTTAATTACGAGTTTCTGCAATACAGTTCTGGGACAAAGAGACAAAGAGGTGTTACCTAGTATTATGGTAATACCCAGAGCTAACGAAAATGAAGATATCCGTACATTGGTAGATAACGAACCTGTTATCAGGGTAGGAATAGCTTCTATAAAAGATGGGTTTGATCAATATGGGTACGATACTAAAGATTTTGAGGCACTTTTTAAAAGAATCATTTCAGACCCTAAAGTGCAGCATCTTTCAAAAGATAAATTTAGAGATTTACTTATAAGAAATATTACAACCGATGTAGTGGTCGAACTAGACCTTATGTATGTAGAATCTAATGCAGGTAATTTGGTAAGGATTATTTTAGAAGCAAATGAGGTCTCGTCTGCAAACTCATTAGGTACAAAAACATGTGAATCCAACATGTTTTATACAAAAGATGTAGGCAGCTTGACCATGAGTGCCATGAATCAAGATTATGGTAAAGACGATTCGTGTTTTGATTCCTTCATGAAGGAAATCATAACAAAATGGAACAAGCAATATGAAGATGGTAAAACAGCCGTTATCGATTTTAGTTTTGATAAGAACTCGAAACTGACAATGGACTCGAAAATAGCTTCAAAGGATAATGATCGCTTAAAGTTTATCATTGAAGATTGGCTCACTGAAACGGCTCATGAGCATTATGTAAAAATTGATAAGGTAAATGAGTTTAACTTATATGTAGGCGAATATCGTTATTCATACATGCACACCACTCGTAATATAGAACGGGATATATACCGTTTATTTGACAAACTGGAAATCGAAATTAAAATTAAAAATAACGGTGAAAGCCTCTACGTAAAAGTTTTATAGAACTTACTTTAAAAACTCCAATACGTTACCCTCAATACGTGCTTGTATATCAGAAACATTAGCCTTTACAAAAGTTTCGCCAGTAATATTTTCGTAAAGCTCGATATAGCGTTCGCTAACAGTTTCAATATAGTCGTCGCTCATAAAAGGAACCGTTTGCCCTTCTAATCCCTGAAAGTCATTAGAGATTAACCATTGACGCACAAACTCTTTGGAAAGCTGTTTTTGTGCTTCTCCTCTATCTTGACGTTCCTGATAGCCTTCAGCATAAAAATAACGTGACGAATCTGGCGTATGTATCTCATCAATCAATACAATCTTGCCCTCTTTGGTTTTACCAAATTCATATTTAGTATCCACCAAAATAAGTCCACGAGATGCAGCAATTTCAGAACCACGTTGAAACAATTTACGCGTATAATCTTCTAAAACCACATAATCTTCTTCTAAAACGATACCTCGCTTTAAAATATCTTCTCTAGAAATATCCTCGTCATGGTCGCCCATTTCAGCTTTAGTAGCTGGTGTAATGATAGGCTCTGGAAAAGCATCATTTTCTTTCATCCCTTCTGGCATAGGTACACCACAAAGCATACGTTTACCAGCTTTATATTCGCGTGCAGCATGGCCAGACATATAGCCTCGAATCACCATTTCTACCTTAAAAGGATCACATAAATATCCAACCGCAACATTCGGATCTGGAGTAGCCGTTAACCAATTAGGCACCAAATCTTCGGTAGCAGCCATCATTTTGGTAGCTATCTGGTTTAGTATTTGTCCTTTGTATGGAATTCCCTTAGGCATCACCACATCGAAAGCAGATAACCTATCGGTAGCAATCATTACCAATTGCTCATCATTAATATTATATACTTCTCTTACTTTTCCTTTGTAAACACTTTTTTGGTTCGGAAAATTGAAATTAGTGTCTGTAATGGTATTACTCATTTATATTTTTACTCTTTACGAGTTTTTATTTACTTATTTGTATATTTTTATTTACTTATTTATAAACTAATCGATTTCTAGTATGTAAATGATCTTCAACCTTCTAACCATCAATAAAATATTTTTCCCCTTTGGGGAAATGTCCGAAGGACAATGGGGATTAATCCCTATTCTCAATACTCTTATACGCTGCAATCACCTTTTTAACCAGTTTATGGCGAATCACATCCTTATCATCTAAAAATATCATCCCTACACCTTCAACATTCTTTAAAATTAAAAGCGCTTCCTTTAAACCAGAAATTGTACGACGCGGTAAGTCAATTTGTCCGGGATCGCCGGTTAATAAAAACTTGGCATTTTTACCCATACGCGTTAAAAACATTTTCATTTGCGCATGTGTGGTGTTTTGCCCTTCATCTAATATTACAAAAGCATTATCCAATGTACGCCCACGCATAAACGCTAAAGGTGCTATTTGAATCGTACCGTTTTCTATATAATGTGCTAATTTTTCGGGGGCAATCATATCGCGCAACGCATCATATAAAGGTTGCATATATGGGTCTAATTTTTCCTTTAAATCACCCGGTAAAAAACCTAAATTCTCTCCGGCTTCTACTGCCGGACGAGTTAAAATAATACGCTTAACTTCCTTGTTTTTTAAAGCTTGAACTGCCAAAGCAACTCCTGTATAAGTTTTACCAGTACCGGCAGGGCCAATAGCAAAAACCATATCGTTTTTGCGCATAAGGTCTACCATCTTACGTTGGTTAGCTGTTTGTGCTTTAATAAGTTTACCACGAACACCATGCACGATAACTTCACCACTTTGTTTTGAGGTAGTATAATCATCGCTACTCTGACTTGTTAAAACACGCTCAATAACATTCTCATCTAATTTATTGTACTTTGCAAAGTGCTTTAAAAGCATCGTAATTCTACGATCGAATTCTTCTAATAATTCCTCATCGCCAAAAGCTTTTATTTTATTACCTCTTGCGACTATCTTAAGTTTAGGAAAATACTTTTTTAGGAGTTCAATATTAGCGTTTTGAGCTCCAAAAAACTCTTTTGGAGTGATTTCTTCAAGTTCGATTACAATTTCGTTCAAAGGCGTATACTTATTTTTTGCATATCACCCAATTTAAATGAAAATAATATTTAATTCGATGAAATGATTTTATTAGTTTTGTTAAAACTCAAAAATACATAAATTTGAGTGACTTAACGCTAAAAACATATCAACAATTTTGCCAATGGCGATAATAACCTTAACTACTGATTTTGGTGAAAAAGATCACTTTGCTGGCGCAACAAAAGGGGCTATTTATAGCGAACTCCACGATGTTAAAATTGTTGATATCTCTCATTCTATCTCGCCTTTTAGTATTCCTGAAGCGGCTTACATTATACAAAATGCCTATCACAGTTTTCCAAAAGGCACCATACACATTATTGGTATCGATTCTGAGATAAATCCAGAAAACAAACATATAGCTGTAAAGCTTGACGATCATTTTTTTATCTGTGCTAATAACGGTATTATGAGTATGATTTCATCTGAAATTGCGCCAGAAAAAATAGTGGAAATTAATATTCACGATAAAATACAAACAAGCTTTCCTGTGTTAGACATATTTGTAAAAGCAGCATGTCATATTGCACGCGGTGGCACTTTAGATGTTATAGGGAAACCCATTAGTAAAATAAAGCCTATTAAGAATATCGTACCTTATGTAAATGACGATAAAACGCAAATTATAGGCAGTGTTATTTACATTGATAATTACGGAAATGTCGTTACTAATATTAAAAGAAGCTTTTTTGAAACGATACAGAAAGGACGTGCTTTCGAAATTTCGGCACGAAACAACAAGTTTAAAACTATTTTTAAAAAATACAGCGATATTGTTAATTTCAACATAGAAGAAAACAAACGCAACGATGAAGGCAGAGGCTTGGTAGTTTTTAATTCCGGCAATTTTTTAGAAATTGCCGTTTATAAAAGTAATAGCGGTACTGTTGGTAGTGCATCAACACTCATGGGACTTGGTTTAATGGATACGGTTAGTGTTAATTTTATAAAAGATGAGAAGTTCGTTTAAGTGTATCTTGTGTAAAGCCAAAAGCGGACATGGCAAAAAATAATTTTATGTTTGTAAGAATTGTGAAAATGGGATTTTACGAAGAAAACATCGAAACTTTTCTCGCTAATTTTGATGCCAATAAAGAGAAGATAAGATCTTTTAAAGGCTGTAAGTTTTTAGAACTCTATAGAGATAAAAATGAGCCAACCATATTTTTCACATACAGCTATTGGGAAACGGAAGAGAACCTAGAAAACTATAGGCAATCTGAAATTTTTAAAAACGTTTGGGCTAAAACCAAACCCCTATTTAATATTCCTCCAATTGCATGGAGCGTCGATAAATTAGAAACTTTGAGCTAATAATGAACCATAAAGCACTTTTAGTAATCGATATGCAAAAAGGGTCTTTTACTCCAGAAACGCCGCGATATGATACACATGGTGTGATAAACAAAATTAATTTATTAGCCGACAGGTTTAGAACTTCTGGAAATCATGTTTTTTACATTCAACACGATGGTACAAAGCATAATGACTTTATTCCTAATACTGAAGCATGGGAAATATTGTCAGATTTACAAGTATCTAAAGAAGATATACTAATAAGTAAATATGCTAATGATGTGTTTTATAATTCAAATCTTAAATCTAAATTAGAAACTTATAATATTAACGAATTATATATTACAGGTTGTGCTACCGATTTTTGTGTAGAAGCAACTATACAATCTGCCTTAGCAAAAGACTACAACGTTACAGTGGTAAAAGATGCACATACAACAGGGAACAGACCACATCTTAAAGCAGAAGAAGTTATTGAACATTACAATTGGGTGTGGCAAAATATGATACCGACAAAAGGCCGTATTAAAGTTGATAGTTTTAAAGCCATATTAAGCACATTATAAAATTTTAGCCAATAATATAAGGGCATTGCGAGACAAATTGATACATTTGAATAAAATAAAAAAATAACCCGTAGCAATTACAAAAGAAGATACATGTTAGCCATACTTAAAAAAGAAATAAACTCATTTTTTGCATCTCCCATAGGTTATTTGGTCATTGCTATTTTTTTAGTTTTAAATGGTTTATTCTTATGGTTGTTTAAAGGAGAATTTAATATTTTAGACTATGGTTTTGCAGACTTATCGCCTTTCTTTTTATTGGCACCCTGGATTTTAATATTCTTAATTCCTGCAGTTACTATGCGCAGTTTTTCGGATGAAAAAAAACAGGGTACTCTCGAACTCTTACTCACAAAACCAATATCACATATAAACATCATTTTAGGAAAATATTTTGGTGCCTTTATTTTAATCTTAATAGCCCTTTTACCAACCTTACTTTATGTTTATACCGTTTACCAGTTAGGAAACCCTATTGGTAATATAGATACAGGTAGTACACTAGGTTCTTACTTCGGATTATTATTTTTAATTGCGGCTTACACAGCCATTGGAGTGTTTGCCTCTTCCCTTTCAGACAATCAAATTGTATCATTTATCACAGCCGTTTTTATTTGTTTTCTGTTTTATATAGGTTTTGAAGGCATTGCCGATTTTGCTTCAAGCAATTTTATAGAACAATTAGGCATGAGCTTACATTATAAAAGTATGAGCCGTGGCGTGCTCGATACCCGTGATATTTTGTACTTTTTAAGCGTCACTATTTTCTTTTTAATGCTAACCAAAATAAATATTACTAAAGAGAAGCAATGATTTTCACTCCTTTATTTATTATTCTTTTTGTACTTGTTTTTGTACTAATTTGGTTGTTTGCTAACACTATAGACAAACGCAAATGGGTAAGTTTATTAATAAGTTTGGTATTAGCACCCCTTGCCTATTTTTATGTATTTTACCCCATATTAAACATTTTTAGTAGTTACCACCATCAAAAACATTTCAATGCCGAAGCATGGAAAGATAAACCGTCATTACGTTACGAAATGAGTAAAGAAATAATTGACGAAAGTTTGTTTCTTGGAAAAAGCAAAAAAGAAGTGGAAACCCTTTTAGGAAAAAGCGAATGGTTTGGTTGGAACGATAGTATAAAAGCAACATCGTCCGATATGTGGAATTACAATTTAGGTTTTAAACCGGGAGCTTTTAATAATATGCAAGAATGTATAGAGCTTATATACAATAACAATACTGTAATACGTGTTAAACAATACCAATTAGAGAAGACCTTTGAATAAAAAAATTAAACATATAACCATACTCCTACTTGTAATCATTGCTATTAATGTTTTAAGTAGCAAAGTTTTCAAACGATTTGATTTAACTACAGATAATCGTTACACACTAAGCGAATCTGCCATAAATATTATCAAAGATGTAGAATCACCCATTATCATAGATATATTTTTAAGCGGCGATGATTTTCCTTCAGAATTCAAACGTTTACAACGAGAAACCAAACAACTACTTGAAGAGTTTGCAGCAAAAAACAGTAACATCATTTTCAATTTTATTAATCCGTTAGAAGACGAAGCAACACGAGAACGAAACATACAGCAGCTTACACAACGTGGATTAAAACCTATGCAGTTAAGCGTTCAAGAAAGTGGAAAATCTTCACAAGCCATTATTTTTCCATGGGCGTTAGCAAGTTTTAACGACCAAACAGTTACTATTCCTCTAATTAAAAATAAAATAGGAGCATTACAACAAGAAATAGTTACCAATTCGGTACAACATTTAGAGTATGCCTTTGCCGATGGTTTTAGTAAATTAATAAAACCTAAACGCAGAAAAATTGCTATTTTAAAAGGTAACAAACAGCTTGAAGATAAATACATTGCCGATTTTGTAAAAAAGATTGGTGAGTACTATTTTATTGCGCCATTTACTTTAGATAGTGTTACTAATAGTTCTCAAAAAACATTAAAAGACTTAAATGATTTCGATTTAATTATATCTGCTAAACCAACTGAAGCTTTTACCGAAGCTGAGAAACTAGTCTTAGACCAATACACTATGAATGGTGGAAAAAGCCTATGGTTAATTGATGCTGTTGCTATCGAAAAAGATAGTTTATACAACGATTCCGGTAAAAATTTCGCAGTTTCCAGAGACTTAAATCTAACCGATTTCTTTTTCAAATATGGGGTTCGTATTAATCCTGTCATGATTAGTACGCTTTACTCTGCTCCTATAACTTTGGCTATGGGTAGTGGAAGCGAATCTCAGTTTCAGCCTTTAAGGTGGCCGTATTCGCCATTAGCCGGAATAAACAATAACCATCCTATAGTTAATAATCTAAATTTGGTAAAGTTTGATTTTGCAAATCAAATAGATACACTTAAAAACGACATTAAGAAAACCATTCTTTTAGAAACAGCTCCGCTAACTAAGTTGGAAGGTATACCAAGAGAAATTAGTTTAGATATTGTTACTAAAGAACTAGACCCAACTTTATTCAACAAAGGAAATCAAACCCTAGCGGTTTTATTAGAGGGTACGTTTACTTCGGTATACAACAACCGTATCAAACCTTTTCAGCTTAAAGAAGGAAAAGATAAAAGCATCCCCACTAAAATGATTGTTATTGCAGATGGTGATGTTATTAAAAACGATGTTATAAAAAATACCCCGCAAGAATTAGGTTTTGATCGTTGGACGGGAAAAACTTACGGCAATAAAGAATTTTTACTAAATGCAGTAAATTATTTATTGGACGACGATGGACTTATAAACATTCGATCCAAAGAAATTGCGATAGCATTTCTCGATCAGCAAAAAATAACAGCACAAAAAACCAAATGGCAACTTATAAATATCGCATTACCAGTGGTGTTATTAAGTCTATTCGGATTAGGGTTTAATTACTTCAGAAAGAAAAAGTATACTTCGTAAATGTTAATAAGTTTGTTTCCAATTTAAGTACATATCGAATATATTTGTAAGTAGCATTATTTAAACTAAACTCTGTATAAATACATGAAATTTATAGTATCCAGTACCTATTTATTAAAACAATTACAAGTTTTAGGGGGCGTTATTAATAGCTCTAACACCTTACCCATTTTAGATAATTTTTTATTTGAATTAGACCAAACTAAATTGACAGTTTCGGCAAGTGATTTAGAAACCACTATGGCATCTACACTCGATGTTGAAAGTGATAGCAAAGGCAGTGTTGCTATTCCTGCCCGTTTGTTATTAGATACTTTAAAAACATTTCCAGAGCAACCACTTACTTTTGTTGTTGAAGAGAATAATACTGTTGAGATTAGCTCTAATCATGGTAAATACGCTTTGGCTTATGCAGATGGCAATGAGTTTCCTAAAGCAGTAGCTCTTGAAGACCCGAGTAAAACAGTAATTACCGGAGATGTATTAGCCACAGCCATTAGCAAAACTATTTTTGCAGCAGGAAACGACGATTTACGCCCTGTAATGAGCGGTGTCTTTTTTCAGTTCTCAACAGAAGGTTTAACTTTTGTTGCTACCGATGCACATAAATTAGTAAAATACACACGTGAAGATATTAAAGCAAACCAAGTTGCAGAATTCATCATGCCTAAAAAACCTTTAAATCTTTTAAAAGGTATTTTAGCTGCTAGCGAAGAAGATGTAACCATTGAGTATAACGAATCGAATGCTAAATTCACATTTGAAAACTCTGAACTGATTTGCCGTTTAATCGATGGAAAATACCCTAATTACGAAGCGGTTATTCCAAAAGAGAATCCAAATAAATTGGTGATTGACAGAACACAGTTTTTAAACTCGGTGAGACGTGTTAGTATTTTCTCTAACAAAACAACACATCAAATACGTTTAAAAATTGCTGGTGCAGAACTTAATATTTCTGCCGAAGATATCGATTACAGTAACAAAGCCGAAGAGCGTTTAACTTGCGATTATCAGGGAGACGATATGCAAATTGGTTTTAACTCACGCTTTTTAACCGAAATGCTAAACAACCTAGGATCAGACGAAGTACAATTAGAAATGAGTATGCCGAACAGAGCCGGTATCTTAACACCTATTGATGGACTTGATGAAGGAGAGCAAATTACGATGTTGGTAATGCCTGTGATGTTGAATAGTTAAATTCCTGTGTGTCACACAGAGCGCAGTCGAAGTGCAGACAGGAATCTCATAATACAGAAGCAGTAATCTTTAATTAGATTGCTGCTTTTTTTGTTCTTATAAGTAAATCCGATATCGGAGATTTGTAATCCGTGATTCTTTTCCTAAATCTAAAAAACACCTAACAATGATTAATCTTATCATCAAATCAGTAGATTGCTTGTAAATTAATGGTCGACTAAAAAAATCACAGTATTTCTATTTCTCCCCCGCTCCCGATAGAATATTTTTCTTACATTTGAATGCTCTGGATTTTAAACTAAAGATAATTAAGGTGTATATATCCGACTTTATTTAAGGGATAAACGCACTTTTTAGTGTGTATATAAGGAGTTGCCAACAATGCCGAAAATGAAACTGCTGAAAGAAAAACATAACGATAATCCGAATTTTATTCTCAACTGCGAGAAAATAATTCAGAACCGAATTAACCTTTGGAATCCGACTGATATTTTCGTGAATCGAATAGATAATTGGTTTGACGAAAAATGGATGGAATTTTCTGGAACAATAATGTCTGGATTATCAATTTGGAAAGGAGAAACAACAATTCCGCCTTTTCATCCGAATCGTGTTGAATCTTCTGATTTTTATCAAAAAACGGCTGAACAGTATGTGAAAAAGGAAAATCCAAAAACTTTGCATATTTACCAAGAAAGTAAAGATAACCTGAAAAGATATGTATCGGAATTTACTAATGACGGACTTTTTATTTGGTATAGTGGAAACTCAAAAGTGAATGAAATCGGAACGTTAATGTGTTATTTAGTCAGAGAATCGGAATGTCAACCTTTCTTTATCACTTTGAGCGAAAAAAAAGAATGGAACGTTTCCCAAACTAAAGGAATTTTAAGAAAAGAAATACAAACGATATTAGAAAACGAACTGAATGAAAAGCACAGTTGGCAACGTATATAATTCATCGCTAGTACTCGCCTACTTACGAAAATCCTCTCGGATTTTCTATTCGGTTTGTATTTGCTAAATTAGTTGCTGAAACACGCAACGAAATCATACACAAGACCGTCAGACTGTCTCAAAACCTCTTATTTTGGTTTTGGTATTCGGATAGGTATCTTTGAAAAATCTCAAATATGAGATCCTCAGAGAAGTAAAATTAGTTTTGAGACAGACTGCCGTTAGCTACAATTAAAACAGAACCGTGAAAAAAGAGAAAGTAATAGAAAAATTAGAGAAACATTGTTCTGAAAAACTTTACGTTCGACTAACAAGAAAAAAAGGTGGTTTTGAGGGAACCTCTACTGGATTTATTCTCGATAAGTCATCTGATTTTATATTACTTCAAGAAACAGATGAATTCAGAGTTTTAGGCTATCAAGTCATTCCAATTCAAACAATTAAACACGTTAGATATAATAAGAATGACAAAACAATCCATCGGATTTTAAAAGAAGAAGGATTAATAAGTGAAGTAAAAGCTAAATATAAAGTTGATTTAACGGATTGGAATTCAATAGTGAAAGATATTAAAGCAACGGAATTAACAATTATATCGGAATGCGAACATCCTAAACAAAACTTTTTTTGCATTGGACTGTTAAAGCGTATTAATAAAAAATCAATTTCGATAAGATATTTTAATGCTCAAGGCATTTTAGACAAGAAAAATACAAAGCACAATTTTGAGGATATAACAAAATTGAGTTTTGACGACCGTTATGCAAACGTATTTTCAAAATATTTAAGAGAATAATGAAAAACGCAGAAAAGATTTCAAATAAAAACGGGAATTGGTACATCGTTGAGATTATTGAAAAATGCGAACCTGTTGAGCGAAATGAAAAGCAAGAATTGCGAAGAGTGACAACTTGGGGAAATCATCATTTAATTAAGGCTGATTCACCAGAAAAAGCATTTGATAAAGCTGTAAAGCTCGGAAAAGAAGCGGAATATAAATTTACGAATTCTGACAAAATAGAAATGGAATGGATTTTTGTTGGTATCGGAGAATTGTTACCGATTTATGAAGACATCGAAGATGGAGCGGAATTGATGTGGAATGATTACGGATTTATTAGTAATCGAAGAACAATGAGAATGCCGTACAAAAAGAAAGAGCTAATGAAATTAATAAAACCGAAACAACAACCAAATAAATAACTGTAGCTAACACCGAATATAATTTATTGCTAGTTCTTGCTTACTTAAGAAAATCCTCGCGGATTTTCTATTCGGTTTGTATTTGCTAAATTAGGTGATTAAAACACGCAACAAACCATATACAAATACGTTGTGCGTCAGCCGCAAAATAGAAACTGAAAAGAATTTGAATGAAAAACACCTACTTAATTTTTTTGTCCTTATTATTTTTTAGTTGTGGTGTTTTTAAAAATAATCCGGAAAATCACGTAAAAATAAATAATGCCAATGTAAACAATTTGAATGGTACCTATTCTATTTTTGCGTTTGACAAATTAAAAACTGAATACCCATATTTTGACAATGCAAACAACAAGTTTTATCGTAAATATGGAAGAGGACAAAGTGATACAATAAGTTTTGACACAATAAGCGGAGGAAAATTCAAAATCAAGATTATTGACGACAGAAAATTGCAAATTGACTTCATTAAGAAAAATAACATTGTCAAAAGTCAAACAATTAGATATAAATTTAAAAATGACGGGTTTTTATATGTCAAAAATCGCAATACAATAATCAGAGGAATACCATACGTCTTCGGTGGAGTTGACGTAAAAAAAGTACGAATAGCATTAAACCAAAATAACGATTTGATTTTAAATGATATTTTTGACAATTCAGGAGCTTTACTTCTGATTTTTGGAGATGCAAAAGTTTGGGAAGAAACTAATATTTATTTAAGAATTAATGAATAAAGCCGAACGCACAACGATGCTATAAGTAATTGCTTGTTCTCGCCTACTTCTGAAAACCCTCGCAGATTTTCAGTTTGGTGTGTACTTGCAAAGTTAAGTGCTAACACACGCAACTACTCATAGCCGAGACCGTCAGACTGTCTCAAAACCTCTTATTTTGGTTTTGGTATTCGGATAGGTATCTTTGAAAAATCTCAAATATGAGATTCTCAGAGAAGTAAAATTAGTTTTGAGACAGACTGACGTTGGCGGGCATGGAATGAGCGATACCAAGAAATAATGAGATAGTATAAATATGAGAGGAATATTACAAGTAATAACACTGATTTTTTTGACTGTTCACGTTAGTGGTCAAGATTGCTATATTGAAAGCAAAGATATGCTACGAAATGATTTTAGTGGTATTTGGATTGGTGAGACTTTTCAAGGAACAATTGGAAAAAATAATCAGAGAATAGAAATTCGGTTTATTTCAGTTTCAAAGGTAAACGATAAGACTTATTCCGTGATTGGAAAATCGAAAGTCAATTCAAATATTTGTGATTTCACAGGCAAAATTCTGATTCAAAAATCAATGAAACTTGACGAAAAGAATTTAGATTGTGAAGACCCTGATTATTCATTTGGATTTTTAAGTGGAAACTATGAACTAAATGAAAATGAGACGCAATCACACGTAGGACAATTCCTTGGTGACTTTAGAACCATGTATGACAAAACATCAACTGGATTTGTTGTAAATAGTGATTGGTACGGACAAGAAGGTGTTTCTGAATTTATAGGCGAATGGAAAGATTATAAAAAAGACACTCCAAAATATTGTAGCTGGGGGATTCAAATTCCACCAACCAAACGAAATGATTTGTTTAAGCATTACGACAATGAGTTTTATATTTTTAACTCAAAATATATTGACAATGGGTGGAGAACTTATGTTTTAGCACACCAGGGTTCATTTATTGGAGTTCCTAAAGATTTTGAATCTGATAAAACTAGACAATCAGAGGGCTTTATGACTTTCGATAAACAAGACATTGAAGAAAGTAGAAAGAAAGAAAAAATTATATGGTGGAAATAAACCCGATATCGCGGATTTGTAATCCGTGATTCTTTTCCTAACCAAACGATAATTAATCTTATCACCAAATCAGTATGATTACTTGTAAATTAATGGTTGACTAAAAAAATCACAGTATTTCTATTTCTCCCCCGCTCCCGATAGAATATTTTTCTTAGATTTGAATACTCTGGGTTTTAAACTAAAGATAATTAAGGTGTATATATCCGACTTTATTTAAGGGATAAACGCACTTTTTAGTGTGTATATAAGGAGTTGGAAACAATATGAAAACAATGAAAGTTTCTATTTTGATAGTCTTTACTTTTGTTCATTTTTCTGGCTTTTCCCAGAGTCTTGAAGAAAGAGAAAAAATAACAGCGGAATTTGAAAAGCGTTCTGACGTTGAAATTGAATTATTCAATATAAATCAGTTAGATTCAATACGACTAAAATCTAATTTTCTAAAAAGGAAGAATATTAATTATAAAATTCTCGGATTTAGAATCTCTGGAATTGATGAAAATGGGAAAAGCTTATTATCTTTCAAGTCATCGAAAAACAATATCATTCCGACTGAATTTAATGAAAAAATAGCTAATTGTTCAGAATGCAAAAATGTAAAAGTCGACTTAATAACAATAAATTGGTTTACAGGAACTTATACTTTGAAAAACAGTGAACTGTGGAAAATTAAATAAATACTATTGCCAACAATCTATAAAAATAATGCTTAGTTTTATGCTTAATCAAAGACTAGTGCGTATTTGGTCACTCCGATTTTCCTACGGAAAATCCTCGGACTCAAAACCGCACTATTCTTATACGCAACCGTTACCTGCAATCCCTCATAGACTCCAAAAGAGTCTTTAGTACTATGGCTAACGAAGATGAGAAAAATGAGATAAAAAACAACTAATTTTAAATTGTTGATTTTGAACACAATAATCTTACGTTAATCAGAAGCTAAAAAAAAATGAACGTCCAACATTACAAGCCAAAAAATGAAACCTTGAGAAGGTATATTGATGGTTATTATTTTATGGCAAAAGGGAAATCAAAATTGCCTTTACATTATATAACTTTTCCTTATAATTTATGCTTTGTTAGTACCACTCAAAACTCAGATGTAAAAATTGAAGAAGGACAAATTTTAGTAACACCTTCTGAGAAGGAAAAAGTTGTAACCGACTTAGTATTACGATATACCAAACCTTTTAAAGTCACGTTTCAAGAACCTACCAATGAAATAACAATTAAGTTTAAGCCTCTTGGACTCAATTATTTTATTACAAACCTTTCAGATTACTTTATTAGTGGTTTTTGTATGGATTTTCAACCATTCGATGATTTGAATACGAAAATGCAATCCATCATTGATATAGAGAATAGAGATGAACAAATAGAGCACCTTGAGAATTATTGGCTATCCAAACTTAAAAATATTGAAACGGATAGAATAGAAAACATCATTGCGGATTTGGAGAGCGATCATAGTATTGCTGACATTTCAAAAAAGCACCAAATATCAAGACAATATCTAAATAGAATCTTTTTTAATACTGTCGGTAAAACGCCTTCTGAATATCGTAAAGTTCACAAGTTTAGAAATGCATTATTAGATTTTCAGAAGGTAAACAACTTAACAGAACTTTCCTATAAAAGTCTTTTTTACGACCAATCCCATTTTATAAAGGAGTTCAAATCGCTCACCAATATCAATCCAAGTTTGTTTTTCAAAAGTATAGATTCAAGTGAAGACGTAGTATGGTTATCCATATAGTTCGGTTTCCATTTATACAATTTTTTTACTCTGAAAAGATTTTATTTTGTAGCAATATTTTGAGTATTCTTTGTTATGAATAAGTTTTTATATTTGATATTTCTTTTCGGCATTACGATTAATGCCTATCCTCAAAAGATACAACTTGAGGCAATTGAGCCTTTCATTAACCAACTAATGAAAGATTTTGAAGTAACTGGTCTTTCAATTGGTATCGTAAGAAACGATTCTGTTATTTACTCAAAAGGATTTGGCACGAGAAAAGTCAATGAAAACTTACCTATTGATGAAAACACCATCTTTGGCATAGGCTCAATTTCAAAATCTTTTACGGCTTTAACTCTTGGAATACTGGTAGATGAAGGAAAAATAGACTGGGATGATAAGGTAAAAGACTATCTACCTTATTTTGAGTTGTATGATTCCTACGTTTCGGAAAATTTTACTATTAGAGATTTACTTACTCATAGGAGCGGGCTTAAAGAAATTAGTGGAGGAACACTTTGGTATCATTCAGATTTGTCGAGAAAAGATATTATCAAAAAATTAAAATATTTAGAACCAGTATCAGGTTTTCGGGAAAAACCAGCGTATCAAAATGTGATGTATCTCGTTGCGGGAGAAATAGTAAGCATGGTTGCAAGAACAAGTTGGGATGATTTTCTAAAAAATAGGATATTCGATAAACTTGAGATGAGAAATAGCACCTCAATTTCTTCGGTCAGAGAAAGTAATAAAAATTTGGCGTTTCCGCACGTTTGGAATGAAGATTACAAGAAAATGCTAGTTGCTCAAGAAAAAGGAGATAATCTTGCACCTGCTGGTTTTATATACTCGTCAGCAAATGATATGAACAAGTATATGAAAATGTTGCTTAATGATGGGGTTTTTAAACAAGATACTATAATAAGCAAATCGACCCTCGCAGAAATTATCAAACCCCAAATAATCTATCCTATTGAAGGCTCACCTTTTGGTAATGAATTCTCTTCCTACGGTTTTGGTTGGTGGGTTACACCGAGAAATAATGATAAACTAATTGAACATAATGGTGTCATTGATGGAATGGCTGCAAAGCTTTTTATGATAAAAAATCTAAACATAGGTGTAATCATATTAACCAATATTTCAAAAGAGCCAGCTTCCTTTTTGCTAAAAGCTAAATTACTTGAACAGATATTTGAGGATAAATCCCTTGACTTTTATGAGACTGTTAAAGGGTATAGAGATAGAAGGGTAAATAGAGAACCTAAAATCAAAACAAGAGTCAATAACACGTCGCCTTCGCTTGGCTTAAATGGTTATACGGGAGTATACACAGATAAAATGTATGGAGACATTAATATAGAACCGTTGAACGAAAAAGAACTAGAGATTTCTTTTTCACGCTCTTCTATATTTAGAGGAAAGTTAGAACATTGGCATTTTGATACATTCAAAATTGATTGGTACGACATAAGAGTGCCTGATGGATATTTAACATTTAATTTCAATTCAGACAGAAAAATATTAGGAATATCCTTTGACCAAGAAAGCCTACTTGATGTTGACTTTAGTGAAATTAATTTCCTAAAAAAAGAATAAATACACAATTATGAGAAAAATAATTTTAGTAACCATAATACTTCTTCAAGTCTGTTCTATGAAAGGACAGACATCCTTAAAAGAAATCGGGCTTAAAGCCGGAAAATATGAAGTAGGTTTTAAACATTATACAGTCAATGATAGCACAAGAACCTATCAAATTCATAATGAGTTTAACAATCGACTTATTAAGAGACCCATTCCAATAAGTATTTGGTATCCCGCAAAAATAGAAGATAGTAATTCTGAGCAATTAACAGTCTTAAACTATTTAGAGGTTTTAAAAGAAGAGGAAGAATGGAAAAATTTACCGAATTACTTTCTGTTGGATTGGTTTCCTTATTTATGGAACACATCAGAAAATAAGGCGCATCTTTCTGAAAAGGGAAATGCTTTTTCTAATCCAACATTATTAGACGGAAAATTTCCAGTAGTAGTTTATGCACCAAGTTATCAAGCCTCGTCAATTGAAAACTTTGCATTATTCGAGTATTTAGCCAGTAACGGTTTTGTAGTGATATCAAGTCCTTCAAGAGGAACAGATACACGTTGGTTGGAAGGCGGTACTACAAAAGATATGGAAACGCAATCGAGAGATGTTGAGTTTCTTCTAAAAGAAATTCACAGCTACGAGAATATTGATTTTGAAAAAGTGGCATTAATGGGATTTAGTTTTGGTGGATTGTCAAATGCTATTACTGTCATGAAAAACAAGACTATAAATGTAATTGTTAGTTTGGATGGCACCGAAAGATACAATTATCCTGTTTTGGAAAAATCACCCTATTTCAATTTAGATAAGCTTTCCATTCCTTATATCCATTTCGCTCAAAAAGAAATTCCAAAGGAAGTTCTAACTACAGACAAAATCCCTGAAGAGTTGAACTACAAATTTCAATTATACGATTCTTTGAAATATAGCAACATTTACAGATATAGATTTCACGACCTATCGCATTCTTATTTTAGTTCTTTCGGTGTCTTATTCGCTAACAGAGATAAAAGGCAAGATAAAAGTGATGATAAAATAATGGCTTCCTACAATTTGCTTTGTCAACATACTTTGCAGTTTTTAAATGCAACACTCAAAAATGAGAAAAAAGCAATTGATTTCATAGAAAATAAGCCTATTGCAAACGGGTTTTCTGATATTTTGATTTTTAAACAAACGAAAAAAGCTATCGAAAAGGACTTTACATATAAAGATTTCAATGATTTGGCATTCAAACAGGATTATCAAGATTTAATCCCATTATATAAGAAAACAATTAGCAATCATCCAAATCTTGAGCTTCAAGAAGGAATGTTGAACACTTTAGGATTGCGATTATCTTTTGACCCTGAAATGAAAGTTCAAGGAGTAAATGTTTTTTTGTTGGCTTTGCATCTTTATCCAAAATCAGCAAATCTGTATGACAGTTTAGCCGAAGCGTATTTTTATAATAAGGACTACCAAAACGCCGTTTTTAATTACAAAAAGTCTTTGGAGTTGAATCCAAAAAATCAAAATGCGATTGACAGATTGAAACAACTAAAGGAATAAAGCCAACAGGTAACAATGTGTCCTATAAGCAATAGCCGTTTAAGTGCTAAAATGAAAGTGTCCGCTTTTAACTAACTTTGTGCTAAACTGAACAGTAAGTGCATAAAAATCCGCTACTGCTCATACAAACACGTTAGCCACAAGCTGGAAAAAACAAAAAGAACTATAATAAGAAATAATAATTATGAAGAAAACAATGTTAATAATCGCTTTAATTGGAATTAGTTTTGGAATAAAAGCACAAGAAAGCAAAATTGAACTTGACCCAAAAGGATCCGCTAGTGGAGATTTAGTGGGGTTTAAAGCTACTGAGACAGGAAACAATACTACCAAACTACATATTTATAGGAATTTCACGAATAACACTGATGATATTGACCTCATAACAATTAATGCCTCTGGAAACACTCAATTTATGGGTGACGCTAATTTAACAGGAAATTCAAAATTCCAATGGGACCCCTTAGGGAATGCTGGAGGAGATTTTATAGGCTTTAAAGTATCTGAAACAGGAAACAATACTACCAAACTCCATATTTATAGGAATTTTACTGGAGATAGTAATGATGTTAGCCTTTTGGCAATTAATGCTGTTGGAGATACCCAATTCAAAGGCAATGCTAATTTAACAGGGAATTCAAGAATCTTATGGGATCCTCTAGGAAATGCTGGAGGAGATTTTGTAGGTTTTAAAGTATCTGAAACAGGAAATAATACTACTAAGTTTCACATTTTTAAAAACTTTACTGGAGATAACAATGATGTTGATAGACTTGTAATAGGTTCAAACGGATATGTCGGGATAGGAACTTCTAATCCCGATATGAAACTTACAGTAAAGGGAAATATCCATGCAGAAGAAGTTAAAATTGACCTTAATGTTCCTGCTCCTGATTATGTTTTTAAAGAAGGTTATAATTTAAGAAGCTTAAAAGATGTTGAAAATTTCATTAAAAAAAATAGTCATCTCCCTGAAATCCCATCCGCAAAAGAATTTGAACAAAATGGTGTGATGCAGGCCAAAATGGATATGACCCTTCTTAAAAAAATTGAGGAGTTGACTTTATATACTATTCAGCAAGAAAAGAAAATTAAGGAATTAGAATCACTAAATGATAAACTTCTTGAAATACAAAAAAGATTACAAAAATTAGAAAAGAAGTAAAATCTCCAAATTTTCATATCCCAAAAAATCCTACTTTTACATTCATGGACATAAAACTGACAGAAGAAGAAAAAATTAAAATCCTGAATTCCGATGACATATACGGAATTATGCAAAAGATTCTGCTTCGAGAAAACAAAATTGTATATTTTTAAAACAATAATAAAGGACTGTTTTGAGACAGACTGCCGTTAGGCAACATTTAAAATGAACATTTTCAATCGAAAAATAAAGCAGAAACACATTGAACAATTTGAGCTTAAAATTGCCGAATTGTTGCGTGCTGAAATGCCTGAATTAACGAAGGCAATCGAAATTTCAAAATTTTACGGATTTAGCTTTGTAAAAAACCCAAGTGCAATTTCCATTTTAAGAAGTTGCAGTGAAAAAGGCTATGAAGAAGTTAAGCGGAATCATAAAACTTTCTTTTATATAACTGGAATTTCAGTTTTGAATCATAAGACAGGAATTTACGAACCCGTCAGGTTAAAATATCTACACGATGTGCTGACCCAAATTGAGATTGAAAATCCAGAGTATTTCCACAAAACATTTGACTTAAACCAAATTCAGAAAAGTGCAATTAAACTTGAACATCTGAAAATGGAAAATCCTGACCAAAAAATTGCTGAAAAAGCTTTAAAAACTCTAACAAAAGAACAACTTAAACTATTGGAATTGGATTATGCATTCGAAATTGAATTGGACGAAAAATTGTTCTATACGATTTTGGATATGGAAGACGGAAATTACGTTGCGGTAGACAAAAAAGGAAAAATATACCGACTGAATCACGACAACGAAGAAAGAGTAAAATTAATAGCAAATAAACCAACTGACTTTTTCGAAATTTATAACGGACAAAAAAACGAATTGGAAAAAATAATTTATAAATAAAAAAACGTTGTCTAACACCGTATAATTTATTGCTAGTTCTAGCCTAATGTCATTAAGTTCTAGCCTACTTACGAAAATCCTTGCGGATTTTCTATTCGATTTGTATTTGCTAAATTAGGTACTTAAAACACGCAACAAACCATATACTTAACGTTAGTCACAAAAAAGAACACCCTAACCAAAAATGAATGAACTGAAAATATATTTGAATAAATTTATCCATTTTACAGAAAATGAAATGGAGATATTTACGTCCTTATTTTCGGAA
The DNA here is from genome assembly GCF_030540835.1 of Flavivirga aquimarina. Classification (GTDB taxonomy): domain Bacteria; phylum Bacteroidota; class Bacteroidia; order Flavobacteriales; family Flavobacteriaceae; genus Flavivirga; species Flavivirga aquimarina. The sequence continues at coordinate 8,850 of NZ_JAUOEK010000084.1, read as the reverse complement.
ATGGAATTAAAAAAAGACGAGTACTTTGCTAAAGAAGGAGAATTTTCAGCAAAATTAGCATTTATGTCAGAAGGTGTAATGCGTGCATTCTTTCGCAATAAGTCGGGAACTGAATACAATAAAACTTTCTTTACACCTTCAAACTTTATTGCAGCTTATTCCTCAATAACAACAAAACAGAAAAATTTAATAAATATTCAATGTTTAACGGATTGTAAAATTCTAGTTGCAAATTTTGACAAAATCACTTCGCTTTATAATGATTACCCAAAAATTGAAAGGCTTTCTAGAATATTTGCCGAATACAAGTTTGTAATAAAAGAAAAACGAGAAATAGAACTCGTAACGCTTGAAGCAACAGAACGCTACGAAATTTTCAAAAAAGAACATCCAAATTTAGAAAACCTAATTAACCAATACCACATTGCTTCATATTTAGGTATTACACCAACTCAATTAAGTCGAATAAGAGCTAAAAAGTAAAGTCTTTACATATGTAAATGCTTCTAGGTTTTATTCTCGTGAATTTTGCTTTAAATATCACGAGTATGAAATTGAACAATAACAAAATTCTTATTACAGGTGCTACTTCAGGAATTGGCAGAGAATTGGCAGAGCGGTTTTGCCAACTGGACAATCAAATAATAGCTATTGGCAGAAACGAAATTAAACTAGAAGAACTTGCAAGATTTGACAAGCGAATTACTTCTTTTAAATGTGATATTTCTTCACAATCGGAATTAGACCGACTTGTAGATTTTATAAAACAAGAACACAAAGACATAAATGTCTTGATAAACAACGCTGGTATACAGTATAACCAAACTTTGTTGGACGAAACTTATGCCATACAAAAAATTGAAAATGAAATAAGTACGAATCTGACTTCACCTATAAAACTTATTAGTTCATTGATTCCTGTACTACAAAATAATTCTAATTCAGCTATTGTTAATGTTTCTTCAGGTTTAGCCATTGTTCCCAAAGCCAAATCAGCTGTCTACTGCGGAACAAAAGCAGCAATTCACATTTTCTCAAAATCATTACGATACCAATTAGATAAAATAAAAGTATTTGAAATAATACCACCTTTAGTAGATACTGAAATGACGAAAGGAAGAGGTAAAGGAAAAATTTCACCTCAAAGATTAGTAGATGAATTTATAAAAGCTTATGAAAACAATAGATATGAAGTAAATATTCACAAAGTAAAACTATTGAGAATCATAAACAGAATTAGTCCAAAAATTGCCGATAGAATAATGAAAGGCGTTACAATTTAAAAACATCATAAAATGAAAATTAGGACTTTAATAATAGTATTAGTGCTTCTAGCCAACGTAGTTTCTGCACAAAACAACAAAATACTATTCGTAATGAGTGCATCAGATACCTTACAATTAAACAACGGAGAAAAACTACGGCAAACAGGTGTTTTTTTGAATGAGTTTTATCTTGCTTATAAATCTGTAACAGAAGCTGGCTATACTGTAGATTTTGCCACACCAAATGGAATTGTTGCAACAATAGATGAAGAAAGTATAAATGACAAGTATTGGAAAAATAACTTGGAAGTGAAAAATGAAGCTTTAACATTTACTAAAACGGATAGTTTATTTAATAGTCCAAAAACACTTGAAAAGGCTATTAAAAACAAATCTGATTATATAGGTTTAATAATTCCTGGGGGACAAGGCTTAATGATAGATTTGAAAGATGATATTAACATACCTATTCTATTAAAGTACTTTGCAAAGGAAAATAAACCAACAGGTCTTATTTGCCACGCACCAAGTCTTATATTAACAATACCAAAAGAAGAAAATCCATACATTGGTTTTAAAGTTAATTCAGTTTCGCCATTTGAGGAGTTTGTTATTGAGCGTTTCATTATGAAAGGGAAGCCCAAAAACAGAAAAATAGCCAAAAGATTAAAAAAATTGGGGCTAAAATATAGGAGTAAGTTACCAAAGGCAAACTATGCTGTAAAAGACAGAAATTTAGTAACCAGTCAGAATCCTTTTTCTGGAACTGCATTTAACAAACTGTATTTAGAAGCACTAACTGAATATTTGAAAAAGAATTAGAAACAGAATAACGGGAATAGAAAACACTACTGGCAACAAAGACGTATAAAATTTATGCTCAAATTTTAGTAGTTTTAAACATTCAAAAAATAATTGCAATTTGTGGAGCGAATATGTTACGAACTATCAATCGCACAAATCTTATACAAACCCGTTGGCAAGACATTTATGAAAATACCTCAAATCAATGAAAGAACTGCACAGCTACTAAAATTACTAAATGATGACAGTGATAGAGTTCTGAATACTAAAGAAGTAGAAGCTAGATTTAATATTTCAAGTTTTACTGCGAGAGCAGATTTAAAGTCTCTAGTAGAATTAGGGTTTATGGATGTTATACAAGTAAATAAGAAGTTATATTAAATCTGAAAAATTTGCTAAAATCATAAAAAAGTATAAAATATAAAACTACACACAACAATGGTAATCGTTGCACAAGGCACTAAAAAACACAGAAATTAACTCAAAAGCTTCTTTTTCAAGGAGCTTTATTTTTTGGAAGTGCTTGTTTGTTTTCAAATTTAAAGGTTTGTTAAAAGTCTTATATGAAGTGTGATTAAGACTTTTATGTTTAAAATAACATGGCAGACTGCTTTGGTATCACTTTTTACTGTTTTAGAGATGAATTTTAGATATTTCTTGAGGTTATAGTCCATAGCAGAGAGATGCATCACTTTGTTGGCTTGTTTGATTCCGATAGTGTTTATTTTCCTAAGCCCATATACTGGGTAAGCGTTCCAAAGGCAGGTTCTACTGCACTTTGCCGCTTGGATTTCATATAGCGACCTTGTTGCCAGATATCGCGGATTTGCACCTTAAATCCGTGATTCTTTTCTTAAATCTAAAAAACACCAAATGATAATTAATCTTATCACCTAATCAGTATGATTACTTGTAAATTAATGGTTGACTAAAAAAATCACAGTATTTATATTTCTCCCCGGCTCTCGATAGAATATTTTTCTTAGATTTGAATATTATGGATTTTAAACTAAAGATAATTAAGGTGTATATATCTCACTTTATTTAAGGGATAAACGCACTTTTTTAGTGTGTATATAAGGAGTTAGCCACAATGCAAAAACCTATGACATTATATATTGTTTTACTAATAATAGTTTTTATAATTTTCTTTGTTTTCTGGAAGTTAATGGGAGACACTAATAAATCAAAAGAAGAAATTCAAATGGATAAATCTTTTGAAGAATGGAATAATCGTAAAATATATAAAATTCTGACATCGGAAATTATCGACTCTATTTCTGATGATAATCTTGAACAAACATTATTTGATAATATCTATGAAATAATTGGAAATGACTATAAAAATGAATTAACTAATATTCAAAAATTATCTAAAGGACAACAGGCGTTTTGGTCTACTTGGATTTTAGAAGGAGAGGTAAATAATGGTGGATATAATCAATTTTATTTTAATTCGAGTGGACAGTATGCAAATATGGCGGAAATCGGATTTAAAACAATCGGAGCGGAAAAATATGCGAATTTAACTTCTCGTGCCAATAAAATTTATGCAGAAAACAAAGTGCGACTTGCTGAATTTGATGATGGAACTATGGAAAGTTTCAGTGAATCTTATAAAGACAACCCATTGAACAATCTTGATGATGAATTTTACGAATTGGAAAACATAGAAAGCGTTAGTTATTTACGAATTAAATATATTCGTGAACATATAAAAGAATTTACAACTCAATAAAAAACACAGTGGCTAACAAAGTGAAAATAATTGCTTGGTTCTGGCCTACTCGGAAAATCCTTCAGATTTTCCTCTGGTTCGTTCCATTTTTGCTATGTTGATTGCTTAACCACGCAACTATCCTTCACACGAACCGTTGTAAAACACACATTAAAAAACGACTTAATTCATTTTCTTGAAAATAGCAATTGCATTGTGCCCTCCAAACCCAAAAGTATTACTAAGAGCACATTTAACATCAAAATCAATCGCTTCTTTTAGAACAATGGGTATTGAACCAGGAATTTCCGTATCAATAGTCTCTGTGTTTATTGTTGGTGGAATTATTCCTTTTTCAATAGATTTTATAGACAGAATAGCTTCAATTGCTCCAGCACCACCTAATAAATGACCCGTCATTGATTTGGTCGAACTTATTTTTAGATTCAAAGGCTTGTCACCAAAAACATTTCTAATTGATTTTATTTCACTTAAATCCCCTACTGGTGTTGAGGTAGCGTGTGCGTTTAAATAATTCACATTTTCAGGATTCAATTTAGCTTCTTTTAATGCCAATTCCATTGCTTTAGTTGCACCGATTCCTTCTGGGTGTGTTGCAGAAATATGATAAGCATCTGCAGTCATAGCTGCTCCCACAATTTCAGCATATATTTTAGCACCTCTTTTTTTTGCGTGTTCATATTCTTCTAAAATCAAGGTACCTGCTCCTTCTCCCATTACAAATCCATCTCTATTTATATCAAATGGTTTAGATGCCGTTTTGGGAGAGGTGTTTTGAATGGACATTGCTTTCATAGATGTGAAACCTCCAATAGAAGCCTCTGTAATTGGTGATTCAGAACCTCCAGTTACAATTACCTTGGCTTTATTTAACCGAATATAATTGAAAGCATCCATTATTGCGGAGTTTGAAGTAGCACAAGCAGAAACCGTAGTATAATTAATACCCATTAGACCAAACTTAATGGAAATCATTCCTGATGCCATATTTGCTATTAATTTCGGAACAAAAAATGGATTAAATTTTGGGTTTTCTTTGTTTTTAGCATAATACTTCACTTCATCTTCAAAAGTTTTCATTCCTCCTTGACCTGTTCCCCATATTACTCCAACATCAAAAGGAGAAATAATTTCTAAATTTAATCCACTGTCAACAAGCGCCTCTGAAGTTGCGTAAAGAGCATACTGTGTAAAAAGGTCGCTACGTTTAATTTCTGAATGATTTAGATGTTTTTTAGGTTCAAAACCCTTCAATTCACACGCAATATTAGTTTTGAAATTGGTGGAATCGAATTTTGTAATTATTGACGCTCCACTTTTTCCTGCAACAGCATTTTTCCAAAACTCATCTACAGAATTCCCAATAGGTGTTAGTGCCCCCATGCCTGTTATAACTACTCTATTCATAATTTAATTTTAAAACATACAATAGCACTTGCATATTACAAGTACAAATATACAAAAGAGCTTTTATTTTACAAGTTCTTTTTTTTATATTTGTATATGAAAAGGATTGAAAGAAGGTCGGACTGTCCAATTAGCTTATCTCTTGACATTTTTGGAGACAAATGGACATTACTCATATTAAGAGATTTTATTTTCTTTGACAACAGGCACTTTAATGAATTAGTAACCATCGAAAAGATTTCTACAAATATTCTTGCTGACCGATTAAAGCGATTGCTAAATAACGATATTCTAAAAAAAGAAATAGATGTGTATAATAAATCCTCATATTTATATTCGTTAACAGAAAAAGGTATTGAAATAATTCCGATTGTTATTGAAATTTACAAATGGGGAGCAAACAATATTGAAGGAAATAATGCTAATGGTAAATTTAAAAGTGAAGTGAATTCAAATTTTAGTAAAGTGACAGCGGAAATAGTTGACCGAATAAAAACCACCCACAACACCGTGTCCTATGAAAAGCATTAGCCAATCCCGATAGCTGTCGGGGTTTCAAAGTTACTATTTTATTTATTTTTCTTTTTGATATAACTTGCTCAGCATCCTATTTGTGATCGATTCCTGACCGTCACCAGCATCTGTATGATTATAAGTTAATACCCTGTCCACTTGTTATAAAAATGTGATACTAAATAGATTCTAATTAATTCACTCACGTTGTTTTGTGATGCAGGTTGATCTACTTTATTATGAGCTTTGTTATCTGTTATTATTTATTCTACTACACCAATGGTGTAGGATGTCTCTGTTTTTACCCCGATATCGCGGATTTGCAACCGTGATTCTTTTCCTAAATCTAAAAAACACCTAACAATGATTAATCTTATTATCAAATCAGTAGATTACTTGTAAATTAATGGTTGACTAAAAAATCACAGTATTTCTATTTCCCCCGCTCCAGATAGAATGTTTTTCTTACATTTGAATACTCTCGATTTTAAACTAAAGATAATTAAGGTGTATATATCCGACTTTATTTAAGGGATAAACGCACTTTTTAGTGTATATATAAGGAGTTGTGGTGCATTAAAGAAAAATCATGAATAAATTTAAAATCTTAGTTTTAATAATATTAATTAATTCTTCCAACCTAAAATGTCAAGAAATAGAAGGCTCTTGGTTATTTAATAATCAAGAAACATTTATTACGGAAATTGAAGGGAAAATTGGAAGTGATATTTTTGATTTTTTTAATGGTTACACGATATCAAACGATACATTAAAAATTAAACACGTTTATCCAAAAAATGAATGTTCATCATTAGACGAAAACGGAAAACCTGTTTGGATACCTTGTACAGACTTTGTAACAACCAATTCATGGTATAAAATTAATAAGTTCACTTCTGACAGCTTAATTCTTAATCCAATTAACCGTTCGGCAATTGCAGTATCTGCTTGGTTAAAAAACAGACCGCACAACGAAACAAAGAAAATCATTTCCGATAGTAGCTACACGCCAAGTTACTTTCAAACAATCAAATTGTATAATTCTAAAATTCTTTTTGAGGAAATAAGTTGGTCAAAAATCAGAATATCAAGTAAAAGCAATGGCTGGTTTCAAGAGCATTATGAATATCTTGAAATAAATAGTGACGGAACTTTTAAAGCATTTAAAAAAGTGAAACCATTTGAAGAAGGCAAACCAAGAAAAGAATATATTTCAAAAGATTTTTTTTACGAAGACACATTGTCTGAAAATCAATTTAATGAATTGAACTCGGACTTGAGAAAAAGTGGTTTTTTTCATTTTAATATTGACAGCAAAGGATGTTCATCACACGGCTCTTTAATTAAAATTCAGATATTTGATGACAACAAAACTAAAACACACATTGGATATGGTCATAAATATCCAAAATTTGCTCTACCATTAATTAATAGACTATTAAATATCGTTAACGAAAAAGAAACAAATCAAACAGAAACTCAATTTGATATTCCGATTGATTTTATAAATGATGGCAAAAAATAACGCACCACAACAACGGTAATCGTTGCACAAGGCACTAAAATTTAGAAGCTCTTGTTTGTTTTCAAATTCAGGAGCTTGTTAAAAGTCTTATTTGAAGTGTTATTAAGGTTTTTATGTTTAAAATAACATAACACACTGCTTTGGTATCACTTTTTACAGTTTTAGCAGTGAATTTTAAATACTTTTTCAGGTTATAAGCTATGGCTGATAAGTGCATTACTTTATTAGCTTGGTCAATGCCTATGGTATTTATTTTTCGAAGTCCTAAAAACTGAGTTAGCGTTCCTAATACAGGTTCTACGGTACTTTGGCCTTTGCCTTTCATGTAGCTGCCTCTCGGGCTGTTTACCCGGGCATTATTACGCTCATACCCTTCTCGATAAAAGGTGACGGTAAATTTCTTTTCTTGTGCCGATTTACCTAAACATGCCGATCGTATTGGGCAGTCTACACAAACAGGCTTTAATGCTCTGTATTCCTTCTTTTTGGTATGATTCTTTTTCTCGAAAAATACCTTTTTAAAGGGTATTACTTTTCCTTGGGGGCAGGTATAACAATCGTCCGCTTTGTGGTACTTAAACCCATCTGGCCCGCCTTTGTAAGTCCCATGGAGCGGAATATAACTGCATAGACCCTTTGCTTCTAAAAAAGCATAGTTCTCCCCACTACTATAGCCCGTATTATACAAGTATGCCATAATAAGCCTTGTTTGTGCAAACGTCTTTCTGAGCGGTTACAGATACCGGGTAAATACTGACTGTCTTTTCCATCTGCATGGTACGCCTTGATATCTGTAACCACATGATGCCCGGTGTCTACACTTAACTGACCCATATAATTAAGCTTTCTTGCCTTGCCCGGTTTGACATTGATCCGGGCATCCGGATCAGTGGGACTGTAATGGGTTTTATTCGAGGTGTACTTTGAACCTTTGTTACCAGCTCCTGAGCGTTGGTCTTGGTCTTTACACCATTTTTTGTTTCTACTTTTTATGGCCTGCAACTCACTTGATCTGGCACTTATTGCTTGTTGGGTTTTGGGGCTTTATTATGTTTTGATTTCCTTATGCTAGCTGATTCTTTATCCATAGCACTAATATGACGAATTCGGTGCAGATGAGATTCTAAATCTTCTTTAGGGACTTTTAGTTCTAAAGTGTCCATAGAAGCATTGGCTTTTACTGGTGCCGAGTCTATGGCTTGGGTATGACCGCTGACCATACCTTTGTCTACACACATACCTAGTAATCTTGTAAAAACCTCTTCAAAAACAATTTCTGGATACAATTGTCGGGTTCGGCTTATCGTAGAGTGACAGGGCAGTTATTCATCTATATCATAACCTAAAAAGTATAAGATATCTAGACGTAAACCACAGTGGTTTATTAAGTGTCTATCACTTATAATATTCTCTAAATAGCCAACCGGACAGAGTTTAAAGAAAACTACAGGATCTATGCTCTTTTGTCCGCTTTCTCCATAATAGCCCTTGGTCATTGGGTATAGAAAGTCTAAATCCAATACCCCTTTTAAGCGTCTATAAAAGTTCTGCTCGGGAACGAGATCGCTCAATTGAAATTGTGCAAATAATTTCTCTTG
>NZ_JAUOEK010000065.1 GCF_030540835.1 Flavivirga aquimarina | reverse complement strand
AATTGTTCCGCTATTAGTTATTGAGTAATAAAACCTTAATCTATATGTAGCCCCTGGAGTTACGGCGTCTAATAGTTGGTATGCTGTTCTTTGCTCTCCGGGAACATTAGTTAGTTTTATAGAACCTCCTCCTTGATTTCCGGGGTCGTCATTAGAATCTGTTGAAGAACCTGCTTGTTTAGGGAAGTTAGGGTTGTACCATTCTACACACGAGCATGTGTAACTGGCACCATTGTAAGGGGCTTCTTTTATTGAAAAAGTTGGGTTTTTAATAGTTGGTAAAATAACACCTGTAATTGGGGGATACATTTTAGAAATTCCAATAATGTCATTATTAGATAAACCATCTCTTTGGTAAGGGTAATTAGCACTCCCGTCTTTAGTAGTGATAGTGGGTTCTCCGTTTTTACTAAATGCATAAGGTGGGTACATCATAATACTACCAAAGTCAAATACTTCTGTGTATTCTTTTCCATCTGTACCTCTTTCTATATATGTTCTAAAATTATGCTCATAACCTGAAGTAATGTTGTCGTAATGCACAGTTATGTATTCATCTTGGTCCGATCTACTTTGTTCGTGCCATAAACCAAGAGCATGGCCTATTTCATGAATTGTGGTACCTGTTGAGCATCCACTGGCTAAATTAATATATTGTCTGCCTCCAACTCTTCCAACAGAAGAAGAGCAACCTGTTCCAATTCTAAAGGTAATATAATCTTGTGTTGTATCAGTTTTTGGGTAAAAACGAATTGATGTGTTTTGTTCCCAGTGATCAATAGCATCATGAACTCTATACTGATTAGGTAAATCACTTTCTATTTCATAATATACAGTATTGTTTCCCCACCGGGCTGTTGTTCTTCCAACGCTTTTTATAGCATTGGTTTTATTAGCATAGTATTCATTGTCTGGAATAATAATCATGTCTCCTCCAAGAATATATTGATCGCCTACTTTTTCAACTTCAATAAGTTGATCAAAGTATTTAACAGTTGTAACTTCTCCTTTAACTCCATAAGTTTCAACGAAGTTCTCTTTTAAGTCATTGTTTTCTAAATTTTTTGCAGTTTCATTGTTTGGATTAAAATCTTTTTCACATGCTGTAAAAAGATTAAATAGAATCATTAATGTAAGTGTTTTAACTAGTAAGTGTTTCATTTTTCTAATATTTTTAGGTTAATTTTCATACAATTAAATTAAGTATTTAACCTACATAAATACATGCTTATTTTAACCGCTTTATATTCTAATTTAACCCTTGTGTTTTTGAGAAAATAACTAATTGAAACACAGGTGTTTATGTGTGGTTCTGAATATTACTATTTGGTTAAATTTCTGTGTTTTTTCTTGTCTTAAAAGCTAATGTTAAAATAAGCATGCTGAAAATGAGGTGTTTATAGAAGTTTGTCGTCTTTTAGGTTGGTGTGTGATTATAGGGTTTTATCCTTATTTAAAAGTCAGAGCTCACTCGTGTTTATGAAAAAAGTCCCTTAATCAAAAAGAATTCCTCGAGGCTCTGCCTCGGGGTTTCGGTTGAAATTGTCATTCCCGAGAATCCCGATAGCTATCGGGAGGGAATCTAAATAAAGAAATTTCGGTTTTTGACCCAAAGGTCAAAATGAAACGAGTGAAATGCCTCTATGTCCCGATAGCTCCTAAAATCCGCAAGTGTATGTATATTTTGCCAATTTCCTATATTATAGGACATTTTCCAATCGGGATATTGAGTTTATAAAGAAAAACCATTCGTTTCTTTTATATTTTTAGGCCATGCATTGCCCGATGTTATTAGGCGGCCATTTTTGGGGCATGTGTTCACACCCCACTTATGCAGGCCAGGCAATCTTCTACCAATACGATCAATTGTTTTTGGGTCGGTCTATAAGGTTTTTCAAGGTACGCCACTGTATAAGCGGAGGCACCATTGCC
>NZ_JAUOEK010000072.1 GCF_030540835.1 Flavivirga aquimarina | reverse complement strand
TCCAACTGGACCATCTAATCCTGTTACTACATCTTCTGCTGTTGGTATAGCTACATTAATGTCTATTTTAGAGATTTTGTTACCATCTAATTCAGCAATAAATAAATCATCTCCATTAAGTACCATTCCAGCAGGCTCGTTCAATCTAACAGCTGCAAGGACTGGTGTTATTGGAATTGCTGCAGTAATATCTATTTTTGAAATACTATTGCCATAATATTCACTAATATACAAATCATGTCCGTAGAGTACTATGTCGAGAGGCCTATTCAATTCATCTGATGCTACAACCTCTTTTGTTGTTGGTATAGTTGCGTTAATGTCTATTTTAGAAATTTTGTGTCCAGTAGATTCAGCAACATATAAATCGTCTCCATTAAGTACCATTCCAGCTGGAGCATCCAACCCTGTTACTACGTCTTCTGCAATTGGCGTAGTTGCAGTAATGTCTATTTTAGAAATTTTATTTCCAGTAATTTCAGAAATATACAGGTCGGTTCCATTAAGTACCATGTCAAAAGGGCGACTTAATCCAATTATTACATCTGTTGGTGTTGGCGTGGTTGCATTAATGTCTATTTTAGAAATTTTACCTTCATCAATATCAGCAATGTACAAGTCATTTCCATAAAGTATCATTCCAGTTGGGCTATTAAATGCTACTACCTCTGTAGTTTGTGCGATAAGTTTAAAACAGCTTAGAAATATAACTGTGGTAAAAAAATAAATTTGCTTCATAATGTTTAAGGGGTTAAAATTGATAATTAAACTAATTTATATGGCTAAAATTTTAATAGTTTTAGGGTTAAGCAGAATCCTTTTTTAAAAGATTAAACCGCCTTATTTTTTATACGAAATTCCGATATTTAAATTTGTTTTTCGTTGATATAGATCAAGAACGTTTAGTAAGTTTTTTTCTAATTCTACTTACAGTTTCTGGGCTAATACTTAAACATGAAGCAATGTCATATTGAGGAATTTTATATAAAAGCCTTCTATTTGAGTTAAATAATTTTAAATACCTTTCTTCAGCATTTAAAAGTCTCAAGTCATCAAATTTTTTCTCTGCTAAGACATATAGATGTTCAGTGACTTTTTTCTCTATTTTACTAATGAATAAGTATTTATTAGATAGTTCTTCAAGTTTTTCACGATGGATTGTATGGATTGTACAATTCTCAATACAAATGATGTCTTTAGTGGATTTCTTTTTTGTTAAATAACTGCGGTAGTCTGCTACAAACTGATTTTCAAATATAAAATCATCAATGAGTTCTTTTTCTTTACCAATTGTGATACTTTTTAGGAGTCCTTTTTTTACAAAACCAATGGTATTACAAATGTCTCCATGTTTTAAAAAAATATCGCCTTTTGAGTATTCTTCTATATAAAATGAAGATGAAAGAATTTGAGCTTCGTTTTTTGTAATTTTAAAAGTGTCTATAAAAAAATTATTCATTTATCTATAATCATTTAATGAAGTATTATGTTTATCTCTAATTAGATAGGCTATGATGCTATCTGAAAAGAGTGAAACACGATTACTCTAACTTGTTACCGCTAGTTTTATTAATTCTTTTATGACTATGGGAGATTTGACTTATAAATCAGATAAGCAAAAATTAAAAGCAGGTTTTGTTTTATGTTATTATTTTATGAGGTTTAACAAATATAGGAACGATTGTAAACTGTAAAACCCTCTTTGTTTTTCTACTTTTTTTATAATTTATTCAATTATTAATTTTTTAGTGGCTTTCCCTTTATTAGTTATAACTTCTACATAATAAAGGCCTGTGGATAAGTTTGATGTATCAATGATTTCTTTTTTAGTGGATTTTATAAACTGACCTAAATTATTGTAGATAGAGATTTTCTCTAAGGCTAGCCCCTTGTTTAATTTAATGGTTGTTTCATTTTTAGCTGGATTTGGAGCCATGTTAAATTGAGATAGGACGAAAGAATCTGAGGATAGTAAAGTGCTTAAATTGTAAACGCGTACATGGCCAGAAAGATTTCCATTGTCACTATTATACGGTGCTCCAATAGCAAGTATAGAACCATCTTCAGAAAGCGATACACTATGGCCTGAAAAATCATCAGCGGCTTCCCCATTGATGTCAGAGCCTATTTGTGTCTGACCTAAACTAAAAAAAGGAATAAGTAAAATTAAGAATAGATTTTTTTTCATAATATTTAAGGGGTTAAAAAGGATTATTTAAATTGTTTTATTTTTTTTAAATTAACTTGAAACAAAATTAAGCAGGGTGAATGACAGCCCTATGTCAACTAGATTCAATTAATTTTATAAAATATTTTGAAAGATTATAAACATATTTTATAATCAGAATTTATGAAGTGTTCTTGCTTTTTCTTTGTTTTGACCATTATAACTTATCGACATTGATTAAGATTCCCTGTACTATTTAAGGTTATTTCTTTGCCAGTCGCAAATATACCTTGTGGCTAAAGGGTTCTGGTTTTAACGTGCAATCTGAAAATTGCTTGTTCAATTTTTCATTAAAAAGTTGATAGTGTTTTTCTATTTTATTTTTAATCATATGAATTGCTTTCATACAGCAAAGAAACATTCGGCATTTTTATTTTTCATCAACATATGTTGATGAAATAAATAAATACAATCTACAATGGTTTTATTTTATCTGTTTTAAAGTAATAATTTAAAGCCTCAATGAGAATAGTAATCAAATTAACGGGCAAAGATCGATGATAAAAATTATTCCAAATGGATTAAAACTTATCTATAAAGGATATATTGAAAAGTAATTGGTAGTTAGAATTTATCAGTACATATTTTAACAAGCTTATTTCAAAACATGTTTAGTTTATTATCATGAAGGTTTCTTATGGAGTAACCGGGTAAGCTTGATAGATAAATCGGTTAAAATAATTTTAGAATTACCATTACGTTCAATATGATAAATAGCGTCTTGAAGTTCGTCGCTAATTTCTAAAATATTATTGCCATGTATAAAAGGTGCAAAATTTTCTAGCTTAAACTTTGGGGCTTTAGGTTCTAAATAAACTAAATCTGTAGCATTGTAATTTAGTAGTAATGCCTGTCTAAAAAAATCTAAACAAAAATGTAAGAACTGCTTTTGTGTTTCTCGTCCAGTTTTTGCTATGTCTTCGCTCCAAGAAATAAGATCGTGTATCGCTGCTTTATTCCCTTTTGCTTTAAAAGCACTTCGAATCCAGAAAATAAACCATTCTTCAAATTGTAAATCTTCGGAATCTTGATATACCAAATCGCAGGCTTTATTATAATTTCCATTAGATTGATGTGCAATTTTGGTAGCAACGGCAATGTCTAAGCTATAGTTTTTAACTAAGGCATCTTTTATAACATCTTCTGCTAAAGGCGGAAAATGTAATATTTGGCAACGTGACCGTATGGTATTAATTATTTGCTCTTCATCTTCGGCAATAAGAATAAAAATAGTTTTGTTCGGCGGCTCTTCAATAAGCTTTAAAAGTTTGTTGGCACAGGCTATATTCATTTTTTCTGCCATCCATATAAGCATGACTTTATAACCGCCTTCGTAAGATTTTAGGGTTAAAGATTTTACAATATCATGTGCTTCGTCTACACCTATTTGTCCCTGCTTATTATCAACACCAAGTAGTTTGTACCAATCAAAAAGGTTTCCATAGGGCTGTTCTTTTAACAATTGGCGCCATTCTTCAAGATAATTGGCAGAAACAGGATGGCTTTTTGCTTTATCACTTGTAGTTACTGGAAAAGCAAAATGTAAATCGGGATGCGATATGTTTTTAAATTTTAGGTTGCAAGCTTCGTTCCCAGTTGTGTTTTCTCCGCCAGTATTCGCACATAATATATATTGGGCGTAAGCTAATGCCATTGGTAAAGTACCACATCCTTCATTTCCAACAAATAATTGTGCATGTGGTATTCTACCATTATCAACACTTTGCGTTAAATGATTTTTAATGTGATCTTGACCTAAAACATCTCCAAAAAGCATAAAACAAACCTACACATTTTTTATTAGATGTTAAAGTACTCGAACCATAAGTAAAGTATAATATTTTGTAGTGTATAAAATGATTTTTTTTATTGAGCAGGAAGCTTCCAGTTTTTAACATTGCGTTGTTGTAATAAATACAAAATAAATCGACTTATTTTTATACATTTAACAAACAGACATCAATTAAAATGACTCAAAACGCTATTCTTTTCATTCCTGATATTTCTGGGTTTACGGAGTTTGTACATCATACGGATATTAGCCATAGCAGGCATATCATTTCGGAGCTTTTGGAGTTATTGATTGATACTAATACTATGGACTTAGAATTAGCTGAAATTGAAGGTGATGCTTTGTTTATGTACAAGGTTGAAAATCAAGTTGATGTTTTAGATATTGAAAAACAAATTGAGGCGATGTACCTTGCTTTTCATACACATATTAAACGGTATGAATATCAACGTATTTGTCATTGTGGCGCCTGTTCCTCTGCGTATAATTTAAAAATTAAGTTTGTCGTGCATTATGGCGATATTGAATTTATAAAGGTTAAGGATTCTAAAAAGCCTTATGGAAGCCATGTGATACAAGTGCATCGGTTGCTTAAAAATGATATACCTTTAAAAGAGTATGCTCTTTTTACCGAAAATGTTCAACCTGTAAATGAACAGAATAAATTAATTGCAGAATACGATTTTGGCACTATTACCTTTTCATATAATTCGTTATCACATTTAAAAGAGAAACTTCCGGAAATTGAACCCGTTCCGAACGATGTTCCTAAGCATAAATTATTTGATGTTACCGAATTAGTAAAAACACCTATGCTAGAGCTTTATGAAGTTATTAGCAATTTTGATTATAGATTACTTTGGACAAAAGGTGTTAATAAATTAGAATATGAGAAAAATAAAGTGAATCGTTTAGGACAAAAACATAGATGTTTAGTAAATAAAAACCAGGAAGTAGAACAAACAACAATTACAAAATCAGGAAGTAAAGACCAACTCGTTTATGGAGAATCTACAACCAATTTGCCATTTATTAAGCGCTTGAGTGGTTATTTCATTCTGGAAGAAACAGAAAATAATGATACCAAATTGCAAGTTCAGGTTTTTGCAAATTTTAAGCCTTTAGGAATTATTATGAAACCTTTAATAAAGAAGAAATTAAAAATAGCTTTTTTAGAAAATCTCAAAGAACTTATTCTGCTTATAGACTCAGGATTTTCAACAAAAAAATAAAGAAACAATCCGTTTAATAAAAATCTTCACGTTCTATATCGTTTTCGTTAAAAAACAGGTTTTATAGCTGTTTTTAATTAGTTACATTTGTGTCTCAAATTAGTTAAAAACACACAAACAATATTTAAGTAAGACATTTATTGAGAATATGGTTTTAGTTTAAAAAACTATGAAGAATGTTACATATCAATACTGAGCAAAGGCGAAGTATAATAATATAAAAAACCAACAAATGAAAACGCTTAACGATTTTAATTTTGAAAATAAAAAAGCATTAATTCGCGTAGATTTTAATGTGCCTTTAAATGAAAACTTTGAAGTAACTGATGCTACAAGAATTGTATCGGCTAAACCAACTATCATTAAAATTTTAGAAGACGGTGGAAGCTGTATCTTAATGTCACATTTAGGACGACCAAAAGGATTTGAAGATGCCTTTTCATTAGGACATATTGCAGAAAAAGTTGAAGATATTTTAGGTGTTGAAGTAAAGTTTGTTAAAGATTGTATAGGTGATGAGGTAGAAGCAGCTGCCGCTAGTTTAGAACCCGGACAGGTTTTACTATTAGAAAACCTACGTTATTATAAAGAAGAAACAGTTGGAGATAAAGGCTTTGCAGAAAAACTATCTAAATTAGGAGATATTTATGTAAATGATGCCTTTGGTACCGCGCATAGAGCACATGCTTCTACAACAATTGTAGCAGGATTTTTTCCAGAAGATAAATGTTTTGGAAGCTTATTAGCACAAGAAATAGAGAGCATAGAAAAAGTTATGAAAACTGGAGAAAAACCAGTTTTAGCTATACTAGGAGGAGCTAAAGTGTCATCTAAAATTACGATTATAGAAAACATTTTAGATAAAGTAGACCATTTAATTATTGGTGGAGGTATGGCGTTTACCTTTGTTAAAGCCCAAGGCGGAAAAATTGGTAACTCTATTTGCGAAGATGATAAAATGCCATTGGCTTTAGATATTTTAAAACAGGCAAAAGAAAAAAATGTACAAGTGCATATTCCAGTTGATGTAGTTGCTGCCGATGATTTTAGTAATGATGCCAATACACAAATTTTAGATATAAATGATATTCCTAACGGATGGGAAGGTGTAGATGCCGGACCAAAATCGAGAGTGCAATTTCATGAGGTGGTTATGCAATCTAAAACAATACTTTGGAACGGCCCATTAGGCGTTTTCGAAATGGAAAGTTTTGCTGGTGGGACTATAGCATTAGGAGATTCTATTGCAGAAGCTACTAAGAATGGTACATTTTCATTAGTAGGTGGTGGAGATTCTGTAGCTGCTGTTAAACAATTTGGCTTTGAAGAAAAGGTGAGTTATGTAAGCACAGGAGGAGGCGCCATGTTAGAAAGTTTAGAAGGCAAAACCTTACCGGGCATAGCAGCCATCTTAGAATAATTTCTAAGTTAAATTGTCATTAGCTTTCAAATTAGCTTAAAAAATACGATTTTAGCCATAGTATCGTTCAATAATTAACTGAATAGATTTTATGGCTTTTCGTTTTCTTACAACTATATTTTTCCTATGTATTGGAACATGTTTTTCGCAAGTTCAAGATTCTGTGACTTCACAGAAGAAGCAAGTTAAAGACTCTCTAATTGATGGGGCATCTCATGTAGTTAAATCTATAGAAGTAGTAGACAGCACCTCAATAAAAAATTTACAAGATAATGAGCTTGCTGCAAAATTAGACGAAAAATGGTTTGAAGAGTTGTATAGCAATAGCTTATTTGACACTATATATAAGTCAGTTTCGGAGCTAACTTTTGAAGCTGTTGATTATCCTGAGCTTCCCACCGATACATTAAAAGCACGTTTAAAAGAATTAGATGCCAGAACTCCTTTTAATGTGGCATATAATCCGGCGTTAGAAAGTGTTATTAAATCCTATTTAAAGCATAGAAGAAAGTCTATTCAAAAATTAATCACGTTAAGTGCTTTTTATTTTCCAATGTTTGAGCGAGAGCTCGATAACCATGATATTCCTTTAGAAATAAAATATTTAGCTATCGTAGAATCTGCACTAAAACCCAGAGCGAAATCCAGAGTAGGTGCAACAGGTTTGTGGCAGTTTATGTTTAGTACAGGTAAAATGTATGGTTTAGATGTAAGTAGTTATGTAGATGAGCGTAGCGATCCAATTAAATCTACAGAAGCAGCCTCAAAATACTTGTCGAAACTCTATGAAATTTTTGGAGACTGGGATTTAGCTTTAGCAGCCTATAATTCGGGGCCAGGGAATGTTACAAAAGCGATAAGACGTTCAGGTGGGTATCAGAATTACTGGAATATAAGACATAATCTGCCACGTGAAACTGCAGGGTACTTACCAGCATTTTTAGCAAATATGTACATTTTTGAATACGCGAAAGAACATGGTTTTAAACAAGGAAAACCAGAAAGAGCCTATTTTGAAACAGATACTATTAGAGTAAAACATATGATTACTCTTGATCAAGTTTCAGAAGTTACAGGTACTCCAATTGAAGAACTTCAATTTTTAAATCCATCATATAAATTAGATATTATTCCAATTATTAAAGGCGAAAATTATGTCTTAAGATTACCTATTGATGTTATTGGGAATTTTGTTAATAATGAAGAAAAAATTTATGCGTTTGCTAAGGCAGAATTCGACAAACGCGAAAAACCACTCCCTCAATTTTTTAATGCAACAGATAGAGTACGCTATAAAGTAAGGTCCGGCGATTATCTGGGAAAAATATCCAGAAGATATGGCGTTAGGGTTAGTGACATAAAAAGGTGGAATGGTTTAAGAAGTAATAACTTAAGAATAGGACAGCGCTTAACTATTTATCCAAGAAAACCTTATGTTGCTCCACTAACTTCTAAAAAAGTACCAACAAAAGCTAAACCTATTTCTGGCGATGTAATTACATATATTGTTGAAAGCGGAGATTCATTATGGAGTATCTCACAAAAATTTCCTGGAGTTTCTGTTCAAAATATTAAAGATTGGAATGGTATTAGTGGTAATAAATTAAAACCCGGAATGAAACTTAAAATATCAAAAGGTTAAATTCCAAAAACCAAAACAGTTATACTTACCGTCAGGCAGGTCTGATCTTATAAAACAATAAAAAAATTAAACAGATGAAACATATTCTTTTTTTAGTATCATTATTATTTATTTTTTCTTGTGAAAACAAAAAATCTTCGAACGAGAGACTTATACCAGATGCTTCTGGAGCGATTAATAGCGTATCGATTGTTGCAGAGAATGACTTGTGGAAAGGCAGTGTGGGAGAAGCTATAAGATCGGTGCTTGCTAAGCCCATTTATGGATTGCCACAAGATGAACCAACATTTACAATGAGTCAAATCCCTCCTTCTGTTTTTTCTGGATTTGTGACAAAAAACAGGACGGTTTTAAAAATAGAAACTAACAAAGAAAAAGGTATAAAAATCGCTAATAATGTTTATGCAAAACCACAAAAAGTTATAGTAATTTCAGGTAAAAGAAAACAAGATATTATTGATGTAGTAAAAGAAAATGGAGATAAAATAATTGAAACTTTTAGAAATATGGAGATTGCTGAAAGGCAACGCCAAATGAGTAAATCAATACATAGTTTTACATCAATTAAAGAAAAGTTAGGATTGACAATTGAATTTCCATCTATATATAAAATTGCTAAGGAGACTGATAATTTCTTTTGGTTTAGAAAAGATATTACAACAGGGCATTCGCATTTAATGATTTATGAATTGCCTTTTGAAGCTTTAAAAAAGAATGATAGTACTGTTATGCAGATAATTAAAATTAGAGACTCTATTGGGAAAATGTATTTTAAAGGACGATTAGATGAAACTGTAGATGCTGATGGAAATACAATTAATTCTTTTATGGTTACAGAAGATGCATATACACCTTTTTCTGGTGAAATTATTTTAGATAATAAACCAGCTTTTGAAACCAAAGGTGTTTGGGAATTAACTAATGATTTTATGGGAGGTCCATTTATTAATTATACTATTGAGGATAAAATAAACAAACGATGGATAGGTGTTGAAGGGTTTATATTTGCACCATCTGTAGAGAAACGAAACTATATGTTGGAGTTAGAAGCTATTATTAAATCTATTAAAATTGATTAAGTCAAATAAATAACTTTCAAATAATAAAAAAATCCGAAGTTATTAACTTCGGATTTTTTTATTAAAAGCAATTATTCTTTTTTATCTTCTTTTGGTTCTTCTTCTTTACTAGCGTCTTTAAATTCTTTAATACCGCTACCTAGACCTTTCATCAATTCAGGAATCTTTTTTCCTCCAAATAATAGTAAAACAACAACAGCAATTAAAACTATTTGAGGCCAACCAACAAGTAATGGTAACATATATAAACTCATAATAATTATTTTATAGTGCAAAGTTAATAATTAATGTTTAATAATACCGTTTTAAGCATAACTTTAGTACAAAGACAAATTAGGTCTTGTAATAATTTTATTTAATTTTGCTCTAAATGGAAGAAAAGAAGAAACCTAAAAAGATAAAGCGAAAATTATTAGACAAGTATCGGCTGGTAATACTTAATGAAAACACATTCGAAGAACGTTTGTCGTTTAAATTAACACGGTTAAATGTTTTTGTTTTAAGTTCTTCTCTAGCTGTCTTTTTAATAGCTTTCACATATATATTAATAGCCTATACGGCACTTAGGGAATATATCCCGGGGTATTCATCAACAGCTTTAAAAAAGCAAGCCACTGAGTTAAATTACAAAACAGATTCTTTGCAGCGGGTTATAGCTATGAATGAACTATATTATACGTCGATAAAAAAAGTGTTAAAAGGCGATGTAAGTGCAAGTGATTTTAATAAAGATTCGATTATAGAAGCTGTTAGGACTGAAGCGAGTGAAGTTGACTTAGCGCCTATATCAGAAGATTCTATTTTAAGAGATAAAATAGATAAAGAAGACAAATACAATTTATTTGAGTCTGCTACATCATCAGCTAATTTTGTGTTATTCCCACCTGCAAATGGTACTATAAGCGAGCCTTATAATTTAAAAGAAAAACATTTTGCTGTAGATATTGTGCTAGCAAAAGATACACCTATAAAAGCAACAGCAGACGGCATTGTGATTTTTGCAGAATGGACAGCCAGCACAGGATATGTTATTATTATAGAACATAGTTATGGATTAATTTCTATTTATAAACACAATGCAGCACTAACAAAAATACAAGGCGATTTGGTTAAAGCAGGAGAAGTTATTGCTACAGCAGGAAATACAGGAGAGTTATCAACAGGGCCTCATTTGCATTTTGAGCTATGGAATGATGGTTACCCTATTAATCCAACAAATTTTATAGATTTTAAATAATAGATGATATCATTAAAATCAGCTCTTGCAAAACCATTTGCAAGACGTATTTATAAAAACATTCAAAAATGGGCGAACAACCCAGTTGAGACACAAGATAAGGTGTTTCAAAGCTTAATTTCAAAAGCCACAGGAACCACGTTTGGAAAAGACCATGATTTCGTAAGCATAAATTCTCATGAAGATTTTATTAATAAAGTTCCAATTCGAGATTACGAGGGGCTTAGACCGTATGTAGAAAAAGTAGTAGCAGGAGAAAAAGATATTCTTTGGAAAGGAAAACCTATTTATTTTGCTAAAACATCAGGAACAACTTCAGGATCAAAATATATTCCTATAACTAAAGAAAGCATGCCTAGTCATATTGAGGCAGCTCGAAATGCTATATTAATGTATATTTATGAAACAGGAAATAGTAAATTTGTAGACGGAAAAATGATTTTTCTTCAGGGAAGCCCTGTCCTAAATGAGCAAAATGGCATACAATTAGGGAGACTTTCTGGTATTGTAGCGCATTATGTTCCTAAATATCTTCAAAAAAACAGATTACCGTCATGGGAAACCAATTGTATTGAAGATTGGGAAACAAAAGTAGATGCTATTGTTGAAGAAACATTACCTGAGAATATGACTATTATCTCCGGCATTCCTTCCTGGGTTCAAATGTATTTTGAAAAACTTCAACAAAAAACAGGTGAAAGAGTAGGCGATGTTTTTAAGAATTTTAATTTATTCATTTTTGGCGGAGTGAATTATGAACCTTATAGAGCCAAGTTTGAAAACTTAATAGGAAGAAAGGTTGATAGTATAGAATTATATCCAGCCAGTGAAGGCTTTTTTGCATTTCAAGACACTCAAAAAGAAAAAGGCATGTTGCTTCAGCTGAACTCTGGAATCTTTTATGAGTTTGTTAAAGCGGATGAGTTCTTCGATGACAATCCTAAAAGAATTACCATTAAAGATGTTGAAATTGGCGTAAACTATGTGATGATTATTTCTACGAATGCTGGTCTTTGGGCATATAATATTGGGGATACCGTTCAGTTTACTTCAACCAAACCTTATAGGGTTATTGTTTCCGGACGTATAAAACATTTTATTTCGGCTTTCGGAGAACATGTCATAGGTAAAGAAGTGGAACAAGCAATGCAAGAAGCCCTTTTAGATTCAAGTATTAGTGTCTCTGAGTTTACGGTGGCCCCTCAAATAAATCCAAAAGAAGGATTACCATACCATGAATGGTTTATAGAATTTGAAAATGAACCTGAAGATATTTTGTACTTAGCTAAAAAAATTGATGAGTCGCTTCAAAAACAAAACTCATATTATTTCGATTTAATAGATGGTAAAGTGCTGCAATCTCTTAAAATAACTAAGGTTAAAAAAGGAGGTTTCCAAGAGTATATGAAATCCATTGGAAAATTGGGAGGACAAAATAAACTGCCAAGATTATCGAATGATAGAAAAATAGTTGAACAGTTTCCTCGTAAGAATTAAGCTAAATAATACTATCTTTGGGGAGAAAAAAAGGCAAATGAGTAATAAAAAGCATCATTCTAGAACGAGAGCTCAGGAAAGCTCTAACGCTATTGAGAGGATGTATATAACTATGCGTCATTTGTTTAATAGAGGGTTTTATAAGCCTATGGGTATTTCGGGAGAAACTTTACGACAGTCTTTATTGCTTTTACGCCCAGAAATATATGGATCAATAGGAGAAGAAAAAGCCGAATTAGAAGGGTTACTTTATGTAATAGATAGACTTCCTACTGGAATTGAAGAGTGTACTTTTATTAATTTAACGAGTGATGAAGGTTATGGGAATTCTCATTTTAAGCCTATAATTCCAGAAAAAAGACGTCGAAATTGCTATAGAATTGATGCAGAACAAATGAATATTGAGATTACTCGAGGAAGGTCGGAAATCTACGATATTTTAACGCACCTTACATTTCTTTTTATAGAGTCTCATAAAATAAGTAGTCGTGTTTTAATTAATGAAGAAGGTGTAACAACAAGGGATTGGATAAAGCTTGAAAAAGCCGTTTTATCAAAAAAGAAACTTTCGCAGGATGAGCGCGAAGTTGCCATAACTCATGCCGCTAATATATTAGGCAGAACGTTTAATGAATTAAGATCTGTTTATGATGAGTTTGCCACGCCTTCACAACCGGAAAGATTTCTTCATATAGTATATTGGTTAGGTAAATTAGCCATAGAAGAACAAATACACAATAATAAAAGAACTGTAACATTTAGCCCTGTTCTAAGAGAACGGATAGGGCATCATATACATGGAGAAATTTGGGCAGATACCATAAAGGAAACTTTGTTTAAAAATGATTTATTGGAAAGACCGATACATATAATAAGTGCCAATATGCATAGCGTTATGAATACGCTTTTTGCATCAAATGCTTTAAAAATAAAGATGCCTAAAAAAGATATTTTTGAGGTATATGAGTCTTTGAGCAAGAAAGAAAATGAAGGGCTTCGAAATAAAGTAACTAAAGAAGCGTTACCCCAAGGAATGATTTATATTAAAGACACATCTGGAACTAATGTGGATGTTCAGATTTTCGATACCAGTAAAATAGATGCTTCAAAAACAGATATTGAAATTAATGAAAATGTATTAAAACAAAAAAAACCTGTTATATTAGTGATGGATTATGCTTTTGGAGAGCAAGCATATGAAACCATTGACGAGTTATTGAAACCATATAATAAGGATAAGAAAATGCATTTGAATGTAGAATCGATATCCATTATGGGTAAAGCAGGTATTTTAGAAGGTGGTAAAGGAGATATTATGATTCCTTCGGCACATATTTTTGAAGGTACTGCCGATAATTACCCGTTTACAAATGAGCTTAAAAAAGAAGATTTAGAAGGACAAGGCGTCGATATTTACGAAGGATCTATGATTACTGTTTTAGGGACATCATTACAAAATAAAGACATTTTGAAATTCTTTTATAATTCGACTTGGCAGGTGATAGGATTGGAAATGGAAGGAGCACATTATCAAAAGGCGATACAAGCAGCTTCAAAAGTTAGAGGAAGTATTAGTCCCAATGTAAAAGTAAGATATGCTTATTATGCCAGTGATAACCCCTTGGAAACAGGAGCTACACTTGCTTCGGGAGGCTTAGGGACTTCTGGGGTTAGACCAACATATTTAATAACAAGAACGATATTAAAACAAATACTTAATTAATATATGAATACTTATGAGTAAAGATTTGCCACAACCACCACAGCAGTCTGAAGAAGTAGATTTAGGACAACTTTTTAAGCTAATAGGGAATGTTTTTAGCAATTTCTTTCGCTTTATAGGGAGCATTTTCAATAAGCTTTTTTTAGCATTTGTCTGGCTGGTGTTTTTTGTAAAAAAACATGTTTTAAAATTAGCAATAGCTGGCATTGTTGGAGTTATTTTGGGAATAGTGTTGGAAAAAACGTCTGAACCTGTTTATAAATCTTCTATTACAGTAAAACAGAACTATAATACAGGAGAGAATTTATATAACGTGATTGACTATTATAATGATTTAATAAAACAAGATGTAAATATTTTAAAGACTGTTTTAGGTGTTAAATCAGAAGAAGCAGAATCTATTCTAAATTTTGAAATAGAGCCTACTATTAGTGAAAACCAAAAACTTCAAGAGTTCCATGCGTATCTTAAAACACTTGATACATCATTAACAAAAATATTAGATTATAAAACCTTTTTGAAAAACTCAAAAGATTACCATCACCAATATCAACAAATAACTATTAAAGCTAAAGAGCGAAATAATTTTAAGACCGTATTTCATAAGATTATTTCGAATATTAATTCAAATGTATATTTTAAACAAGAACAGGAAAAAGATTTAAGGGAATTAAAAGCGCAGGCTTCAGCAATTTTTAAAGGATTAATTAAATCGGATACATTATTAGCTGTTTACCAAAAAGCCATAGTAAAATCAGCAGAAAATAATAATGATTCTCAGACCCAAATTACTATAGCTAATAAAGGGAATCAAAGCTCTACCAAAGAATTTGAACTTTATAATAAAGATTTAGAACTAAGGCGAGAATTAGTTGAAATTGAGAGAGAAATAGCTGATAAGAAACATATCATTGAAATCACATCTAGTAAACAAGATAGTGGAACAATAGATGATAAAAAAGAATTATTTGGTATTATGATAAGTCCAAAGTTATTCTATGCGATTATATTGACTATGTTCACGTTTATAGTTTTATTAGGATTTAACGTTGTTAAATTTTTAGAACGCTATAAAGATAAAATATAATAAATGACGATTTTAATAACTGGAGGAGCTGGGTTTATAGGATCTCATTTAGTAAGACTTTTTGTAGAAAAGTACCCAAATTACAATATTTTTAATATTGATGCACTTACTTACGCAGGCAACTTAGAAAATTTAAAAGATATAGAAAGCAGGTCAAATTATTCATTTATAAAAGGAGATATTACCAATGGTGATTTCATAAATGAGTTGTTTGAGAAATATAAATTCGATGCAGTTATACATTTAGCAGCAGAATCTCATGTTGATAGATCTATTAAAGATCCGCTTGCATTTGTTAAAACAAATGTTATCGGTACTGTAAATCTTTTAAATGCTTTTAAAAGTTGTTGGAGAAACAATTTCGAAAAGAAACTTTTTTACCATATAAGTACGGATGAGGTTTATGGTACGTTAGGTAAAACGGGGTTGTTTACAGAAACTACTTCTTATGACCCTAATTCACCCTACTCTGCTTCAAAAGCAAGTTCAGATCATTTTGTAAGAGCATATGGGGAGACTTATGATATGCCTTATATTATTACTAATTGTTCGAATAATTATGGGCAGAATCAGTTCCCTGAAAAATTAATCCCATTGTTTATTAATAATATTATTCATAAAAAACAGCTTCCTGTTTATGGAGATGGAAACTATACCAGAGATTGGTTATATGTTAAAGATCATGCCATTGCAATCGATTTGGTATTTCATAAAGGAAAAATTTCTGAAACATATAATATAGGTGGTTTTAATGAATGGAAGAATATTGACCTTGTGAAGTTATTATGTCGACAAATGGATGAAAAACTTGATCGTACCATAGGTAGTTCGGAAAAACTAATAACTTTTGTTAAGGATAGACCTGGTCATGATTTAAGATATGCTATTGATGCATCAAAAATAAAAAACGAATTAGGTTGGAAGCCATCTGTTAATTTTGAAGAAGGTTTAAAAAGAACGATTGATTGGTATTTAAACAATGAAGATTGGTTAAATAATATAACTAGTGGAAATTATCAATCATACTATGAAAAACAATATAATAATTTAGCTATCGAATGAAAGGAATTATATTAGCCGGAGGTTCAGGAACACGATTACATCCATTAACTTTGTCAATAAGCAAACAGCTAATGCCTATTTACGATAAGCCAATGATTTATTATCCGCTTTCTACATTAATGTATGCCGGAATTCGTGAAATATTAATTATATCTACACCTAAAGACTTGCCTTTATTCAAGGATTTACTTGGTGATGGTAAAAAATATGGTTGTTCTTTTCAATATGCTACGCAAGATGCACCAAACGGTTTGGCAGAAGCCTTTATTATAGGAGAAGAATTTATTGGAAAAGATAAAGTAGCTTTAATTTTAGGAGATAATATCTTCTATGGTTCAGGGCTTTCTAAACTTTTACAGAACAATAATGACCCAGACGGAGGAGTAATATATGCTTATAGAGTACATGACCCAGAGCGTTATGGTGTTGTTGATTTTGATAAAAATGGACAGGCAATATCTATAGAAGAAAAACCAGATAACCCTAAGTCAAATTTTGCTGTTCCAGGAATTTATTTTTATGATAATAATGTTGTGGAAATAGCAAAAAACATAAAGCCAAGCTCAAGAGGAGAGCTTGAGATTACAGATGTAAATAGAAAATATCTTGAAGCAGGTAAATTAAATGTTAGTATTTTAGATAGAGGAACTGCATGGTTAGATACAGGGACTTTTCAATCTTTAATGCAGGCATGTCAATTTGTTGAAGTGATTGAAGAACGACAAGGTTTAAAAATTGGTTCTATTGAAGTTGCGGCTTTTGAAATGGAATACATTAATGAAGCCAAATTTAAAAGATTAGCAAAACCATTGCTTAAAAGTGGTTATGGGTCGAACCTTTTGGGGCTGTTGAATAATAAATGATGACAATAAAAGAAACTAAATTAAACGGGTGTTTTATAATAGAGCCTGAGATTTTTGAAGACAATAGAGGTTATTTTTTTGAAATATTTAATGCAAAAACTTTTAATGAATTAACAGGAATAAATGTGAGTTTTGTTCAGGATAATGAATCAAAATCATCTAAAGGCGTACTAAGAGGTCTACATTATCAAATTGGAGAGCATGCGCAAGCTAAATTAGTCAGGGTAGTAAAAGGTAAATTGTTAGATGTTGCTGTAGATTTAAGAAAGGACTCTCCAACGTTTGGAGAGCATATTATTATTGAGCTTTCGGAAGATAATAAAGTACAACTATTTATTCCTCGTGGATTTGGGCATGGATTTATTGTTTTAGAAGATCATACTATTTTTTCATATAAATGTGATAATTTTTACAATAAAGCTGCCGAAGGAGGCATCATTTTTAATGATAAAGACCTGAATATTGATTGGAAATTAGATGAAAGGGAATTCATAGTTTCCGAAAAGGACTTGGAATTACCAACTTTTAAAAAAGCTGATTTATGATAAATGTTTTGGTTACAGGAAGTAACGGACAATTAGCAAATTGTATAAAAGATATTGAAAAGCAATATGATAATTTAAATTTTATATATACAGATTATCAAGAGTTAGATATTTGTGATTTGGATCAGATACGGATTTTTTTTGAATCCAATGAGAAAATAGATTACTGTATCAATTGTGCAGCATATACAGATGTAGATAGTGCCGAAAAAGACAAAGCAAATGCTTATGAGATTAATGCTCTAGGAGCAAAAAAATTAGCAACTGTTTGTATTTCATATAAAACAGTACTAATTCACATTTCTACCGATTTTGTTTTTGATGGAGAAAAAACAGATCCTTATAATGAGTTAGAGCAACCAAACCCTTTAAGTGTTTATGGAAATACAAAATTGAAAGGTGAAATAGAAATAAAACAGATTCTTAAACGCTACATTATAATAAGAACGTCTTGGTTGTATTCAGAGCATGGGAATAATTTTGTGAAGACTATGTTAAGACTTTCAAAGGATAAAAAAGAGTTAAGTATAATAAGTGATCAAGTAGGAACACCAACTTATGCAGGAGATTTGGCGGTAGTAATATTAAATATTATAAGAGAAACTCCCCAAAGTTATGGAACCTATCATTATAGCAATTTAGGTTCAATAAGCTGGTTTGATTTTGCAAAAGCCATTTTTGAAGAAAGTAAAATAGCTATTAAGCTAACACCAATAAAGACCAAAGATTATCTTACACTTGCAAAACGCCCATTGTATAGTGTTTTAGATAAAACGAAAATCAATAAAACATTTAACATTGAAATTCCTCATTGGAAAGAGAGTTTAAAAAAAACGTTATCAAGATTAAACTAATGTTAAATTTTGAATAAAACCATTTAAAAAATGAAAAATAAAATAGCTCTAATAACAGGAGTAACAGGACAAGATGGTGCTTATTTAAGTGAGTTTTTACTTAAGAAGGGATATGAGGTACATGGTATAAAGAGAAGGTCATCTTTATTTAATACAGACAGGATAGATCACTTATACCAAGACCCTCATGTTGAGGATAGAAATTTCTTTTTGCATTATGGTGATTTAACCGATAGTACCAACTTAACAAGAATTATACAGGAAGTCCAACCTGATGAAATTTATAATTTAGCCGCCATGAGTCATGTGCACGTTTCATTTGAAATGCCAGAATATACTGCTAATGCGGATGGAATAGGTACTTTGAGACTATTAGAAGCGATAAGGTTTTTAGGGTTGGAAAAAAAGACAAGAATATATCAAGCATCTACTTCAGAGCTTTATGGAAAAGTTCAAGAAGTACCTCAAACCGAAACAACACCATTTTATCCAAGAAGCCCTTATGCAGTTGCAAAAATGTATGCTTATTGGATAACTGTAAATTATAGAGAAGCGTATGGTATTTATGCTTGTAATGGTATTTTGTTTAATCACGAATCACCTATAAGAGGGGAAACTTTTGTAACGAGAAAAATCACTAGGGCAACTTCAAGAATAGCTTTAGGTTTGCAGGATAAAATATATTTAGGGAACCTTGATGCCCAAAGGGACTGGGGGCATGCCAAAGACTATATAAGAATGATGTGGTTGATACTTCAGGCAGATAAAGCAGAAGATTGGGTAATTGCTACTAATAAAACAACAACAGTTAGAGATTTTGTAAAAATGAGTTTTGCTCATATTGGAATGGAATTAGAGTTTAAAGGAACAGGTTCAGATGAAAAAGGTTATGTGAAATCTTGTTCACATTCTGAATATCAACTAGAAATAGGAAAAGAAGTCATAGCCGTTGACCCGAAATATTATAGACCTACAGAGGTAGACTTATTGATAGGAGATGCTACAAAGGCAAAAGAAAAACTTGGTTGGGTGCCCAAATATGATTTGGAAGCTTTAGTTGAAGATATGATGACAAGCGACCTTAAGCTAATGAAGCAACAGCAATTCCTTAAAGATGGAGGATATAGGATCAATAACTACTTTGAATAAATCTATATGGAAAAAAATACCAAGATTTATGTTGCGGGACACAGGGGGCTTGTAGGAAGTGCCATTCTAGAAAACTTAAAAGACAAGGGGTACACTAATATAATTACTAGGACTCATAAGGAGCTTGATTTAACAGTGCAGGCAAATGTTGCTCATTTTTTTGAAAAAGAAAAACCAGATTTTGTTTTTTTAGCAGCGGCAAAAGTAGGAGGCATAGTTGCAAATAACATATATAGAGCAGATTTTATTTATGATAATATGATGATACAGAATAATGTCATTCATCAAAGTTATGTTCATGGGGTTAAAAAATTGTTGTTTTTAGGAAGCACTTGCATTTACCCCAAGAATGCACCGCAGCCTATGAAAGAAGATTGTTTGTTGACAGATACCTTAGAATATACCAACGAACCCTATGCCATTGCAAAAATTGCAGGTATAAAAATGTGTGAAAGCTATAATTTGCAATACGGAACAAACTTTATTTCCGTAATGCCTACTAATTTATATGGTCCTAACGATAATTTTGATTTAGAAAAATCCCATGTGCTTCCTGCATTAATTAGAAAAATTCATTTGGCTAAACTTTTATCTGAGTCTAAATTTGATGAGATCTTAACAGATTTAGATGTTAATACCATAAGTCAAGCAGAGATGTATCTCACTAGCTTTGGGGTTACGGAAAACAGTGTTGAAATTTGGGGTACTGGAAAACCAAAACGAGAGTTTTTGTGGTCTGAAGATATGGCCGATGCATGCGTTTTTATAATGGAAAATAGAGATTTTGTGGATACCTATGGTGGTGCTAAAAATGAAATTAGGAATACTCATATAAACATTGGTACAGGGATAGATATCTCAATTAAGGACTTAGCTGAAACTATTAAAAAAGTTATTGGTTTTCATGGAGAACTGACCTTTAATACTGAAAAGCCTGATGGAACTATGAAAAAACTAACCGATGTTTCTAAGTTAAACAGTTTAGGTTGGAAATATCGAACAGACCTTGAAACTGGCGTTAAGAAAATGTATAATTGGTTTTTGAATCATTATGAATCAAAATAGAATGAATGAAATTCTTGTAAATATTCGAGAAGAGTTAGTACTTTGTGAAAATGAAAAAAACGTAAATTTTGTGTTGTTCTGCAACGCAAAGCCGATTTCAGATTTAGTTTTAGATGAAGAAGATTTGGGTAATAAAAAATTTTATAAAAAAATACGACTAACTAAAATCGATTTTATAGAAAATTTAACTAAAGATGTTATAAAGTTAATCTTAAGATTTCCTCCAACTCAAATTTTAAATTTATTTCGGGGCAATATGTGAATTTAATAAAAGGTAGTCTTAAAATAAGCTGTTTTTGTTTTCGAGTTCACTTTTAAAGTTTATAATCTATTTTATTGATGAATGAGCTTACAAAATATCTTGCCAGTTTAAACATGAACTTATTAAAATTAAGATGATTAAAGTGTTTAATGTATAGGGATTGTATATTCTAAAGATAAGTATGAATAGATATTGTTCTATTGAATTTAAAAAAGATAAAAATGAAAAAAATAGCGATTATTGGAAGTGGTATATCTGGAATGACATTGGCTCATAATTTTAAAGGTAAATTTGAGGTTGAATTATTTGAAAAAGAAAGTAGACCCGGTGGTTTAATCAAATGTGATGTAATTGATGGTAATTTATATCATCTGGTTGGAGGTCACGTTTTTAATTCTAAACGGCAAGATGTATTAGATTGGTTTTGGAATTTTTTTGATAAAGATAAAGAGTTTACTAAAAGTAATAGGAATGCTGTAGTGTATATAGATAAGCCAATTGGCTATCCAATAGAAAACCACTTGTATCAAATGAATAATGGTACTACCAAGAAAGTTATAAATGATTTGTTAGACTTGAATAAGTCAAATGAAGAACCTCAAAATTTTGAGCAATTTCTTAAAGGTAAATTCGGTTTAACGTTATACGAAGCTTATTTCAAGCCATATAATGAGAAGATATGGAAAAAAGATTTAAGTAAGGTGCCTTTAACTTGGTTAGAAGGAAAGTTGCCTATGCCTAAAATTGAAGAGATTCTTTACAATAATATTAAAAAGGAGAAAGAAATGAATATGGTACATAGTTCTTTCTTTTATCCCAAAGTTAATGGCTCTCAGTTTTTAGCAGATCGATTATCTGAAGGATTAAATATTAATTTAAGTACCCCTGTTGAAGCCTTGTTAAAAGATAAAGAAACGAACAAATGGATTGTAAATTCTGATAAAGAATTTGATATGATTTTTTTTGCAGGAAACATCAAATCATTGGCATCAATGTTAAAAAATGATTTTTTAGAAAACTATGAAGAAAATATTAAATCATTAGATTTTCACGGAACCACTACGGTTTTGTGTGAAGTAGACCCTAATGATTATAGTTGGATATATATGCCCAACGTAAAGTATGATGCCCATCGCATAATTTGTACCGGAAACTTTTCAAAAAATAATAATAAAGAAGGAATCATGTCAGCAACAGTAGAATTTACTGATTATGTTTCAGAAGACACGATTAAAGAACAATTAAAAGATATTCCTTTTACACCAAAATATATATCACATAAATATACGAAATACACATACCCTATTCAGGATGTTACAACCAGATCTTTAATTTCTGAAATTAAAGGTATTACAGAAAAAGAAGGGTTGTATTTATCAGGACGTTTTGCAGAATGGGAGTACTATAATATGGATGCTGCAATAGGGGCAGCAATAGATTTATCTAAAAAGATTTTTGATATTTAATGAATGTGGATTGTTATATAAGATATGAGTAATATTAAATTTAGAAACACATTAATAATGGTGAAATAAAATGAGACTAAAAATAAAAAATATTAAAATTCTAGAATAGAATATAAATGTTAGAAATAAAACAAAAAATCCGTAATATCTTAATTAAGATAGGTCTAATTAGCCCAAGGCTATCGACATTATATTATTTTCTATTTTCAAATAGATTTGATAATGTACATTATGCTATTTTATCTGGTATTCATGAGAATAGATTGAATACCAATAATATTGGTAATTTCCGTAGGTCTATTCATAGAATTGAAAAAGGATTAATAACCACTCCATCTAAGCCTTTTTTCGCTGAAGGTTATATTAAAGAAACGATTGAATCCTATGGAGCTATGATTATTAACCCTAACGATGAAAACTTGATATTATGGGCTAGTAATGTATTACAAGACTATTTCGATAAAGTAGAGCATACAAACATAATTAAGTCTGCTTTTAATCATTTTAATTTACTTGGTAAATATGAGATTAATGAAAAGGCTAAACCTTATAAAGCTCAAAACAAAATATGTTCAATTAGTTACGATGATTACTTGGACCTGAATAAGTATCGGAGATCTATAAGATATTATACAAACAAGGTAGTGCCTAGAGAGCTTATAGAAAAGGCTGTTAAGGCTGCATTATATGCTCCAAGTGCATGCAATCGTCAACCTTTTAGTTTTTTTATAATTGAAGGTAATAAGAATATTCATGGATGTGATTATACTCCTGATGGTGCACAATCATTTTCAAAAAATATCCATACAATGATATACGTAATTGGTGATTACAGTTACTATTTTCATGAAAGAGATAAAAATGTAATATTTGTTGATGGAGGATTGGTAGTTATGAATTTAGTTTTGGCGCTAGAGACACTTGGGGTATCCTCTTGTATTTGTAATTGGGGGGATCTTAAAGATAAAAACAACAACTTATCTAAAAAACTTAGTTTAAAACCTTATCAGAGTTGTATAACAACGTTATCTATCGGTTATGCTCTTGAAAATTCTGGCATAGCAAGCTCAATAAAAAAGACTGTCGATTCTGTTGTTAAGTATCATTCAGAACTTCCTATTAAGTGAATATAATTATTAAAAATACAGGGTTTTTATATTTAAAATCAATATTATCAATTGCTATATCTCTTATTTCCACCAGATATGCCTTAGAATTTTTGGGAGAGGATTTATTTGGAACTTTTATAGTTATTGCGGGTGTAATTAGTTCTTTGGCATTTTTAAATGGAGCAATGAGCGTTGGAATTCAAAGGTATATGTCTTATTATCAAGGTAAAGATAATCTCAGTTTTCAAAAAAAAATATTTTGTAATGGGTTTGTTCTTCAATTAATTTTAGCAATTACAATTGTTTTGTTATTAACTTTAGTTGAGGATTATTTATTTAATCAAGTATTGGTGATTAATGAAGTTGATACTAGTAAGTTAGTATATAGAATCATGTTACTAAGTATTTTTATGACGATTTCATCTGTTCCGTTCATATCAACCATAAATGCACATGAAGAAATGCACTATATTGCAATAGTTGGATTTATTCAAGTGATTTTGGTATTTATACTGAGCGTTTCTTTGAAATTTACAAATTGGAATAGGCTTTTGTTTTATGGATCAGGAATGGTAGCAATACAATTAATAATAAATAGTATATATGCGATAATATGTTTTAAAAGATACCCTGAGATAACATTTTCATTAAAAAAACACCTTGATAAAAAGTTTTTAAAAGAATTAATAAGTTTTTGTGGATGGAATACAATTGGTGCTATAACAGGGACCTTGAAAAATCAGGGAATAGCAATATTATTAAATGCTAAATTAGGAACATCCATAAATGCAGCCTATGGGGTAGCTGGGAAAGTTTCAGAGCAGTTGAATTTTTTTTCAGTTACACTTCAAAATGTCATAAATCCTCAAATAATGAAAAATGAGGGCTCAGGTGAGCGAGATAAGATGATAAATTTATCTTTTATTTCATCAAGAGCTAGCTTTTTTCTTTTTGGAATTTTTTCACTCCCATTGATCTTTGAAGGACATTTGGTTCTTAATTTGTGGTTGATTGATGTGCCAGAAAACACTACGAATATTCTACGAATTTTACTTGTAGCCATTTTAATTAATCAAGCTAGTATAGGATGTGTTTCTGGGATTCAGGCTATCGGAAATATTCGAAACTATTATATTATTGTTGGGGGGTCAAAAATTTTAATGTTGCCAATTTCATTTGTAATTCTTTATTTGAAGTTTGATGTTATCTGGGTATTTATTAACTATGCTTTTTTTGAATTATTTGCAAGCTTTTTGCGTGTTCTTATGTTTTCAAAAATTAGTGATATTAAAATTTCATTGTTCTTAAATAAGGTTCTTTATAAAGAAATGATTCCAACACTTATTACAGTTCTAACGTCTGTTATTTTAGTAAGTTTTTTACCTGAACATAATCGGTTTTTAATTTCTATTCCATTAATCGTTATTACATTTATTAGTACTATTTTTGTTTTTGGAATGGATTTAAGTGAACAAAAGCTGATAAAACAAAAAATTAAAATTTTGTATGAAAATTCAAATAGACGGAACAAATACCGTAAATAAAGGCGCTGAGTTAATGCTTTATAGTGTGCTTGAGCAAATTGAAGAAAAGTATCCAAATTCAGAAATCTTTTTTAATGATAATAATTATAGAACATCCAAATCATCTGATGTAAAAACCAAATTAAAATTTAAAAAAAGATTTTGGTTAAGGGCAGGAGATTTTTTAAGCCCTATAAAAGCTGAAGGAATTTTGAGAAGATTGGGTCTGCCATATCGTTTTTTATCTGGAAATTATGCTCCTTCTGATATAGATGTTGTCTTTGATGCTAGTGGATTTCAATTCACTGATAGCTTTCGTATAAATGAGAAAGTATTATCTTTTAAGGTTAATTATTATAAAAGTTTAAAAAAGAATCATATTAAACTAATTTTTCTTCCTCAAGCTTTTGGACCTTTTGAAAAACCCATTGGCAAAAAAACTGTAAAAATACTTAATGAGTTTGTAGACATGATATTTGCCAGGGATGAAGTTTCTTATCAGCATTTGGTTAAAAACGGTTTTAATAAGGAAAAACTATATTTATATCCTGATTTTACTGCTCTTTGTGACGTTTCAATACCTTATAATGAAAAAGGAAAACTTAAAACCGTATGTATTATACCTAATTATCGTATGATAGATAC
The DNA here is from genome assembly GCF_030540835.1 of Flavivirga aquimarina. GTDB lineage: Bacteria > Bacteroidota > Bacteroidia > Flavobacteriales > Flavobacteriaceae > Flavivirga > Flavivirga aquimarina. The sequence goes on along the minus strand of NZ_JAUOEK010000072.1, from coordinate 43,603 downwards.
TGGAAATATAGGCGAGAATGTCTATGTAGATTTTTTTGTTGAAATGATAACAAGGATACAGGAAAAAGGATTTAAAGTAAAATTATTAAACCATGAATCTAAGGGGGATTATAAATTGTGTTTACAAATTAATAATTTACTAATTAATCCTGTACCTATTCATGATAATTATGATGCTCTTAAGGTAAAGGCAGAAATATCAAATAGTTGTTTGGTGATTACATCAAGATTTCACGGTGTCGCAAGTGCACTCAACTCTGGTGTTCCTTGCCTTGCTACTAGTTGGAGTCATAAATATGAAATGCTTTTTAAAGATTATAATCAATATGATAATTTATTAGATCATAAAAATATAGAAGCTTCTTGGGTAAGAATTGATGATTTTTTAAATATAGAGAATAGGGAAATTATTATTGATACAGTGTTAAAAGCTAAAGACAATATTGTCAAAAAAAACATAGACATGTGGGAATTAATTTGGAGAAAAATAGAAGGCGACATTTAATATGTTGTTATATTATAAGTTTATAGTAAGAATGAATCGAATATATGTACTTTAACAAAATTTATAACAAAGTAAGTTTTAAATAATTAAAATAATAATTTTAATGTATAAGATTTTATTTATTCTAATGCCAGTGGAAGGGTATGGAGCCGAAAAATCGCTACTATCGAATATCATTTATCTTAAGAATCAAAATCTTATTGATCCCTTAATTATAATTAATAAAAAGAGTCCTAGTTTAGAACTATTACTTCAGAAAGAGAACATTCGATTTTTTAAAATACCTTTTAATTGTTTTATAAAAGCTAGTACGAAAGGGGTTATAGGTTCAATTAAACCTCATGTAAAATATATAGTAAATAAAATTTTGGCTATGGTTTTTAGCTCTTATCTTCAATTCTTTAACAAAAGCAAAATTGATTTCGTATATACTAATACTTTAACTTCTTTTTATGGGCTATTCCTTTCAAGAAAACTCAAAGTAAAGCATATTTTACATATTCGTGAAGTGATTGGTGAGCAATTTGATTTTACATTGGATTTTGGCACGGAAAAAACATACAATAAGTTAAAAAAGAATACGTCATTATTTATTTGCAATTCAGAATACACCAAAAACTACTATTCTAAGTACTTTAATACAAATTCTCTTAAAGTCGTTCCAAACCCCATAAGACTAGATGAATTCACCAATGAAAAAAAGGCTAAAAGAGAAAAAATCAAATTAATTTGCTTAGGGCGCTATTACGAGGATAAAAATCAAATGGAATTGTTAAAAGCGGTTAAGTTGTTAAGTGAAAGAGGAGTAACTGATTTTAAATTGGATTTATTCGGGGATGGTATTTTAGAAAGTACATTTCTGCAATTCATTGAAACTAACAATCTCAAAGATTTGATTTCTATTAATGGCTATACTTCTGATATTTCTTCATTATTGGCTAAATATGATATTGCTATTGTACCCAGTAGATTTGAGGCGTTTGGTAGAGTTACAATTGAATACATTTTAAGTGGTTTAGCAGTTATAGGTAATGATTCTGGGAACACAAAATATTTAATTAATCATCAAGAATCCGGATTAATTTACAAATATGGAAATGAAATGGATTTAAGTGAAAAAATTGAGTTATTACTGGATAACAAAGAACTAAGACATAATCTTGCTAAAAATGCTAAAATCCAAATAGGGAATACGTTCTCTGTTAAGAATAGTTCAGAAGAACTATATAAAGCTTTAAAATCACTCAAATGAAAATAATCTTGTATGACCCGTTGTATGCGGAAAAAGGGCATTACCAAAGATACTCTAAGTATATTAGTAAACTTTTATGTTCTTCCAATAAAATTGAGAAAGTATATTATTTCACAGATAAATCAGAGTTAAACTGGGATTTAAATTCAGATAAAATTCAGATTATTCACAATAACTCCTCCAGAATTGAGGATATTCAAACTAAGTTTATTCAAGTTAAAAACGAGAAATTCAAAAAACTAAAATTAATAATCTCTTCTTTTTTACATTATTATATTGTTCTTAAACAATTGAAAAGAATTAAGGCAGATAAAACAATATTTCTTTCACAGGGACAATTATCATTTTGGATTCCCGTACTTTTATTCTATAAAAACTATGTGGTTTCTGTTATAATTTTGAAATGGCTTTATGAAACTAAAGGAGTAAGGTATTTTGTGAAGAAAATTTTCGAATTATTTTTAAAAAAATCTAACATAACTTTCTTTACCGAAGATATTTATCAAGAAGACACTAAATATTTAAATTTATCTAAAACTTTTGTTTTATCTGACAGGTTTTTGCATACATCCAATTCTAAAGATACTTTAACAAAATCCAAAAATTCGCAAGAAAAAATCAAGCTGTTAACTTTAGGCACTATTTCATCTAATAAAAACCCAATAAATTTTCTCAAACAATTTAAAGAACTAGAAAAAAATATACAATCTAGATTTGAATACAAAATATATGGTAAAATAGTAGAAGAAAATCTAAATGAATTATGGAGTTTAGCCAATGAAATTGATTCTGTAATTCTAAAAGACGAATATATTAATCAAGAGTTGTATGTTGAACTAATGAGCGAAGCAGATTTGATTGTCATACCTTATTCAGGAACGTATTTAAGATATGCAACATCAGGTGTAATGTGGGATTGTTTCGAAAAATCAAAACTGATTTTGTGCCCAGAACACGAATTATTTATGCATTATATAAATCATTATCAAATTGGTTATACTTATAATCAAAAGAATTTTAACAAGGTACTGAAAGGAATTACTAATAATACACCGAAAAAAATGATTAACAATTTTGAAAAGTTACAGAATGATTTTGCTTTTGATAGGCAAGTTTCAATATTGGAAGGTAATTTGTGATTCTAAAATCTAACAATAATTATAATGCAATCGTTAAACAAAGATAAAATTGAAAATGTAGGTTTAAATGGAAAGTTGTTGATTCTTACCTTTTTTATCTTTAATGCTGTTTTCCTTCCACCCCCATTACTATGGATAAACTTTTTATCTGTCTTCTATGTTTTTAAGGTTCTTAATTCTAAATCTGTTTTTATACTAATTGTATTTGTTTTGTTATTAGGTCTGTTTTCTGCTATTCACTTTTATAATGGAGTGGATATAGAATCTTATAGGAATAGTAGTTTGATTTATATATTGGTAGCATATACAGCAATTACAGCAAGAGTATATTTGGTAAATAACTCGATTAAATTTGATGCATTTTATAAACTTATAGTCAAATATAACTTTGTACTCTATATAGTGGGTCTCTTTCTATATTTTTTAGATATTCCTTCTAAAGTTTTTATAGTTTATAATTATGAAGAAGGAGGGCTACCAAGAATGCGAGGGTTATTGTATGAACCTTCTTTTTATGCATACCTTTTAACCCCTTGGATAATTTATGCAATGCTTAAAAATATAAAAAGCAAAGCAAATAAATCAGACTTAAAGTATTTTATACTTTTGGTTATACCTTTTGTATCAACTGCTTCAATTGGTGTTGTTTCTGCTCTATTTATGGCTTTAGGTGTAGTAGGATTTTTAAGAGTTTTCAGCTATATGAAATTAAACAGAAAGGTTGTGATAGTTACTGCATCTGTTTTTTTTGCTTTAATTATCACAGTTTTATTATACCCTGAAATAATTTTATCTCGAGTTGTTTCTATTCTTAATGGTGAGGACGGGTCAGCTAATCAAAGAACGATAGGCTCATTAGATGTGTCATATCAAATTATGAAAGAAAAAAGTACTTTGTTTGGTATTGGTTCGGGTCAGATTAAAATCATAGGGAATGATATATTTAATAATTATTTCAATTATCAAAAATCCAATATCGCAAGAATTCCAAATGCCATAGGTGAGACAATGACAATTTTTGGATTTGTTGGTTTGACAATAAGACTTTTTATCCAATTTATTATATTCATTTACTACAAAGTTTACAATAATAATTATTTATTAGCACTATTTTTATTCCTTTTTATTTACCAATTTACTGGGAGTTTCATTACTTCGACTATTGAGTATATTTTCTGGTTACTCTTAACAATTCCTGTTTTTAGGGAATTTAAATTTGGGCATAACCGATCCTAAAATTTTATCATTATGGAAATATTTGTTGATGGATACACTTTACATAAAGAAAATCAAGGAACAAAAACCTTTATTTTAGAATTATACAGACAGTTATTAGAAACGCATTCTAATATTAAGATAACTCTTGGAATAAGAAAGGAAGCTGAGTTAAGCATTAGTGAATATTTTGGTGAAAAAACAGACTTATATATTTACAAACTACCCAGCAGAATGTTAGTATTAAACCTAGAAATCCCATATATAATAGCCAAGAAGAAAATTGAATTGGCACATTTCCAATATTGGATTCCTTGGTTGAAATTGAATTCATGTAAATATTTGGTAACCATTCACGATGTATTATTCCTTTCATACAAAAAAGAATTTCCGAAATCTTATTACTACAGTAGAAAAATAATATTTAAAATAAATGGTTTATTAGCAGACATTACCAGCACAGTATCAAATTATTCTCGATTAGAAATTCGGAATAAACTAAATATAAAAAAAGATATTTACGTAATCAGAAATGGTGTGTCAGACTTATTTATCAAAGCCCACAACTTGAGACCAGTTAGTAAGAATAAATATGACTTAGAGATTCCGGAAAAATACATCTTATGCGTAAGTAGAATAGAGCCTCGTAAGAACCATCATTTGATGATTCAATTGTTTTTAGAATTGGAACTTCAAAAGAAAGGGGTACACATAATATTTATTGGACATAAATCTCTTAAATATAACAATCTTGATCAGATGCTCCAGGGGGTATCTATGGAACAAAAGCAGTTTATTCACTTTATTTCTAATGTTGAGTTAAATGATTTGTTATTCTTTTATAAACAGGCTTCATTGTTCCTTTATTTGTCTAAGGCGGAAGGTTTCGGGATTCCGCCAATAGAAGCGGGTGCTATTGGTGTTCCTGTAGTGTGTGCAAAAAACACAGCGATGGTGGATTTCGAATTCTTCGGTGAAGATTTAGTTTCTCTGGATAATATTGAAACATTAAAGCAACGTATCCTCTTTAATTTAGATAATCAAAATCAAAATCAATTATTATTAATTAAAAATGAAATTTTGAAAAAGTACACCTGGAAAAACTCAGTAAATGATTTAGAAGTTATCCTTTCAGATTATTTCCCTAATTATGTAAATAAGAACGCTTAAAAAACTAACCCTAAATGATATACAATGTTATTTAATTCCTTTGACTTTGCAATATTCTTACCAATTGTATTTATAGGATATTGGTTTTTATTTAATAAAACACTTAAGATTCAGAATTTATTCATTCTTGTCTCAAGTTACTTTTTTTATGGTTGTTGGGACTGGAGATTTTTATCATTAATTCTTTTTAGCACGATAGTAGATTATTTAATAGGTATTGGTTTATCAAGAAAAGAGAACATAACTAAAAGGAAACTTCTTTTGTGGATAAGCATTTTAATGAATTTAGGATTTCTTGGTTTCTTTAAATACTATAATTTCTTCCTTCATAATTTCATCACAGCGTTTTCATTTTTTGGTAAAGAAATAAGCGCAAATTCATTAGACATTATCCTTCCTGTTGGAATTAGTTTTTACACTTTTCAGACATTAAGTTATACTATTGATGTATACAAGAGAAAACTTGAACCAATTAAAGATTTTATTGCTTTTTCTGCGTTTGTAAGTTTTTTCCCTCAATTAGTTGCGGGCCCTATTGAAAGAGCTACAAATCTTTTACCACAATTTCAAAAAAATAGAATTTTCAAAAATGATCTGGCAATTGACGGGGTGAAACAAATTTTATGGGGATTGTTTAAAAAGGTTGTTATAGCAGATAATTGTGCATTTTTTTGTAATGAAATATTCAATAATTCCTCATCCTATAATGGAAGCACTTTAGTGCTTGGAGCAATCTTTTTTTCATTTCAAATCTATGGTGACTTCTCTGGATATTCAGATATTGCCATAGGGGTAGCGAAATTATTTGGATTTAAACTTATGAAAAATTTTTTGTATCCTTATTTTTCTAGAGATATTGCTGAATTCTGGCGAAGATGGCATATTTCCCTCACTACATGGTTTCGAGATTACTTATATATCCCCTTGGGAGGAAGTAGAGCTTCTAAAGGGGTGATTGTAAGAAATGTTTTAATAGTATTTCTTGTCAGTGGTTTTTGGCATGGAGCAAACTGGACGTTTTTATTTTGGGGAGGTTTAAATGGATTACTATTTTTACCTCTAATAATACAAAAAAAAAATAGGAAGTATACAAATGATATTTCAAATAGTTTTTATTTTTTACCATCTTTTAAAGAGTTTTTTTCAATATTATCAACTTTTGCTTTAGTGACCTTGTGCTGGGTGTTTTTTAGAGCAGAATCACTTACTCATGCATTCCAATATTTAAATGGGATATTTAGCGATACTTTATTTGAGCCCCCACTGATTACATTTAAACTAGGTTTATTGGTCTTGCTAATTTTTTATATGATTACTATTGAATGGTTTGGTAGATTTAGTGAACACCCGCTGAAAAATTTAGTTAAAAACAGGAATATTATGTTTAAAATTTCTTTTTATTCATTAATCCTTATTTTAACCATTTGGTTTTCTGGTAAGCAGCAGGACTTTATTTATTTTCAATTTTAAAACAATCTGGTTTGAAAACATTTTTTATTAAAATCATTAAGCATCTATTTATTTTTTTAATAATCCTAGAAATAGTATCCAGAGTTTTTATAGATCCCCTATTCTTTTTTTCGCTAGATACATTTCGAAATAAATCGTGTAAAACTATTAAATGCATTCTAGAAGAACCTAATGACAAACCAGACTATATTTTCATGGGTAGTTCTAGAGTAGCAGCATTAGTCAATCTGGAATTACTAACTGATTTAACAGGAAATAAAAATGTCCTAAATAGTGCCAGAGGTTATATGACCCCTGGAATTATGATTCAAGCCTTAAAAAGCAAACTAAGAGAGACTCCCGATTTTTTAAGTGACTCAAAAGTGTTTTTGGAATACTATGGTCAGGGTTCGTTAACTAATTTATATATAAGAGATCAGCTAAAAGTATACGAAACCTATACCATGAAATATTCATCTCAGCCACAATTTATTTTACCGTATCTGAATTTTTCAGATTTAAAAGATTTTTGGTCTGTTTCATCAAATTCTTGGAAAGTTAAGGTAAATCTTACTGTTCTTTACTTTTCAGCTTCTTATCGGTGCGCATTATTCATGAACGAAAAATTTAATTATGCAGATAAAGTGCTTTATAAAGGGCAATCCAATGTTTCGGAATCAGGAGGAATAAGAAGTGATGATATTGAGAATACAATTCAGTTTGCCGCAATTAGTGCTGAGAAAAAAAAACAAAGAATTTTATCTGAACCTTATTTAACACAGGAAATTTTGGCAGAAAGCTCACTTTCAGAACTTAATAATCTCGTCAGAGAGAATGGTGGAGAGTTGGTCTTGTTTAAAACCCCATTGCATTCAATTTCGAAAGAAATTTTTAACACCCAAAAATCTAAATTAAATAATCAAGTTTTTATAAAATGGTTAAATACCCAGAAAATTAATTTAATTGAACCTGAAAACTTCAATTATAAAGATGAAGATTTTCTAGATATCCTTCATATCAACCCAGATAGAAAGGATGAGTATACCCATTCCTTATATAATCAAATATTAGTCTTAGAAAATCTTTTAATAAAGAATTAGATATGAAACCATCAACCATAGAAACTAGAGGATTTGATAAATTTTCAGGGTATTTTACAGGATTTGCCTCAGAAAATGCTACAATTTTATCTGTTTACAATCCACCCATATAAAAAACATCCAAAAAAAGTAAATTATGCAATTAAAACATTTTGATAGGATTGTTAACAAAATTAATTTAATGGAATTTTGGTATGCGTTCTTACTAGCCTCTTTACCTCTTCCGTTCAATTTTCAGAATATAATATTTATTGGTTTTATTTTAGCGATCATTTATAATTTTTTTTCTTCCTCTTCAAAAACAAGTAAATATCGAATATATCATTTGTTCTGCTACTTAATATATCTTTTAATTATAACTTCTATTATATGGTCAAGTAATATACCTCTAAGTGTTGATAAAGGGATTCTAAGATTCTTAAATTTTATATTAATACCATCTATTTTTTTAATTTGGAACCGTTCCAAGGTTTCTAAATACAGAATATTAGTAATATTTTCCTTTTTTGTTACTTGTTGGGCTGTATTTTTTATTACCTGTGGAATTTTTTATTGGTTAATCCATCATTCAATAGATAAGCTTTTTCATCATGAATTGGTTAGTGTCCTTGGACTAAATAGGATTTATGTAAGTGCTATGGTATTTATTTCTGTTTTGCATTTAATAATAAATATCAAGTTTTTAAGTAAATACCGCCAACTTTTTTTAGTTATTCAAGTACTATTTTTATTTTTATTGTCTTCAAAATTATTTATCGCTTTAAGCATCATGGCGATATCAATAGTCTATGTGATAAGAATTAAAAAAGTAATTAAAGTTGCCATGATAATTGGAATATTGTTAATTTCATTTATGACAATAAATTCTCTAAATAGAGGTAAACTGTTAACTGAATTAAATCCAAACTTAGAACAAACACTTTATTCCGACACATTTGGGCAACTCTATTATGCGAATGGAATCAATTTAAGGATGCTTTATATTCGCTTTTATTGTGAATTAGTTAAAGAAGAACGAGTTAATTTCTTTTTGGGATCAGGTATAGGCACGTCTCAAATTATTCTTAATCAAAAAATTGATGAATATGATATATGGAGAGGTTATAAGCAGTTCAACTATCATAACCAATACATTCAAGGACTTGCAGAAATGGGATTATTGTATCCTGTTTTTTTATGTTTTCTGTTAATTATTGGTTTTAGAAAGTTAGTATTACAAAAGAATTATTTTGGAGTTGGAGTAATATTCATGTTTATTATTCTTTTCTTCTCAGAGTCATTCTTATATCGTCAGAAAGGAATTTATCTTTTTTTACTGATTTACTTCTTGCTAATTGATGACAATTTTAATGTTAAACGAACCCTTAACAAGGGTGTAAGCACCAAATAAACAATTGGTCATTTCCCAATAATAGGGAATAAATTAAGTTATAAAAGAATGCCAGATGACCTAAGAATTAGCGACGAGACTTTTTGTGGATTACTGGACAAATTAACCTATGGAAGCGTGAGTTTATAGTTAATTAAAACTTAGCTTTTGAAATGGATAATAGGCAAAAAAAGAGTAAAACAGAACTCAAAGAAGATTGTTTGCTAAAAGGTCATAGGTCTTAAAAAATTTGTTCGACTTTTTGTTGTAAGTTCAAGATAAAATAGGTTTTTTTGTAGAATCCTTTTTAGATAAGATATATGAACTCTACAATATTGTTAGTAGAAACTTAGCTTTACACATGTGACGATTTAAAATTAATATATAAAAGACGAGTTAACTCAAGTTATTATAGATTCTATTATAAGGATTCGTAAATAAAAAACCGTTATATTACTTAATTACTTATCATTTTTAAATGAAAAAAATTCTACTTTCTATTACTCCTGTCATTGATATATTTTTAATTCCATTTTTAATTCCAGCTTCTTTAATTATGTGGTTAACTCGGAGAATTGGAGTAGAAAAAATCCCATATTCTAGAAAAACTATGTTAAAAATAGGAGTCCTTCCTATCATTGATCATTATTATGAGCCTTTAATCAATTCGAAACATTTAAGGTTTTCGTTAAGAGAAAAAAGAAACTTGGTTGGAATTAATTGGAATATAGAAGAACAGCTAAAATTATTAAATAGATTTAAATATCAATCGGAGCTTTTAAATTTTTCGGATTTACCCACAAATGATATAAAAGAATTCTTTTATCTTAATAAAAGTTTTGTAAGTGGAGATGCATGCTTTTGGTATAGCATAATTAGAGATAAAAAACCTAAAAAAATAATTGAAATAGGTAGTGGACACTCAACACGTATGGCTCAAGCTGCTATTATCAAAAATCAACAGGAAAACCCAAATTATAATTGTGAGCATATCTGCGTTGAACCTTATGAAATGCCATGGTTAAGTCAAATGAACGTAGATTTAATAAGAAAAAAAGTAGAGACCTTGGATTTGGAACTATTTCGAAAACTTGAAAGTAATGATATACTCTTTATTGACTCTTCTCACATGATTCGACCTCAGGGAGATGTTCTTTTTGAGTTTTTAGAAATTCTACCTATCTTAAAATCTGGAGTTATTGTTCATATACATGACATATTATCTCCTAGAGATTATTTAACTGAGTGGATTACTGAAGATATAAGATTCTGGAATGAGCAATATTTGTTAGAAGCATTCCTTACAAATAATAAAGATTGGAAAATTATAGGTGCTGTAAATTTCTTAAAGAATGATTATTTTGATCTTATGAAAAGTAAGTTCCCAAAATTGGATATAAACATTGAGCCAGGGTCGTTCTACATTCAAAAAAATAGTTTAAATTTTGAATAAGATTTCCAAAATAGATGTGCCCTCTTTAAAGTAGTGGATAGGCTGGAGCTGTAATAGAATTATTTAATAGATCCTAATAATACCTGTTACAAAGTTTTATTATTGGAGAATATCTAATAAGGCTATCTTATTTTTTTGCGAATGAAAAAAGTACTATAAACAATATTTATTCAAGAGTAAAAAATTATTTTAATTGGTTAGTTTGGGACAATTAGTTTGGTGTTATTGGAAGTAGCATATTATGGATGTATAGCTATTACTAATTGAGTCGATTAAACTGAATATTTTGGTGAAAATGCTTATTATTGTAAGCCTGAAAGTGTGATATCAATATGAGAAGCAGTGGGAATAACTTTTAGGCAAAAACATAGTAGAGGGTTTAAAGAAAAAATTAGGGAAGAATATATTCGTTTGGCAGCTTCAAAAACAAATAAAGCATATAAAGAAGCGATTAATAATTAGAATTTAGTTTGTGAAAATAGCAATCTTAGGAACAAGAGGAATACCTAATTATCATGGAGGTTTTGAACAATTTGCGGAATTTTTTTCCGTGTATCTTGTTAAAGAAGGACACGAAGTAGTGGTTTACAATTCGAGCGACCACCCTTTTAAAAAAAAAACATTTAAAGGTGTAGAAATTATTCATAAAAAAGATCCTGAAAAGAGGATAGGTACCATAGGACAATTTATCTATGATTTTAATTGTATTATAGATTCTAGGAAAAGAAAATTTGATATTATACTGCAATTAGGTTATACAAGTAGTTCTATTTGGCATAGGCTTTTGCCTAAATCTGCAGCTATAATAACCAATATGGATGGTTTGGAGTGGAAGCGTTCTAAGTATTCTAAACTTGTTCAAAAATTTTTACTCCATGCAGAAAAATTAGCTGTTAAAAGTAGTGATTTTTTGATTGCTGATTCATTTGGAATTAAAGAATATTTGAAGGCTAAATATAATAAAAAGTCAAAATTTATTGCTTATGGAGCTGATATTTTTAAGAATCCAAAAGAAAAAAAAATAGATAAATATAAAATAAAAGCATATTATTATAATATGCTTATTGCTAGGTTAGAACCAGAAAATAACATCGAGATTATTCTTGATGGAGTAGACAAATCAAAAAGCGATTTACCCTTTCTTGTAATTGGTAAACATAATGAAAATGAATTTGGACGTTATCTCAAAAAGAAATATAGAAATAGTAAGAACATTAGATTTATAGGAGGAATATATGATATTGAAGAATTAAATAATTTAAGGTTTTTTTCAAACCTTTATTTTCATGGACATTCGGTTGGAGGAACAAACCCCTCATTGTTGGAAGCTATGGCTTCCAATGCATTAATTATTGCAAGTGACAATATTTTCAATAAATCTATTTTAAAAGAAAATGCATATTATTTTTCAACATCAGATGATATTAGTAAGTGGATTAATAATTTATTAAAAAATAATAATATTAAGTTGTTGAAAAACAACAAAATAAAAATTGAAGAAGAGTACAGTTGGGAATTTATAGGTAATGAATATTTAAGCTTTATGATTGAAGCTAAAGACAATAAATAATTTATCTATAGATAAAAATATCGTATAAAAAATATTTGCTACATAGGTGCGGAGGATCTAAAATGGCTGTTATTGAAAAGAAATGCTCAAAAATAAAAACTACAGTTTTACTGTTGTAAATATTAATCAAGGCAGAATTGATAGATCGAATAATAAAGAGTTGGGTAATTTACCAATATATGAACTTGGTATATCTAATTTAGTTTAGAGAAGTAAGGGACAAGAATCTTTTTTCTCTACAAATAGTTGATAAAGCCGATATGATTTTTATATTGGTTACATATCAATAAAAATTTTTTGGAAAGGAAAAAAGATGGCAGCTGACTTAAAATACATCGAGTTTTGTGCAAGGCAAATAGCCAATGTGGCTAAGCAAGATTAAATAGTTGTTGGAAAATCGACGTTTCTAGTTAGAACAGTATTAGCGTTAAGAATAGATAATACAGGAGATGGTGTGCAATTTAAAATTTTATCAAACCTCGATAGCGTATTAATCGGTGGTGATAATTCAATTAAGGAAGGTGAGGCTGCCATTCGCTTTAGTCAGATATATATTCGAATAGAATTCCTAAAGAAAGAATATATACCGATTTAGATCACCTAAACACACGTTCATCAGACGAAAATAAAAACTTGTTAAATACAGCCTTATAAGGCTTGCAAAGGTTTCCATGCCATAGCTGTTTTAACTGAATGGGATGAGTTTAAAAACTATGATTGGAAACGTATTTATATAAATATGCAAAAGCTTGCTTTTGTTTTTGACGGCAGGGGCATTTTGAACAAAAAAATTAGAAGAAATAGATTATACTTTTTACAAAATTAGCGGTGGTAAGTAAAATTTAAGAAAAGGTTGATCATATTTTATAAAAAAAACTGTACATGGTTTTAGGAGAAGGAGATAAGGAGTTTTTAAATTTATCTGAGCAATACAAGTCAATAGTTGTTGTTGGTTCTCAGCAGTCTGGGAAAACAACATTGGTAAGATTAGTGTTTCCGGATAGCCTTTGTAAATTTAGAAAATCTTCACACAAGAAGTTTTGCTTTAGAATATTTAAAAGTGTTTTTAGAAGAATATTCAAAGGACGCTATACTAGATGAGGTTCAACGAACACCAAAGTTATTTTCATATTTACGCAAATATTAGATCAAAGTAATAAAACAGCACAGTTTACACTAACAGACTCAAACAATTTTTTATTGCAACAAAGCATTACATAAAATCTTGCAGGTAGAGCAGGTTATTTAAACTTATTATCTTTTTCGTTATCTGAAATAAAAGATATAGTACCTAAAACCATTCACGAAAAACTTTTTAAAGGATTTTATCCACCATTGTATGATAAACCTTTTGAGACTCAAAAATGGTTTTTAAATTATATTAAAGCATATTTAGAAAAGGATATAAGACAATTAAAGGGATTGAAAACTTGTTGTGTATGAAATACTTATAAAACTGTGAGATGGCAGAATAGGTCAATTGCTAAATAAAAATGCGTTGGGTGTTGAAGTAGGTGTGGACAGTAAAACAATTGAATCCTAGATAGGGGTGTTAGAAACCAGTTTTATTTTATTTAGATTACAACCACATCATAATAGTTTTAATAAGTATGTTGTAAAAATGCCCCAAGCTTTATTTTTACGATGTAGGTTTAGCAAGTACTTTATTAAGTGTTCAGGATGTTAATCAATTAAATTTACATCTATTTAGAGGAAACTTGTTTGAGAATATGGTCATTTTGAACTTTTAAAACAACTATTAAATAAGGGAAAAGTAAATAATTTATATTTTTGGAGGAATAGTAAAAGAAACGAGATTGATATTGTAATAGATGATTTTGATGAATTAATACCTGTTGAAATAAAATCATGAAAAACCGTTACAAATAATTATTTTAAAGGGTTAAAGTATTGGAATAATTTAATAGGATATGAAGGAGGAAAAATTGTTTATAGAGGCAAATATTATCAAAAAAGAAACCATATTTTTGAAGTAATTCCTTTAGATTTGATGAGTGAAAAAATTAAGGATTAAAACTTAAGCATTGAAAAAAATTTTAATAACAGGAGCAGCAGGTTTTTTAGGATCACATTTATGCGATCGTTTTATCAACGAGGGATATTGTGTTATTGGCATGGATAACTTTATTACGGGTGATAAAAAAAATCTGTCCCACTTAAATGATAACCCAAACTTTAAGTTTATTGAACATGATGTCACTGAGTTTATAAGTATTGAAGGTAGCCTAGATTACATTTTACACTTTGCCTCTCCTGCCAGTCCAATTGATTACTTAAAGATTCCTATCCAAACATTAAAAGTAGGATCGTTGGGCACTCATAATTTATTAGGGCTAGCAAAAGCTAAAAAAGCCAGAATACTTATAGCCTCAACATCTGAAGTTTATGGAGACCCGTTAGTTCACCCACAAACAGAAGATTATTATGGCAATGTAAATACTATTGGTCCTCGGGGTGTTTATGATGAAGCAAAACGTTTTCAGGAATCTATCACTATGGCATATCATAGATTTCATGGTTTAGAAACACGAATAGTTCGTATATTTAATACCTATGGTCCACGGATGCGCCTCAATGATGGTAGAGTTATTCCAGCATTTATGGGTCAGGCACTACGTGGAGAAGATTTAACTGTGTTTGGTGACGGTTCTCAAACAAGATCATTCTGCTATGTAGGTGATCAAGTAGAAGGTATTTATAGGTTATTATTAAGTGATTATACAAGACCTGTTAATATTGGTAACCCTCATGAGATTACTATAAAGGATTTTGCAGAAGAGATTATAAAATTAACAAATACCAACCAAAAAATCATTTATAAAGAATTACCTCAAAACGACCCATTACAAAGGCAACCAGATATAACTTTAGCAAAAAGACTATTAAATTGGGAACCAAAAATTGGCCGAGAAGAAGGAATGAGAATGACTTATAAGTACTTTAAAACACTATCAGAAGAAGAATTATTTAAAAGTGAACATAAAAACTTTGAAAACCATATAAAAAAATAAAGTGAGCTATAAACAGGGTAGATATTCAAATTTGATGAAACCATTATCTGGTTTCATTGATTTATGTATAATAAATTTAACTGTTTTTTTATTTGAAATAAATTTATTAAATGCATATATCTTTTGTATATACCTGTCCCTTTCGTGGATTATTATTTCTCTTATAAATCGTTTTTATGAAGTTCAACGCCATACCAGAATAATTCAAATTATCCCCCTTTTATTTAGGCAACTTGTTTTTTATTCAATTGCCCTCTATGCCTTTATTGGTTTTTTTAAACAACCCAATATAAGTAGGCTTGCATTGGGCAATTATTTATTAGCGACTTTGGCATTTATATCAGTCTTTAAAATATTAGCATTTTTCTTACTTAAAAAGTACAGGTCTGTTTTAAGTGGTAACATAAGAAATGTTGTTGTTATTGGTGAGAATGAGAAAACAAGACAATTAATAAAAACATTTAAGACAAGACTTGATTTTGGATATAAATTTAAAGGGAAATTTAGTGTTAATGAAGGTGATTTTTCTTTAGAAAAATGTTTCCGGTTTATTATTGATAATGATATTGATGAGATATATTTTTCTGTATCTGAATTATCTAATAGGCAAATCAACCAATTGATTGATTTTGCAGACAATAATTTAAGAGAATTAAAATTTATTCCTGATAATAAGGATATCTTTTCTAAGAAACTTAAGTATGAATATTATGATTATATCCCAATTTTATCTATACGAGAGATATCGTTACAAGAATCGCTGAACAAATTTCTTAAGCGTTCTTTTGATATTATATTTTCTTCATTTATTATTTTCTTTGTGTTGTCATGGTTAACCCCAATTTTAGCCATATTGATACGCTTAGAATCTAAAGGTCCTATATTTTTTAAACAATCAAGGAATGGATTCAATTATGAAGAGTTCGATTGCTATAAATTTCGTTCCATGACTCCAAATATAAATGCACATTTACATCAGGCGACAAAAGGAGATCAGAGAATAACAAAAATAGGGAGGTTTATACGAAAAACTAGCATAGATGAACTACCTCAATTTTTTAATGTATTATTTGGAAATATGTCTGTTGTGGGACCCAGACCACATATGGTAAGCCATACAAATATATATGCACAAAGAGTTGATAAGTTTATGGTGCGTCATTTTGTAAAACCCGGGATTACTGGTTTAGCCCAAATAAGTGGGTTTAGAGGAGAAATAGAAAAGGAAAAAGACATTATTAACCGTGTAAAATATGATATTTTTTACATTGAAAATTGGTCATTATTATTAGACTTAAAAATTATGTTTCAAACTTTTTTAAATGCTTTAAAGGGAGAAGAAAAGGCGTATTAAATCTTTTCTATTAAGGAATTCAATTGCTTATCAAAATCAAAATATTCACAAGCAGTTTTCACGATTCTTTCTCTATTTTTTAATTCTAAATCCGAAGATTCAATTTTAGAAATAACCGTATTTAAGCTACTATAATTTCCAGCTTCAGCAACCCAACCCAGATTATATTCTTTAATTATTTGTTCACCTTCTCCACCGCCAAAATAGACCATAGGCAAGCCCAATCTGGCGTATTCAAATATTTTTGATGGTACAGACCCATAAATTCTATTTAACAGTGGAATAATCGTTAAATCATACCCTATAAGAGCTTCATGTAACTTATCTCTTGATATTTCACCATGATATATAATATCCAATTCAGGATTATTAGAAATAAATATCTGAATTTTATTCTGTTCAGCACCTCCCCCATAAATATGAAATTGGACATTACTATAATCTAGTTCTTTACATAATTTGTATATCCCTTGAGCAATACCTAACAAACCAGCATATACCACTTTTAATTTTCCTTTTGAAGCGACACTTCCAGAAATTTTAGGAGGTACAAAATCCGGATAATTACGATATAAAAAAGTGTCTTTTTCGGGAAATAAAGATGTCACATGATTTAGAATTTCATTACTCTGTCCTAAAACGAGATTAACGTGTTTATAATTAAAACGTTCAATTTTTTCGAGCAGTTTGTAACTGAAATTCTTTTTAAAAGCGCCTAATTCCAGTCCGGCAATGGGCCATAAATCACTTACATTTAAAATGAGTTTTCGTTTTTTAGAACGCAGAAATAAAACAGAAGTAAATGCAACTAATAAAGGAGGAGATTGTATAATAACAGTTTTTGAGATTCTATTCCACATAAAAAACCAGCATAAACTAAAGCTATAAGATAGCATAGCTATTAAACGTAATAGCTTATTTTTAGAGTTACTGGCATATATCCACAAGCGATGAATAATAATATTATTTTCTATGGTGGTTTCCTTAAACTTTCCTTTATAGGCTTCAAAAATCTTGCCCGTTGGATAATTGGGTAAAGGTGTTAAAACAGATACCTTAAAACTATGTTTTTGGAGCCCTTCAGCTAAATGAAAGATACGGTTTGAAGCAGCTCCCGTTTCTGGAGGAAAATAACTGGTTATGATGAGGATGTCCTTCATTATAACTTATAAATGTCTACTAAGTGGTTAACAATTCTATTTGCTGCGTTTCCATCCCATAATTCAGGAATACTTCCTTGTTTCCATGATTTAGTTAGTAATATCTTAAAAGCATTTTCAATTTTTTCAGAATCATTTCCGACTAAGATATTAGTTCCTATATCACAAGTTTCAGGGCGCTCTGTAGAATCTCTAAGCGTCAAACAAGGCACATTCATAACTGTAGTTTCTTCGGTTATACCTCCGGAGTCGGTCAATACAGCAAAGGCATGCTTTACTAAATAATTAAATTCTAAGTAACCTAAAGGATTAACATAATGAAGATTTTTAAAATTTAGATCTAAACCACTTAAAAGCTTTTTAGTTCTGGGATGAACAGGGAAAATAATGGGGTAATTTTCACTTAGTAATACAATTTGAGTGACTAGCTTTTTTAGAAGATCCTCTTCATCAACATTACTGGGTCTATGAAGTGTCATGACAAAATATTGTTTCTCAGATAAGCCCAAATCCTTCCAAATCACAGGTTTTTTTAAGCGAGCCTCATTTTTTCGAAGTGTATCGATCATGACATTACCAACAAAAAAGATATTCGATTTCGGTATACCGAGTTTCATTAAATTCTCATTAGCATACATGGACGTTGTAAAAAAGTAATCTGTTAAGCTATCGGTTACAATTCTGTTAATTTCTTCAGGCATTTTCATATCACCAGAACGGATTCCTGCTTCAACATGAGCTACTTTTGTGTTGGCTTTTTTAGCTACAATAGTACAGGCCATAGTTGAGGTAACATCACCAACTACCATTACCAAATCACTGGAGTTTTGTTCCAGTTCTTTTTCAAAACCAATCATGATGGCAGCCGTTTGCTCTGCTTGCGTGCCACTTTTAACGTTAAGATTGCTGTCAGGGAAAGGAATATTTAGTTCTTCAAAAAAGGTATCACTTAAGTTTTTATCGTAATGTTGCCCCGTGTGTACAAGTCTGTAATTGATATTAACACCGTCTTTTTTTTTGTTCTGAATCGCTTCAATAATAGGAGCAATTTTCATAAAGTTAGGCCTAGCGCCAGCAACTATAGTTATATTCATTTGTTTGGGTATATTAGTGATGAAAACTGTTTCAATTTACCGCTTTTTGAGCGTTTTAATTTGGTTTGTCTTTCAAATAAGATAGTAAGTCCGTTTTCAAGATAATTTTCCATTTCATTTTTTATCAAATCAATTTTGGTTAAAGAGATATCATGATCGCTAACATAGTAAATTTTAAATGTATCAAGCTTTATCTGTTCAATAATAAACTCTTTAACGTTACCATCATTTTCAATGATACTTTTCGTAATGTAGTAAAATGTTAAACCGGCAGCTTTTTTTCCACTAGGTAATATAGCCATGTCATTTGTTCTGCCAATTAGTTTTTCCAGAATAGGTTTTTTAGGCGTACTTTTTTTCGAAAGCATACCAATATCTCCAATATCATATCTTATAAATGGTTGCGCCTTATTATATAAAGAAGTAATGACCAAACGACCAGCTTCACCATAAGGTAACACCTTATTGTTTTCGTCTAGAATTTCTACAAAGAGCGTTTCACTATTGATAATCCATTCTCCTTTTGTGTTTTCAAAAGCAATTAAATCTAATTCAGAAGCACCATATTCATTGATTATAGGGACTCCAAATTGTTTTTCCATAAGTTGCCTATCATCTTCAAAAAGCATTTCGGAGGTTACAACACAAGCTTTTAAAGTAGGGCAAATAGACTTAAGAGTGATATTTTCACGTTCAAGATATTTAGCGAATTGTACCATAGGGCTGGTATAGCCATTCATATAGACAAAAGGCTTTTTTTTAAAATCGATTAGCCAATTATCCAGAGCTTTATTGCTCAAATCAAAGACATTAAACCGATATCTGTTGCTTATAAAATCTTTTAGCTTTTCTGTGTAATAGCCTTTTTTATCTAAGGGAATTCCGTAAAACCGTGCTTGTTTTGTGGTATTAAAATTAAGATCAAACCAAGAAAAACGATCCATGATAATACCCCAGGTTAAAGCATGAGTAAATTTATCTTTAGAAAAAATAAAAGGCTGCCCAGATGCCCCAGATGTTTTATCGATGTAAATATTCTTTTTTGAAAACCCATCCGACAAAAGTGTTTCTAACGGTTGTTGTAAATCTTTTTTCAACATCACTGGAATAGTATTCCAATCTCGCGGGTCTGCCTTTTTTGCAAAAGATTTGTAAAACGAATTATGTATTAAGTGATAAGAAACAATCGCTTCTTTACTGGTTTTAATGTAGGTGTTAAATTCAGCATCACTTTTCTCTTGAATATCTTTCAAAACAAGTTTGGCTTTTCGTATAGGAAAGCCCTTAAGGTTTAAAGAAAGATTGAATAAATTCAACTAGAAATATTATTTGTTAGTGCCTGAAAAACAAAGCTAAATATAAATCCCGTTTTTTATAATGATTATATGAAAAAAACATGAAACAATTCATGGCTAAACCTAAAAAGCCATTATTTTTGCATTTAAGAAAATTACGATGTTGTCTCGAAAGTGAGTGCGATGTCATATTGAGTCTGTCGAAATATTTTTAACTCATTAATAATCAAGTTTGGTTTCGATAAGCTCAACCTGACAAAGTAAATTATAATGGCTTTTGAGATAATCTCAACGAAAATTTGATATTCTCATGTGAAGTGGGAACCTAAAAACACCATATATAAATGAAAATCTTAATTCTTGGCTCTGGAGGAAGAGAACATACATTCGCTTGGAAAATTGCGCAAAGCCCAAAATGTAAACAATTATTTGTAGCCCCGGGAAATTCCGGAACAGCGGAAATAGCAACTAATGTAAATATTGGAGTAAATGATTTTGAGGCTATTAAAGAGCTTGTTTTAAAAGAAGGTATTAATATGGTTGTTGTGGGACCAGAAGACCCACTTGTTAATGGAGTTCACGATTATTTTTTAAATGACGATACAATTAAACACGTATCTGTTATTGGCCCTCAAAAAATAGCAGCAGAATTAGAAGGAAGCAAAGAATTTGCTAAAGAATTTTTATATAGACACGATATACCAACGGCAGCGTATAAGAGTTTTACAAAAGAAACCGTAGAACAAGGGTATGTTTTTTTAGAAACTTTAAAAGCACCTTACGTTTTAAAAGCTGATGGATTAGCTGCTGGTAAAGGTGTTGTTATTCTGAATGATTTAGAAGAGGCTAAAACCGAATTAAAAAGTATGCTAGTTGATGCTAAGTTTGGAGAGGCCAGTACGAAAGTAGTTATTGAAGAGTTTTTAGACGGTATAGAATTAAGCTGTTTTGTATTAACAGATGGTACAAATTATAAAATTCTGCCAACAGCTAAGGATTATAAACGAATTGGCGAAGGAGATACCGGATTAAATACAGGAGGTATGGGAGCAATTTCTCCAGTGCCTTTTGCTACTGACGAATTCCTTAATAAAATAGAAGAACGTATTGTAAAACCAACTATTGAAGGCTTTAAAAAAGATAATTTACCCTACGTAGGGTTTGTGTTTATTGGACTCATTAAAGTTGGAGACGACCCAAAAGTGATAGAATATAATGTACGTATGGGAGATCCGGAAACTGAAGTGGTACTCCCTAGGTTAAAAAATGATTTTGTTGAAATACTTGAAGCCATGTCTAATGGTTCATTAGATAAAATCAATCTTGAAATAGACGAACGTGCTGCAACAACTATTATGCTAGTATCTGGTGGGTATCCAGAAGCCTATGAAAAAGGAAAAGAAATTACAGGGGTAGAAAACATTAAAGATTCTATACCTTTTCATGCAGGAGCTATAGTAAATAATGATAAAATAATAACTTCCGGCGGACGTGTTATGGCTATTACTTCATATGGTGATACATATCAAGAAGCCATAAAAAAATCTTACCAAAATATAGAAAAACTACATTTCGATAAGATGAATTATCGTAAGGATATCGGATTCGATTTATAAGAATGAGTGTGAAGAAACACTTTTATCTTCTTCATTATTATCGTTAAATATTTTAAGTTGTTTCATCCAATAAACCATAGCAACAAAACCAATAATAAGGAAAATCCAAGAAATAGTATTTGCTGCAAACCAGTTTTCAAGTTCAAGTGCTCGTAATGCATCTAATGGCGCAAAAAGCACATCAACAAATAAATCCTGTATAGCGTAAAAGAAATCTTTCATGTTTTTTTATTGTTTTCTAACCATTTTATAGTTAGTATATTTACGTAGCAAAAATACAAAAAGAGTTAATGATAACAAGCATTTTTAGCAAATCTAAGTCAATAAATTTCATCATTGTTTTTTTAATAACACTTTTAGCGTTCATAATTGCTAGAGTAAAGTTAGTAAACGAGTCAGTTACAATGGAGTTTGTATTAAAACAAATTGTTTTACTTTTTGTTTGTTGTATGTCTGTTTTACTTTTAAGCTTTATAGTTAATAAGAATAATTTAACGAAAGAGAATAACTATGAGATTTTATTATTTAGTCTGTTTTTACTGTTAATTGTCCATACGACGATTAATACAGATATTATTTTATCTAATTTTTTTATTTTGTTAGGTTTAAGACGTATCATGAGTTTACGATCTCAAAAAAATGTAAAGAAGAAATTATTTGATGCTGCTTTTTGGATCGCTATCGCATCGTTATTTTATTTTTGGGCTATTCTATTTTTTGCTTTAATACCAGTTACACTTTTTCTATATACAGATAAAAAATTAAGGCATTGGATTGTTCCTTTTTTAGGAGTCGTTACTGTTTTTGTGATTTTTATAGCAGGCTCTATCATTATTTATGATGATTTTTTTGGAATATTTAATATATCACCAAAAATTAGTTACGATTTTAGTAATTATAATTCTGTAAAATATCTAGTAGCTATTACGCTACTATTGTCTTTTGGGGTTTGGTCCTCCATATTTTATTTACAGAATATTAAAAAGAAGAAAAAAGACTTTAGAGCTTCTTTTAAAATTATTAGTATAGCCGTTTTAATTGCCTTTTTGATAGTACTTCAAGCACCTGAGAAAAGCGGAAGTGAATTTCTATTCATGTTTGCACCACTTGCTATAATTATAGCAAATTATATTGAAGTTATTCAAGAAAAATGGTTTAAAGAAGTATTTCTTTCATTACTGATTATTATTCCATTTATAACCCTATTGTTGTAGTTTTTCTCCAAAAGCCAAGTCGCCCGCATCACCTAAACCTGGGACAATATAACCTTTGTCATTTAATTTATCGTCAATGGCAGCAATCCATAAATGCGTTTTATCATCAAAATTATTTTCAATAAAATCAACACCTTTTTGAGCTCCAATAACACTAATTAAATGGACTTCTTTGGGTATTCCGAATGGCTTTAAAGCCTCAAAAGTTGCTACCATGGATTGTCCAGTAGCCAACATGGGGTCTGCAAGAATAAGTGTTTTGTTTTCTAAATTTGGACAGGCCAAATATTCTACAACAATTTCGAAACTTTCAGGATTGTGCTTATGATGTCTGTAAGCCGAAATAAAAGCATTTTCAGCAGTATCAAAATAATTAAGTAATCCGTTGTGTAATGGTACCCCAGCTCTTAAAATAGAGCATAATACAATATCGTTATTCAATAGGTTAATATGGCAAGTTCCTAAAGGAGTTTCAACAGTTGAGTTTACGTAATTTAAAGATTTACTCATTTCATAACCCAAAATTTCGCCAATACGTTCAATATTCCTACGAAAACGCATACTGTCTTTTTGAATATTAATATTTCTAATTTCAGAAATAAAGGTGTTTAATATGGAGTTTTCTTTAGATATATTGTGAATAAACATGCTGTTATACGGAGTTTTTTGAATAGTAAAGTTGGCTAAATATAAAATATATTTACGATAACCATGATGTTTTAATGTAAAAGAAATTGTGAATCTACATAAAGAGAATGTGTGCTCTTATTTTATATAATTTTCGTAGGTTTACACTTTAAAATAAAGAGAACATGTTTACAGAAAAAGCTAACAAAATATTTCAGGATGTTATTGAAAAATATCATATAATTAATACAGTAGATCAACCTTTTGAAAATGCCTATGATAAAAGTGATTTATTAGAGCATTTACTATATAGAAAATGTTGGATTGATACAGTACAATGGCATTACGAAGATATTATTAGAGACCCTCAAATAGATCCGGTTGCAGCTTTAACATTAAAACGTCAAATAGATGCATCGAACCAGGATAGAACGGATATGGTTGAATATATTGATAGTTATTTTCTTGAAAAATATAAAGATATTACCTCAAAAGTTGACGCAACTATTAATACAGAAAGTCCAGCTTGGGGAGTAGATAGATTGTCTATTTTAGCGTTAAAAGTGTACCATATGAATGAAGAGGCGACAAGAACAGACGCTTCTGACACTCATAAAGAAGCATGTCAGAAAAAATTAGATGTTTTATTAGAGCAACGCGTAGATTTATCTACAGCTATAGATACGTTACTTAGCGATATTGAAAAAGGAGATAAATACATGAAAGTTTATAAGCAGATGAAAATGTATAATGATGATGAATTAAATCCAGTTTTACGTTCGCAAAAATAAAAACAGTTTGTCATTCAGAATGACCTGTTCTAAGCGGGGTCGAAGCAAGAGAAGAATCTCACTTTAAAGGTATTTCGGCTACGCTCAATATGACATAATTATTATGCCAAACGAGCCTAAACATATTTTAGTCATTCGCCTTTCTGCTATGGGAGATGTTGCAATGACTATTCCCATATTAAGGGCATTTACAGCCCAATATCCTGAGATTCAAATAACGGTTTTAACAAAAGCTTTCTTTAAACCCTTTTTTAGAGATTTATCAAATGTTAATGTGTTTCCTGCCGAGGTTAAAGGAAAACACAAAGGGGTTTTAGGATTATATAAACTGTCAAAAGCATTAAAAAATACAGGTATTGATGCTGTTGCCGATTTACACAATGTCCTTCGAAGTAACATTTTAAAACACTTTTTCTTTAAAACACCGTTCGTTCAGATTGATAAAGGGAGAGCAGAAAAGAACGCCTTGATTTCCGGTAAAACATTTCGGCAATTAAAGACAACACACCAAAGGTATGTAGATGTGTTTGATACTTTAGGCTTTAAGATAGACTTATCACAGCCAACATTTCCAAGTAAATCGATTTTAAATAAGAAAATTCAATTGCTTGTAGGGTTAGATTCAAAAAAAATGATTGGAATAGCCCCTTTTGCAGCGCACGAAGGGAAAATGTATCCTTTACACTTGATGAAGGACGTTATAACAGTGCTTTCAAAAGACTACAAAATCATTTTATTTGGAGGAGGAACAAAGGAAATAACCATTTTAAATGATTTTGAAGATCGTATAGGCAATGTAATAAACGTTGCGGGAAAAATATCACTTGATGAAGAATTAGATATTATTTCGAATTTAGAAGTAATGCTTTCAATGGATTCCGGTAACGCACATATAGCCAGTATGTTAGGCGTTAAGGTGGTAGCTGTCTGGGGAGTTACACATCCATTTGCAGGATTTGCACCATTCAATCAACCAGAAGACTATGCTTTATTACCAGATAGAAACCAGTTTCCGCAAATCCCTACATCTGTTTACGGTAATAAATATCCGGAAAACTATAAAAAAGCATCCGGAAGCATTTCTCCGGAAACTGTTATAAATAAAATTAAGTCTGTAATCTAGCTTCTCTCCCTTTGGGAGAGATGTCCGAAGGACAGAGAGGGATTAAACATCATCATAGTCTACCACAAGAGTTGGTGTAGTAGGATGAGCCTGGCATGTTAAAATTAACCCTTCGGCAACTTCATTATCGGTTAAAATATTATTTTGCCTCATAGTTGCTTCACCTTCTTTTATACGAGCTAAACAACTGCTACAAATACCTCCCTGACAAGAATATGGCGCATCAATGTCCTCATCTAAGGCAGCTTCAAGAACTGTTTGCTTTTGAGACATTTCAAATGTAGATGCTTCTTCATCAACAATAACCGTTGTTTTAGTTTTACCGTTTGGAACAATATCATCTTGTATTTCGGCGGGTTTTGCAGCTTTAAAAAGCTCAAAATGTATCCGATTTTCATCAATACCATGATCTGTTAAAACATCTTTTACCGTATGAATCATAGCTTCTGGTCCGCAAAGATAAAAAGCATCAACATCAACATGTTTATGCTTATTTTTCATAACATAATTAACGGTACTCTTTTCAATACGACCAAAAATAGCATCTTCTTTATCTTGTTGGCTAAATACAAACTGTATAGAAAAACGATCTTTATAATTGTGTTGAAGCTCTAATAGTTCACTTAAAAACATGGTGTCTTCGATTGTTTTATTACCGTAAACCAAAATAACTTTACTGTGCACTTCTTCTTCCAATGCACATTTAATAATGCTTATAACAGGAGTAATACCACTACCAGCAGCAAACGCAGCAATATTTTTTGTTTTAGAATCGTTGGGTTCAAAAACAAAACGTCCTTTTGGAGGCGCTACTTCCAAAGTATCACCAACCAGTAATTGGTTGTTTGCATAAGACGAAAAAGTACCATCTTTTACAGCTTTAACAGCTACTTTTAATTCATCGCTTTTTGGAGCTACACAAAGGGAATAATCACGTCTTACCTCATGCCCATCAATGTTAGTTTTTAATGTAATGTATTGTCCAGCTTTAAAAGTAAAAGTGTCTTTTAAATTATCCGGAACATTAAATGAAATACTTACTGAATTATCAGTTTCTCTTTTTATATCTTTAATCGATAGCTTGTGAAATGACGACATTTTAAAAAATTTTCACAAAAATAGTGAAGCTAGGAGATCTTTATCTAAAAATTAATCAAAAATATATACATAAAATTCTTATGCATAAGAATTTTATGTATATATTTATACCCTATGAGTAATGCAAAATTATACAAAGGCAGCCTGGTAACCATTATTTTAAAACTCTTGAATGAGCATGATAAAATGTATGGCTATGAAATAACACAGCGCGTAAAAGAGATTACAAAAAACGAGCTTAAAATAACAGAAGGAGCCCTTTACCCATCATTACATAAGCTAGAAGCAGAGGGGTTATTGGATGTTGAGGTTTTAAAAGTGGATAATAGGTTGCGAAAGTATTATAAACTTACCGAGAAAGGCACTCAAGAAACAGTTAACAAATTGGCAGAGCTGGAAAATTACATTAAAACTATGCGAGCATTGGTAAACCCTAAATTTCGTTTGGAATAAATGAAAAGGCTTACAGAATTACAAATTAATAAGTTGTACGCATTTACTAAGAAACGCTATGTAGAATGGTATGATGTACAAATAGAATTAGTAGACCATTTAGCAAATGGAATTGAAAGTCAATGGGAATAAAATCCGAACATATCTTTTGAAAAGGCTTTAACCAATGAGTTTAAAAAATTTGGAATTTTTGGCTTTCAAGATATGGTAGAACAAAAAACAAAAGCACTTAATAAATATTATAGAAAGCAAGTTTGGAGCTGTTTTAAGGAATTCTTTAAGTTACCAAAAATAGTTATTACCCTTTTCAGTATTTGGGCTTTGAATACGATTGTTCATTTTTTAAATGATAAAACATATTTAATGATAAGTATAATTACTATAATAATATTTTTTCAATTTTATCATCTAATTAGGCTTAAGATAAGAATTAAGCGAAGATTCAAAAGAACAGATAAAAAGTGGCTTTTTGAAAACAGCATACTCCAATTAAGAGGAATTATACATTTTTTAAATATTGGAGTTTGGGGGCAAGTTTTGTTCAAACCAGATAGAGTATGGAACAGTACTTCAGAATTAATGGTTTCTATATGTATTATTTTATATTTACTTATCTCATATATATCTATAAAAATAGTTCCAGAAAAATTAAAAATGAAAGTGTTAAAAGAATATTCAGAATATAATCTTTTATAAGGTATGTAACATTTTTGAGTAAACAAATACATATATAAATAAGTAAATAAACCATTAATTATAAAAACAATAAAATGAAAAAGGCTCTACTAGTATACCTGTTTATAATTGCGATAGTATTTCAAACACAAGCACAAGACAATACCGAGTTTAAAAAAGAAACGGTTGAATTTATTAAATTAACAGGTGCAGGAGGAGCTTTTGAAAATGCGATTGCTCAAATTGGAGCTATGGTTTCAGATGAAAACAAAGAAGCTTACGCTAAAGAAGCCAATGGAACTTTAACAGGTCTGTACGATAAAATGGCAGAATTATATATAGCTGAGTTTACACATCAAGAAATAAAAGAGTTAATAGCTTTTTATAATACCGATTTAGGAAAAAAACTAGCGGAAAAACAATTAGGGTTAACCCAAAAAGCAATGGAATATGGGCACTCATGGGGAATGGAAGTACAGGGAATAGCCCAAAAATATAACTAACAAAAATCATGGTTAAACGATTTCTTAGTTTAGAGTGGAAGTCTTTTATTAGATCGGCTAGTTTTGGAAAAAGTTTAGGAGTTAAGATACTAATTGGCTTTTTTGGCTTGTATTTTATTCTTATGTTTTTAGGTATGGGAATTGGAATGTATCCAGCTTTAAAAAAAATTCACCCAGAACAAGACCCTTTGTTTATGGTCAATAATTTTTTGTTTTATTGGATTTTAGGCGATTTAATTTTTAGATTTTTCTTTCAGAAATTGCCTATGATGAGTGTTAAGCCCCTTTTAACCTTACCTATAAAAAGAAGTAAAATTGTAAATTATGTTTTAGGAAAATCGGCCATATCATTCTTTAATTTTTTACCCCTATTTGCCATTATACCTTTTGGAGTTACTCTAATAATGCAAGACTACCCCCTTAACGCTGTGTTAATATGGATGCTTACCCTAACTATTGTAACGCTTATTGTAAATTTTTTAAATTTTATTATTGAAAGCTTTTCTATAGAAACGGAACTTTCTTTTCTTCCTATAATTATACTTACAACAGGGTTATTTGCATTAAATTATTTTAATATTATCTCATTTACAGATTTATTTGGAAAAGGATTCAACGCTATTTACGAATCTCCTATTTTTATTATAATTCCCATTATAATTCTAATAGCCCTTTATGCATTAAACTTTAAACTACTAAGAAAAAGGTTATTTCTAGATAGCGGATTAAAAACAAAGATTAAAGAAGTAAATACATCTAACCTTGAATGGACAAAAAACTTTGGAGACATTGCACCTTTTATGCAATTAGACTTAAAACTAATTTGGCGTAATAAACGCACAAAATCTTCTGTTTGGATGTTGGTATTAGGTTTATTTTATGGTTTATTCATTTATACTAATCCTAACTTAAAAGAGAGTGTCCCGTTTTTCATTTTTGTAGGTATTTTTTCAACAGGCATTTTTTTAATGAATTTTGGACAGTTTATACCTGCTTGGGATAGTAGTTATTACAAATTACTTATGAGCCAGAATATTAAATACGAACAATATTTAAAATCAAAATTCACTTTAATGGCTTTAAGTGTTGTAATTATGTTTGTGCTAGGTGTACCTTACATTTATTTTGGTTGGAAGGTTTTATTAGCCCATTTTGTGTCAGCAATTTATAATATAGGTGTTAATTCACATATCATTTTATATGGCGGGTCTTTTAATAGAAAAAAGATCAATTTAGATCAAAAAGCGGCTTTTAATTATCAGGGGACCGGTGCTGTACAATGGCTTATTGGCATCCCTTTATTGTTGGTGCCAATGGGTTTGTTTGCGTTGCTCTATTATTTATTGAATTTTGAAATAGCTTGTTTAATTATAGCTGTGCTTGGTATAACTGGTATCGTTTTACATCAAAAACTAATGAAAATAATTACTAAAAAATATTTAGAATCAAAGTATAAAATGATTGATGCTTTCGATCAAAATAATTAACACATAACATTATGATAACAACTTCAAACTTATCAAAAAAATATAGTGGAAATGAAGTTTTAAATATAGCATCATTAGACATTCCTAAAGGCCAAAGTTTTGGCTTGGTAGGTAATAATGGCGCAGGAAAAACGACTTATTTTAGTTTGCTTTTAGATTTAATTAAACCGTCAGCAGGATTTATAAAAAGCAATGGTATTCAAGTAAACGAAAGCGAAGATTGGAAACCTTTTACCTCGGCATTTATAGACGAAAGCTTTTTAATAGGTTATTTAACAGCCGAAGAGTACTTTTATTTTATTGGTGAATTACGCAATCAAAATAAAGCAGATGTTGATACTTTAGTAGCTCAGTTTAAAGACTTTTTTCATGGTGAAATACTAGGTCAAAAAAAATATTTGCGCGATTTAAGTAAAGGAAACCAGAAAAAAGCTGGTATTGTAGCTGCTTTAATAGGAAACCCAGAAGTTATTATTCTGGACGAACCTTTTGCAAACTTAGACCCAACCACACAAATTCGTCTTAAAACGATTATTAAAGATTTAGCGGAAAAACAAGGAATAACAGTTTTAATTTCCAGTCATGATTTAATGCATGTTACCGATGTATGTGAGCGTATTGTAGTACTTGAAAAAGGCGAAATAGTAAAAGACTTAATAACAAGTGAAGCTACATTAAAAGAACTTGAAGTACATTTTACTGGGACTGGTGTTTAGTTTTTAGTGTACAGTTTCAGTAAGCAGTGTTCGGTAATCAGTGAGCAGTGTACAGTATTCAGGAAATAGTGTTCAGTGTTTAATTAGTTTATATTTCATCTCTAATTAAAAGCCTTTGCGTCTTCGTGGCTTAGCGAGAGAATATAATTCCAAAAACAGTCAATTTTAGTTAAGCATCACAGTTGCAGTCTATACAATAATAAGTGTTCAATAGACAATATCAGTTGACGTTGAAGATTTTCATATTGCCTCTAACAACCATGCGATCTCAGACAACTTAACACCTCCGCGACTTTGCGAGAAGCACCTATTAGCACAAAAAATATTCATGAATTCAAGACAATTTTAAAATATGCAACTTATACAGGCGTTCTTATAGTTTAAAAGTCGCTCGGATTTTATAGGTTAATCAAAAAAGATGCTTATTTTTACCTGCGTACATAATATATGTAAGAGTTTGTAGTTATTTATTTAGGCTAAAAATACCAGCATTGAAAAGACCTTCTAAAGCAATATTAATTATTATATGTTCTACGTTATTGGTTGTAAGTTGTTCTAGAAAAAAGGACAAATTCATCAACCGAAACATGCATGCGCTTACAACAGAATTTAATACACTTTACAACGGGTATATTGCTTTAGATCAAGGAAGGCAAAGCCTTAACGAAAACTATACCGATAATTATTGGGATGTGCTTCCAATAGAGCGCATGCAAATATTCGAAGATATTGTACTACCTGGGCAATCTAAAAACGAGAACTTTACAAGAGCAGAAGAAAAGGCGGTTAAAGCAATTCAGAAGCACAGTATGAATATTGATGGGAGAGAGAAGAACCCTCAAATGGATGAAGCTTATTTGCTTTTAGGAAAATCCAGATATTTCGATCAGCGTTTTATACCGGCATTAGAAGCATTTAATTATATACTTTATAAGTATCCGGCCAGTGATAAGATAAATCAAGCTAAAATTTGGCGTGAAAAAACAAATATTCGTTTAGATAATGATGATTTGGCCATTAAAAATTTAAAGCGTCTTTTGTCACAAGAAGAACTTAAAGGTCAGGATTTAGCAGATGCAACGTCTATGTTGGCACAAGCCTATTTAAATACAAAATCTGTTGATAGTGCCATAACGCAATTAGAAATAGCATCAAATGTAACTAAAAGTAATGATGAGCGAGGACGTTACCGTTTTATACAAGGGCAATTGTATAATGAACTAGGTAAAAAAGACAGTGCGAATATGGCATTTGATAAGGTGATTGAACTTAACCGTAAAACACCTAGGATTTATATGATAAGTGCTCATATTGAAAAGATTAAAAATTTCGATTATGAGAATGGCAATCGATTAGAGTTAACAGAGTTACTGGCAAAGCTTGAAGAGAATAGAGAAAACAGACCTTTTTTAGATAAAATTTATCACCAAATTGGAGAATACCATTTAAATAGTCAATCAGATACTTTAGCAGTAGTCTATTACAACAAGTCCTTACGTACTAATTCTAAAGATAAACTATTAAGAGCTAGGAATTACGAAATTCTAGGCGACATGAATTTTGACAAATCTATTTATAAGGAAGCTGGCGAATATTATGACAGCACTTTAGGAAATTTAGCTTTAAATTCTAAACCATATCGCATTATTAAACGTAAACGGGACAATTTAGAGGATGTTATTTATTATGAAGGGATAGCTCAAGTTAATGATAGTATTTTAAGACTTATAAACTTACCAGAAGCAGATAGGTTAGCTTATTTTGAGTCATTAGTAGAGACCCTAAAAATTAAAGCAGCCGAAGAAGAAGAAAAAAAGAAGCGAGAAGAAGCTGCAAAGCGCAATACAGGTTTAGTAACAGTTAATAACCAGATAGGAAGCCCGAATGCTCTCCGAGGGAGCACTCCTAACCAAGCCACAGCATTTTATTTTTACAATCCTACTACAGTATCTTATGGTAAAAATGAATTTGTAAAATTTTGGGGGGATAGAGTTTTAGAAGACGATTGGAGATGGTCAGACAAAGTAAATTCAGGAAGCATTAGTAACGATGCAAATAATAATATTTTAGCTTCAGCAACCGAAGAAGAATTATTTGACCCTCAATTTTACATATCTAAAATCCCTTCGGCAGAAAAAGATATTGATAGTATTTCAAAAGAACGAAACTATGCTTATTATCAGTTAGGGTTAATTTATAAAGAAAAGTTTAAAGAATACGAATTAGCTAAAAGCAAATTTCAGGACTTACTAAAAAGTAATCCAGAAGAACGACTCATATTACCATCTAAGTACAATTTGTATAAAATTTATGAGCTTTTAGGTGAAATCGATGAAGCAACCATTGCTAAGAATGAGATTATTTCAACATATCCAGATTCCAGATATGCTACTATTTTAAAGAATCCAGAACTAGCATCAGATCGTGATCAGAATAGCCCGGAAAGCCTATATGAAGCACTGTATAAACAGTTTGAAAATCAGGAATATGCAGAAGTAATTTCTAAAAGTGAAAATTATATAAACGTTTTTGATGGAGATGCTATTGTACCAAAATTTGAGTTACTAAAAGCGACAACCCTAGGGAGGTTATATGGATACGAAGCTTATAGTAAGGCAATAAATCATATAGCCACTACTTATGCCAATACAGAAGAAGGTATGCAGGCTCAAAAGATCGAAACCAGTGTTTTGCCTAAACTTTTAAACAAAGATTTTATTTTAGAGGATAAAGTTACCTCTAATTATAAAATCTTTTTTAAGTTTGAGAATCAGGAAATGGAAAAAGTTTATGGTTTTCAAAAAACCTTAGATACTGTTTTAAAAAACATAAAATATTATGACTTTAAATCGTCGGTCGATGTCTATAATCCAAATACAATTCTTGTGGTTGTTCATGGATTAAAAAACGCAAAAGTAGCTAAGACATTCGACCAGCTAATAATTGAAGAAGATAAACAAAAAATAAAAGAACCGTATTTTGCAATAGCATCAGCAAATTATCAAATTGTTCAGATCCATAAAAATTTAGATACCTATTTGAATACGAATAACCATTAATAATTAATAGCACATCACATTATGTTCTCCGAAAATAAAAAAGAAAAACAAATGGTAGAAAGCAAACCAAGTCAAAACATTGTATCACAAGGCACCAAGATGGTTGGTGACTTTAATAGCGAAGGCGATTTTAGAATCGACGGCATTATAGAAGGAAATATTAAAACTTCAGGAAAAGTAGTCGTTGGTAAAACAGGTTTCGTTAAAGGTACTTTACAAGGAACAGATGCCTACTTTGAAGGTAAATTTTCTGGAAAATTAGCACTATCAGGTACATTAACATTAAAAACATCTGCTTTTATTGAAGGCGAAGTTGTCGTTGGCAAATTGGCTGTTGAGCCTGGAGCTACTTTTAATGTAACCTGTATCATGAAAGGCACCGTAAAAGAAATGAATAAAGGTGGACAACAAGGACAACAACCAAAAAGACCAGAAACCGAAAAAACAGCTTAATACATACGCTAGGTTTTCAGGGCTTGCCATTCAAATGTTTGCCATTATTGGCGTTGGAACTTTTATAGGTTATAAGTTAGATCAAAACTATCCTAATCAGCATAACTTATTTACGCTTTTTGGCGCATTATCTTCTGTGATTATATCAATAATATATATAATTAGACGTATTATTGCAACTTCAAAAGAAGAACAATAAAATGAATAATCTTTTTAAGAAAAGAGAATCTAGCTTTCTTATTCAGCTTACAGCCGTAGGTGTTTTATTATTTGTAATTCACACGTATTTAAGTTTTCATTTTGCCAAGGATATTATATTGTTTTTTCCGCTATGGCATATTTATTTATTTCATATTGTTACTGTTATTATAATTTATACTTTAATTAATTACAGAGAATCTATTGGTAAAACAGAAGTCTTTAATGCTTTTATATTAGGAATGTTTTTAAAAATGATATTAGTTATTGTATTCTTATTGCCATGGATTTTATCTAAACCAGATCAAAAAGGTTACGACCTTGCGAACTTCTTTATTCCTTATTTTATTTTTCTTGCATTTGAAGTGTATTCTGTAACTAGAATTCTTCAAAAATAGTAGATTATTTATCTTCTTTTCGTGCTTAGGAAAACACTGCCAAATAATCATTAAATTATATTTGTCAATTCATTTTATGTGTGTACATTTGCACCGAATTTAAAGCATGGTATTTTTAAGCGATACAGAATGACATTAAACACCTTTAAAAGCATATTATTTTCTGCTCTATTTCTAGCAATATCGTTTGTTGGACATGCGACAGAAGATTCAGACAACAAAGACAGCAAAGAGTTCAATGCCAAAGAAATGATTTTGCATCACGTTAAAGACGCTCATGGATTTCACCTTTGGGATTGGAATGGGCATGCAGTTTCACTTTCGTTGCCAATCATACTTTGGACAGATAATGGATTGACTACATTTTCTTCAAGTAAATTTCATCATGATGATTCAGGTAAAACAATTGTTGAAAAAAATGGAGGTAAGTTTGTTAAACTTCACGAGAAAATATATCAATTAGATGAAGGGGCTTCTTCCGTTAATTTTGATGAAGAACATCATCCAACTAATGCTCACAGACCTTTAAATTTTTCTATTACACGAAACGTATTTATGATGTGGGTTTCGGTAATTGTTTTATTATTAATCTTTTTTACAGCTGCAAGGCACTATAAAAAATCTGAAGATAATGTTCCAACAGGAATTGCAGGATTTGTTGAGCCTCTTGTGATATTTGTTAGGGATGAAATTGGTAAGCCAATGATTGGCGAACATAAATATAAAAGATACATGCCATATTTGTTAACTATCTTTTTCTTTATCTGGATTAATAATATATTCGGTTTAATTCCAATTTTAAACGGAGCGAATTTAAGTGGTAATATCGCGTTTACATGTACGTTAGCGTTATTTACTTTTATAATTACAACATTTAGTGGAAATAAGAATTACTGGAAACATATCTTTTGGATGCCAGGGGTTCCAGTTCCAATGAAAATATTTTTAATGCCTATTGAAATTATTGGGATGTTTGTAAAACCAATCTCTTTAATGATTCGTTTGTTTGCTAACATTACAGCAGGGCATGTTATTATATTAGCATTAATGTCATTAATATTTGTATTTAAGTCTGTTGCAATTGCTCCAGTATCTATAGCATTTTCATTGTTTATTACAGTTATTGAAATTATTGTTACAGCAATACAAGCATATATATTTACAATATTGTCAGCCCTTTATTTTGGAATGGCTACAGAAGAAGAACATCATTAATTTAAATTTTATACTACTATGACTATTACTGGAATTGCAGCTATTGGAGCTGGTTTAGCAGCTATTGGAGCTGGAGTTGGTATTGGTAAAATTGGAGGATCGGCCATGGAAGCTATGGCTCGTCAACCGGAAATGCACGGTAAGATTCAATCTTCTGCATTAATTTTAGCAGCCTTCGTAGAGGCGGTGGCACTATTTGGTGTTGTTGTTGCTTTCTTACAAGGATAAAAACCTAAGAGTACTGAAGCAACGGTTGGTTGTTTCAGTACTTTTTTAAAATTTAAATTATTAAAATACAAAAAAAATGGATTTAATTACACCTGAATTTGGACTGGTTTTTTGGACAGCAATTACATTTTTATGTTTGCTTTTCATCTTAAGAAAATTTGCATGGAAGCCTATTTTAGGAGCAGTTGAAGAAAGAGAAAGTGGAATTAAAAATGCGTTAGCATCTGCTGAAGAAGCTCGTAAAGAAATGGAAAACCTGACGGCAGATAATGAACGCATTTTAAAAGAGGCTAGAGCAGAACGTGAAACTTTGCTGAAAGAAGCACGTGATATCAAAAATAAAATGATAGAAGATGCTAAAGGTGAAGCCCAAGAGCAAGCTAATAAGTTAATTCAACAAGCACAAGCAGCTATTGAAAGTGAAAAGAAAGCTGCTA
This sequence comes from Flavivirga aquimarina, assembly GCF_030540835.1. Taxonomy (GTDB): domain Bacteria; phylum Bacteroidota; class Bacteroidia; order Flavobacteriales; family Flavobacteriaceae; genus Flavivirga; species Flavivirga aquimarina. The sequence goes on along the minus strand of NZ_JAUOEK010000072.1, from coordinate 7,155 downwards.
TGGCAGAACTTAAAAATCACGTAGCAGGTTTATCTTTAGAGATCGCTGAGAAAGTGGTGCGTAATGAGTTATCTAACAAAGACAAGCAGTTAGAGTTAGTTAAAACCATGTTGGGTGAAAAATCATTAACAGAGGCATAATGGCAGGAGTAAGAGCAGCAATACGTTATGCAAAAGCAGTATTAAGCTTAGCATCAGATCAAAAAACAGCAGACGCTGTAAATAATGATATGAAGTTAATTGTAAATACTATTGCAGAAAGTAAAGACTTAAACGATACACTTCAAAGTCCTGTAATTAATGCTTCAGTGAAAAAAACTATTTTATTAGAGGTTTTTAAGAACTCAAATAAAACAACTTTAAGCTTAATAGATACTTTAGTGAATAATAATAGAATTGACCTTTTAGGGCATGTTGCTTTAAAATACAATCAATTATTTGATGAATCAAAGGGTATTGAACTGGCAACAGTTACAACAGCAGTAGCCTTGACAGCTGCTCTGGAAAAGCAAGTTTTAGCAAAAGCTAAAGAGCTTACCGGTAAAAATGTTGAAGTTAAAAACATAATAGATGAAAGCATTTTAGGTGGTTTCATTTTAAGAATAGGAGATATACAATACAACGCAAGTATTGCAAATCAGCTAAACAAATTAAAAAAAGAATTTACATTAAATTAAAAACGTTTTGTCACATTGAGCGCAGTCGAAATGCGTTTAAAAACGAAATTTAAACATAATTAAAGATGGCAGAAGTAAAACCAGCTGAAATATCAGCAATCTTAAAACAACAACTTTCAGGTTTTGAAGCAGGAGCTTCATTAGATGAAGTTGGAACAGTATTAACAGTAGGTGATGGTATTGTACGTGCTTACGGATTGGCTAACGCACAATATGGTGAGTTAGTAGAATTCGAAGGTGGATTAGAAGGGATTGTACTTAACCTTGAAGAAGATAATGTAGGTATCGTATTATTAGGTGCTTCTGTAGGAGTTAGAGAAGGATCTACTGTAAAACGTACTGGGCGTATTGCTTCTATTAATGTTGGTGAAGGTATTGTTGGACGTGTTGTAGATACTTTAGGGAATCCTATTGATGGTAAAGGGCCAATTGCTGGAGATACTTACGAAATGCCTTTAGAGCGTAAAGCTCCTGGTGTTGTTTTCCGTGAGCCGGTAACAGAACCATTACAAACAGGTATTAAATCTATTGATGCCATGATTCCTGTTGGACGTGGACAACGTGAGTTAGTTATTGGTGACCGTCAAACTGGTAAAACCACTGTTTGTATAGATACCATCTTAAATCAAAAAGAATTTTACGATGCAGGTGAGCCTGTATATTGTATATATGTTGCTGTAGGTCAAAAAGCATCTACTGTAGCAGGTATTGCTAAAACATTAGAAGATAGAGGTGCTCTTGCTTATACAACGATTGTAGCAGCAAACGCATCAGATCCTGCGCCAATGCAAGTATATGCTCCTATGGCAGGTGCTGCCATTGGTGAGTATTTTAGAGATACAGGTCGTCCAGCATTAATTATCTATGACGATTTATCTAAACAAGCGGTAGCATACCGTGAAGTATCTTTATTATTACGTCGCCCACCGGGACGTGAAGCGTATCCAGGTGACGTTTTCTATCTACACTCAAGATTATTAGAACGTTCTGCAAAAGTTATCAATGATGATAGTATTGCTAAAGATATGAATGACCTTCCAGATTCATTAAAGCCATTAGTGAAAGGTGGGGGTTCTTTAACAGCTTTACCAATTATTGAAACACAAGCAGGTGACGTTTCTGCATATATCCCAACAAACGTAATTTCTATTACAGATGGGCAAATTTTCTTAGATGGAGATTTATTTAACTCTGGTGTACGTCCGGCAATTAACGTAGGTATTTCAGTATCTCGTGTTGGTGGTAATGCACAGATTAAATCTATGAAAAAAGTATCAGGTACTTTAAAATTAGATCAAGCACAATTCCGTGAATTGGAAGCATTTGCTAAGTTCGGATCAGATTTAGATGCCGTTACATTAAACGTAATTGAAAAAGGTAAACGTAACGTGGAGATCTTAAAACAAGCTCAAAACGATCCATTTACCGTTGAAGACCAAATTGCTATTATTTATGCAGGATCTAAAAACTTATTGAGAGATGTTCCTGTAGAAAAAGTAAAAGAATTCGAAAGAGATTTTATTGAATTCTTAAGAGCAAAACATGCAGATGTGCTTAGTACATTAAAAGCAGGTAAATTAACTGATGAAGTTACAGATACATTAACAACTGTAGCAAAAGATTTATCAGGGAAATATATAGCATAATTTTAACAAGTGTTACTCTGAGCATTGCCAAAAACAAAATACATTTTGTTTGAAGGTAGCTAGCGAAGCTAGTCGAAGAGTCTCTTTTGAATAACATTCGAATACAATAAAAGAATGGCAAACTTAAAAGAAATACGTAACAGAATATCATCGGTATCTTCAACAATGCAGATTACCAGTGCCATGAAAATGGTATCTGCTGCAAAGTTAAAGAAGGCACAAGATGCTATTACTGCAATGCGTCCTTATGCAGATAAGTTAACAGAGCTTTTACAAAGCTTAAGTGCGACTTTAGATGCAGATTCTGGAAGTAAATTTTCAACACAACGTGAGGTAAATAATGTATTAATAGTTCCAATTACTTCCAATAGAGGTTTATGTGGCGCTTTTAATTCAAACATTATTAAGCAAACACAACATTTAATTGATTCGGTTTATGCAGATAAGAATGTATCTGTAGTAGCAATAGGAAAGAAATCTAGTGATGCTTTCACTAAGCAAAATAGAGTTGTTGCCAATAAAAGTGATGTTTTTGAAGATTTAACTTTCGATAATGTTGCAGCCATTGCAGAGTTATTAATGGATAAATTTGTTTCAGGCGAATTTGATAAAATTGAAATCGTTTACAATAAGTTTAAAAATGCAGCAACTCAGATTGTAATGACAGAACAGTTTTTACCAATTGTTCCTGTAGAAGGAGATACTAACAGTAATGCAGATTACATTTTTGAGCCATCTAAAGAACAGATCGTAGAAGAGTTAATACCAAAGTCGTTAAAAACGCAGTTGTATAAAGGCGTTAGAGATTCTTTTGCAAGCGAACATGGTGCTCGTATGACAGCCATGCATAAAGCAACAGATAATGCGACAGAGCTAAGAGATCAGCTTAAATTAACTTATAATAAAGCACGTCAAGCAGCCATTACTAATGAAATATTAGAGATTGTAGGTGGAGCAGAAGCGCTTAATAATTAAGAACTGTTAAAAAAATAATTATCAAAATATTTGATAATAAAGAAAAGACCCGAATTGAAAGATTCGGGTCTTTTCTTTATATAAACGTAAAGAATTCCTCTTTGTCCCAATAGCTGTAAAAGTAGCTCCAAGATGTGCGTTTTAAGAAATATTTTTATTATTGGTTCTCGTTGGTCGTACTCCAAAACGCTTAAAGTAAATTTTAGAAAAATGAGTATCATGATTATAGCCCACTTCCAAAGCGATTTGTTTTAGTAATATGGTAGGATTTCGTTCCAAAATCTCCCGTGCTTTTTGAAGTCTGATTTCCTTGATAAAATTATTTGGGTTTAAACCTGTCTGACTTTTAACTTTTCTATAAAAAGAGCTTTTGGAAATATTAAATTCTTCAGATAAAATATCTTGGTTTAATGTCGTTTCTCTGGAATTTTTATAAATGTATTGTTTAAGATTAGTAATAAAATAATCATGATAGTCATTTGCATAAATTTGATGTGCTTCATTATATGAGTTTTTTGAGGTGTAATTTTTAATACAATTCTTAATACGTATCAAAAGTTCTTCTTCATCAAAGGGTTTTGTAATATAGTCATCTATACCAAGCTTTAAAACGTCTAGCTTTATAGGAATATCGGGTTTTGCTGTAAGCATGATAATAGGCGTATTGTTATTGAGTTCTTTAAGTTTTAAGATAAACTCATACCCATTTAGTTTAGGCATCATATAATCTGTAATAATAAAATCAACCCTTTTTTCTTTTATAATTTCAAGCGCTTCTAAACCATTAGAAGCTTCTAAACAACTATAATTGTTTAGTATAGAGATTAAATATTGGCGCATATCATAATTATCATCAACAACTAAAAAAATATGACTCGATTCTATAGAGACTTGTTGTAGAGGATACTCTTCTTTTATGAAAACGGGTGTTGTATCTACTGGTGTAACAAGAGTTGCAGCTATACTTTTTTCTAATGGTAGTACAATGGTAAACGTGCTTCCGACATTAAGCTCACTGGCCAATAAAATTTGAGCATTATGTAATTTAATAATTTCTTTACTAAATGCCAAACCAATACCACTACCACCGGATTTGTTAGTATCGTTATTTACTTGATAAAACCGATCGAAAACATGCTTCAGGTCGTTTTTAGAGATACCTATTCCAGTATCAGAAATAGCTATATGAACATGTTGATTTTTTTTAGAAATAGTAATTTTAACCTCACCCTCATCGGTATATTTCAAAGCATTCGTAAGGATATTATTAATGGCTTTTTCAAAAAAAACAACATCAATATTAACCATGCAATCTTTAGAATTTTTAAAAATGTGAAAAGCAATATTTTTCTGCTTGAATAAAGGCTCGAAATTCAAATAGTGTTTTTGAATCAATTCAGAAATATTAATAGGTTTTAATTCCAAACTAAAATTAGAAGATCGCATTTTGGCTAAATCTAACACATTGTCCACCATATTAGTAATTATATTAATCTGCTTTTTAATACCAGATTGAATTGTAGGCAAAGATCTGTTTTCAAAAGTATGTGCATCTAAATCAGATATATGCCCATTAATTAGAGTTAAAGGAGTTCGTATTTCATGAGATATATTGGTGAAAAATTGTGATTTAAATTTATCCAGTTCTTCCAGTTCTCTGGTTTTGGCTTCTAGTATTTTTTCATTTCTAATATTAAGGCTTTTAAAGTAACTCATTACAATAAAAAGGTTTAAGAACAAGAATGGAGGGTTCACATTATTTAAAACAGGAATAGGATAATGTTTAAAATATAAATTGGGGATATAGAGTACCATTAAACATACAACGAATATTAAGATGTTGATTTTTTTATTATCGATGTAAATTAATGCCATACATGGAAGTGCTAACAAAAAATATTCTAAAAGCTGACCTTTGTATACATAATTGGAAAAATATATAACGCTAACAAAAATAAAAGACATAAAGGAAAGACGAGCGATATAAAACTTTTTATAGTATTGTAATACCTGTACGATTATTGTTGATGAGAATATAGTCAGATAATTCATTAAAATCAATTTGTTTTTTAAAAAATCTTCAATAAAAGAAGCGATTAAAAAAAGATACCAGGTGTTACAAAAGATATGTAACAGAGTAATCTTTTTCAAGTCATTCTGACTCGTATTTTCGTCTGCACCAAGTGTAATATATCTGTAAAGTAGGTTGGAAATCTTTTTTATCATGGGGCTTAAATTTGAGTTATGTACCAAAAATAAACATACCTGTTGATATGCATAACAATTCTAACAGAATTGAATCATTAGTGATGTTTATTGACCAAAAAGTGATGTTTAGATTTAGTCTTTTTGTATAAGGTTTTATACTAAAGCAATATACTGTTTCGGTTTTAGTACTAATTCATGGTTAATAACAGGACAACAACCAACAACAGGTAATAGCTTTTTAAACGCTTAAAAATATTGGGATTTTTGGTTAGTATTTATTAAATCCTTTTGCAGTTAGATAATCCTCCAGAGCTTTGTGCTTTGGGGATTATTTAACACATCCAGACAATTTTAACCAGAGTTGACCTTCTTTGAATTAATTATTATTTTAACCCTTAATATACAAGCTCTCAAAATTAGAGGATAGAATTATCAATAAAACAGGTTTCAGGAGTTATTGGTGGTAGGACTGGTTTATTTATGATCTAAACATTGCCAAAGACTGTAATGACGTAATATTTTTAATTCATTTTTATTAGTGTTTTCACCTGCTCCTAATGTAATATATTACCTTATCCTTTTAGTCATCTTTTATTTGCAATCTTTTCTTGAACTTCAAACATAAAAAATAATATGTATAATAGTGAAATTACTAATTGAATAGTTAGATTTTTAGCAACGGATAAAAGCTTGTTAAATTTAAATTGACTGTTTTGTGATGTAATCTGACTAAAAAATGGTTTCTTTTATACTAATTTTAAAACTCAAAAATTCATGAAAAAACAATTACTAGTTTTAACGCTCTTTTTATTAGGATTAACACAAATAGCTGTACAGGCTCAATGTACAGGAAATGTAAATATACCCGATGTCAATTTTAAGGCAGCGTTAATAGCAGATACTAATATAAATACGGATAATGATACCGAAATTAGCTGTGCCGAAGCATTAGCTTTTACAGGTATTTTTGATGTTTCTTCTAAATCTATATCAGATTTAACAGGTATAGAGGCATTTGTTAATATTTCAGGTTTATTATGTTATAATAATACTTTAACAAGCTTAGATATATCCAATAATACAGATTTAAAAATATTATATTGTTCTGATAATACTTTAACAAGCATAGATGTATCCAATAATATAGATTTAGAAGAATTATATTGTTTTGGTAATACTTTAACAAGCTTAGATATATCCAATAATACAGGTTTAAAAGTATTAGTTTGTTCTGATAATGCTTTAACGAGCTTAGATATATCCAATAATCCAGACTTTGAAATATTATATTGTTCTGATAATGCTTTAACAAGCTTAAATATGGCAAATGGAAATAATACAAATTTCTTTGTGTTCGATGCAAGTGGTAATCCAAATTTAAGTTGTATACAAGTAGATGATGTAGCTTACAGCACGACTCAATGGAGTGATGATATAGACATTACAGCCAGTTTTAGTAATAATTGTAGTAGTTTAAGTGTACTAGATAATGAATTTAATGCTATAAGTCTATACCCCAACCCTGTTTTAAACACATTGAATATTAGCTTGAGCACATTAAATAAAGCAGAAAAAGTACAGGTTTATAATCTATTGGGAAAAAAAGTATTAGAAACTACAAATACAACCATAGATATAAGCTATCTATCA
>NZ_JAUOEK010000064.1 GCF_030540835.1 Flavivirga aquimarina | reverse complement strand
AGGCACATTCATAAATAAGAAAACCCTTGTAAATATGAGGGTTTTGTTGTAAATTAAGGAAACCAAAAACCCCGAAATCAGCTATGACGAGCCAAAAACGGGGTTTTCTTTTTTCCTTGACTATGAAATTACAAAGATTTTCTGACTTTCAACATAGTTTTTCGTTTTTATCCGCGACGGAAAATATGCATGCTTATTATACTCGTTTTTTAGAGAGCGATCTAGGTAAAATTCACCTGGCCATTCCCTGGGAATCCCTGGTTGAGGATTTACAGATTAAAGAAAAAACAGCAGGCTCTAAAATGGTGTTCAGTCCTAAGGGAAGATTAGCACTTATGTTTTTGAAACATTATGCCTGTTGTTCAGACAGGAAGCTTATTGAGCAACTTAACAGTAATATAGATTACCAGTTTTTTTGTGATATACACTTAGGTCTTATTCGGCTGACAAATTTCAAAATAGTAAGCCAAATACGTTGTGAACTAGCCGATAAGCTCAATATCGATCTGCTTGAGAAAACGCTGTACCATCATTGGCAACCTTATATTGACAACAAGAGCCAAGTTACAGTTGATGCTACCTGCTATGAGAGTGAACTGCGTTATCCTACACCTACAAAGCTATTATGGGAAGCGGTGGACTGGCTCTACAACCAACTCAGGGACACCTGTAAATATTTAGGTATAAAAATGCTGCGCACCAAATATATCAAATGGAAGAAACGCTATTTTGGATTTAGCAAAATGCGACGGAAAACCAACAAAAAGCGCAGGCCTCTCATTAGAGCCTTATTGGGCCTGCTCCATAAACTTATCGGTTTTGAAGCAGTACTCCGTAATTCTCACAAAGTTAAATTTACGGTCACCTATTATCGCAGGGTAGCTACCATTAAAAAAGTACACCAACAGCAGAAAGTGTACTTCGAGACAGGTAAGCCTCCAAAAAACCGAATTGTTAGTGTCGCTAAAGATTACCTTAGACCAATTGTAAGGGGCAAAGAAGTAAAACCAGTTGAATTTGGAGCCAAAGTAAACAAGCTCCAGATCGATGGTATCAATTTTATCGAACACTTAAGCTTTAATGCTTTTAATGAGGGCACCCGTCTTAAAAGTTCGATATATAAGGCACAATCGCTCACCAAAGTAAAAACAAAAGTATTGGGAGCCGATGCTATTTATGCTACAAACAAGAACAGGACGTTTGTAACCAAAAATAATATTAAAACGGATTTTAAACGTAAAGGAAAACTTCCTGAAAACTATAAAGACGAAAAGAAGCTCAAAGCTTTAATTACCAAAGAGCGAGCCACACGGCTAGAAGGTAGTTTTGGCAAAGAAAAAGAACATTATCACCTTAAGAGAATCAAAGCCAAAACAAAGGCTACAGAAAAACTCTGGATATGCTTTGGAATACATACTGCCAATGCTTTGGAAATAGGAAGGCGCATACAAAACAGTCTAACTCAAATAGCAGCCTAAATTTGTAAAACACAAAAAATCATGGGATACCTATGACTTGTTCTCTATAAAAACCCTATTCTCATCTCTAAATTTAGAAAAAAGAAACTCCAAGACTTCATATAAATCAAATCTTGGAGTTTTTATGTCTTATAATCATTATATCGACCTAAATTCTGAATGCGCC
>NZ_JAUOEK010000063.1 GCF_030540835.1 Flavivirga aquimarina | reverse complement strand
AAATGTTCAATTTTCAGTTTGTTTTTTAACTCATCATAAAAGGTTTCAACACCCCACCTTTTGGCATAAAGTTCTTTAAAGAGAGAGCTAGGGTACACTTTGCTATTAAGCAAGGAGGTTATTAAAACTTCAACTTGCCCCTTAGGTAATTCCACTCGAATTAACCTAACCTTGATTGGCGTATTTCTATCATATGGTTTATCTGATAGTTTTGTGTTTTTACCTGGATAGATATTAGTAATTAGAGATCTTTTTTTGCTTTTTTCAAAATCAATGATAAGCTGACTAAAACTGATTTTTACACGCATTAAATAATCAAGATTTCTCTCTTGGTGTTGATGTATAAAATAATAAGAAGGATAACCTCTATCGTAAATTAACAGGTCTCCTTTTTTGCAGTTTGATAAATGTGAAATTGCTAGTTCCCGCTCTCCTTGTTTTAGAGGAGCTAATAGACCATCCAAAACATAGTTGTTCTCAATATCATATAGAACCGAACATCTTGCTTGCACTATACTAGTTATCGTTTGATTTTTGGTTTCACCATATAGTTCTTTTAACTCTTTTGTAATTGGTAAAGTAATACGAGAACCGTCTACGGCTAAAAGCCTAAACCCTTTCCATAGTTTAACACTTAATTCATTATCGGTGTAAAATTCTTTTATTAAGGTTTGAGAAAGATGTTTGAATACTTTTGGTTCAATTTTCATTCTAGCCTGAACGAAAGCACTTTTTGTAAATTTCTGGTGGGATTTTAATTTTAAAAAACTTACGAAGTTTTCAATTTCTAGAGAAAGACTTTTGCGTAGCTATGAAGTTGTTTTCAGATACACGAAACTCGTTTTTTAGACTTTCACTAAATAATTCTACTTTTAATTTTTTAAAAATAAAAATAGCAGTTTTTTTTCAAGGTAATAAATGTTTGATTATCAATATAATATACGAAAATCATATCGAAAAAACAAAGATAAAACATTGAAAATCAAATAAATAAACCCTTAACTTTATGACATTGAGATCGTTTGCAACGAGTGCTGTCACAAGTATACACCTCTTGTATGTTTTTAGATTCCTGCCTTACTGAAACAAGTTCAGCACATGCCGCAGGAATAAGTCACCCCAACCACCCCTCACGATCCAAACTTCTATATTGAATAGCCTCACTAATATGAGAACCATTAACGTCTTCCACACCCTCTAAATCCGCAATAGTCCTAGAAACTTTCAAAATACGATCATAGGCACGAGCAGACAAATTCAAACGCTCCATAGCTGTCTTTAATAACTGTTTAGAAGCTTCATCCAACAAACAATACTTTCGAATTTGCTTTGTATTCATTTGCGCATTATAATGTACAACATCAGATTCTTTAAAACGATTGGTTTGAATTTCTCTAGCCTTGGTAACTCGTTTTCTTATATCTACCGAAGTTTCCCCTTTTCTATCTTCCGACAGCTTTTCAAAAGGCACAGGCGTTACTTCAATATGAATATCGATCCGATCTAATAAAGGCCCAGAAATCTTACTCAAATAACGTTGCATTTCCGCAGGACTGGAAGTTACTGGAGCATTGGGATCATTAAAATAACCTCCTGGACTCGGATTCATACTCGCCACCAACATAAACGATGATGGGTATGTTACGGTAAACTTAGCACGCGAAATAGTCACTTCTCTATCTTCCAACGGTTGCCTTAATACTTCTAAAACACCACGTTTAAATTCTGGCAATTCATCTAAAAACAACACGCCATTATGCGATAAAGAAATCTCTCCGGGTTGTGGAAATGCACCACCCCCGACCAAAGCGACGTCCGAAATAGTATGATGAGGACTCCTAAAAGGTCGTTGCGCCATAAGCCCAGAATCTTTAATTCGACCAACCACCGAATGTATCTTAGTCGTTTCCAAAGCTTCATAAAGTGTCATAGGAGGTAAAATACTAGGCAAACGTTTTGCTAACATCGTTTTTCCAGCACCCGGTGGACCTATCAAAATGATATTATGCCCTCCAGCTGCTGCAATTTCCATACAACGCTTAATACCTTCCTGTCCTTTAACATCTGAAAAATCAAATTCTGGAAATTCTAAATTTTTATAAAACTCTTCACGAGTATTGATTATAGTTTGTTCAAGCGGTTCACCCTTGTCAAAATAATTAATTACCTGCCATATATTATTTATACCATAAACTTCTAAACCATCTACTATAGCAGCTTCTTTAGCATTTTGTTCAGGTAAAATAAAACCTTCAAACCCTTCTTCTCTAGCTTTAACTGCAATAGGTAATGCGCCTTTTATAGGCTGTAAACTTCCATCAAGCGAAAGTTCTCCCATAATTAGATAACGTTCTAAATCCTCAGTTTTAATTTGCTTAGAGGCCGCCAAGATTCCGATAGCCAAAGTAAGGTCGTAGGCACTCCCCTCCTTCCGCAAATCGGCAGGTGCCATGTTAATTGTTATTTTCTTTCCTGGGATTTTATAACCGTTATTTTGAAGTGCTGCTGCAATACGATAATTACTTTCTTTTATGGCATTATCCGGCAACCCAACTAAATGATAGCCTATACCTGAATCTACATTAACCTCGACCGTTATTGTAGTGGCTTCCACGCCAAAGACAGCGCTTCCAAAAACCTTTTTAAGCATATTGATTATTTTTTTCAAATGTAAGAAAATAAAACACATGTAATCTACTTAACTTACTGATTTGTTCATGTACAAAAAGGGGATGGTTTTAAAGTTTAATCGTGAAGAAAAAGATTCCATTTTCACTTTAACTATACTAGGTGTCACACAAGAAAGACAATGTTAAAGTAATCCTTATCATATATAAAAAGAAAAGACCCCGAAATAATTTCAAGGTCTTAATCAATACTTAGCGCAATAAGCCTACAACTCTTAAATATACCAAGTATTTTAGTTTCCTTCTAAACTCCACCTTTAATACCGGGGGAGGTACCACATTGCTGTGTTTAGGTAGTCATGTCTGTAATGACATTAATTTACGAATAGAAACCGTATGACGCACTTTTTTTAAATAGGCACCAATTAATGTTGATACGCCTAGCATCCACTTATATATACCATAACTAGGCAAATAATTAAAAATTCCTGTTTTAGGCTTTATGCGCTCTTTTATGTTTGTAGTATTATAAAGAGATTCTAAGTCGTGATCGACAGTTAGATCATCTAAACACAAAATGGGAGCACTATCAGGTTCTTGTAGTGGAGTGCCCTCTAACTCAATTGTAGAGGGTGTTACAATTTCAATAGGCTTTGATGCAACCACAGACTCGTATTCGTATAGGTTAAGTTTTGTTAAGTTTTCAGTAAACCATTTTGTTTCTTTTGATGGAGATTTATAATCCTGTTCATATCTTACTTCCATTTTATCATTATCAATGGTAAATATGAATGTGTATTTTGCTTTTATATTGTGAAAAACAGTCCAGTACATATTAGTACTGTTTATTTCTGGGGTTAGTATTTTAGTTCCCCAGCTATAATCTTTCTGATTATATTTACCATATACCTGAACATTTTTTCCATTATTGGAAATAATTATTTTAACAGTGTTTTTTGTGTTTTTATTATTATTAATCCAAATACCGTCAATAGTATTTTTAATAGTTAATATGTTTACGAGGGCTTCCATTTAATATATTTTTAAGATATTTCCTTTAGATTTTATCATTAAATATTAATGATTCAAAAGTATTTTTAAAATCATGCTGAATCAAGAGTAAAAAGCCTAAAAATCTACAAGGGTATTATTCCGAAATGCCATAAGTGTTTTATTTTTTAAATAGGGGATTTTCCCCCTTTTTTAACAAAGGAAAACACTGTTGCTTTATCAAAAAAACATTATCAATAAATTGATTATCAATAATTTAAATCAAATTGTATTTTATAGAACGTCTCATTGAGATATAAAACTCAAATATTAATTATGTATTTTTGAGAATAACCTTTAATAAACCACATAATGAAAACTAAACTGCATTTAAAATCGGCTATACTTTTGATTATTATAGCTCTATTGTTTCAATCATGCCTAGACAAACCAAAAACTAAAAAAATCGATCGCCCAAAGCAAGCTATTGATTATGAGTATGCTAATGCTTTAGAAGAAGAGTTTAAAAAAACTCGAGGTGACACCATAAATAAATATCTTAATATAAGAGATACTCGTGAATTCTGGTTTGACTTGGATGAATTAAAAAAATACATTGCTTATGTAGAACAAGAAGCGGATTCATTGGGCTATAAAAATTTAGGAATTCGTATTTATAAAGGTGCTTATCCTAGAGATAAATCACATCCAGATCCAGGGTATTCGACTGTTATTTTAGTTCCTACTGGAGATAAAATAACCTCTAAAGGGAGTTTTTTACCAGTAAACATAACATTTAGTGGAAATAATAATATTAACAAAATTCCGGCATATAACTTTGCTCATGCTGGAAAACCACCTAAAGAGTTATAATGCATAAATAGCCTATGAAATATATTCCATATTTAATTAATGTACTTCAATTAATAACTGCTGTTATTGCTTTAGTAAATTATAAAAAATATAAATTTTCCACAGAAAAGTATTTTCTTCCTTTTCTGTGGATTGTATTTATTTTAGATTTTTCTTGTGGAATTTTAGCAGATTTATATTCTTTTAATATTTATTTGATATACAATATATTCATAGGTATTAGTTTTATATTTTATTATAATTGGTATTATTCCATTTTATTACGAGAATTACACAAAAAATTAACATTATTCTTTGCCTTTATTTTTGTCATAGTAATAATTACCAATTTTATTTTAAATAAAAATGATGAGTTTCTTGATTATTCATTCGTAACTGGAGCTATTTTTATTGTAATACTAACTGGCTTTTATTTTTATGAGCTAGCAAATACCGATAGTATATTTTCAATTAAATATAAATTAAGTTTTTGGATAGCTTTAGCAATTATTTTATTTTACGTAGGAATGATTCCTTTCATGCTATTATCTAAGTATTTTAATTTAGCATTTGAAGCAAATGATACATTTATTATAATTTTAATTAGTTTAAATATGATTCTTTACTGTTTTTATATAATAGGCTTCTTATGGACGAAAAAGAAATACAATCATTTTTAATTATATCATCTGTTGTCTTATTTATTTTAATAATTACAATGATTTCTCTTTTTCTTTTTTTTCAAAAAAGGAAAAACGCCTTGCTATTAAAAAACGAGTTTGCCAAAAAACATTTTGAACAAGAAATATCTAAAGCCAAAATTGAAATTAGAGAAGAAACCTTTAGAAATATTAGCTGGGAATTGCATGATAATATTGGACAATTATTAACGTTAGCAAAAATACAGTTACAAAACAATTCTCCTGCTAGTGATATAAAGGAGACATTAAATAAAAGCCTTAAGGAATTAAGGATTTTATCTAAACTAATTAATCCCGATGCTCTAAAAAACATGTCTTTAGAACAAGCTATAACCGATGAAATTAATCGATTTAACAGGCTTAATTATATAGAATCTAAATTTACTATTAAAGGGCAACAAATAAAAATAGACGGCAAAATTGAGATTGTATTTTTTCGAATTTTACAAGAGTTTTTTTCGAATACTATAAAGCATGCCAAAGCAACTCATTTAGATATTTTATTAAACTATCAACCAGATATGTTAACTATTATTGCAAAGGATAATGGTTTAGGGTTTGATTTAAACAAAAAAAACTATTCTGGAATTGGTTTAACTAACATAAAAAATAGAGCTAAATTGGTAAATGCGAATGCTACCATTTTATCCGAACCAAATAAAGGAACCAAACTAACTATTACTTACAAACTTTAACCATGAAAGCACATAAGATAGTCATTGTTGAAGATCATGTTTTATTATCTCAAGCCATAGCAAGCCTAGTAAATTCTTTTGAAGATTTTAATGTACTTTATACTTGCAAAAATGGCAAAGAGCTCCTTACTAAGCTCAAAACATTCGATAATATTCCTGAAATTATACTTATGGATGTTAACATGCCTATCTTAAACGGCATTGAGACTACTGAAATCATAAAAAAAGAATACCCTAAAATTAATGTTATAGCCCTTTCTGTTGAAGAAAATGATATAACTATTATAAAAATGCTTAAAGCCGGAGCTAAAGGGTATCTTTTAAAAGATGTTGAAAAAGATATTTTAGAATTAGCTTTAAAAGAAACCATAAAAAATGGCTATTATCATACGAAAGATGTGTCAAATATTTTGATCAATTCTTTAAATGATGATAATTCAACTAAAATTCAACTAAAAAAAAGAGAAATAGAATTTATAAAATACTCATGTTCTGAATTGACTTATAAGCAAATAGCAGAAAAGATGTTTTTAAGTCCAAAAACAATTGATGGTTACAGAGATAACCTGTTTCAAAAATTGAATATTAAGAATAGAATCGGGCTTGTATTATATGCTATTAAAAATGGAATTTATAAATTGTGATACGGCATTTAGAAAGTCCATTATTTAAACTTCATAAAACTTAAGCAAAAAAAATCCCCTCTCGGGGATTTTCAAATTGGATTAACACTAAAACAAAACACTGTTTCCAATTTAAAGTAACTAAAATTATGTCAATTATTTTTTAGCACCATTTAAAAATTTAGGTTTTAACACCAACATAGCCCATGCCCAGTTTTGTCCACTGGCAGCAACATCTTCGGTTACACCTTTTAGCTCGTACATACCATCACTGGCAAACATTTGAGAATATCCTACAACTAAAGCATACCCTTTAAATGCCTGTTTAAATACTAAATCTATTTCAGTTCCTAAAGATTTTTCGCCACTTGCTAACTCTTGTTCACCACTAAAATTTAATGCTTTAATCAATAGACTAGATTTTTCAGTAAATTTAAAGTTAGCACTTACATGTACATCGAATAAACCAATAGAATTAGCATGGTTACCTACATAGAAATAATCCATAAATCCGTTAAATTTATGATTGGTTCCATATAGTGGGAAAAATGCACCTGTATTGGCTGCATCACTTTCGTCATTACCGCTAATAATCTCTATTCCTGCACCTAAATTTACTTTAGGAGATACTTTATAGCCCAAATCTAAGCCTAATAAATAAGCACTTTTAACATCTTTGTAAACAGCCCCAGATGCTGGAGTATATATCGCCTCTCCTGTTTGCAAATAAGCATTTGCGGCTACAGAAAACGTCTCTTTAGAGAAAGTTAAGTGAGTTCCTATAGTTTGTAAATTTGCAACATCTGTTAAACCTGCAGCTTCATTTTGAAATCCATTATTCATAATTAACAAGCTTCCTCCAAAGTTTTCCCATTTCTTATTTAAGTGCAACATTTGCATCGTTTTATAAGAGAAGAAACCGGATGTATTATAACCTGTTCCTGTTGACACAAAACCTGTAGGGTTTGAATAATCCTGATTAAAAGCTAAAGCAAAATCTAAAGCAAATCCATTCTTGCTATATTTTAACAAAGCAGCATCATGATTACGTCCTTGTTGTGCCCAATCTAACCCACCTAATATACGTTGGTCGTCGTATGATAATACCTGACGTCCTAATTTAGTTGAAAGTCCTTCTGCTAAATTAATTTCTGCCCAGGCTTGAAAAACGGCAAACGAATTGTTTTGATCGTATGGTAATATTTGTCTGTTTTCTCCCCATACTAATACGTCTTGCAAGCTTACATAAAATTTATAGGCATCTACTGAATAGCCTGTGTTTAAACGCATACGAGTTGAAATACCAAATCCGCCATCTGTTCCATCAGCAATTAGACTTCCAAAACCATGACGGTATTCTGCACGTGAACGTAACTCTCCATCTAATGTAAATTGTGCGTTTGCAAACTGAACCGACATGGCCAACATTGCTATAAATAAATAAATCTGCTTCATAATTTTTAATTTTGATTGTAAATTCAAGTTGTTTCTAATTTTGAGTTGTTTTTTAATCTTTCTATTTAATAAAACATAAGCCTATACTTACACTGACAAATATAACTTCACTATATGTAGTATTTTATGATATATCTCACGTTTTAATCTTAATTAATGTTCTAAAAAATCTATTAAATGTTTTCTATATTTATAATAATCATCATGCTCTAAAACGGCTTTTCGTGTACGAGGTCTTTCAAAATCAATATTCAGTATATCCCCTATTTTTGCCTTAGGGCCACTTGTCATCATAACGACACGATCGGCCAAAAATATAGCCTCATCAACATCATGGGTAATCATTACAGCTGTAATTTTTTCTTTGTTCCAAATTTCAATAAGAATATCTTGAAGCTCCCCTCTGGTAAGAGAGTCTAGCATTCCAAAAGGCTCATCTAACAATAACACTTTAGGTTTTATAGCAAAAGCTCTTGCTATACCTACACGCTGTTGCATACCTTGAGATAATTCGGATGCCTTTTTAATAAAAGCACCTTCTAATCCTACTTTTTGAAGGTAATATTTAGCAATATCATGACGCTCGCCTTTGGTAGCATGTGGGAATACTTTATTAACGCCTAATAATACATTTTGAAGCGATGTCATCCAAGGCATTAAACTGGGAGCTTGAAAAATAACCCCTCGGTCTGGTCCGGGACCTTTAATATACTTTCCTAAAACAGATATATTACCTCCTGAAATGGGATTTAATCCAGCAATCATTGAAAGCATAGTGGTTTTACCACAACCAGAATGCCCTATTATAGTTACAAACTCTTCTTTTTTTATTTGAAGGTTTAAATCCTCAAGAACCACATAATCTCCCTTTGGTGTAGGATAAACTTTTTTTAACTTTTTTAGGTCTAACATGACATCGTTAGAAGGAAAAAGTCCATTATCTGTATGACTTTTTGTTGTTTTATTTTCAAGTATTGTACTCATGCTGATACCTTATTTAAATTGATTAACAAAATCTTTCGGATTCAAATCCGGAAGCACAAACTCTTCTTTGCTTTGCGATTTTCTTTCGTCCCCTATATCCATTAAATACTCTATAATGGCATTTCTTGTCTTTTTGTAATTGGCATTATCATTCATCTCTGTTTTATCTCTTGGGCGGTCAATATCAATCTTAAACTCTGGCCCTAGAGTTGCATTTGGTCCCGGCCTTAAAGGAATAATACGATCTGCCATATAAATACCTTCATCTACATCATTAGTAATTAGCAAAGCGGTTCTTCTATCTTTACCCCATATATTTAAGATTTCATCTTGAAGATTTCCACGAGTTAAAGCATCTAATGCTCCTAAGGGTTCATCCATAATAATCATTTCTGGTTTCATAGCTAAAGCTCTAGCAACAGCAACCCGTTGACGCATTCCACCAGATAATTCTTTAGGACGTTTATTAATTGCAGGTGTTAAACTTACCATTTCTACATATTCTGCAACAATTTCGTTTAATTCCTTTTTACTTTTCTTCGGAAAAGCTTCCTTAATAGCCATAAATACATTTTGTCCCACTGTTAACCATGGTAATAGCGAATAGTTTTGAAAGATGACACCGCGCTCATGACTTGTACCTACTACAGGAGTTCCCTTAAATAAAACCTCCCCTTTTGTTGGCTCTAATAAACCATTAATCAAATTTACTAAAGTCGTTTTGCCGCTGCCTGTAAAACCTACAATGGCTACAAACTCACCTTCTTCAATTGATAAATTGATATTGGAAAGTACTTCGGTGGCATGATCGCCTTGTCCGTAAGTCTTGTGTATATTATTTAATTCTAAATATGCCATATTTTTAATGTTGATTTGTTAAGTTATTGATTTGTTAAGCCGCTACTCGATTGCTGGATTATACGACTAGACATCTAAACAACTTTTCATATTTTAAATCGCATCTGTTTTATCAAAAGACACCGCATTTTGTATTGTTAACATCAATCTGTCTAATAAGAATCCTATGATTCCAATAACAAACATGGCTACAATAATTTTTGAGTTAGAATCGTTGGCTCCATTTTGAAATTCTTCCCAAACAAATAATCCTAAACCAGGGCTTTGTGCTAATAATTCGATAGCAATTAACACCATCCATGCAACAGATAAGGTTATTTTTAAACCTGTAAATATTAATGGTAAGGATGACGGTAATACCACCTTAAATATTTTTTGAGCAGATCCGAGTTTTAATACTTTAGCAACATTAATATAATCTTTATCTACCGATGATACTCCCATAGCAGTATTCACTAAAGTTGCCCACATAGAGCATAAACCAACACTGATAAACGAAATTGTAAATGAACTGTCCTCACTGGAATCAATAAGAAGTGTTTTTACAATCATAAATACTAACAGGTACCAAACTACTGGTGATACTGGTTTAAAAATTTGAATAAACCAATTAAATGAACTTTTTAAAGTGGGGCTTAGTCCAATAAATATCCCAAGAGGTACAGCAATTAAAAGAGCTAATAAAAATCCAGCAAATACCGTTTTTAGGCTTCTAAAAATTTGATCTACAAACGAAGGCCTTCCTGTATAAACAATAGGAATTTTTCCTTCTGCGATTCGCTTTTCATTTAAAGCAGCAGTCTTTTCTTTAAATGCTGCTTTGTCGGCGCTAATAATACTATGGTCTCTAAGTAGTGACTTATAAGATTCCCAAACTTGTGCCGGAGATGGTAAGGAGTTTGGTTGACAACTAATGTCACCAGAAGCTATACAGGCAGCAGTTGCATCTGCTGCTGCTTGTCCTTGTTCCTTTAAAGCTTTATTAATTTTATAATCAGCTTCAATATTATAAAGTGTCTTTGCCCCCATATGCCACAATCCTATAAACAAGAATATAGAAGCAATAGGTACTATTGTTTTACGTAAGACCGTTTTAAAATCTTCTTTTTCTAGTTTTCCAGTAAATAAATCTTTTAGTGTTCCTAAAAAACCTAAACCAACAAACTTGGTGACTTTATTTAAGGTTAAACTCTGTTTCATTTTTATTTTGTTTTAATAATGTGCTTATTATAATTTTGTTATTTGTCATTCCGAACACTGAGTAATCTCTTTACTTTATGAGATTTCTCGTCGTTTGTCCCCACTCTGTCGAAATGACAAACAACTGAAATAAATGGATGATATCTAGTTACATATTTACTGTGCAACTTTATCTTTATTTCCTATTGAGAAACTATTGATATAGCCTATAGGATCTTTAGCATCATATTTAGTACCATCAATAAAATCGGTGGTTACAGGTTTATATCCATCTGTTGTTGGAATATCTTTAGCAGGAATATTACCTTCTTCTACTAAAAGTGCAGCTGCTTTTTTCCAGATATCTGGTCTGTAAATATCTTTTATAGTTTCAGAGTACCAAGCTGCTGGTTTAGACTCTGGAATTTGTCCCCAACGTCTCATTTGAGTTAAAAACCAAATACCATCTGAATAGAACGGATATGTTGCATTGTATTTGTAGAATACGTTGAAATCTGGCATGTCTCGTTTGTCTCCTTTTTCAAATTCAAAAGTTCCTGTCATAGAATTTGCTAATACAACTTCATCTGCTCCAACATATTGAGACATCGATAAGATTTTTACAGCTTCTGCTCTATTACCCGGCTCATCTAACCATTTTCCAGCTCTAATTAAAGCTTTAGTAACTGCAACAGCTGTATTTGGGTTTTCTTCAACAAACTTCTTTGTCATTACAAATACCTTTTCTGGGTTGTTTTTCCATATATCATAGTTAGTAGTTACTGGCACTCCAATACCTTTAAAAACAGCTTGTTGGTTCCATGGCTCTCCTACACAGTACCCATAAATGGTACCTGCTTCAAGCGTTGCTGGCATTTGTGGTGGTGGCGTTACAGATAATAAAACTTCTGCATCAATTTGTCCTTGCACATTTTCTGCTGTGTACATCCCTGGGTGAATACCTGCTGCTGCTAACCAATATCTAATTTCATAATTGTGTGTAGATACTGGGAATACCATACCCATTTTAAAAGCTTTACCAGAATTTTTGTAATCTTCAATAACCGGTTTTAAAGCTTCTGCTTTAATAGGGTGAATAGGTTTCCCATCTGCTCCTTTAGGTACATTAGGTTTCATTTTAGACCAAACATCGTTCGATACGGTAATACCATTACCATTTAAATCCATTGAAAAAGGTGTTACCAATTCTGCCTGACGTCCAAAACCTGCACCTGCAGCAATAGGCTGACCTGCTAACATATGTGAACCATCTAACTGACCATCAATAACACGGTCTAATACATTTTTCCAATTTGATTGTGCTTCTACAGATACAAATAAACCTTCATCTTCGAAAAAACCTTTTTCTTTTGCGATGGCTAATGGCGCCATATCGGTTAATTTTATAAAACCGAATGTTAATTGCGGTTTTTCAATATCTAATGTTTTTGTTTTAGAGGTTTTAGTTACAACACCTTCTGTAGCAGTTTCCTTTTTTTCTTTTCCTCCACAAGAAAAAAACAATAATGAAAGAGAAAATAGCAATGTTGTTTTAGTAATTAATGATTTCATATTTGTAGTTTTTAATAATTTCTAAGTAATAATACTTATTTATACTGCAAATATATAAGTAGTCTTAGTTCTATTTCATGATGAACACCACGTTGAAACCTCTTTTTAATCCATAAAAAAACCTGTCAAAAAACAGGTTTTAATTATAAATATCTAATAATAAACAAATTAAATAAGTAAGTATAGTCACTTAATAGTAACATATAAAATACGTATTATGCGTTTTTAATAAATAAAGACAGGTCTTATAAAAAATAATAATCGATTTTACCCTATTTAAAATCTTTTTAGTGATTTATTGAGAAGTAACTATATTTAACAGTACAGGTTTTATCATTACCTTCTGTGTAAACACCGGCTTTTAAATAATATGTATTGCTCTTACTACTCCATGCACTGCTGGGAGAAAGCGTTTTTGTCCAACTATTTCCATTAGTTTGCACTTTCACCTCTGCTTTAGACTGACCACTTAAACCTGTTTTAACTGTAACTGTTATAACATTCCCAGAAGTATATTTTGGCCCAGTATAAGTAGAATAACTAGAACTGCTACCAGTAGGGTTTGTTTCAGTTTCTTTAATTCTAATATACCTATCATCGTCTATATAAAGTCTTATCCAAGGTCTTTTAATCCCACTGCCTCTGTTATGAATCTGAGCTATACTAATACCATTTTTTGCTATATTAGTGTACTTAGCTGTAAATGTCATAGTTTTGGATGTACTTAATGAGGATTCATCTCCTGTATTCTCTTTCAATTCAGTTCTATGACCTTTACCTGATAAACATTTCATCATAACAATACCGTCATTATATTTATCCATCCAGCTTTCATTATCTACACCACAGGCTCCAAAAGTACTACGGTTTCCTGTACTACCGGAAATCCAACTAGTTTCCACAACCAAATCTTCAAAATCAACATTAGGTCCGCAGAATCCTCCAGAAGTTTTTGCTGATAGGTTTTCAGGCTTTAAGTTAACTGCTTCCATTTGTTCTGGAGTTTTTCCTTCATCTACAGAGCACCCCATAATAATTAATAGTAAAACAGATGTTTTAAGTTTCAAAAAATTTTTCATAATAGTTTAGTTTTAAATTAATATTAAATAACATTAATTAGCAACTTTTGTCTGAAGATCTATTGGAAAACCAGATTGGTTTTCCAGATTGGTTTACCAAATATAATGATATTTATTAATATTTTATATAAAACATATTATTTTAACAAAAAAACATATAAATAATTACAAAAACACCAATTTTGCAAATTATAAATTGATGTTTTTGTGAAGAAAGGAAAATATTCCTTAAGAATACATGGTATTTAGTATGATACTATTTAGGGAAGTCTTAACAGCCTATTACAAACTTTTTTTTGCAGGGTTAATCATTTATTATTCAATTGCTCTAACCATTCAGATTGGGATAAGCCAATATACTTTTTATCTGTACCAAACGGATCTTCTCCGCCGGCAAAATAAGCTTGAATAACTTTCATCGGGATGGTATCTTTTAATTTAGTTGGGACTTCATATTTATGATTTCCATGAAAATCGTGGCATTGAATACAAGTAAACCACTCTTCTTTAGTAATTAAATCTTTATGTGATATATCCAGAGGATCATTCTCAACAACTAAATCTTGATGACAGTTTATACAGTAATCTATAGATGTTACACTTACTCGCTCTTCATGATGTTCTGAATGACACGTGATACAAGTTCTGGCATCTATTTTTTTAACAGCTTCTTTAAACCTTGGTTCTGAAAAACGATAATTAGGATGTCTGTCGTTGGGTCTATCATGACATTGTAAACAATTGTCTACGGTAACATCTTCTGTACCAAAATCTACACCTTCTTCTCTACTACCAACTGCATAAGATATATTTGATTGAATTTGTTGCATTAGGTTTCCTCTAGCATCTGCATGACAAGCAACACAAGATAATTCTTGGTGTCCAGTATTCATAGGCCCAATAGATACATATTCTCCAGCCGATTCTAATGTTAAAAAATAAAAAACAGAAAAACCTATAATAACACCTGCAATACCACCTATAAACTGTCTTTTTCTTAATGAGCCTACTTTAAACATACATATTAATTAAATTTCAATAACTACTTCTTCACTTATAGGGTAGCTTATACAAGTTAAAATATCTCCATTTGCAACATCATTTTCCGAAAGAAAATGACCTTCTGTCATTTTAACTTCTCCAGAAACACATTTTGCCTTGCATGTTGAACACATACCCGATCTGCAGGAATAAGGCAATACGATGTTATCTGACATCGCTTGCCACAATATCGATTTATCCCCTCTAACTTTAATTTGATGGGAATTCCCCTTAACTTTTAGTGTCACGTTACTTATTAAATCTTTACCTAAAAGCTTTATTTTAGGGCTTTTAAACACCTCTAATTTTATTTGTTCTCTAGAAATACCGTTTTCTTTTAATATCTCTTTTATTTTTTCCATAAATCCAAAAGGTCCGCAAATCATATAAGTATGATCCTCATATTTAATATCATACTTTAAAAGTATTTTATCTAACAACGTTTTATTTGCTAAACCTGAATGATAGTTTGCATCTGCATCTGCACAAGTAGATAGGATATGATCTACATAAAACCTATTTGGATATTGATTTGCTAAAGCTTTTAATTCGTCATGAAAAATTATAGATTCCATATTTTGATTTGCATATACCAGCAATACTCTAGACTGTTCTTCTTTTACCAAAACAGATGTTATTATAGAATAAATAGGTGTTATGCCACTCCCTCCGGCAAATAAAACATATTGTTTTTTTACTTCAGGTTTGGGTTCTACGTAAAATGAACCTGCCGGTTTATCTATTCCTAATTTATCTCCTATTTTAATATGATCATGCAGATAGTTAGAAACCAATCCTTTTTCAACACGTTTAATCGTTATTTTTAAATCTTTTTCTGTAAAAGGGTTACTACTAAACGAATAGGCCCTTTTATGAACAACATTATCTATAGGTACATGTACTGTTAAAAATTGTCCAGGTTTATACGATAATTTGTTGAATAAATTTCCGTTTTTAAAACTCAGGCTTATTGAGTCTTTTGTTTCCTTAATGATATGTTTTATCTGTAACTTCATACGTCGTATTTATTTATAATAGAAAACAACTCCTATATGGAAAAACATGAGTATTGATATGATAATAGAGCATGCCACATGAACAATCATCCATCCCTTAAATAACAAATCACTGTTATTTTTAATGACGTCCAAGTTTATATAGCCCAATAAAGCGTTTGAAAAGAATATGTATGAAAGTAAAAGCAAATAACCATACCCTAAGCCCATACTATGTGCATAAAAAAACAAAGGACTTAAAGCACCTAACCATTTATGTATGAGTGTCATTTTTATAGAGTAGCTCCTCAATTTTTTAACAACTCTGGTAATAGTAAGTAGCCACTGAAACGTTATTAATAAAGCAATTGTCAGACCAGACCAACGTTTGTACATTTCCTCTTGTTGAAGTGCTAATAGCCAATTCCATTCTAACTTTAAAAAAAATTGTATCAGGAAAAGTATGAGCAAGACTAGGCCTAAAATGGTAGATTTGTTATTGGTTACCATATATCAATATTATATTCTAATAATTAAATTACAATACAACCTGTCTATAGCTTAAGCTTACTAGCAGCTATAGACATGATTGTAGCTAATAAACACAAAATTCATCTAATTCATAGTCACCAAATGTTTCATTGTTTCGTAAGATGATAACTTTTTAACGCTGTCAAGAAAGACTTCTGCTGTTGGTAAATAGTTTCCTTCTACAGGCCATTTATCTCCTATTACTGGTTTTTCACTTTTCTCAAAAGCTTTAATTTCGTCCAAGTATTCCATATAAATATCTACTGTGCCTTTAGCATAAGAATTTAACACAGCTACCGTTTCTTTATAGCTTAAAGAATCCTTAGGATATTGCCATGTTGTAGCTCCCATAACATCTCCTAGTTTCCAATCTGTTTTTGGTGATTGTTTATGATTATTATGACATGTTACACAAGCATCTGCACCTGCTACATCTGCAAACATAGCGGTATGTAGTTCTTGTTCTTCATCATAAAAAAATTGTGGTTCTTGGTCTTCTTTAATCTTTTCAAAAAGAACGGCTTGTTTACCAACAAATTTATTTGCTGCATTAACAGGGAAATCAGACCCCAAATATAAACCTAATGGCACAGGGCTTTTCTTTATACTTGTCGCCACGCCTCTTAAAAACAACGCTGGTAGTGGTCCAGCTTCAACATCATCTTTTCGCCAATCTTCATCAAACTTCATACCTTGAGTTTTTCCTTTACCAACAATGGCTTTGGTATATAATGTACGTGTTACATCATTTTCTTTAGAAACCATTTCCAATACTTCTGCTACCGAAAATACATTCTCAGTACTTGCAGAAGCTTTATTTTCTTCAGGTACGCCTCCACAGGAAATTAAACTAATACTCCCTATGGCTATGATATACGCGATATTTAAAAATTTAGTAATGTTTTTCATAATTCATTTTTAATAGTTATGTTGTTTCATAAGTAGCTTCTATCATAACATTAGACATGGTAGTATACACCGATGCCCAGGCGTCTTTTACCTCAGCTGTAAAATCGTCTCCCAACCCTGCTTCCAGAGTTCCTAACAAAGCCTCTCCAACTGTTTGATAATGAAAAGCTTCTACTTTGTATTCTACATGGCGCTTCCCTAAATCCTGTAAAATTGGTATTAACGCATCTAAATTGTTTAATCCAGCTACGGCTGAAGCTAACATAGACATTAGCTTATTTCCTTGTGTTTTCATAGCTTCTTCACTATTCGGGAATAATGGTTTTAAGGCCGGGTCCAATTCAAATAATTTAGAATAAAATATTTCTGCTGCGGTAGAGGCAATTGGTTTCACTTTTTCAAAAGAGTCTTGTACGAGAGTAATTGTTTTTTGTTCCATAAATCTATATATTATTATGTACTATACTTATACTTGCGCATAAGTATTAATACTTATTTACGAAACAAATCTAATACGACTTAATTGGAATAAATATGGCTATTGGCAGAAGAAAACAACTTTTTACAACAACTTAAAACCTATAAGATAACATAAGAAAACCTGTGTTAACCACAGGTTTTAAATTATATCATTTTTTGAAGATGGGATATTACTAACTAGGTATCTAGAAAGAAGTTATGTTCGTTAATTTCTTTTTTTAAAAGATTGACATCATTAATGCCTATTTTCTTTCCACTGGCCGAAATTAAACCTTCTTTCTTTAGAGCAGAAAAAGCCCTAATAACTTGTTCTTCTGAAGTTCCTGCATAATCTGCATATTCTCTTCTACTTAGTGGTAGGTTTAAAAAACCGTTAACATCTCCAAACTTTCTGTGTATATATAATAAGGTATCGACGATACGCTCTCTAACAGTCATTTGAGATAGTGACTTTACTTTAGATTCACTTTTATTAAGCTCATTCGCATAGAAAAGCATCATGTCGTATGTAAACTCAGGGTTATTACGCAACGTGTCTTGTAAAATATCTTTTGAAAAATAGCATAAAGTTGTATTTTCTAAAGCAATCGCACCAATAGAATAATACTCCTCGGTACCAAAACCACGATGTCCTATAATTTCACCTTCTTTGGCAAATCGCACTATTTGCTCTTTTCCATTAATTCCTGTTCTAAAGACTTTAACAGTTCCTTTTAAAATAAAAAACAATCCATTTACAGGAGCGCCCTCTATAATAAATTGCTGTCCTTTTTTACATTTAATGTTACTTTTATAATTAGTGAAGTTTGAGCTTTCCAAAACTGATAAATTCTTTTTTATCAGGCAATTTATATTATCGCAAGAATTACAAACTACACCAGAAAACAACCTTGCTCCCGACCTAGCTTTATGTGTTGTTTTAGTTATCGCTTCCATTCTTTTAAAGACATCTGAAATTTAATAGCTCTCAAACAAATATAAGTATTAATACTTATATTTATGTTTAGGGTACTAATTTTTGAGAGAAAACCAAAAATCAACATCCAAAATCGCAACAAAGTAATTTTGACCAGTCATTTTTATAGTATTCGCAGATATAACTTTGTTAAAATTGGTTTTAACTACAAAACCTCATTATTTCTTTTCAAATAGTCATTATTTTTCAGAAACGACCTGGTTATCACGATTTCTAATTGCAGCCACAATAGTTACAATGATCATAAATACAGCTAAAACATATACAAAAACAGGAATAGGCAAAGGGTCGCCAGCTGCATAACTATGTAAACCCGAGAGGTAATAATTAACACCAAAAGATGTCATTATAATAGACCAAAACGCAAACATACTGGCTACATTAAGGACGTACATATTATTCAATTTTGGAATAAAACGCAAATGTAGTACGATGGCATAAACGATAATACTTATTAATGCCCAGGTTTCTTTAGGATCCCATGCCCAATAACGCCCCCAGGATTCATTCGCCCATACACCTCCTAAAAAAGTGCCTACGGCAAGTACAAACAAACCAATAGTCATTGCTATTTCGTTAATATAAGTAAGCTCTTTAATTTTAATCTCTATAGTGTCTTTTGTTTTTTGTGTTTTAAAGATCAATAATAACAAAGCCATCAATCCTAAAATAGCCGACAATGCCAAAGGCGCATAACTACTTACAATAGTAGCTACATGGATTTTTAACCAATACGATTTTAATACTGGCATTAAATTGGTAATCTCCGGACTCAACCAATCTAAATAACTAACAAACAACAAAGCACCAGAAAACAGTGTAGATAGTGGAAGTGAAAAATCAGATTTCCTAAACGTTATCAATCCGCACAATACCAATACCCAAGCTACAAAAATTAGCATTTCGTAACCATTACTCCATGGAGCATGTTGTGCTACATACCAACGCAATAAAATATTTCCGGTAAAGCAAAGAAAAGAGACCAATGTTAGAATGATAAACGCATTGTTTAAAAACGCTACCCATTTTTTATTTGAAAACATTCTAACAATAGCTAAAATCAACAAAACAAAACCAAGTGTAAAAAACACCTGAAACAACCAAAAGTTAATATTGGCTTTGTTATACCACAATTCGGCTTCTATACGCTCTGGGGTTGGAATCACCTCAGCACCCAAAATTTCTTGATATTTTTTTATATAACTAAGCTTTTCATGAGCACTTTCGTAGTTTTTTACAGCAATGTCTTTAAAATACGAAGGGATAATACTTTTTGCAAACTGACCATCTTCTTCCGGGAAATCATCAAAACTGTGTGTGTAACTAAACCAAGTGTTATTAGTGTCATTTTTATTGGGGAAAATTTTCATATAATTCCCTATAAACACATTGTAAAGAATATTAAAGCGTTCATCTATTTTTAAGACCTCTTTATCAAACTCATTACGTTCTGCTGGTTTCTTTTTATTGGCTTCTTCAACCTGATTTGTTAAGAGGTAATCACCATTCTCATGTAATAAATTGGTGAATGCTATTAGGTTATTTTTTCCTTTGGGGATGTTATCAAATAACGCTCCTGTTTTTGCAAAGTCAGCCTTAATAATGGGTACACGCTGCCAAATATGTGGCAACATATGCATAGCTAAGAAGGTTTGGTTCGCATCCAGTACTATTTTTTTATCATCTAATGGATAAGTAAATCTAGATTTTCTGGAAATCTTTCTAAGGAATTCCGATGCCAGTGTATTTATTGGTTTTATACGTCCATCTAAATCCTGAACCAACAGCCTACCAAAAAATGCGGCGTGTTGCTTATCTATTTCTTGATTCTCGATAGCCTTTTCAACCGATATCGTTAACGAATCGATTGAAGGAGTTTGTGCAAAAGTATTAGCTAAACCAAAAAGACACACACATGATGCTATAACCGTTTTTTTCTTAAGCTGCTTTAACTTTTTATTGATAAATCTAAAACGCGATGTTTTCCCAAAAAGGGTAAAAAACATACCGACCATCATTAATAAATACCCTAAATACGTTACAAAGGTTCCTAATCTATCATGATTTACAGAAAGTACAGTGCCTTTTTCATCGGTATCGTAACTGGCTTGAAAAAAGCGATAGCCTTTATAATCCAGAACATTATTCATAAAAATTCGGAATGGTGTTTTTATATCGTTATCCAAAATGGTTACTTCACTGGCATAGGCAGACGGACTTGAAGATCCCGGATATCGTTCTAATTGAAAATCGTCTAATTGAATTGAAAATGGGGTTTGAATTGCCGCTGCGCCATACGACAGCGTAACTTTTGTGTCATTAAGCTCTATATGATGATGTGTTGGTAAAAAGCCTTCTCTATATAAAATATTTGCAGGTTGTTCTTCTCCATCAACAGAAACATTCACAACTAAAGCATCATCTCTGGTTTTGTCATTGTCCTTAGTATTTTCTGAATCGCTTTTTAAATGAAATTTACCTTTTTCATAATACATTAAGGGCACAAAAGAAATATCTCCATGCCTGTATAATGTTCGTAAAGTAATAGCCTGTAAGCTATCTTTAACAATTTTACCTGCCTGTTGAGACGACATAATAAAGAAGTCTAAATCATGTGGCGCTTTAATACTAAACACACCTTTTTCTTCTATAATGTTAATAATATCTTCTCTATTGGTATTGAAACCAATTTCATGCTGGTGCTTACCTATCTTTTCAATTTCACCCTTTTTAAGATACACTGTATTCCTGCCTTCTCCAACAGTTACAACCATTTCTAAAAGTGGCTCACCTTTATCATCTTGAACTATTTCTGGAACCGCATCTGCTATAAAATCTTGATACGATACAGTTATGGCTTTACCATTAAAGTCGGTAGTGAGTGTAAAATCATTATTCTTTATAGGAGAAAATGATAATTTTTCTTTTATGGTTTTGGTATCAACACCATTGGTAATAGTTGCTGTTAAAAAGTTAGTGTCGGATATAACAATATTTGAAGAAGCACCTTCTCGAATTCGCATAATACCTCCATAAGACATATATCTTGTAATCCCTGCCCCCAAAACTATAACAATAAATGCTACATGAAATAATAATGTGGCCCATTTTTCTTTACGAAAAAGTTTGTATTTGAAGATATTGGCAATAAAAGAAATGGTTAATCCCAACATGACAAACTCAAACCATTTGGCATCATAAATAGTTGCCCATGCAGTAGCTGTACCAAAATCATTTTCTATGAAGGTAGCGGTTGCCATAGCAATAGCAAAAACTAATAACAGTAATAATGCTAAACTTGATGATGAAAAGAGTTTATATAATTTTTGCATAAAATTGCCTTAAAAAAGAAAGATAACATTTGTAGTTTTACCTCCAAATGCTATCCCTTTAGTTAGTGTTTTTAGTTTATTAATATAAGTTTTATTTTGTCATTGATACTTTTTTAGCATCGTAACCAGCTTCTCGAGTTTTTGCCTCTTCTAACCATTTTGGTACTAGGTTTTGCTTAAATGCTTCTTTTTCTTCTTTCATCTTTTCAACATCTAAACCAATATAGGTTTGCGCTTTTTCTTTTGTAGAAATATCGGGCATCTCAACAGGTTTATTATATCCTAATTCTGATAATAATCTAGCTAATTTTAAACGCCCTTCTTGAATAATGGTAAATGCACCTCCCATAACCCTGGCAGTTTCAACAGGTGAATGAAAAGACGCTCCATGTGCCGCTGCCGAATAATCCCAACGCCATTGTGCATGACGAATATCCATTAAAATATCTTTCATCTGCTCTTCTGTAGCTCCTAAATCCCAGGCTTTTTTAGCTTCTATATGAGCCTTAACTATAAAGTCTTCTAATTTTAACCTGTTTTCGGTTGCTTTTTGTTGACGCTCGTAAACATTCAATTTTAATTTATCGGCATCTTCTCTATGACAAACCTGACATGCATTAGAAACATTATTTAATGGCGATTGTATATGGTGATCTGTAAATTTTTGTCCACCTTCACTCTTATAAGGCATATGACAGTCTGCACAAGACACCCCTCTATCTGCATGTACTCCGGTTAAATAGGTTTCGTAACCGGGATGCTGTGCTTTAAGCATAGGCGCTCGGCTTAATTTATGTGTCCAATCTGAAAAATTTATATCGTCGTAATACTTCTCCATGGCTTCAACAGACATACCATTCTTCCAAGGGAATTTTAAATAAGGAACACCTTCTTTACCGGGTATTTTCTTATCAAAATAGTATTCTACATGACATTGTGCGCAAACCAATGAACGCATTTCCTGATGTGTTGCTTGATTGATGTCTTTCCCCATCTCTTCAAAAGCCTCTACTAAGGCAGGTCTTGAAATGGTTAATTTCATAGTCTTTGAATCGTGACAATCTGCACAACCTATAGGGTTTACAACCTCAGCACCTTTATCTGCCCATTTTCCTGAATAGAATTCGGCAATGCCTTTTTCATTCATTAAACGAGGAACATCTGGGCTTTTACAGGTCCAACATGTTGCAGGCATCGGTCCGTCGCCTTTTCCTTTAGGGCCGCCTGTTCTTAGGGAATTTCTTAAATCCTCAACAGCATATTGATGCCCTCTACCTTGATTATAATCTTTTGAAAATCCATATCCAGCCCAAAGTACCACTAAACGAGAATCTTCGTGTAACACATCTCTCATAGCAGACCCACCTTGAACAGACGCAAAATCAGTCTCTGCCGTTTGTAAAAACGATTGATACTCTGCGGGGTAATTTTTCCCCCACTCTTCGTTACGTGGTTCATTCTCACTTATTTCAACTTGTGGAACGTATTTATATTTTGCTTCGTTTTTTCTGTTAACGATACTAGATGCTAACAATCCCAGTAGAAATACGACTACTGCGGTAACAATAAATAAGACTTTGTTTTTCATTTTGTTTAATTATTTGTCTACTATTTGTTCTTCTAACCAATCTGGAATTACTGCCTCTTCTGAATCTGTAGGAAGAGGTGCTATATTATTTTTTATAGTTGATATGCCATGAACTGTACCATGTGGTACTTCTTGGTGGCAACTCCAACATTGCCTTTCTGTTCTGTTTTTTCTATGATCGTCTATCCAGCCATCATATTTGGTTTGTGTTACTTGCTGCACATGGCAACGAATACAATTGTTTTGGACCACCTCTTGAGATTCCTCTCTCATAAACATAACTTCTGGTTCTAATCTTAGTGTAAACACCGAAGCATGAAACAAACCATCTTTAGCCTTAAAATAATATTTATTAAAAACATTATTATGTGGCACATGACAATCATTACAGTTTGCCCATTCTCTATGAGAACTATGCATCCAACTATTATATACAGGTGTCATAACATGGCAATTTACACAGGCTTGTGGGCTATCAGACATATAAGAAACCAATTCTGCTTCTTTAGACATAAAAAAACCTAAGCCGGTAATTACAGCTATAAAAAAAACCGCAACGGTTCGCCATCTCGATTTTTTATCTGGTAATATATTTTTTTTAAGGTTCACTTTGTTAAATTTCTATCTTAATTAGAGTATCTAACGTGAGATACTTTATTGACAATTAAAAGAATACATTAAGTAATATTATAAGTACTATAAGCACTTTTAAAACTAGTGTAAATCTCTTATTTTTTAAGAATTAATAAACTGATATATGTCATATTTAATAATATTTTAAACTTAATTTTTTATAAACTTAAAGTATTAAAGTTATGAATTCTTTTTATATTTTAATTTCCCCAATTCTATACCTATAGCTGTTTTAGCTAGTATAGTAAATACAAATGCGCCTAGTGCCCATATACCTAATGTTACGCCTATTTCAATACCTGTTGGTGTATATTCTGCTATTTTCCCATAAGGCCCTGGAATAAAGCCTGGAACAATAAGTCCGAAGCCTTTTTCTATCCATATTGCAATAAATAAAATAAAGCAACAGAAAAACAGCACTTTAAAATTGTTTCTAAGCTTATGAAAAGTCAGTAAGACCGTAGCCAGAACATTTAAAGGAATAGCCGTCCATATCCATGGCAATAAAGCATCTTTACCATGCAATCCAAAGAAAAGATAATAGGCACTTTCACTATGGTGTGTAGGTGCATAAAATTCTTTGAATAATTCAGAAATCAACATGATTAAATTTATCTGAGCTGCCACTGTAACAACCATTGCTATCTTTTTAATGGTCTTATCTTGAATTTTAAATTCTGTAAAGTTTCTAATAATGGCTAAAACCAAAATAATTAATGCTGGTCCTGCCGCAAATGCCGAAGCCAAAAACCGAGGTCCTAACAAAGCATTGTTCCAAAACGGACGTGCTTGTAGTCCTTGATAAAGGAATGCTGTTACTAAGTGAATGGCTACTGCCCAAAAAACGGATAAAAGCGCTCCTGGGATATACACTCTAGATTTAGCCTCTTTACCTTGGTAATGCCTAAATAATATATAAAAAGGTATAGTTATGTTTAAAAACAGATAGCCATTAAGTACCAATACGTCCCAGGTTAACATAGAATTTGGGAAATTAAACACGCCTATACCCGGAATCATATGCCATAAAACCGAAGGTCCTCCCATATCTGCAACTACAAAAGCTAAGCACATAATTAAAGCAGACACGGCGAGTCCTTCTCCAATTAGTACGGCTTGTTTAAAATCTATATCTTTTAAAACATAGGTTGGCATGACTAACATGACTGCTGCTGCTGCAACACCAACTAAAAAAGTAAAATTAGAAATATACAATCCCCAGCTCACTCTATCTGTCATACCTGTAACACTAAGTCCATGTTCTAGTTGTATGGAATAGCAATACATGCCAACCAACATACCGAAAGTTAAAAATGCCATCCATAAATGATATTTTTTAGAACCATGTGTAATAGTATCTAAGCTATCTTTAACTAAACTTTTAAAAACTCTTAATCGTCTCATTTAAATATAATTACGCATCATTATTAGTCCATAAAATACCAGAACTTAGGTTCTGTTCCTAAATCTTCTTTTAACCTAAATACTTTCTTGTTTTCTAAAACCCATCTAATGGTGCTATTGGGGTCTAATAGATTTCCAAAAATACGTGCTCCCGTAGGGCATGCTTCTACACAAGCTGGGTTTTTTCCGGCTCTGGATCGTTGTACACAGAAGGTGCATTTTTCCATAACACCTTTTTTACGCATACGATTTCCTAAGTAATGCTGATTCTTATTAATGGCTTCTTCGGGTACTTCTGGTTTGCTCCAGTTAAAGCGTCTACCATCATAAGGGCATGCCGCCATACAATATCTACAACCTACACACCAATCGTAATCTACTACAACCAATCCATCATCTTCTCTCCAAGTGGCTTGTACAGGACATACCTCTACACATGGCGGGTTATCGCAGTGAAAACATTGTGTTCCCATATAAAAATGCCCTTCGGCTGGTACTTCATGATAATAGTTGTCGTCTGCCTCATTAAAATTGAAACCCTTTCCATCCTTCATTTCATGTATCCTAATGTACTGCATCTCTGAGTTTCGGTCCTGATTGTTTTCTTCTACACAAGCATTGACACAATCCATATAACCCTGACATTTAGAAATATTAAAAGCATAACCAAATAAGACATCTTCTTCTGCATTTTTAGAAGACATATTAATCGTCTTTCCTGTTCTTAACTGGTACGAGCGTACCAACCTGTCTACGGTAGCTTGTCTTTCTTCATCGGTCATCAATTTATAGTTGCCTTTAAATTGTTCTTCCCAATCTATTTGTGCTTTTTCTTTGCTTTCATCGCCACTAATCACATTGCAAGAGGTACTCACGGCACCTGCTCCAATTAACAAACTGGCTGTTAATTTTTTAAAAGCCGTTCGTCTATCCATCTTAACATCAAAAACCTGCTCAAATCCATCTTTGGTTCTTTCTTCTCCTATAGATGCTTTTATAGCTGCTTCTGCAAACTCATCGTCGGTCATATCATGAGCTTTTGACGTTCCGCCACAACCTCCAGAAGTTTTTCCACAACTACAAGAGCTGGAAGACACGTGCTCCTTTTTACCAAGATTTAATGAAAACCATTTTTTGTTATTATTACTCATACCTAAATATTATTAATGCCATAAATGGTGTTTATTATTCTCTTTCTTTTACCTTTTGAGTATTAAAACGTGCTGGCCATCTCGACTCAAAATGGGGTTTGTGTGGGTTATGACAGTTTACACAGGTCATAGATGCTCTTGGTGGTGCCCACCCCCCTATACGCTTACCATGTGCGCCTCCTTTCCAATCTTCAAACTGCTTGGTATGGCATTGGTTACACAGGTTATAACTATGATTAAAATCAATCGTATTTCCTGTTAAACTTTTTAAATGATCCATGTTATCTGGATTATGACAAGTCACACAATTCATCGTATTTTCATTGGCATGATCTAATTTAATATCCCAATGTGCTTTTTTAAAATCTTTGCTCTGCATCTGCGCTAAAGGTTTCGTGTGGCATTCTGTACATGCATACGATTTTATTTGGCTTTTCCGTTCTGGTATTAAAAAGGTATGTTCTCCTTCTGTAATTTCAATCGTTTTTAGATCTCCTATATGTGCTTCAGATGATATGGAGGTACCTTGATAATTCTTGCTTTCGGCTTCGATCTTATCTGTAATGCTATGGTATTCATTTTCGTGATGCTTGCAGGAAAAAAATATCAGTAAGAAAAAAGAAAAACAAACTATTTTATTCATCATATTTATATTATTCTTCATTACTTACTCTTTTAAATGTTCCTACTGCTGCCATTTCTTTATTATTAGGCACATGACATTGTCTACAGTTAACCCGCTCGGGATGTGTCACTCTAATTTCTTTTGGAGCGCTAGGTCCTGCGTGACAGGATAAACAATTTTCGCGCAATTGAATTTGATGCGGAATCATTGGAGGGCTTCCTAATAAGGCATTATTTACCCCGGCTTTAGGAGCCTCTACACTGGCATAATGCCCCGATGTAAATAAGGTTTTTGTGTTTTGTTCTACATGACATTGCTTGCAGTTTACCAATTCTGGATGTGGTGTTACTGGTGCATACGCCTTAAACTTTTCTGTAAAACCGCCATTTTCATGACATTTTAAACAGCTTTGTCCTCCCATATTTTGATGTTCTTCTACGGGATGTGGAATACTGGGAGGCGCACCGTGATAGGCCCTGTTTTTATAATAGGTTGTTAATGACCTTTGATGGTTTTCATCTATCGGCATGTTGCTATAATCTAAGGCATGTTCCGAGCGCTTAAAAACACCTGACTCCGAAGGAATTGCATAAATATTACTATGGTCTTCTATTGGAATATAGGCTTCTTCTAATCCTAGCTGATAGCTATAATTCCAGATAGTAATAAATGCTATAAATAGTATTACGAATAACGATATGATACCTAGTCTTTTTTTCATGGCTAAGCTTTTTCTACTTTAACAGCACATTTTTTATAGTCCGGTTCTTTGGATATTGGACAAAAAGCATCTAACGTTACATCATTAATCAGCATATTTTCATCAAAGAAAGGCACAAAGACCTGTCCTTTTGTTGGCAATCCTCTTTGATTAATGGAAGCAGGTAAAATACAAGACCCTCTTCTGGAGCTTACTTTTATGTTTTCTCCGTTCCTAATACCGAGACGTTTGGCATCATCCGGATGAAATTCTACATAGGCCTCCGGTACTGCTTTATGTAACACCGGAATTCTACGAGTCATAGACCCTGTATGCCAGTGTTCTATAACACGCCCTGTATTTAACCAGAATGGGTATTCTGCATCTGGAACCTCTGGTGCAGGCTCGTACGGACGTTGCCAAATAACAGCTTTTCCATCTGGTTTTCCGTAAAAATGGAAGTCTTTACCGTTATCACATGCCGGATCGTATTTTGCATTAAATCGCCATTGTGTCGACTTGCCATTTACATAAGGCCAAATAGCTCCAGATTCTTTCTTAAGAACCTCTAAAGGAGCCATACCATGTTTGGCACCTTCATGAAACTGTGTATATTCTTTGTAGATTTCTTCTACGTGGTTTTCTTCACTATACGGGAATAAATCACCATAGCCCATACGTCTTGCAACTTCGATGGTC
The DNA here is from genome assembly GCF_030540835.1 of Flavivirga aquimarina. Lineage (GTDB taxonomy): Bacteria > Bacteroidota > Bacteroidia > Flavobacteriales > Flavobacteriaceae > Flavivirga > Flavivirga aquimarina. The sequence continues at coordinate 92,211 of NZ_JAUOEK010000063.1, read as the reverse complement.
ATCCATGCATCTGGAGTTGTTTCTCCCGGGCCTTCTACCATTTGATTCCAGTGCTGTGTTCTACGTTCTGAGTTTCCGTACAATCCACTTTTCTCTATATGCCATGATGCTGGTAAAATAACATCGGCCACATCTGATGTTGGTGTTGGAAATACATCTGAAACCACAACAAAACAAGATTCTTTCTCCATTCCCGGACGATAACGACTTGTTTTTGGTAATGACACCAACGGATTGGTTACTTGTGTCCAAATAAATTTAATATCACCACGGTCTACAGCTCTAAACATTTCTGTGGCATGGTATGTAGGTTTCGATGGAATTCTCTCATAAGGTACATTCCAGATTTTTGCTGCCAAACGTCGGTGTTTTTCATTCGTTACCACACCTTTTGGTAATTTGTGCGTAAACGTACCAACCTCTCTGGCTGTTCCGCAGGCGGATGGCTGACCTGTTAAAGAGAATGGACCATTTCCTGGTTGTGAAATTTTACCCGTTAATAAGTGGATATTATAAACTAAGTTATTTATCCACGTTCCTCTAGTGTGCTGGTTCATTCCCATACACCAATAAGACACTACTTTTTTATTAGGATCTCCATAAATAGCAGCTAAATATTTAATATCTTTTACTGATACTTTAGAGTATTTTGCCACTTTCTCTGGCGTATAATCTTCTAAGAATTTTTTATAAGATTCAAAATCTATTTTGGTCGGCTTATCACTAAACTTAAATTTATCCTCTAAACCATACCCCATATTCGTGAGTCCTTTACTAAAATTCACATGGTTTTCTACGAACGATTTGTTTACCCAACCATTATTTATAATCTCATAACAAATGGCATTTGCAACAGCTAAATCTGTTTGGGGTTCAAATAAAATAGATTTGTTGGATGCTGTACTGGAACGTGTGGTTCTTGTAGCAAAATCTATAATTTTTGCACCTCTTCTATTCTTTTGTTCTAACATTCTTGAGAATAATACAGGATGCATTTCTGCCATATTATTTCCCCATGTTATAAAATAATCTGCATGCTCTATATCTTCATAACATCCCATGGGCTCATCGGCTCCAAACGTCGTTAAGAACCCTGCCACAGCACTTGCCATACATAAACGGGCGTTGCAATCTAAATTATTAGTACCAATAGCCCCTTTCATTAATTTTGAAGCTACGTAACCTTCTGGAATTGTTGACTGACCAGAGGTATACATGGCTACCGAGTCTTTACCATGTTTTTCAATGGTTTCCTTCATTTTATTGGCAACAATATCTAAGGCTTCGTTAATAGGTGTTTGTACATACCTTCCATTTTTCTTAACTAAAGCATGTGTTAACCTATCTTTAGCTTGTGTACACATAATTTGGTGATAGCCTTTTACACAAAGTAATCCTTTGTTAACCGAGCAATTAGGATCTCCTTTTACTGCCACAGCTTTTCCTTTATCTACGCCCACAAGAATACCACATCCTACACCGCAAAAACGACAAGGACCTTTTTTCCAATCCAGATTAGCTCCTTTAGGCAGGTTGGCGTCTTGTTCTGAAGCAAATATAATTCCGGGAAACATCGATGCAGCTGCTGTCATTGCTGCCGCTGCTGCCATCTTTTTTAAAAAATTTCTTCTGCTTGTTAAAGAATTTTGCATATTTATTTGTTTTTGGGTGTATTAAATCCGGAAACCATCGCCAGTAGTTTTAAACTCTCAATAGCTTCAATGGATTCTTTTACTTTTTCGTCGTCAGTTTTATTATCCGTATCTGTTACTACAATAAGTAAATCTTTGTTTTCTGCAGGGATAACATCGCAATGGTCAATCTTAGATAAAGCTTCCATAAGAGCTTTTTTTTGACCTTCTTCGGGATGTGCTAAGTAACTTTTAATGGGCATAAAAAACTTGTTTTTATAATTTAGGATAAAAATATCTTAATAGAAAAAAATAAAAACTGACAATTATCATAGAAAAAGCTTAGGTGAATAATTTAAACTAAATCTAAATAAGCCTGGTAAGGTATCTTTTAAAGATATTAAAAAAAAACTGACAATTATCATATCCAAATAAAAATTACAATCGTTATATTTGCATGGATATAACGATTTAATACATGGTATCAATACATGACGCTTTAAATGCTGTTAAAAACAATATTAATCCGCTATTCAAAGAGACTATAAAACCTTTGGAAAGATGTGGTGGTTATTACCTATCTAAAGATATTGTTTCACCTATAAACATGCCACCTTTTAGGCAATCTGCTATGGATGGTTACGCGCTATTCTTACATAGTGATTTAGCCTATACTTTAATTGGTGAAGTAAAAGCGGGTGATAGTCATGAACTTGTTTTAAAACCCGGAGAGGCCGTTAGAATATTTACAGGTGCTCCTGTTCCCGAAACGGCTAATGCTGTTATGATGCAAGAAAAAGTGGTTGTTAATGACTCTAAAATTACGATAGAAAACGACATCCCTGTAGCGCATAATATTCGCCCTTTAGGGGAACAGGTTAAAACGGGTGAATTAGCTTTAAAAAAAGGTACCAAACTTACACCTGCTGCTATCGGTTATTTAACATCTTTAGGTATAACTGAAGTCGCTGTTTATAAAAAACCATCCATAGCCTTAATAACTACGGGTAATGAACTTGTTGAACCCGGCAAACCGTTAGTTTACGGAAAAATATACGAAAGCAACTCTAAAATGCTTTTGAACGCTTTATATAATCTTAAATTTTATGATGTTACGATTCATAAAATTGAAGACGATTACATAAAAACCAAAAATAAACTTGAAACTGTTATCAATACTAATGATATGGTTATTGTCACTGGCGGTATTTCGGTTGGTGATTACGATTTTGTTGGAAAGGCTCTTAAAGAATTACAGGTAGAGGAAGTTTTCTATAAGGTAAAGCAAAAACCTGGTAAACCTTTATTCTTTGGAAAAAAAGAAGATACTGCCATATTTGCTTTGCCCGGTAATCCTGCAGCAGCTTTATCATGCTTTTATGTTTACGTTTTTATCGCCTTACAAAAAATGGTGAATAAAGATATCGTTGAATTGCCTCGAGTTAAAGCGAAGTCGGTTTCTAAATTTGAGAAACGAGGCGATAGACCTCAGTTTTTAAAAGCCATATATAATGATGATGAAGTTGAAATTTTAGAAGGGCAAAACTCATCCATGTTGCAAACATTTGCACTTTCAAATGCGTTGGTTTTTGCTCCTGAAGATGTTTCTGAAATTAAACACAATGATATGTTAGAAGTTATTTTATTACCTAATTGAAGTTCTTTTAATTAAATCAAGAATAAAATGAATTTAAAAAGATTAATCAACAAAGGATTATTAACAGTTTATGGACCATTAACGTCATTTGTTTTGATTTGTGGTTTTACAGCAAATTGGTTTGCAAAGAATATTCTGAATTATGAAAAATCGGATTTTATAATAACAATCACTGTAGTGATAGCAACTATGATTGGGTGGATATGGTGGAGTTATAAAATCGTTAAATGGAAATACTGGGCGTTCTCTCAAATAAATATTGAAAACAGCTATGACCTTTATGAGAAAGCTATTGGAGTTGGACTTATTTGGCCAACAGGAAGTATTTTCAATAAAACTGAAATTTGGACTGAAAAGGATAAGCAAAATTGGGAAAAATTGAATCCTGAAATTAGAGACATATTTAAAGTGAAAAAAGTATAAAAATAGACACCACAGCTATGTATGTATAGCTTTGTTCTCAAATATACTCAAATTATTAAACGACAGATTATGAGCTATAAAATAAAAAGTAGAATCTGGATTGAATCTGAAAACAATGTACTTCTGGGAGAAGGACGTGTGCATTTATTAAAAGCCATACATGAAACGGGGTCGCTTTCAAAAGCTGCTAAATCATTGAGTATATCATATAAGAAGGCTTGGCAACTTTTAGACTCGGTCAATAAATCAGCTAAAAAACCGGTAACTATCAATAGTATTGGTGGTAAAGGTGGTGGTGGCGCCGAACTAACTGACTATGGATTATCATTAGTCAATGCTTTTGATGAAATTAATAAAAATTGCTGGGCGTTTTTGGATAAACAATTGTTGAAAATAGAACAATTATAAAATAGAAATATTGTCTCCTCGAGCGCAGTCGAGAGGTTAAACTTAAATAGGTCTCGACTTTAGTTTATGCTGAGCGCAGACGAAGTACTCGACCAGACAAAATAGTAAACTTTAGGTGTTTATAATGCTACAAACAGAAAACATATACATATTCTTAATCATACTACCAGTAGTATCCTTTCTGTATTCCAGTGTGGGACATGGTGGTGCCAGTGGGTATTTGGCGCTTATGGCTTTGTTTTCTTTTGCTCCAGAGAGTATGAAACCCACTGCACTATTGCTAAACTTGTTTGTTGCCGGTATTTCATTTTATTACTATTATAAAGAAGGTCATTTTAATAAAAAGTTATTTATATCATTTGCAATGGCTTCAATACCATTAGCTTTTATTGGTGGTATGATTGAAGTTGATGCTTCTATATATAAAAAAATATTAGCTGTTCTATTGATTTTTGCCATACTAAAAATGCTAAACGTTTTCGGAAAAGAGAGTACATCAATAAAAGATGTAAAACTATGGCAAGGCTTATTAGTTGGAGGCATTATTGGCTTCTTCTCTGGACTTATTGGTATTGGTGGAGGCATTATATTAACTCCTATTATTTTGTTGTTGCATTGGGGAAACATGAAAGAAGCTGCAGCAGTTTCAGCTTTATTTATTTGGGTGAATTCTGCTTCTGGTTTAATAGGTCAGTTTAGCATTGGTGTTACCTTAGAAAAAGCCTCTTTCTTATTAGTCGCTATCGCATTAATTGGGGGTATTTTAGGTGGCTATTATGGCAGTAAAAAAATAAACAACCAGAACTTGCAATACATCTTAGCTTTTGTATTACTAATAGCTTGTGCTAAATTATTTTTCACATAAAATGATAGATAAAAGAGACATAACAGGTATTATTTTGGCTGGCGGCAAAAGCTCTCGAATGGGAACGGATAAAGGTTTTTTAATGTTAAACGAGAAACCTTTCATTCAGCACAGTATTGATGCTTTAAAACCTTTGGTATCTGACATTATAATTGTTTCAGATAATACTGATTATGACACCTTAGGTTTCAAAAGAATAACGGACACCATAAAAGATGCAGGGCCAGTTGCTGGAATCTGTTCTGGGCTTGAAGCTTCCAATACTCATTACAATTTAATTTTAAGCTGTGATATTCCTCTAATTAAAACTGAGGTACTGGAAAAACTGATAACTAATATAGATACTGACTCTGATATTATTCAGATAGAAAGCAATGGTAAAACGATGCCATTAATAGCGCTTTATAAAAAGCAATGTGGTCGTGTTTTTAATAGTCTATTGGAAAAAGACGAAAGGCGTTTACGCATAGCGGTTAATCAATGTCGTGTTAAAAATATTTCATTGGACCATACTGATTATAAAACGACGATGAACGTGAATACAAAAGAAGAATTAAAACAATTAGAAGATGCTCATAACGATTAAATATTTTGGACAAATAGCTGAAGTAACTCAGCGGGAAGAAGAGTCTTTAGAGTTTTCAGGTAGCTTGATTTCTGAGCTTATAGAATATATATATTCAAAATACGGCATTCTGAAAAAGAAAGATTTTCAAATTGCTCAAAATCAGGAATTAGTGTCTTTAGAAACGAAAATATCAGGAAAAGAAATAGCATTATTACCGCCTTTTGCGGGTGGGTAGTCGTTTCGACTTAGAGGTTGACATCACATATTCACTGTTATGGGATGTCTCAATCGTACCTCTTTCGACATGACAAAAAATGAAATATTGAAGTATAAAATAATTAGAAATGGTAGGATGAGATTCCTGCCGGAGTTTATATTGAGTACTTCGACTGCGCTCAGCATAAACTTAAAGACGAAATACAGGAATTTAGTTAGGAATGAACAGATACAATAGACATATCATATTATCAGAAATCGGACAAGAAGGTCAAGACAAAATTTCTAAGGCTAAAGTATTAGTAATAGGTGCTGGTGGTTTGGGTTGTCCTGTGTTACAGTACCTTACTGCAGCAGGTATTGGAACACTTGGTATAGTGGATTTTGATGTGGTAGAACTATCAAATTTACAACGTCAGGTGCTATTTGGTACATCATCATTAGGAGAAAATAAAGCAAGCGCAGCAAAAAAACGCTTAGAAGATTTAAATGACAGCATTTCTATAGTTGCTTACCCCGAAAAACTCACTCACAAAAATGCGGTTGATTTATTCAATCAATACGACATTATTGTTGATGGGTCCGATAATTTCGCAACGCGTTACCTAGTCAACGATGCGACTGTTATAACCAACAAACCATTGGTTTTTGGGTCTATTTATAAGTTTGAAGGTCAAGTATCGGTTTTCAATTATAACAACGGACCAAGCTATCGTTGCCTATTCCCTACTCCTCCAGAAAAAGGCACCGTTCCTAATTGCTCAGAAATAGGTGTTTTAGGTGTGTTGCCTGGTATTATTGGAAGTATGCAAGCAAATGAAGTTTTAAAAATCATTTTAGGTCTAGGGCAACCACTTTCTGGAAAGTTGCTTTGTTACAATGCCTTAAACAATCAAAGCATCACATTAAAAATAAACAAATCAGCCTCTGAAATAGAGACTGTTTTAGACAAAAAAGATAGTTTCCATAGTCAAGATGTTGAAGAAATTTGCGACATAGAAATAGATACTATTTCGATAACGGAAGTTATCAATCAAACAAACATTCAAATTATAGATGTTCGTGAAACTCATGAAACTCCAAAAGTTGACAGTTTAGACGTTACATACATGCCTTTGAGTGTATTAGAATCTCAATTAGATAAAATCAACCCAGAAAAGACAAAAGCTATTTTTTGTCAATCAGGCATAAGAAGTAAAAAAGCCGTTTCTATGCTAAAAGCATTTGAAATCAAGAATTGTTACAGCCTTATTGAAGGGGCTTCAGAAATAAATGAATTTTGTCAAAGTGCTGACAAATTAAAAATCAAATAATTAAAGTAATCAGACCTGGCAGGTCTATAAAACATAATAAAAAATAATGGCAGACAAAAAAATAAAAAACGTATTTAGACAAGGGGCAATTTCCTCAGAATTTATAGGAGATTCCATTGCAAAACATCAAACTAAAACAAGCATAGGCGCTCATAATATTTTCTTAGGTCAGGTACGTGCAGATGTGATAGATAATAAAACAGTATCAGCGATAGAATATACGGCTTATGAGGATATGGCTAATGCCAAATTCCATGAGATAAGAGAAGCTGCTTTTGAAAAATTCGAATTAACCTGTATGCATATTTATCACAGTTTAGGAACCGTTAAGGCAGGAGAAATATGCCTATTCGTTTTTGTATCATCACCAAGACGTAAAGTCGTTTTTAAAGCTTTAGAATTTATTGTAGAGGCTATAAAAGCAGATGTTCCTGTATTTGGAAAGGAGATTTTTGAGGATGAATCGCATCAATGGAAAGTAAACTCGTAAACTGTTTTTTTGTTCAGCAGTTTGTCGTTAAGTCGAGAACAAATAAACAACATACAATTATACAATAAACACCACAATGGTAGATATTACACATAAAAACACCACATTAAGAACTGCAGTAGCTCAAGCTATTGTTAAAGTTAGTAAACCAGAAACCATAATCGCCATTCAAAACGATACCGTTCCAAAAGGTAATGTTTTTGCTATGAGCAAAGCAGCTGGGTTATTGGGTGTAAAACGCACACCAGACATTTTACCAGATTGCCACCCCTTACCTATCGAGTTTACTGGTGTGGAGTATGAAATCAATGATTTAGAAATTACTGTTTTATTCACTGTTAAAACCATTTACAAAACTGGGGTTGAAGTTGAAGCCATGCACGGCGCCAGCGTTGTTGCTTTAAACATGTATGATATGCTAAAACCTATTGATAAAGGCATTGAGGTTCATAAAATAAAACTACTTAATAAAAAAGGTGGAAAATCTGATTTTAGAGATCGTTTTAGAAAGGATTTGAAAGCTGCAGTGATTGTTTGCTCAGACACCATTTCAGCAGGACAGAAAGAAGATAAAGCAGGAAAGGCCATCATTAAGAAGTTAGAGGAGAGTGATGTTAAAATTGAAGATTACATTATTATTCCAGACGAAAAAGCAATCATTCAGGAGAAAGCAAAAAGCTATCAGAAGCAAGGTGTTGATTTAATTATCTATACAGGAGGTACCGGACTTTCTGTGAGAGATATCACTCCAGAAGCACTTTTACCACTTTTAAACAGAAGAATTCCTGGTATTGAAGAGGCTATTCGCAACTACGGACAAGATAGAACGCCATTTTCGATGTTATCCAGAAGCGTTGCTGGTACTATGAATAACACCTTGGTATTGGCTCTGCCCGGCTCAACAAATGGCGCTAGAGAATCGATGGATGCTATATTTCCATCGGTACTACATATTTTTAGAATATTAAAAGGTGCAAGACACGATTAAGCGCCACCCGAAATTGCTAAATAGCAATTCCGACCTCCCAAAAGGGTAGGTATAATTAGGATATAAAATGAATAGAAGTCAGAATAAAAATATATTGCAAGATTTACATGGTAGAGACCATGCGTATTTACGTATTTCGTTAACAGAACGATGTAATTTACGCTGTACCTACTGTATGCCAGAAGAAGGTGTACAACTCTCTCCCAAAAGTCATTTAATGACTTACGAAGAAATTTATGATATAGCCAAAACTTTTGCAGACCACGGGGTTACTAAAATCAGATTAACTGGTGGAGAACCTCTAATTAGGAAAGATATTCCTGTTATTTTAGAAAAACTAGCTTCGTTGCCAGTAGAGTTATCCATTACCTCTAATGCTGTTATTATCGATAAATTCATTCCCGTTTTAAAAGCTAATGGTGTCAATAAAATTAATGTGAGTTTAGATTCCTTAGATGAAGCTAAGTTTAAGCACATTACCAGAAGACATGAATTTAAAAAAGTTTATAACAATATTTTACTACTCGTTAAAGAAGGCTTTACAGTAAAAGTGAATGCCGTTTTAATGAAAAATTTTAATGATGATGAAATTATAGATTTTATAAATTTCACCAAAGATTTACCAATTTCCGTTCGCTTTATTGAGTTCATGCCTTTTGATGGGAATAAATGGGATATGAGTAAAATGGTTTCTTACGCCCAAGTGATGAATTATGTGAACGATGCTTTTGAAGAGGGAAATATTATTCGCCTGCAAGATGCTCCAAACGATACTTCTAAAAACTATAAAATAAAAGGTTATGAAGGTAGTTTCGCTATTATTAGTTCTGTAACGAATCCATTTTGCGATTCTTGTAACAGACTTAGATTAACAGCCAACGGACAATTGAAAAACTGTTTATTTTCATCTTCTGAATCTGATTTATTGACTACGCTTCGTTCAGGAAAACCTATAGAGCCTATTATTCAAAAAGCAGTGCAAGCAAAGCTTAAAGTTCGGGGTGGTATGGATACATTAAAAAAACTACAGGAACCTAAGTTGCATACTAATAACAGAAGTATGATTACGATTGGAGGGTAATTCCTTTTTATAAATAGTTATATATTTAAAACACCAATTTATTTATCTTGCAAATTATTAAAATTCACATGAGATGGTACCTACATTAAAAAACTCTTTACAACTTCTATTATTTGTTTTATTATTTATATCGTCTTGTGATAAAGATGAAGGTGTAAATGTTGATTTAGAAACTGTATCTGTAAAAATTGACTCTCCTTATAATTCTAAAACCTTACCACCAAATAATCCTATAGAGTTTGTTGGAAAAGTTCAAATTGAAGATCCAAATAATTATTCTAGCCTCACGGCTGTTTGGGAAAGTGATATTGATGGTATTTTATTTGAAAGTGGAATTGATTCAGATGGAATTACTAAATTCACAAGTAAAAGTTTAAGCCAAGATATTCATCGTATTAGGCTATATATTTACAATTTAGAAAATGATGCTATATATGATGAAGCAATAGTTTATAATGCAATATGGCTTTATGAAATAACTAATAATAGTAATAGTTCCAAAATACATTGGAGTAAAAATAAAGATGATGATTTTGAAGCCTATGAATTATATCGCTCATATAGCAAATACGATTTAGACAATAGAAAAGGTACACTTATTTATACAACCACTGATCAAAAAGACACTACTTATATTGATACAGAGGCTATATTAGGTAACAAACATTACTATAGGGCGTTTATTAAAAGAAAAATGAATTCTCCCAGTTACGTAGGTAGTAATAAGGATTCTATAATACCTGGAAATTTTATTAAATTAGATTACCCTCTTTATAAAGTCATTAAAGATCCTGTAAAGAATTATGCTTATGGAATAGTAAATGTGGAGAGTATTTACGAACAAAACCAAACTGGTTATGGATTAGTTTTTATAAATACTGATGAAAAAATCGTTGAAAAAAGAATTTTAAATAATATACGGTTTACAGATTTGGATATAGATCCTTCTGGGCAATACTTATATTTATGCTCACGATCTAATCTTATACATAAAGTAAATTTAAATAGTCAAGATCTAGACAGAACCTATAATCTGACATCTACAGCGCATAAAATAGAAGTTGGTTCTAATAGACTTTACACACATATTACTCCACCAACAAGTGGCTCTACAGAATTCAGAATTTACGATTTACACAATCAAACCAATATACCTTATGATGATGACATAGAGCAACCATTTAATACACTAAGTTTTAGACATGGAGATTTTGAACTAGGAGAAAATGGAACTCTATATCATGGAGGAAGTAATTCTTCTGGCTCTACACTTTCAAAAATAAGTACAGAAAATGATATTTTTTCTTTGACTAAAGAATGGAATAGTAATAACTATCAAAGACCAGAAATTATACTAAATCATAATAAATTATATTGGAATCATCTTCTAATTGATACCGAAATAAATAAATTAGGAGAGTTTAATGATAATGGAGAAGACATAAACATACAAACAGTTTCTCCGAACGGATTACTAGCTCTAGGCTGGAGGCGTTTGTTTAAAACTGAAGACCAAAGTATCATTAAAGAAATTCCTGTTCATTATGATATAGCTACATTTCTAGAAAATGATTATCTATTATTAATAAAAAATGAAAATCCTATTTCAAATGAAAATAATTCAATATTGTTTTTTTATGATTTTTGATATTGAAATCAGTTTAAATAATCCGAGTTAAATTTATATATATATCTATTGTGCAACATGTAAATTTCACTACCATCATTAAAAAAACCTGTTCTAGAATATGTCTCACCATTAGTTTCTATTGTTCTCCAAACATTATTGATAGAATCGTACTCATACATGTCTTCATATTGAAAATATGCTTTACTACCAATAATAGTAGGCTTAATTCCTTTTATGTTCATATTAGGCAAATCTGATTTTTGTGTAAGCGTATTACTTTTTGTATCAAATTCCCAAAAGTCCAATATGCTATTATCAATTTGACCAGATCCAAAATATATTTTATCACTAATAACAAAAACTAATGGGTAGATAATTGCTCTTTCATTAGTATCAATACCAGGAAAATTATCTAATACTTTTTCCCAGGAATTATCTTTTATAGAATACCTCCAAATATCATTCATAGGCCCTTCAGGGTATCCATTACCAAGTCCATAATAAATATATTCTCCAACTCCAACCATTAAACCATTAGTTTGTCTATCTTCTCCTGGAAATTCTGCCAATTCTAATGTTTCTTCATCAGTAAGTATATTATAACTACTAAAATAACTTCCAGGGTTGAAATATCGATAGGAGTATAAAATAGAATTATGTAATGTGCTTGAAATAATCGAGTATTTATGAAGCATATCATCATCAGTTTTAATTGCTACAAAGTCTTTATTCTGAATATCAAACTCAAAAACCTTATACCCTTCTTGATTACCAGAACCTCCATATGCTAACATTAAAATATCTGTACCTGTAACTTGCTTATGAGCAACACTTCTAAATATTGGAGTATAACTTGTTTTTATCCAAGGTTCTGTAATACAAATACTATGATTAGAGGTTATTTTTTCATCTAAAAAATTTATTTCAAACATATTATTTTTAAAACCACTATACTCGCTATGATCAGTAACTTTAAATTTCAAACTATCTTTGGATTTAAATAAAAGAGATGCAAAGGCAGTCCCTAAACGATATGAAACCCACGTATCATCTTGAATGGGAAAGTTATTTCCATAAACGGTAAATTCTTCCTCAAAACCAACACAAGATTTTGATACCCCTGTTATTTGAGGCATAAGTACACTTATTTTCGAAACAACTTCTTGTAATTGACTTTTCAACGTTAACTCAAAATTGTTTTCCCTTATTGACATTGGAGCCAACACTATTTTATTCTTCTTAACTTCTAAAACATTATTAACAGCATATCTTATTTCTCCAAATTTTGTTGTTATTAAATCCGAAATGCCTTCAGTTTCAAAATGAGCACCATAAATTCTTAGAGTATCAGAATCTGTTATTTGGCGAGGTATTATGGAATCAATGCGAGGTATATGCAATGAAAATTTTGTTGAAATTCTTTCTTCGTTATCTTCATTAACAACTCTTATGCTTGTATAAGGTTCTGTTGGTAATTGATTATTAACTGGCTTAGGAACGATTATTTTTATTAACGAATCAGATTCCTTAAAAGGAAATGCGGCAATATCTCCAAAATAAATCTTTGGATGTTTCGAAAAATGCTTCCCTTTAATAACGATTGTATCTTTTAAGCAAGCTTTTTCCGGTATTATTTCATTTATTAAAGGTAATGCACTACCATTAGAAATGAACAATTTTTCTTTTCCATAAAAGTAATCACCATCAATAAGAGCTATTACATTAAAATAATATTTTTGTCCTTCAACTAGTCCTGTTATAAATTCACGACTAAATTCACCATTAACACTACCTTTTACAAACTCTACTCTCCCATTTTGATTATAAGTTCCTCCTTCAAGTGTGGTCAAAATAAAACCATATTCAAAACTCCCTGTTACATTTTCAATCTTTCCCTTTAATATCACTCCTCCTGTTTCTATATTCTGATTAGAGAGTGTTTCAATATTCATTACATTATCTGATTCATCTTTGTCGTTTGAACATGATAAACAAAGAACACAGAGAAAAATAGAGCTAATAAATAATTTCATAAATATGATATAAAATGTAAAATTAAATACTCTTTTTGAATAAACTCATCAAATTTATAAGAGTAAAAATCTTATTATTTAAATAATATCAAAAATAAACAAAATAGTTAGTTATGAGTTTTTCAAAACCTCAAATAATCAATATTTTTAAAAACAATTTAGAAGCAACCTAAGCCTAAATCCCCAGAGAATATGTAAGCCCAAAAATAACAGTATCGTATCGTTTTCCAAAACTCTTTAGATTAAGCTCTACAAAAACCTGTATCGGATTTATATGATACAATCCTCTAAATTTAAGTGCCGCCGCATGATTAAAATTACCTGTGGAGAAAAACAATGAAGAGGTATCTTCTGCTCTACTTAATACTTTATAGTCGTTTACAATATATCCAACGCCCCCAGTTATGCTTAATGCGTCCCAATGCATCAAACGTATATTATAGGTAACACCAAACTCATTATAAACTTCTGTATTTTCGAATTCTTTTACAAAAAATCGATTATACTCAGCGATATAAGTGCTTTTTTTTGTTGAAGATTGATACTGAAGTCTAATATCAAAACCTACTTCTTCCTGCAATCCAACACTAATTGCAGCACCCACACCAAAATCAATACTTCCATTCTCATAGTCTTGAGAAAAGGAAAAAAAACAAACAAACCATATAAGCGTTAAAAAAATGGTTTTCATCTATTGCATATTAGCTATGAAATTGAATAAAAAGATTTCAAATGTAAAGTAATAATTTATCGGAAACAACTGTCTAGTAGCGTTTAGGGATATTCATAGGTAATGTCGAAAATTTTAGCGCCACACGATGTATCTTTAAAATCCATTTTTAAAATCTTTCTGATAATAAAATTTATAGTTAAGCTAATTATTTTCCTTGCACTATGTGATTGAACTTGTTTAAACTTTTTGGATTTAAGCGAAAATTAGAAGTTTTTAGTTCTGTTGAAGGCTTTTTTGAGTTGCATAGCAGAGCACGGAAGGAAAAAAAGGCAAAAACAGAGTTGAAAACAGCAATTTTTTAGCAAATTGAAAAAGTTTAAACGAGTTCATTGTATAAATTTAATAAAAGCATTCACATTCAACTTCTTTTCTTCGTTATAGCACGGTATAATAATTCCTGTTTTTATAAAAAAACTGTTTAGAGTCTTATATAAAAGTAGTTCTAATAAACAGCAATTTTTGTTGAAACTCGGTCACAGGAGCGCTTCTATAGATGAATGAATTATTGCTTTTTAAAAATACTATTCGTCTATACAAAACTTTGTTATATATTTAAAACATAAAAAATAACCTACGTTATATGCATGAAAAGTCAAACAAGTACTTAATTGCTGCTATTCTAATAGGATTAGCATTTCATGGAACTTCTATATTCTTTACTATAGAAAGCACTTATGATGCATTAATCCATTTGTTCTTTGCCAATCATTATGCTACAAGTTGGCTTGAGCCGTGGAATTATCAATGGTATACAGGTTTTACGGTTATGAGTTACCCGCCATTGGTCCATCAGGCTATTGGAGCTTTATCTCTAGTAGGTGGTTTAAAATTCGGGCTATTTACCGTTGCTTTTATTGCTATTCTATTATTCGTTACAGGGGTTTATCGGTTTTCATTATTAATGACTTCAAACAGAACTGCTGCCGGTTATGCCGCTATCTTAGCGGTACTTTCTTCATCATTTGTTGAAACATTACATTTATTTGGACAACTACCTAGTATTGTTGGAGTTTCTGTTCTAATGCATGCCCTTCCAGAAATTTACTTATGGTTAAAGACCGGAAAAATCAGATACTACTTTACATGTTTATCGTTAATATCGGTAACAGTTACGTCACACCATGTAACTCCTATTTTTGGAATGGTATTCTTTATATTTCCTTTAATTGGTACGGTGATTATGGACACTGCAACCGAACAGGTGGGCTCGACTAAAGATGTTACTATTAAGGTTTTTATAAGAACTTTTTTCAAACTCTTTAAACGTATTGTTGTTTTTGGGTTCTCTTCATTAGTCATCATTGTAGGGTGTATTCTCCCCTATTGGATTAACTCAAAGAAAAACCCCATTACGCAAGTTCCAATCCCTCACGGTTCCAGAGATAACTTTCTTGAGGTTACCTCTTCCGGATTGGTATTTTTTTTAATTCCCTGGGGTATTATGCTTATTCTTATACCATATATTTTCTATAGGTATTATAGTAAACGTTATTGTTTTTTTGGTTTGTCTATCACCGTATGTACTGTTTTAGGAACTGGAGGTACTACTCCTATACCCTTAAAGGTTTTGGGTGAAACGGCTTTTAATATTTTAACATTAGACCGATTTACTCTTTGGGCATCTATTATGTCTTTGCCTATGTTTGGCGAGTTTGCATATCGTTTTGTAGAAGGTGATTTAAAAGACCTTATTCAAAACTGGCTCGGGTCTGTATATCATAGAATTATTGGAGGTGTTCTAGCCGGTTTACTTTTATTTATGACCATTTTTACAATGAGTCTGGGGTATTTTAGGCCTTCACAACCGCAAAAGATTAAGATGCTTCCTATTGTTAACTTTCTCAATCAGGACCAGCACGACCACTGGCGGTACATGACCTTAGGTTTTGGTGACCAGATGGCCTGGCTGTCGGCCCAAACCAAAGCCATGTCTGTAGATGGTAACTACCATTCTGCCAGACGGCTTCCAGAGCTAACCACACGTCCTATAGAACGTTTAGAAAACTCAAAATTCAGGGGTCTGGAAGGTATCGGATCGCTACAACAATTTTTAACTACCCCCGAAAAATATCATTTAAAGTATATCTTTTCTAACGATAAATTTTACGACCCCATTTTATATTTCTGTGGTTGGCAACGTTTACAACAATTAGAAAATGGTATTATGGTTTGGGAAAAACTCAATGTCCCCCCTGCTCCATCTATTTTACCCAAAGAAGATGTCCCCCTTTGGTTAAAAATACTTTGGGGCATGATGCCATTAACAACCGTTCTTTTTGCCTTTATACTTAACATTCAAATGTTATGGGTTAGGCTTTTAAAAACAAGGGAAAAGGTTGTGCCAGCATACATGAATTTCACAAATAATTATACCAAATTCCCTAAATGGCTTTTAACGTTTACACACGTTTGGTCTTTTTTTATAGCCATCTGCATTTTTTATGGAATTTACCTTTTCTATATGAAAAACGAATCGCATCATTCACCCGAAAATGCCGTTTTGGCCTATTACGATGCGCTGGATTTTAAAAGATTCGAACAAGCCCATAGTTTAATTGATCCGGATAGCGATATAAGCATCGCTCAATACATGTTACAGGTTTCGGTTACCGATGGTCTGTTGAGTTCTTACGCCAAAATGGATGGCATTAAAACTACCATGATAAAGGAGACAGATAGTCTAGCCAATATGAAAGTGGAAATGGAATGGATTACGCCTTTGGAAAGAATGAGTACATACGCTTATAAATCTCTTGTAAAGAAAAAAGGAAAGTGGTATTTATTACCCGATGATGTAACCACAGATTTACCTCCAGACCAATTATATTCGGGTAATGTTACAGAATATTTTAATCAGGGACGCCGACGTATTACCACAGAACAGACTCACCACGAAGATGTATTGAAACAACCTGTTTTAGAAATACTTTCGGCAAAGTTGGTGAAACATGGAAATAGTTATTCCATTATTGGAGATATTCAAAATATAGACAATATTCCTGCCGATGTTGTACTTAAAGGAACGCTTTACAATGATGATAATAAGGAGTTAGCGACCTATAATGCCAAGCATCAGGTAAAACATAAAATAGTGCCTAAGGAAGTCACTGCTTTTAGAATTAATTTTGAAGGCATCGCATGGTCTAAAACCAAAGATTCTATTCCAAAAACCTTTAATCCCGATGAGTTTACCCCGGTAGAATTTGAAGAACAACCCACAAAATTCAACTTACAAATTGCTGGTAATATCGCAAAAACAGATTTGTACAAAAGAACCTCTTTAAGTGATTTAAAAATCTCTTCGGGGGTTGTTAGTGGTACTTTGTTTAATTCCGGATTACAAGAAGTAACCATACCACAGCTTATTGTTTCCTATTATAATGCCGATGCAGAAAAAATCTGGGTAGACCATCAATACCTTGCTGAAGGTATTAGACAGCAAAGAAAACTATACTTTGAATATAAGCTACTTGAAAACGATAGTTTAACATCTATAAGTGACGATATGACCAATTGTTTTGTTAACGGTTTGCCTAATGAGGCTATTTCAGATAAAATAGTTCCAAACAGAATTTTTAATCAAACCAAATCGGTTTTACAACCCGTATCACACCCTAATTATAGTTATATAAAAATTGAAGTTAACACCTACATAGGAAACCCAAAATAATAATGCGTAAAACAACATACTTACTGGTTATTGCTTTCATGTTTTCATCATCTATTTTATTGATAGGTCAATCTGATGAGGAAATAGCTATTAAACTGTTAACTACTAAAACGCAGTTTGAGGCTGGCCTTGGTATTAATTTACAATTTTCCACAAGTAATAACTCGCAACCTATATTATATTGTTCTAATAGTTATGGTACGATTTTAATTGAACCAAGTATTGAAAACAAGACACTTAACTATAAAATTCCAGAAAATATTGCTAACAGAAGCGGACTGGTTAATTGGAAATTATTAGCCGATGATAATACGTTATCGGGTAAGTTTTATATTAATCCGAAACAAGCCGCCAACACTATGGAAACCTATATAGGGCCTCCAAGCATTGAGGCTGGTGGATTGGACTATACTATGCTTGTGGTTATCCCTACCGATATTTATGGAAATGCCCTAAAAGACAGTACCGAGGTAGAAGTTAAACATCAGTTTTTGAGTTCAGAATATCGTAATATGGTGCGTATGCATAATTTAATTGCATATAAGAACTTATATTCTGAAACTAAAACCGGGCGGATGCTTGTAAGTTCTGAAACTTTAGGAAAAAACTCTAAAGAATATGTTATAGATGTGCAACCGGCCATTCCTACTAATTTTAATATATCCTTTAAACAAAATCACAATTATGCTGATGGTAATCAAATCACAACACTTCTAAGCTCTATTATTCGCGATAAAAATGGCAATATTGTTAGCGATGGTACGCTTGTAGATTTCTTTATTACCAACAGCGATAAAAACATTCTTAGAACTTCGGCGCCTACTATTAATGGTATTGCAATGGCTAAAACAGTTCATCCGGATTACGAGGATATCTGGAATATTAAAGCTTATATAGAAGGCATGGCAGAGAGTGATATTATTACTATTAATTTTGAACAAATTATTAAAGGCTACGATGTGGTTTTCTCTAATAATAACAGAACCATCACCGTAGGTCCTTTACAAAGTTTTATGGGTCAAATGATTCCTGATGGTCTACAAATAAAACTACATATTTACAAAGACGATACTAAAATTGATATGATTTTAAAAGAGTCTTTTGAAGGTTTTACGACCTTCAAACTAAACCCTAATGAGATTCCCAGTGATTCTTATAATATGATGATAGAAGTCGCTAAAATTGAAAAAACATTTAAACATGTTAAGCTATGAGCCCTATAAATAGAAAAATAATTCGAGGTATTTTATTTCTATCTTATATTATAATTATAAGTTTTGTAACATACGGCCTTAGTGCCTTGTTTGGTTACCTAAATACCGGAGCAGATAGAAGTACCATGCTGCATACAGAAATAAAAAAAGTGGAACAGTTTCTTCCTAAAATCTTATGGAATGCTAATGAAAATGAAGGCCGACCTATGGATAAACAAACACTTGCAAATATTGAAAATGATTATTTAGATGCCTGGTATGTTAAACATTGTGCCTACCAAACCAATACTATAACCGGAATTGAGGATTATTACACGAAAAATGCACGTAAAAATCTTTATAATATTATCAATAAGAATATTGAAACGGGTACTACTATAAGAAGTACAACGTTACAACATCACCCTAAATTAGAGTTTTTTAGCGAAGATGGGCATATGGTGGTGATTACCGATAAGGATGTCATGGAATACAAACGTGTTTATAAAGACAAAACGCTGCTTCTTGAAACAAAAGACCTGTCTACTTACAAAATAATTATGCTATTAGAAGATGGTTTTTGGCGCATTCGTCACATCGTAAAAACGTCTAATGATGATTTTAAACCCGATTATAAATATATTTCTAAGGAGCATATAGATATTAAAGGTATTAATTATTACCCCCAAGCTTCTCCCTGGGAAGTTTTCGGAAAAAAATTTAATATAGATACCATTACCAAAGACTTTAAACTTATTAAAGAAACAGGACTTAGCAGTATTAGAATTTTTGTTCCTTATGAAAGTTTTGGCAAAGCTAATGTAGATAAAGGCAAACTGGATAAACTAACCCAAGTAATGGACGCTGCTGAAACAGAAAACTTAAAAGTGGTCTTAACTCTTTTTGATTTTTATGGGGATTATTCGATTTTAAACTGGACCTTAAACCAACGTCACGCAGAAACTATCGTGTCTAAACTAAAAGACCATAATGCATTGTTAGCCTGGGATATTAAAAACGAGCCTAATCTAGATTTTAAATCCCGCGGAAAAGATCTTGTTCTTGCTTGGTTAAGTAACACAATCGACCTCGTGAAATCCATTGACCCCAATCATCCTGTAACCATTGGCTGGTCTAACATAGAGAGTGCTCCCCTATTAAAAGACAAAGTTGATATTATTACGTTTCATTATTATGAAGATTTAAACAATTTAGAAAAAAAGTATTTAGATTTAAAACAAGGTATCCCTAATAAGCCAATAGCTATTACAGAATTTGGCTTGTCTTCTTATAAAGGTTTATGGAATCCTTTTGGCAAAACAGAACAAGATCAGGCAGATTACTACAAACAGGCTCAAGACATTTTTAGTAAAAATAACATGCACTATATGTCTTGGACGCTTTATGATTTTACTGAAATACCAAATGAAGTTACTGGTATGCTTCCCTGGCGCAAAACTCCACAAAAATACTATGGTTTTATAAATGCTCAAGGCGTTAAAAAAGAATCTTATAGATATATTTATAATCCTTGATATTATTCGTAAACTGAGGAATCAGTTAAAATTATTTTAATGGCTTGTGCTTTCGTACATTTTTTTAGGCTAAATGTCTTTTTTCAACCTATTAGGATTTTGTCTTGTGTCAAAAATTGTAATTATTTCAATTTCGTTTAATTCTGTTGATATTCGATAGTAAAAAGTAGTTTGTTTTGTTACGACACATTTATAAAGACCTTTAAATTCAGAAGATTGAGGACAGCTTTCAGGTTGTTTTGAAATCTGTTTGATTTTTTCTGTCAGTTTTTCAATAAACTTATCACGTGCTTTTAAATTCCAATTTTCTAAAATATAGTCTGACAATTTTAGAAGTTTGTTTTCAGTTAGTTCTGATAAAAACACTTTCATTAAGAAATTTTCTTCAAAAACGAATCATAAGAGACTCTTTTTCCTTTATCAAGTTCATTAATTCCTTCTCTGATTTCATTTTGCTCAGAAATACTTAATTCTGTCCAAAAATCAACTTTTTCTTTCTTAACGAATTCAGCAACTTTTTGAATAAAATCATTGTTTTCTATAGCTAGAATAGTCTTTATTAATTCTATTTTTGTTGATTGAATATCCATAATCTTTTTTTAATAAAACAAATATACGAAAAGAGTTTCATTCAGTCACTTGAGTGATTATTTCGATAAGAAACTGATGTACAGAACTGTAATACTAGACGAAACAAGCGAACTAGCCTTATGATGAGAACTATGTTTCAGGATTAGCTTAAAAAAACTTGCTTTTTAACACTGTTCTTTGTTGTGCTTAGTTTTTTATATTATTAGTTTTGAATTCGTACTCTTCAATTATTTCTTTTATTTTGTTTTGAATTTTTTGTCCTTTATGAACATAAGTTGTGTCTGTTATTTGTCCATTTTGGTCAAAGATTAGTTTTTGTTCGTATTCAACATCAAAAATCATTCGGTTATGTTTAGGGTCTTCTTTAGAGAATTCAACTTTATAAATCCCTCCTTCTTTTACTCCATCCGTTATATATCCAGTTGAAGTTCCAGTATATAATTTTCCTCTAAATGTAAATTCATATCTAAAGTTTCGCTTACTATATTTTTTATAAATACTTGATGAACCATATATTTTCCCATAAGTTATATTCAGATTTTCTTTTATATCTTCCTTTTCAATTTGATTATTAAAATAAGCTAGAAAAAAACCAATTATAACAAAAGGTGATAGGATGATATAATAATATTCTTTAATGAATTTATATATGTTGATAATGTTTCTTCTCAAAATAAACTATCCATTTTTCTTTTTATCCTCTTGATATTCTGATGGCATAATATTATGCACAACAATTTGTATATGGTTTGTTGCGTATTTTAAGCGCCAAATTTAGCAAATAAAAACCGAATTAAAAATCTTCGCAGATCCCCACAAACAACTCATAACCAATCAATTAATTGCACGATGTTGTAACACGTTTTTTTAAAATGGTAAATCGTCATAATACTCTTCTTTTACTTTTTCAAATGATTTAATACTTAATCCATCTAACTTATATTTCCACGCTATTTCATTAAAAGGATTTAGAAATCTAGTTTCCTTAAGGTTTTCGTTATCTGTTATTTTGTCTTGTAAATATTCAACTTTTTCTTTCGGCAAATCTTTAACTTTTTTCAATGCCTTTAGTCTTTCAATTCCTTGATTAACAGTATTTGAAAGTAAAATTAATTCTACAAGAGTATTCAAGTATTTTGATTTTGTCTTTTCGTTTCTAGAGATAATTTCAAATATTCCTTCTGCTACTTGACCTACATTTTTTCCAATTGCTTGAAATCCTTGATATTTTCCAATAAATCCATAAGGGTCAAGTCCTCTGCGAATAGGTATAATTAATACATTTCTACCTACAGCAACTCCGACTTCTTGGTCAGTCCAATTACTTTCTTTAAACCCTTCCATTAATACTGCACAAAAGGCATCCATTGAAAATAGTCCTTTTCGATTTCGTCTTGCCATTGTTTTGTCGGTTCAATGTCTTCGTGTGCTACAAATGACGAAACCCCATATTTTTCAAGCTCTGTTTTTAAAATTCCAATTGTTGTTTTAAAACTCGCTAAATGACTAACAAAAAGTTTAAAATGTCCAGGTTTCCAAAATGTCGCTTCACTTTCTTTTACTATAACAGGAATTGAAGAAATAGCTTCGTGTTCAATTCCTAATTCTGACGCAATTTCTAATACAATTTCATCTTTTACTTTCGGCAAAACTTCTTTAACATAAACATATTTACTGTTGTAACTTGGTTGGTGGTCAGTTGGTATTCCGTAACTTTCAAAATAGCCATCAATTTCATTGAACTTCATTCTTTCTTGAAGTTCTCTCCCAATCTTATCGATTAATTTTATTTTTTGCAGTTTCTTCATCTAATGTGCTACAACACAGACACAGATGTATACATTCATTTTATATACACCCAAATATACAATAATACTTAAAGACCCAGATCGTTTTTAATAGCTCCAAACTACTTTCGGTAACAAGAGTTTGTAATTTTAATTGTTTTAATCAGCTTCTAAAAATCCATATCAACTTTTATACAGCATTACTTTTTTAGTATGCCTGTTGTTTATCTCTTTAAACGTATCTAAATAAATTTCTGTGATTTTAGACATGGGGTATGCGGTTGCTGCCCTATAATTGGCATATCCTAATGCTTTTCTGTAATCGTCGTCTGTGACAATCTTTTCGATAGCTTTTGCCAAACTATCAACAGAGGTAGGTTCAAAAAACTCGCCTTGATAGCCTTCATCTTTAACAAGTAAAGCTAAATCTCCTAAATCGGGCATAACAACTGCTTTACCATAACTACCTGCTTGATGCAATACACCAGAACTACCTGTTGTAGATGTATATGGAAATACAACAACGGCACTTTCATTAAATAGTACTGGCACGGCACTTTCTTCTACATAGCCTGTAAAACGTACTTGTTTTATATGTTTATAATCGGCTTTAACTTTTTCTAAATAGCCTGGTACATTTGGGTTATCGGTTCCTGCAATTACAACCTCTAAATCTAACCCTGTAGATTGTCGTACTTGTTCGACTGCTTCAATCATTCCCTCTACTTTTTTATAAGTACCAAACTTTCCAAAGGTCATAATTTGCGTAGGATCTGTTGCTATTTTAGAATCTGGTTCTTCGGGAATCTCAAACGTTCCGTGTGGTATTAATTTAACATTTTCTATTTTATATTTTGTCTTTAAAATATCTACATATTTTTGCATAGTCACGGCAACAACATCGGCTTTAAGAATTAATTTGGTTAAAGTCGACCCTATAAATCCGTATATCTTTTGCATGATTTTATTCGATGTAAAACCAGCACTTTCTAGGTCGACTTCTTCCATTATATTATGCAATAGCGCTATTGTCGGAATCTTTTTTAGCTTACAAACCCAAGGTAACATTAAACCCAAGGCTGCAGCAATCTTTTTGTCACCAAACTTCATAAACTGTAGATTAAATAGTATGGCATCTGGTCGTGTTTTATTAATCGCTTTATTCACACTTATAATATTAATATAACTATTAAAAGACCAGCACTCTTTTACAGTTATTTTACAACCAGACTCGGCAAATTCAATATCCTTACTACCTTCAGTATGATCTGTCAATAATATTAATTCTGTTAAGTCTTTTTTTTGTCTAAAATATTTTACTAGATGATAAGCATACTCATTTAAAGTCACTTTACTTGGTGGATATGCTGTTACGATAGCTAATTTCATAATATTCGAGGTTAATAATTAATATTGTATTTATTTAAATCTATGGTTTTACCTGTTCTTATTATCCAATTTATAAAACGTAAGCTGTATAAATAATAATAAAACCATAGCTATTATTTGCATATAAACGACTTGTTTTAAACTGTCATGAAAGAACACGACCAACATCATTTGTAACATACCAAATACACCAGATATAACCACTGGTATGTACTTGTCTAAAGACAAATAGTAATAAGCAAAAATGTTTGATATAGCAAACATGGAAGTTGCTAGTCCGTACTTCCAAAGTAAACTGGCCATTGATATATAGCTTTCACCAAAAAGAATGATAATAATTGTTTCAGGAAATAGAAAACAACCTAGTACTATTATAAAAGAAATAATACCTATATATAGCACGTACCTAAATAAAACTTTTGATGCACTTTTATTTTCTTTTTTTAATTGTACCACTTTGGGTAATAAAAGCATCACAAACATCCAGGCAATAAAATAAACGATACGCCCTATGAGTGCCAAAGATGCATATAACCCTGCTTCATACGGTTCAAAATAATGTTTAACTAATAGTATGTCACTATTATTAATAATAATTTGGGTGAGTTCATAAAATGCGGTTAACAAAAAAAAGCTTCTTATAGATTTTAGATCTGTTTTATCTATAATTGTTTCTTCTTTAAATGAAATATCTTTATAACTAAATGGTATTAAACCAAATAGAAAGGATATCGAAATACCCAAAGCTATCAGTGCAGAATTTGCCACACTGGATAATGCAAAAATTAAACTTAAAGTTATTATTAGCCTACTAAGCATTTCTGCCTGATAGGTTACAGAAAGTGATTTTAACTCATTTTTTCCTTGAAATATACCTCTGTTAACACTCATTAAAAAGTAAAAGGGTACACCACAACCAAAAATTACAAACATTAATGAAGTTGATGTATTAAATAACTTCTGTAGCTGTGGAGCAAATATTACAATAACAAGGCCTAAAAGTATCCCTGCGAAAACAGCATTTTTATAAACTCTTATAATAAAACTTTTAAACAAACCTGAATCAAAAAGCACAGAAAACTTTGCTGTTGCTAATTGAAACGTCATTGCCATAAATGATAGTACAAGTAAAAATGTAACCAGTACAGCTGCATCAGCAAATTGTGTTGGTCCTAAAAGGCGACCAAGTATTAAATTATATAAATAATTTCCGCCATTAACTATAAGTACGCTTAACATAAATAGTTGTTCTGGAGTAATTTTTTTTGGTAGACTAAACGATTTTATCTGCATGGGCTAATAATTTAATATCTATGACTTATTTTTTATTGTCTTAAATCAACCTTCTTCATTAAAAATTAAATTTTTCACACTATCAATCCAATAATATATAGACAGGAATAATAGTTAAAAAAAGCATCTTTTAACAGTTGTTTTTTCTTAAAAAAATAACATGTTGTCGAACAAATATATCATTTTATCTGATTTTTTTATAAAAAATATTACATTTCTTTCAAAAAAAATAATATATTTACTACATAAAAAGTAAATTTAAACACATAAAAACAATCATTTTTGTAAGAATTAACAAGTTAAAAGGAAGAAAAAACCAACTCAAAAAACACTCAAATCATGATAAAAATTTTAGCAATTGATGACCAAGAATTAATACTGTTATCACTGGAAAAACACTTAACCGACTTAGGCTATGATGTAAAATACGCTAGCAATGGAAAAGAAGGCTTAGAGCTTTTCGATACATTTAACCCAGACGCTGTCATTGTAGATATAAATATGGATGGTATGTCTGGATTAGAGGTCGTAAAAGCTATTAGACTAGAAAAAAAATCGAAAGCTAAAATTTTGGTTTTATCGGGAAATACAGATGAAGACACCATTATTGATGGGTTTGGTTTAGGTATAGATGACTATATGAAAAAACCAGTATCCCTTAATGAAGTTACTGTAAGAATTTCTAGAATGTTCGGAATAAAAACTATCAAATCCGATAATAAAGACTCAAAAGATCAAATGCTTCAAAAGCGATGTGTTGGGGTTGTTATACCGTGTTATAATGAGGAAAAAAGGTTATTAAGTAAAGAGTTTATTGATTTTGTTAACAGTAATCTAGGGTATCATTTATGTTTTGTAAACGACGGAAGTACTGATAAAACCTTAGAAGTTTTAAATGACTTGAGCAAAAGCAGAGAAACTAATATTAGTGTATTTAACTGCGAAAAAAATGGAGGAAAAGCAGAAGCTGTAAGACAAGGCATTTTACACCTTGCTGAAGATGATCAATTAGACTACATCGGTTACTTAGATGCAGATTTATCTACCGACTTTAGGGACTTTGATGATTTGGTTAAAACAATAGAAACTTCCGATTTTAAAATTGTAAGTGGTTCCAGAATGAGTAGAATGGGTGCAAATATTACTAAAGAATCTGCCCGTAAAATAATTAGTAAAACAATAAACCTTATTATAAGGACTATTTTAGGCATGCCATTTAATGATACACAATGTGGCGCAAAAATTATGGACAAAGACATAGCCAAGCTTATGTTTAAAGATAAATTTATTACACGTTGGATTTTTGATGTTGAAATTTTTATAAGAATGCGAAAATATTACGGAAAGAAAAAAGCCATTTCGTATATCTGTGAACAACCTCTTAAAAGGTGGATTCATGCCGACGGGTCTAAATTATCAATGAAAGATTCTATAAAAATTGTTGGGCAACTTGGGCAAATAGCAATACATTATAGATAATACAGTAAAAAATTATAATCGCATTTACAACTCTATATAATAGCCAAAGAAGTCGTTTTTACGACTTCTTTGATATAAACGGGTCTAACATTTTGGATATACGTACCAAAATGGAGAGACTAAACCCATTAGAATTAATATGTATCCTACTCTGCAGTTAGAATACACCTTTTATATAATTGGGGCAAAAAAGGGTACGTTCTTATATTTTTAAGCAATAACCTGTTCCTGCTGTAATTTTTCTTTTTCCTTTTTTAAAATTATGGATTGAAATGTATTTAAATACATATTGGTAATTCTAGACATTGAATAAGCAGTTGCTGCTTTGTAATTGGCGCGCTCTAATTCAACCCGATACGCATTATTTTCAAGAATTTTTTGCAATGCTAAAGCTAAACTATATACACAATCTAGGTCGAAAAATTCACCTCTGTATCCTTGTTCTTTTGCTAAAAGGGTTAAATCTCCTAAATTAGGCATAACAACAGCTTTACCGTAGCTTCCCGCCTGGTGTAATACTCCAGAACTTCCAGCTGTAGACATATAAGGAAATACTACCAAAGCACTCTCTTTAAATAACCTTGGAACATCCTGTTCTTTAACATAGCCAGTAAAAGTTAGCCCATTTACATGGTTATATTTTTCTTTTACAGACTCCAAATATCCGAGAGCATTGGGACTATCTGTACCTGCTATTACAATTTCTAAATTTAAATTTGAAAACTTTCTTATCTTTTCAATAGCTTCTATTAATGATTCTACTTTTTTATATGTTCCAAACTTTCCAAAAGCCAATACCTTAAATGGTTTTAATGGCACCTTATAGGCTGGTTCTTCCAGAATTTCAAACGTACCATGCGGAATCATTTTTACATTTTTGGCTTGATACTTCTCTTCTAAAATGGCTACATATTTTTTCATGGTTACTACAACCACATCAGCTTTAAGAATTAATCGGGTAAAAGTTCTTCCAATAAACCCATAAATTCTTTGTATCCATTTATAATTGCTCTTAAATCCCACACTTTCTAAATCTACTGTTTCTAAAATATTATGTAACAATACAATATTTGGTATCTTTTTTAGCTTACATACCAATGGCAGCATTAAACTTAAAGCTGTAGCAACTTTTTTATCTCCAAACTTTGTAAAATCTAAATTAAATAATACAGAATCTGGTTTCGTTTCATTAATAGCTTTAGTCACACTAAAAATATTTTTATAGCTGTTAAAAGCCCAGCATTCTCTTACGGTTATTTTACACCCGGTTTCAGTAAATTCAATATCTTTTTCACCTTTAATCCTATCTGTTAATAATACGATTTCTTTAACACCTTCTCTTTGTCTGAAATGTTTCACTAAGTGGTACGCATATTCATTTAATGTGACCTTACTTGGCGGATACGCTGTTACAATTGCTAGTTTCATAAGTATATTTTTAATGGGGTTTTAAAATCTTTTTAATCTTTCTATAAAGTCGTGAAATCAATAGTGATACATCTTATATCGTAAATTGTTTCTTTTTTATATAGTATAAATTTGAGAATTTTAAAACTGAAAAAGAGCTGATTATAGGTAGGTCAACATTTACTGTAGACGAATGGTTATTTGTTTTAGATTAAGCCTGAAAAGAATCTTTTACTAAAAGAATAAAGCAGTATAAGCTTTTTGATTGAAAAAAATAGTAACAATTGGTGAAGGTGATATTTTTAAATAAAAGGTGAAACCGAAAGTAATTAAGATGAGCTATGGGTAAGAAAAATTTATGTTAGTTTGAATGATGTATATGCACAAAAAAACGATCGAGAATTAATTCATTATAAATAATTCTCGATCGGGTAACCAAAACACTACTACAAATAGGCTTTCAAAAGGGGCTTTTCTTTAATTTATTTGTTATTATAGTCATTATTAAAAATGGTATTCAAGTTAGAGCTATTTAATTGTCTGTTAATACTTTTATTATCCTCACCTAAAACAAATAACACCTTACTTCTTCTTTTTGCTTTAGCTGAAATAAAATGCATGACATTCATTGCTGTCTCATCCATACATGTAACTTGTTTAAGACAAATTACAATCTCATAATACCTATCTAACAGCTTATTAAAGTAATTAGCAACTTGGTTACTATGTGCGTGCGTGAAATCACCGTGTATTTCGAAAACACCCTTATTGTTTATTATTTCAAAATTCATAATATTATAGATTTGGGGATACTTAATATAAAACTAAGCTGCATTTATTAACGCAAAATCATCATAGATTTCTTTGCAACCAGTACCAATAATATAAAATGGTTTATTAAGAGTTAAAGCATTACTATAAAGAGCTCTTATAGTTTGCATACCTTTGACATCGATTTTAGTTACATTTTCAATATCTATGGTTAATGTTTCATGCTCATTAAAAATAGATTCTAAATGATTCTTGAAGTTAGTTGCCGTAGTAGCGTTAATAACTCCTTCTAATAAAAATGTTCCGTTTTCTTCAGTAATTTTAAGTGCCATAATTTTTGGTTTAAATTCATATTAATTGGGGTTAACAATTCCCAATATAGGAATAGAATTTTTATTAAAGTAGGAAAATTCGGTGAATTACTGTTTACTGTAGACGAATGGTTGAAATCTATTGCTTAACTTGCGCGTATTAAAAATCGCTCATGAATTATAAATTACATTTTACCATTATACTATTGTTTATTAGCACATTAAGTATTTCTCAAAACATGCAAGAAGGTTTTAGCTTACTAGAAACCGGTAATTATAAAGCTGCAGAATCCTTTTTTGAAACTATTTTAAAAGATTATCCAGAAAACAAAACAGCAAAATTATGTTACGGACGTGCTATTGGTTTAAATGGACATGCCGAAAAAGCCGTGTCTGTTTTTACAGAATTGTTGACTATTTTCCCTAACGATTTTGAAATCAAGTTAAATTATGCTGAATCTTTACTTTGGGGTAAAAATTATCCTGATGCAAAGCACTACTACGAAGGGCTTATTAAAGAAAACAACCAAAGTTTCGCTGCTCTCTTAGGGTATGCCAACACCCTATCCAATCTTAAAATATATGATGAAGCATTAATTAATGTAAATAAAGCTTTAGAAGTATTACCCGGAAACCCTAATGCCTTAATTTCTAAAAAGTATATCTATTTAGGCTATGCATACCAAAACCAACAGCAACAGAATTATGATAAAGCAGAAACACTTCTTAAAGAAAACTTGTCACTTTTTGAAAATGATAAAGAAACTCTATTGAACCTTGCTAATGTGTATCTTATTTCAAATCAACTTGAAAAAGCTAAAAAAACATACCAAACAATTGGATCTGAACCCAAAAACCAATTAATTTCATTAAACGGACTCGCTTTAGTATCGCATTTAGGAGGCAAAGAAAAAGACGCTCTAAAAATAAGTAAACAAGCTTATAATAGGATTTCTAATACTAAAGACTCCACTTTAATAAACCAAACTAAAGAACGCTATATACAGGCTTTAATCTGGAATAAAAAGTATAAAAACGCACAAATTTTAATAGATGAATTAATTACTAAACACCCCAACGAAAATTGGATATTAGCCTTACGTGCCACTCTAAATATTTATAAAAGTGATTTTAATAAGAGTATTGCGGATTACAATCGTATTTTAAAAAATGATAGTACATCGTTTGATGGTAACTTAGGAAAAGCTAATGCTTTGAAAGCTTTAGGAGTTTATAAAGGTGCCTATGCATCGGCAGAAAACACGTTAAAGTTTTACGACAAACAAAAAGATGCTACTAACTTTATAAAAGATTTAAATACAAGTTTTACACCTTTTATAGAAACAAAAGGGTCTTATACGTTCGATAATGGTGATAATGAAGCCCTTTCTTTTCAGATCAATTTAGAATTTCCAACCTCCACCAAATTTAAATGGCTAGCAAATTACGGTTATAGAACGACAAGTAACTCGATAACCGATAACAAAGCGACATCCAACAATGTTTCTTTAGGCCTAAGCTATCAGTTATTACCCAATATTACATTTAAGGGAACAGGAGGTATTACGTCAGCAAAAGTTGAAACTGATAATTACACACAATTATTAACCGATATCTCTTTTAATATAAGACCTTTTAAATTACAAGTTCTAGATATTGGTTACAAACGAGAGATTCAAAGCTTTAATGCCGATTTATTAGACAGAGAAATTGTGATGAATCATTTGTATGCCAATTATAATGTTAGTACTAATTTTAACTTGGGATGGTTTACACAGTATTTTTATACATCTCAAAACGACGATAACACCAGAAATTTATTATTCACATCGTTATATTATAACATTTTAAGCAAACCAGCATTAAAAGCAGGTTTAAACTACCAATACATTACGTTTAAAAATCAAGTACCTACTATTTATTTTAGCCCGTCTACTTTTAATGCTGGTGAAATTTTTATAAACCTGATTAAAAATGAAGCCATCACCAAACCAAACGAATGGTTTTACGAATTAACCGCTGCCACCGGGTTACAATTTATTGAAAATGATAAAAGTCAAAGTACTTACCGCGTACAAGGAAAACTAGGCTATAAATTTTCAAAACGTTGTTTGGCGAATATATTTGGTACACGCAGTAACATAGCGTCTGCTACTGCTGCAGGTTTTACATTTACAGAAATTGGTGTACGCTTTAAATGGTATTTGTTTGATAAGCCTGTTTTTAGGGAGTAATTAATTGTTATTTTGAGACCTGAGACCAAAAAAATTCTCAAGCGGAATAATGACGTAATGTCTCCTCGAGCGCAGTCGAAACGCTTTAAAGGTAATAACTAACAAGTCCTTCGACTGCGCTCAGGAGGACAATGAAACTATCATTTCGACTACGTCATTGCTTACGCTAGTTAAATTTTAACACGGGTCTCAGACTGACATTTCAGCCTTAACTTAATATCATGCCCTGCCGTTAAATATCTAAATAACAAATAACTAAAAACAGTTTATTAAAATAATAATCATGGATACTGATTATAAATCGACTCCTTATTTTATAATAAACTCTTAAAAAGAGCTTCATATACTTCAAAGCGATGCTCTCGGATTGGTCTTATTTTTGGTTCCGTATTAAAATATAATAATAAGCAAGGTGCTATATTTTTGTATTTCTCCACATATTCATATCTAACCAATTCGTTATTATTTATACGCTGCTTTATTTTGTTATGATACGGATACATTGTTAAACTAAGGCATTGGCAACATGGCCTATCTCCTCAATAAACTTATCAGCTAAAGTATCTGCTTCTTGTTGCGATTTTGCTTCTGTATAAATTCTAATAATAGGTTCAGTATTACTTTTACGTAAGTGAGCCCAACTTTCAGGAAAGTCTATTTTAACACCATCTATAGTTGTTATTTGCTCATTTTGATAACGCTCTTCCATGGCTTTTAAAATACCGTCAACATCTAAATCTGGCGTTAATTCAATCTTCTTTTTACTCATAAAGTAATTAGGATATGTTTTTCTAAGTTCACTAACACTTATATTTTTATCAGCTAGCAAACTCAAAAATAAAGCAACTCCCACCAAGGCATCACGACCATAATGAGACTCCGGATAAATAATACCTCCATTACCTTCACCTCCAATAACAACCTTATTCTTTTTCATAAGCTTTACAACATTCACCTCGCCAACAGCACTTGCTTCATAAGTTCCGCCATACTTCTCAGTAACATCTCTTAAGGCTCTTGTAGAACTCATATTACTAACAGTATTTCCTGGGGTTCTACTCAATACATAATCAGCACAAGCTACCAAGGTGTACTCTTCTCCAAACATCTCTCCGTTTTCATCCATAAACGCCAAACGATCCACATCTGGGTCTACTACAATTCCAAAATCAGCTTTATGTTTCTTTACAGCATCAGACAAATCTGTTAAATGCTCTTTTAAAGGCTCCGGGTTATGAGGGAAATGCCCATTAGGTTCACAGTATAATTTTATAACATCTACCCCTAAACGTTCTAAAAGTAGTGGAATAGCAATACCTCCTGTAGAATTCACGCCATCTACCACAACCCTAAAACGTGCAGCTTCAATAGGTTTTACGGTTACTAATGGTAAGTCTAAAACTTCTATGATATGTAAGTCTATATATGCTTTGTTCTTCGTTATTTTTCCTAGGCTATCAACATCTGCAAAATTCATGGTATTGCTTTCTGCTAATTCTAAAATTTTTGCCCCTTCAACAGCATCTAAAAACTCGCCTTTTTCATTTAACAACTTTAAGGCATTCCACTGTTTTGGATTGTGACTTGCCGTTAATATAATACCTCCATCTGCATGTTCCATAGGTACGGCAACTTCTACCGTAGGTGTTGTAGATAACCCTAAATCAATAACATGAATTCCCAAACCTACCAATGTATTCATTACTAAATCTTGAATCATTTTTCCAGAAATACGAGCATCTCTACCAACAACTACGCGGTAATTTTCTTTTTCTCTGTGCTGTTTTAACCAAGTACCATAAGCAGCAGCAAACTTTACAGCATCAATGGGTGTTAGGTTTTCGCCAACTTGCCCTCCAATGGTTCCTCTAATTCCTGAAATTGATTTTATAAGTGTCATATTTATTTAGTTTCAATATTAAAAATGCAAATATACAATTACAAAGTTGGAATTCGTAAATCAGAATTCGTAAATTTCACAAATGAATTACTTAGCACACATTTATCTCTCTGGAGAAAATGACTTGATAACTATTGGCAATTTTATTGCCGATGGGATTAAAGGAAAAGATTATAAAAAATACCCTAAAGACATTCAAATTGGTATTTTATTACATCGAAATATAGACACCTATACAGATGCCCACAAAACAGTTAGATTAAGTACTAAAAGATTACACGAAAAATACGGACATTACTCAGGTATCATTGTAGATATTCTTTACGACCATTTTCTTGCTAAAAACTGGAACAAATATAGTACCGTACCATTAGAGACATATGTAGATACTTTTTACGATTCCTTAGAAGCTCATTATAATATACTCCCGCTACGAATACAAAAAATGATGCCGTATATGATAGCAGATAACTGGCTTTTAAGTTACGCATCCATCAATGGTATTTCCAGAGTTTTAGATGGTATGAACAGAAGAACTAAAAATAGATCTGGAATGGACGAAGCCATAGTTGAACTTGAAGCATTTTATAAGGAATTTGAAAATGAATTTACAGTATTTTTTAATGAATTGATTGCCTTTTCTAAACAAAAACTTAAAACACTAAATGAGGATATATTATGAAACAACTCCAATACGCTATCTTCTTATTTCTCCTTTTTGTTTCTTGCAAAAAAACCACTGAGCCTAAAAAAATTGGTTTAATAACCAAACATGCTATGGTAGTTTCTGCACGGGCAGAAGCTTCAAAAATTGGCAGTGATATTCTTAAAAAAGGAGGCAATGCTTTTGATGCTATGGCAGCAACACAATTGGCCTTAGCTGTCGCTTATCCATATGCCGGAAACATAGGTGGTGGTGGTTTTATGGTTTACCGAAAATCTAATGGCGACATTGGAGCACTCGATTATAGAGAAAAAGCACCATTAGAAGCTACAAAAGATATGTACCTAGATGAAAATGGGGATGTTATACCCGAAAAAAGCACCTTAGGAGGTATGGCAGTTGGCGTACCCGGGTCTGTAGCTGGCATTTTTGCTGTTCATGAAAAATTTGGAAGCCTGCCTATAGAAGATATTATAAACCCATCAATTAATCTGGCTTACAAAGGCATAATAGTAACAAAGAAGCAAGAGGCCAGGATAAAAAAATACCAGCCACTTTTCTTAAAAGCTAATAAAGATTCCATTCTATTTAGTAAAAAATGGAAAACCGGTGATACCATAAAGTATCCGGTACTAGCAAAAACACTGGAACGTATTTTACAATATGGAAAAAATGAATTTTACACAGGTGAAACCGCTAAAAAACTGGCAAAGTTTGTTCAAGAAAATGGTGGTATTATAACCGAAGAAGATTTAGCAAATTATACTGTTAAATGGCGTACTCCAACTACATTTATGTATGATGATTTAAAAATTATATCTATGTCACCGCCTTCCAGTGGAGGTATTTGCTTAGCACAAATAATGCTTATGATTGAACCTTATGATTTAGATAAATTTGGACACAACTCGGTTAAATCGATTCAGATTATAACAGAAGCAGAACGCCGTGCATATGCAGATAGAAGCTTTTATTTAGGAGATCCCGATTTTGTTAACATCCCGGGAGATACATTAATAAGTAAATCTTATCTAAAAGATAGAATGAATTCTTTTTCTTTCGAAAAAGCGACAGCATCTAAAGATGTATCACATGGCAATGTGCAAGTAATAGAAAGTGATGAAACCACCCACTACTCTATCGTCGATCAATTTGGTAATGCTGTATCTGTAACTACCACGATAAATGGTGCTTACGGATCTAAACTATACTGCTCTGATTTAGGATTCTTTTTAAACAACGAAATGGACGATTTTAGTAGCAAACCCGGTGTTCCAAATATGTTTGGACTTATAGGAGGTATTGCTAATAGTATAGCCCCTGAAAAACGGATGTTAAGCGCCATGACACCGACTATTGTTGAAAAAAAAGGAAAACTATTCATGGTAGTAGGAACTCCGGGAGGGTCTACCATTATTACATCTGTTTTACAAACCATACTCAATGTGCATGAGTATAATATGACCATGCAAGAAGCTGTAGATGCACCGCGTTTTCATCACCAATGGTTACCAGATGACATTAGAATGGAACCAAATTCATTCGAAGCTACTTTAATACTTCAACTTGAAAAACTAGGGTATTCTATAAATGAAAAAGATTCACCCGTAATTGGCAAGGTCGACGGAATACTTGTTTTAGATGATGAATCGCTAGAGGGTGGTGCAGATTATCGAGGGGATGATACAGCTATCGGTTTTTAAAGTTTTTCTTTTATTACTCCGTTAGTATTTAATAATTTAGAACTCTATTTGTTAAAAGTTACTTAGCAATTTTATGGAGAAAAAATCAAAAAAAGTATTTAAGATAGTATCTGGGGTATTTATATTTCTCACTTTGCCTAGTTTGCTATTCTTTGCTTTCCTTTTCTTTAAGTATGATGAAGATTTGCCTAATGGTGTTCAAGGCAAAGAAGCAGATGCGTTAGCTTATAAAATGTTAAAGGCTTTAGATTATGAAGCTTTTAATAACACCGATTATATTGAATGGACATTCAAGAAGCGACATCACTACCAATGGGACAAAGTAAACAACATCTGTGAAGTTTATTGGGAAGACTTCAAGGTTAGTTTAGATTTAAACGACCATACTCAAAATAAAGCTTTTGTTCATAGCTTTAAAGCTGAAAGTGATATATCTAAAGGCCTCATAAAAAAGGCAACCAAATACTTTAAGAATGATTCGTTTTGGTTGGTTGCGCCTTATAGAGTATTTAATAAAGATGCTGAACGTAGACTTGTAATACTTGATAATGGGGATCAAGCACTTTTAGTTACTTTCTCCTCTGGAGGATTAGCCCCAGGGGACTCCTATTTATGGTTACTTGATAATTCTGGAAAACCAACTGCCTTTAAAATGTGGACATCTAAGCTTCCTATTGATGGTTTAAAGGCTACATGGAGCGATTGGATGACTACAGAAAGTGGTGCCCAATTACCAACATTTCATAAACTACTTATTTTAGGATTGGAGATAAACCATATTAAAAGTGAGTAAAATGAAAAAGCAATTAGAATATGCGCGATACATAACTTTTTGGTTTCTCGATTTTTTAAAAGGATCAAAAATAAAAAACCATGTAAAAAACATAACTTTTGTTTTAGAAAATTTTTCCAACCCAAAGGCAAAACTTATAAGAAAAAAAAGCATCGATAATATATTAAAACATGCTGTAGAAACCACCCCTTTTTATAAAAAATATAAGAATTATACCGATATAAAAGACTTTCCGGTAATAAATAAAAGTACTATAAACGAAAACATTAATCAGTTTAAATCTGTTTCCTTTATAAATTGTAAAACGAAAACAGCAAGCACAAGTGGGTCTACCGGAGCTGTGCTCAAAATTGAACATAATAAAAATAAAATCCTTAGAAATTTTGCAGATGTAATATACTTTTCCGGATTAGTTGGTTTTAAAATTGGTTATCAAATATTATTTTTTAGGCATTGGGATGATGATTTGCGAAAAACAAAATTAGTCAATTGGAAGAATAATATAGTCGAATTAGAAGTGTTGAATTTAAGTGATGCATATATTTCTAACACAATAAATAAAATCAAAAACGATTCCTCTACTAAAATTTGGCAGGGATACCCTTCTGGTTTTGAATTAATTTGTAAGTATTTAGATAAAAACAACGCCAGCCCAATACATGCTAATATAAAATCTA
The DNA here is from genome assembly GCF_030540835.1 of Flavivirga aquimarina. Classification (GTDB taxonomy): domain Bacteria; phylum Bacteroidota; class Bacteroidia; order Flavobacteriales; family Flavobacteriaceae; genus Flavivirga; species Flavivirga aquimarina. The sequence continues at coordinate 54,778 of NZ_JAUOEK010000063.1, read as the reverse complement.
TAATTACTGTTTCTGAACAAATTAACACTTACACAAAGCAATCCATCAAAAAATATTTCAATGCACCTGTTTTTTCAAGATATTCAAATACCGAAAACGGGATAATTGCACAACAGCTCAATGAAACAAATGATGATTTTACTATTAACTGGGCAAGTTACTATATAGAAGTATTACAATTTGACAAAGACCTATCAGCAAAATCTGGAGAAATAGGACGAATTGTTGTTACAGACCTATTTAACTATTCGATGCCAATGATTAGATACGACACCGGAGATATCGGTTCTATAAACTATAATGTTTCGCCTCCAACCTTTAAAAAAATTGAAGGGAGAAAAACAGATATTATATTAAATACTAAAGGAGATATAGTAACCAGTTTTATTATAGCAAATGTCTCTTCATATAAAGGAATAATACAAGGCCAACTCATTCAGGAAACGCAAAAAGAATATACTTTAAAGTTAAATATAACTGATGAATTTAAAGGTGAAGTAAAAATTATTAAAGAGTTTAAAAGCTATCTAGGCGAAGACGCTCTAATAACAATAGAATACGTTGATGAAATTCCGATATTATCTTCTGGAAAAAGAAAATCTGCCATCAATAACTATATAAAAACCTTATCAAACTAAATTGTTTAAAGATAAGCACATTATCAAACTACCCTTGTATATACTTTTATAAATTTACTTACTCCTCTGCCCTACAAACTTATGTGTATCAGATTTAAACAATACATTAAAACTAGTCAAACTACCATAAATTCTGGTAATATATTGTTGTAAATCTATTTTACCCTGTTCATCCAAATCGCTTGAGTTTATACGTTGCTCCATAACACGCAATCGATCTCTAACCATCGTTATTTTATGGAAAAACGTATCTATTGGTAATTCATAAGATTTTAAACCAGCATCAGCCGGTTCTAAAATGAGCCTTCCGCCTTTGTATTTATCTGCAATAGGCACCACTTCACTAGCATCACTCCATTTCTTTAAAATGCTTACCAAACTACTTTCAACATCAAAAAAACTAACCGTATCCACATCACCGTCGGCAGCTTCAATAACCTCAAATTCACTATCTAAATCAATCGTCTCCAGTCCATTGTCAATAAACGTTACCCAATAATGCTGAGTCGTTACATTGGTTACTACACCTTTCCCATATTCCGGGTGATTAATCCTTGAGCCTATTCCTAATAATTTCATAAATAATATAGTATTCCCTCGAAGGAAGGAATTTATTAACGAACTCGTTTAAACTTTTTGGATTTAAGCGAAAATTAGAAGTTTTTAGTTCTGTTGAAGGCTTTTTTGAGTTGCATAGCTGAGCTACGGAAGGAAAAAAAGACAAAAACAGAGTTGAAAACAGCAATTTTTTAGCAAATTGAAAAAGTTTAAACGAGTTCAATGTTAAACAAAATTTTAATCATTTTCATAAAGAAGAAAATTATTTAATTTTTCTTCACTACAATTATAACAAATCTGGGATAAAACTTCACAAGAAATTAACATCTAAAATCGTAACTTCGCAATTTTGCGATTTTATGAGCCAATTTGATGATATTATAGAAGTAAAAGGTGCCCGCGTACACAATCTTAAAAATATAGATGTATCTATCCCAAGAGAAAAACTTGTTGTTATAACAGGACTATCTGGTAGTGGGAAATCATCGCTGGCATTCGATACTATTTATGCCGAAGGACAACGACGTTACATTGAAACATTTTCGGCCTATGCAAGACAATTTTTAGGTGGTTTAGAAAGGCCGGATGTTGATAAAATTGACGGGCTATCTCCTGTTATTGCCATCGAACAAAAAACAACCAGTAAATCACCACGCTCTACCGTTGGAACTATTACAGAGATTTATGACTTTATGCGTTTGTTATTTGCGAGAGCGAGTGATGCCTATAGTTACAATACGGGAGACAAAATGGTAAGCTATAGTGATGAGCAAATAAAAAAACTCATTATTAGTGATTTTAGTGGAAAACGCATCAATATACTAGCTCCAGTAGTAAGGTCTCGTAAAGGACATTACCGCGAATTATTCGAACAAATTGGGAAGCAAGGTTTTGTAAAAGTACGAACAGACGGTGACATTAAAGACCTTACAAAGGGTATGAAATTAGACCGTTATAAAACACATGACATAGAAATTGTAATTGACAGGTTGGTTATTGATGAGTCGGCAGATAATGATAAACGTCTTAACGAAACCATTAATACCGCTATGTATCATGGTAATGATGTCCTTTTAGTTATCGATCAGGATACTAACAAAACGCGTTATTTTAGTAGAAACCTAATGTGTCCTTCTTCCGGGATTTCATATCCAAATCCGGAGCCAAATAATTTCTCTTTCAACTCCCCTAAAGGAGCTTGTTCAAATTGTAATGGTATTGGAGAGTTGTACCAAGTAAACGAAAATAAAATTATTCCAGACAATAGCTTGTCAATAAAAGCTGGTGCCTTAGCGCCTCATGGACCAGAAAAGAACAGTTGGATATTTAAACAGTTTGAAACCATAGCACAGCGTTACAATTTTAAACTCACAGATGCCTATAAAGATATTCCCGAAGAAGCCAAACAAATGATTTTGTATGGCGGAAACGAAAAATTTTCAGTAAAAAGCAAAACACTTGGGGTTACCCGCGATTATAAAATAGATTTTGAAGGTGTTGCTAATTTTATTGACAATCAATATAGAACAGCCGAATCTACCTCTTTAAAACGTTGGGCAAAAGAGTATATGGACAAAATTGAATGTCCGGAATGTCATGGCTCCAGATTAAAAAAAGAGTCCCTTTATTTTAAAATAAACAATAAAAATATAGCAGAGCTTGCAAACACAGATATTATTGAACTAGCAACCTGGTTTAACAATTTACACGAACATTTATCGGAAAAACAACTTAAGATTGCCGAAGAAATTTTAAAAGAAATAAAATCCAGACTGCAATTTTTATTAGACGTAGGATTAAATTACTTATCACTTAACAGAAGTTCTAAGTCCTTATCCGGTGGTGAAGCACAGCGCATTCGCTTGGCTACTCAAATAGGCTCACAATTAGTAGGCGTATTATATATTTTAGACGAACCCAGTATTGGATTGCATCAACGAGATAACGAAAAACTCATTAACTCTTTAGTATCACTTCGAGATATAGGAAATTCGGTTATCGTAGTAGAACATGACAAAGACATGATCGAACGTGCTGATTATGTTATTGATATCGGACCAAAAGCCGGAAAACATGGTGGTGAAATAATTAGCATAGGTAATCCTGATGAGTTAAAAACACATGATACTTTAACTGCCGATTATTTAAAAGGTACTAAAGAAATAGAAATCCCAAAAAAACGCAGAACGGGTAACGGCAACTTTTTAGAACTAAAAGGCTGTACAGGAAACAACTTAAAAAATGTATCCGTAAAATTCCCGTTAGGAAAAATGATAGGAGTCACAGGAGTTTCAGGTAGTGGGAAATCAACATTAATCAACGAAACCCTCTACCCTATTTTAAATGCTCATTATTTTAATGGTGTAAAAATACCCATGCCATACAAAAGTATTAAAGGCTTAGAGCATATAGACAAAGTGATTGATATAAACCAATCCCCCATTGGAAGAACCCCACGAAGCAACCCGGTTACATATACAGGCACTTTTAGTGAAATTAGAGCCTTATATGCTAAAATACCCGAAGCCATGATACGTGGGTATAAAGCTGGACGTTTTAGTTTTAATGTAAAAGGTGGACGATGCGAAACCTGTCAAGGTGGTGGATTACGTGTTATTGAAATGAATTTTCTTCCAGATGTATATGTAGAATGCGAAACCTGCCAAGGTAAACGTTTTAACAGAGAAACATTAGAAATTCGTTATAAAGGAAAATCTATTAGTGATGTATTAAACATGACTATTAATGAAGCTGTCGAGTTTTTTGAACACATTCCCAAAATCTATAACAAATTAAAAACCATTAAAGATGTAGGCTTAGGCTATATCACTTTAGGACAACAAAGCACAACGCTTTCGGGTGGAGAGGCACAACGTATTAAACTTGCTACAGAATTAAGCAAACGAGATACAGGAAATACCTTTTATATACTTGATGAACCAACTACAGGTTTGCATTTTGAAGATATACGAGTGCTTATGATTGTACTTAACAAACTCGCAGATAAAGGCAACACAGTACTTATTATCGAGCATAATTTAGATGTTATAAAAACCGTAGACCACATTATAGATATTGGGTATGAAGGAGGACAAGGTGGCGGACAAATTATTGTTGAGGGAACACCGGAAGACGTTATTAAACATAAAAAAAGTTATACCGCTAAGTTTCTTAAAAAAGAACTGGGTTAATGGGTTTGGTTCAGAAAGCAGTGGTTGGTAGACAGCAAACAGTAAGCGAAAGTAGTTTGTAGGAAATCGAGTGAAAAAATAGTTACATTTGAAAAAATGATATTAAGCTTATTCAATAAAAATAAAACATACGAATAAACATATAAATTTTTATATATGAGAAAAGAACAACATCATAAAGGGTGGAATGAAATAAAAACAAACGATTCCTGGGCTATTTTTAAAATAATGGGCGAGTTTGTTAATGGATTTGAAAAAATGAGTAAAATAGGCCCCTGTGTGTCTATTTTTGGATCGGCCAGAACCAAACCAGAAGACAAATACTATAAACTAGCAGAAAAAGTCGCAAAAAACATTGTAGAAGCAGGGTATGGTGTAATAACTGGTGGTGGCCCCGGAATTATGGAAGCGGGTAACAAAGGAGCTCATTTAGGAGGCGGTACATCTGTTGGACTAAATATTGATTTACCTTTCGAACAACACGACAATCCATATATAGACCATGATAAAAGCTTAGATTTCGATTATTTCTTTGTTCGCAAAGTCATGTTTGTTAAATACTCTCAAGGTTTTGTAGTTATGCCTGGTGGATTCGGCACCTTAGATGAACTGTTTGAGGCCTTAACCCTTATACAAACACATAAAATAGGTAAATTTCCAATTATACTTGTAGGAACAGATTTTTGGGAAGGTCTGTTAGACTGGATAAAAAAAACATTGCTAGATTCATTTTCAAATATCAGTGCAAAAGATCTGGATTTAATTCATTTAGTAGATACCGAAGAAGAAGTCATAACTATTCTTGACTCATTCTATAAAGAATCTGGATTAAGTCCTAACTTCTAAATTTTTCAATCTTTTTACGACTAATAGTTTAGAATCAAAAACATTGGTGAGTTTTAAAAACACCATATTTGTTATATTGCAATGCCTTTATATTGAATCATTAACCTTTAAATGTTAAACAGTAAATTGAAATTACGCCTTTTTAATTGTATTATTTATGCACTAATATGCTTCACAAGCTTCAGTCAAAATAAGATTGACGTAAAGGCGGTTTTTGATATTGAGAACAAACAAATCAAAATATCTCAAACCATTCAATATCAAAATACGACGCAAGATGAGTTGCAAACAATCTATTTAAACGATTGGAATAATAGTTACGCAACAAAAAAAACACCCCTAGCCATCCGGTTAGCAGACGAATACAAAAATGTCTTTCATTTAGCAAAAAATAAAGACAGGGGCTTCTCTGTTATTACTTCCATTAAACAAGATAATCACGATTTAGTATTTGAGCAACTCAAAGGTCAAATAGATATTGTTAAAGTGGAATTAAGTGCCCCTTTAAAACCTAACGATTCTTATACAATTGAGTTAGAATATATCGCTCAAATCCCAAATGCCAAATTTACAAGCTATGGTATTACAAATTCTGGCGATGTAAATTTAAGATACTGGTATATTACACCAGCTATTTACAATGGTGAATGGCAATATTATAGCAATAAAAATTTAGATGACTTATTCATTCCTAAATCAGATATTTCATTAGAAATAGAGCATCCAAACGCTTATGTTTTAACTTCAGAATTAGATTTAATTAATAAAACACAACTACCAGATAAACAAATAGTTAAGTTAAAAGGAAAAAACAGAAATAACAACAAATTATTTTTAAGTAAAAGATCAGATTTCAACACCATCCAATCTGAAGATTTCGCCATAGTTTCCAACATAGATGACGAAGGGCTAGAAGTGATAGACAAAGTATTAATTACAGAGAAAATCACAAAATTCATTCAAAATAACTTTGGAGAATACCCGCATAAAAAGCTCTTATTAACAGAAATTGATAATGTAAAAGCACCAGTTTATGGCTTAAATTTTTTACCAAAATTCATAAGAACTTACCCAAGGCATTTTCAATACGAACTTAAATTATTAAAAGTTGCGCTACAAAATTATTTAGAAAATACACTACTGGTAAATCCAAGAAAAGAACAATGGCTAATGGATGGTATCCAAATATATTATTTAATGAAATATGTTGAAATACACTATCCAGACATGAAATTCCTTGGAACTTTGGCTAAGATTTGGGGAATTAGATCTTTTCATATTTCAGATACTAAATTTAATGATAAATATACATTAGCTGCCATGTCTTCGGCAAGAACAAACAGAGACCAGCCGCTTGCCATGCAAAAAGACTCTCTACTAAAATTTAATGTTAATATTGCCGGTAAATACAAAGCAGGTATTGGGTTCAAGTATTTAGATGATTTTATAAACGGTCAAATATTAGAAAATAGCATCACCTCGTTTTTATCCAATAATAAATTAAAATACACCACAACTAAAGACTTTGAAACCTATTTAAAATCTAAAACAAACAAAGACATCGATTGGTTTTTTAACGAATATATAGCCACTCGTAAAAAAATAGATTTCAAAATAAAAAAAGTAATTAAAACAGAAGACTCCATAACACTTACAATAAAGAATAAGCAAAATAATAGCATGCCTATTTCCTTATATGCTTTAAATAATGATAGTATTATATCTAAAACGTGGGTAGAAAACATTACAAAAAACAAAACCCTTACAATACCTAAAAACAATACAAATAAGCTCGTTTTAAATTACGAAAAATTCGTTCCGGAAATCAATACCAGAGATAATTGGAAATCATTAAAAGGGTTCTTTTTTAACAACAAACCATTACAATTTAGACTTTTCAAAGATATAGAAGACCCTTACTATAACCAGGTATTCCTTATGCCTATTGTGGAGTTTAATAATATTTATGATGGATTAACCTTAGGAATGCGAGCCTATAACACGACTATCTTAAGAAAACTATTTAAATATAAAATAGAACCATCATACGCTTTCAAATCCAAAACTATAACAGGTTCTGCTTCCCTATCTAAAACGCATTATTTCGAAAACAACAATCTATATAGCATAAAATACGGAATTGGGGGAAGCTATACATCTTATGCAGAAGACTTATTTGTTAGACAAATAGAGCCCTCAATATCACTATATTTTAGAAGAAGTAACGATCTTCGCTCAAACAAAAGACAAATATTAACCTTTAGGTATTTAGATATAAAAAGAGATGAAGATGTAAATAATATCTCTCCTACCTCTAGGCCCAATTATAAAGTTTTCAATATCCGCTATAGAAACTCTAACGACAATCTAATACATTTTAATAAATGGTATACCGATTTTCAAATTGGAGAAAAGTTCAGTAAAATAGCCTTTAATTATGAATACAGGTATTTATTTGAAAGTAATAGGCAATTAAACTTGCGTGTATTTGCAGGTGCTTTTATAAAGAATAAAACAGATATAAACTCAGACTATTTTAGTTTTGCTTTAGACAGGCCAACAGATTACATGTTCGATTACCCTTATTTAGGACGTTCTGAATCATCAGGTATCTTTAGTCAGCAATATATAGACGCAGAAGGCGGATTTAAATCTAAGCTAGAAACCCCTTTTTCCAACCAATGGATTACAACTCTTAATGCCAGTACAACATTATGGAAATACATATTGGCATATGGCGACATTGGATTTATTAAAAACAAGTTTGACGATCCACATTTCGTATACGATTCCGGTGTACGGGTTAATTTGGTTACAGATTATTTCGAAATTTACTTTCCTGTATATTCAAACTTAGGTTGGGAAATAGGCCAACGTAAATATGATGAAAAAATCAGATTTAAATTTACTGTAGACCCACAAATCCTTTTAGGCTTATTTAGAAGAAGATGGTATTAATATTTTGAATAATAATTATTTTTTTACCTTTTTTACTGAATAATTCGTATTTTTTAATTGTTTTTTTGTTTATTATTAAATATACATCAAGTATTTAAGCAACAATATAATTGCAAAAACGATAAAGATTTACTACTTTTGCACGAGCAAAAGGCACCGCTAAATGCAAACTATCCAAAATTCAAAGAAAGACATATCATTTGACGATTTTAAAGCAGAAGTTATTAACGACTTCAAAATTGCTGTTAAAAGTCGTGAATGTAGCCTAATAGGTAGACGCGAAGTATTAACCGGTAAAGCAAAGTTTGGAATTTTTGGGGACGGCAAAGAAGTTCCTCAACTAGCAATGGCTAAAGCTTTTTTAAAAGGCGATTGGAGATCTGGCTATTATAGAGATCAAACATTCATGATGGCTATTGGCGAATTAACTATCGAGCAATTTTTTGCTGGTTTATATGCTAACACTAATTTAGAACTGGAACCCATGTCTGCCGGTCGACAAATGGGAGGTCATTTTGTAACGCACAGTTTAAATGAAGATGGCAATTGGAAAGACCTTACAGCGCAATACAACTCCAGTGCGGACATCTCTCCTACTGCAGCGCAAATGCCCCGTTTGCTAGGTTTAGCACAAGCATCAAAAATATTCAGAAATGTTAATAATATAAATGCAACCAACTTCTCTATTAATGGGAATGAAGTCGCTTGGGGCACCATAGGAAATGCCAGTACCAGTGAAGGGTTGTTTTTTGAAACTATTAATGCTGCAGGTGTATTGCAAGTCCCAATGGTTATAAGTGTTTGGGACGACGAATATGGTATCTCGGTTCATGCCAGACACCAAACAACAAAAGAAGATATATCTGAAATTTTAAAAGGATTTCAGCGAGACGATAAAGGCAAGGGTTACGAAATACTACGTGTTAAAGGTTGGGATTATCCTAATCTTATAGAAACATATCAAGAAGCTTCTACAATTGCCAGAGAAGAACATGTACCCGTACTTATTCATGTATTAGAATTAACACAACCGCAAGGACATTCAACTTCCGGATCTCATGAAAGATATAAAGATGCAGAACGTTTAGAATGGGAAGCGCAACATGATTGTAATTTAAAAATGCGTGAATGGATTATAGAAAGTGGTATTTCTACCCATGAAGCACTTACAGAGATTGAAAGAGCTATTAAAAGGGAAGTACGAGAAGCCAAGAAAAATGCATGGAACATTTTCTTAAAACCCATTTTAAAAGAGAAAAAAGAATTAATTTCTATATTAACAAAAGTAGCTTCATCGAGTCCTAATGGTGTATTTATCTCTAAAATAAAAGATAACCTGGCTCTTATCGATGAGCCTACCAGAAAAGACATCTTATCAGGAGCAAGAAAAGCCTTAAGGTATCTTATAGGAGAAACATCTAAAGAGAAACGAGAACTTGGCGATTGGATTAATAACATTTTTGAAAAAATGCAACCAGAATTTAGTTCGCATTTATATTCAGAAACCAATACATCTAACACACTTGTAAAAGAAGTAAAGCCAACTTACGATAGCGATGCTGCATTGGTTGATGCCCGTATTATTCTACGCGATAATTTTGATGCCATTTTTAGTAACCGCCCAGAAACACTTGTTTTTGGTGAAGACACTGGAAATATAGGTGATGTTAATCAAGGTTTAGAAGGATTACAAGAAAAGCACGGTGAATTACGAATAGCAGATGCAGGTATACGAGAAGCTACCATTATTGGACAAGGTATTGGCATGTCTTTACGTGGCTTAAGACCTATTGCAGAAATTCAATATCTCGATTATATTTTATATGCATTACAGATTATTAGTGATGATCTGGCAACAGTACACTACAGAACAAAAGGCAAACAAAAAGCACCTTTAATAATAAGAACCAGAGGACACAGACTTGAAGGTATTTGGCATTCCGGCTCACAAATGGGTGGTATCTTAAATTTAGTAAGAGGAGTAAACGTTTTAGTGCCAAGAAATATGACCAAAGCTGCTGGTTTTTACAATACACTTTTACAAGGAGACGATCCGGCCATTGTTGTAGAATGTCTTAACGGGTATAGGCTAAAAGAAAAAATGCCAAATAACTTAAACGCTATAAAAACACCTATAGGCGTTGTTGAAACCGTTAAAGAAGGTACCGATATTACTTTAGTATCTTACGGGTCAACTTTACGTATAGTCGAGCAAACAGCAAAAGACCTTTTAGCTATTGGTATAGACGCAGAAGTTATAGACGTACAATCATTATTACCCTTCGATTTAAATCAAGATATTGTAAAGAGTGTTGCAAAAACAAACCGTCTTCTAATAATAGATGAAGACGTTCCTGGTGGGGCTTCAGCATATATATTAAACGAAATACTAAATATTCAAAATGCTTACCAGCATCTAGATAGCCAACCAAAAACACTAACTGCAAAAGCACACAGACCTGCATACGGAAATGATGGTGACTACTTCTCTAAACCTTCAGCAGAAGATATTTTTGAAGCTGTTTATGAGATGATGCACGAATTAAATCCTACAGATTTTCCTAAATTGCGATAACACTGTTTTTTAATAAAAATTATATAAACCGTTGCACCTGCAATGGTTTTTATATATTTATGGACCAATCATTATATTTTCAATGAAAGCAGTAACACTAAGAGAGATTAAAAAGGAATTAAACACGCTTTCAACACAAGAAACTCAGGAACTTTGCCTGCGTTTAGCAAGATTTAAAAAAGAAAACAAAGAACTCCTCACCTATTTACTATTCGAATCTCACAACGAATCTGGTTATATAGAAAGTGTAAAAAGCTATATAGATGATGAATTTGAATTAATTAACCGAGACAGTTATTTTTATATTAGAAAAAGTACAAGGAAAATTTTAAGAAATATAAAAAAGTACATTCGTTATTCACAAAACAAAGAAACCGAAATAGAACTCCTCCTCTACTTTTGTAAAAAACTAAAAGACTTCAAACCAAGTATAAAAAGAAGCGTTCAGTTAGAAAATATGTACAACAGGCAACTACTACTTTCTAAAAAGATCATCTCAAAATTACATGAAGATTTACAGTATGATTATAATGTCATGATAGATGGTCTATAAATTTAAGCCTTAGGTTATAAAATAAATTTACAAATAATTAATACGAACTAGACCTGCAAGGTTTAAAAAACGTGGTAGGTCTGAATTTAACCAGCTATAACCCCGACCTCCTACCAAATTGAAATTAAATTAGCATAAACCACGCCTTTTAACCAGCACTCATAATCACCAATATATTTTATACTTGTTAACAGACAAGTTCATTTTTATTTACTAAATTAGTTGCTCACTCAAACAAATACCCATGGAACCATTAAAAAAAGAAGCTATAAGTCAGGAAGTTTTTGATTTATATGATGACTATGCACATAACGAAATTGGAAGACGTCAATTTATAGAAAAATTATCTACTTACGCCATAGGTGGTATTACAGTCGCATCACTTTTAAGCTTTATGTCGCCTAATTACAAAGATACCATAACAGTAAAACAGGATGATCCAAGGTTACATTCGGATTATATTACCTACAAGTCTCCAAAAGGAGGAGGTTCAATTCGTGGGTTACTGTCTAAACCCAACGATACAAACACCAAATTTCCCGGTGTTATTGTGGTTCATGAAAACAGAGGTCTAAATCCGTATATCGAAGACGTAGGCAGACGCACTGCCTTAGATGGGTTTATATCACTGGCTCCAGATGCTTTAACACCATTAGGCGGTTACCCGGGAAATGATGATGATGGCAGGGCTTTACAAAAAAAGCGTGACCGAAATGAGATGCTCGAAGACTTTATTGCTGCCTTTGAGTATTTAAAGTCTCATGAACACTGTAATGGAAAGATTGGTATTGTCGGGTTTTGTTTTGGTGGTTGGATCTCCAATATGCTGGCGGTTAGAGTTCCCGAACTTTTAGCTGCAGTTCCTTTTTATGGTAGACAACCTAGTGATGAAGATGCTGCCAAAATAAAAGCACCACTGCTATTGCAGTATGCTGAATTAGACACCAGAGTTAATGCTGGTTGGTCAGATTTTGAAGCTGTGCTTAAAGCCAATAATATAGACTATAAAGCACATTTTTATCCCGGTGTAAATCATGGGTTTCATAATAACACAACACCTCGTTATGACAAAAAAGCTGCGAATTTAGCTTGGAGTAGAACTATAGACTTTTTTAAAGAAAAACTAAGCTAGTAATAAAAACCCTGAATTCAACTACCATATTCTTAGATTTGGCTACACCCATAATCTAGCTTTTGTGAAACTTTGTAGAAATAAAAATTTTTACAAAATGAAAAAACATAAAATCGCATTAGTAACAGGTGGAAGTCGTGGATTAGGTAGAGATATGGCTATAAATCTAGCACAAAAAGGTATTGATATCATCTTTACTTATCATTCTAACCAATTAGCTGCAGATGACGTGGTTAAGACTATTGAAAAAATTGGGCAGAAAGCCAAAGCAATTCAATTAAACATAGGTGATACTAAAATGTTTGATACGTTTTTTAGTCAAGTTTCCTCGTATCTAACAAAAGAATATGGAAATCCAAACTTTGACTTTCTTGTAAACAATGCAGGAACAGGAATTTATAAACCTTTTATGGAAACTACCGAAGCACAATTTGATGATATGGTCAATATTCATTTTAAAGGTGTTTATTTTTTTACACAAAAGGCAATTCCTTTATTGAATAATGGTGGCCGAATTATCAATATTTCATCTGGCCTTTCGAGATTTTCTTTTCCTAATTCTTCTGCCTATGCGTCTGTAAAAGGAGCTATTGAGATATTTACTCGTTATTTAGCAAAAGAGCTTGGACATAAAAAAATAACAGCCAATGTTGTAGCGCCAGGAGCTATTGCTACAGATTTTGGAGGTGGAGAAAATAAAAATAACGAACAAAAAATAAATATAGTTTCTAGTTTAACGGCTTTAAACAGGATAGGCAATCCAGAAGATATAGGTGGTATTATTGCTTTTTTATGCACAGATAAAGCTCGTTGGATCAATGGGCAACGCATTGAAGCATCAGGAGGTATTATGTTATAAATGAAAAAAGAGTAATGAAAAACAACATTCGTAAAATAGAAACCATACATGATTTTCATAAAATAAGAGGGCTTTCAAGCCCACTACATCCATTAGTGAGTCTAATTGATTATGGACTGACAAAAATACTTTCAGAACATATCGGTGAATATTGGCACTTTAATTTTTATTCTATTGGGGTAAAACGCCATGTTGGAACATTACGCTATGGCCAACAAAAATATGATTTCAATGAGGGGCTAATGTCTTTTATTGCACCTGGACAACTATTGAGTATTGAACCAAATACTAAAGCAGGTTTAAAATCTTCAGGTTGGTTATTGCTTATACATCCAGATTTTATTTGGAACACTTCGCTTGCAAAAACAATTAAACATTATGATTTTTTTAATTATTCAATAAACGAAGCGCTTTTCATGTCTAAAAAAGAAGAGCTTATTATTGAAGGAATTTTTCAAAATATCAGACAAGAAATAGAAACCAATATTGACCCTTTTAGTCAAAACATCATTATTGCTCAAATTGAATTACTACTTCAATATTCTGAAAGATTTTATCAACGACAATTTATTACACGAAAGAAGAGCAATCATAAAATCTTAAGTCGTCTAGAAGAAATTTTAACTAAGCATTTTAATGACGAAAATTTAATTGATAAGGGTTTACCAACTGTTAAACATGTGGCAGAAACATTACATGTATCTCCTAATTATTTAAGTAGTTTACTTAAAAACTTAACAGGACAAAATACACAACAATATATTCACGAAATACTTATCGAAAAAGCGAAAGAAAAATTATCAACTACTAATTTATCTGTTAGTGAAATTGCTTATGAATTTGGTTTTGAACATTCACAGTCGTTTAGTAAATTGTTCAAATCAAAAACAAATATTTCACCTACCGAATTTAGAGCTTCTTTCAATTGATTAAAACAATACGCTAAACAAAATCTTAAAATCATTTCTTTAAAATAGTACATTAAAGTTAATTTTTATCTATGATGTATGTTCTAAGTAACTACAACTATGTATTGTCCATTTTTATATTTATAACAAAAACAGCTTTTTACTTTATATATTACAAAGCAATGTTTGAATGCTAACTTCAATATTTTATCTTTGCACCCTTAAAAGAGCAATAGTTTATGAAGATTTCATACAATTGGTTAAAACAGTTTTTAAAAACTGAATGGACACCAGAACAGACTAGTGAATTACTTACAGATTTAGGGCTTGAGATAGAAGGTATTGAAACCTATCAATCTGTTAAAGGAGGTCTTGAAGGGGTTATAGTTGGAGAAGTTTTAACCTGTGTTAAACACCCTAATGCCGATAAGCTAAAAATAACTACAGTAAATATAGGAGACTCTTCTCCTTTACAAATAGTTTGTGGTGCCCCTAATGTAGGGGTTGGACAAAAAGTACCGGTTGCTACCATTGGAACGACTTTATATACTGAAGAAGGTGAATCTTGGACTATAAAGAAAGGTAAAATACGTGGTGAAGAAAGCCATGGAATGATTTGTGCCGAGGATGAATTAGGATTAGGGAAATCTCATGATGGTATCATGGTGTTAGATGCTGGCACTAAAGTCGGAACACTTGCTGCCGATATTTTTGACATAGAAAACGATCATGTATTCGAAATTGGGCTTACCCCTAATAGAGCAGACGCAATGAGTCATCTTGGAACAGCCCGCGATTTAAAAGCCGGACTGGTACAAAAAGATATTAATTTAGAACTTATAACACCATCGGTAAGTGCATTTCAGGTAGATAATCGCACCTTGAAAATCGATATTGATGTAAAGAACAAAGATTTAGCACCCCGTTATTGTGGTGTTACCATATCCGGTTTAAAAGTTAAAGAATCTCCCGCTTGGTTACAAAACCGCCTAAAAGCTATAGGTTTAAGTCCAATAAATAATATTGTTGATGCAACAAACTATGTATTGCACGATTTAGGCCAACCTTTACATGCCTTTGATGCTGTAAAGGTTTCGGGCAACAAAATTGAAGTAAAAACACTGGCTACAGGAACAAAATTCACTACTCTTGATGGTATAGAACGTGAATTACATGAAGATGATTTAATGATTTGTGATGCCGAAAAACCTATGTGTATAGCAGGTGTTTTTGGAGGTATTCATTCCGGGGTTACAGAAACAACAACCAGCATCTTTCTAGAAAGTGCTTATTTTAATCCGGTTAGTATTCGTAAATCGGCTAAAAGACATGGATTAAACACCGATGCCTCTTTTAGATTTGAACGTGGTATCGATCCAAATATTACAGAATACGCATTAAAACGTGCTGTCCTATTGATTCAGGAAATAGCAGGTGGTGAAATTACTAGTGATTTAATTGATCTTTATCCAAAAAAAATCAAAGATTTTGAGGTTCGATTAAGTTTTGATAATGCTAAAAAACTAATTGGCGAAGAGATTCCTAAAGAGGTTATCAAACGTATTTTAGCATCATTAGATATCAAAGTAAATAACGTTACAGAAACAGGGTTAGGTTTAACAGTACCTGCTTATAGAAATGATGTACAACGAGAAGCAGATATTATTGAAGAAATATTGCGTGTATACGGATACAACAATATTAAAACTACTAAAAAATTAAATGCCTCCATTTCCTCTACATCAAGGTTTGAAGATTATAAACTACAAAATATTATAGGCAATCAATTAGCCTCGCAAGGGTTTTATGAAATTCTTTCTAATTCATTAACAACTCCAGATTACACTACGCTAAGTGAACAATTAAAGGACGAACATAATATTAGTATATTAAATGCTTTAAGTAACGATTTATCTGTTTTAAGACAGTCTTTATTGTTTTCTGGTTTAGAAGCTATATCATTTAACATTAATAGAAAACGCGCCGATTTAAAACTGTTTGAATATGGTAAAACATATCATGGTTTTGGTGATAAAAGAGAAGAATTTAAACATTTATCGCTTTTTGTAACTGGAAACAAAACACCAGAAAATTGGCATAATACAAACAAAAAAAGCGACTTCTTTTTTGTTAAAGGATATATTATTGCTGTGCTTCAACGCTTGGGTATTTCAAGATTTAACGAAAGCCCTGTAAACAACGATTTTTTTAGTGAAGGCTTGGAATTGAGCTTAGGGAAAACGAAACTGGTTGACTTTGGATTAATCAAAAAACCAATACTAAAACATTTTGATATTTCTCAAGAAGTCCTATTTGCAAATTTTAATTGGGATGCCATTTTGGATTTAGTTAAACATAACAGAATTAAATTTAAAGCGATTCCCAAATATCCAGAAGTACGACGTGATTTTGCGTTATTGCTAGACGAAAAAGTCTCTTTTGAATCTATTTATAAAATAGCAAAACAAAGTGAAAAACAATTACTAAAAAATATTAACCTCTTTGATGTGTATCAAGGTAAAAACCTGCCAAAAGGCAAAAAGAGTTACGCTGTTAGTTTTACTTTATTAGACGAAAACAAAACCCTTACCGACAAGCAAATAGACAAAATAATGAATAAGTTACAAACTAATTTCGAGAAACAACTTGGTGCAGAACTGCGATAATAAAACTGGATTAAAATTCTTTTTTCTAATAGTTATATTCCTAGTTTCTTTTAAATTAAGCGCACAGGACATATCTCTAGAAAAAACAAAAGATACTGCTTCAATAGGGCAATTAGCTGTCTATGATGCAAAACATGCTTTTTTAAGTGTTAAACATGCTTTTTCGAGGCCTTTTCATTGGAAAAAAAAGGATTTTACAACTTTAGGAACTATTGCATTGGGAGCTCTTGCACTTTCTACTATAGATGATGAGAGTAGTGCTTTTTTTATTCGTCAAGAACCAGATGTACCAAACATATTTCAAGAAGCTGGTACACGATTTGGAAGCCCACAGGTTTATTTTATTGCTAATGCAGGGCTATATGGTTTCGGTTTATTAACTAAAAATGAAAAGATTAGAAAGACCAGTGTATTAATTATTTCATCTTCATTTACAACAGGGCTAATTCAAAGTGTAAGCAAAACTGCTTTTGGTAGAGCTCGCCCAGGGAATGGTTATAAAAGTACAGAATTTAGATTTTGGTCAAATGAACCTGAATTTCATTCATTCCCATCAGGACATACCGTTTTGTCTATGACTATGGCCCATGCCATTGCTAAACAATTTGACAATGTATGGTCTAAAGTTACAGTATATACATTAGGCTCTGTAGCTCCAATTTCAAGATTATTTGCAGGAGCTCATTGGCTTACAGATGTTGCTTTAGGAGCCGCTTTAAGTATTGTTGTTGTTGATTCTATAGACAAGTTCCTGTTTAATACAAACGCTTATAACAACTCTTTAAAAGAAAAGAAACATATTTCCTGGAAACTCTGTTTTTCGGGAAATACTATTGGTGTTGCAGGTACATTTTAACTGTTCTTGCTTTCCATAATTATTAATGGGGCTATAAAAAGTAATTTTCAACCATTACCTATAATTCTTGAACTCTAAAACAAGTTACTCACTAAGTTTTTCCTATGGGAAATTGGAAGTTAAAGCAACCAAAAAAGTTATAATTTACTTTATCTGGTTGCTTTCTTATTTTATAGTCACTTTATAAAAAGGTAATTAGTAGTTTGTTTGATGCGGCATTTCTTTTTTCATTATTAGTCATATTATCTCCACCTCCCCAGCCAGTAGTACGAAAGCCTATTGATACTCCTGTAGTAGAACCCAAAAAAGAGCCTACATAAACTTTTACCTTTACGGTATAAGTTCCTGCGTTAAGGCTAACAGCATGCGAAAATGTAGAATTATTCATTAAATAAAAATACGAATCCTGATTAACTCCAGGACTATGAGTCATTAGTAAATAATTAGATGAATTTGCATCATTAACCCCATTAATTTCTAAAACAGTAAACATTTGAGCTCCACCTACAGTATTTGTTGCATTGATTTGACCCGAAAATAAAGTCCAATCTATTTTAATGGTTTCATCTTCTAAAAGTGTAAACGTAGAACTTAAGCCTGGTACATCAAGCCATTGTTCATCATTTGTTGCATTAATCGCCAAAGAGGTACTAGAAACAATAACTGTAGGTATTGTTGAATTGTCCGTCTTATTTAAACACTCCCAATTAGGTGCATAAGGGAGACCAATATTTACAGATGTACACTTATTGGTTAAATCATATACCATGAGTCCAGTTGCTGGGTTAACAATATCATTTTTCTGTTCATTGGTAAGTCGTGGAATTAGTAGACCCTTATCTGTACTTTCTACATCCATAATTGAAGAGCCGTCTGGCTCTGTAGTTCCAATACCAACTTGGGCATAAGTCATTGAAATAAAACAATACAAAATAAAGGTTAGAGTAGGTTTTTTCATTATAATTTTATTTAGGGTTAATAAAGGGTGAACAATTATAAAAAAAAAAAAAAAACAGAACAACTAACGGATAATAAATACGTCAAAGTGCATTCGTTTGTCTAATATTATTTATTTTACATAAAAACGAGGAAAATTAAAACGTTTTTTAAACGTATTTACCTATTTAAAAAGAGCTACAAACCTTAAAAGAATAACATTTAAAATAATTATTATCAATAAGTTAACTGTATTTCATTTTTATATGATGAAATAATTTTGTATCTTTAATAAACACCTATATCCTTTCATCGATGGCAGATTCAAATTATATAAAAGTATTTACAGGAAACCTAATAATTGTACAACGTATAGTTAATGAGTTAGAAATTATTAACATTAATCCTATTGTTAAAGATGCTACCGAATCTGCACGATTAGCTGGTTTTGGCGGCGGCATAATACCTGGTTTTCAAGAGGTTTTCGTTAATAAAGACGAACTTGACAAAGCGGTTATCATTGTCGAAAAAATGACTTCCGATTTACAGGATTAAAAAATAAAGTTATGTTTTTTTACCCTCTTAATATTTGTATTAAAATTCCAGTAATACTAATAAAAAAACATAAGGGTGAGTAGATTTTTGTATCTAACGTTCCAAAAGTTGTATGCTTTATTTTTTTAAAAAAGCCAATATATTTAAATTCACCAACAGCTCTTAAAATAAATATGGCAGGTATTACCCAACTTCCATATTTCAAAACCCAATCGGGAAAGTTAAAATTTATAAAATCAGCTTTTACTAAATAAAAGAAGGAAAAAAACATAAGTCCTAACCCAACTATAGCACTATCTATCTTTTTTGGATTCAAAACACGTTCTCCTGTTTCTTTAGTAGGTAACGATTCTGCAAATCCGAATGTTCCTCCTACAACCAAATTTAAATGAATAATTCCTAAGATAAAAAAAACTAAGCTCAATATTAGGGATAAACCTATGTACAAGTTATAAACGTTTAATTATTAAACCGTAACAGCATACATTTTATTACGCAATTCTTTAATTTTAGCATCTTGCATATATTCATCAAACGTTGTATATCTGTCTATAACTCCGTTTGGTGTGAGTTCTACCACTCTATTAGCAACCGTTTGTGCAAACTCGTGGTCATGTGTGGTGAATAAAACGGTACCTTTAAAGTTCTTTAACGAATTATTAAAAGCTGTAATACTCTCTAAATCTAAGTGGTTTGTAGGTTCGTCTAATTGAAGTACATTGGCTCTTGTCATCATCATTCTGGATAACATACAGCGCACTTTCTCACCTCCTGATAATACTGAAGATTTTTTAAATGCTTCCTCTCCACTAAAAATCATTTTTCCTAAGAAACCACGAATGTTAACCTCTTCTCTTTCTTCTTCTGTTTGTGCCCATTGACGTAACCAGTCAATCAAGTTTAATTCATTATTAAAAAACTCACTGTTATCTAATGGTAAATACGACTGTGTTGTTGTTACTCCCCAAGCAAATTTACCAGCATCAGCCTTTTCTTTATTGTTTATTATTTGATAAAACGCCGTAGTTGCTCTGGAATCTCTTGAAAACACAACCACTTTATCTCCTTTTGCTAGATTTAAATCGATATTCTTAAATAAGGTTTCTCCATCAGCCATAGCCGCTAAACCTTCTACATTTAAAATTTGATCTCCAGCTTCTCTATCACGTTCAAAAATAATAGCCGGATATCTACGAGACGTTGGCCTTATATCGTTAATATTTAACTTATCAATCATCTTTTTTCTACTAGTAGCTTGTTTACTTTTTGCTACGTTGGCAGAAAACCGTCTAATAAATTCTTCTAATTCTTTCTTTTTCTCTTCTGCCTTTTTATTTTGTTGTGCACGTTGACGAGCTGCTAATTGAGAGGATTCGTACCAAAAGGTATAGTTTCCAGAAAAGTGATTTATTTTTCCAAAATCAATATCAGAAATATGGGTACATACAGCATCTAAAAAGTGACGGTCATGCGACACTACTATAACACAATTATCGTAGTTTGCCAGAAAGTTTTCAAGCCATGAAATGGTTTCATAATCCAAATCATTGGTTGGCTCATCCATAATTAAGACATCCGGATTACCAAATAATGCTTGTGCTAATAAGACACGTACCTTTTGTTTTCCGTCCAAATCGCTCATTAAGGTATAATGAAACTCTTCCTTAATACCCAAATTAGATAACATAGCAGCTGCATCGCTATCGGCATTCCATCCATTCATTTCTTCAAACTGTACTTGAAGCTCCCCTATTTTTTCTGCATTTTCATCTGAATAATCTGCATAAAGTGCATCTATTTCAGATTTAATCTTAAACAAAGGTTTATTCCCCATTAAAACAGTTTCTAAAACAGTATGGTCATCATATAGATTATGATTTTGTTCTAGTACAGACATACGTTTTCCCGATTCTAAAGAAACATGACCAGATGTTGGCTCTTGCTTACCCGAAAGAATCTTTAAAAATGTTGATTTTCCAGAACCATTGGCTCCAATAATTCCGTAACAATTACCATTATTAAAGGTTGTGTTTACTTCATCAAAAAGAATACGTTTTCCAAATTGAACTGAAAGATTTGATACTGATAACATAAAGGCTATTTTAATTTATTCAGATATTTTATTCATTAAGTATGTATACATCGACTTACAAATTTGTAAAGGTTACTCCTTGACATACCCTACAATTGTATAACTTTTGCAAAAGTAAATAATTCAAATGGTACAAAGAAACTTAGCCATACCCTTTTAAGTAAAAAAAACTTCGTTATTTCCTGTTATAATAATATTTAACAACGCATTAACAGCACTTTATGAATACAACACATATTTTTGTATAATAATCTGTGTTTTAATATAAATACAATCAGGGGGATTTATGAAGTTATATGTTTCAATATTATTGGTTCTATTAACACTTTTAGGCTGTAAAAAGAGCAAAAGTGACGTGGAAATTAATTACGCTTATATTGGAGGGGAAATTATTAATCCAACTGCAAATTATGTCGTGTTATTTAAATCTGAAACAACTGTCGATACTATTGAACTTGATAGCAGACACAGATTTTTATATAAAGTTAATGATTTAAAAACAGGTCTGTATTCATTTAAGCATGGGTATAAACATCAAATGATATTATTAGAACCTCAAGACAGTATTCTTCTTAGAATAAATACTTTAGATTTTGATGAATCTCTAGTTTTTACTGGCAAAGGTGCTAAAAAAAATAATTACTTAATAAATGAGTTTTTAGAAAACGAACACGAAGAAAAATATATTTTTAAGCTTTGTCAATTAACTTCGACACTTTATCAAAATTGTATAGATTCTTTAAAGAATACTAAAGTTAAAAGATTTGAGGCTTTTAAGAGAAAAAATGAGACATCTGCTACTTTTAATAGAATTGCGAAAGCCAATATAGATTATAGTTATTTTTCTAGTAAAGAAGTATACCCATTTGTACATCATGAGAAGAATAAAAGAATTATTATAGAATCACTTCCAGAAGATTTTTACAGTTATAGAAAAAATATAGATTATAATAATAACCTTTCTAGCAGCTATTATAAATATAATAAACTTTTAAGGTACAGTTTTAGTAATATGTCTTTAACAAAGCACTGTACTCATTCTGACAGCCCACATTTTAACAGGTATTCATTATGCTATAATTTAGATAGATTAAAGCTTATTGATAGTTTGGTAACAAATACTTCTGTTAAAGATAATTTGCTTTATGAATTTGCAATAAATTACATATCTAAAAGCAAAAACGCAGAAAATAACAATGTTATTCTAAAATATTATTTAAGCAAAAGCGAAAATGAAAAAGGCAAAAAGAAAATAACCCGTTTCGCGAACTCAATAAATAATTTAAAAGAAGGGGCAAATATGCCTTCTATTAAACTTATTAATTATAACAATGTTGAATTTGAAATGAATTCAATAATAAAGGCACCATCTGTTATAATTTTCTGGTCTCATAAATACCACGAACACTTTAGAGATGCCCATAAAGAGATAAAAACCTTAAAAGCAAAATACCCTGAAATTGTGTTTATAACTGTTAATATTGATGATTATGGATTAGAAAAATCAAAAAAATCATTAAAAACAAACAGGTTTCCTTATGAAAATGGCTATGTGTTTAAAAACCCGAAAGAAGCTATTGAGACTCTGGCTATTCATCCTATAACTAAAGCAATTATAGTAGACAGAAATAAAAAAATAGTAAATAACCAGACTAACATTTTTTCTAAAAAATTCGAGCAACAGCTTTTAGGTTTAATAAACAAATAAGTGGTAACCTAAAACAGTTTATATGGTCAAATAAGCTTATAACTTATAATGGTTCATCAATAGTTTTTCGTAAACTTTATCTGGTAATATTCGTTTTAAAACAATTGAAAATTTCTGCATAAACTCCCCAACTTTATAATGTACTTTGGGATTTTGTGTATTTATAATTTTATAAACTGCCAATGCCATTAAGTTTGGGTTACTTCCATTATCTACATGAGCATCCATTAAATTTAAAGTATCTCCATACGTTTTCTTATAAGGAGAGTTTTCAAGAAGTGGTGCATGATAACGGCCCGCAGCTATATTTGTAGCAAAATCGCCTGGTGCTACATTGGTCATTTTAATATTAAAACCTTTAAGTTCCATTCTAAAAGCTTCGGTTAAAAGTTCTAAAGCGCCTTTGCTAGCACTGTAAACACCTCGATATGGCAACCCCATATAACCTGCAATAGAGGTTATATTTATAATTAATCCGGACTGCTGTACACGCATTTGTGGTAATACTGCTTTTATAACATTAATAGGTCCGAAAAAATTAGTTTCAAAATTGTTTTTAATTTCTACCTCTGGTATTTCTTCAATAGGTCCGGTAATACCAGCTCCTGCATTATTTATAACGACATCTAATCTGCCCTCATTTTCTATAATAGTACGAACTGTTGTTAAAATGGTATTATTCTCTTTAACATCTAAAGCTAAAATAGGAAACTTGCTATCTTTATATCTATCTGGATTTCTACTAGTCCCATAAACTTTAAAATCTTTTTGTATTAAATATTCTCCAATAGATTTTCCGATTCCTGAGGAACCACCAGTAATTAAAACGACTTTAGACATATAGTATTAAAATAATTGAAGTATCAAAAATACAATTAAAATTAAAAGATTCCCATCTACATAGGAATACATTAAACTAAAAAAATCTTGATTTGCTAAAGCTTTCAAGATTTAAGTTTATTGTACAAAAAAAGGCAAGCTACCTACATCACACCGCTACGACCATTTACCTTTGCTTCGTTCCCGACCTGGAGGATTCAACAGGAGCTGGTTGTGTAGGACTTGCCGGGTGCAAAGATACAATCTTTTAAAATTTTCACAATGATTTTTTAAACTGATTTTAAATAAATATCTTGCTTCAAATTAAAAACTAACTATGCGCATATTCAAATATCTATTAATCATGTTTTTAGGTGCCTCAATTATTTCTTGTGGCCCTAATTCTGGTAAAAATAAAAGCATATTTTCTATCAAAACAAACGCCAATAAAGGAAATATTTCTAAAAACACGACCTTATCTCTATCATTAGAAAACAAAAAAAAACATACTATAGATTCTGTATCTTATACTTTAGATGCTATTAAGGTTGATGATACTATCCAACTAACTAATTTTAAATTAGGAAAACAAACTATAAAAGCTACTGTATACTTTAATAATGATGAAAAAGAAACAGTTAGTACAACTGTTACCATATTAAATGATGCACCTCCAAAAGTTTATAGTTATAAAATAATAAATGAATACCCGCATGATATCACTTCATATACTCAGGGGATTGAGTTTTTCAATGATACGCTATATGAAAGTTCTGGTCAATATAAAAAATCTAAACTTAGAAAAATTGACTATAAAACTGGGAAAATTATAAAAAACATTGACTTGGCAGACGAATATTTTGGAGAGGGATTAACTATCTTAAATGATAAGATATATCAACTAACATGGAGAGAAGATATCGGTTTTGTTTATGATGTGAGTTCGTTTGATAAAATAAGTAGTTTCAAGTATGGAAACAGTAAAGAAGGCTGGGGACTATGCAACAACGAAAATAACATTTATAAAAGTGATGGTACCGAAAAAATATGGCTCTTAAACTCAGAAACTTTAGTTGAAGAATCGTTTATTCAAGTATTTACCAATAAAGGAAAAATTGTAGGTATCAATGAAATGGAATGGGTAGATGGTAAAATATATGCAAACCGTTGGACGAAAGACGGTGTCGCTATTATTAACCCTAAAAATGGTGCTGTTATAGGTGTTATTGATTTTTCTCCTCTTAAAAAGCTTGTCACCCAGCATGAAACATTAGATGTGCTTAATGGCATTGCTTACAACCCAAAAACCAATACCATTTTTGTAACTGGCAAGCATTGGGATAAATTATTTGAAGTGGAAATTCTTGAGCAGTAAACTTTGGTGTAAAGGGCTGTTCTTGGTTTTTTAAATAGCGTGAGTTCCATTTAAAAATGCCTATGTTCAAAATGTGTATTCAATATATGCAATGTTGTCATTCTGCGCTACGACGCAGAATCCATTAATATTTCCAATCTATTGACAAATCTATCCAATTTTGATTAGTTTTTTCAATTAAATCTATTTTCCATTGTCTGTTCCAATTCTTTAATTGCTTTTCTCTTTTAATAGCATCATTTACATATTGAAATTGTTCAAAATACATTAATTTATTTAGGTCATATTTTGATGTAAAACCTGAAATCATTTTTCGTTTATGTTCAAAAATCCTTCGTTCTAAATCATTAGTTACTCCAATATATAATGTTCCGTTTTTCTTATTAGATAGAATATATACATAGTATTGATGATAGTTCCCTCTCATTATCTATATGGATTCTGCGTCGTAGCGCAGAATGACAAAGTAGTAATTATCAAGCTATGCAAAGTGCATTAAAATTAGTATGAGTTTCTATGTTAAAATGACATCGAAAATGGATTATAACTTAAACCAGTCTTCTGTTATTTCTTTTTCAATATTGTAGTTTCCTTTATGAATAAATTCATTTTTAATGGCATTGTATTCATAATCTTTTCCCCAACTTTCATAATTCTCAGCAACTTTTTTTATAGCATCACAGATAAAATGAATGTCCTCATTGGTCATGGTAGGATGTATAGACATTCTTACCCATCCTGGTCGCTCAATTAAACAACCTTCTAATATTTTTTGTTCTATTGATTTAGAGGTAGATTCATCAACATTTAGTAAATAATGTCCATAAGTTCCAGCACAAGAACAGCCTCCTCGGGTTTGCACTCCGAAGCGATCATTTAACAACTTAACAATTAAATTATAATGAACATCTTCAATATAAAAAGAAAATACACCTAACCTATCTGTATGCTCTGGTGCTAGTATGGTAAGGTTTTCTATAGCTCTCAGCTTGTCAAAAATAATGGCATTTAACTCGTGTTCTCTATCCAAAATATTTATCACACCCATTTTCTCTTTAAGCTCAATGGATAGTGCTATTTTTATAGCTTGTAAAAAGCCAGGCGTTCCGCCATCTTCTCTAGTTTCTATATCATCTATATAATCATGATCTCCCCAAGGGTTCGTATAAGAAACGGTGCCTCCTCCCGGATTATCTGGAACCAGATTTTTATATAATTTTTTATTAAAAATCAGCACACCAGAAGCTCCCGGTCCTCCTAAGAATTTGTGAGGAGAAAACGTAATAGCATCTAAGTACGTTTCTTCGTCCTTTGGGTGCATATCTATATCTATATAAGGTGCAGAACATGCAAAGTCCACAAAACATAATCCATTGTTCTGATGCATAATTTTGGCGACTTCATGATAATTGGTTCTAATACCTGTTACGTTAGAACATCCAGTAATAGCGGCTATTTTTATCGGGCAATCTTGATACTTTGCAATGAGCTTTTTTAAATTTTTTACGCATGGCAAACCTACTTCGTTTGAAGGTATAACTTCAACCCTAGCAATGGTTTCTAACCAAGATGTTTGATTAGAGTGATGCTCCATGTGTGATACAAAAATGATTGGTTTTAAGGCTTCGGGAACTTGAGTGTGATCTTTTAAATTTTCGTTTAATTTTAAACCTAAAATACGTTGAAACTTATTGATCGCACCTGTCATTCCAGTTCCAACCGTAATGAGTACGTCCTCTTCTGATGCATTTACATGCTTTTTTATAATATTTCTGGCATTATGATATGCTAGAGTCATCGCAGATCCTGTTATAGAGGTTTCTGTATGTGTATTGGCGACAAAAGGACCAATCTCATTGAGTAACTTTTCTTCTATCGGTCTATATAACCTCCCACTAGCTGTCCAATCGGCATAAATAATTTTCTGCTTACCGTAAGGAGACTCAAAAGATTCGTTGTTACCAACTATATTATTTCTAAAAGACTTGAAATAATCTTCTAGAGTGGAATCGTTAGTTTTAGGTGTTAACTTATTTTTTATAGTCTTAATCATTATTCTTTCTTTAAACCACATTCAAGAAATTTTGCATACTCATTTTCATCTGGAGTATAACCAACAGGCTGATTTAAAATTTGCTTCCCATTTGGGCTAAGTAGAACATAATATGGCTGAGAATTTGTTTGAAAAAATTGAGTTTGAAAATGCGCCCATTTATGTCCATAATTTTTAAGAGTTCTAGTCCCTCCATTTATTCTTGTAACTTCAACTTGCTCTGCTTCTGGTAATTCTTTTTTATCATCAACATAAAGCGAGATAAGGACGTAATCATTTCGAAGATAATTATCGATCTTTTTTAATGGCCATACATGTTCTTCCATTTTTCTACAATTAACACAAGCCAAACCTGTAAAATCAATCATTATAGGTTTATTAACTTTCTTCGCATAAGCTAATCCTTCTTTTAAATCCTTAAAACAGTTTAAGTTGTTAGGGCAATCATTTGGATATAAAAAACTATAACCTACAGGAGGCGCTAAACCACTTAATAGGGTTAATGGAGTAAAAGTCTTAGTATCTTTGTTTACTCTGAATCCAGACACTAAATAAATTGTAAAGGCTGCAACTAATATTCCTCCTGATATTCTTGAAAAAGACAACTTTTTAATTGGAGAATCATGAGGGAATTTTATTTTACCAAATAAGTAAAGCGATAAACCTCCAAAAACAATTATCCATATAATTAAAAATGGTTCTATTTTTAAAATTCCCCAATGAGCTACTAGATCTGCATTCGATAAAAACTTAAAAGCTAACGCTAATTCTAAAAAGCCTAAAATAACTTTTGTTGTATTTAACCAGCCTCCCGATTTTGGTAAAGCATTCATCATATTTGGAAACATTGCAAATAATGCAAAAGGTAAACCTAAAGATACTCCAAAGCCGGCCATACCGGCAGTAAGTTGCCATGCACCTCCATCAGCAGTTAACGAACCAGCTAGTAAAGAACCTAATATAGGACCTGTACATGAAAATGATACCAAAGCTAACGTTAGTGCCATAAAAAAGATTCCCACTAAACCTCCTACGTTTTCGCCTTGGGTCGTTTTATTTGTCCAATTAGATGGTAATGTTAATTCATAATATCCAAAAAACGAAAAAGCAAAAAATAAGAAAATCACAAAAAAGATAACATTAAGCCAAATGTTGGTAGAAATTTCATTTAAAATGTCAGGGTTTACTGAATCTAATAAATGAAATGGAACACTTAGTAAAATATATACTGCAAATATAAAAAACCCATAAAGTAATGCTTTCGAAATACCAGCTCCTTTGCTTTCTCCTCCTTTTTTAGTAAAAAAACTAACTGTGAGTGGAATCATTGGAAATACACATGGGGTTAATAATGCCAATAAACCTCCTAAAAAACCTAATCCAAAAATACGCCACAGCGAATTACTACTATTTTTTACTTCAGAAGCGTTATTAACAGCTTCATTATCACATTCTATTTCAGACCTCTTTAAATCTTCAGTAGACATTCCATATAATAAATTGTTCACCGAAGAATTATTGTTTTCAAAACCTTTATTCGTTGAAACATCTATTTCTAATTTAGTAAAATTAAATAGAAAAGGCTCTTCTGGCGGGAATATACATTTGCTATCATCACAAGCCATATATTGAAGGTTACCTTTTATAACAGTATTAATATTATCGATTTTTACTTTTTGGGTAAAAACTGCTTGATTATAAAACTTTCCTACTTTAATATTATCAAATAATGGTTCTTTTTTAGTGACCTTATTTTTATCACTTTCTATGACATCTCCCTCTAAAATATAATCATTATTCTCTTGAAAAGTAAATGTAGTCGGTATAGGTCCTTCTCCTTCAATAAACTGAGAATATAATGCCCAATTTTCATCAATATTAGCAACAAATATTAACTCGTATTCTTTATCTCCAATCTTTTTAGTCTGAAAATCCCATTTTACTGGATCTAATATCCCTTGTGCATTTGTACTAGTAGATGCATTTTTAGTTTTAGCGGGCTCATTTTTTTCCGTTTTAACAGGTACACTTAATGATTTAGATGGTAAATTAAACACCAAATCTACCTCTGTAGGAGGCAAACACTTGGTATCATCACATACCATAAATTCAACCGTAGCATTAACTGTTCTTTCATCGGCTAATACCTCTACTATTTGCTCGAAAACTGCTTGGTCTTCAAAAAATTTTATTTTCATCCCGAAAATAGGATCATCTATAGTATGCCCTTCTTCTTCTAAGGTTTTACCTATTATTTTAAAAGTTCCATTTTTATCATCGTATGTAAATGTTGTTGGAACAGGACCGTCTTCAGGAACATCTTGAGAATACAAATGCCAACCAGACTCTATACTTGCTTTGGAGATTAATTTATATTTGTTATTAGATATTTTCTCTACCGAAGTGATCCATTTTACGGGCTCAAAAATTTGAGAATTCCCCATGTTTAAAGAAAATAAGGCTAAAAGTAGGACAAGTTTTTTCATAATATTTTTTAACGTATTTTAAAAAAGGGCTATTTTATAAAAACGCCCCTTTTTGTTATCTTTCTTTTAAATATTATATTTCAAATGACTAACTCGAATATAATTAACACAAAAACAAAAGTATCAAGAAAGATTTTTCTATATTTTAATTTTATATTTTATTTAACTATTAAAAATCACTCTAAATTTCTGGTTTGAATACAATTTCGTATGATTTTGAATCTTTTAAAAAGTTTTTAGCAAAATTCTGAATGTCTTTAATCGTTATGTTATTAATAATATCTTCAAAATTCTTAGAATCGTTCATATTATAATCTTCACGATAAAAACGTTTTAACAAACTCATATCATAACTATTGTAGTCTTTTTGCTGTTTTCTTTCCTTTAAATAATTTGTTAATGTTTTATCTAAATCTACTTGAATAACACGCCCTTCTGCTATTTCTTTTATTTCCTCATGTACAATGGCTATTAACGTTTCTACTTTTTCTGGATTACAATCAAAATTTACAGAAATGGAGCCTTTCTGTAATGGCCTTTTAGACAAACTAGCTCTAGCACTCGCTCCATAAGTCCCTCCTTCTTCTTCTCTTAAAGTTTCTGTATATCTTAACTGTAACATATCTCCTAATGTACGAGCTATCAATGCATTTTTTAGGCTATATTTATAATCATTTTTATATGATATTCTTACCGAACTTTTTGGATCTTCCATTTTTAGATAAATGTCTTTATCTATCTTTTCACTTAACCATGCTGTAGAATTATCTTTCCAAACTTCTTTTATATTATTGGTAGGTATACCTGCTATATATTTTTCTAATAAAGGCTTTAAAGCATCTTTTTGAATATCACCTACTATAAAAAATTCGAAATCTGCCGCATTGCCAAATCGATCGTTATAAATAGTTTTTATTTTATCAAAAGAGATATCTTTTATAAAATTATCGTTAAATATGCGACGTTTAGGATTATTAGCCCCATACAAAGTAACCGTCATGCTATCCTTCATTTTCTCGGCAATGTTTTCCTTTCTTCTTATTTTGTAGTTTTCTACATTTTGCATAATTACATTGTATCCATCCTCATCAAAACGAGGTTTCACAAAACGAAGGTATACCATTTGTAACATCGCTTCTGTATCTTTTGTTACAGACGACCCTGAAATTTTTTCTGATAGACCTGAAACACTAATAGAGGTATTCGCAGTTTTACCTGCTAGTACTTTTGGTAAATCTGTAGCAGAATAATCCCCTAACCCAGAAAATTGAATCACATTCCCTAATAAATCTGCTGAAGGTAAATCGGCATCTTTCAATAAAGAAGTACCTCCTTTACTAATAGCTTCTAATTTGACATCATTAGCATTTTTGTTGGCATATTTGTAATGCACTTTAATACCATTATCTAAAGTAAAAGTTGTAGAGTTTAATGTTTTATTTTCTTCTTCAGAAATAATAGTACCGCCTTTTATTTCTATACCAGATATTAATGTTTTTCCTCCAAATTCATCTGTATAGGCTTCTATTGAAATATCATTTTCTACATTATTAATAATGCCTAAAGCATCTTCTTTTGTTAGGTTATTATTACCTTCTACGCCTGTTACTGTTAAAAATCTGTTTTTATTGGTATATAATTCTTTTATTGCCTCATGAATTTCGTTAGGTTTTAACGTATTAAAAATTGTTTTTACAACCTCAAATTCCTTTTCAATATCTGTAATGGTTATATGATTCAAATAATCATTTTGAATTAATTTAACAATACGTCCATGAGACATATCTTCTTTTTTACTAATCTGATTTTCGTAATAACTTATAAAATCTGTAATGGTTCTGTCTACCTCTGCTTTAGCAAAGCCAAATTTTACTGCTCTGTTAACTTCTGTTAAAACTGATTTAAACGCAGCATGTTGTTGATTTGGTTTTGGATACACAGATACATTAAAGGCCTTTGTTGACCTTGAATGGCTTCCATAATTGATACGTGCAGCCAAAAATGTAGCGTCTGGTTTTTTAGATAGTTCATTAATTCTTGCAGATAGCATACTAATAGCCATATTGTTTAACAAAGACACTTTTAAGCTTGCTACTGTCTCTTCTTTTAAAGGTTTCGGATGTCTTATTCCAAAACTTATACCGGATGTAGAAACTTCTTCATCCATAGCCATAGAATATAGCATAGTATCATTATCTGGAATAGTAACAATAAAACGTTCTTTAGGATTATTTACTGCTGGGATTTTTGAGAATAAGGTCTTGATTTTTTCTTCAACCTGGTTAACATCTATATCTCCCACAATAGCAATAGCTTGTAAATCGGTTCTGTACCAATCATGGTAAAAATCGCGTAGTGCCTTGTATTCAAAATTTTCAACAACGTTCATTAATCCAATTGGTAAGCGTTGTGCATACTTTGAATCATTAAACATAGTTCCTATATTTTTTTGTAAAATTCGCATGCCCCCACTCTGTCTTGTTCGCCATTCTTCTTTAATAACACCTCTTTCTGCATCAATCTCTTCATCTGTAAGCAATAAATAGTTTGACCAATCATGCAATATCAATAAGCCTGTGTCAATGAGTTCTGGTGTAGTAGGAATGTTATTTATATTATATACTGTTTCATCAAAAGACGTATAGGCATTAATATCTTTTCCAAAAACCAACCCTTGTTTTTGCATCGTGTTTAAAATACCCTTCCCTTCAAAGTTTTGGGTGCCGTTAAATGCCATATGTTCTAAAAAATGAGCTAAACCTTGTTGGTCATCATTTTCTAAAACAGAGCCTACATTTTGGATAATATAATAGCTCGCTACATTTTTAGTAACATCTGTACTTTTTAGATAATAGGTTAAACCATTAGGAAGCACACCTTTTTTAATACTCTGGTCTACTGGTAATACAGCACTTAAATCTATATTTTCTGTTACATTCTGCGCCAATAAACTAGTTTTTATACTTGTTATTAGAAGTAAAAATGTAATTACTTTAATATGCTTTTTACTAATTTTTAATCGCTTTTTATATTTATTTAAGTACATATTTTATCTTATTTTCTCTTTATATTTTGTGTTTTTAATGAAAGTCCTATTTTAAATTAACAACAAAAAGCTCTAGAGGGTGGGTTATATATTAATTATTTACAAAATTACACATAACGAATGTGTAAACCGTTATGAAAAAACAAAATGAAGGAATATATATATCGTTTCGATTAAATTGGTTTATCTGAACAGATAATTTATGGAAGTCTTCTTACCAGACTTATTATCGTAACGAAAGCTATAAATAAAAGAAAAATTTGTTTTGAATAAAGTGAGTATAGGTTATTTAAAACCCTAATAAATTTCTATTTAAAACTTTAAGAAATTTGATAAAAAGTGTATAGTGTGAGAGAAAGTAAATAGTTTTAATTTACTTTTAATGTTGTCTTAATAGCAATTTAAATAAACAACATATTCTGCATAATAATTAATGTACTGGACTTTGCGTACATGGACAGTTACTAATACCACGTAAAAAGTCAAAACCAATAGTAATCATATGTGTTCCTGAGTTGAAACCAGATAAGTTATTCGTTGTTATTTGATAGGCATATCCCATATAGAATATGGACTTTTTAAAACCGATCATGGGGCCAATATTTAAAGGTTTAAAAAATTGATCGTTAAGAAAACGGTATGATATTCCTGCCCAATAATAGTCTTCTTTTCTATTAAATTTTCTAAACTTAAAATTTACATCTGTACTTGATCTACCATCACTACTAAACAATTGATAATAAACAGACGGCTCGTATTCTAAACCACTTTTTTTAGGACCTCTAAAGGTATATCCTGAGTAAATTTGAAAATTTAAAAGTAAGTTAGGTTCATCCAAAGCTCTAATTGTTTCTTCAAAACTGCCACCCTTACCTAAAATATTATTGGCATTAAAGCTCATAAAAAATCCTTTAAATCGATACAAGGCACTCACATCAAAGTTATTATTTGTAATTGCTCTGTCATCTGTTGGAATATTACCGCCTAGGTCTCCATTATTTACAAAGTTCTCTACATTAATTCTAAAACTATTTAGGTTATAAGAAATACCAAACGATAAATACATTTTAGCATAATAATCTAAAATAAGATGATGCGCAAACGAGAATTTAGCACCCTTTTGGATGGTATTTCCATTACTATCATTATAAAACGATACTCCTATCCCAGAGCGGTCCGCTATTCTAAAATCTGCATAAATAGATTGGTTCTGTGGGGCATCTTTTATACCGACCCACTGTGTTAATCCGTTAGCTCTGACCTTTAGGTTATCTCCAATTCCTGCATAAGCCGGAGAGACTACAAAATTATTTTCTGCCAAATATTGTGTTAATACAGGCAAGTTTAACTCTTGGCTATAGCTATTAGCTATAACCAAGAGAAATACATATATGAATAATTTTTGTATCCGTATCATTTTAATTTTCATTATCATAATGCTTTATTTTCATTATCTATAAAGTGTAAAGTGTCCAACAAATTCGCGATCATCTTTTGGATCATTAAGTTTTAAAATATACCAATAATCTCCTGTTGGAAGTTCCTTATCATTATATTTACCATCCCATTTTTCTCCTACACGTAATGTTGCTATTGCTCGGCCATATCTATCGAAAACATCGAAAGTAAGATCTTTATATTGCGATGTACAACCTGGTCCCCATTCGTCTTGGTCACCATCTCCATTTGGAGTAAAGTAATTAGAAATACATACATCAATATATTCGAAATATCTAGTAGCCGAAATCACACACCCATTGCTATCTGTTACAGTAACTGTATAATCTCCAGATTCGTAAATAATAAACGTATCTGTATCTCCATAAGCCTCACCATTAAGTGTGTATTCGTATGGAGCAGCACCGCCATTAGTTACAGCAACGATTTCATTTAATCCCCCATCTTCTAAAACAAGAGATAATGGGTCAAATTGAGAAATATCGAAAGTTTCGGTTCTTTGTGTACAACCGTTCGTGTGTCTTACATCTATATAATGATCTAATCCTGCCGGTACATTAACAAATACATTACTGGCTTGATATGGTCTTCCATCTAAAGAGTAATCTATATCTGCAGGGTTTGTTATACTGTCATCTATTGTTACGGTAACAGTATTGGTAGATATATTACCCGCACAACCGTATTCAACAATAGCTTCTGGGTTAATTCTTACCGATACAGGGAATGTAATATTCCATGCAGATTCACAACCTACCGCATCTCGAACATAAACGATATGATCTCCTCCACCTAATCCAGTGAAGTCGAATTGCGTTTGAAGTGCAGTTCCTGTTGTATAAACACCATTAATATCATCTAAAGTAACACTATATGGTAACGTACCTCCAGTAATATCTACACTAAATTCTCCGTCTAAATCACCTTCACAAATTTCAGGTATCATTGAACCGGGAACAATACTTAACGTAACAGGAACTGGAGAACCAATAACTATGGTATCATCAAAGATGAAACAACCTAGTTCGTCCTGCGCTATAGCTTGATAGCTACCCGGAGCCAGACCTTCAAACAAAGATGTTTCGAAAAACTGATCTAATCTAGGCGAAATAGCATATCTAATAATTCCTGTACCTCCAGATGCATTTATCTGTAAAGTACCGTCATTAATACCCGGACAGGTTACATCGTTTGTCACAAAACTTGCTGTTAACGGTGCAGTAGGCTCAGTAATATTAATTATTGCTGAAGTAACTAAACAATCGCCACTATCTACTCTTACCTGATAACTTCCGGCAACAAGATTGGTGAAAACACCTGGACTATTTTGTGTTACTGGTGTTATATTAGTTCCCGACGTATCTTGTAAGGTATAAATATAACTACCTAAACCTCCTTGAGCTGTTGCGGTTATAACTCCTGTATCATCACCTGCACAATTTATAGTTGGATTCGTAGAATCTAAATTAACTACTAAAGCAGGAAGTGGGTCTATAGTAACTTCATTGGAAATATTCGCATCACAACCATTGGCATCTCTAACATAATAAGCATGTGTTCCTGTTGTTACAGGGAATGTTGTTGATGTTGCAAACGCTCCTAATGTTGTTACAAAATTAGGGGTGTCACTGTATGTATATTGTCCTGTTCCACCTGTGGCACTTAATGTTAATTCTGCACTAGCTGTACAGGTTAACGACGTACTCAATGCCAACGTTGTTTGTACTTGAGTAGGTTCACTTATAACAATGTTAGGTGAATTAAACACACAATTGTAGCCATCGGTTACAGTAACATTATAAGTCCCTGCTCCTAAATCGTTAAATACAGGCGATGCTTGAGGACCAGACGATGTTACTGTTGGTAACACCATATTAAGTGTATAAGAATAGTTACTTCCTTGTCCACCATTTGCAAGACTTACTGTTATACTAGCATTAGTATCACCAAAACAAGATAATAAGTTTGTACTTGGTGTTACTGTAGCTGTAATTGGTATTGGGATATTTAGAGTAATCGGATCGGAAGCAATACAACCTCCTGCATCTCTAACATTTACTATATAAGAACCTGCCGATAAATTACTAAACATTCCATTTGGTGAATACGCAACCGTAGCGGCTCCTGTTAATTCATATTCATAAGATCCTCTTCCTCCCCTGGCAGTTGCTGTAATGGTTCCTACATTATTATCACAGGTTACACTAGCTGTTTCTGTAGCTGTCACTGTTAATGGTGAGGCAGGAGAATCTATAGTAATCACATTCGATGTTGTTGTACAGAACGGACTTGCTGTTTCTGTTACTACTACCGTGTAATTACCTCCCGTCATTCCCGTTACTACTTCAGGGTTTGTTGATGTATTAGCAGCCGTAATACCTCTTACTGAAGCTCCTAAACTATCTAATATATCGTAAGTATAAGGCCCTGTATAGCCAGTTACATTAATTTCAAATTCACCATTTGTATCTGTAAAACAAGTAACAGCTACTGTTGGAGTTATTACTGCATCAATCGTATCGAAAGGTGCTACAGTAAATCGTGGTGTTGCTATAGTACAACCCGTAGTTAAATCGTTTACTTGGAAATAGTAATCTCCAGGAGCTGTTATAGCAAATATATTTGAAGCCTGAGGCGTACCACTTGGTAACATAACGAATTCAAAGTTACCAGAACCTCCAGTAACTGTTATATCAACCGAACCAGTTCCATCACAATCTATAGGTGTTACTACAGCTACTGTAGCTGCCGTTAAGGTTGGTAATGGTGCAATATTAACCGTATTAGTTGCTATACATCCATTATCATCTCTTACAAATATATTAATGACCTGTGGGCTTCCTGTATCAATTATATCAAATGTATTCGTAGGGAAATAATTAGTCCCATCAATACTATAAGCATATAGTGCAGTTCCTGTACCTGCTCCTTCGGTAATAGTAAGTGTTGATGTATTTACAGAATTATCAGGTGCACAGGTATATGCTGTTGCTGTTCCCGTAACTGTTAAAAGTGAAGGTTCTGAAACATTAACTACTTGAGTGTCAGAACACCCTCTACCAGAAGTTACTAATACTGTATAATCTCCTTCTATTAACCCAGTAAAAACATTTGAGGTCTGTGCAGCTCTCACCATAGGTGAAGGTGCTATAAGCTCATAAGTGTAAACTGGATTATCATTGCTTATAGGTAAGTTTACAGTTATTACACCATCGCTGCCACCATTACAACTTACATCTACCACAGACGTTGTAAATGTTACTGGTGTAGCAGCCAATAAGGTTACTGAAACATTATTTGTACATGTTGTCGTTGCATCTGTTATTGTAACAGTATAAGTTCCAGATGGTACACCAGAAAATACATTTCCGGCTAAACTTATTGATGCTGGATTCGGACTTATAGCATAGGTATAAGACCCTGGCCCTGATCCTCCTGTAGCATTTATTACAATAACGCCATCATCATTAGAACATGTTGGTAACGCTGTTATAGTTGGTGTTATGCCTAAAGGCTCATAAACAGTTACAGAAGTCGGACTAACAGCTGTACAACCATTATCATCTCTTACTGTTACAAAATATGTTCCTGGTGCAGAAACCGTAAACGTTCCACTAGATTGGAAACCGGTTCCTATAGAATACTCTAAAGGCCCTACTCCAGAACTACTTGCTATTGTAAATGTATATGGGTCTCCACTTAAGTTACATTGATTTGAAGCCAATGCCGGAACTGTTACTGTTGGCAATGCATCTGTGGCAATAGTAACATCTATTTGTGCTGGACACCCATTAGCATCTAGTACATAAACATCCCAATCTGTATTTACAGTTGGATCTAAAACAGCACTAGGGCTATTTCCATAATCTCCTGCTACTGGGGTAGCCCCATCCTGAACAAAAGCATAAGTGTAACCTGTTGTCCCTCCATTTGCTTCTACCGTTACTTGGGCATTAAGGTTACAATTCGCGTTTATATTTATTGTCTCTGTAAGCGTTACTTGGGTTGGTTCATCAACAAATACAGTAAATGTGTCTGTACAATCTGTTATTTCATCTGTTACAACTATAATTTGATTTCCTGTCGATAATCCTGTTAAATTAATGGTTGTTGCCGATTGGGCTACAACTGGCACACCTGCATTAATAGTATAGCTATATGTTCCTGCAAAATTTCCAACTGTGAAATTTACTGCTCCATTTGAGCCACTATTACAACTAACATCATTACCCAATGCTCCTGTTACTGTTATATTGGTTACTGGGTCTATCGTGTACGACTCTTGGTATGTACAACCGTTAGCATCAGTTACTTCAAATAAATAAATATCTGGGGTTAAACCTGTAAATATTCCACTAGCTGCTCCGGTAATATTTCCTGTAGCACTTGCTGGCGATAAAATCGCATAGGATAATGTACCTACTCCATCTGTTGTTGTTAAAGTAACATTAGTTGTTAATGCTGAACATGTTATTGGTGTAGATAAGAAATCTAAATCTGTTGGTGGGTCTAATACTGGAACTGTTTGTGTTATTGCACCACTTAAACATCCATTTGCGTCTCTAACTATAACAGATACTAGTCCTGGAGTATTAGTTGTATACGTATTATTTGACGTGAAATTTAAACCACCATCAAAACTATAGGTATACGCCCCTGTTCCCCCAGTTGCTCCTGTAACTGTTAAAATTGCATCTTGTGTTGCGTTAGATACACCACATGTTAATCCTTGAGTTAAATCTAAGGTTCCTGTAATATTGTTAGGCTCTGTAATATTTACAATTGTTATTGCTGAGTCACAATTTTTAGCATCTCTCACGACCACATTATAAGGGCTTCCGGCTGCATTTAGTCCCGTAAATACATTAGATGCCTGGAACGTTCCTCCGTTATCAATACTATATTGGTATGGTGATATTCCGTTAGCTGCGGTTATTACGATACTACCATCTGCTCCTCCATTACAACTTACATCCGTATGCACTTCTGTAAGTGTTGGTGTTGTTCTTGGTGTTACTGTAATGGTATTAGATATCACTTGACATCCTTGTGAATCTGTAATTCTAAATTCATAGTCTCCATCTGTACTGGTTATATAAGGAGATGCTGCAGGACCAAACGCTCCACTGTTAAATCTAACTTCTAAAGCTCCGTATGTTCCTGTTCCTCCCGAAGGGGTTATCGTAATACTAGCATCTACCGTACATGTTAAGTCTTGTGTTAAATTAGCATTTAATAATAATTGAGGTTCTACATCGTAAGTCGTTGTAGCTATACAACCGTTATCATCTTGTATACTAACTGTATAGGTTCCTGGCGCATTTATTGTAAATGTTGGACTTGTTTGGTAAGCACCTCCTATACTATATGTCGCTGCTCCATTATATGTTGTTCCTGATAAGGTGATACTTAATGGGCTTCCTACATAACATTGCTGTGTTACTGGATCTATTGTTGGAATAGGATCGGTTGGTAAAGCTATAGTACGAAGCTGTTCACAACCATAGGCATCTCTTACATATATATCGTAAGTAATGCTACCAGCTAAATTAAACGTATTTGCACTCCCCCAGTTACCTGGCACTACAGGTGCTCCTGTCACTACGGCCTGATATTCATAAGGTGCTGTTCCATTCTGTGCAATTGCGGTAATAGTACCCAGATCATTACAATTCGCATTTGCTGAAACAGAAGCATTAATAGTTAATAAAGCAACCGATTCTGTAATACTAAATGTTGTTGTTGTAACACTACATCCCGCATTAGTAGCTCCCGGATCTTCTTCTACTAAAACAAAATAATTCCCAACAGGTAATGGTCCCAAATTAGACACCGATAATGTTCCGCTAGCAGGAACTGTTCCTGTTCCGGAAATAGCCGTAGCGACTAATGTTTGTGAGTCATATATTGTATAGGTAACATTTGTAGTAGCCAGATAACTACTTGTTATATCAAAGCTTACATTTCCATCAGCACTTCCTGTACAAGTAATATTATTTTCAACTATCGCACTCGTTGTTAACGTAGAGTTTGTTGGAACAGGAACAGTTGATGTTTCAAAATAATAACATTGTGTAAGTTCATCATAAATAATAAACGTATAACTTACTCCCGGTAATAAATTGTTAAACGTTCCTGTCTCACTTCCGAGTGCATCTTCATCTATCCATGGCGCAGCAGTTGGAGCTGTATAAGTCATTCCCGGGCCTGTATAAATAGCAAAATGGTATGGTCCATTTCCTGTTAATGTTCCCCCTATAGTTACTATAGCTGTTCCTCCAGCAGAACAAAGTGTTGGTGGAGAGCTTACACTAATATCTAAATCGGTTGGCGGAGATGCAACTAATACATCTTGAATTAACTGAGTACAACCGTTGTCATCCTCTATAAGAATTTGATACAATCCAAAATCAACGACATCAAAACTAACAGACATAGAACCTGTAGCATTAAGTTCAGAGTTAGAATAGCCATTCGTTCCTGTAACATAATAATTATAAGGTGCAGTTCCTCCAGTTACACCATCAACTACGATAGATCCGCTAGATATGCCACTACCAAAACAAGTAATAGGTACAGCATGAAAAGTCGTATTAATAGCAGCCGGTTCACTAATCACAATAGTATCGGTATCTGTACACCCATTAGCATCTGTTACAGTTATAGTATAGGTTCCTGCTGGTAAACCACTGGTTTGCGTACCATAGTTTGTTGTAGTAGTATCATTATTAACATTTATAGTAAAAGGAGCTAACCCTTGTGTCGTATCTATAGTAATATCTATAGTTGCAGTTGATTCTGCATTACATAAAATAGCTTGTGTTTGAGCTATACCAGTTATATCCGGATTTACCGGTGTACTTACTGTTACAGCATTCGTTTCTACTGTACAACCTTGTGAATCTGTAATTCTAAACTGGTAGGTTCCTGCTACAGCAGTCGAATATGTAAAAGAAGCGCCTACTGGTGCCGGTAAAACTGCTGA
This sequence comes from Flavivirga aquimarina, assembly GCF_030540835.1. Classification (GTDB taxonomy): domain Bacteria; phylum Bacteroidota; class Bacteroidia; order Flavobacteriales; family Flavobacteriaceae; genus Flavivirga; species Flavivirga aquimarina. The sequence goes on along the minus strand of NZ_JAUOEK010000063.1, from coordinate 13,525 downwards.
ATAAGTCGCTCCTCCATTTGTAGAAACCTGATAAGTTGTATAAGCAGTTGTTCCACCAGATATCGTTACATCAATAGTTGCTTCTACTGGTAAAGAACACGTTAAATTTTTGGTTAAAAGCGCATCTGCCAACAATTGTGGCTCAACAGTATAAGTTGTTGTTGCAGTACAACCATTATCATCTTGAATAGTTAAATTATAAGTACCTGGTGTACTTATTGTAAAGTTTGGACTTGCTTGAAAACTACTTCCTATACTATAGGTTGCCGAACCATTAAATGTTGTTCCTGTTAACGTAATATTTAAAGGACTACCTGTATAACATTGTTGTGCAACAGGGTTTATTGTAGGTAAAGCATCGTTAGTAATAGTAACGGTATTCATCTCAATACAATCATTCGCATCTCTTACATATACATCCCAAACAAGGTCTGCACCTGAATTTGTATCAACTGTTACAATATTACTAGGATCATAAGCACCAACTCCGGGTGCTGGATTACCATTTATAACAGCGGCATAGGTATAATTTGGTGTCCCTCCTGCTGCTGTAACAGTAATTTGTGATTCATCATTAGTACAAAATATATTTGTTGAGGTTTCTGTAAATGTTAATGGATTTATTGGTTCATTAACTGTTACAGCAAATGTGTCTGTACATCCGGTTGTTTCATCTGTTACAATTATTGTATAACTACCAGCAATTAATCCGGTTTGATTAATTGTTGTAGCAGATTGACCGGTTACTGCAGTTCCTGCGTTAATTGTATAACTGTACGTCCCTGCAAAATCAGACACTGTAAAATCTACTGCACCATCATTACCTCCATTACAGCTTACATCACTAACCAATAGCCCTGTAACTGCAATATTTATTACAGGATCTACGGTATAAGTTTCTTCATAATAACAACCATCTGCATCTGTTACTCTAAAAATATAAGTATCTGGTGCCAACCCTGCAAAAACACCTGTAGCGTTTGAAGTTGCAGAAGCTGCTGGAGCTATAATTTCATAAGTTAATGTACCTACTCCAGTTCCTCCTGCCTGAGTTACCGTAACTGTACTTGTTGTAGCTATACATGTAACAGGGGTACTAGTAATAGTACCAGATGTAGGTGGGTTTAATGCTGTTATCGTAACCGAACTGTTAAAAGTACAACCTTGTGCATCTCGTACTGAATAATTAATCGTTTGATCTGAACCATTATCATTTACTGTTAATGTATTTGTAGCACTATAACCAGATCCATTAAAACTATATTGATATCCTGCAGTACCAGTTCCTACTGTAGCTGTTACCGTTACTGTTGCCGATTGGCTTGTATTTGTAACACTACAACTAAATGGTGTTACTGAATGTGTTGCAGCTAAAGCTGTAGGTTCTGTTAATGTTACCGTACCATTAAAGAGACATTCATTACTATCTCTTACTTGGTATGTATATGTACCTGCACTTAACCCGGTGTATAATGATGTTCCTATAAAAGTAGCACTTCCGTTAAAGCTGTAAGTATAAGACCCTGTACCTCCTGCTGGTATTATCTGTACTGAACCATCTGCACTACCATTACAAGTAGGATCTACCGAAGTAACAGTAGCTGTTGGGTTTATTGATGGGTTAACAGTAACCACATTAGATTCTGCTTGACAGCCTTGCGCATCGGTTATTCTAAATCGGTAATCTCCCGGTGTTGCCGTTAAATGATTAAACGGGGTTCCTGTACCTCCTGATACATACGCACCATTATTTAAGGATACTTCGTAATCATATGGTGCTGTACCTCCAGTAATAGTACCTGTAATTAAAGCATCTGGTGTAATTGTACAATCTATATCTTTTGTTAAAACGGTACTTACTGTTAATTGTGGTGCAATAGTTTGTGCCGGTAAAGTAACGGTACATCCATATGCATCTCTTACTATAATAGTATAAGTTCCCGGTGTTAAATTAGCAAACGTATCACTCGTTCCAAACGGTCCGCCATTAATATTATATTCATAAGGTGTTTGTCCGCCAGATGCTGTTACCACAAGCGTTGCTGCATTTGTCACATCATAACATAAATCTGATGTTACATCTATAGAAGCCGTTGGTGGTGTTGGGGTACTTAAAGTAAATGTATCCGTATCTGTACATCCATTCGCATCTGTAACCGTAACTGTATAAGTTCCTGCCTGTGTTAAACCGGCAAAAGTATTGCTTCCCTGAGGTCCTAAAACAGTTGCATCTGGTTGTGTAAGTGTATAGGTGTTACCTCCCCAACCTCCTACGGCATTAATAACAACACTTCCATCTACATCACAAGTAATAGGAGACTCTGTAGCTGTAACACTTAACGCTATTGCCGGTGTATTTACCGTTACAGAAGCTGTTTCCTGACAATTAGTAGCTGTATCTGTTACAAGAATAGTATACGTTCCTGCTGCTAAACCTGTTAGGTCGATAGGAGATGTTCCCGGTGTTGAAGCTCCGGCATTAATCGTATAAGTAAAGCCTGTTGTTCCCGAAACCGTAAATCGAACTGCTCCATCTGAAGCACCTACACAAGTAATATTATTTATTAATTGTCCTACTACCGCTAATGGTGGCAGAGGCGCTATATTATAAGACTCACTATATGTACAATCGTTAGCATCTCTTACTTGAAATGTATAAGTTCCTGGTGCTAATCCTGAAAAAGTAGTTGATGTTTGATATGGCGTAGCTGATCCTGCCGGCGCTATTATTTGATATTCTAACGTTCCAACACCTCCGGTGGTTCCGGTAATTGTAACATCTGATGTATTTAAAGGACAGGTTAAAGCTGTACTACTAAATGTTAAATCTGTTGGTGGATCTAATGGATCTATAATTATAGGTGGCGCTACAAACGTACAATTATTTGCATCTCTTATAGTTACTGTATAAGTACCATCTGTTAATCCTGAAAATGTAAGTCCGGATTGAAAATTAATTCCATCAATACTATATGTATAAGGTGACGTACCTCCCGAAACTCCAGAAACTGTTATTTCGCCATTGGTAGTACACGTATATGGTGTTGTTAATGTTGCTGTTCCTGTAATTGCTGAAAGTTCTACAATACTTATAGTTTGAGGTGCCGTAGCACAAACATCCGGTCCTGCAGTATGTTCAACCACAACTTCATAACTACCTACACCTAACCCTGTAAAAGTAGGTGAGTTAAAGAATGTTACTCCATTATCTATACTATATCGTAAACTATTTCCGTTAGGATTCGTAACATTAATATTTATTTCTCCTACATTACCAGAACCTGCACACAAAATATCGGTTTTAGTAATATTAAAATCAGGGAGCGGTATTTGATCTACTACGAGCGATAAATCTACAAAACAGCTATTAACATCTACAACTCTAATATTATATGTTCCAGGGGTTAATACCTCAATTTCAGGTGCAGATTGAAATTCAGTTGTACTGTTTACAAAATACACATAAGGCGCTGTACCTCCTACCGGATATACTGTAATTTCTCCAGTTTCTGGTATTGGGTCATCAGCAGGATCTGGAGCAGGCGTAGGCGGACAACTCGTTAAAGGATTTGTTAATGCTAAAGTCGCTGTTAACAACGGCGGGTTAATTATTGTTATATTCCCTGTATAAACACAACCATCGTCTGTTGATACATCAATGGTATATACTCCTGGATTTAAATTTGAAAACGTATAATTATTAGCCATTATCGGGCCTACGCTATTTATTAATCCACCACTATCTGAAATTGAAAAGTAATATTGTGGAAGCACATCATTAGCAGCGACTAAAACACTTCCCTGATCGCCATTACAAAAAGGTTGTGTAATGGCTGTTGAAACAGTAAAATTTCTTTCTCTTATTTGAATATTTGGTACCGTAAAGACACAAGGGTTAGGTGTTACACCTATTTGTCTAACATAAACAGTATAAATACCAGCTGTAGGAATAGAAAAAACATTACTTGCTTGATAAGTTACATTATCAATACTATACTCATAGCCACTCGGAACATTTCCTACAGTTATTTCTCCTGGTGTTGTACAAATAATATCTCTTGGTGTCGCTGTAGGCACCAATACGTTTTCATAAACATTAAAATAAAACCGATTAAAACAACCTCCTGTATAATTTAACGTCAATCTATATTGACCTGCTGTATCTATCAGATAATCAGGTCCGGTTGCTACTTGATTCCATGTACAAGAAGGATCTTCGTTCGCACAATCAATGTTACTAACGGCTGTACAACTTGTTTCATCCAGTCTTTCCCAAACTATGGTGTCTGCATCGGTAATGTTAGTATCAATAAACCTGGTATCGGTAGCCCCACACATAAATATGTTAGGTAATTCTTTCCCATCATTAGGACAAGTAACGACCTGATCTGCAAATGGGATTATCGGGTTAGTAACTCCAGCACCAAAAGTAATGACATTAAATATCTGATCGATAGATTGACAAGGAGCTGTTGCTGTATTACGAACATAATAAGTCCCTGGCGTTGAAACTCTTATAGATTGATCTGTTCCTATAACTGGGGTTCCTGATGGGCTTGTAGACCATGAATATGAATCATAATCATCACCAGCCGTTAATTCGACGTTATTACCACAGAGTATCACATCTTCTTCAAACGTACAATCTATATCTGCCAAAAAGTTAGTCGCTGTTGGTATAAGTAAACAGCCTGTGTTAGTGTTATAGCTGGCTTCGTCTTCTATCACTAGACCACCTAACCTACCTTCATATTCTGAAAATGCCTGATTACTTACAATATTGTCACATGCATTATTTAACAGACTACATTCTCTCACAACTGTCACTTTAAAACGTATTTCCAGTACAGGATCATTTTCCTCGACTACAGAGTCATCAACAACAAAAATAATTTCCCTAGCTATTGGGTCATAACTTTGTACCGTAACGCCCGAAGGTAGTAAGCCCATGTCTGCAGGGTAGTCAAATTCGATATTTACAGGGAGCACATCCCTAATGGTAAGGCCTATAGCATCATCATTCCCCGTATTTTGAAAACCAATAACATAATTTAATTCTTCACCAAGACCTACTAATTGACCCCCAATATCATTTCCTAAAGGGTCTTCAACCGTCTTTGTTAAGACTATATTAGGTGCAATAATATCAACAGCAAATGCGAAAAAATATGGAAAATACGTATCTCCTCCAGTTTCTAAACGAACTACCGCAGATGTATCATCATTAGCTATTACAGTGTTTGTTGGATTGGGAACTACCATGACCCCTGTATCGAATCCTAAAGTATTAGTACTATTAGGGTTCCTGTTATTAACAGGCGTGGCACTTAAATCTGTTACCGAACTATTAAAAAAGTTATTTCTGCCACGATCTGTTGCAGATAATCTTGTTCCATTAATTCTTAAACGGTCGCCAGTAATAGGCTTATCTCCCTCTAAAGCAGCAAATGCAAAATTTGCTCTAACTGGTCCTGTAGGGATTGTTCTAAATCCTGAAACCGTGATATCATCGCTAGCATTGTTAGAAGAACTAATAGCACTAAATCCATCAAAACTGGTAATCGATTTACCTGTTAATGTCGGATCTTCATAAACTACAAATAAAGACCAACCTGCTGAATATCCAGTACCATTCCTTGGATTAAAAGTATCTGTTTCACCTCGGGCTGACGATACATTAGCAACTGTATACGTTCCTATAGTACTTGCCATCCCTCTTACTATGTTTGTAACATCGGCATAACAAGCATAAGGAAAACTATTGCCACCATCTACAGATGTTCCTCCTGTATTATCAAAAAGAACAGTACCTACAATATCATTATATACTCCTGACGGACCACTAAATTTTATATCGGTTATGGGTCTCGAACTATCTGCTGTAACAGCTCCCCAATACAGACCCGCATGTATAATTTCGTAACAATTTGGATTAGGAATTTCCAAATCTGCACTCGACGAACTGAACGTTGTGGGGTCTCCGTCAATATCTATATATTGCATATTAACCTCATTGTTATATGCACTGTTATCATTGAAGGCGTTATTGCTTGGTCCTAAAATATTATTACCAATTAATAAGATATCTCCTTTTATATCCTGATTAAATCTAGGGGTAAATGGTACTTGTTGGGCAAACAATTGTAAACTGAAAAATAGCAGAAAAACTATAAGTTCGGTTTTAAAAATAGTAGGTTTTTTCATGATAGTTTATATTTGGTGCTCCTTTATCCTCAATGGGGCGTCATTTATCAGATAAAGAATAGCTAGGCTTATTAATTTTGTTACATATATATGTTTAGTTTTCTATTTTAACCATAGACATTTTTCCATTATAAGGCTTACTTCCTTTAGCTTGTAAACCATTTGTGGCTTGTCCTATATTATCGAACTTCTCATAATAAATAAAATATTGACTTGTACTTTCATTATAAAAGAAGTTAATGTTTGATTGTCCGGCAGATATTGCCTTTCTTAAAAATTCATCTCTTTTATCAACATCGCTATGTACAGCAACTACTAAATAATAACCACTATCTGCATGCTTGACATCTTTCACAATTCGTATGTTACTACTTTGCTCTTCTCCAAAATCGAAATCTTCCTTTTTAGGAGGCACTGAGCCTACAGGTGTGCTTTGTTTGATTCTATTTAATGTTGCCATATCTTTTGAATATCTATCATCTGCATTATCATAAGCGGCACGCTTAATTCTTCGTTTTCTCTCTATTTCTGTAGCTACTTTAATTTTTTCTAATGTTGCTATTAAATTTTCTCTCGACTTTAAGGCCTCTGCTTGTTCTAATTTTAACCTATCTAACGTTTTTAACTTAGTTGGGTCTATAGAGTTTTTATATTGTTTTTCTAACGCTGTAATTTCTTTATCTCGAGTGTTTATAACACCTTCAAGTTCTGTTTGTAAGGATGCTAACGCTGCATTTTCGGCGCTTATACTTTTAAAAGGTTTAGGAGCTGTAACAATGCCCTGTTCTCCTAAATCATTTTCTTCTTTTAAATCCTTAAGGTCTTGATTTCTGCTAGCTACCGTTTCTTCTAATCTTGTTAATAAATCATTCATTGATTTAGTAATATTATCTACAGGTGTTTTAATTGCAGCTTCTTCTTCAGCTTTAGCTTTGGCAGCAGCTTCAGCAGCTAATCTAGCTTCTTCTTCAGCTTTTGCTTTAGCAGCAGCTTCGGCAGCTAATCTTGCATCCTCTTCGGCTTTGGCTTTAGCAGCAGCTTCGGCAGCTAATCTAGCGTCTTCTTCGGCTTTGGCTTTGGCAGCAGCTTCGGCAGCTAATCTAGCATCCTCTTCGGCTTTGGCTTTGGCAGCAGCTTCGGCAGCTAATCTTGCATCTTCTTCAGCTTTGGCTTTGGCAGCAGCTTTGGCAGCTAATCTAGCGTCTTCATCGGCTTTGGCTTTAGCAGCAGCTTCAGCAGCTAATCTTGCATCTTCTTCGGCTTTGGCTTTAGCAGCAGCTTCGGCAGCTAATCTTGCATCTTCTTCGGCTTTGGCTTTGGCAGCAGCTTCGGCAGCTAATCTAGCGTCTTCATCGGCTTTGGCTTTGGCAGCAGCTTCGGCAGCTAATCTTGCATCTTCTTCGGCTTTGGCTTTGGCAGCAGCTTCTGCAGCTAATCTAGCATCCTCTTCTGCTTTGGCTTTGGCAGCAGCTTCGGCAGCTAATCTAGCGTCTTCTTCGGCTTTGGCTTTGGCAGCAGCTTCGGCAGCTAATCTTGCATTTTCTTCGGCTTTGGCTTTGGCAGCAGCTTCGGCAGCTAATCTAGCATCCTCTTCGGCTTTGGCTTTGGCTGCGGCTTCTCCAGCTAATCTAGCATCCTCTTCTGCTTTTGTTTTGGCTGCGGCTTCGGCAGCTAATCTAGCATCTTCTTCGGCTTTTGTTTTGGCTGCGGCTTCGGCAGCTAATCTAGCATCTTCTTCGGCTTTGGCTTTGGCAGCAGCTTCGGCAGCTAATCGTGCGTCTTCCTCTGCTTTAGCTTTAGCTGCAGCCTCTGTAGCAGCTACTCTAGCTTGTCTCTCTGCTAATTCTTTAGCTCTGGTTTCTTCAAGTAACTTAGCTTTAGCATCGGCTTCTGCTTTTATTTGTGCAGCTGTTTTTCTTTCAACAGTTGTTGTAGAAGGCTTAGAACGTGTTCTTCTCCTAGCTATAGTTCGTCTTGTTCTCTTAGAAGGAATAATCATAGACTCCTCTTCATCATCACCACTATAACTATATCTGTATCTATTTTTAAATTTATAAGCTAAAGTAATATCATGAGAGCTTCCAAAATTGGATAAATCTCCCATAGCTTTTTCATAACTGTATTCTATAGAAATTTGGGTACTTATGTTTAAGCCTAAACCACCAAAAAAACCATATAATGTATTATAACCTGCTTGCGCCCAAATACCTTTAGGAACGGTTAGCATAGCCATTCCGGAAATCACGGTTTTTTCTTTCTTGAATTCAGACCTTATTAAACCTGAAAACTTACTTTCATCAAAAAAATCGCGGCTATTTACATACCCCGTGTACATAACATGTGCTTGAACACCTTTTTCCGGGTCATCTTCAACCATTTTTGATGTATTCAAATTATATAGAAATATATTGTTAAGTGATACGCCAAAATCTACAAAACCAGTTCCGTAATTTATTCCGGGGTTTACTGTTAATAATGAATTTGAAGGTATGTTTTCTAAGGACGGATCAGGGAAATTTGTTATGATTTTACCATCGTTTAACCCACTTTTATAAAATCCCAGATTGATACCAAAAGTTAGGTTGCTATCTCGGTTTAAAACAGCATTATAAGCAAAGTTTAAAACACCTCCAAAGGTAGTTAATACACCATAATTTTGTTGAAATAATCCAACACCAATTCCTATGTTTTCTCTAAATCTTCCAGAATAACTTAATAAATATGTTTGTGGTGCATCATCAAATTGTACCCATTGTCTCTTATTATTAAAACTAACATATTTATTTTGTTCTCTTACAAAACTAAAGGTTGGGTTTATAGCATATCTATTAAACTTTAAAGAATTTCTAACAGGTAATATAAACGAAACAACTCCATCTCCTTCTTGAGAATTGAATAATTGCGTAAAGCAAAAAAATAAAATGATATGTAACAGGTACTTTTTCATATTATTTTACAACTGTTATTGATCCTTTTCGTGTTTTATTATCTTGAGTTGTTATTATATAGTAGTAAACTGGGTTTACATCTTTAAAATTTAATTCTTCTTGTGGCCAATTGTTCAGATAATCATTAGTTTGTAGTACTATTTCTCCTTGAGAACTTATTATTATAACTTCTGCATTTGTTCCGCTTACATATGCTTGAGGAATTACCCAAGTATCATTTGTACCGTCACCATTCGGACTTATTAAATTAGGTATGTTTTCAACATTTGGAAAAGTCTCGCCTATTGTAAAAAGAAATTCTTTTGACGATATACATCCTACCGTTTGAGAAATAACAGCTTTATAGTTACCAATTTCTGTTGCTTCATAACTTGCACTATTTGCTCCAGCAATTAAAACATCATTTAAGTACCATTCATATTCTGGCGTATTTGCCGTATCTGTAAGAGTCACTATTAAGGTCCCCTCAGGTGGCATCAGATTTTCTGCCGGAGCTTCAGAAACATCTATACTACTTGTAAATTGATTGGCGTCTAAATCGATTGATGCACTTGTTGAGCAACCATTTAAAGTAATATTTACGGCGTATGTTCCAGACTCATCTGTTATATATGTTTGATCTGTAGCTCCTGTAATTTCATTTCCATCTTTAAACCATTGATAGCTATTAGCTGAAACTGTACTTAAAGTTGTTAAACCTTGGCTGGCACAATATGGGTTACCTAAACTGGAACTTATAGTACTGGATCCTCCTGATGATGCTTCGCTTATTGTTACTTTATTTGAAGTATTTGTATTTACTGACGTACATGGTCCATAATTTATTGCAACAAAATATATTCCAGGGTCACTAACTTCTAAAGTTGGTCCTGAAGCAACAAAAACTTCCGTGGTTGGTCCTGTTGCTCTAAACCAATTGAATGTGAGTGAAGGGTATTGTAATGGCGAATCGTTATCTCCTGTTCCGGGATTATCTATAGTTAGTAAATAACTACCACCGGAGCAATACACGCCTGTTGAAACTAAATTGTTAATAGAAAAAGGTTCATCCTGAATTTTGTAATATGCTGGAAAAGCCATAGAGGGTACACTCGTTGCAACTGGGTCGGTACCTTTAATTCGTATTCTAAATGCCTCGCCAGCTATTGTAGTTGGCATAGAAACATTAATTATGGCCGGTGATGTGGTAATGGCACCAACGGCCGTTGTATGAAGTACTGTTGGATTCGAAAAGTCTCCAGTCTCATCAGATAGTTCTACTATAAATTGATTAGAACCACCCAACTCTGAACCGGTAAATGAAAACGATACTCCATACGTATTGAAAATAGGACTCGCACAAGCTTGACTAAAACCTAAAGAAGGTGTTTCTATTTGCGCACAAGCATTACCCGTTATGAACAGAAAAATAAAGACAATTATGTTAGTTATAGTAAAATTTTGCATACGACATCATTCTCTTTAGTTGACAAAACTTTTAAAAACAACTATCGCTCTAATAATTATATTACCAGAATTCAAAATCACTTTTATAATAATTTGTTGGTTGAGAGATTGGTTAAGTTTGTTTATCGGTTTAATAAAATAACTTTCTATTATTTATTATTATAAAGAAATCATAAAATTTATTTTTCTTTCAATGCTATTTAATTTTTGCCATTAGCAGCAATTATTTTATTAATACGCAATCTAAAGTCTGGTCTTTTTTCGCTCTTCATATCGATAAACGTTTCAGAATTTTGACTTTTTGCATACACATTATAAAAAGATCTGTTACCATACCAATTTTCTAAGTCTTCATTATTAGTATTGTATTCTTTAAATATGTTTCCATTACAATTGTTGAAATACATATCAACAAATTTTATTTTTTCTAAATTTTCTTGATTAATCATTATTTTATCATCTAGTATTACTGCTGGGTTAAAACCAGAAATAACACTTTTATTAATATCAAGCGAAGCGCTTTCTCCTATAAAAATAGCTTCTTTAATCAAGCCTAATTTAATATGTTCGTTTAAATCGTTACTGCTATTTAATAATGTTAAGTTTTTAGCAAGTACTGTAGTTCCTTTCTTTGTAAAATCGATTTCTTCTTTTTTACTATATGAAAGAATCTCTAAACATCTAGCTTTTTTACTACTAGATATATATGGTGTTCTAATTGCTAATGAATTAGTTAATTGAGATTGTGCTCCATAATTGAACTTAAAATCATTTTTGCTTGATCTATAAGAAACTGCTTTTGTTAAATTAGCTTCTCCTCCTATTATTCTAAAAGAATCTCCTGCGCAATAACTAATCATTACATTTTCTAATACTGTTTCGTTTCCTACACTAGCTAATAATAATCCGCTGAAATTTGATCTATCTTTTAGTTTTTTTCCTGCATACTCTATTCTCACATACCTTAATACACCAGAATTACTATTAGTATTTGTACCTCCATAGTTAGTATATCTGTAAGAAGATGAGTCTAGGTTTCCGTAAAGTGATGATATAGAAGAATTTCCAAATTTATTAGTTGGAGCTTCACCTAGTATAATTATACCACCCCAATCGCCAGCTTTTTTCACACTTCTATTTGAAGTAAAAACGATAGGGTCTGTTTCTAATCCTTCTGCCACTATCTTGGCTCCTTTACTAATAGTTAAAGTTCCTTTTGATTGAAAATCTCCAATAATTACAGTTCCCGGTTCTATTGTAAGTGTAACACTGTCTGTAACAAAAACATTACCCATTAATAGGTATGTGTCTCTTTTAGACAATTTAGTGTCTTTTGTAATGTTCCCTGTTAGTATTTGACTAGGTTCTCCATAGTCTGCAGTTTTAGGATTAAAATCTGTCCAGTTATCTAACCAGTTATCTGAACCAACTATTCCTTTTTCTTGTTGCGCATATGAGCTTCCTATTACCAAAAGAAGCATCCATATCATGTAGGTTATTTTTTTCATAACGATTTTATATTATCAGCTTGTACTTAATTTCAATATTCAAATTTACAACTAATCTATAACAAAATTCCACAAAAAGCGAATATATTCGATGAAATACACTTTTAAATAGGTTTTATCTTACAAAATTGTTCGACATAATGCATAAATATTATCTGTATTCTGTATATCCAAAATTTTAATATATACTGATTTGTATATTCAGAAACATTTTATTTAAAAATCGAAAATTTAGAGGATAGAAATAAAAAAAACACTATAATAATTTTGTCCAAATTATTATAGTATTCTTCTAATTCTTATACAAAAAAAGATGCAATAGAAAACTTATTATATTTTAGCTTAATTTATCAAACTTTGTATAATTTATTAAAATATTTTAATAAATTATTTAACAATAAGTAAATATTAAGTCAATTCTAGATCAATGAAATTCACTATATTGATGTATTGCTTTCATTGTATCTTCATAAAATATAATAGCTGCTATTAGATTACTTTTATCTGAGTATGGCAGCATGGTCCTTTGGAAATTAAGTGTTGTTTCCAGAAAAGCATCGGAGGCTTCAATCTCATCATCTAAAATAGATCTATTATCTTTTGTATTTGGAATACCTAAAGTAGACATTGTAACTCCAGGTTTTGTAGCGAATGCTATATAAGGCAATGTTTTTACCAGAAGCTTTATACGCTCTATGTAAAGCTCTAGCAATTGTCCTTTTTGCATACGGTCTAACTCATCTTTGTCGTGATATTTACTTATACGTACTTTATCACTAATGATACTTTTGGGAGCATCCTTTTTTTGGGCAAAACTAGCTCCGGTTATTAAAAATAAACTAAAGCTAAATAAAATAATTTTTATTTTCATTTTACAAATTTTCTTGATTCTTAATGACAAAACTATGCAATTTATCTTAAAAAACAACATTTTGACCGATTTTTTTGCATTTTATCCTATATTTTTAAAAAAAGTGTGGTATTGCAGTGAGTTACAATTGAATAAAATGTAACAAAAATTATAATTGGTCTGTTTGAATACTGTTTTTTGTAGCTTTTTACTGTAAAAAAATAACAAATAGCTATCTTTAGAAATTTTGTTATTCCTTTTGTATCTCATGTTATTTGTAAAAAATTCTAGTTGAAAGGTGCAAGGGGTAAGCAAATATTAAACTTATTGTATTTGCTTTTGAAAGTTAATGTGTATAAGACGAAACTCTTCTTTTATTGTTTTCTATTAATAATATTGTAAGTCCCTTCTATAATATTTTGACAATCTTTTATTGGTCTCAAATGGAGTTAAAACTATGTACTTTAGTGCATGTCGCTTTCAGCTTCTAAAAACTTTTGACACGAATTTCACGAATTCACACGAATTCAGTTTTACCATATTTCACGAAGCAGACTTTCAGTCTGCCA
>NZ_JAUOEK010000052.1 GCF_030540835.1 Flavivirga aquimarina | reverse complement strand
GGAAATCAAGGAGGAGGTTCTATAAAACTAACTAATGTTCCCGGAGAGCAAAGAACAGCATACCAACTATTAGACGCCGTAACTCCAGGGGCTACATATAGATTAAGGTTTTATTACTCAATAACTAATAGCGGAACAATTGGTGAGTTAGATTTTAGAGTTTTACACCCCAATGCAACAAACCCTTCAACAGTTACAAACTTAAATACAATAGCACAATTTATAGGACAGCAAACCATGCATACAAATTCAATAGACTCTTCACACGGCGGAGGTCAAATTGTAGAACTGGAATTT
>NZ_JAUOEK010000051.1 GCF_030540835.1 Flavivirga aquimarina | reverse complement strand
TAATTTATCTAATATGTCACGTTGAGCGCAGTCGAAACGCTTTAAAGGTAATAACTAACAAGTCCTTCGACTGCGCTCAGGAGGACAATGGAACTATCATTTCGACTACGTCATTGCTTACGCTAGTTAAATTTTAACACGAGTCTCGAATTGACAGCTAAGCGCTTTTCAGACAGACCTATTTAAATATTATTAGTACTAATAATATTATTTATAAAAATTCATCTCATCTAAATACTCCCAAACAAACTCAGGAAGCATCGGTTTTACATTTTTTCCCGCTTTAATAGCGTTTCGTATTAATGTCGAGGACAACTCCATTATTGGAGCATCTATGTGATGTATTTTTTTATGACCATCAAATTGCGTTTCTATCTTGTTTTTAGAAATACGAGGGTATACATAAATATGGTGGTTCTCAAGAATCAATTGATAATTTTTCCATTTATGAAACCCTTTTAAGTTGTCTTCACCCATAATTAAAGAAAACTCATTATCTGGATATTTCTCTTCTAAGTAAACAAGCGTATTGATGGTATAATTAGGTTGTGGTAAGTTAAATTCTATATCGCTTGGTTTAAGCTTGGTATATTCTTTTGTAGCACGATATACCATTTCTAACCGTTGATAATTATCTAGTAAACTGTGTTTCTTTTTAAAAGGATTATGGGGGGTTACTACAAACCAAACCTGATCTAAATCACTATATTCTGCTAAATGATTGGCAATAACTAAATGCCCAATATGAATAGGATTAAAAGAACCAAAATATAACCCAATTTTCATTCTAATACTTTTTTAAGAATTTAGAAAATTACTAACCAGTTCGTGAGCATTTTCTAGTGCGTGATCTAAATCATCATTTACTACGATAACATCAAATAAAGGCGCTGTTGCTAATTCTGCCGAAGCTTTTGCTACTCGCATGTTTATTTTGTCTTCGCTTTCTGTTTTACGTTTTTTTAATCTAATTTTTAGCTCGTCAATACTTGGAGGTTTTACAAAAACAGCTAATGTTTGCTCCGGAAATTTACGTTTTATACGTAAGCCACCAGACACATCAATATCGAAAATAACGTGTTTACCCATAGCCCAAATACGCTCAACTTCGGTTTTTAAAGTTCCGTAAAAATTATCGCGATATACCTCTTCCCATTCCAAAAACTCATCATTTTTAATTTTGGTCTTAAAATCTTTTGCAGATAAAAAATAATAATCTTTTGCATCTACCTCATCTCCTCTTTTTTCGCGAGAGGTTGCAGATATAGAAAACTCCAAATTTAAATCTTCAATACCTAATAAGTGTTTTACTATAGTTGTTTTTCCAGAACCAGATGGTGCAGAAAACACAATGAGTTTGCCTTTGTTCAATTTAAATGGGTTTTAACGTGTTTTATAAAACGTTTAATAATTGTTCCTTAATTTTTTCGAGTTCATCTTTCATTTGAACTACCAATTGCTGCATAGGTGCATAATTACTTTTAGAACCAATAGTATTTATTTCTCTGCCCATTTCCTGACTTATAAACCCAAGTTTTTTTCCGTTAGAGTCTTTAGAGTTTATACATTCTATAAAATAATCTAAGTGGTTTTTTAAACGCACTTTCTCTTCGGTAATATCAAATTTTTCAATATAATACACCAACTCTTGCTCAAAACGGTTTTCATCATATTTCTCTTTTAAGTCCTCAATGCCTTTAAGTAAGCGTTCACGAACACCGTCCACACGCTCTGGATCCATAGCAATAACCTGCTCAAGTATATTCCCTATGGTTATTACTCGTTTATTAAAATCCTGTTCAAGCACTTTCCCTTCGTCTAATCTATGATCAACCAAATCGTTTACAGCGTTATTGATTTGTGTTTCAATAGCTTGCCATTCGTTATCATCAATTTCTTCACGAACAGTATTTAATGAATCCGGAAAACGAACCGCCATTTTAAGAAGTTCTATAGCATCGCCATCAACAACCTGCTTTAACTGCTCAATATATTGTTTAACAACCGGTGTGTTTATTTGTGTTGATGTGTCTTCGGCAGTAGCTTCAACATAAATAGAGAAATCTATTTTTCCTCGCACTAACTTTGCAGCAAGAAGTTTTCGAATAGACAATTCTTTTTCTCTATAAATAGAGGGCATTCTCGCATTTAAATCTAAACTTTTGCTGTTAAGAGACTTTAGCTCTATCGTTATTTTTTTTGTGGGCAATTGCAATACAGATTTTCCATAACCTGTCATTGAATGTATCATATACAAAAATATTAAGTTGCACAAAGGTAATTAAAAGCAAAAGGTTTAGAAAACAAATAATCTTTTGGTGTAGTATAAGGTATTCACTTAGTTAAAAAAGCATAAGTATTTCAACCACAAACAATAATGATTAAGAGATTAACAAAGACTAATTGATTGACATTGAAACTTCTGAAAAGAAAAAGATAATAAATGAGATAAATATCGTTTTAAGCCACTTTTTTAAGTAAATCGAAGCAAGGGCATTTTTTACAACGTTTATTCTCGCCTTTTTTAAACTTTTTACAGCAACTACTTTTTACCTTATCGGTAGTAATAATACCTAAGTCTTTTAATTGTTTAACAACCTTTTTTTGCTTCTTTTTGCCCAAAGTAAAAATCTAAGATTTTAATATTAGACAAAAATAGTTATTTTTATTAAATCTAAATAAGATTAATTAAAAAATTATTCAGGAGTTTCAGAAGAAGCTGTAACAATTGTTATTTGTTGAATATCTCTATCGAATAAATAAAGTCCGCCTTTATCATCTCCAATAAGGTTTATTTTATCCAAAATAGTACGCGCCATAGCTTCCTCTTCAATTTGCTCAGAGACATACCATTGTAAAAAGTTATGAGTTGCATAATCTTTTTCTGTCAAGGAGATATGCACTAATTCATTAATACTTTCAGACACAAAAACTTCATGTTCAAATAGTTTTTCGAACATTTCTTTAAAAGATTTAAAAGTGACGTTTGGTGCTTTTAATGCAGATATTTGTGCATGCCCGCCACGTTCGTTAACAAACTTAACGAGTTTAAGCATATGGTCACGCTCTTCCTGCGATTGATCGTACATAAAACCTGCAACACCTTCAAGTCCTTTTACTTCTGCCCAACACGCCATAGCCAAATATATTTGAGAAGATTCTGCTTCGATTTTAATTTGATCATTGAGGGCTTTTTCTATTTTTTTTGATAACATAATACTACTCTTTTTTGTAAAGTTAAGAAATTCTTTTGCTTATCTATACCCCATTTTAAAACTAAATTATGCGATTATAGATTGGAAAAATTGAACTGCTAATTTATATGATTTGGAAAAACGAATTGCTATTATCCAGAAACTTTTACTAACTAAATAAAGTATTTTTTTATTGAGATAATTAATTACCTGTTTAATACGTTACTAATAAACCACTTATATAAACCGCAAATACTATTGTTATGAAAAATATGTCTTGTGTGTTTTTATTTTTTCTGATTTGTAACATGGCTTTTTCACAAGTAACGGTAGAAAGTTCAAATGAGGAAAATGATATTACTAAATCTAACCTATTTAAATTTTACCCAAACCCAGTAGAAGATGAATTATTTATTATAGGTTCTAATAAAATTAAAAGTATAGAATTTATTGACGTTTTAGGAAAACGAGTTGCTATACATCATTTTAATAAGAGTATTATAAAAATGGACGTATCACAATTAAAAAGTGGTATATACCTAATACAAGCCACAGACGAAAATGGTAAACAGGAAACCCAAAAGCTAGTTGTTAAATAATGTCCAAAATTATATTGTCGTTCTTCACTGTGTTCGGAATAACAAATTAACTTATCTGCAATCCATTAGTAACACTAACATCATCTGGGTTCACAAACACCAATTTACCTTCTGGAGTTTCAGTCATTAAAATCATACCTTCACTCTCAACACCACGTAATGCTCGAGGTGCTAAATTTACTAACACAGTAACTTTTTTACCAACTACTTCTTCTGCCGTAAAACTTTCTGCTATACCAGAAACAATGGTTCTAACATCAATTCCTGTATCAACTTTTAAAACGAGTAACTTTTTAGCTTTTGGCATTTTTTCGGCTTCCAAAATGGTTCCTACTCGAATATCCAATTTGGTAAAATCTTCAAATGTAATAGTATCTTTTTGAGGTTCTACCGTTTTATTTTCTGCTTCGTTTGCTTTTTTGCTCGCTTCTAGCTTATCTAATTGAGCTTGAATGGTAGCATCTTCAATTTTAGAAAATAATAATTCTGCTTTTCCTATTTGACGACCATCTGGCAGTAAAACTTTTTTCGTGCTTATTTCGTTCCAAGACGTCTCGACTGCGCTCGACGCGACATTAAGGATGTTTTTAAGTTTGGTAGACGTGAATGGTAAAAACGGTTCGCTCAACGTTGCTAAAGCTGATGCTATTTGAAGTGCCACATACATAATTGTTTTTGTGCGTTCCTCATCTACTTTTATAACTTTCCAAGGCTCTGCATCCGCCAAATATTTGTTACCAAGTCTTGCCAAATTCATAAGTTCCTGTTGTGCTTCTCTAAAACGGTAGCGCTCAATAGAACTGGAAATCACATCCGGGTAGGCTTTTACTGCTGCTAATGTTTCTTCATCAACCTGCAATAATTCATTTGGTGCTGGAACTTCTCCGTTATAATATTTGTTTGTTAAAACCACTACACGATTTATAAAATTCCCAAAAATGGCTACTAACTCATTATTGTTTCTTGCTTGAAAATCTTTCCAAGTGAAGTCATTATCCTTTGTCTCTGGCGCATTGGCTGTTAACGCATAGCGTAATACATCTTGCTGGCCCGGAAATTCCTCTAAATATTCTGGTAACCAAACCGCCCAGTTTTTTGAGGTCGATAATTTATTACCTTCTAAATTTAAAAACTCATTAGCAGGTACATTTTCCGGTAAAATATAAGAGCCTTCGGCTTTTAACATCGCTGGGAAAATAATGCAGTGGAACACGATATTATCTTTTCCAATAAAATGAACCAATTTGGTGTCTTGGTCTTTCCAATAAGGTTCCCATTCTTTGCCTTCGCGTTCTGCCCATTCTATGGTAGACGAGATATACCCTATAGGCGCATCAAACCAAACATACAGTACTTTTCCTTCTCCGCCTTCTGCCGGAACTGGAATTCCCCAATCTAAATCTCTGGTTACTGCTCTTGGACGTAAGCCATCATCAATCCAGGATTTACATTGTCCATAAACATTAGATTTCCAATCTTTTTTATGTCCTTTAAGAATCCATTCTTTTAAAAAGTCTTCATGCTTATCTAATGGTAAAAACCAGTGTTTTGTCTGTTTTAAAGTAGGTGTGTTTCCTGTTAAAGCTGATTTTGGATTTATTAAATCGGTAGCGTTATGGCTCGTTCCACAGTTTTCACATTGATCGCCATAGCTTTCTTCATTGCCACACTTTGGACATGTTCCCACCACAAACCTATCTGCTAAAAACTGATTGGCTTCGGCATCATACAATTGCTCTGTAACTTCTTCTATAAACTCACCTTTATCATTTAAAGTGGTAAAAAATTCTGAAGCTGTTTTATGATGTACCTTTGCCGAAGTACGCGAATAATTATCGTAAGTAATTCCAAAATCTTCAAACGATTTCTTAATAATAGCATGGTATTTATCTACCACATCCTGTGGTGACACGCCTTCATTTTTCGCTTTAATTGTAATGGGTACACCGTGCTCATCACTTCCTCCAATTAGAATAACGTCATTTCCTTTTAATCGTAAATACCGCGCGTAAATATCGGCCGGAACATAAACACCTGCTAAATGTCCTATATGTATAGGGCCATTGGTATAAGGAAGTGCTGTGGTGATGGTATATCGTTTTGGTGTACTCATTTTGAAATTTTTATGTCAGGTCGAGCGCAGTCGAGACCTCATTAAAACCTCTCACAAGCTGCGCTTTTATCTTCAAATAAAAATATATTTTCATTTTCGATAATGCTCGAGGGGCAAAACTAACATCATTGCAAAGGCATTACCTATATAGCAATCTTAGGGATGATTGTTTAAATTAAACAGATTCTTGCACTTCGTCACCATTGACGTTATTTTATAATTAATTGTTTTTCAGTATTTTAATTTATCTAATATGTCACGTTGAGCGCAGTCGAAACGCTTTAAAGGTAATAACTAACAAGTCCTTCGACTGCGCTCAGGAGGACAATGGAACTATCATTTCGACTACGTCATTGCTTACGCTAGTTAAATTTTAACACG
>NZ_JAUOEK010000049.1 GCF_030540835.1 Flavivirga aquimarina | reverse complement strand
TAGTAAAAAAGGCTGTTTTTGAGTAAATTAAAGTGACAAAATTTTAGTTTAACCTCAAAAAACAACCTTTATGCTTAGAGATAAAATTACAGAATTCTTCGTAGAACTGGACGATTTTTGCAATGAATTTAGCTCCCAACTTGAACAGGTTCCTGTTTTAGAAGCTTCCGGTGTTAAATACCGTAACAGGAAGGGCAGGCTCAGTGATAGTGAAATGATGAGCATCTATCTTTTGTTCCATTATGGGCAGTTCACCAATTTCAAACACTTTTACACGCAATATGTCTGTAAGCACTTGGACGACCTGTTCCCTGAGCTGATCAGCTATGTCCGTTTCAATGCAAGACAGGAACGAACATTGTTACCGCTCATGCTGTACTTGAAATACAGGGGTCTGGGAAAATCAAGGGGCATCAACTATATCGATTCGACCTTGCTCAGGGTCTGCCATATCAAAAGAGAGAAACAGCACAGGGTCTTCAAGGGCGTGGCTTCGAAAGGCAAATCTACTATGGGATGGTTCTTTGGGTTCAAGCTCCACTTGATCATTAACGACCGTGGGGAACTGCTCTCATTTTACCTCACCAAAGGTAGCGTGGACGATCGCAATATTGATGTGATGAGCGCCATGACCAAGGATATCTTTGGTAAGCTCTTCGGTGACAAGGGCTATATCTCCAAGGCCCTGGCAGAACTACTCTTTCAGGATGGCGTTCAATTAATAACCAAGGTCAGAAAGAACATGAAACAGCAAAACCTATCCGATGTGGACGCAATCCTTTTAAGAAAAAGGGCTTTAGTGGAATCTGTAAATGATGAACTCAAGAACATTTGCAAGGTTGAACATACCAGACACCGTTCCGTTAAAGGCTTTTTGGTCAATCTTATTTCTGGACTAACTGCTTATTGTTTCTTTCCTAAAAAGCCTTCCTTGAATATTACTCCTATTGAAACTAACCAACTTTGTTTATGGGCAGCTTAAACGAGATTCACGTTAAATTA
>NZ_JAUOEK010000048.1 GCF_030540835.1 Flavivirga aquimarina | reverse complement strand
GAAAACGTAGCTGCTATAGAGGCCTTAAAAGAAGTGGATTATTCCAAGCCATTAGATATGGTTTTTACAGCTATAGATGGGAGTATCGTAGATCTTAATACCATGAGAGGGAAAGTGGTATTGATCGATTTTTGGGCGACCTACTGCAGTCCTTGTGTTAAGGAAATGCCACATGTTAGAGCCATGTATGATAAATACCGTGATCGGGGTTTTGAAGTCATTGGAATTGCTGTGGATAACGATGCAGCTAAAGAAAGAATCTTGAGCATCCTTAAAAAAACGGGCGCCAATTGGCCACAACGTTTAGACAAAGGAGCAGATGCCACTGTAAGTTTACATGCCTTATATGAAATCAAGACACTGCCTACCGTCTGGTTATTAAATAAAGAAGGTGTTATTGTAGATAGGAATGCACGAGGTGAAAGGTTGGAACCCTTAATCCGTGAACATTTAGGTTTATAAAAATGAAAAATGATAGCGTCGTATTATAAATGAAATGGTATTACAAGGTTTTTTTTAAGTCGTGGCAACCCATTAAAACCAATAAGAAATCATTGTAAAAAAAAAGGATAACAAACATTTTAGGCCTATTTTGATATCGTGCCGATTTCAGTTGAAAAGATCTTACGTCTTATCTCTATATAGCGAAGCGGTCTTTTGTCTTTTTAGTAGGTACTAGTGTGTGGGCAAATCAAGCACGGATTATTAAATCGCAAGTTTACTAATAGATGCAAGATTTCATGACTTTTTATCCGAATACAAAAACTTTTATCAAACAAGACAAACAAAAATATCAAACAATTTACAAACTCTAAAACAAGGTCTTATTATTATGAAACCAATTTTTAAATTTTTAGCCATATTCTTTTCAATGGGATTGTTCTTGTCATGTAGTCATGAAGACGACCAAGATTTTCCTAGAGCAGCAACGATTAAAGTCGTCAATTTAATCAGAGATATTGATCATGTCATAGTAAAGATAGGTGATAATCCCATTAACTATGCAGGAGTATCAGCAGGCGCAAGAGTGAATTTTGAATCCTTTAAAAACTTTTCTATGGAAGAAGGTTTGAACAGAGAAGTCTTCATAGTTGCTGAAAGTGACACATTACACAGTCTTTATTCCAATACATTAAATTTAAAAGGGATCCACTCCCTATATTTTTCAGGAACCTCGGAAGCGGTAGAGACGCTTTTGTTAGAAGATACTGTAAAACAATTTACAGATAGTATCGTTGGTATTCGATTTTTGAACTTGTCTAAAACGTCTGGTCCAGTAGATATTATGATCGCTGGAGAACCCTCAAATATTGTTTCAGCATTAGAGTATGAGTCAGTAACCGATTATATAGAATTTCCTGCGAAAAAAGCTGATGGCAGTTACACGTTCGAGTTTAAAAATGCAGCAGGTAATAGTATAGCCAATATTATAGTAGATCCTTTAGATGCTAATAATAGATCTACCAAAAAGAATTTGACTCTGGTTATTAGTGAGTTTAAACTTCCTATTGGAAATGGGTTGTTGTTTCATAAAATTACGCGAGTTAATAATTATTAGTTCTTATCAACTAATGATTGTCTAAAAAAGGTCCCTTGTTTTGTAAATAAGAGGTACAAAAAAAGGTGTCCAAAAAATAGACACCTTTTCCTGATCTTTACAAAATTA
>NZ_JAUOEK010000047.1 GCF_030540835.1 Flavivirga aquimarina | reverse complement strand
AGAGGGGGCCGTACAATAAGCCTATGGGTTATTAGTACTACTCGGCTATGACATTACTGCCTTTACACCTATAGCCTATCAACGTGGTAATCTCCCACGACCCTTTAAAGAAATCTCATCTTGTGGTGGGTTTCGCGCTTATATGCTTTCAGCGCTTATCCCTTCCCAACGTAGCTACTCTGCAATGCTCCTGGCGGAACAACAGATACACCAGAGGTTGGTCCAACTCGGTCCTCTCGTACTAGAGTCAGATCCACTCAAATTTCTAACGCCCACTGTAGATAGAGACCGAACTGTCTCACGACGTTCTGAACCCAGCTCGCGTGCCACTTTAATGGGCGAACAGCCCAACCCTTGGGACCTTCTCCAGCCCCAGGATGTGACGAGCCGACATCGAGGTGCCAAACCCCCCCGTCGATATGAGCTCTTGGGGGAGATCAGCCTGTTATCCCCGGCGTACCTTTTATCCTTTGAGCGATGGCCCTTCCATGCGGAACCACCGGATCACTATGCTCTTGTTTCCAACCTGATCGACTTGTAGGTCTCTCAGTCAAGCACCCTTATGCCATTGCACTCTACGCACGGTTACCAAGCGTGCTGAGGGTACCTTTAGAAGCCTCCGTTACTCTTTTGGAGGCGACCACCCCAGTCAAACTACCCACCAAGCACTGTCCCTTCCAAAGAAGGTTAGACTCCAGATAAGCAAAGGGTGGTATTTCAACAATGACTCCACAACGCCTGGCGACGCCACTTCAAAGTCTCCCACCTATCCTACACGTTACTTATCCGAAACCAATACTAAGCTATAGTAAAGGTGCACGGGGTCTTTTCGTCCCACAGCGGGTAATCGGCATCTTCACCGATACTACAATTTCACCGAGCTCATGGCTGAGACAGTGTCCAGATCGTTGCACCATTCGTGCAGGTCGGAACTTACCCGACAAGGAATTTCGCTACCTTAGGACCGTTATAGTTACGGCCGCCGTTTACTGGGGCTTCATTTAGGATCGTCGCCGAAGCTAAACCCTCCACTTAACCTTCCAGCACCGGGCAGGTGTCAGGCCATATACATCATCTTTCGATTTAGCATAGCCCTGTGTTTTTGATAAACAGTCGCCTGGACCTTTTCACTGCGGCCACCCCGAAGGGTGGCGACTCTTCTCCCGAAGTTACGAGTCTATTTTGCCTAGTTCCTTAGCCATGAATCTCTCGAGCTCCTTAGAATTCTCATCCCAACTACCTGTGTCGGTTTAGGGTACGGGCTGCTTCTCTTGCTTTTCTTGGAAGTCGATCCTCTGGATTATCACCTTGGCCGAAGCCTCAGTGTACTATCGCCGTGTTACCACTGGCTTCAACGTGCTATTCCGTCAGCACGCACCAAATTTTCGCCTCCGTCACGTTTAGTGAGAGCAGGTACAGGAATATTAACCTGTTGGCCATCCACTACCCCTTTCGGGTTCGCGTTAGGTCCCGACTAACCCTCAGCTGATTAGCATAGCTGAGGAAACCTTAGTCTTTCGGAGTGCGGGTTTCTCGCCCGCATTATCGTTACTTATGCCTACATTTTCTTTTGTAGCTTCTCCACCAAACCTCACAGTCTGGCTTCGACGACACTACAATGCTCCCCTACCACTTTTAAAAGTCCATAGCTTCGGTAGTATGTTTATGCCCGATTATTATCCATGCCGAACCGCTCGACTAGTGAGCTGTTACGCACTCTTTAAATGAATGGCTGCTTCCAAGCCAACATCCTAGCTGTCAGTGCAGTTCAACCGCGTTATATCAACTTAACATACATTTGGGGACCTTAGCTGATGGTCTGGGTTCTTTCCCTCTCGGACATGGACCTTAGCACCCATGCCCTCACTGCTGATAACCATTTTATAGCATTCGGAGTTTGTCAGGAATTGGTAGGCGGTGAAGCCCCCGCATCCAATCAGTAGCTCTACCTCTATAAAACTATATCAACGCTGCACCTAAATGCATTTCGGGGAGTACGAGCTATTTCCGAGTTTGATTGGCCTTTCACCCCTACCCACAGGTCATCCGAAGACTTTTCAACGTCAACCGGTTCGGTCCTCCACTGTATGTTACTACAGCTTCAACCTGCCCATGGGTAGATCACACGGTTTCGCGTCTACCACTACTAACTAAAAGCGCCCTGTTCAGACTCGCTTTCGCTACGGATCCGGACCTGAAGTCCTTAACCTTGCTAGCAACGGTAACTCGTAGGCTCATTATGCAAAAGGCACGCCGTCACTGATAAATCAGCTCCGACCGCTTGTAAGCGTATGGTTTCAGGTTCTTTTTCACTCCCTTATTCAGGGTTCTTTTCACCTTTCCCTCACGGTACTGGTTCACTATCGGTCTCTCAGGAGTATTTAGCCTTATCGGATGGTCCCGACAGGTTCATACAGGATTACTCGTGTCCCGCACTACTCAGGATACCACTATATCCACATTCTTTACTTATACCGGGCTATCACCGTCTTTGGCCTGTCTTTCCAAACAGTTCTAATTCATCCTGCTTCTAATCTCGTGGTCCTACAACCCCAGTATTGCCGTAACAATACTGGTTTGGGCTAATCCGCGTTCGCTCGCCACTACTAACGGAATCACTTTTGTTTTCTTCTCCTCCGGGTACTTAGATGTTTCAGTTCTCCGGGTTTGCTTGGCTTGCGCCATGACATATCTTCAATATGCCGGGTTGCCCCATTCGGATATCTACGGATCAGTTCGTGTGTGCCGATCCCCGTAGCTTTTCGCAGCTTATCACGTCCTTCTTCGCCTCTGAGAGCCTAGGCATTCCCCATACGCCCTTATTTAGCTTATTGTACTTTTTGCTTTTTTAATGAGTTACTATTCAATCTATGATTTTTCAGTCCAAACAATTAGTAATTGAATACGTATCATTCTTTCCTGTTTCTCATAAATTAAACAATGTGATCAATTAGATATCGCTCGCGTGATCCTAATTGATCCATAAAATATTATTATCAAATTGGATAAATCCAATTCTTTATTTTTATGTATCTTTTTTCAATATGTCAATGAACGTTTTGATCCCGGACTTGTTCCAGGATCCTTGTGGAGAATATCGGAGTCGAACCGATGACCTCTTGCGTGCAAGGCAAGCGCTCTAGCCAGCTGAGCTAATCCCCCATATTTTAGTTATGAGTTAATTAGTTATGAGTTATTTAGTTATTTCCTTAATAACACATGGACCCAACTTCTAAAATTTCCTTTCTTTTCTATTTTTATGAACGTTTCAAGATTCTAAAACCTTAATCCTGTCTTTCGACAGATGCTGAAATAAATCCAGCATACTCGGCACTATCGTGCTTCGTAGTCTCAGGCAGACTCGAACTGCCGACCTCTACATTATCAGTGTAGCGCTCTAACCAGCTGAGCTATGAGACTGTTATATAGTCTTCAGTTTTCAGTCGCAGTTCCCAGTAATATATACTGTTGACTGAGCACTGTATACTGTGGACTGATTTTTTTAAATTAACAGCATCCGAGAACAAACTATTTATCATAATAGTTTTTTTGGTTTCCTCTTTTAGTCGTCTTTCTCTAGAAAGGAGGTGTTCCAGCCGCACCTTCCGGTACGGCTACCTTGTTACGACTTAGCCCTAGTTACCGACTTTACCCTAGGCCGCTCCTTGCGGTGACGGACTTCAGGCACTTCCAGCTTCCATGGCTTGACGGGCGGTGTGTACAAGGCCCGGGAACGTATTCACCGCATCATGGCTGATATGCGATTACTAGCGATTCCAGCTTCACGGAGTCGAGTTGCAGACTCCGATCCGAACTGTGATAGGGTTTATAGATTCGCTCCACCTCGCGGTGTGGCTGCTCTCTGTCCCTACCATTGTAGCACGTGTGTAGCCCAGGACGTAAGGGCCGTGATGATTTGACGTCATCCCCACCTTCCTCACAGTTTGCACTGGCAGTCTTGTTAGAGTTCCCATCTTTACATGCTGGCAACTAACAACAGGGGTTGCGCTCGTTATAGGACTTAACCTGACACCTCACGGCACGAGCTGACGACAACCATGCAGCACCTTGTAAATTGTCCGAAGAAAAGTCTATCTCTAAACCTGTCAATCTACATTTAAGCCCTGGTAAGGTTCCTCGCGTATCATCGAATTAAACCACATGCTCCACCGCTTGTGCGGGCCCCCGTCAATTCCTTTGAGTTTCATTCTTGCGAACGTACTCCCCAGGTGGGATACTTATCACTTTCGCTTAGCCACTCAGATAAATCCGAACAGCTAGTATCCATCGTTTACGGCGTGGACTACCAGGGTATCTAATCCTGTTCGCTACCCACGCTTTCGTCCATCAGTGTCAGTGTATTATTAGTAATCTGCCTTCGCAATCGGTATTCTATGTAATATCTATGCATTTCACCGCTACACTACATATTCTAACTACTTCATAATAACTCAAGATAACCAGTATCAAAGGCAATTCTACAGTTGAGCTGCAGGATTTCACCTCTGACTTAATTATCCACCTACGGACCCTTTAAACCCAATGATTCCGGATAACGCTTGGATCCTCCGTATTACCGCGGCTGCTGGCACGGAGTTAGCCGATCCTTATTCTTACAGTACCGTCAAGCCTCTACACGTAGAGGTGTTTCTTCCTGTACAAAAGCAGTTTACAACCCATAGGGCAGTCTTCCTGCACGCGGCATGGCTGGATCAGAGTTGCCTCCATTGTCCAATATTCCTCACTGCTGCCTCCCGTAGGAGTCTGGTCCGTGTCTCAGTACCAGTGTGGGGGATCCCCCTCTCAGGGCCCCTATCTATCGTTGCCTTGGTATGCCGTTACCATACCAACTAGCTAATAGAACGCATACTCATCTTATACCGTAACCTTTATTGCCTAAATGATGCCATCTATGCAAACTATGGGGTATTAATCTTCATTTCTAAAGGCTATCCCCCAGTATAAGGTAGATTGTATACGCGTTACGCACCCGTGCGCCGGTCGTCGGCGGTAGCAAGCTACCCCGTTACCCCTCGACTTGCATGTGTTAGGCCTGCCGCTAGCGTTCATCCTGAGCCAGGATCAAACTCTTCATCGTTAATTTTTTAAGTCTTGTT
>NZ_JAUOEK010000046.1 GCF_030540835.1 Flavivirga aquimarina | reverse complement strand
TTGTATTCTGATTGTTAATGGTTTGAGTAATTCTTATCTTGTATAGGAACACAAATCATACTTATGGAACATATACATGGTCAGGATCGTAATCAAATCCGGATGACTTCCCTTGAAGAAATGGTTGACAAAGAAAGTCTGGTTCGCATCATTGATGCTTTTGTAGATATGTTGGATTTACAACAATTCGGGTTCTCTTATTTTCAGTTAAATAAAGAAGGACGTCCTCCCTTTCACCCTGCTACATTGATGAAACTATATCTCTACGGTTATCAACATAGTATCCGTAGTTGCAGAAAGTTAGAAAAAGCATGTAAAACCAATATTGAAGTGATGTGGCTTATTAACGAACAACGACCTCATTACAGAACCATTGCCAATTTCAGAAAAGATAATTCCAAAGCCTTCAAAGCGGTCTTTCGTCACTTTGTAGCCTTACTCAAGGGATGGAAACTCATAGAAGGTAAAACCATTGCTATAGATTCCTTTAAAATAAGAGCACAAAACAGTCTGAAAAATAATTTTAATGAACGTAAAATAAAAAGACACATTGATTATATAGACAAGAAAATAACTGAATATGAAAATGCATTAGATCTAGAATTTGATCAAGTAACCAAAGATAAACTAGAGCATAACAAACTCAAGAAAGACAATCACCAACAAGTTAGCAAGCAACTTAAACAAACAAATGATGGACAACTATCTACAACTGACCCTGACGCTAGAGCAGTAGTCTTTCAGCGTAACAGTGTAAAGGTGGGTTATAATGTACAAGCAGTAAGTGATGCCAAGCATAAACTCCTTGTTGCAGCAGATACGGGAGATGTCAATGACACCAAAGCATTGGCTATGATGGTCGAGAAAGCGCAACAAAACATAGGAGAATTACAAGAGGGCACCACAATGAATGTATTGGCGGATAAAGGATATCATTCTGGCAGAGAACTCAAAAAATGTGAAGAGCTAGGGGTTAATTCATTCATTTCTCCAAAAGAATCTAGTTCCAGTAAAACCAACCCTGAGTTTGCCATGAAAAGCTTTGCTTATAATCAAACCAATGATACTTACATTTGCCCTGCTGAACAAATACTAAACACCAATGGACGTTGGTACAACAAAAAACTCAACAACGGACGGCAGTCATACAAAGTAAAACATTATAAGACAAAAGCTTGTGATGGCTGTCCTCTACGCGCCCAATGTACCACTAATAAGAAAGGGCGCTTTATTGAAAGAACAGAGTACCAAGAATATACAGACAGGAACAATGACAGAGTACTAGAAAATCCAGAATATTATAGACAAAGACAACAAATCATTGAACATCAATTCGGAACTTTAAAGAGACAATGGCATTTTGATTACACCTTAACCAAGACCAAAGAAAAAGTCCTTGGTGAAGTATATCTTGTCTTTACTTGTTATAATCTGAAAAGATTAGTAGCAATCTTCGGTTTTGAAGCTTTGATAGATAAAATTAAAGCTATTTTAGTCAATTTCTTAACTAAATCCC
>NZ_JAUOEK010000045.1 GCF_030540835.1 Flavivirga aquimarina | reverse complement strand
CTCAGCATAAACTAAAGTCGAAACGCTTTAAAGGTAATAACTAACAAGTCCTTCGACTGCGCTCAGGAGGACAATGGAACTATCATTTCGACTACGTCATTGCTTACGCTAGTTAAATTTTAACACGAGTCTCGAACTGACTGCAAATGGTATTTATAGTATAGTTCTATTTCAAACAATCATCAATACCATAAAATCTTGCAGCATTTTCTCCCATAATTTTATTTTTTTCATCCTTGGTAAATTTTGATATATATTGGTCTACAATATTCTTTACTTCAGAATAAGAAGCACTTAGTAAGCACACTGGCCAATCTGAACCAAACATTAATCGGTTTGTGCCAAAAGCATCAAATACGACATCCAAATAGGGTTCGAAATCATCGTATGTCCATTGCTGCCATTTAGTTTCTGTAACCATTCCTGATAATTTGCACCAGACATTATCTAAAGCTCCTAATGTTTGTATATGGTTTTTCCATGCATCTATTTCTCCCTTTTCGATATAAGGTTTTGCAATATGATCTATTACAAATTTTTGATTTGGAAATTTTTTTACGAATTGTATAGTAGCTTTAAGATGGATAGGGAATATTAGAATGTCGTAAGTAAGATCATATTTTTCTAATTTACTTATTCCGTTCATAAAATCTTTGCCAAGTATAAAATTAACATCTGGTTCATCATGCACTACATGCCTAAAACCTTTTATTTTGGGACTGGCTTTTGTAAAATAATTTAACCTTTCGTCTATGTTCTTGGCTTTTAAATTAGCCCATCCCACGATCGCTTTAATACGATCATTTTCATGGGCTAGTGACATTAAGAACTCCGTTTCATCTTCAGACTGGCTCGCTTGAACAGCAATGCTGCCATCAACGCTATTATTTGTTAATTCTGTTTTAAGATCTTTAGGTAAAAAATGACGCTTTAAAATGGACATATTTTCATTAATCCAAATATGGCTTAAGGGATCATAGTTCCAAAAATGTTGATGCGCATCAATTATCATAACTATTTTATTAGTGACCAATCGGGACCTTCATCTCTAATGTCAGTCCAAGTATGTATCATTTTAGGAATGAGTTGTTTAACTAAATCTGGATTTGTTTCAGAAATATCATGTGCTTGCGCAGGATCTGAGTTGAGATTATATAATGAAAAGGTTACAGGTACAGAAGATTTCATCCATTCTATAAGTGTTGCATCTTCTTTTTTTTCTGGAAACCATCCAATAAGTGTGTATTCGTTATGTCGCATTGCTATATGTGGCATTCTATAATAGGTGTCTTCATGCGTTGGAAAAAGCCATAAATAAGGTTGGTCTCTTTCAATTTGCTCTCCTAGAAAGGCAGGAAATACATCTACACCATCTGTATTAATACCTTTAGGCATATCAACATTTGCTAGTGTGGTTATTGTATTTATAAAATCTGTTGCCACGACCATTTTATCGCTTGTTGTTCCTGCTTTAATTTTTTTAGGAAACCTAATTATTCCAGGTACCCGGTGTCCGCCTTCATAAGGATATCGTTTCATCCCTTTAAAAATACCTGGAGTTCCAAAACAAGCATCTCTAATGTGGTCTTCCCATTCACCTCTAGATTCTTCTAAGTTGACTGGATGTTCAGGGCCGTTGTCACTTGTAAAAATAACCATGGTATTGTCTTTCAAATTTTCTTGGTCAACCGTTTTCATTAAATTGGAAAAGGCATTATCTAATTGCGAAACGGTACCATAGTAATCTTTTTTATTTTGACTGATATCATATTCTGGTCGTGCCACCCCACCATAATTGATTGATTTTTCCAGACTGTCCACCTTTACATTGTCGTACAATTTGCTATATTCTTTTGGGGGGGCTATTGGTGTATGAGGCTCATGGGTGGAAACTATGAGTAGAAAAGGTTTGGATTTATCTCTTATGTTGGTAAGCCAATTTGTGGCCTCTTTGGTAAGCACATCGCAATACCAGCCATCAACGTCTCCTACTGCTTCACCATTTCTAATGAATTTTCCAAAATTTTTGGGTCCGCCAAAAGCATTATGTGTAGAAGCAAACCAATAATCAAAGCCTTGATCGCTAGGGCTTGGTTCATCATATTTTTTTGTTTTTTCTAATCTGGATAGATGCCATTTTCCCATAAATGCGGTTTCGTAACCACCAGATTTTAAAAGCTCGGCCATGGTAACTTCTTCATTCTTTAGATAAGATCCATAAGCGCCTTGAATATAGTAAAAGCCACTTCTATAAGGGTTTCTTCCAGTTAAAATTCCTGCTCTTGAAGGAGAACATACAGTTCCCGCTGAATGGCAATCGGTAAGCAAAACACTTTCTGATGCAAATTTATCAATTGCCGGGGTCTTAATAATAGGACTACCATAGCAACCTAAATCCCCATATCCCAAATCGTCTGTTAAATAAATAATAATGTTTGGTTTTGGGGCTTCTTCTTTAGTTTTTTTTGAGTTACAACTAATAGATAGTGTGACTATAATAAAGAGGAATAGATATTGATTTAATTTGGATTGTTGCCTCATCGTTCATGGGTTGTTTTATCGTTTTACAAGCAGTGTGATTTATTATTTATTGGAATAGGATATATAATATAGTAATTGTTAGTAATAATAGTGCTGCATATAAACGGACATCTTTGAGTCCCTGAAATTTTTTATTAGTAAGAAACTGCCACGGACTATCCCAAGTGTATTGCAATTGATCAATGCTAGGCTTTGGGGTTAGATAGCTCATTACAAAATATACAACCGAACAAATACAAAATAACCACCAAGCTTGCATCATAAAAGGAATGCCCCATGTATCGGTTATGATACTTGGTTTCTTATAGAGTACCGGAACAAAATCTGCAGCAAAAGCTACGATTCCGATTAAAAAGCCAAAGATTAAAGTAACTATAGATGCTTCTTTTGTGCCCCGTTTACTAAATACACCAAAAAGGAATACTGTAGCTATTGGCGGAGCTAAGGCAGCTGCAATTTTATTGATTGCTTCAAAAATACTATTAAACCTATTGCCTTGGGTTGACCAAGCTATAGCAAGAATCATAACCACGACAGCGACATATTTTCCTATTTTTATTTGTTTTTCATCAGATAAAGATGGTTTTATTCTTTTTGCAATATCAATGGCTACTAAGGTAGAGCAGCTATTAAGGGCTGCTGCGATGGTACTCATTAAAGCTGATAGTAATGCGGCGGCAAATATGCCTTTAATTCCAATAGGTAATAGTTCGTTTATTAATACAGGTAAAGTTTCGTTACTTGTAGATATTTTATCTTTAAACAAGACATAAGCTATAACACCTGGTAAGACCATAATAAATACGGGAAGGATTTTTAGAAATCCAGCAAATATGGGGCCCTTTTGGGCATCATCTTCACTTTTAGCAGCCAAGACTCGCTGTACTATTGTTTGGTCCGAACACCAGTACCACAACCCTAGTATTGGATAACCCAAAAATATGGCGTACCATGATAACCCTGAGTTACCTGCATTCTCACCACTTCTAAGCATACTTAATTGGTCTGGTTTTATGTGATCTTTAAAATCGGCTAGAGAGTTTATTCCAACTTCAGGCAGTGCGTTAATTGCAAAAAATGTTAATATAACAGCACCAATAATTAAGATCATAGTTTGTACTGTTTCAGTTATAACAACGGCTTTTAAGCCTCCAAGAATCGTATAAGTGGCTGTTATAATAGAAATGATTAGAATAGAAACATATACGTCGATTCCGAAAAAAGATTTAAAGACAATCGCTCCTGCATAGAGACTCATGCCAATATGGACAAATAAGGCTCCTAAAATCGCCATAAAGGCCAGAAAAGATCTTGAGGGTGAGCTATATCGTTTTTCTAAAAATTCTGGAAGGGTAGAAATTTTGCTTTTAAAATAAAAAGGCGCAAAAATAAGTCCTAAAAAAATAAGGACTATGGAAGCCATCCATTCAAAGTTCCCCCAAACCAAGCCATCATCAAACCCAGAAGCTGCCAAACCTACTAAGTGTATAGTAGATATATTGCTTGCAAAAAGAGCAGCACCTATAATAACCCAATTTAAGCTGCGTCCTGCTAAAAAATAGTTAACCGAAGTCTTTTTAGCTTTCAAAGTTGAGATGATACCCAGCGCTAGAATAGCTACTAAATAGAAGACGATAATAACTAAATCTATATGTTCCATATTAACGATTAAATGCCCCGAAATCAAAATCCTTGTTTCTCAAGGGTTCAAGAATTGAATATATTTTTTCCATCATTAACATATCGATAGGAGCTTCGATCCAATCTATGTTTTGATTAAGTGTTTTTTCATGAGTGCAACTAAATAAAGTAGTTGGTATTTTTGAATTTCTCAAAGAAAATTGCAAAGCAATTTTTTCAATAGAAATACCATTCTTGATACAAAAATCGGTAGCTTGTTTAACAACCGAGAGTTCTGTTTGGGCAATTGGATACCAGTCTGGAGGCCCTTTTTGAGTTAACAATCCGCTAGCAAAAGGAGAGGCATTTATCAAGCCAATACCTTTGTTTTTTATTTTTGATATTAATTCCAATAATAAATCGTTTATGAGTGTGTAATGGTTATGTATTAAAATAACATCCATATCATAATTTTCTATGACCTTATGAAGGAGTTCTATAGGATAACATGAAACACCATAAAATCTAATTTTCCCATCTTTTTTTAGTTGACTTAAGGCTTTTAGACCTTCATTCATGGCGATATCCAAGTGTTTGCCTTCATCATATTCAATATCGTGTAAAAACACCATGTCAATATAGTCAGTTTTAAGACGTTTCAAACTAGATTCTACAGAATTTATAATAGAATCATATTTAAAATTGAATTTGGGAGGAAGTGAAGCTGTTTTTCCTGCTTTTGAAGAAAGTATTATTTCCGAACGGTTAATGGTTTCTAATCCTTTTCCTAAAATTATTTCTGATGTTAATGGTCCGAAACTAGAATTATGTCTTCCATAAGCAGGCGACGTATCAAAATAATTGATACCACGATTAAAAGCTTGGTGGATGGTTCTTAAAGCTTCACTTTTAGTCGTTTTTCCAAACATGCCACCAATTCCGGAAGCGCCAAAGCCCAATTCGCTAACTATTATGCCTGTTTCCCCTAATGTGTTATAATTCATGACAGGTGTTTTAATTTTCTACTATAATTTTTATATCTTCTAAAGAACTAGCTGCTTTTTTCATTGCTTCAGGAATTTTATCAAAAGGAAAACGCTTGGAAACAATCTTTGTTAAGTCCAATTTTCGAGTTTTTAATAGTTCCATTGCTTGAGTGTATTCTGTGTTAAAACGGAAAGAAGGCTGATAGGTTAACTCTCCTTTCATAAATGCAGCAAATGGAAATTGTGCATTATCGGAGTACATGCCTAATTGAACTATTTTGCTTCCTTTTTTTAAAAATTTCACGGTGTTGCTTAAAATGTTACTAGCACCAGATGCTTCTAATAAAACATCAAATCCATTAGCTGCCAAGTCAAATAAATCTTTTTCAAAATTGGAATCTTTTGGATTTAATGCGGCTGTTACTCCAATGTCTCTTGCCTTATCTAATGCTTGATTTCTAATATCTGTAATTACTATGGGGGCAGATGTGTGGAGTGCGGCTACCATATGGCATAATTGCCCAATGGTTCCTGCTCCTGTAATAAGTACCGACTTCCCTTTTAGGTCGCCTGCCATTGATAAAGCATGTAGAACTACCGAAAGCGGCTCCAGTAATGCGGCCATCTCAAAGCCTATAAAATCATCCAAAGGCATACAATTTTCGGCAGGAATTTTTATGTATTCGGAAAAACCACCATTAAGATGTGGAAAAACACTTGCTGATCCAATATATTTCATAGAAGGACATAAGTTGTATTTTTCTGCCTTGCAATGTATGCATGTTTTGCATGGTCTTGAAGGGTTGATGCTTACTCGTGTGCCTTTTTTTAACTGTGGATACAAAGGGGATTCTTTATCTATGATTCCTGAAAGTTCATGACCAAGGGCAAACGGTGCTTTAGGTATAAAATCACCAATTTTTCCATCTTTGTAATAGTGGATATCGGATCCACAAATCCCTACCGATTTAACCTTTACAACAACTTCGTTATAATCTGCATCTGGGTAGGGTATTTCACAAAACCTTACATCTTCTTTACCGTATAGCAAAAATGATTTCATAATCCTTTTATTGTATAGGTTTTGCCTTTTATAGTTTTGAATTCTATAATATTTTTTGAACGCTTTTTTATGCTTATTTGTTTGCCGTTTGAAAATACCTTTACTCTATTTTGGGTTTTTATACGACATGGTATACCTGCTTTTGATACTACTTCTACAGAAGTAAGTATTTTATCTTTCCAACTAAAGTCAAGTTCGAATCCGCCTCTTGCGCAAACGCCGTTAAATTGACCGCTAGACCATTCAGATGGCAGTGCGGGTAAGAGTTCTATATAGCCTTCATGGGATTGTATTAGCATTTCTGTTATTCCAGCTGCGACTCCTAAGGAACCGTCTACCTGAAACTGTCTGGCACATATAGCAAAAAGGGAAGGGTAACATTGTTCTACTAAATAACCTTTAAAAATTTTATTAGCTCTATCGCCGTCATTTAGTCGAGCCCACAATGCCATTTTCCAAGCACGAGACCATCCAGAAGCACCATCACCTCTTAATTCCAATGATTTTTTAACGGGTGCAATTAATTCTGGTGTTTTGTTTACTGAAATGACATTACCTGGGTAAAGCCCATATAAAGGGGAAAAATGTCGGTGCTTTTCTTCCATTTGACCATAATCTTCTGTCCATTCTTGAAGTGTGCCGTCTTTTCCAATTTGTGAAGGCACCAATCGTTTTCGAGCTTGTAATACCTTTGCTGCAAATTCATTATCTATGTTTAAAATTTCTGTAGCAGTGGCATAATAACTGAAAAGATCTTTTAAAATCTGCATATCCATAGTTGCTCCTACCGAAATGGTTGTGAAATAATACATTCCGGTAACTTCATCATAAAAATATTCGTAGCCTTCTCCTTTGGGAGGGTTCTCTGGAGAGTTTGATGGGTTTGTAACCAACCAATCTTTGCCTGGGTATTCGACTAGGAAATCCATAAAAAATTCAACAGAACCTTTCATAACAGGATAAATGTCTTTTAAATATGCTTTATCCTGTGTAAAAAGATAATGTTCCCACATATGTGTAGTAAGCCATGCACCGCCAACAGTAAAGGTACCCCAGGTTGGGCCATCCATGGGAGCTGCAACTCGCCATAAATCAGTGTTCTGATGAAAGACCCAACCACGAGCACCATAATGTTCTTTGGCAACTTCACTACCTTGATCTGTGAGTTCCTTTATCATGGTGGTTAATGGCTCCAAAAGTTCTGGAAGGTTACCAGTTTCCGTTATCCAATAGTTCATTTCTGTATTTATATTGGTCGTATATTTTGAGTCCCATGCAGGGTTCATATCATTATTCCATATGCCTTGTAGGTTGGCAGGTTGTGTGCCTGGCCTTGAGGACGTAATAAGAAGATACCTTCCGAAATTGTAGCATAAGGTTGCTAGTTGCGGATCGGGTTGGCTTTGAATGCTAGCCATGCGTTCATCGGTTGGTAAAGAAGAATTTGTAGTTGTTGGTAGGGTAAGGGAAACCCTGTCATAATAATTTTTGTAATCGGCTAATGCCTTTTCTTTGATATTGAAATATGAATTGTTTTCTACTTTAGCCAGCATGTCTTCAACACGAGCATGTTGATCTGCGCTAACATCTTTATAATTCACAAAATTTGTGGCAGCTACGAAGTATAGCGTTACGGCGTTAGCATTTTTAATACGAAGTATAGTGTCGTCCAATTCCATCGTGCCTCCTTCTGGAATAGCCTTTATTCGTGCTTCATATTTTAATTTGCCTTCTATTCCCAGATAGTCGGCAGATTTTCCTGTGAGTTTTAATTGGTCGTTTCCAAGCCCATCCATTCGAAAGTAGTCTGTTGCATAGTTAGAATGTGCGCTGTTTCTAACGCCTCTTAATTCGGCATTAAAAGAGATGCTTGCAGGTTTATCGGCTGTAATGCGTATGGCTATGGTTTGATCTACGGCAGAAGCAAATACCTCTCTGGTATAAGTAACTCCGTTGCGTTTATATTTAATTGTAACGATTCCTGTTTTTAAGTCTAGGGATCGTTTGTAGTTAGTTACGCTATCTTTTTCAAAAAAAAGATGCAGGTTTGCCATGGATTGGTATTTCATTTGTTCAACGGGATACCCCATTAAGGCGCGCCCAAAAAGTTTATGGGCTTTTATAGGTTCATTATTAAACAGGTATTCTTGAATTTGGGGGAGTTTTTTATACCCGCCTTTTACAACTGTAGAGTAGGGGCCTCCTGTATAATAAGTATCTTCATTGAACTGTATTTTTTCTTCACCATGTCTACCATAAACCATAGCTCCAAGACGACCATTGCCCACAGGAAGTGCTTCTTCCCAAATTGAGGCAGGTTTGTTAAACCATAATACAGTAGCAGCATCAAAATTACTTTTATCTGTTTTTGATGTGGTTGTTACTTGTGCAATACAAAAGGAGTTTATAAAAAAAACTAAAAAAAGTAAAACATACTTTATCTTCATAATAATTGATTTATATAATTTGTCTTGAAAATATATTTTAGTAAATAAAATTTCAAGTTTTTAATTCAAGTGTGTGATAATATTTTTTTAATAGAAATCATTTTCAGATTTACGTTTATATATATTTCTATAAAGCTCTAATTATTCATGCTTATTAAGTATATGTGTGCATAAAAACACCAATTATAACTAATAGCTGTGTTGTGAATTGTACAATGAAAAAGAGTAGCAAAAAATAATAATGCTACTCTTTAAACTAAACTCAAAATAAACTAACTTAAAAACTTCATTGAAAATTGGATGTAAAATCATATTCATAAATTTACTTTAATACGATTAATTAATGTTTAATTAAAAACCGTTCTTTAAGACGTGCTAAACATTCTCTATTATGTATTAAAGCTAAATAGTATTTGTGTGAGATATTCTCTTGCTTATACTTAATTTAAAACCTTAACTAAATAATTATTATTGATTAATATAACTTCTTATCCTAGAATAAATATAATAATGCTGTATTGTAACACTGTGTTAACGTATTATTAAATATGACATAATACTAGGCTGTTATTATTCCAATAATGCCAAATATAATAAATTTTTAATACTTATTAATTATATATTTAAAAGTATTTAATAAATTGCTATTTCGCAGCGTTTTATAAAGTAAAACAATTAGCAATATTTAAAAGCGCCATTTTTTGAATCACCTTTATTTTTGTTTAAAGAATTTTCAATCTTTTTTGCTGTTTTCGTTATGGCAAGTCCGCCCAGTCCTGTACATCTAAGCGTATGAGGAATGGCGTCTCCAACTCTTTTCATGGTTTCAATTACTTCGTCTAAAGGGATTACTTGGTCGTAATTAGACAATGCCATATTTGCGCAAGATATTGCAGTTGAGGTGGCCATAACATTTCTGTTTAAACAGGGGGCTTCAACTCTATCTGCAATGGTGTCGCATATAAGTCCTAACGAACTTTGTAAAGCTATAGAAGCTGCAGAAAGCGATTGGGTTAAAGAGCCTCCTTTTAGGGTTACTACGCCTGCGGCTGCCATGCCGGAAGCAGATCCGCATTCGCCCATGCAACCTCCTACTTCGGCAGAAAAAGTTGCGTGAGCTGTTATAAAAACACCAATGAGTCCTGCGGCTAACATGGCTTGCACTGTTTTTTCTCGAGACAGCCCAAGAGTTGTTGCAGTTCCAATTAGGGTTCCGGGTAAGGCTCCGCATGACCCAGCAGTAGGTGCTGCAACTATAACCCCCATAGAACTTTTAACTTCCATCATTGATGATGTGTACATAATGGAATTATTTAGCACATCTCCGGGTACAAGTTTTTTTTGTTCCATGTTCTTTTTAAAAGAAAGCGATTGACTTCCTAATATACGATCTTCGTAATGTGTTCCCTTTAGCCCAATATTTATGGAGTTTTGCATAATATCTAGAATGTCGCCCATTCTATTCATAACCTCAGTTTTAGAAATATTTCCCCTTTCGCTTTCGTATGCAATTGCGAGTTCCCATAGTTTTAAATCTTTATCCTTATTGTATTTTAGTAATTCTTCTACTGTAATGAATGGAACTTTTAAGTTTTTTCTAGACTTAATGGGGAGTACAGGCCGTAGTATTTTAATGTGTAAAAAGTTTTTCACAACGGCTAATTTCTTTATAAGCTTTTGGTGGTCGGTTTGGTTTGATTGTATTGCAACAAAATCAGAAGGGCCTTTATGTAGGCTTACAAGACCTAAATTTAACTTGGTTATGTAGTTTAGGGTTTCTTTTGTTACCGATTTAAAATAGAGAAGGGTTGTGTGAAAACCGCCCATAATTGATATTGGTGCTTGGTCAATTTCAATAATTTCTATCATACCGCCTCCAGTAGAAATACCAATTACTTGATGGGTTTCAGCTTTGTTTTTTAATGTTATTTTGTAGGTGTTAGGGTGTGTGGCTCCTATAGGATGAATGTCTATTTTTATATTAATACGAGCTTCTTTTGTATGAAATTCGTAATCTTTTAGGCGTTCATCATCTGCATGCCATCCTAATAAACCTCCAAAAAGCCCCATGTCTGATCCCTGTCCGGAATGTGTGGTTGCCAGCGAGCCGTTGGGGTCAAATTCAATGTAAACATCGTCTATATTGCCACTCATTAAATCTCTGCAAATCCTGCCAATTCTTAATGCAGCTGCGCAATGGGAGCTTGAAGGCCCTCTCATTACAGGGCCAATGACGTCATTAAAAATGCTTGGGTATGATTTCATAATAATATATTTACGTTAATACTTTTATTGAATAATAGAAATGTTAAATGGTGTTATTGGACACCAAATTTATATGTTTAGGTAGATTTTTTCGTGTGACATAATAGCTTAAATCAATACTTTTTTCGTAATTTACGACTTTTTAATATATATTTATAAAGTGTGTATGCTAAATTTCGTGAGTTTTAAAGTCCCTTTGTATAAGGATAGCTCGGTTAGAGTTGAAGAGTGGAATGACTCTCAATTCTATAATACTGTTCATTTTCATAAAGAATGTCAGCTTACTTTAATTGTTGAAGGAAGAGGTAAACTTATTGTTGGTACTAACACTTACGATTTTAAACCCGGAGATGTTTATTTATTCGGAAAAAATTTGCCACATGGTTTTAGGAATGATGAAACGTTTGGTGACAACGAAGTAAAGGCACACCATATAAGTGTGTTTTTTAATATGGATGCATATAGCTTTTTATTAAAACAAAACCCAGAGACTAGCATGATAAAGGATTTATTAGCAAAGTCTTTGTTTGGGTTAAAGCTAATTAATATTGATACGAAGTATTTATCAGATACAATGAAAACACTTGCTAGTATGGATGGCTTTGATAAGGTTCTGGAATTATTAAATATACTTGATCTTATTTCTAGAGGTAATCAGCATGATTATCTAACAACGGGCAAAAGTCAAGAGCATAACCGTAATATGCATAATATTGATAAGATTAATGAGATTTTCAAATTCATTAATTCTAATTATGGTACAAAGATATCGTTAGCAAGTATAGCAAATCGTTTTAATATGACTCCTGCTACTTTTGGAAGGTTTTTTAAATTAAGAACCCAAAAAACATTTTCTCAATATTTAATAGAAATAAGAATTTTAAAAGCGTGTGAGTTAATTAGAAGCGGTGCTTATAATACCACAGAAAGTTGTTATAATTCCGGATTTACAAATATCTCTAATTTTCATCGTCATTTTAAAAAGATAATGGGTATGACTCCCACTCAATATAAGTTTAGTGCCACTAAAAGTATTGCTTAGTGAGTCATTTTTTATAGTAAAATATGAATGTACAACAATATAATATCTCACTACCACAACTTAGTATGCCTAAAGTGGAAACATGGGCTATGGATAGTTTTTACGAACCTATTCATTCTCATAGTGAATTTCAAATTACATTAATACAAAAAGGTAGAGGTTCTCTTTTTGTTTCAGATAATGTAGTAGATTTTAAGGAAGGAGATCTGTATTTTTTTGGAAGTAATTTACCTCATGCGTTAAAGGTTTCAGATATTAATAAAAAGGGAGAAACACTTCAACACTGTAAGGCTATTAATCTGTTTTTTGATCAGAATAAAATAAAAGAATCGTTGCGTAGTCTTCCGGAAGCTTCTAGAATAAACAGACTCATTGATTATTCCAATTACGGTATTAAGATTTCAAAAAAAGACGCAAAACATTTAACAGGTTATGTTAAGAAATTGGCAAAGATGAAAGGATTAGAGAAGTTTTTGTTTTTCTTAAAATTCCTAAATGCTGTATCAAAAAACGAAAAAACAGCAGTGTTATCATTAAAAGCGATACCTAAACCTATGGTTGGAGAAGGAGATCCGAAAGTCCGTAAAATCTATGATTTTATTAAAGCAAATTATAAAGAAGAAATTACATTAAAAGCCATATCAAATACGGCAAATATGTCCCCAACGGGATTTTGTAGATTTTTTAAGGCTAAAAGTGGAAAAACATTTTCACAATATCTTACCGAGGTACGAATTGGGAATGCATGTGAATTGTTACATAATAACGACCATAATATTTTTGATTGTTGTTACGGAAGTGGCTTTAATAATCTATCAAATTTTCATAAACATTTTAAAAAACATACAGGGATGTCCC
This sequence comes from Flavivirga aquimarina, assembly GCF_030540835.1. Taxonomy (GTDB): domain Bacteria; phylum Bacteroidota; class Bacteroidia; order Flavobacteriales; family Flavobacteriaceae; genus Flavivirga; species Flavivirga aquimarina. Next base: position 138,129 of record NZ_JAUOEK010000045.1, on the reverse strand, counting down.
CACATGAATACCGCCATAAGATTAACAATAAAATAGAAATTTGTTAATGTCATTTCAAATTAACAAAAGGTGGTTTAGTATTATTATTTGCTAAAATGAGCAATAAATAGATAAGGGATACTTAGTAATATTGTCTAAGTTACTTATATAAATTTAGAGTATGAGAAGAGGAGTATTAGTGAAAATTATATGTGTTTTACTAGTGTCAATTAGTGGCTTTGCCCAAAAAAACAAACCGCTACAATTAGAAGACATTTATAAAAACAATGTTTTTAAGCAAAAGAGATTTGGTCCTGTTAGGTGGATGAAAGATAATGCTGGTTATTCCACATTAAAAAGAAACACAGAAGTTGGAGGTAAGGATATTGTTAGATATGAAGCCAAGACAGGTAAAAAATCAATCATAGTTTCTGCTTCCAGTTTAGTTCCAAAAGGAGAAACAAAACCTATCATAATTTACGATTATGTATGGTCTGAAGATAATAGTAAACTTTTAATTTTTACTAATACCCGTAAAGTATGGAGGTATCATACGCGTGGTGATTATTGGGTGCTGAATTTAAAAACCAACACTTTAAATCGGTTAGGGAAATCTTTACCGTCATCAACGCTTATGTTTGCTAAATTTTCACCAGACGCTTCTAAAATTGCTTATGTAAGTGATCTTAATATTTATGTTGAAGATTTAAATAAGCATACAATAAAACAAATTACTACCGATGGGGGTGATCATATAATTAATGGCACGTTTGATTGGGTATATGAGGAGGAATTAAGTTGTAGAGATGGTTTTCGTTGGAGTCCTGATGGTGAAAATATTGCCTATTGGCAATCAGACACAAAAGACGTTGGTACATTTTATATGATTAATAATATTGACTCTATTTACTCAAAACCAATTCCGTTGCCATATCCAAAAGTAGGAACAAAATTGTCTGCGGTTAAAGTTGGAGTCATTTCAGCAAACGGTGGAGAGACAAAGTGGTTTAATATCCCCGGTGATCCAAAAAATAATTATCTGGCGCGTATGGATTTTATTCCAAATTCCAACGAAGTTATGATTCAGCAACTTAATCGCCGTCAAAACACAAATAAAATTTGGGTTGGAGACATTTACTCCATGGCTATTAATAATATTTTGGTTGAAAAAGATGATGCTTTTCTTGATGTCCATGATGATATTCGTTGGTTGGAAAATGAACAATATTTTACTTGGTCTAGCGAGCGAGATGGCTGGTTTCATTTATTTAAAGTTTCAAGAGATGGCAAAGAGGTAAAGCCGATTACAAAGGGTGATTTTGATGTTGTAAAAATTAATTGTATCGATCCTAAAGGGGGCTATGTATATTATATAGCTTCTCCTAATAATTTTACACAACGTTATCTATATAGAAGCCGTATTAATGGTAAAGGGGAGGCAGAAAGAATTACACCTGTGTCTAATTCTGGACAAAACGCCTATCAAATATCTGCTAATGCCAAATGGGGAATTCAAGTTTTTCAAAATGCAACAACACCTCCAAAATATGCTTTAGTAAGCCTTCCAAAGCATAAAGAAATACGTGTATTAGAAGCTAATAATGACTTAAAGAAGACATATGATGCTTTAGCGCTTAAGCCAAAAGACTTTATAAAAATCGATATTGGTGATGATGTGTTGGATGCGTGGATGATTAAACCTATTGATTTTGATCCTAATAAAAAATATCCGTTACTATTTTATGTTTATGGAGAACCAGCAGGTTCTACCGTACAAGACAGCTGGAGTGGTGGTGATTTGTGGCATCAATATATGGCACAACAAGGTTATATTGTTATGAGTATTGATAATAGAGGAACAAAAACTCCCAGAGGAAATAAATGGCGTAAATCAATTTACGGACAAATAGGTATACTTGCTTCCGAAGATCAGAGTAAAGCTGCAAAAAAAATATTGAGCACATACAACTTTATAGATCCAGATAGACTAGGTATTTGGGGGTGGAGTGGTGGTGGCCAAATGACACTTAACTGTATGTTTAGGTATCCAGAAATTTATAAATCTGGATTAGCAGTGTCTTTTGTATCAGACCAAAGGTTGTATGATGCGACTTATCAAGAACGCTATATGGGGCTTTTAGAAGATAATGCTAAAGGGTATCACGATGGATCACCAATTAATTTTGCACAGCACTTAGAGGGTAATTTGATGATTATTCATGGAACTGCCGATGACAATGTGCATTATCAAAGTTTCGAAATGCTTGTAAATAAGCTAATAAAACATAATAAGATGTTCGATATGATGTCGTATCCAATGCGGGCACATTCAATTTATGAAAGAGAGAATACATCCTATCATTTGCGTCAAACTATGGAGGCTTTTTGGAAAACAAACTTACCCGCAGGAGGTAGATAGAAAGTAATATTTAATGTTTCTAAAGGAAGAATATATAACTAGAAGAGAAAAACTTAAAAAGTTAATGACTCATGGCTTGATCATTTTTTTTGGAAATGAGGAAAGTAGCATTAATTTTAAAGATAACCATTACCCTTTTAGGCAAGATAGTACATTTTTATACTTCTTTGGTTTAAATGAACCTGGTTTAATAGCGACAATAGATTTGGATACCAATGACGAAATTATATTTGGCGATAATCTTTCTATTGATGACATCGTATTTACGGGACCTGTTGAATCTATTGAAGAACAGGCCCATAATGTAGGTGTTTCCCAAATAAGCCCTTCTTTGGGTATTAATGGTTACGTGGCCGAAGCGATAGCTAAAGGAAAACAAATTCACTTTATATCGCCTTATCGTCCAGATCATGTGTTGAAATTAGCATCAATCCTTAATGTTTCAACGACAGAAGTTAGGGATAAAGAATCGGTAGAATTAATAAAGGCTATAGTAAAATTACGATCAATTAAATCTAGTGAAGAAATTAAAGAAATTGAAAAAGCGGTAAACACTACGGTTAATATGCAATATAAAGCCATGGAAATGGCTACAGAAGGACTTACAGAAGCTAATTTATATGGTGCTGTACAAGATGTTGCATTAGCGAATGGAAATAGTACGTCCTTTCCAACTATAATGACTATTAACGGTCAAATATTGCATAATCACTATCGGGGTAATACGCTTAAAAAAGGAGATATGGTTTTATGTGACTGCGGTGCAGAAACCTATTCTTGTTATGCAGGAGATTTAACAAGGACATTTCCGGTGGATACAAAATTCACTCACAAGCAAAAGGAGATATATGATATTGTTTACGATTCTTATATAACGGCTGTAAATCTTTTAAAACCCGGACAATTATTTAAAAACATTCATCTTGCTTCATGTAAAAAAATAACGGAAGGATTAATGGCATTGGGTATTATGAAAGGTGATGTAGATAAAGCTGTAGAATTAGGTGCCCATACGGTTTTTTTTCAATGTGGTTTAGGCCATATGTTAGGACTTGATGTGCATGATATGGAAAATCTGGGCGAACAGTACGTGGGGTATACAGATACATTAAAACAAAGTACAGCATTTGGATTTAAATCGCTTAGGCTAGGAAAAGTGCTAGAAGAAGGCATGGTATTGACAGTCGAACCGGGTATTTATTTTATTCCGGAACTTATAGCGTTGAGAAAAAGTGAGAACATGTATATGGAGTTTATTGACTATGAGGTATTAGAACACTATAAAGATTTTGGAGGCATACGTATAGAAGATGATTTTTTAATTACAAAAGATGGTTATCGTAAATTAGGAAATAGATTGCCAACAACTTCTAATGAAATTGAGGAATTTAGAAAACATAAAGTTAGGTTTTGAAAATATAGATAAGGATCATAATTAAAATTCGTAAAAATGAAAAGAAGACATTTTATAAGGAATACTGCATTAGCAACATTATTGACACAATTACCGGCATCGGCTGCATCGTCTATGATTTCGGGGAGTAATAAAAAATTAAGAACGGCACATATTGGAGTAGGAGGCATGGGGGCAGAAGATCTTGATGCAATCTCATCACATGATATGGTTGAGGTTATGGCACTTTGTGATGTAGACTCTAATGCTTTAGAAGCAGCAAAAAAACTACACCCAAATGCAAGACTTTTTTCAGATTACAGGGTACTTCTTAAAGAGATGGGTAATGATATTGATGCTGTTATTGTTTCAACACCAGACCATACACATGCTCCTGTATCTATAATGGCTATGGAACTAGGAAAACAAGTGTATTGTCAGAAACCATTAACACACCATGTTTCAGAAGCAAGGGCTATGCAGAAAATAGCAAAAGAGAAAAACTTAGTTACCCAAATGGGAATTCAGGTACATTCTTTTTATGATTATAAATTAGCCACATTGTTAATTCAAGCAGGTATTATAGGAAAAGTTAAAACTGTTAGAGCATGGTCTCCAAAAAATTGGGGATACGACGGACCGGAACCAGTTGGGAGTGATCCTGTACCAGAAAATTTAGACTGGAATTTATGGCTTGGTACTTCGGCTAAAAGACCCTATAAAGAAGGTTTTTATCATCCAGGAAATTGGAGAAAACTTATAGATTACGGTTGTGGAACTTTAGGGGATATGGGAGTACATATTTTTGATACACCATACAATGCTCTGGAATTGAAAGTTCCTAAAACAATTAAAAATAATTGCCGAAAACCTAATGGGTTTGGGTTTCCGGAAAAGAATACAGTAACTTATGTATTTCCCGGTACAAAACATACATCCAAAACCTTAAAATGGGTATGGTATGATGGCGTGGGAGCACCAGAAGCCCATAAAGATTTAAAATTACCAAATGGAGAAAAGCTTCCCGACCAAGGTGCGATGTTTATTGGAGAGAAAGGAAGATTACTATTGCCACATTTTATGAAACTTCCAAAACTGATTGTTGATGGAGCATACAAAGAATTAGATATGTCCTTAGTACCAGATTTAGGAACTCCTATAAGAAATTATGGTGTTGAAGGGAAAAAGCATTACCATCAATTTGTTGATGCTTGTCTTGGAAAAGACACATGTACAGCTCCTTTTTCTTATGCATCTAGCTTAACAGAAACAATTCTTTTAGGGGTTATAGCAAGTAGGTTTCCAAACAAAAAACTTCATTGGGATGATGCTACTGCTAGATTTCGTGAAAAAGAAGCCAATGCATTTTTAGATGGGAATTATAGAGATTTTTAAATTGCACTATTAATCGAAAAGAATTCCTCGAGGCTCTGCCTCGGGGTTTCCGTTGAAATTGTCATTCCCGTGAAAACGGGAATCTAAATACAGAATTTCGGTTTTTGACCTTTTTAGGTCAAAATGAAACCAGCGAAATACCTCTATGTCCCGATAGCTATCGGGACTGCCTCGAGGATAGTTGGTTTCAAGAAATTCTTTGTTTTTAACAAAGAAGAGTGTGTATACATTCTTCTTTGTTTTTTTACTTCACAGAAATTAAAAAATTTCTAAAACAAATTATTTATAAATTATTCACGATATTCAAAGTTATTATTTAGAAAATAAAAGCATTTAGATATAGAAAAGGAATATGACGTTGCTGTACAACTATTATGTTGCATTGGTGGTAGAAAATAACTCTGAAATTAACCCTATAATGTATCAATGGTAAGAGAAACATTAATATCAAACTTATAGTGTTAAGGCAGAAAGTATTGAGAAAGTAGCTTTAAATATTTAGCTTTCTTTATTAGGTGTATATATCTTAGAGTTGCAACATATTTACTCCATTTATGATAAAACAGTTTCTTTTGTTTCTTATAAATTTGAAGATGGTTAAAAATTTTATTTTTCAACCATATAAGTCAATATAAAAATAAATAATCTTATAAATGAATAAGTACTCTTATCTAATAATAATTTGTCTTGTTGTTCTATCTTGTAATAACGTTAACCAAAAGCCTATATATTTTGCCGAAAAATGGGAAAATCCAGAATGGGAAAACCCTGAGATTTTTCAAATTAATAGAGAAGAGCCAACCGCTTCTTTTTATAAATATTCAACGGTAGATGATGCCTTGAAAAATGAAAGCTGGAATAATTCTACATTGTATCATTCTTTAAACGGCCAATGGAATTTTTATTATGCTGATAGCGTTTCTGCACGTCCAACAGATTTTTATAAAACCGATTTCAATATAAAAAACTGGGATACAATTAATGTGCCCTCAAACTGGGAAATGCAAGGTTTTGGTATACCGGTTTATATCAATAGGATTTATATTTTTCCTGCAAACCCTCCATTTATACCACATAATATTAATAATGTAGGGAGCTATAAAAGAGACTTTGAGATTTCGGAAGATTGGGATGGTAAAGATATTTATCTTCATTTTGCGGGTGTAAGTGGTGCTATGTATGTGTGGGTGAACGGGCAAAAAGTAGGGTACAATGAAGGTAGTAAAACACCTGCCGAGTTTAATATAACCGATTTTGTAAAAACTGGAAAAAACAGCGTATCTGTTCAAGTACTACGTTGGTCTGATGCCAGTTATATGGAAGATCAAGATTTTTGGAGATTGAGTGGTATTGATCGTGATGTGTATGTATACGCATCAAATAAAATTACTGTTAGAGATTTTAGGATTATTGCCGATTTAGAAAACAATTATACTGATGGTGTATTTAATGCCAGTTTGCAAGTCGATAATAATACTAAAAGTGAAGCCGAAAATTCTATTGAGTTAAAATTAATGGATGGGGCAGAAGTTGTTTATACAGAATCGAAAACCGTTAAGCTAAAAGAAGGCAGGACTACGGTTGATTTTGCACAGACTATAAATAATGTTAAAACTTGGAATGCAGAAAAACCAAATTTATACACATTACTTATTCATTTAAAAGATAGAGAGAATCAAACAATAGAAGCAACGTCGATTAAAGTTGGTTTTAGAAATATTAAAATTGAAAACAATCAGTTTTTAGTAAATGGAAGGCCAGTACTTTTAAAAGGCGCTAATCTTCACGATCATAGCGATACAGAAGGGCATACTGTATCTGAAGCGCTTACTTTAAAAGATTTACAGGTTATGAAACAAAATAACCTAAATGCTATACGTTGTAGTCATTATCCAAAAGACCCACATTTTTACAGAATGTGCGATACATATGGGTTTTATGTAGTTGATGAGGCTAATATAGAAACCCATGGTATGGGAACAACCAACCAAGGTTTAGATAAAAACAAAAAAGGGCAAGCTGTACATCCTGCTTATTTACCACAGTGGAAAGCCATGCATATGGATAGAACGGTTAGAATGTTTGAACGTGATAAAAATTTCCCATGTATAGTAACATGGTCACTTGGAAATGAAGCTGGAAATGGCGAGAACTTTTTTGCAACCTATAAATGGTTAAAAGACAATGATACGACGAGACCAACACAATACGAAGGAGCAACAAATTACGCGAATACAGATATTCAGGCACCCATGTATTGGACTATTGAAAAAATGATAGAATATGCCGAGAACAATCCCAATCGTCCGTTAATTCAGTGTGAATATGCGCATGCTATGGGAAATAGTACGGGGAACTTACAAAAATACTGGGATGTTATTGAATCGTATGATATTATGCAAGGAGGTTTTATTTGGGATTGGGTAGACCAGGGTATATTAACTAAAAATGAAGCGGGAGAACCTTTTTGGGCTTATGGTGGTGATTTAGGGGGTGACGTTTTTCGTAATGATGTAAACTTTTGTTTAAACGGTATTGTAAACCCAGATAGAACGGCACACCCTGCATTATATGAGGTTAAAAAAGTATACCAATACGTAAAATTTAAAGCTTCAAATTTGAAAGCTGGTGAAATTGAAATAAAAAATATCTATGATTTTACTAATTTAAAGGATTACGATTTTAAATGGACGTTGCTAGAAGATGGTATAGAAAAAACAACCGGTACATTAGCACAGCTAGATATTGAACCATATCAAACCAAAAAAGTAAAAATAAATTTACCGTATTTAGAAAAGCCAAAAGCAGAATATCATTTAAATATCTATGCTTTAAATAAGAAAGAAACAGCTTTATTACCATTAAATCATGTTGTAGCCTTTGAGCAATTTCAGTTAAATGAAACTCATTTTAATACTAAGTTATCAAAATCTAATGAAGCTATTTCGGTAGAAAAAGATGGAGATCTTACTAAAATTTATAGTGCCAATTTTGAGTTGAAATTGGATGTTAAAACAGGTAAAATAACGTCTTTAAATTATGGTAATGGAAATATTTTAATTGAAAGTGTCACACCTAATTTTTGGAGAGCGGTGACTGATAATGATTTTGGAGCCAAATCACCAGAAAAATTAAACGTTTGGAAAGAAACGACTAAAAATCAATCTGTTAATGCTGTTAAATTATATAACAACTTAAAAGAGCTACCAGTTTCAGAAAATTCGAAAGTAACTGGAGACATTCGTATTCAGACCATTTTTGATTTAACTTCGGTTAAAGGACAACTAGCTATTGAATATATTATAAATTCTTCTGGTGAGATTATGGTGAAGAATAAATTAAATAATCTAAGCTCTGAATTACCACACTTACCTAGGTTTGGAAATAATGTCATTATAAAAAAGGAATATCAAAATATAGAATGGTTTGGTAGAGGGCCTCACGAAAATTATAACGATAGAAATACAGCTGCATTAGTTGGTGTCTATAAGTCGTCTGTTGCAGATTTGTATTACCCATATATTCGTCCACAAGAAAATGGCTATAAAACAGATGTACGTTGGTTTACATGTACAAATAGCGAAGGTAAAGGCATTAAAATTGAGGGAACTCAATTACTGGGTTTTAGTGCACACCACCAATACAATGATGATTTTGATGCAGGAAAAACAAAGCAACAACGTCATACAACAGATATTCCTCAAAGAGATTTTGTAAGCATTAATGTTGATTACAAGCAAACAGGAATTGGAGGGGATAACAGTTGGAGTAAAAAAGCTTTGGCACATAAAGAGTTTAGAATACTACCAGCAGATTTAGAATATTCATATAAAATAATTCCTTTGAAATAATAAATAAATTAGACTTAAAATAATTTATAAAATAGAACCAAGAGTGCTAATAATTGGTGATTCTATTTCTATTGGATATATTCCATTTGTAAAAGAAAGTTTAAAAGAACAGGCAATTACAAGATACTAGAAAACGGATTAGAAAAAATTGAAAAGTGGCTCAGAGAGGTGGTCATTGGGATATTATACAAATTAAAGGAATTAGCCAAGTTAATAACAACGTTCCTAATGGGAATGTTATAAGATCATTTCACCGTTTCATTAGAAAATGAAATGGATGCCTAAGAGTTTCTTAAAGACTCTGTATAGGGGGGAAGAGGACGTTAAAACCCAATACTTTTATAATTAAATGACGCCCAAAAACATTGTTATGACACAAAACGGATAATCAGAATAATTAATAATATTTCGATAGACTGACTTTGGTTTTGCTCCGAAATCGTTCATCTATCTTTTAAATTTAAACTAAGCAAAAATGATTTCTGTCGAATGAAGAAAGTTACATAGATTCGTTTGATGAACCTGAAAGTTTGCGTCGTGTTACATACACCAATATAAAGTAATAAGCATTATAAAAACAGAATTCGTGTGAATTCGAGAAACCTGCCAGCCGGCAGGCTGGTTCACGTCAAAGGTTTTTAAAAACTGAAAACGAATTGTATATATGTAGTTAGTTAAGTTATCAATTTAAATTTTGATTGGATATTTGAATTGAAGCTAGTTTTAGTTTGGTTAAAAAGTTATAAAACCATTAAAACTAAAAGGAGAGAAGTTGTATAAAATAAATTTCTATTATTATTTCAAAAAAAAGCCTCTCATTAAGTTTTGAGCTTAAACTTTATGAAAGGCATGAGAGGCTTTTTAATTATGGCTAAAACAAAATTAATTACAAATCAAACTGGTTTACACCATCAACAATTCTATTTCTAAACTCTAAGACATCAGTTGCCGTATAGCTTGTACCATTAAAGTCAAAAGAGTAATTAAGAGTAACTTCTCTTGTTAATGGATCGTAGAACGAACCTCCATTATCTACAACAGCTACACCACCAGTTGCAGTTTCAATAGTTATTGTGTTATCATCAGCAATAATAACATTCAATTTTTTATCGGCTCCTCTTAAATCAGCAAGACCGCTACATACTAGTGTATTTGGAGATTCCATTGTTAATTCTAAAATATCAGTAATACCAGCTGGGTAGACAAAAGTTTGATTTAAAGTTCCTGTTTTAATAACCTGCCCTTTTTGAACATAATTACCATACAACTGATTAATGTAAGTAAACGTAATCATTGACCTCTGTAAATCTGATAGAATAGAGTCTGCTTTAACAACATTCTCTAATTGAAAACCTAGTGCATAATTATTACCTAAAGATACTGGGTCTGCAAGAAAATTAATAGAGTCTGCTTTTACATAAACAAACCCTTGAGTTTTACCCGCAGGAATAACTATTTTGTTATTTGCTGGGTTACCTTCACTATCCACTAACTCATAATAATCTGTAGGTAAAATGGTAAGACCAGCATTGTTTACAACAGAATCAACTAGTGAAAAAGTAACCTCCACATTCTCAGTATTAGAAAGTCTTCCACCTAATACAACACCAACACCAATTTGCATACCTTCTCCCATTATAAAAGATCTATCAATTTGAGTATGAGGCAAATATACAGATGTGAATTCGAATTCATTTTCAACAAAATCGTCATAAGAACATGAAGCTGTACTTATAACTATAGCTAAGAAAAGAACTAAGGATTGTACAATAACTTTTAATTTATTTTTTTTCATAATCTTTAATATTTGTTTTTGTTTACCAACCTTGGTTTTGCTTTAAATTTTTATTTAATTGTAACTCATCGTATGGTAATGGTAAATAATAATTTTTAGTTTCGTAATTTCTTCTTTCTACTTCTATATTGTTATATGAAAATGAATCATCTGGGTTTTTAGTAATCTTAACACCATTTAGATTTTCAATATTTGTTATGTCTTTCCATCTTCTTAAGTCATGAAATCTTTCTCCTGTAAAACATAATTCTATACGTCTTTCATTTTTAACTAAATTTCTAAAATCAGATTGATTCATTGAAGCTTCATCTAAATAAGGGTCTGAAAATAAGCTAGCTCTTTGTCTAACTCTAGCTAGTACGTCTTTAGCAGAAAAATTAAAACCAGTTGGGGGAGTAGCATCAGGTCCAGAAACTTCATTTAACGCTTCTGCGTAGCTTAAATAAATATCTGTAAGTCCTAATTGTACATATACTTTAGGGAGCGTAGTCACTCTATTCTCTTCTGAAGGATTAAAATTTAAATTATTTAAAAACTTTTTTAAATAATATCCAGTTCTTGTCCCTTCATTAGGAATAAAACCACCAAAATTATCTAAACCACCCTGAAAAGTTTCTATTGGATCATAATTGTTGCATGTTGCAGAAGTAAAACATTGGTCACCATTATAAAAGAAAAATTTATAGAATCTAGCATCTCTTGATGTATATGGTTCGTTAGCATCATAAGAACTAGAAGCATTATTTATTGGGTAACCATTTGCATCAGGAAAAGCATCAATTAAATTTTGTGATGGATTTACTTCTCCTTGACCATATAATGTTGGGGGATATAAACGATTTTCAAGACTATTATCATTTCTAGAATTACGCATTCTCCAAATATGATCTGGATTGTTTTCTCTGTCAAAATCATAAGCTTGTAATGATCTTAAACCACCGTTTAGTTCGATAACTTCATGAGCTAAATTTGCTGCTAATTCCCATTTAGTAAGATCATTTGTAGGGTTAAATGCTGGACTTGCAGCAAATAGTGCTAATTTAGCTTTTAATGCATAAGCAGCTAAACCACTTGCTCTTCCCGTTTCGGCAGCAGCTGTTCCTAAATTAGTACCAGCATCGGTGTCTTCAGTACCTGTATATATAAGAGGTAGATTATCAATTGCCACATCTAAATCTGCCATAATTTGATCTACACATTCATCAAAAGTATTTCTGCTTAAAGTAGCATAAGCATCATTTTCTAAAATGCCATCTACTATAGGGAAACCTAGCATATTTCCACTTTCGTCTGGACCTCCAAACACTTTAAGTAATTCCCATTCTGCCCAGGCTTTTAAAAAGTGTGCTTCACCATAATATCTTTGTACTATTGCATCACTTAAGTCTGCACTACCCTCAGAAGGTAAATAGGGTAAACCTGTGTTATGGACCAAATCTATATATTGATATACAACTCTTATGTTATTATATGATTGTTGCCACACATAGCTTAAAGGATTACTTGTAGGTCCCCAATAGCCAGTTGCCAAATTTGTTTCTGATGAGTTTAATACGCTATTGTCTGTGAGGTATTCTATTCCAAAATCCGTAAAATACCGAAATGAGTAGTCTCTATATATGTCATCTATGAGAGCTCTAGATTTTCTTCCAGAGTCTAAAACTTCTTCTTCATGTGTATATTGTAATTCCTCATCAAAGAAGCTACTACATCCAGAAAGACATAATACTAAGATAATAATTGTTAATACTTTATTAGTTAATTTCATCTTTTTATATTTTTTTGCCATTTACTTATTAAAAATCCATAGAAAAACCTAAGACGAAACTCTTCATCATAGGATATTCAGAAACTCCAGCCGATAGATCTTCTATATCTAAATCATCGAACTTACTAAACAATGCTAAATTACTACCTCTTAAAAATAGTTTTACATTAGAAAATATACTTTTGTCCATTAAGTTTTTTGGCAAGGTATACCCTAATTCTAAGTTAGAAATTCTAAAATAACTTCCGTCTACTAACCAATAGTCAGAATTTACATAATTATTAATACTTTGTGTTGTACTAAGCCTAGGGTTAGCGTTGCCATTAGGAAGGTTACTATCAACACTTGCAAAATAAGTTCCTAAACCATAATGTGTATAATAAGATCTTCCAGATAAACTAACATCATAACCACCAACACCCATGCCTACAACATCTAAATTAAACCCTTTATATTCAAAGCCTAAATTTACTCCATAATTAAATCTTGGAGTTGTATTTCCAACAGCTCTTCTATCTCTAGAATCAATAACATTATCACCATTTAGATCTACATATTTAATATCTCCAATTTGTACATCACCAAATTGAGGTAGTGCACTACCTATATTCTCTGCTGTAAATAAACCGTCACTAACATAGCCTATGAAATTATCTTCAGGGTCTCCTTGTTGCAGTCTATATTCATCTGGATATGGTATTTCTGCAATTGTTTCTCCTGTAATTTTGTTATAGCCTGCATTTACATTCAAATAATATTTAAAATCTCCAATATTATCGTTAAACATCAAGTTTGCATTAAAACCTTGATTGTTTCTTTTTGTAAAATTCATTTGTGGTAAAAAAGCATCACCTCCTAAGGCATCTGCAAATAATGCACTAGCTTTCGTTACTTGATTATTAATATCAATATTAAAATAATTTACCTCTAAACTTAATTTTTTAAGCATACTTAATTGAACACCAGCAAAGAATTGATCATAGACAATCCAGTCTATAGCGTCATTTGCTATATTGCCTATTCTATAACCAAAATCTAGTGTTTGAGTTGTGTTTGCATTACCAAGATAAATAGTATTGTTATTTAAACCACCTGACCATGTATTTAAATAATAAAACGTTTCGGCAGTATATTCTGTTCCTATTTCTCCATAAGAAGCTCTAAATTTTAGAAAATCAATAGTTTTACTATTTTTTAGAAAATTTTCGTTTGAAGCTACCCAAGCTATGCCAGCTGTAGGAAAAAAACTAGTCCTATTATTTCCAATAAATTTACTACTACTACTTGTATTTAAGTTAGCATAAAACATGTACTTGTCTTTAAGTGCATAAGATGCATTTAAATTAAAAGTTAGGTTACGATTATCTGGCTGTGAAGCGTTTATATTAGGTTCATAAAATAAAAAATGATTTAAGTTTAAGTCTAATGTAGATTGATTCATTTTTTTGGAGTAATTTAAATACCCTCCATAAGTAAATGTTTTTCGTATATCTGCATCTGCACCTGATCTACCTACAGTAAGATCTAAAGCATCAAAGGTTTGAACTTTTAATGCTAAAGAATCTTGACCATCACTATCCTGTAAATTTTCTATTGTATATAACCCTGGTCTATTATTAGTGAAAAGTGCTTTTCCATTAGAAGTTCTTATCATACCATGAGTGCTGTATCTAAGGCCAGGAATATACTTATTTAGATTAACATCTATACCGATATTAAACACTAAGGCGGCATCGTATTCAGTATAAATACCACCTGCTTCTAGTTCAGATAATAAGTTAGATCTAAATTGATTGTTTACTACATAAGCAGTATCTCCAACTTTTAAAGGAAAAGCATTTGCCGGTGTATTACTAATCAAGCTAAAAGTATCATTTGGTCCAATTACAGGTCTTTTGTTTTCTCTAAATTTACCATAGATACTAGCACGAGCCTCAATTATATCACTAACTTTAGCGTTTATTTTTGTTCTAAAAGTAATATTTCTTCCGTCTATTTTTCCTTCATCAACATTTTCAAGACCTTCCCAATCTGAATATGCAACAAAAGCACTATAAGCCACATTGTCTTGTCCACCATATACATTAAGGGAGGCATAATTAGATATTGATGTTCCAGCCAAATATGCTTCTTGACGATCTACATTAGGAAATCTTATAGGATCTGATCCATTATTGTAAGCAGCTATAGCTTCAGGGCTATATATATCTCCAAATCCATCATTGTTTGAAGCTTGATTTATTACTGTAGCGTATTCTGATGCTGATAGTAATCTAGGTAAGCGTGTAGCTGAATTTAACGCACTGTGATAATTAACCTCAACTGTTGGCTTTCCTAGTTTACCACCTTTAGTAACAATATAAATAAGGCCATTATCTCCTAAATTCCCAAGTATAGAATTAAACGTTGCATCTGTAAAGACTATAACCTCTTCAACTTCCCTTAAATCCACTTGTAAACCGACTGGGTATCCATCAACTAAAACTGTTGGTGAACCACCATTTAAACTAATTGAATATCCATCTGCACCAGGAGTATTACTGGTTCTAGTTACTCTTAAACCAGGCACTCTTCCTCTTAAGGCATTATACACATGGTCTCCAGGTGTCTGTCTTAGTACATCTCCTGATATTCTGAACACAGGAGCTGTAGTTTTGCTTAAATTGAAAATTCCAAACGGTGTAGTCAGAATCTCGTCGTTGCTTTTTGGTAATGAATCCTGAACAGCTAAAGCATTTAATGATGTGTTGTTTTGAGCAACACAAATATTAATGACTAGCATATTAAGTAAGCAGAAAATAAAAATTTTGATTTCTGTTATGGTTAGTTTCATTTGTTTGTTTTTATAATTTTTAGTTTAGTATATCTAGATTATATTTATGAAAATACAATTACATTTTACCAACCTTCGGTTTGATTAAAAGATGGTGATGCTATATTTTCTGAAGATGGAATTGGCCACCAATAATTTTTATCAGTAAACGTTTTTTCAAGATCTATTTGTTCAACATCCTCATAACTAAATCCTGTTGGATAAAGGGCAGACTCACCACCTTGCCAACGCATAAACAAATATTTTACTTTTCTGTTTTCATCTAAATGTGCAATTTTCCATCGTCTCATATCATCATATCTAAAGCCTTCAAAGCATAATTCTACAGCACGTTCATTTCTAATACGCTCTCTCAATAGTTCTTTAGACCCTGCATACATGGCATTAACGTTAGGCATTCCTACTCTATTTCGTATTTTATTAACCGCATCAAGAGCTGTTAATGTACTTCCTGGGGCTGTTCCACTTGGGCCATAGGCTTCATTTGCAGCTTCAGCATAATTTAAATACACTTCTGCCATTCTAAATACAATAGTATTTACATGAAAATCTAATTGACCTCTACTACCTCCCGTTAAATAATATCCATTTGGTACCCATTTTCGTATGCGATAGCCCGTGTGATTCCTAACTTCCCATAATCTATTAGCAGGTGTGGCTGGGTCATGTAAATCTAATCCAAGAACCCCATTTTCATTTATTCGAGCTAAGTCAGCAACATTTGTAGGGTTTTTAGGTCCAGATGTTGTATGTATCCAAGGCACTCCATGAAATAATATATTATTGTAAAACCTAGGGTCTCTATTTATAAAAGGTTCTTGAGGGTTATAAGAAGGATCATCTTCAATAGCTAAACCATTTTTAGTTTCATATTTAGCAACAATGTTAGCTGTAGCTCCAACATTCATAGGTCTACTATTACCTTTGGCTATATCAAAACCAACAGTTAAATACAATCTAGGTAAAGGATTTGTGGCATTACCACCTCCAGCAGTACGTTCAATACTTTCCATAAAAATAACTTCGTTAGGAAATACTTTGGACCGACCTGGGCCGTTAAAAATACTTCTATAGGGTAATAATTCTTCGGCTTCTGATACGAAAAGATCAGCACCATTATGATCCACATCCATATTAATAGCATTAGAGGCATCTGCTAATTCATATAATCCATTTGCATTTGCATAATTAATTAAATCTGAAGCAGCTGTGGCAGCATTAACCCATGCTTGCTGATCGTTATTAGTGTTTACAAGTGGGCTGGCTGCAAAGAGTGTAACTCTAGATTTTAATGCTAAAGCAAACCCTTTAGTTGGTCTTCCTACATTTTCAGACTCCCATCTTACAGGTAATAAATCAAAAGCAATATCTAGGTCTTCTATAATATCTGCTAAATTACTAGCATAACTTTCTCGTTCTCTATCAAAAGATTCATTTAGATTTAAATTTTCTTTTAAATAAATAAGACCACCATGGCGTTTAGTCATTAAATGATAATAGTATGCTCTTAGTAAATAAGCCTGCCCTTTTAAACGATCAATTTCCTCTTCGGTACCGTTATTAATTTTATCAACATTTGCAAGAAAAGTGTTTACAGTATTGATACCTTTCCACGATTCAGTATATCTAGAAACAAATTGAGGTGTTGTAAATGAATTGATTGCAGGATTGCGATTCATTAAACCTAAATAGTCTGAATTTTTATATGAGTTATAAATTGTAGGAACACTACTATCCATCCTTCCAGGGTAGCCTTCGTCAGACATTACCATTGCAGGTAATATATCAGGATTAGAACCTATTGCCGATACTTCGGTTACCATCCTTGTGTAAATACCATCTAAGAAGTCACTTGCCAAACGAATATCAGAAAAAACATCGTTCTGGTCTAAAGCTTCAAATTGTTGTTGCTCGTCTAAATATTCTTCACAGCTAAAAAACAAAATAGCTATGGTTAAAACATATAAATATTTTTTATTTTTCATAATTCTTTGTTTTTAATTTTTAAAAAGTAATATCTAAACCTAAATTAAACCTGGTTAATGTAGGGTAAGCTCCTGGTTTGTTTCCTTCAGGATCTGCATAACCTAAATCTGAAATAGTAAGAAGGTTACTACCGCTAACGTAGACTTTTAAAGCGCTAATCCCGATTTCACTTTCGCTCATATCAAAATTATAACCTATATTCACGTTTCTTAATTTAATATAATCTAAATCAACAACTCTATCTGTAGTAGCAACCAGAGTATTAGGATTATTACTACCTATATGTACTGCAGGGAATTCTGCATTAGGATTATCTGGTGTCCAATAATCTAAATGATCAATACGTCCTGCCGCTGCGGTTCCTGGTAATGAATAATATAAACTAGAATTGGCAAGACCTTTATGCCCTTCTATACCATTAATTAAAGCACTAAAAGACCATGCTTTATAGGATGCATTTAGCCTTAAACTATAACTATGTTTAGGTGCTTTTGGTAAATCAAATCTTATCATGTCTTCATCACTAGCACCTATTACAGTACCGTTAGCATTGTAATCTATATATCTTAAGTCTCCCAATCCAGGAGCGCCTGCATAGGTAGGATAATTTAATAATTCATCTATATTTTGAAAATAACCATCTGTTTGTAATAAAGCTGTAGTTCCACTAGGTTTACCTGCTACTGTGGTATATTGAGGTGTTCCAGGTCCATCAGCTGGACTAAAAATAACACGGTTTTCATAAAATGCGTAAAATCCATTTATAGAATAAGACAACCCACCAGCTGTTCTGTTTTTATAAGTTAGAGATAGCTCGTAACCTTTTCTATCTGTAGCCCCTAAATTAGCAAAAGGTAATTCAACAACAGAACCTAAGAAAATTGGAGAGGTGGCATTTGTAGGTCTAGCAATTGAGCCTTCTCGCTGTTCTCTAAAAAAATCAACACTACCAGATATTTTATTGTTTAAAAAACCAAAATCAACTCCAATATTCTTTTTAATAACTGTAGCCCATGTTAAATTTTCATTACCTAATTGCTTTATTTCAATAACATCAATTTCTTGAGTCTCACCTTCACCAAAAAAGAATCTTTGATTTGCTCTTGTATCAGTATTACCACTTGTATAGCCAAAGAATGTTAAATATTGCCAACGGTATAGTACATTGTTAACTTTTAAACCAGATTTATCTCCAGTTTCACCATAAGAGGCTCTAATTTTAAAATTATTAAGTTCTGGAATAATATTATTTACAAACTTTAGTTTAGCTAAATTAATTCCTCCGGAAATAGATGGAAAAAATTTAAAACGCTTCCCTGTAAAAAAAGTTTCATCGCCATTATATGCTCCTGCAACTTCTAAAAAATACTTGGAATCAAAGTCATAAGTAAGACGGCTTACATAATCTTCATTAAAAAAGGGAAATTGAGTTCCATTAATTCTTTTATTACGGCTAAAAAGTACAGTTCCTGTTACATTATGTTTTCCAAAAGAACGGCCATAGTTTAGTTGTGTTTTGAAATAAGATATCTCATCTGTACCGCTTGTTGCTTCATTTCCTATATTAAAATCGAATGGACGTTCGTAATCTGGACTTTCAAAAGAGTCCCATGTACCATCACGCAATAAATCATGTCTATCTGGCCTTACTTCTAGAGAGGAGTCAAAATTAATTATTTGCCTTGTTGTATAGTTGCTTACATAGTTATATTTAACACTAGCAGTTAACCCCTCTGTAATAAAATCTAAATCTTGTTGCAGTTCTAA
Source organism: Flavivirga aquimarina (assembly GCF_030540835.1). Taxonomy (GTDB): domain Bacteria; phylum Bacteroidota; class Bacteroidia; order Flavobacteriales; family Flavobacteriaceae; genus Flavivirga; species Flavivirga aquimarina. The sequence continues at coordinate 118,943 of NZ_JAUOEK010000045.1, read as the reverse complement.
ATCTATATTAAAAATAGTTTTAGTACGTCTAGATGCTCCATTAACATCGCTACCTATTTGACTTGTAATAGGGAATCTAATTTCTTCCACCCCTGGGAAAAAAGGATCTGGGTATTTTTCTAAGGCTTCTGCAGGATAAAAAGGGATTGTACCTGGGGCATTTGTGAAATATCCTAAAAAGTTATTATTATCATTATCTTCACCAGTTCCAGCTTTGTTTCTATCTTCTATACGACTACTAATACTTGTTATTAATCGTGTTGATTTAGATAAGGTAAAATCTAAATTCCCTCTGAATGAGTACCTCTTAAATTTAAACTCAGGATCGTAATTAAAAAATTTTCTTGAAGCCGTAATGTCACCTTCTTGTAAATACCCAGCAGAAGCATAATATTTTACAAAATCGGACCCTCCTCTAACAGATACAGTTTGATTAAAACTAGTAGCAAAATCTTCGGTTGCAAAATCTACCCAGTCGGTATCTGGATAGAGGTATGGTAAATTTCCATCTCTCCAATGATTTAAATCTTCTTGAGAATTAAATCCATTACCGAAATCTGCATCATTATACAGAGCAACATTACGAAGACTTTCAGCTTCATAAGCATTTAAAGAATCATATCTGTCTGGGTATGTTTTTACAGAATACTGACTAGAAAAACTTACTTTAGGCTTTCCTATTTTACCTCGTTTAGTTGTTATAATAATAACCCCATTTGCACCTCTAATACCGTAAACAGCTGTTGCCGACCCATCTTTTAAAATACTAATAGTTTCTACATCTCTTGGGTCAATATTGGAAAACCCACCAACAACTTCAACACCATCAACCAATATTAAAGGTTCTGCAACACCACGAATAAAAATATCTCCATCATCATTTCCTGGTTCTCCTGACTCCTGAACTATAAGAAGCCCTGGTGAAATACCACTTAAAGCGTTAGTTACATTTGGAGTTCCCGTTTCTAATAACTCAGCCCCTTTTACTTGCCCAATAGATCCTACGACGCTTTCTTTCTTTTGTTCTCCATAACCTACAATTACAATTTCGTCTAATTCAGAAAGATTTTCTTTCATTGAGACACTTACATTTTGTTGAGAATCAATTGTAACCTCTTGGTTAATGTAACCTATATAAGAAAACTGTAGGACGTCTCCTTGTTTGGCCTTGATTCTAAATTTTCCGTCAAAATCTGTAACAGCACCTGTTTGAGTGTCTTTAATAATAACATTGACACCTGCTAGCGGTAATCCTGATCCATCCATCACTATACCAGTAACGGTCTGCGACCAAGCCGAAACAAGACTAAAACAGCATAGAAAAAGTGTAATTAACTTTAATTTCATAATTTAATTTAGTTTGTTGATTGTTTAGTTTTTATTCAATCCTGACTAAGAGTAATTTAATCAGGGTGTTATATGGACAAATTTAAAAGGTTTAGATGTTCTGGTTTTCTCAATTAAGGGGTTAAAATGTTACCAGAACGTTAATAAATCTTGTTAAATGTCTTGTAGTCAGTTTTTTATAAATAGCAGTAGAATTGTTTAAAAAACAGCATTGCGTTTATTAATTTTATTTAATTGATTGAAATCTCGTCAATTAAAAGTTTTTTATTGTTTAGTGTTTCTAATTTTATGGTGTTAGCTCCACGATCTATTTGAATAGGGATTTTTACTTTATTCCACGAATTTCCTAGATGGTTTGTATTAGGTAAAAAGAGTTTGTTTTTGATTACTTTTCCATTCACAGTCAATTTGATATGATTTCCAGAAGCATTTTCTATGTTAGAGCTATAGCGAATGAATAAATTTGCTTTACCAGCACCTCCATCATTTTCTTGATACCATGAAATAGATGCGTCTTTTTTAGTTAGGGATACAAAACCTTTACCGTTAAAATTCGTTCCTTTTGATGATATTATTGCGTTATTTAAGGTAGCTTCTTCAGCTTGTTCTCCAATTAAAATATTGCTTCCTATTATTTTATTCCATGTAAACCCTTCATTTTTTCCGAAAGTCTCTACTAAAATTTGTATTGGTTTCCCGTCAACAACCACTAATGCTTTTACTGTAGTTTCTATGCTAATTTCAAAACTACCATTATAGAGCGTTGATTTCTGTGTTGGCGTATCACCATTTGTTGTGTAGAAAATTTGAGTTTTGGGAGTGATTTTATCACCTCTTAAATTGATGATTTTAGTATCTATACTTATTTTATTAGAGGTAATTAGTTTCTTTTCTCCTAAAATACAGCTCGCTAACAAGTTGATACTTCCCGATGAGTTTGTAGGTATAATGTAAGCGCGAGTTAATCCATAAAATGCTTTTCTATGATTAGGCCCTACATGCTGTTCTACATCTACGGGACTTCCATTATCTAAAGCTTTTATTTTACCAGAACCTAATACATTAAAATACGTTCTGTTTTCTCCATACGGATAAAATGTTCCTTTATTGTCTGTAGTAGTAACACGAACTTGTACAATATCATCCGTTTTATTTTCTAGAGGATCTCCGTCTATAGATAATTCAATAGAAGAAGGCGTATTAGCTGTTTTTATAATTTTTTCAGAAACAACAGTTCCGTTTTTGTAACCTATAGCTTTTAAAGTTCCTGGTTGCCATTTTACCATCCATTGGCATTGCATGTTTTCCCAGTTTTTCCCTGGCTTTTGTTTTCCTAATGATGTGTTATTAAAGAACAATTCCACTTCATCACAATTAGAATACACCCAAACAGGAATTTCTGTTCCTAAAGCCATTTTAGGATGTGTCCAATGCGGTAATACATGTACCATTGGTTTAGTGGTCCATTGGCTTTGATATAAATAGAATAAGTCTTTTTCGAAATTTGCTAAATCTATAGCACCTCCCATAAAAGCTCTAAAAGGCCAGCCTCCGTGTACATAGCCTGCTTCTCCAATATAATCATGACCTGTCCAACGAAAAGATCCTGCATAAGCAGGAATATCACGAAGTTGTGCTATGTTTAAGCGAGAAGATACTCGTACTGTAGCATTATCATAGCTTGAATTAAAAATTTGTTTTCTGTTTTTTCTATCAGCTTCTTCGGTCCAATCGTGTGTAAAAACTTCTTTTTCTGTTAAATCCGCAATGGCATAAGGTCTTTGGTTTTTGTTAGGAAAACCATCTCTAAACCAAGTTTTAGTTCGGTAATAACCTCTTACTTGCCATGTATGCGTGTTTTCTGTACCAATAAAAACTTTTCCTTTTTGTTTGGTTTTCAAATTTTCTAAATACCCTTTCTTTTCACTACTTCCGTTTACTCCTAAAACATTCATATATTCCGAACCAGAATGTCCTGATGTTACTGGGCGTGTAGGGTCTAAAAGGTTACAGGTAGCAACTAAATCTTTACCTATAACTCCTCGTGTTTCATTACCAACACTATAAATAACTATTGATGGATGGTTTCTATCTCTTTTAATCCAATCGGTTAAATCTTGTTTCCACCATGTATCAAAATGATGTGCTCCGTAGTCGTTTTTAGCCTTTTTCATCCAACCATCAAAAATCTCATCCATTACCAGCATGCCTAATTCGTCGCATATATCATAAAAATCGGGTGTTTGCGGATTGTGGGCTGTTCTAATAGCATTAACCCCCATGTCTTTTAATTGTTGAATTCTGAAACGTAAAATTTTATAGGGTACAGCAGCTCCTAAAGCTCCAGCATCTTGGTGGTTACAAACGCCTTGCAGTTTTACGTTTTTGCCATTTAACCACATGCCTGTTTCTGCTTTCCACTCAATATCTCGAACACCAAATTTTGTTTCAACAACATCTACAACTTTTTTACCCCTAAGTAATTCTGTTTTTAGTGTATATAAATATGGGGTTTCAGTTGACCAACGTTTCGGGTTTTCGATATGTAATTTTGTTTTGACTAGTAAATCTTTCTCTAATTTTATTTTGTCTTTAGTAGAGACAACCGTTGTCCCATTTTCATCAATAATAGAAGTAACTAGCTTGGCGTTTTTGCATTTTTCGTCTTTATTAAACAGATCTGTTTCTATAAATATATTTTCTCCTTCTGTTCTTATAAAGATGCCATCTCTATCAATGTGGGTATTATTTTTTATGTCTATCCAGGTATGTGCATAAATACCACTTCCTGTGTACCAACGCGCCGAAGGTTGTTTGTTATTGTCAACACGAACTGCAAAAGTGATGGTCTCAGATTTTTGTGCTATATCGCTAATATCATAAGCAAAAGAAACCCATCCATAAGGTCTAGTTCCTAGTTCTTGTCCGTTTGCCCAAACGGTACTATTCATAAAGACACCATCAAAAGCAATTTCAATATGTTTTCCTTTCCAATCTTGAGGAACGGTAATGGTTTTTCTATACCACCCATAACCTGCTGGTAAATAACCACATTGTCCTCCCATGGGATTATTTTCATTATACGCACCTTCAATACTCCAATCATGGGGCAGATTTAAGGTCTTCCAAGAAGCATCATTAAAACCAATTTGTTCTGCACCAGGTATATCTTGTTGAATAAATTTCCAATTCGCATCAAAACTAATTCTATCTATTATGCTGTTTTTGGGATTGTTGTTGTTAAACCCTGATAATGCTAAGCTAAGAGCAAAAAGAAGAACGAAGTTCTTAATGCGTATTGTTTTTTTCATATAATGTAAATGTTATGTGTTTTGAAATATATTCAAATATATTAACTTGAATGTTTCTTTGCGTACCAAAAACCACCTACATATGTTGCAAAATAGGCAAAACAAGTATTTGCAACATATACATTCTTTTGGTGTTTGCATTCTTGCGGTAAGAATAAATGTTAAAGTGATTATATAATGGTATTTCAGTCTTAAATTTATGCGTAGATTCTAAAGATACTTAATCGCTTGTTTCATATTAATTGTTTGCTTTTTTAGGGGCTATTTAGTCAAAAAGAATACACTAGAAATTTAAAGTGTTTTATATCTTTTTTTGTAAGAAAAACACTTAAGCGAAACATTCTCCTCCCTAAATTGAGAAATTAAACCAGATCAAACCTATTAACTTTGTAATTAGGCTATAATTAAGTTTTTATAAGAAATAAGTTATACGAAACAGATTATGTTATTAGGATGATATTAGTTTTTTTGAGACTCAAAAGCATAAATTAAATAAAAATGAAAAACCTGCTCTAACCTTTTTTGTGCTAATGATTTCTGTGATTGTAAGTGCTCACAGTTGCTCCAGACTTACTGTTTGCAAGATTATTTAAACGTACGAAAGCAGACTTTAAAACCTTTAACGAGATATACAATATGGATATTATCAGTTAGAGGTTTTATAAGTGCTGTAACAATAAATAATGAATATTTGAATGTGCCTTTGTATTTAGAAATGAAAAAAAATGAGAAATACATTTTACAGATTATTAGTAGTAGCTATCATATTTGTGAGTTTTAGTTGTAAAAACAGTACAAAGGAATCACAAACTGCTGTTGATACTAAAAATAACAAACCAAATATTATTGTCATTTATTTAGATGATTTAGGATATGGTGATTTAAGTTGTTATGGAGCTACTGAGCTTCAAACACCTAACATAGATGCCTTAGCAACTGGAGGTGTGAAATTTACCAATGGATATGCATCTTCAGCTACTTGCACACCAAGTCGTTATGCTTTGTTAACGGGGGTGTACCCTTGGCGAAATAAAAAAGCAAGAATATTAGCAGGTAATGCGCCATTATTAATAGATACAAAACAACAAACGTTACCCAAAATGCTATCTAAAGCAGGGTATCAAACAGCTATTATAGGAAAATGGCATTTAGGCTTAGGTTCTGGGTATGTAAACTGGAACGAAACGATTAAACCAGGCCCTAATGAAGTTGGTTTTGATGACTCTTATATTCTAGCTGCTACGCAAGACCGTGTGCCGACAGTATATATTGATAATGGCCATGTTGTTGGCTTAGACAAAAAGGATCCTATTGAAGTTGATTATAAAAAGAATTTTAAAGGAGAACCTACAGCAAAATCTAACCCAGAAATGCTAACTATGACATGGCATCATGGACATAATAATAGTATTGTAAATGGCATTCCAAGAATTGGATATATGAAAGGTGGTGAAGCTGCAAAATGGAGCGATATAGATATGGCTGATCATTTTTTAGAAAAAGCAAAAAACTATGTAAAGACACATAAAGACAAACCATTTTTTCTTTACTATGCCATGCAGCAACCTCATGTACCTAGAACACCGCATCCTCGATTTGTTGGAAAATCTGGTATGGGACCAAGAGGTGATGTTATTTTAGAAGCTGATTGGTGTATTGGTGAATTTATGAAAACATTAGAAGAAGAAGGCGTTTTAGAAAATACATTAATTGTATTTTCTAGTGACAATGGCCCTGTTTTAAATGATGGTTATTACGATGAAGCTGTAGAGAAATTAGGGAATCATGATCCTAAAGGTGGTTTACGTGGTGGTAAATACAGTCTTTTTGAGGCAGGTACACGTGTGCCCTTTATTACTTACTGGAAAAATCATATCACACCAAATGTGTCTGATGCTATAGTATGCCAAATAGATTTATTGGCTTCCTTAGGGAATCTTGTAGGTATAGATGAGAGTACAACAGATAGTAAAGATTTACTCAACACCTTATTAGGAAAATCTCAAAAAGGTCGTGATCATTTAATAATTGAAGCTAAATCTCATACTGCTTTGCGTAGTGGCGATTGGATTATGATTCCGCCATATAAAGGAAATACTATCAATAAAAAAGTAGGGATCGAAACTGGAAATTCTTTAGAATACAAACTGTACGATCTTAAAAACGATATTGGTCAACAAAAGAACTTAGCAAAAGAAAATCCCCAAAAGTTAAAAGAAATGATTCAAATTTTTGAAGGGTTGAAACTATAGAAGCATTCTCTTTTTCTTTAAAATAAATAATTATGAAAAACTTAAATGCTCTTATTTTTGTATTTGTATTATCTAGTTTGGCCGGATTCAGCCAAACAAAAGTAGTACTATTAGAAAATGCTAAAGGCATTGTAGCAGATAATTTAGGATCTGTAACGCTTTGGGAAAATCAAATTGATGGCTACCCAGATGCCACACAGAGTAATACTAATCTTGGAGCTGAACAATCTCATGAAACTTACCCAGGAAAAACTACTGTACGTTTTAATAAAGATGGTTCTTTTCTTAAAATAGAAGGAAGTGGAGCATATGTTTCAGATAAAACTTATAGTATATTTTATGTAGGTAGTGTGCTTGATCAAAAAAGTGGAGATAAAGAAGCTTCTTTAGTGAGCAACTATAGCATCCCTACCTGGAGTTCTGTTACAGGAATAAGATTGGTTAGAACTTCTGATGGTAGAGTTTGCTTAGACTACTCTAAGACAGGTAATTATAGGCGTTTAACATTAGGGACTGTTCCTATAGATGGATTTTTCTTTTTTGGTTTTAAAATAGATGCAAATGGAAATTACAAGTATTTTGACAATACGTCTCCTATTATTACTGTAGGCAAAATTAATGATACTATGATCACCAGTAATGATGGTCTTAGATTTAATCTTTTTGCTATTAAAGGAGATGCAAAAACTTATTCTCATACAGAAATGGTGGAGTTTTCATTGTATGACGGTACCCTTAATGATACTGATTTTCAAAATGAATATAACCGTTTGGCAACTGAATATAGTGATTTAGTGATTCCTGAATTTTCTGTTAGAGAAGTTTTACCCGAAGACAAAACAGGATTATCTGTTGATAGTCCTATTTCAATTATATTTGATCAACCTATAGATGAAACATCAGATTACCCAAAAGTTTATGTAAACAAAAGTGACACAGAAGCTGCTGGAATTTGGACTCTATCTCCTTCTAACGTTCTTACTTTTACTCCATCTGAAAATTGGCCAAATAACGGATTGGTTTCAGTACAAATACAAGATGGTCTAAAATCTACTGATGATCTTTCAATTGCTTTACCTAAAGGAAATACTTATAATTTTATAGTAGAGGCTGAAAAAACTTTTGAATATGTAAGTTATCAACTAGACGAACCTATAGCTACAGTAGATTTTCCTATTGTAGGACATGAGTTGCCTTTAAGGTTAACAACTCCAGTTATTAATGAAAACACTACTGAAAAGTTTCCTGTACATATATGGGTACATGGAGGTGGATGGGCTGGTGGACGTCCAGAGTCTTCTGATGCTTCTTATTCTCCTCATGGAGAGTATTTAGCAGAGAACTTAGGTGTTGCTTCTTTAGGCGTGTCTTACAGATGTTCAGGTTCTAGTGGAACTTTCTCTTTAGCATTAGAAGATGTAGATACAGCCTATCAATGGGCTTTAGAAAACGCTGAACAATATAATTTTGATATGACAAAAGTGTTTTTTAGCGGAGGTTCTGCAGGTACACCATTAGCTGCATTGATAGCTCAACGGTATGAAGGCGTTTTAGGATTTATTGGATTCAATGGTATTTATGATTTTGTAAATGATGCAGGAGACTTTGGTGTAGGTAATTGGTATAAACAAAATATACCAAGTGAAGCAGCGAATTCTCCTATTTTTCAATTGAGTGATACACCCCCTGCAGTAATCCTGATGCATGGTGATGCAGATACAACAATATCGCACAAACAAAGTACTTTATTTGCAGATGCTATAAACGCCAAAGGTGGAGATGCAGAAGCTGTAATATATCCTGGAGAAGTTCATGCTTTTTTTAATCCAGGTAAGCCTGCATATGAAGATGTTTTAATTGAAATGGTTGGATTTATAAATAGAATACTTGATGGGCAAAGTCTAAGTGTTACAGATATTATTAATAATAGCGATAAAATAAAAGCGTACCCTAATCCTGTTAAAAAAGGCGATAATCTTCAATTAAAATCAAATTTTAATTCTGAAAAAGTAGACGTTCAAATAATGAATCAACTAGGACAGATCATATTGATTAAGAGAGTTTACACTATTGAAGATAATATAATTAGTATTGAAACTAAGGCATTTAAAAGTGGCATTTATGTTTTAAAAATATCTGTAAATCAAACTTCAAATTCGCTAAGATTTATTATTAAATAATCAAAAATAGATATTGTTTCGTTTTTTGCTTTAGAACTAAATAGATTAAGAGTATGAACTTGAATAGAGCAGTTAAACAGAAATGTTGAAATTATTTACTCATTTGTAAATAATGAAAGAAAATGGGTTATATTGTAATAAAACCCTGTAATTTTATTTCAGTTACTTTAGTTTCTATAAACTTTTGAGACATCTTATAATAATGAGATTCCTCTTCGTTAGCTACGCTATATACATTCAAGTAAAATACATTTTACTTTCTGTAGCATTCGGAATGACAAGCTATTCTCAGAAAAGAATTTCATTCTTTTGTTTAAAACTATGGATTTCAAATCCATGGTTTGTTAACGCATACTTCTGTAAACTGTTAAATACATTTAATGTCATCTACAGGGAAATATTTATCATTTTTTGTAAATATTCAAACAGAAAATATAAAGTACGCTACAATCATGTAGTAACAAATTCACCCCTAAATTGAGATTTTTACTTCATTTAAAAATATTTACTTTAAAGAGTATTTGTATTTATTATCAATATAATACAAAGTATAATTATAAACTAACTTAAAATTTACCCAACATGAAAATTAAACTAAAATTACTTTATTTAATGGTCATTTTTTTTACCATTAACAACAATTATGGACAAACTGTTAATAAAGCGACTATAAATCCGCTCGAAAAATTCGGTAGGGTTACAAAATACCATATGTTAGATATGAATCATAACCCTGGATCTTTAAATAATATCGGTAATGCAGAAACAGCTTTTGGTGAAGCTAAAATGAACAGCCTTAGAGTTCCATTATATTGTGGCGATTATTATGGTGGACATCCAGAAGAAGGTGTGGTAGTAGAAAGTGTTTACACAACTGTTTTAGAATCTATAGAGAATGCTAAAGCATCTTATAATGGTACTGAACCTTTTATGATTTTTGCAGGTCTTAAAGTAAATACTTCTGATAAAGCAGAATATTTTCCTGATTGGGTAACAACAGAAGAACCAACTGTAGCTAATCCTTTAAAATATGCACAATTAGTTGTTGATTTTATTGAGTTTATGCATGGAAAAGGACATACAATTGATGCTTTTGCTTTTGATAAAGAAGCTGCTAGAATGGATGTTGAAGATTTTAAGATAGCTGTTGATGAATTAAAAGCAAGAACAGCAAGTCTTGGTTATGTTGTACCTAGAATTGTGGCTCCAGAATTATATAAGCCATTAGGAGAAAATGGGCCTTTAGATGAATTATACGACATTAATGGAGAAGATAGATTTGATGTATTTGGGAATCACTATTACCTAAATCACCATAATGCAACCAATCATCCAGATTTAAAATACGAATATGAACTAGCTCAAAGTGATAAATATCGTGAAGCATGGGCTACTGAAGCGCATTGGGATAAAATTAGGTGTAGTTTAGACTATGAAAAAGAATCAGATATTTGGACTTCCGAACTTGCTATTGGATGTATGTTTGATTGGACTGATCTTGGGTTAGATTTAGTAAGCTGGTGGGATTATCCTTTATCTGGAGGTAATTCACCAAGACATTATATAATGAGAGCTTATACTGAATCATTGATTGGTTCACAACCTATAAGAATGTTAGATCATGATGGAGAAGAAGTAATAAGTAGGTTGAAACTTCATAGTAGAGCATATATAAGAGATAATGAAGTAAATGTGTTTTTTATCAATGCTGTAAGCCCATGTAATACAAGTTTCACACCACCTTTTTACGAAGAATACCCTGTAGAAATTCTAGAAGGTTTTACAATTGATGGTGATATAAGTGTAACACGATGGGATGATGATGATCAGCCTGCAGGAGAATCTTTTATTATAGAATCCGTAGAAGAGAATCAGAACCAATTTTTACTAGACATACCAACAGGTTCATTTACCCATGTTTCATTTAAGATAAATGAGCCTAAACCTAATAGGGTCTATATCGATCATGTTGCTACAAATGTAAGATTAAGAACTAATGATGCTGCTACAGATGTAATAACTTCAGGAACAAATGAAACTGGATCGAAAGGATTTTGGGATATTGTAGATGCAGGTAATGGTTATTATTATGTACAAAATGTTGCTAATGGAAAAAAGTTACAAGCAATGTCTACTACTTTAAATGATGAGGCTTCTGTTAGAATCATAAATTCTTCGTTTACTGGTAATTTGGTACAATGGGAAATGATACCTATAGGAGATAACTGGTTCATTCAGAATAAACAACTTAACACAAGATTAAATATAAATAACTCTCAAGAAGTTTCAGTAGGTCAAAGTAGTTGGAATGGTCCATTTGTACAGTGGAAATTAACAGCCGTTGATGAAAATAGCCTAGGATTTGGTAGCCAATCAAAAAGTTCTAACTCAAAAGAAATTGAGGTTCAAGCAACATCGAAACTTACATTTCCAAGTCTAATTAATTCATCAAACCCTAATTTTGAACCACTAACATTATTAGAAAACAGGTCTAATTATACTTTGAATATTTATGGTTTAGATGGGAAACTTATATTCACAACATCCAATATGGAGGAAGCATGGATCCCATCAGGAAAACAAAAAGGGATTTTTATTTTTCAAGCCACTTATATAAACGATCAAAATATTAAATCTATAGAAAGAGGGAAAATTGTTGTTCAGTAGTATGTCATGTAACATTCTAAAATAGTGTTACAGAATTAATAAATAATAAGGTAGTGATTTTAGATTGCTACCTTTTTTGTTTTTATATTCTTTTGAGTTTATTCTGTTTGTAGACTTGCAACAAAAAGTAGGACAAATTTTAAGACCTAAGTTACATTTTTTTTCATAAAGCTCTAAATAGATATTTTAATGACTTTAGTTTTTAGAACTAACAGATTATAAAGTAAAATACTGTTTTCAATAATTTGATATTAAAAATAGTGAATATTGATAAAATTTATCAACCAGAATTGATAATTAACTAACGATCGATTAATGTAAATGTTTTTTTGATAAAAGGTAATTCTTTAAAATTTTAGCAACAAATAGACACCTTAATTGAGAATTTTAATTCCCTTGTAAACACTTACTTTGTTTTAGAGGTAGATAAAAACTTGTTTTTAAGTGTTAAACTAAAATTTAAAGATATATGAAACTAAAATTACTATATGTAATAGCTCTTTTTTTTGTTGTTGAAAGTTTCTCTCAAACGAATACTTGTGGAATAACAGTAGACAACACATTTGATGAAGCAGGAGCTTTACCATCAGATTGGACAGAATACAATACTTCTGGAAGAATAACAGTTGAATCAGGTAAGTTAAAATTTAATCACAATATTTATAAGCCTTCTGTTTTTCATGATTTTACACCAACATCTGAGAATTCTACTTTTTCTTTTGATGTATTAGCTTCTCGTGCTGCTTTAAATTGTCAAATACACCTAATTTCATCTACAGGAGAATATTTATCTAGTATTGGTTTAGGTCTTGGAACTGCAAAAATAAAGTATGCCGCAGCTATGGCAAATGGGGTTCCGAGCAGTTTTACAGAAGGAGCACCAGCAATAAGCTTTCCAGCAAACACGCCTTTTACAATTTCTACTCGGGTAGACTTTACTACTAAAAAAGTTGAGATTTATGTAAATGGAGAATTAATGACTACAGATATTCCTTTTTTAGAAGAAGCCGAAGACATAGCTAAAATTGATATTCAATTGCTTTACATGTACAATAATAATGGTCAAGTCTATTTTGATAATATCTCTTTGTTAAGTGGAGCTGAAAATCGTTTATTATTAAAAACTAATGTAAATGCAGCAGAAAACATACTCACTTCTGCATCTATAGGTACTATTTATAATCAATATCCGCAATCTGCTGCCGATGCTTTTCAGTTAGCAATTGATAGTGCTAATACTGTACTTGCTAATTGTGATTCAGCTTCTAGTGCAATAGATAGTTCAATTTCAGAACTACAAACTGCACAAGATATTTTTATTGCTTCCAGAGTTAATGATCCGGTTCTTAAACTCTATGATGGTTATAATTTTTCAGGAGAAGAACACGAAGTTTATTGTGGTTATTACAATGGTGGTTTAGGAGATTATGAAGATTGGGCGGTGTCTTTTACATTAGAAAAAGGATATATGGCTACTTTTGCGCAAGACATCAACGGATTAGGTTTTAGTAAAGTATATATTGCTCAAGATGATGCTCTAGAAATTAACTTGCCTGCTGACTTGCAGCGTTCTATTTCATTCATACGTGTGAGTCCTTGGTTTCCTGTAGGTAAAAAAGGAAGCTTAGGAGGAGATATAAAATGGAGTAGCGCAGATAATTATAACACCACTTGGCACTATAGCTGGGGCTTAAATGACCAGCAGTCAAGTGGAGTTGAATTTGTCCCAATGTCGTGGAGTAAGGGTGATAATTGGACATCGCTTGAAAATATGGAAGCAATTGGACAGAATATGTCTTTCAATCATCTCTTGGCTTTTAATGAACCTGATAACATACATCAATCAAACTTAACGGTAGAAGAGGCTTTAGAAGCTTATCCAAAACTATTAGCTTCTGGTCTTAGATTAGGAGCTCCAGGTGTTGAGAATGTACAATATAGTACAACAAATGATTCGTTTAATGACGGCGCTTGGATTAAAGAATTTATGGACGCGTGTATAGAACGTGGTTACCGTGTCGATTTTATTCCAGCACATGACTATGTACGTCGTTCAAAATCTGCATTTTTAGAGCGCTTCAAAGGTCTTCATGACCGATATGGTCTTCCAATATGGGTAACAGAGTATAACTATGGTAACCCCAATTTTGGATCTGCAAATCTTACAGTAGAACAAGGTTATGCTAATATAAAAGGCTTGACTGAAGTTCTTGAAGGAGCTGATTTTATCGAGCGCTATAATTGGTATTATTTCTTTGGACCAGCTACAGGTATAGGTGGCATGAACAATGGGGAACTGAACATTACTGGACAATTCTATCGAGACCTTGATTCACGAGTCCCTTCATATATTCAAGAAGTATATGAACAAGGCGTGTTAAGTACAAGCAATTTTAAAAAAAATAAGCATGATTTATTGTTGTACCCTAATCCAGTAACCACGCCAATACTAACTATTAATTATGTGGAGTTATCGGTTTCAAACGATGCAGTTGTTAAGTTATTTAATGCCTATGGACAAGAAGTGATGATAAAGGTTGGCGCACCTCATCAAATAGATGTTTCTAATTTAAGTAATGGTTTTTACTTGGTTAAAATAACCTCTGAAGATGTTGATGTGACTAAAAAAATTATTATTAATAAATAATAAACTTAAGTATATGAAAACTAGGTTTTTATATGTGATAATTTTTCTTTTTACTATTAGTAATTTTGCACAGACAAATACCTGTGGTATAACAGTAAATAATACATTTAGTACCCCTGGAGATCTGCCAGAAGGTTGGACAGAGTACAACACTTCTGGTCGAGTTACTGTTGAAGCGGGTAAGTTGAAATTTGATCACAATACATATATGCCTTCTGTGTATCATACTTTTAGTCCTACATCTAATAACCCTACTTTTTCTTTTGATGTGTCTGCTACTCGAAATTCTGTAAATTGTCGGATACATTTAGTTTCATCAACGGGTAAGCATTTGTCTAGTATTGCTATTGGTATTGGTACAGCTACTATAAAATATGCAACCGCAATGGAGAGTGGTGTTCCAAGCAGTTTTGTATCAAGCACACCAGCAGTAAGTTTTCCTACCAATACTGTTTTTACGATTTCTACTCAAGTTGATTTTGATTCAAAAAAAGTTAATTTCTATAGTAATGGAGAATTAATGGCAACCGATATTCCTTTTTTAGAAGATGCTGAAGATATTACTAAAATTGATATTCAGTTGATTTATATGTATGCCAATAATGGTCAATTTTACTTTGATAATATCTCTTTATTAAGTGGAGAAGAAAATCGTTTGCTTTTAACAAACAATATAAATGCAGCAGAAAGTTTATTAGAATCAGTAACTATAGGTACTGCTTATAATCAATATCCACAATCTGCTGCCAATGCTTTTCAGTTAGTAATTGATGATGCAATTGCTGTAATAGCAGATTGTGAATCAACTTCTGCTACAATAGATAGTTCAATTTCAAACCTTGAATTGGCTCAAGAAGTATTTTTAGCATCAAGAGTTAATGATCCAGTACTTAAAATATATTCTGGTTATGATTTTTCAGGTGAAGAACATGAAATATATTGTGGCTACTATAATGGCACTCTAGGCGCGTATGATGATTGGGCAGTTTCATTTACGCTAGAAAAAGGGTATATGGCAACTTTTGCAGAGAATATAAATGGGACTGGAGCAAGTAAAGTGTATGTAGCTGCAGAGGATGATTTAAGTATTAACTTAACTCAAGATTTACAAAAGAAAGCTTCTTTTATTCGTGTTTCCCCATGGAATGATGTGCATAAAAAAGGCGCAAGTGGCAAAGGAAACGATGTGGTAGCCGCTCTTAATTCTACTTGGTTTTACGATTGGGGAAATGGAGATGTTAGTACATCAGATACTGAATATGTTGTGATGAACTGGAGTGGTGGTGGTGGAATAGATAAAATGGAGTCATTGGGGAGCATTATGGATGTAACGCACCATCTTGCATTTAATGAACCTGATGGTTCAAATCAAGCAAATATGACGGTTGATAATGCTATTGCACAATATAAAATTTTACAAGCTTCAGGTTTAAGGTTGGGTGCACCAGCTGTAACCGATGGTGCTAAAGGTAGAGCTTGGCTTGATGAGTTTATGGAAAAAGCAATTGCTGCTGGTTATCGCATAGATTACTTACCAGTGCACTATTATAAAAAACCAACAACTACTAGTTTTTATAATTGGCTAAAAAACCTTTACGATACCTATCAAATACCATTATGGATTACGGAGTTTAATTATGGAGATATTCATGATAATCCAAACTTAACAGAATCACAAGTTTTGGCAGGTTTGACTTCGTTTATAAATATGTTGGATGATACTTATTTTGTTGAGCGTTATTGTGTCTTTACATGGCAACCTTCTCAAACTCCAGGTGGTGGACATTCCCTTATGTCCGTGCGTAACCCAGTGACTTTAAATTCTGTAGGGGAGTTTTATGCAAATCACGAATCGCCAGTAGCCTATACACAAGAAACTTACGAGCAGGGAGAACCACTATCTACAAATGACAATTCAATCTCATCTCAGGTTTTATTGTCTCCAACAGTAATTACTGATGGGTTTTTTAATTTGAAATATTCAGATGAAATTAAAAGTAACGACATAGAATTAACCATTTATAACACTGCAGGGCAACTAGTAAAGCAAGTATCAGGCTTAAGCCCTAAAATTGATGTTAACAGACTTTCTAGTGGTTTGTATATTGTTAAAATAACATCTGGTTTGAGATATTTCACCGAAAAAATTATTATTCAATAGGCGTATATACGTATTCTCTGAAATTCCATAGGGTAAAATCTTTATAAGTTTACAAGGTTGTTAAGGATTAACTTTTAATCTAAAAGAATTCTCCGATGCTTGCGTCGGGCCTGCCTACCGGCAAAGGCAGGGTTTCCGTTGAAGTTGTCATTCCCGTGAAAACGGGAATCTAAATACAGAATTTCGGTTTTTGACCTTTTTAGGTCAAAACCTGTGCTCAACTTGATTGGGTATGAAACCAGCGAAATACCTCTATGTCCCGATAGCTATCGGGACTGCCTCGAGGATAGTTGGTTTCAAGAAATTCTTTATTGCATTAAAGATTTATAACCAGAATATCCCTGTGTCGATTTTTAGTAGTTAAGACTTTAAATGACAGAAAATTGCGTCATAAAGTTGTTATACGTCGTGTTTTAGCAACAAATAGACTCCGTAATTGAGAATTTTAAAAGGTGTAAAAATGTTTTTTTTGTTCTAGTGAATATTTTAAACCCTCTTATGTTTCTGTTTATTAGATATTTACATAAGAAAATACAGACTAATCAATGTTTTTTGATAAAAACTTTATTAAAAAACACAACTTATTAAAACCAGAAAGAATGAAAAAAACTACCCAAAGGACAAGTATTAAAATATTGCTTTTTATTTTAACACTAATCTACTGTACTATTAGTGCTTTTAGCCAAACCATTTACACCAATGACATGGATTATGTTATAGGAGATTGTAAACAAGCTTTTATTACTAATGCAATAAAAACAGAAGAACATGCAGATAACCTATTAAAAGGTTTTATTGAGATGCAAGTGAATGGTATTCGTATCCCTATTTTTGGGAGAGATGTTAATGGAGATGATCTTAACCCCAATAAACCAATTTTTGACTATTTTTATTCACAAGTTATAGCTCAAGGACTACCAATTTTTGCTAACCCAGCTCAAGGTGGTGGTGGTGCTCGAGTAGCGAATAATATGCTCAATGGAACTGTTCCTTCTGTTAATGGTGTACAAGCTGCTACCGATGAATTAATAGCTAGAGTGCTAGAGTTTTCAGCTGAATACCCAGAATGTAAATGGCTGAATCCATTTAATGAAGATGGAAGGGCTACTAGTAGTACTTGGACCATAGACCAAATACATGCCATTTATGCAGCGCTTTATAATAATGTAAACGGTGCAGAATTAATAGGCCCTTGTACTTGGGGACTTCCTGCAGGTATTGATATGCTTCAAAATACTGATATAGCCGATTATATTACTGTTGCTGCAACACATAATTTAGGTTTTCATCATGGGCAATGGCCTACCTTCATTGCTTTAGCTGATGCCGAAAGCTTACCTGTTTGGGATTCTGAGGTTAACCATAATGATGCAAAAGGTAACGGAACACGTCTAGAAAAAGCAATAGAAAATGAAGTAGATGGTTTGGTTTTATATAATGTATGGAACACAATAAGTTTAACAGATGGTTCAATAACTAGAGCTGCACAGGATATGATGCTTTTATATTTAAAAGATTATACAATCCCCGTTTTTGTTAACCATGCCGTGACTGGTACAGCTAGCCAATCGGCTTTAGGGTATAATGGAGCTACTGCAGATAAAGCAAACGATGGTAATACTAGTGGTCATTGGGCAGATGGATCTATATCAATTCCAGGGCCTGTGACTAGTACAGATTATGCTTGGTGGGAGGTCGATCTTGGTTCAGAGAAAACAATAGGTGATATTAAAGTATATAATAGAACTAATTGTTGTACAGACAATTTAACCAATTTCACAGTAATAGTATTAGACAACAATAGAGATGAGGTTTATTCTAAAGAATATACCGCTAAGCCTCAGCCTTCGGTTACAGCTGAAACTGGAGGTGTAACAGGGAGATTTGTTAGAATTCAATCAAATATTGTTGGTACAAATATGAATATAGCCGAAGTAGAAGTTAAAGCTTTACCTCAATTATCAACAGAAGATAATGAGAATATAAAAGTAGCGATGTATCCAAATCCAGTTGTTGATAAGTTAAGCATAGTATCTCCAAATGCTGAGTTTAATCAGTATACTATATATAACATTAATGGACAGGAACTATTAAGTGATACAATAGATAATGTACGTGAGATTGAGATTAACGTAAGTGAATTTTCAAAAGGTATTTATTTATTAAAACTAAAAGGTGTTGAACATTCGAAAACTTATAAGATAGTTAAGGACTAAATTAAAATATAAAAGTAGTCATAATGGGCAGCATCTTGTTTTTATAGATGCTGCCTTTTTATGTTTAAGATAATCTTGAACTAATCGCGGGATCTAGGTTTAATACTTTTTATTTATTCGAAAAGAATAACCAGAAGCAGAGGCTTTGTTTTCGGCGTTTTTATTGAAATTGATATTTTATTGACATCGTTATGTTTATGAATTTATTTTTAAGTATTGTGCAACATTTAGAGGCCTCAAATGAGAATTCTATTATCATTGGAGTTAATACTTTTGAAATAGCTATAGATGGTAGATATCATGTCTATTATCATGTTAAAAATTAAAAGTTTTAAAGAGAATTAAACACATATCCGTTGTGTTTGTCTTTAGTTAAAAATTGATGAGCCTATAATAAATGAATATAAAAAAATTGATTCTACTGCTGTTTATTAATGCCCTTTTTCAGTTGTCGAATTCACAAGAAGCCCCAGGTATAATAAATATAGACACAAAAAACGGACATGCTATTAAAATAGGCTCTAGCGGATTTAATGTTAGAATAGCAGATAAAAGTTGGAGTTACTTACATCCAGATTTTAGAAAAGCGGTGCATCAATTAAAACCAGGTTGGCTTCGTTATTTTTCTGGGACTATGGGAGATGCCTTTAACAGCGCCACTGGGCAGTATGATATCGATTATGCCATGATGTTCGACCACTCGAAACAATACCTCAAAGGCTACCGATTTACAGAAGTTAAAGGACCACACCGCATTATCGATTTATATGATTTATTAAGAGAAATAAATGGTAAATTAATAGTTACTATAAATGGATTTTCGGAAACACCAGAAATAACCCTTGAGCTAGCGAGATTCTGTAAAAACAATAATATTGAAGTAGCAACATGGCAATTTTGTAACGAACCTTATTTTTATGTACCACACAGAGAACGATATTGGTGGAATAATGGGTACGATTATGCCGTTAAAATGAAACCGCATGCAGATGCTATTAAAACCGTTTTTCCTGATGCATTTCTTACTTTAAACAGTACATGGGATGGTATTTGGGGGTTTATGAAAGAGATTAATGATTATCAAAAAAAACATGGCGCTTATTGGAATGTATTTTCTAAACACTCTTATGCACCACATGCAGGAAAAAAAGAAACTATAGATAATGCTTATAAAAGAGCAAATACAAAACTTATAGAGGCAACTTCTGCAGCAGCAATGCAAGAAATTGAAGATTATAATTGGAAAGATATACCCATGGTTATCACCGAATTTGGAGTGTGGAACAGGCCTTTAAATGGTATATATTCTAGTATTTATAATATTGAATATGTGATGCGCCAATTGCAGCATACGAATACTTGGTTTGTAGGTGCACATGAAGTTAGTAGTAAGTATGCGCCAGAAAAAAATATCAATGAAGAAATAGAGGCTGCTTATAAAAATGGTGTTAAACTTAAAACCGATAGTATTTTAACAGGAATTGATAAAACACTAGAAGGAAAAGCTTATGCTATTTATCATGATGTAACCAATCATTCAGATTTTATTTTCAACTCAAATGTTACAAATGGTTTTGTAGCATCTGGTATGAAAAATACTGTTGAAACAGGTTTCTTTACACAAGCATATCGAGGGATTAATGGCTACGATTATTTAGTGTTTACTAATAGAACAGAACAGTCTAAAGATTTTCATATAAAAATAGACGGTGTTTCTTTGAATAAAGAAATTGAGGTAAATTATATAACAGCAGACTCACTAAAAGTTGAAAATACAGATATAAAAACAGCAGCTTTTAATAACGGAAAAATTAATATTCCACCATTTAGTGTATCGGTCGCTAAATGGACATCAATGCTTGTAACCAAGCCTGCTAATCCAACTATTTATAAGGGAGAAGTACTGTCTAAAAGTATTCATATTACTTGGGGGGCTATTGAAAATGTGGAAAATTATACCATTTATTATGGTGAAGATCCTAATGATTTAAAAGAACAAATTAAAGTTGAAGGAGCTTTGGTAAATTCAATCGATATTAAAAACTTGAAAACCGATGTTACTTATTATTTTAAAATGAATGCTGAAAATAAGCAAGGTATAAGTGACTTTTCAAATCAAATTGTTCTAAAAAATAGTGTTCCAGAAACACCGGAAATATTTAAAACATCTAAAAGAAATACAACAGCCACTATTTTCTGGAAAAGTGTACCAAATACATCTGGGTATAAACTTAAATATATCAATACTAATACGGGCAAAGAAACTTTAGTAGAAGCTAATAATGTTTTTGGGTATAGGGTAGAAGGTTTAAAATATCATATGCCTTATAAATTTTCGGTGGCAGCCTATAATGGTTTGGGAGTTGGTATTTTTTCGAAACCAGTAACACTTATTTTATCAGAAAAAATTCCGCTAAGTCCAAGAAATGTGTCCGCAATTAGAGATACAGACGGTAGTGTATCTGTAAAATGGATAACGCAAGATTCCGTACTTCCAGAAACAACTTATAATGTCTATCGAGGAAAGGAGCTTCATAATTATAAAAAAATAGCTAGCGGAATTAAGAGACCTTTTTTTAAAGATACTTCTGCTGAAAAAAACACTGTTTATTTCTATACCGTAAAAGCAGAAACTGTAGCAGGTGAAAGTAATTTTTATCCAAATACGGCAACACTATTTGGTTCAGATAAAAAATATGCGATTGAAATAACAGATATTGAAAAACAAAAAGAGGGGTTTTTGTTAAAAGTAGCGTTTAAAAATATTTTGTTAGACGGTGACTATTCATATGGCATAAAAATAGAAAACATCTCTTACTTAACAGTTGAAGAACAGTTGATTCAAGGAAGAGATTTATCGCATAACATGAAAGTTTTTGAAGTGTTTATACCAAGTACTGAATTGGAAAAAAAATCAAAGTACACAATTAAAGCATTTATAAATACTAATGGAAAAAGTATTTTTAGTAAGTTACCGCATAAAAGTATAGAAACAGATTAAACTATTATAAGCGAATATTTTTGTCTTAGTAATTAATAATACTGGTTTAGATAACAGTTAAAACGACATGTTTTATTAAGCTTTACTTTCTGAGAATAAGAATTTGAATATTTCACCTTTATAAATTAAAAAAGCAGATCATAGTAATGAATAGATTATTTTTTTTCACATTATTAATCTCGATAACCTCTTGTATAAACAATAAAGATGTTAAAAAAGAAAATATAACTATTAAAAGTAAAATACCTAATATTGTATACATTCTGGCAGATGATATGGGGTATGGAGACCTTTCGTCTTTAAATCCTGAATCAGGCATCCAAACACCACATATGGATAAAATCGTAAAAGAAGGTGTTCATTTTACAGATGCGCATACAAATTCTTCCGTGTGCACACCAACCAGATATGGTATTTTAACAGGCCGTTATGCATGGAGAAGCCGCTTAAAAGAAGGTGTTTTATATGGTTACGATAAACCTTTAATTGAAGATGATAGACCAACTATAGCTTCATATCTTAAAACTAATGGCTATAAAACAGCTTGTATAGGAAAATGGCATTTAGGATTGGGACTCCAGTCAGAAGATTCAAATAAACCTATAGGTAATAAAAAAGGTCTTAATACAAATGTGGATTTTAGCAAAAAAATAAAAGGACCGAATGCTTTAGGTTTTGATTATTCATATATAATTCCAGCGTCATTAGATATGCCTCCTTATGTATATATAGAAAATGGAAAAGTATTAGAATTACCTTCAGCATACACTAAAGGAAAAAGTCAAAATAAAGAAGGTCGTGGTGTAAGTTGGAGACAAGGGGAAAAAGCACCTAGTTTTGTGTTTGAAAACGTACTAAATAACATTACAAAGAAAACGGTTTCTTTTATCGATAATCAAAAAAGAGTTAATTCGCCTTTCTTTATCTATTTTTCTTTAACGGCTCCACATACACCTTGGTTGCCAGTAGGTAAAGTTGTAGGGAAATCTAAAGCGGGGCGTTATGGTGATTTTGTAACTATGGTTGATGATGCAGTAGGCTCAGTTGTTGATGCTTTAGAAAAAGCAGGAAAATTAGAAAATACTTTAATTATTGTGACTTCAGATAATGGTTCACACTGGAAACTTCAAGATAAAAAGGAGTTTGCACATCGTGCAAACTATAAATTTAAGGGCCAGAAAGCAGATATATACGAAGGCGGACATAGAGTACCATACATTGCACAATGGCCAGGGGTTATTCCTGCAGGACTTCAATCTAACCAAATAATGTGTACAACAGATTTGTTTTCTACACTATCTGGTATATTAAATAAGCCAAATGTAGAAAGTGGGGCAGAAGATAGTTATAATCTTTGGCCAGCATACCTATCTAATAAAGTTACACCAATAAGAGAAGCGATTGTTCATCATTCTTTTAATGGCATGTTTTCTATTAGGAAAGACAAGTGGAAATATACGCCTAATTTAGGATCTGGTGGATTTACAAAACCAAAATCAATAAAACCAAAAGCGAACGAAGCTTCAGGAACTTTATATGATATGGTAAACGATCCGGAGGAAAAGAATAACCTTTATAAAGATTATCCAGAAGTTGTTAAAGAATTAGAACAACTTTTAAAAAAATATAAAAAGCAAGGTTATAGCAATAAACTATAGATTTTTTTTATTAATTATGACACAGAATGTACTTTTAATATGTTTAAAAAAATAAAATATAATTTAGTTCTTCTTGTTTTAATTGCCACAATAAATGCATGTGATAAAAAAGATACTAATTTTTCAGTAAGTTCTTCCGATGGTCATGTAACCGTTAAATTAATTAATGAAAAAGGAAAAATTACTTACGCTCTTTTTAAAGATGAAAAAGAACTTATAAAATCATCAGAAATTTCAATACTTCCATATGCCCACACAGAAATTAAAGGTACATTCTTAAATTCTGAGAATAAAACATGGCAACCAGTTTGGGGGCAGTTTAGCGAAGTTAAAAACGAATATAATGAGCTTGTTTTAAATCTATTAATAGAAAACGTAACAGCTAAACTTTATGTACGTGTTTTTAATAAAGGCGTTGGTTTTAGATATGAGTTAGAAGATTATAAAGAAGGAGTCGAGGCTAATTTTTATTGTGAATACAATTTAAATAACAACGATGCATTGTATGCTCCAAACGGAGAAAGATCACCTTTAGGCCCTATAACTATTGAAAAATTAACTAAACTTAAAAAACAACCTAAATTAATGACGCCTTTGGTTGTAGAAAAATCTGAAAAAAATCATCTATCTATTTTAGAATCAGATTTATATGTTGCTCCAGAATTTGG
This sequence comes from Flavivirga aquimarina, assembly GCF_030540835.1. Lineage (GTDB taxonomy): Bacteria > Bacteroidota > Bacteroidia > Flavobacteriales > Flavobacteriaceae > Flavivirga > Flavivirga aquimarina. The sequence continues at coordinate 94,835 of NZ_JAUOEK010000045.1, read as the reverse complement.
TACCATAAAATTTAAGTTTCTTAAAGATAAAAAGGCTCTGGTTTCTACAAATACAACAAAACTTAAAGGGGCAAAAATAAAAACGCCTTGGCGAGTTATATTAATAGAAGAACAAATAGGTGATTTAGTTACCAACACAATACCATTAAACTTAGCAACAGCAAACCAAATAGAAGATGCCTCTTGGATTAAACCAGGTAAAACACTTTGGGATTGGAGAGTACATGACTATAAAACAGAAGATGGTTTTGTCTATGGTATAAATACAGAAAGTTACGTACGGTTTATTGATTTTGCTGCAGAAAAAGGCATTGAATATTTCTTAATTGATGCGAATTGGTTTACTAAAGTTACAAAAGGACATTTTGAGATAACTGATAAATTAGATCTTGAAAAAGTTTCTAATTATGCAAAAGAAAGCGGTGTTAAACTTATACTTTATTATGATAGACATAAAGGTGACTATGGAGATGAAGGCTTGTTTTCTTACTTCAAATCACTAGGAATGAGCGGTATTAAATATGGCTTTATGGGTAATAATGTGTCTTTTACGAGTGATGCCATACAGAAAAGCGCAAAAAATCATTTGTTAGTGAATTTTCATGATTCCCCTGTGCCTTTCACAGGAATAGAACGTACATTTCCTAATGCAATAACTAGAGAATATTGTCATGCACAACAAGATTCTAGAAGAGCATTTACTCCAGAATCCTTTATAAAAATGGCACTAATTAATGCGATTCAAGGACCTCTGGATATGAATAATGGAAATTTTGATTTAATAGGTATTAATAGAGGCGATAGACAAAAAGGCCCCAAGAAACCAAATTCTTATTACGCTACAGTAGTTTCAGAAGCAGCAAGAACACTCATTATTTTTAGTGGACTCGTTTGTCTTCCCGATGCACCAGAAGCGTACAATAAAAAATCAGATTTATTCGAATTTATTGAAAAAATGCCTGTTGGGAAATGGGATGAGAGTATGGTAGTAAATAGTAAAATGGACGCGTATATTTCTACAGCTAGAAGATATAAAGAAGAATGGTTTATAGGTTCTGTGACCAATAAACAAGAAAGAACACTCGATATTGATTTAGATTTTTTAAAAGACGGTAAAACTTATGTTGTAACCTATTATGAAGATACAGAAGAGACTCATGGTATGAAAAACCCAGAGGCGTATCAAGTTAGAACAGGAAAAGTTAAAAAAGGAGATATAATAAAAGCAATAATGGCTCCTGGAGGAGGTCATTGTATGTGGATTAGGCCTGAATAAAATCAAGTATATGAAAAAAACAATATCAATAATTGCAATATTATTTTTGTTATTATCTTGTAAACAAGATAATAACAAAGTAGAAACTTCGAAAAAGCCTAATATTTTATTTATTTTGGTTGATGATTTAGGGTATGCAGATTTAAGTGTGATGGGAAGTAAATATTATGAAACACCAAACATCGACAAAATTGCAAATTCAGGAACTGTTTTTACAAATGGATACGCAGCTTGTACGGTTTGTAGCCCATCAAGAGCAAGTTTAATGACAGGGCAATATCCCGCAAGACATGGAATCACCCAATTTGAAGGAAAAAGAAATAGTGGTCAATCTTGGAAAGAGCGTAAACGTTATACCAAATTATTACCACCAGAATATAAACATCATTTAGACTCTAGTGCTATAACATTGCCAGAAGCTTTTAAAGAAAACGGTTATGCCACTTTCTTTGCAGGCAAATGGCACTTAGGTAGTGCAGCACAAAGATCATTACCAACAGATCATGGATTTGATGTTAATATAGGTGGAAACCATGCAGGAGGGCCAAATGGAGGCTATTTTTCTCCATTTAAAAATCCAAACTTGCCAAATTTGCCAGAAGAAAAAGGACTTAATTTATCTATGAAATTGGCAAATGAGACTAGTAAGTTTATAGAGAAAAATAAAGACAATCAGTTTTTTGCATATCTTTCTTTTTATGCCGTTCATGGAGGAATACAAACCACTAAAGAAAAATGGACAAAGTATCGTAACAAAGCAGAAAAAATGGGAATCCATGAAAAAGGATTTGAAATGGAGCGTGTTTTACCAGCAAGGAAATATCAAGACAACCCAGTATATGCTGGTTTAATTGAACATGTAGATGAAGCTATTGGAACTGTAATGAAAACATTAAAAGATTTGAATTTAGATAAAAACACCATCGTTGTTTTTACTTCAGATAATGGAGGCGTTACGTCTGGAGATAACTTTTCTACCAATCAACTTAGTTTAAGAGGAGGAAAAGGATACCAATGGGAAGGAGGAACTAGAGTTCCATATTTTATTCATGTACCATGGGTAAAACAAAATAGAGCAAGTATTAATACCCCTGTGTCTGGTACAGATTTATATCCAACATTATTAGATTTAGCAGATTTACCACTTAAGCCACAAGCACATAAAGATGGTGTTAGTTTAAAACCACTTTTATTAGGAGAAAATATTGATGAAAGACCGCTTTATTGGCATTATCCTCACTATGGAAATCAAGGAGGCGAACCAAGTTCAATTATTAGAAAAGGAAAATGGAAACTTATTTATTATTGGGAAGATCTTCGCGCCGAATTGTACAATTTAGAAACCGATTTAGGTGAACGTAATAACGTTGCAAAAAACAACCCTGAAATTGCTAAACAAATGGAGACGCAACTTTTAAATTGGTTAGAATCTATGAATACGCATTATGCAGAAGTTGATCCTTTATGGGACAAAGCTGCTCGTAAAAAATGGCTGGAAAATCAAAAAAATAAGTCTTTACCAAATCAAGAAAAACATCGTAAAAAGATGCTTTCTCCAAATTGGCAACCTAATAAAGATTGGTGGGGAAGTGAAGTAAATAATCAATCCAAAGAATAATATATTATAATATCAAAAAACATGAAAAAAATTCATCTTATTTTACTATTGACTTTAGCAATAGGGGGTTCAAGTTTTTCTCAAAAGAAAATATGGAACGAAACTGAAAAAGAAAAAACCGAGCGTATGGCTTGGTGGACAGAAGCTAGGTTTGGAATGTTTATTCACTGGGGCTTGTATGCACAACCTGCACGTCACGAATGGGTAAAAAAGCGTGAACGTATTTCAGATAAAGATTATCAAAAGTATTTTGATGTATTTAACCCAGACCTATTTAACCCTAGAGAATGGGCAAAAAAAGCAAAAGCAGCTGGGATGAAATACGCTGTTATTACCACAAAGCATCATGAAGGATTTAGTATGTTCAATTCTGATTATTCAGATTATAACATTACAAAGACGCCTTACGGTAAAGATATTCTTAAAGAATGGGTAGAAGCTTTTCGAGCAGAAGGCTTGGGTATTGGGTTTTATTATTCGTTAATTGACTGGCATCATCCAGATTTTACCATCGATAGTAGACATTCTATAAAAGCAAATAATAAAGAAGAGTACGACAAGTTGAACAAAAATCGCGATATGGCCGTATATCGAAAATACCTTAAAAATCAAGTAAAAGAATTGCTTTCTAATTATGGAAAAGTAGACTTATTATGGTTAGATTTTTCTTATCCAGGAGAGTTTGGAAAAGGTAGAGACGATTGGGGATCTGTTGAATTGATAAAAATGGTTCGTAAACTTCAGCCAAAAATTTTGGTTAACGACCGATTGGATTTAAAAGAGTATGCTGGTGGATGGGATTTTACAACTCCAGAACAATTTAAAGTAGAAAAATGGCCAGAAGTAGATGGAAAAAAAGTTCCTTGGGAAACATGTCAAACCTTTTCTGGTTCATGGGGATATTACCGAGATGAACACACTTGGAAAGACAACAAACAATTATTAACCCTATTAATTGAATCTGTAAGTAAAGGAGGAAATGTGCTATTAAATGTGGGACCAACAGCAAGAGGAACATTTGATTATCGTGCCGATGAAGCCTTAGAAGGTATGGGGAATTGGATGAAATACAATTCTAGATCCATTTATAGTTGCACACAAGCTCCCGAAGGATTTGTTACACCACCCAATTCGTTGTTAACTTACAATCCTAAAACAAATCGTTTGTACGTGCATTTATTGGATTACCCAATTCAGAATTTTTTAATGAAAGGAATGAAAGGAAAAATAAAATATGCACAATTTTTACACGATGCCTCAGAAATAAAAATAGGAAAAACTCATGGTGCCTGGGGTAAAGAAAAAATGAAAAAAGAAGATATAAACTTAAAATTACCTGTTAACAAACCAAATGTTGAAATTCCTGTAATTGAAATATTTTTAAACGATTAAGTTATTATATTCAAAATGGTGAAATAATATAATCAATAAAATCGTCTAAATTTTTTCGAAATATCTATTTAAACGGTTTTTGTAACTCTGTGTTATTTCATCATTTTGTATATATAATGGTCTTTAGTTACTTCGAATATAAAAAAGAGAGTTAATATTAATCTGTACATAAAAAGATGTTTCTTTTTAAAGCCATGATTGTTAGATTTTCTTAGAACTTAAATCTTCGGTTTTCTCTTTTAAATAGACATAATTCACCCTAATTATAGTCAAAATGACCCCGCTTTTTGAGATAACATTAATTAATTTTATGTTTTGTTTTTTTAGAGGCTACCTAAATAGAAAAGATTGATGATAGTAACTAAATAAGAAGTATATCTTACTTTTTAAATCAACATAAAGAATCATTATTGAAAATACCAGTATGAAGAACAAAATGAAATCACAAAAAATATTATTATTAATACTCATACTTGGGTGTTTATCTTGTAATAACATAGCTAAGAAAACAAAAACGGAAGATGCTAATGATAAACAAGTAACAAAAATTACTACTGGTAAAATGAAATTTGAATATATAGGTCGCGCTGCTGAAAATGAAGGTATGCATGTCTGGGGATCATCACCTATAAAAGGAAAAGATGGGAAAATCCATTTATATGCTGCTCAATGGTCTACTAAAACGCAACCTGAAAATTTTAGTGGATGGTTTAAAGATTGTGAAATTGGGCATTACGTAAGTGATAATCCAGAAGGCCCTTTTAAATATATAGGTGTGGCTGTACAAGATAAAGACAGTCTTTTCAATTCGCCGCACAATCCAACCATTAGTAATATAGACGGGCAATATCAACTTTGTTTTATAGTAAATGAAAATAACGATTTAAAAACACAGCGTATTGTCATGTATGTGGCCAATGATCTTAGTGATAACTGGAGACCAGCTAAGGGAGCAGAAGCTGATGGTACGATCTTACGACAAACAAAAGATTCAACAGTTTGGAATTATACAGCAAGATTGGGAGTTTCAAATCCCTCATTAATAAAGTACAAGGGTAAATATCTTTTATATCATAAATCTGTAGTAAGAAAAGAACCGAAAGGATATGTTTATTCCTATGGTGTTGTAATAGCCGATGCTGTTGAAGGGCCTTATGTGCATAAGCCTACAAGAGTAACCGAAGAAAAAATGCCACTTGAAGATGCTTACGCATTTACAATGAAAGATTCAGTATATCTAATGAGTCGAGATTTTAGAGGCTCTTTAGGAAATAGAGGAGGCGGTTTGTTGTGGAAATCTGGAAATGGTTTTTCTTTTCCTGCTGATAAAACAGAACGTTCTTATGAAGATTTGCTTCATTATGTTGGAGAAGAGCATTTAAAAGATGCTGTTTCATATAGAGGAAAAAAAGATGGTCATTTAGAACGCGCACAATTACTTTTTAAAGATGGTATACCCTCTTACTTATATCTAGCTACAGGCGTTCAGGTTAAACCTGGATATGGCAGTAGTTCGCATGTGTTTAAGATTAGTTTTGAGTAAAATCAAAAAAAGAAAAAGCTTAAGATGAAATGTAATTGTGTTTATTTTGGTCTAATGTGTATCAATATGTAAACATGAAAGTAACAAATATTAAGAAGACTAAAGAGATTGAACTTTCTGTATTGGAGTATTTATTGAATCTTAAAGATGTTTTACATAAAAAATAGAGTTTCTATGTTTAGTAAAAACACTATAAAATTAATTACTAAAATAAAAATTTGGGTTATAACCTCATTGATTATTACTGCGGTATTCATGATAGGCGCCACAATAAAAAATAAAGATGAGGTAGTTGTTAGTGAAAAAAAGGAGATAAGAAAACCCAATATCATTGTCATTTTAATTGATGATGCTGGGTATGCCGATTTTGGTTTTATGGGGAGTAAAGATCTTGAAACTCCTAACATTGACAGATTAGCAAAAAGTGGCGTTATTTTAACTGATGCTCATGTAAGTGCTTCGGTTTGTGCACCTTCTAGGGCAGGTTTAATAACGGGAAAATATCAACAGCGTTATGGGTTTGAAGCCAATAACACCGGTGATCACCATGTGGGTGATATTGGACTTCCAGACGATATAATAACTATAGCAGATGTTTTTAAGAAGAATGAATATAAAACAATAGCCTTAGGGAAATGGCATTTAGGGTTTGATACATCTGATCACCCAAATGAAAGAGGATTTGATGAGTTTTATGGCTTTGAGACAGGAAGTCGATCTTATTTTCCATTAAAGAACCCACAAAAAAAACAAATGTTACAGCATAATGGAGAGCGGGTTGTTTTTGAAGGATATATGACAGATGTATTAGGTGATCAATCAGTTAAATACATACAACAAAATAAGGATACACCTTTTTTTATGTATATAGCTTACAATGCTGTACATACACCAATGGAAGCTAAGCGAGAACATTTAGAAAAATATAAAAATCATCCAAGACAAAAGTTAGCAGCCATGACTTGGTCTTTAGATGAGAATATTGGAAAAATTCAAGAAAAACTAAAAGCTTTAAAATTAGAAGAAAACACACTTATCTATTTTTTAAGCGATAATGGGGGAGCAGCAAATAACAACTCTAGCGGAGGCCCTTTAAAAGGGTGGAAAGGGAATGAATTTGAAGGAGGACATCGTGTACCATTTGTTGTAAGTTGGCCTTCGGTAATTAAGTCAGATCAAATGTTTTCTGGATTGAGTTCCTCGCTAGATATTTTTACAACATCTATTGCAGCAGCCAATATAAATAAAGAAGAAGGTTTAATTTTAGATGGTGTTAATTTATTACCCTATTTAAAAGGAGAAAAAAAAGGAAACCCTCACAAAAAATTATTTTGGAGGAAGTTGGAAGAATCTGCTGCAAGAATAGGGCTATATAAATTAATAGGTTTAGAAAACCATGGCTATACCTTTTATAATCTTGAGCATGATTTAGCAGAAACTAATGATTTGTCTCAGGAAAAAAAGAAAGATTTTAACGATGCAATACATGAATTTAAGGTATGGGAAACACAATTAATGAAACCGCTTTGGGCTGAAGACAGAGATTGGATGGATGTTACATATCATATACATAAAAGGTTAATGGAAAATAAGGAAGTGTTATATGATAATCCTAAAGACATGAAAGCATTATTATTTAAAAATTAATACAGGATCTTGAGCTTAATCTATGTAATGCAAGATAAATTATGCAAAAGACGGAGCAGATTATATAATAATATACAATAGTCTAAAAAAACAACTAAAAGCACCAAGTTTATATAGTCCACATTTAAAAGAGGGAATCTGGAAAAAGAAATTCCAAGTTGGGGAGTTTCAATAATTCAAAAGAAAGGGTTGGAATATTTAGTTCAATTTGAAATAGAATAAGTGTGAAAAAAGTCATAGTATTATTTTTGTGTTTAATAGCACAGCTTCAGTTTTCCCAAACAATCTATTCAGAGGGGGCTTTTTCCATACATAACCTTAAAGAAAAAGAACAATCTTTTTATGTGCAAAACACAACTGCTCATGTTTATACAGATAGCAATGGAACGAAAATGCCTTATAGATTGTTTTTGCCTCCTAACTATAACCCTAAAAAGAAATATCCTTTGTTACTTTCTTTTCATGGAGCGGGATCACGTGGAAATGATAATGTAAAACAGCTACGTTCTTGGGTTGCAGGTTGGATGGATGAAAAAGTTCAAAAAGAAAACCCGTGTATTATTTTAATGCCTCAATGCCCTGTAAAACAAAAATGGGTAAATGTTCCTTGGAAAAAGGGCTCATATTCAATAGACAGTATCCCTTTAAGCACCCCTATGAAATTGGCTAAAGAAATATTTGACAAAGTTATACATGAAAACGCGGTAGATAAGAATCGGATTTATGTTACGGGAGTTTCAATGGGTGGGTATGCTGCTTGGAATTTTCTAATGCGTTACCACGAACAAATAGCAGCAGCTATTCCAATTTGCGGAGCTGGTGATCCTTCTATGGCTAACAAAATAAGCAAAATTCCTATTTGGGCATTTCATGGTGATAAAGACCCAACGGTACCACTTTCTGGATCTACAGATATGATAGAATCTCTTTATAATCAAAAAAATAACAAAGCTCGCTTAACTGTCTATAAAAATGTGGGACATAATTCTTATGAATTAGCATGGAAAGAAGCAAAATTGATTGATTGGGTGTTCAGTCAGAAAAAAACTGTAGCAGAGCTCGATATTGCTAAAAAGATAAAGCCTTTAAAAAAAGAAGGAGTTTTTCGTGATTCATTATATTATAATTGGGGAGGTTCCATCATAAAAGAACAATGTGGTAAATACCATTTGTTTTATTCACGATGGAAGAGAAAATATACATTTAATGGATGGCTAACTTTTTCTGAAATTGCACATGCCGTATCAACTAATTCTACTGGACCATGGGAATATAAAGAAACGGTTTTAAAAGGTAGAGGTAAAGGTAATTGGGACGAAATTACTGCTCACAATCCTAAAATTAAATATTTTAATGGCCAATACTATCTGTACTATATCGCTACAAATTTAAACGGCGAAGAATACACACATCAAGATTTAGTAGCCCTAAGCACAAAATCATTAAAAAATAAAGATAGAGGAACACTTCGTAAAAACCAAAGAACAGGAGTGGCTGTTTCTAATTCTATTAACGGCCCATGGAAAAGAATGGACAAAGCATTGATAGAGCCCTCTGGACCTATTGAAACTATAGCAGTAAACCCAGCAATTTGTCAAGGAAAAGATGATCGTTATTATCTAATAATAAAAGGAGATAAACCCGATGAAAAAAGGTTTGTCAGAAATCAAGCAATAGCGGTGTCTAAAACCCCAGAAGGCCCTTTTGCTATACATACCAACCCTGTGATAGGTAATTTAGATACCGAAGATGTTTCTATGTGGTATGATAATGAGCAATCTGTTTTTTATGCTGTTTTTCATGCACACTCTTATATCGGGTTGATGACATCTAGTGATGGTTTGAATTGGGGAAAAGCAAAACACTATCACATTACCGATAAAAAAATACTACTTGAAGATGGTTCTTTTTTAACCCCTGGCCGTATGGAACGTCCTTTTGTTTACACAGAAAACAATCAGCCTAAGACTTTATGTCTTGCTATTAAAAAAGGAAACGATTCTTATACCATTTTCATTCCATTAAAAGAAAATAATTAATGATAAAGATTACAAAGCGCTATGATAATAAACAAACTTAAGAAAGACACAAAAACTAAAACACTAATGAAACTAATTTTATCCTTTTTCCTGCTCATTACCTTTATCAGTTGTGAGCAACTTAAAGAAGATTCACCTAATACACCTTTAAAAATATGGTTTGAACAACCTACAACTAAATGGAACCAAGGCCTTCCTATTGGGAACGGAAATTTGGGAGCTATGATTTACGGTACGCCTAAAAAAGAAATTATTTGTTTAAATGAAGAAACCATTTGGACCGGAGGTAAAAACTATGATAGAGACAAAAAAGATGCTGGTAAATATATTGATAGCATTCAAAAACTGTTGTTTGCTCAAGAATATGTTGGTGCAGAAAAGATGGTCCAAGATAAGATTTTAAACAAGGCATATCCTAGAGAAAAAAACACGTATCAAATGTTGGGTAATTTATTTATTGAAGCGCCTGATTTAGATTCTGTAACAAATTATAAAAGAGAGCTAGATATTAATAAATCTATGGTTACCACTACTTTCAAGAATAACGGTATTGCTTTTAAAAGAGAATATTTTTCTAGCTTTCCAGATAAAGTTATGGTTTACAAATATACAGCAGATACCAAAGGAGAAATCAATATTTCTGCTCAGGTAAAACGTAATGAGAAAACCCAAATTTTAGTATCAGAAAATCGTATTGAATTTTCTGAACATGTGGGTAACGGTCATGGAGTTAAATTTCATGCCATTGTTTATTTTGAAAATAAAGGAGGAATTTCAAAAGTAGAAAATGGTAAATTAATAATTACAAATGCAGATGAATTATTAATTAAAGTAGTGGGCTCTAGTAATTATCGTGGTTTAAATCCTAAAAAAGCATGTGACATTGCATTAAATAAAATAATAAAAGTACCATATAAGGCCCTTCTAGATAGACATATAACGGACTATCAATCTTTATTCAATAGAGTTTCTTTTAAAATATCAGACCATACTGGAGAAGAATTCCCTACAGATGTTAGATTGAAAAAAGTTAAAAAAGGAGCTACAGATAATTATTTAACACAATTACAATATCAATTTGGAAGGTATTTATTAATTAGTAGTTCAAGACCTGGCAACTTACCTGCCAATTTACAAGGCATTTGGGCTAATGGATTTAGACCTCCTTGGAATTCAGACTACCATATTAACATCAATATTCAAATGAATTATTGGATGGCAGAGATGACAAATTTAGCAGAATGTCATGAACCTTTCTTAGATTATATAGACAACTTACGCGAAATGGGACGTCTTACTGCAGAGAGAACTTATAATGCAAGGGGATTTGTTGCACACCATACTAGTGATGCTTGGCATTCTACAGCTGCATTTGGAAAAGCCAGACATGCGATGTGGCCTATGGGAGCAGCTTGGTGCTGCCAACATTTATTTACGCATTATGAATATACAGAAGATCAAGAATATTTAAAAAACAAAGCATATCCTATTATGAAAGAAGCAGCTTTGTTCTTTATTGATTTTATGGTCACAGATCCTAACACAGGTTTTTTAGTTAGTGGACCTTCTATTTCTCCTGAAAATAGATTTATGACAAAAGATGGAGAAAAGGCGACATTAAACATGGGGCCTACTATGGATCGTGCTATTATTTTAGAGTTATTCCGTAATTGTGTTAAAGCAGCAGATATTTTAAATATAGATTATGATTTTAGTGCTATTTTAAAAAGTAAAATAAAACAAATTTCTCCTCTTAAAGTTGGTAGTGATGGTAGGTTATTAGAATGGGCAGATGAATTAAAAGAGGCTGAACCAGGTCACAGACATATTTCTCATTTATATGCCTTGCACCCTTCAAACCAAATTACGAAATCAAAAACCCCAGAATTGTTTGAAGCTGCTAAAAAAACAATTGAAGGAAGATTATCTAAAGGAGGTGGACATACAGGTTGGAGCCGCGCTTGGATTATTAATTTTTATGCGAGGTTGTTAGAGGGAGATAAAGCTTATGAAAATATTTTAGCATTGCAAAGAAAATCAACATTGCCAAACCTTTTAGATGTACATCCTCCTTTTCAGATTGATGGTAATTTTGGTGTAGTATCTGGAATTACAGAAATGTTACTACAAAGCCACAATGATGAGGTTCACATATTGCCTGCATTACCTTCAACATGGGTATCAGGAAGTATCAAAGGTCTTGTTGCAAAAAAAGGATTTGAGATTGATATGAAATGGGAAGAAAGTAAGTTAAAAACTTTAGTTGTTATATCTAAGTTAGGTAATACACTAAACCTTCGTTATAATAATGAAGTAAAGAAAATAGAGACTAAAAAAGGAGAAGTTTTAGAATTCAATTATTAAATATCACCTGTATTAACACTTAATAGGCTAATATCTTATTGATTTTCAAAGAATATGCAACATATTACACCCTTTTTTGAAAAAAATGAAGTATTCAATTGTTGTAGTTTTATTGTCTGTTAACCATATAATTTAAATACTTATGAGAAATAAAATTTTATTAATTGTATCCTTTGTATCCTTCTTTATATTGATAAGTTGTGATAAAGATGCTAAAGATGATGAGATTATTGAAGTAGATTTGAAATTCACTCAATTTGATATAACATTATCAACAGGAGAAAAATCCATCGGAATCATTGATGAAGAAAACAAGCGTATATTATTAAATGGTATAGAGGAACCTTTAGATATTGTCTCTGTTGATTACAAATATTCAGAAGATGTTTTATTAATAACTCCAAATCCATCAACAATAATCAGTAAATGGACTACTATAGAAAAGTTTAGACTTCATTCTAATAAAGCCTATGAAGAGTATACCATTGAAATTCCTGATTATGTAGAACGTACGTATGAAAATAAAGCAACCATAGCTCCACTTGAAAAATTTGGAAGGGTTACAAAATACCATATGTTTGATATGAATCATAATGCTGGAGCTTTAAATAACATAAGTAATGCAGAGAGAGCTTTTGGTGAAGCTAAAATGAATGGTCTTAGAGTCCCATTATATTGTGGTGATGCTTTTGGAGGACATCCTGAAGAAGGCGTGGTAGTAGAAAGTGTTTACACAACTGTTTTAAAATCTATAGAGAATGCTAAAGCAGCTTATAGTGGTGCTGAACCTTTTATGATTTTTGCAGGATTAAAAGTGTTAACATCAGATAAAGCAGAGTATTTTCCTGATTGGGTAACAACAGAAGCACCAACTGTGCCTAATCCTGTAAAATATGCACAATTGGTTGTTGACTATATTGAGTTTATGCATGAACATGGACATGAAGTAAATTATGTCGCTTTTGATAAAGAAGCTGCTAGAATGGATGTTACAGATTTTACGATAGCTGTTGATGAACTAAGAGCAAGGACTGCAAGCCTTGGTTATGTGGTACCTAAAATTGTGGCTCCAGAATTCTATAAACCATTAGGTGAATCTGGATCTTTTAACGATTTATACAAAATTAATGGACAAGATAGATTCGATGTGTTTGGGAATCACTATTACTTAAATCACCATAATGTAACAAATCATCCAGATCTAAAATTCGAATATGAATTAGCTCAAAGTGATAAATATCGTGAAGCATGGGCTACTGAAGCGCATTGGGATAAAATTAGGTGTAGTTCAAATTATGAAAAAAAATCAGATATCTGGACTTCTGAATATGCTATTGGATGTATGTTTGATTGGACTGATCTTGGATTAGATCTAGTAAGCTGGTGGGACTATTCTTTATCTGGAGGTAATTCACCAAGAAATTATATAATGAGAGCTTATACTGAATCATTGATTGGTTCGCAACCTATAAGAATGTTAGATCATGATGGAGAAGAAGTACTAAGTAGGTTGAAACTTCATAGTAGAGCATATATAAGAGATAATGAAGTAAATGTGTTTTTTATTAATACTGTGAGTCCATGTAATACAACTTTCACACCTCCTTTTTACGAAGAATACCCTGTTGGGATTCTAGATGGTTTTAAAATTGATGGTAATATAAGTGTAACTCAATGGGATGATGATGATCAACCTTCAGGAGAATCTTTTGTTATTAAACCTATAACAGAAAATCAATTTCTTATAGACATAACAACAGGTTCATTTACACATGTTTCATTTAAGATAACACAATAAGACTGGACATTTTAATCTAAAAATTCTCCGACCCTTGGGTCGGGGTTTCCAATTAACCTCTCCTTTGGAGAGGGTCAGAACTGCAAAAAAAGGCAGTTCTGGGTGAGGCAAAATAACAAAATTCGATTTTCGCCTCTATAAAGGCAAAATGAAACTGGCGAAAACCTGTGCTGAGCGGAGCCGAAGTATACCCCTATGGCTTGCCTCGGGGATAGTCAGTTTTCAAGAATTTTTTTATTTAAATAATCTAAAGTTTTTTAATTAAACCACTAATGAAAAAAATAATATTAAGCACCATAATACTTTCAATGTTTGTTGTTTCTTGTCAAAACAAAGAAAGTAAGAACTCAGAAACTAAAAAAAATGAGACTTCTCAAAAAGAAAAACAAATTCCAACTGCCTTGTCAGATTACTGGAAATTTATTGGAGAAGCAGTAAACGAACCTGGGTATGATGTATGGGGAAGTTCTCCAATAAGAGACGACCATGGAAATGTTCATCTCTTTAGTGCAAGATGGTCTTCTGATATCCCTTTTAAAAAAGCATGGCGTTACAATAGTGAAATTGCTCATTATGTAGCTCAAAAACCAGAAGGGCCTTTTAAATATGTTGAAACAGTTAGAAAAGGAAAGAACGATGGAAAATGGAATGCAGCAGGTTTTCATAACCCTAGCGTAAAAAAAATTGATAATAAATATGTGTTAATTTTTATTGCCAATGATGGTTCAGACAAACATGGCCCTAGTCAAAGAATAGGTATGCTTATTAGCGATGCTATTAATGGACCTTGGGTAGAAGTTCCAAATAAAACCAAACCTTTATTAAGCCCTCCAGATGATGATAAAATTTGGTGTTATAATAGTGGTTTAGGTGTAAATAATCCTGGACTTATTAAGCACCCTAATGGGAAATATTATTTGTATTTTAAAGCTATGGCTGGTCCTAAAGGTACAGGTGCAAAAGTTAGTATGGGAGTAGCGGTTTCTGAGAAATTAGAGGGGCCATATAAAATTCAACCAGAACCCATCACAACAAATAAAACTAGAATTGAAGATGGCTATGCTTTCATGTGGAAAAACAAAGTATGTTTGTTAACTACAGATAATCATGGGATTTTAGAAAAAGGGGGAGGTTTACTTTGGGTTTCTGAAGATGGGCTTAAATTTAATTCTAAACCTTTATCAGGGTTTCATAATTATCAGGATTTTTACCTTAAAGGTAGTTTTCCAAAAGAAGCTAATATACGCTATGGTGGTAAAAAAGTTAAATTCGAACGGCCTCAGTTGTTAATGAATGCTAATAATGAACCAGAGTACCTTTATTGTCCTAGTGGTGTTGCATTAGATGGTAGTGATGGCACAAATAATTATGTGTTAAAATATCAGAAATAGAATAAATAACATTTACTTACTTTATCAAAATATTGATACTCTTTTAATATGAGTAAGTAAATGTTATTTCATTAAAAAGCTCTTTAGAATAATTTCTAAAGAGCTTTTTAAATTATCATGGTCAACGTTTTCAGAGATTCACCCAAACCATTTATTGCAAGTTATTAATGAAATGGCAGGAAGAATTTTTAAAATTATGTTAGTGCGTTAAAAAAGAGTTTATTGCGTTGACATCACATTCTGAGAACAAAACACACACCATGATTTCTTTAGTCTATAATTGTGGTTTTGGTACAAAACCTACATTTAACAAACATTTTAAATTATACAAAGGCAAAGCACTACCGAATATTTTAAAACAAGAAGTGTTTAGCCAGATATTTTCTCTTCCCTAAGTGCTCATACCTGATTTTATGTGTTAAATACGAGTTAATTTGCTGGTTTTAACCCTTTAAAAATGTGTCCTTGCAGGCGTTTACTATTGTTTTAAAGCACTTTGTAAACTTGGTTTTTAAGTATTTAAATCTGTAGCAATTTTACCAATAACTCAAACAAGAGCTTTTTAACAAAAAAATAAAAGATCAATTCGTGCAACCTTTAATCATTTTTCTTGTCTATAGATAAGTTGTTAGAAAAATCATTAATCAAAAAAGAATGAAAAACTTAGTATTATTATTTATGTTATGTACCGCAGTTTTGTCGGCCCAAGAAAATTATACTGTTAGCGGTATTATTAAGGAGGCAAAAAACGGAGAAACCGCCTTTGGGGCATCAGTATTTTTAAAAGGAACCAGTATAGGTTCTATTAGTAACGAGTATGGGTTCTTTTCCATAACAGCACCAAAAGGGACTTATACGCTCGTAGTGTCTTATATGGGGTTCGAAAATATGAGTCAGGAAATAACTTTAGACCAAAATCAAAAAGTAAATTTTGAAATGGAGGAAGCATCAACCCAATTAGATGAGGTCATAGTTGTAGCTGAAGAAACCGAACGCGCAAACCTTAAAAAACCAGAAATGAGTGTTTCTAAATTAAACATTAGAACCGTAAAGCAAATGCCAGTGGTTTTAGGAGAAGTAGATGTAATAAAATCGTTGCAGATGCTTCCGGGAGTTACTAAAAATGGAGAAGGAAGTGGAGGTTTTCATGTAAGAGGAGGTGCTGCAGATCAAAATTTGGTATTGTTAGATGAAGCAATTATATACAATACCTCGCATATGCTAGGTTTCTTTTCTGTATTTAACGCAGATGCTATTAAAGATATTAAATTGTATAAAGGTGGTATTCCTGCACGATTTGGAGGAAGAACCTCTTCAGTATTAGACATCCGTCAAAAAGATGGAAATAGCAAGAACTTTACTTTTACGGGAGGATTAGGTTTAATATCCAGTAGATTGGCAGTAGAAGGGCCTATGTTTAAAGATAAAGGCTCTTTTTTAATTGCAGGCAGGAGTTCGTATATAAACCTGTTTTTAAAAGCAGCCGATGAAAAAAACAGGCTAGGTTTTTATGACTTAAACCTAAAAACTAATTATAAACTAAATGCGAACAACAAATTATACCTTTCAGGATATTTTGGAAGAGATTCATTTAGATTTGGTGAAAGCTTTAGAAGTAGCTACGGAAATGCCTCAGGAAATATAAGATGGAACCATATTTTTAACGATCGTTTATTTTCTAACCTGTCTTTAATTTATAGTAAATATGACTACGATTTAGGGATTACAGACGATGAATTTGATTGGATTTCTTCAATTAAAAATTACAATGCAAAGTACGACCTTAAGTATTATGCCAGCGACAAGTTTAAATTAGATTTTGGAGCCAGTGCCATTTATTATGATTTTGATCCAGGACAAGTACGACCTACTTCAGAAACATCTCCTATAAACCCGTTATCCCTAGACCGTAAAAAAGCATTAGAAAGCGGCTTATATATTAATGCAGAACATAAGTTAACAGATAAGCTAACAGCACAATACGGAGTAAGGTTAAGTAGTTTTAGTCGTTTAGGAGGGCAAGCTATGGTAGATTATGCCAACAACCAACCTGTAGTTTATAATAATACTTTAGGAATTTATGAACGCGGTACAGAAATAGGAGAGACCAACTATGAAAAAGATGAAACCATAAAAAA
This sequence comes from Flavivirga aquimarina, assembly GCF_030540835.1. Taxonomy (GTDB): domain Bacteria; phylum Bacteroidota; class Bacteroidia; order Flavobacteriales; family Flavobacteriaceae; genus Flavivirga; species Flavivirga aquimarina. The sequence continues at coordinate 77,629 of NZ_JAUOEK010000045.1, read as the reverse complement.
GTTTTCAAACTTAGAACCTAGAGCATCATTAGCTTATCAACTAAATGAAAATGCTTCTGTAAAAGCAGGGTATTCCAGATCTGCACAATACATTCATCTATTATCAAATACAACCTCTATAACTCCTTTAGATGTTTGGACAACAAGTGGAAAATATATAAAACCACAAATATCCGATCAGTTTGCTTTAGGGTATTTTAGAAATTTTAAAGATAAAATCTATTCCTTAGAAGTGGAGGCATATTATAAAACGACAGATAACCGAATCGATTATATAGACGGATCAGATTTAATCGGACAAAATACTATTGAAACCGAAATTTTACATGGCGAAGCTCGCGCTTATGGTTTAGAATTTTTAGTTCGAAAAAATGAAGGCAGGTTTACCGGTTGGTTAGCATATACTATATCGAAAGCAGAACAGAGAACCTTAGGTGGAATTGCTGGAGGCCCCGGAATTAATAATGGTAACTGGTATAATTCGGCATTTGATAGAACACAAGATTTATCAATTACCGGAGCTTATGAGTTAAACGATAAATGGAGTTTTGGTAGTAATCTAGTATTCCAAACAGGAAGACCTGTAACCTATCCAAATGGTCAATATCAATACGAAGGACAATCTGTGGCTAGTTTTTCAGATAGAAATTCAGATCGATTACCAGCATACCATAGATTAGATGTTTCTGCGACTTATAAACCTAATAGAAAGCCTAATAAACGATGGAAAGGCGAATGGGTATTTGGTATATACAATGTTTATAATCATAAAAACGCAGCTTCAATTTCTTTTACTCAAAACGAAGATTTTGGAAATAACGAAGCTACCAGAACAGCTATTTTTGGAATGGTACCATCAGTAACTTACAACTTTAAATTTTAAGGAAATGAAAATATATTTTAAATTAACCATACTGTTTTTAACTATTGTGTTTACGTCTTGTGAAGATGTGATAGATGTAGATGTACAAACAGGACCAAGTAGATTGGTCATAGAAGCATCTCTTGATTGGGAAAAAGGAACTACAGGAAATAATCAGACCATAAAATTAAGTAAATCGACACCTTATTACGATACTACAACAAATACAGGTGTTACAAATGCTTCGGTAAGAGTGACTAATGATAATGACAATACAGAATTTGTTTTTACGCATCAAGGCAATGGAGAATATACAACTACTAATTTTATTCCTGTAATAGGTCAATCTTATACTTTAGAAGTTGTTCATGAAGGAGAAACTTATATAGCAAATGAAACCTTAATGCCGGTTGTGGATATTGATGGTATTACACAATCAATAGAAAGTGGTTTTGATGAAGAAGATTTAGAAGTTAATGTAATTTTTACAGATCCAGAAGAGCAAGAAAACTACTATTTATTCAAATTCCATAAACAGGGAGATTTACTACCGGTATTAGAAGAAGGGGATGATGAGTTTGTTAATGGCAATGAAATTACCTGGTGGTTCGAAAAAGAAGAAGATGATGAGACTGATAAAATTGAAGCATTTCTTCCTGGAGATACAGTAAATATCGATTTTTTCGGTATTTCTGAAAGCTATTCAAATTATATTGGAATTCTAATAGAACAGTCTTGGGGAGCAGGTCTTTTTAGCACAACACCAGTGCCTTTAAGAGGAAACTGTATTAATACTACAAATGCAGATAATTATGCTTTTGGATATTTTAGATTAACACAAGTTGTACGAACGAGTTATACATTTCAATAAATTTAGTCTTTAAATAAAAACAGAAAACCACCAATTTTTATATAATTGGTGGTTTTGTTTTTTTAAGAATTAAAGTGAATGATCACAATTTAAAATCGGCATGTTTCCAACTTTCTTTAAAAAGTGCATCATAATGGTTCATGTTTTCTTCATCATTTAATGCGTTATAAGCAGCTTTTATACCATGGTATGCCCATCCATTTTTAGGCAAACGAGCAAGGTCTTCAAGATATAATTCAATGGCCAATTTATGTTGTCCGTTAAGCATATAAATGGGGCCTAAATGATGTCGAATAGAAAAAAACCAATCTGGTGGCTCGTTATAATTTAAAGCATCTTCCATTATTATAGCATCTTTTAATAAAATAATACTTGCTTTTAAATCACCTTCATTAGCTAGTATTTCAGCTTTTAAAACTTTTTCGGCTATCTTAACTAATTCGTAAACCGAGTTAATGTCCCAAACAGTTACTTCACTTAATGTTTCGTCTTTTGCTAATATCTCAAGTTCCAATAATTCAGCTTTGGCTTTATCTAAATCACCTTTTCCTAAATACGCCATACCTTCTGCATAATGCCTAATCGCTTTTGGGTATTTTAAATCGTAGGTTTCTAGTTTCATATTTAAAATAGTATCCCATTGTTTAAATTTAACAGCGACATAGTATGGAATGGTGTAATAATGCTGTAACGTGCCCCAACCGGGTTGTTTCATAATTTCAGGGTGCACATGTTCCGATACTTTATTGGCACCTATCATAGCCCAGTGGCTATTACCCTCTAGAGTTGCAGTAGCTGCCATAAAATGATAATTATGCGGATAGTAGGCAAGTGGGTAAGCTCCTTGTGCATGGCAGGTGGTAACATAAGCACTATCTGCTTTAACAGCAGCGATATTAGATAAGGTTCCTTTATGGTAATCTCCAGTTCTTATGTAGGTATGAGAAGGCATGTGTAATAAATGCCCAGAACCGGGAACCAAACCATCATCAAAAGCTTTTGCAGATATATAAGAACGATCCGGTGTGCCCGAAGCTTCAACAGCATGAATATAAAAATGATGCGCTCCGGGATGTTTTGGATTTTGAGCAATGAGCTTTTCTAAAAGGGTAACAATTTTCACAGTCCAAGGTTTTTCAGTACCATCTTTTTCATTTAAATCCCAAGGATGTAAATTCATAAGCGATTCGGCATATAAAGCACTAATCTCTGTATCTTCAGGGTATTGCGCATATAACGTTTTCATGGCTTCAGAATACTTGGTGTCTAATGCCGTTCTGTCTTCCGGAGGTTCGGGTGCATAACGCAAAGCCATGGCATTTATAAATTGTTTTTCTTTTTCGGTAGCATTTTTAGATAATGCTTTTGCCTTCTGTATGGCCTCATAAGCACGTTCATAGTTATCATCTTCCATACCGGCATTATAATTTGGGCCTAATACATAAGCATACCCCCAAAATGCCATGGCACAGTTAGGATCTAGCTTGGTGGCATAGAAGAAAGAGCGAGCCGCTTCTGCATGATTAAAGCCATAAGCTAAGGTCATACCTTGATTAAAATAACGTTGAGCTAAAGCATTTTTAGTCGTAATTTTATAGTTTACAGCATCATAGCCATCTAAAAGCGGAGCTATATTATCTTTTTTGTACCATGCTGCATCTGTAATTTGTGGCACACAAGCGTACTTAGAAGAAGCTGTGGTTTTTGCTTTAAGCTCTTGAGGTTGTTCGTTAGTCTTTTTACAAGAAAAAAATAAATTTAGGGAAATGAATAATAATATACCTTTTTTCATTTTGTAAAGTTTTATTTGAAGTAGTCTAAATTTTTTAGATTGAAACATGGTAACTTCATTTCCGAATAAAGACTTTTTTGAGCTACATAGCATCGCTACGGAGTAAAAAAAGATAAAATGCTGAGATGAAAGCACATTTTTGTAGCCAATTATAAAAAGTTTAAATCACTTCTTTTAGTAAAAAGTTGATTTACAAAATAATAAACTTTTTTAAATGCTTTTAAGAAAATGCATATTTAATTTAATTTTTCCCGATGAATTATGTAAAAAATATTACTTTTAAGGTATTATTTGTCTTAAAAACCATGAACAGCTAAAAGAGTCTGCATAACACTTGAAAACCCTCGAAGATATTAATAAACTATCCGATGAAGATCTGGTAAAAGCAATTGTTAAAGATAATAACACATTGCTTTTTGAGATTTTATACGATAGGTATGCTAAGTTGGTATATAATAAGTGTTTTGGTTTTGCTAAAGATGAAGCTGAAGCCCAGGATTTAACTCAAGATGTCTTTTTAAAACTTTTTGTTAAGCTGGGGAGTTTTAAAGAAAAAGCCAAATTTTCAACATGGCTGTATGCTTTTACATATAACCATTGTGTAAATTATGTAACTAGAAATACAGCTAAAAAATTCGAAAAACAATCTGTAGATTATAAAGATATTGAAAACCTTTCTGAAGATGATAATGATGATTATGATTTTCTGGATATGAAAGTAGATAAGCTAAAAGAAGCTTTGGAACTAATTTCTCCTGACGAGAAAATGATTTTATTACTAAAATACCAAGATTTTCTTTCTATTAAAGAGATTGAAAGTGTTTTGGAAATTGGAGAAAGTGCCGTTAAAATGAGAATTAAACGTGCTAAAGATAAATTGGTAACAGTGTATAACGATAATATCTTAAATAATGGAAAATAATCCGTTTAAAGACATAAACAAGCCGCTTAAGCATGTTCCAAAGGAACTTAAGTCTAAAGTTATGAGTGATATTGCTATGGCTAAGTTACTTATGGATCTAGCTGCGCTATTTTCTTATAACATTGGTGACTTAATCGAATCTGTTATGAAACAAAGAAAAGATAAAAAATAACTAAATATATATAACCTAACAAAAAATAATAAAACATGGAAAAAGTAACAGGATTGAGAGATAAGACCATGGAATCTATAGCTAATATGTGGCCTGAAATAACCAAAATACTTTTTAATTTAATAGTAGTGCTGGTTATCATATTTGTAGGATGGTTAGTTACGAAATTAGTGGTTCGTATTATTAGGAAAGCTTTAAAACTGGCTAAAGTTAATAAGTTAGATGATAAATTAAATGACATTGAAATTGTTGAAGGCAAAAAGTTAAACTTTAACGCCATTAAAGTTATTTCAAACTTTGTGAAATGGATCATGTACATTATGTTGATTATTATAGTATCAGATATCATGAATTTAACGATGATTTCTGAACAGATTAATAATCTTTTAGGTTACTTACCACAATTATTTGCTGCATTAGTCATATTCACAGTCGGATTAGTATTAGCAAATGCTCTCAAAAAAGGTATAAAAGGATTTTTTGAATCCATGGATTTATCTGGAGCAAAAATTGTAAGTCAGGTCGTATTCTTTATCATATTAATTTTTGTTTCAATTACGGCATTAAATCAGGCAGGTGTTAATACAGAAATCATTACAAGTAATTTAACTATGATTTTGGCAGCCTTTTTATTGGCATTCGCTTTAGCATTTGGGTTTGGTGCACAAAGGGTAGTCGGGGATGTTTTAAAAGCTTTTTATACCAGAAAACTTTACGAAATAGGACAGGTTATCGAATTTAACAATATTAAAGGTGAAGTTGAGACAATAGATAGTATATCTATTACGTTAAAAACAAAGGAAGGAAAATTAGTCGTTCCTATAAAAGATATTGTAGAGAGCCAAGTAAAAATTAAGGATTAACTTTAGTTAGGGTTAAAGTTTTGGTTGGTTACTTTTCTGAGTTTTTAGCAACTTTCTATAAAAACCCCTTTTCATTTCTCGATAACTATCAGGTTTGGAAAGGGGCGTCTTTTTTTAAACTTTTCCAAGATTTGTAATACTTCTTTTTTATAACCTCGACTAATGGGTAATGAATTCTTATAAACTTTTTAGTTGGTAGTTTAGCCTCAATAGCACTAATGGTTTTCCGAGTTATTAAGGTTTCTTTAATCGAAAAGAATTCCTCGAGGCTCTGCCTCGGGGTTTCCGTTGAAATTGTCATTCCCGTGAAAACGGGAATCTAAATACAGAATTTCGGTTTTTGACCTTTTTAGGTCAAAATGAAACCAGTGAAATACCTCTATGGCTCTGCCTCGAGGATAGTTGGTTTCAAGAAATTCTTTATTTAAATGGATTTTTAAATAATCGCTGTAACTTTCAATGTAAATAAATAATAGAGTCAAAGCCTCTTTTCATCAATTAAGAAAAGGGGCTTTTTTATAAAGATTATTAAATACTTTTTTAGAGTGTTTAACTTTTGTGTTTTAGTCGTTTTTTTATAAAAATAAAAGTTAGTAATCCAATAATAATTACTGGCCATATATGAATGATGCCTATAACTAAAGATTCAATAAAATCCCAACCAAAAGATATACCTTCTTTAAATTTAGACCAAAATGTTTTGTTGTAAGTGTTAGGCTCTTCTTTATATTCTACAGTTTCATACAAATCAATTTGTATTGTACTATATGAAACTTTATTCGTTAAATATTTTAGCCTTCCTTGAGCAGCTTCAATCTCTTCCTGAATAATTCGTAGTTTATCCTCAGTCGCTAAAATATCTTCAACTGTTTTAGCATTTTTGCGTAAAATAGATTCATAACGAGCTTTAACTTCTAGTTTTGTTTTAAGGCGGGTTTGTATATCGATATACTCTTCAGTAACATCTTGAGTTGTTATATTCTCATAGTCTATAAACTCAACAAGAGAGCTTACAGAATCCATTATAGACTCAAAATATTGTTTAGGAACTTTTATAGTAAATCTATTCTCTTTGTTATATAAATTGCTTTTAAACCTTAAATCAGAGATATAAGCATTGTGTTTTTGAGCTAATTTTTTAATTTGATCTGTTGCTTTTTTTACATTCTTAACTTTATACTTTGCTTTAGCAGATTTAATTATTTTTAAATTTTCGGGAAGCGAATTTGTTGATGCGTCTTGATTTAGCGCAAAATTATAATCATCCTCTTTCACAGATTCAAAGTCTTCATTTATATCAACATCGGCTACCATAATATCTTCTTTATAATTTGAAGAATTATTACAAGCTAAAAATGAAAATAGAATTAAACTAATTAAGAAAAATTTAAATATTGTTTTTGACTGATTTACTTTCATAATTTTATATTTTTAAAGATTATGAGTAAACATATAATACAACCGGAATACAGTATTGTAAAATGGCTGTAAAAGGTTTGTAAATTGTTTTACAAAGCGTTTTTGTTTGGTTTTCAGTGTATTTATAATTTGAATAAACAAGATCTATACTATTTCAATCTTTTAAAAAAGTCAGTTACTAATACTTTTTTAAAGGATAACAATGCATCTATTTTAATAGAAGAATGGAAAGGCGAAGATATTGTGGCATTTCAAGAAGACTTGTTTGTAAAAGTTAAAGCCAAAGTGAGTGAAAAATGGTTTTATACCTACTTTAAAAATGATGCTAAAAAATTACCTAGAATAGATATACTTAATTTATTAAGTGAGTATGTTGGATTAAAAAATTGGAATACATTTAAAGCTTCACACAAAAATAAACTTACCATAACAAGTAAAAAATTAGTTTATGTATTTTTACTATTAATAAGTCTAATAATTACTGCTTTTTTTCTATTTGTATTCAATAAAAATCAATTTCACTTTTGTTTTGTTGATGATATTAAAAATCAACCTATTACTAGTATTCCCATAAATATAAAAATATTACAAAACGAAGAGTCTCCTTTGTATTTTAAAACCGATACTTTAGGTTGTTTCGATTATAAAACTAAAGATAACCGTATTAAGTTTGTGGTTCAATCTCCTTACCATAAAACAGACACTATTATAAGATTTATCGATTCTAATTCAAATCAAATAGTAAAACTTATAACTGATGATTATGCTTTAATGCTTCATTATTATTCGAATGGAAATGTAAAAGATTGGAAAAAGCATAAACAACAACTAAGTAATCTTATAGCAGATGATGCAGAAATTTATCAATTGTTTGATAATAATTTTGGTGTTGAATTATTTACTAAAGACGAGTTTATAAGATTGTTAACTATTCCAACGAAAAGTTTAAAACGAGTTAAGGTTTTAGGTAAGGGAATGAGAAACGGAAAAATAGTTAAGCTAAAATTTATAATGAAATGAAAAAGGGAGCTTATATATTATTAATTGTTTTAGGTTTTTCATGTAAAAGAGAATCTAACAAAGCGCCTTTATTTGAAGCGGCAGATATTGATTATGAAACAGTAATAGAAAGTAATACTCTTGAGTTGTCTGAAATTAATAGCTACGAGACTTTGTCAATTGAGAAGCTTAAGGAGTATTTTGATTTAGTGAAGTTAAAAAATCAACATACTAAGTTTAACGAAGATATAACGCTTCAATTAAAGAATTATACTTCAGAAAATTTAATTGATTTTAAGTTAAGTGAGAGAGGTGAAATTGAAAACGTAAGGCAAATAGGAGAAATTCAAAAAATATCAGATTCATTAAGCAGAATACAACTTGAATTCAATATAACTTTTGATAATACAAGATTTAAAGATTTTGTTTTTGCCTATATTACTTCAAAAACCGTGCTTATTGACGGGGGAAAACTTAAGTCTAATAAAGTAAGGTTTTCAAGGGAATAACCCATTAATACTTTTTTTATGACTCTTTCATAAATTCATCAATTTTTTATACCTCTATATTTTATTCTTTACTTTTGAAAAAACAGTATAATTATGGAAGCACTAACCCTTACGACACCAGCACTTTTATTCTCAGCAATTTCATTGATTATGCTTGCTTATACCAATAGGTTTTTGGCATACGCTGCTGTTATTAGAGATTTAAGAGATAAATATTTGCAAAGGCAAGAAGCGTCTTTATTAAGGCAAATAAATAATTTGAAAATTAGATTAAACCTAACACGTTATATGCAAATCTTTGGAATTACAAGCCTTTTGCTTTGTGTACTAACCATGTTTTTAATCTATGTAGACTATAATGTTATAGCTGTTTGGGTATTTGGTATCGCTTTGATACTATTAATTATATCTCTGGGTTTTTTGATATGGGAAATACAAATCTCGTCAAAAGCATTGAAACACCATCTCAGTGATATCGAAAACGACTTAAAGCAACGATAATGAATTAGAAAAGCGTAACTGATAACTGAACACAATGAACTTGATTACTGCCAATTAACAACTAAACCAACTACTTCCTCTTATTCCTCTTATTATAATTCTTGTCACCCTTCGTTTTAGGCTTTTTGTACTTAGCAGCCATTTTAAACTTATAAGAACCCCCTAAATTTTCTTTTTGGTTTTTAGCTTTCTTCTCATGAAAAGCAGGTCCGGAAGTATCGTCGTCCCTTCGTTTTAAAGGATTGTTACGTTCTTTTATTTGCGGACGCTCTTCTTCAATAAGTTCAGTAGAAATTTCAACAAATTCTGGAATTTCTAAAACAGGAATTTCCATTTTCATTAAGTTCTCTATGTTTTCAATAGCTTCCAGTTCTTTCTCCGTAGAAAAAACCAGAGCTTCACCTTCGCGTTCAGCACGTCCTGTTCTACCAATACGATGCATGTAATTTTCGGGGTAATCAGGCGTATCAAAATTAATAACATGAGAAACGTTGTCAATATCTAAACCACGAGCCATTACGTCGGTAGCAATTAAAATACGGTTCTCTCCATTTCTAAATTGCTCTATACTACGTAATCTATAATTCTGTGTTTTATTAGAATGAATCACACAGAGTTCTTCGTGAAAAATGCTGTCTAATTTATCAAACAAACGATCTGCCATGCGTTTATAAGCCACAAAAATTAAAACCCTATTGTAGTGTTCCGTATCGTTTAGCAGATGTGTTAATAAATTTACTTTGGTGTAAAAGTTTGGAACGTTATAACGTTTTTGTGAAATATTATCAAGCGGAGTTCCCGAAACAGCAATAGAAACACGTTCCGGGCTTTTAAAAAACTCATGAATCAACACATCAACATCATGTGTCATCGTTGCCGAAAACATAATGTTTTGTCGACGTTCTGGTAAAATATCAAAAATATTAATCAGTTGATGCCTAAAACCTAAATCGAGCATCACATCAACTTCATCTATCACTAATTTCTGAATCGATTTAAGTTGTAAAACACGTGTTAAAGCCAAATCATAAAGACGTCCGGGAGTAGCCACTAAAATATCTAAACCAGCGGCAATAGCCTCTTTTTGGGTATTTATATTAGTACCACCGTAAACACCTAAAATGCGATTATTAATATATTTTGAAAGTTTTTCAACCTCTTCAACAACTTGTACCACCAATTCTCGAGTTGGTACTAAAATTAAAACACGTGGATTTTCCTGTGTTGAATATTTCAAGTTTTTTAAAATAGGAAGCATGTAAGCAAATGTCTTTCCTGTACCAGTTTGCGCAATACCGACCATATCTTTCCCGGAAGAAACAACATTAAATGCTTGGGCTTGAATAGGCGTAGGTATAGTAAACCCTAAATCGTCTAAAGCATTATTTAGCGGCGTATTTAAATTTAAATCTTGAAATGATGTCACAATCTGTTATTTAGCAGGCAAAGTTACACTTAATATTTCGTTTAACTAAGATGCTTGTTATGTATCTCAATAGTATAAGATGCCGTAAAAGTATCATTGCCGTTTAGTTTTATAACCCCTTCTTTAGTAGTAAGCTCCTGATTGGTATTTTCGTTATCGGCAATACCCAACCAAGGTTCAATACAAACATAATTAGCATTTGGTTTAGCCCAAATACCTAAATATGGAAAATCATTATAGCTTACCGAAACAATTTCACCCCGTAATTTACTTTTTAAAGTAATGCGTTTAGACTTTAAATCTTTAAAAATAAGTGCATCATCATTAAATAAATTATATTCTAATTGGATATGATTTGAATTTTCTAAACAAGGTCTGGTTTTCGAATTTGCAAGTCCGTTATCAGCATTTATTAAATGAGTTTCAGAATTTTCAATATGATCGAACTCTAAAATATAATCGTTATATTTTTCATCGTCATAAAGCGGACATTTAAAAGCAGGGTGTCCGCCAAGTGAAAAATACATGGGGTTTATATCGCAGTTTTTAATGTTATGTATAACTTCAATAGTATTATCTACTAATTTATAAGTAATATAAAACTCAAATTTAAAAGGGTATATTTTTAATAAGTCGACATCATAACTCAATTTAAAGGTTAAAGAATCCTGATTTTGCTCGTGCAAAGCTATGTTACCATTGTGTCTTATAAAACCATGTTTAGGTAAGGCGTATTTTTTATTTTCGAAAAAATAGGTATTGTCTTTTAATGCACCAATAATAGGGAATAGGTTAGGAGCATAACTTCCCCAAACCTTTGGATTGGCATCCCACATAAATTGGGTATTGTTTTTTACTGATGAAATTTGACATAGTTCAGCCCCAATTTTTTTTACGCTTATTTTAAGTGTATCGTTTTGTATAGTGTACATAGAAACCAATATTTAAACTAATTCGCAAAATTCTTAATTTTTTAAGGATTCTAACTAACTTTACACATTAAATTTTATTATTGAGAACAACACAAATTCACAAATTAGATAATGCTGATCAATTTAAAAATCAATTATTGATTTGGAGTCAGCAATTTGATGATGTAGTTTGGTTAGATTCTAACAACTACGAACAAAATTATTCAAACTACGAAGCAGTATTGGCCGTGGATGCTTTCACAAGTATTCAAACGCATTTTGAAGGCAGTTTTGACATGCTTAAAGAATATCAAACCAATGTAAACGATTGGATTTTTGGGTATTTAACTTACGATTTAAAAAACGATGTTGAAGATTTAAACTCTAACAATTTTGATAGTTTAGGGTTTCCAGATTTGTATTTTTTTCAACCTAAAAAACTGTTTCTATTTAAAGGAAATCAGGTTGAAATACAATATTTAAATTGTGTTGATGATGAATTAGAAGACGATTTAAAAAGCATACATCATTGCAGAGAGGAACGAGATAATAATAAAGAAAACCAAGTAAAAATAAAGCTTCGTATACATAAAGATGCCTATTTTGATAAAGTAAATAAAATGCTGGCACACATTCATAGAGGTGATATTTACGAGGCTAATTTTTGTCAGGAGTTTTACGCAGAAAACACACGTATTAATCCATTGGAAACCTATTTAAAGCTTAACAGAATTTCCAAACCACCATTTGCAACATTTTTAAAGTGTGGAGATAAATATTTGTTGTCTGCATCGCCAGAGCGTTATTTAAAAAAGGAAGTGCAAACCGTTATTTCGCAACCTATAAAAGGAACGGCTAAACGTTCGGAGAATATACTGGAAGATGAGGCGTTAAAAGAAGCCTTATCCCAAGACATAAAAGAGCGCAGTGAAAATATTATGATAGTTGATTTGGTGCGTAACGATTTATCAAAAACGGCTATAAAAGGCAGTGTAGAAGTCGAAGAACTAACTAAAGTATATACGTTCGATCAAGTACATCAAATGATTTCTACAGTAACCTCAAAGATTGAAGCAACAACACATGCAGTCGATGTTATTAAGAGTACATTCCCCATGGGAAGTATGACAGGGGCACCAAAAATTTCGGCCATGCGAATTATTGAAGATTTAGAAGAAACCAAACGAGGTTTATATTCTGGGTCTGTGGGGTACTTTTCTCCAACTGGCGATTTCGATTTTAATGTGGTTATAAGAAGTATTCTTTATAACGAAACCAAAAAATACGTGTCTTATTCGGTAGGAGGCGCTATAACAGCAAAAAGTGATCCGTTAAAAGAATATGAAGAATGTTTAGTCAAAGCAAAAGCAATGAGAGAAGTTTTAGAAAATTAACTCAAATGCTTTCTTAAACTTTTTTCAACAGCATCCATTATATTTACAATGCGACCAATTTCAATATTCTTAATTTTTGATATTTCCTCAAATTGTAATTTTCCAAACACGAATAGATCAACAACATTAGTAATATTTAATGGAAGCCACGAGTAAAACTTACCTAATACTTTTTTCGTATTTATAGATGATGTATCTCCTACTTCAAAAGCACTTAAAACAGATGTAGAATTATCATCGTACAAAAATAAATGTTTGTGTTTGGTATTTTGATGATATGAAATATCGTCTAACTCTTCATTCATAATAAAATCAAACCCCTCATCAATAGTATATTTTTCTTCCAAAGAATCCAATTCTTCTTCTAAAATAGAATTAGTACTCACTGTGTTTTTATGAAAATCTTCTTTTTTAAAAAGCTCATCTAGATCATAGTCCACAATTTTAAATAGTTTAATTTTTATAGACATCGTGTCTAAATCTATATCATACCCACTCTCATAAAATTTAGCAATACATTCATCAATAAGATCATTGGAGGTATACATGTTTATTGGAATGACACCAGTAGATTCGGCAACATATAATCGATGCTTTACGTAAGGTTTTAAATGTTGCGTAGCAGAAACCACTTTTTTATCAAAAGTAGTTTGCGTTGTTTTATCATTTAATTTATCTATAGAACACATAATAAAAAGGATTAGAATTAATACTTTTAAAGTTACAAAACCTGCTATATTTTAACATGATAAATGTCATTTGATAATTAGTTTATGATACTAAATTGAATATTCAAAGTTGTATATTTGAAACATGATTGAGCAATTTCAGCAACACTTAAATTCTAAGTTTTCATTCTTAAAAAAGAACAAACTTCTTTTAGCCATTTCCGGAGGATTAGATAGTGTCGCTTTAACTCATTTATGTCATCAATTAAACTTAAACATTGCCTTAGCACATTGTAATTTTAATTTAAGAGGACAAGAAAGTGATGCCGATGAAGATTTTGTGTTACAATTAGCAGAAGATTTAGACTTAGAAGTTTTTATTGAAAATTTTGATACTGAAAATTATGCTAATAAAAATAAGCTGTCAACACAAATGGCAGCTCGAGAACTCCGTTATAATTGGTTTGAAACATTAGCAGCACAATTACAATTCGATTATATATTAACGGCACATCATGCAGACGATAATTTAGAAACTTTTTTAATCAACTTATCCAGAGGAACTGGATTGGATGGTTTAAAAGGGATTCCAGAAGTGAATGATAATATCGTTAGACCATTGCTGCCATTCTCAAGAGACGTTATTGAAACGTATGCAAAAGACAACCATTTAAAATGGCGAGAAGATAGTAGTAACGCCTCTACAAAATATTTAAGGAATAAGCTGCGACATGATGTCGTACCTGTTTTAAAAGAGATCAACCCACAATTATTACAAAACTTCCAGAATACACTAAGTCACTTAAACGATACAGTAGACCTTGTTAAAGAAAGTGTAGAAGCGCTATTAAAACGAGCCAAAACAATCAAAAATAATCAAGTAACATACAAGATTTCAGAATTTAAAAAAGTAAATAATTCAAAAGCTTATTTATTTGAAGCGTTTAAGGCGTACGGATTCACGGAATGGAATGATGTTACTAATTTATTAGATGCTCAATCTGGAAAACAGATACTTTCTTCAACACACCGTTTAATAAAGGATAGAGAGTTTCTACTTTTAACAGAACTAAAACCAGATGTTATTCTAAGCGAAAGTGACGTGTTTTTTATAAGTGACAAAGAAGAAAAAAAAAGCATCTCTTTAGGCGTTTTACACTTTGAAAAAGGCGATGATGTATTACAAAAAATATCAAAGGCTATTTATGTAGATAAAGATTTGTTAGAGTTTCCATTAACAGTTAGAAAATGGCAAGAAGGCGATTATTTTTATCCGTTTGGAATGACAGGTAAAAAGAAGTTGAGCAAATATTTTAAAGACGAAAAATTATCACTTTTAGATAAAGAAAACACATGGTTATTATGTTCGAAGGGGAACATTGTTTGGATAATTAATAGAAGAGCAGATAACAGATTTAGAGTTGCTAAGAAGACGAAAAACATTCTAAAAATTGAATTAAAAAAGTAGCTTCATTTGTTAACTTTTGTCATTAAGTTTTACAAAAAGAATAATTATAAAATAATTCCAAATTTTGGAGAATATATAAATGCTGAAAACAGTATTTGCTTTGAAAAAAACATAGAAAAGCAAACTTTAGTTTAAAAAACAATATAAATTGAAACTTCAAGGAAATATAGTAGACATACAAAATAAACGCATTTTTAAAGGAGAAATTACTTTTGAAAACGGAAAGATTTCTACAATTCAAGAAAAAGAACATAATGTAGATCAATACATTCTTCCTGGTTTTGTAGATGCACATATCCATATAGAAAGCTCTATGCTGGTACCTAGTGAATTTGCACGTTTGGCAGTTACGCACGGCACAGTAGCAACGGTTTCCGATCCACACGAAATAGCCAATGTTCTAGGCATAGAAGGTGTCGAATTCATGATTGAAAACGGAAAGGAAGTACCCTTTAAATTCAATTTTGGAGCGCCATCTTGTGTGCCGGCAACAAATTTTGAATCGGCAGGAGCCACTATAGATTCAGATGCCATAAAAACACTTCTTGAAAACCTAGATATCAAGTATTTAGCAGAAATGATGAATTACCCCGGGGTGTTGTTTGATGATGCCGAAGTGATGAAAAAGATAGCTTGGGCTAAGCATTATAATAAGCCTATTGATGGCCATGCTCCCGGTTTAAGAGGCGATGATATTACAAAATATATTAATGCTGGAATTTCTACAGACCATGAATGCTTTACTTATGAAGAAGCTTTAGAAAAGCTTGAAAAAGGCATGAAAGTTATCCTTCGAGAAGGAAGTGCAGCTAAAAACTTTGACGCTTTAATAGATTTACTACCTGAGCATTTTGAAGAAATGATGTTTTGCAGTGACGATAAACATCCCGACGACTTACTATTACACCATATTAATAATTTATGCGCCAGAGCTGTCTCAAAAGGGGTAGACGTTTTCAAAGTATTAAAAGTAGCATGTGTTAATCCCGTAAAGCATTATGGTTTAGATGTTGGTTTACTGCAAGAAGATGACTTTGCAGACTTTATAGTTGTTGAAGATCTCATCGACTTTAAAACGATTCAAACCTATATAAACGGTGAATTGGTGTTCGATAAAGGAACCTCTTTAATACAATCAGTAGCTTTTAAAAAACTTAATAACTTTAATTGTAATAAAAAAGAAATATCAGATTTCCGATTTGAACCATCATTAAAACAAATCCGTGTAATAGAGGCCTTAGAAGGACAGCTAGTAACAAATGAACTCATAGAAGAAGCCTCTGTACAAGACGGAAATCTGGTTTCCAATATCGAGGCTGATGTTCTTAAAATGACAGTTGTAAATAGATACCAAAATCAAAAACCCGCTATTGCTTTTATTAAAAATTTCGGATTAAAAGAAGGTGCTATAGCCTCATCTGTTGGTCACGATTCTCATAATATTATAGCAGTTGGCGTTAGTGATGAAGCTATTTGTAAAGCAGTAAACTTACTTATTGAGGATAAAGGAGGTATTTGCGCTATTTCAAATTCCGAGGAGAAAACAGTTCCACTTCCCATAGCAGGTATTATGAGCGATAAAGATGGTGAAACCGTAGGAAAACAATATGCCGAATTAGATATTATGGCAAAGCAACTAGGAAGCAAATTAAATGCCCCCTATATGACTCTATCGTTTATGGCATTGTTAGTCATCCCATCATTAAAACTAAGTGATAAAGGGTTGTTTAACGGCACCGATTTTAAATTTACTTCCCTAGAGGTCTAATTAATCACCAAACACAAAGCGCAAAATACAGAACACTGAACACTGACCACTGACCACCGAAAACCGAAAACTAACATATGCCAATAATAGAACCAACCTACAAGCCACCATTTTATTTTAAAAATGGATTTGTTTCAACAGTATATTCAGGTTTAGCAAGACGTGTTTCTTTAAAGCAAGAACGAGAACGTATTACTTTGAATGATGGTGATTTTTTAGATTTAGATTGGAGTTATTCGAAAGAAAAAAGTAATAAACTCATTGTTTTATTACACGGATTAGAAGGGCATGGACAAAGGCCATACGTTACAGGCACGGCTAAACTTTTTAATACTAAAGGAATAGATGCCGTTTGTGTTAATTTTAGAGGTTGCAGTGGCGAAGATAATTTGAAATATAGAAGTTATCATTCTGGTGCAACAGAAGATTTAGAAGCAGTAATTGAACATGTAATTTCATCAAAACATTACACCGAAATTTATTTGAAGGGTATTAGTCTGGGAGCCAATTTAATTTTAAAATACTTAGGAGAACGAAATACAATTCATAACCAAATAAAAGCAGCAATAGCAATATCAGTACCATGTGATTTGTATGGATCTTCTAAAGAACTGCATAAAATAAAGAATAAATTATATCATGACCGTTTTAAAAAGCATTTAGTAGGTAGGTTAAAAATAAAACAACAAAAGTTTGAAAAGAACCTAAGTATAGAAGATATAAAGTCTATTAAAACGTTATTAGATTTTGATGATGTATACACCTCTAAAGCACATGGATTTACAGATGCTTTAGACTATTATGAAAAGTGTAGTAGTTTGCAGTTTCTAAATAAAATAAAAATACCAACACTTATTATAAACGCTCTTAATGATTCTTTTTTACCACCAGAATGTTATCCTGTAAAAGAAGCTAAAGAAAATTCTAACCTCTTTTTAGAAATGCCAAAATATGGAGGTCACGTAGGGTTTGTTGATAAAAGAAACGTCTATTACAATGAAAAACGCGCTTTAGAATTTATTGAAGAATCATTTTAGATTGATTTTGTTAATTAGTTTATTATTAGTGTTTTATGTGTTTTTTATTAACGTGTGTTTATTCAGGTAGAGTTAAGGTTCGTAATTTAGTCCAAGCCTAATATTTTACTCACAATTAATTAGCAGTATTGTATAATTATTTAGTTAAAATTGTCTTTTAATTAATAAGACTTTTTATTACATTACAGATCTATTATTTTCAAGGAAACAATAACTATTTGTGATGTGTCTTCTAATAGAAAACGACTAGAAGATTTAAGCAAAGTATAATGAATATTAAGTAAGTGGAAAACACGTAAATTAGTAAAATTGTATTAGTGTTTTTATATAAAAAGTAAAAGAATGCAAATGAAAAATAATTTAAAAACAACCTTAATAGCAGTCATTAACATTGCGATGTTATTGGTATTTGTTGGATGTAATAATACAGTAAAGACGGACAAACAATCTAGTCATAAACCAATTATTCCACCAAAACCACGATTACAGGTGGATATAGCAGCGGGTAGTCCTGATTTACAATGGTGGCGTGATGCTAAAATAACTCGAGAACAGCGTTTAGTAGACTGGCGTGATGCTCGATTTGGTTGTTTTATTCATTGGAATGCCTCTGCATTGCTGGGAAGTACCTGGAAAGGAAAAGCCTATCGTGGTTATGGAGAGCATATACAACGAATGGCAAAAATACCTTGTGAGGAATACCGACGCGATGTTGTTGGTAAATTTAACCCCACCAAATTCAATGCCGATGAATGGGCAAATACTATTCAAAAAGCAGGCATGCGATATGTAATAATCACAGCTAAACATCACGATGGATTTGCAGTGTATGATTCGGATGTTAGCGATTATAATATGCTAAAAGCCACTCCCTTTGGTCGTGATCCAATGGCTGAACTAAAAGCAGCTTGTGATAAAAATGGATTAAAATTTGGATTTTATTATTCACATGCATTTGATTGGGGAGAACCTAATGGATCTGGAAATGACTGGGATTATGAAAACCCTGGAGGCGACAAACATTTATTTGCAACAAGAGAAACTAAATGGTATGATGAGCACCCAGAGATCGCTCCTCGAATTCGTAAATATGTAGAAGAGAAGTCAATACCGCAAGTTTTAGAACTCATCAATAAGTATGATCCTGATTTCTTATGGTTTGACACACCACATAAGCTACCACCCGAAGAGAATCTTCGTATTTTAAAAGCTGCACGTGCCGCCAAACCAAGCATTGTGATCAATAGTCGTGGTGTTCAGCCCTATGATGGTATGCCAAGTCATTTTGGTGATTATAGGAGTACTGGTGATCGAGCAGTTGATTTCCCAACAAGAGATGGTGATTGGGAAGCCATTCCTACTACCAATGAATCATATGGTTATAGTGAATCAGATCGTAGCCACAAAACACCTGAATACCTTACTCGTGTTTTGGTAAAAGCAGTAGCAAGAGGTGGAAATATGCTTCTTAATATTGGCCCTAAAGGAGACGGAGTAATTGATACACCAGATATTAATATACTTGAAAGCATCGGTAAGTGGATGGATGTTAATGAAGCGAGTATACGTGGTACGGTTCGTACCACACTCCCGGTACAAGCGTGGGGTGAGTCTACAAGAAAGAAAAATACATTTTACTTACATGTCTTTAATTGGCCTACCAACGGCGTTCTAAAATTAGGAGGATTTTTAGGAAAGGTGAATAAAGCATGGCTTTTGTCTGATAAAAATCAAACAGCTATAGCACATAAACGTACTGATGACATGACTGTACAATTTGAGGTTCCAACGGAAGCTCCTGATTTAGCTAGCAGCGTGATTGTTGTCGAGGTAGATGACGCAGAGAATGTCGATTCACACCGTCTAATTTCAACAACCCAAGACAATATGCTTCGCGCTTTTGATGGATTAGCTGTTGGCGGTGAATTTAAATACGGAAACGGTAAATCAACAGATAACGGTGTTTCTGGTTGGAAACATAATGATCAATTAATGACATGGCCAGTGTATCTTTCTGAAGCAGGTAAATTTAAAGTCATAGCCGAATATAAACCTTTCAAGCAATCAAATAAGTTTATTATTGAGGCTGGGAAGGCTATATTATCGGACACAACAAGATCCAATGAAAAAGGTTTTATTAAACATGATCTTGGGAATATAGACCTCTTATCGGGTAAGCAGGTGATTAAGATTCATTCTGATAGTATTCCTAAAGGCGATCTTATGAATTTACGTGCATTGCACTTTATACCGTTGTTTGAAGGAAATAATTAAAAGAATAACAGATCTCGATTTAGAATAAGTTTAAAGCGGGTAAGCTTGTATTATTTTAGATTCTAGATATAAAACTCTGAAGAATGTTTAATATCTTTTAAAACGAACTTTAGAGTTTGTTAAAGAAACTCATTAACCAGATTTTAATAATATTTTACACCTTATAGAACGTCGTCAATCACTTCTATTTCAGTAGTTTTTCTATCAAAAAAAGCTTCGACCTCTTCTCTATAAACATCATTTTTAAATTCTTCGGGATAATAATCTGTCCATTTTATAGTCTTTTTATGTGCTATTTCGTTTACGTTTTTTTTAGAAATAAAGGACTGAATATGATAGCTTGTTTTTTCATACCGACCTTGGTGCACACGTTTTTCTATCACACGAAGAAAACGAGAAGTATTTTTAATATAAAACACACATGCTATTATCAGAATCAGTATAGCAACTCCTATTGTATAAAATGGTTGAGGCGAGTACCAAGCCAAGCCAAATAATAAAACAGGAAGAAGTAAATATAAAAAGCTTTTAGCGACATTTATTTCTGCTTTTAAGATATTATTTTTCTCCCTAAACTTATGAAGAAATTTAGGTTTTAGTATAGCCTTTTTAATTGGTGATAGTAAAATTTCATCCACCTTTTTCTCAATAGTTTTTTGGTCAAAAAAAGCCTCGATATTTTCTTTAGTACCTGATTCAACGTCTTTCCATTTTACACGTTTTTTAATTAAAAATTTCTCTAATTTTTTGGAAGAAAGACATGTTTGAACTACATAATATTGTTTTTTATTTGGGCCTCTTTGTTCTGTTCTTTTTATAAGTCGATAATAGCGATAGTAAAAATTAGTATACAATTTATAGCTAATTATTACTAATACTACGGTTGCTACTAGTATAAATAAAGGCCAGGCACTATAAAAAAGAACTAATACTAGGCAGGCAATAAATGGGAATGTTAAACTGGTTAGTATAAAATCATAATTACTTACATGACTATAGTTGGTTTTATCATACCAATAAGATTTGTGTAGTGATTTTCTAATTTGGGACGTTTCTTTCATTTTTGTTTTTATATAAATTAGAGGATTGTTTTTTAAGATCGTATTTTTTAGGAGTAAACTATTTTGATTTACCACAGAAAATCAATTCTTGTTATATCATAAAACTTCTTCTATAACTTTTTTTTCAATGGTATCTTTATCAAAATAATACTCAGCACTTTTTCTGGAAATGTTTGGTTTAAATTCATGATGTTCATAATATTTCCATTTTATATCTTTTTTACGTTCTATTTTTTCTAGCTTTTTTTTGGAAATAAATGATTGTAAATGGTATGATGTTTCTTTATAGCGACCTTGCCACACAGTGCTTTCTATCAATCGAATATAACGATGGTTCTTTCTTATATAAAGTTGATACACTACTATGGTGCAAAATATAATAATCCCATACATAGCCAAATAGCCAAATAAAAACATATTGGAGGGTATAAATAATATTAATAACCTAAGTGAAATGATGATTAAAACGATCCCAAGTAGTATTCCAGGAACTATTAATGTAGATACATGGAAATTGTTTTTCTCAAAAAATTTATCACTGAATCTTGGCTTATGTATCGACTTCCTAATTTGAGATATTACAATGTCACTTCCCTTATTTTCAATCGTTTTTCGATCAAAAAAGGCCTCAGCCTCTTTTTTACCAGAATCATTATAAAATGATTTCACATTTCTCCATGTCGCATTCCCTTTATGAACTATTTTTTCTAGTTTTTTGTATGAAATACATGATTGAACAGCATAATATATACGATTTTCATTTTTACCTTGCTGTTCTGTTATTTTTAATATTCGATAATAGCGGTGATAAAAAGTGTTATAAATTTTAAATGCTACTATCATTACTACTACAGATATGCCTAAAATATATAAGGACAAATGAATCGTTAAATATATTACTAGAAAACCAAAAATAGTAATTAAAGCTATGAATATCATAAGCAGGAACAGACTCATATCCCCTCTATTACAACGATTGGTGTTGTCGTATCTATAAGGTTTGTGTAATGATTTTCGAACTTGGGGCGTTTCTTTCATCTTTGTTTTTCTATAATTTAGATTATTCTTTCTGTACGACTATAAATTATATGGTCATATCCTATAGAACCTGTGTTTTGAAGATTTCTTTAAGAGGGCTGAATCAATTTATTTAATCTCATGAATATGAGATGTAAGGCATAAAGGTATACTTATTAGTCTTGAATAAGTAAAATTTGTTACAAATATAACCATGATCGTTAAATATAAAACTCTGACGAATGTTTAATATCCTTTAAAACAAACGTACTGTTTAACACACCAATATTTTCAATTTTAGAAAGTTTATATTTTACAAAATTATGATAATCTTCCAGCCCTTTTGTGTTTATTTTTAAAATGAAGTCTACCTGACCAGCCATATGATAGCATTCTTGAACTTCGTCTAAATTTTGAATTTGCTCTTCAAATTTTTCAATAAAAGCTTCACTGTGATACCGCATAGAAACTTGACATATAGTAGTTACCGATCGTTCAATTAGTTTTTTATCAAGTATAGCAACATACTTTTTAATAAAACCTTGATTTTCTAGTCTGCGTATACGTTCGTAAATCGGAGAAGGAGTTAAATTTAAAATTTCAGCAATCTCTTTAGCCGTTTTTTTGGAGTCATTTTGTAAAATCCTAAGTATAGTAATGTCAGTTTGATCTAAATTTTCCATAATATGTCAAATAAAAATTATTGCAAAAAACGATTTTTTGATTACTTTAAAGTAAATATAGCTGTTTTTTGTTAATTTATAAGTTGTAAATACTTATTTTATTTATATATTACATTTTTAAAATGGTATTATTTAATTTTGAAAGCAAATAATACTTTTTATATGAGTGCAGTAATTTTAGTAATTGGAGCTAATGGACAGGTAGGAAGTGTGCTTACCAAAACATTACAGGATAAATACGGAAAAGAAAGAATCATTGCTTCAGATTTAGAAGATATAGGCAAATTTGATGGTATATTTGAAGTCATTGATGCTATGAATATAGATAGAATCAAGGAAGTTGTTTTACAGTATAAAGTAACTCAAATATATCACTTAGCAGCCATTCTATCTGCTAATGGAGAAGGTGACCCGTTGAGAGCATGGGATATAAATATAAAAACGTGGTTAAACGTTCTGGAGACTTCTAGAATATGTAACATAGAAAGGGTGTTTTATCCAAGTTCGATAGCAGTCTTTGGAAATAGTGCACCAAGAAATAGTACACCTAATAATGCTTATTTAGATCCGGAAACGGTATATGGCATTAGTAAAGTAGATGGCGAAAATTGGGCACAGTATTATCATATTAAATATGGTTTAGATGTTAGATCCATTCGCTATCCCGGTGTTATAGGATATCAGTCATTACCAAATGGAGGGACTACAGATTATGCTGTAGATATTTTCCATAAGGCTGTTTTAAATGAACCGTTTACTTGTTTTTTGAATAAGGAAACCACTTTGCCTATGATTTTCATAGATGATGCTATTAGAGCTACTATAGAGATTATGGAAACACCTATTGAGAATATAAAAGTTAGAACGTCATATAATATAGCAGGCATAAGTTTTTCACCAGAAGAAATTGCATTCGAAATTAAAGGTTTGTATCCCGATTTTAAAATTGATTACAAACCGGATTTCAGACAAGATATTGCCGATAAATGGCCAAAATCTATTAACGATTCTGAAGCAAGAATGGATTGGGATTGGGAGCCTGAATACGATTTGTGGGCTATTACAGAAACTATGATTAGTAAGCTGATAGAACAATATAAAATGACCGTTTGAGTTTATAAATAATATTAAAATAAAAAGATATGTATTCTAGCATAAAGCATGACTTGCAGAACGAAATTGAAGAAATTAAGGCAGCAGGATTATATAAAACAGAGCGAATTATAACAACGCCACAAGGTTCAGAAATAAGTACAACGAAATCGCTTAAAGTTCTGAATTTTTGTGCTAACAACTATTTGGGTTTGTCGTCTCACCCGGAAGTTATTGAAGCAGGTAAACAAGCTATTGATTCTCGCGGATATGGTATGTCTTCAGTACGCTTTATTTGTGGGACACAGGATATTCATAAAACACTAGAAGAAAAAACAGCGGCGTTTCTTGGGATGGAAGACTGTATATTATATGCAGCGGCGTTTGATGCGAATGGTGGTTTATTTGAACCTATTTTAAATGAAGAAGATGCTATTATTTCTGATGCTTTAAATCATGCCTCCATAATCGATGGGATTCGTTTATGTAAAGCGAAACGATTTCGATATGCTCATAACAGCATGACAGATTTGGAAACACAATTGATTCAAGCAGAAGGTGCTAGAAGAAAGCTTATAGTTACAGATGGTTCTTTTTCTATGGATGGTACTATTGCCCAGCTTGATAAAATTTGTGATTTAGCCGATAAGTATGATGCTTTAGTTATGATAGATGAATGTCACTCTACAGGTTTTATTGGTAAAACGGGGAGAGGGACACATGAATACAGAAATGTTATGGGACGAGTAGACATTATAACCGGTACCTATGGCAAAGCTTTGGGAGGTGCCTCAGGAGGATTCACGGCAGCAAGAAAGGAAATTGTCGATTTGTTAAGACAACGTTCCAGACCTTATTTATTTTCAAATACAGTGGCACCATCAATAGTAGGAGCTTCCATTAAGGTGTTAGATATTTTAAGTCATTCTACAGTGCTTAGAGATAAATTAGAAGTAAATACTAAATATTTTAGAGAAGAAATGACCGCAGCCGGATTTGATATTGTTCATGGAGATCACCCCATAGTGCCAGTTATGTTATACGAAGCAGCCTTAGCACAAGAGTTTGCAGCAAAATTACTAGAAGAAGGTATTTATGTTATTGGTTTTTTCTATCCAGTAGTACCAAAAGGAAAAGCGAGAATACGAGTGCAGCTATCAGCAAGTCATGAAAGACATCATTTAGATGAAGCGATAAAAGCTTTTATAAAGGTAGGCAAAGAACTTAATGTGATTTTAAACAAAAAGAATCTTCCGGAGCTTTCCTAACCTCAAAATTTTACTCCAGATTTTATTAAAAACAAGTGTATAACTTAATTTAGGAATCCATATTATATCCCATACATTAAAAAATAAAACAATGTAGTGGTTACTTGAGCGTCGTAGTGTTTTTATTAAAACAATGTTAAAAGAATATTAATAGTTAAAAATAGGTGCTGTTTTTTCGTATTTTTAAAAAGAACACATCTAAAATTTAACTTTAATACGTCACTTTATGCCAACTTTTAACTTAACAATTAACAGTAAAAAACATACTGTTGAGGCAGATATGGATACCCCATTACTTTGGGTTTTAAGAGATCAAATAGGATTGGTCGGTACCAAATATAGTTGTGGTATTGGTCAATGTGGTGCCTGTACCATTCATGTAGAAGGGAATGCCATGCGTAGTTGTTTACTTCAGGTATCTCAAGCCGAAGGCATGGAAATTACAACCATTGAAGGTCTTTCAAAAGAAGGTAATCACCCAGTACAACAAGCATGGAAAGATATTGATGTGCCTCAATGCGGTTATTGTCAATCCGGACAAATCATGACAGCGGCAGCATTTTTAGATAAAAACCCTAATCCCAATACTTCAGAAATACGAAATGCTATGCACGGTAATATTTGCAGGTGCGCTTCATATAATAGTATAGAAGAAGCAGTGAAAGTAGCAGCAGATAAATTAAGTTAACTAACCAAAAAAGTAAAAAATGGAACTCTCAAAACAAATCGCTTTTAGCAGAAGATCGTTTTTAAAAACATCAGCTTTAGCCAGTGGAGGCATGCTTATAGGTTTTAACTTATTTAATGCCTGTAAGTCTGATGTAGCACCTCCAATAGATTTAAGCAAACTAAACTACAACGATTTTAATGCCTATATTAAAATTTCTAAAGAAGGGAAAGTAACTATATTCTCGCCCAATCCGGAAATAGGCCAAGGAGTAAAAACCTCAATGCCAATGATTATAGCAGAAGAATTGGATGTATTATGGGACGATGTTTATGTGGTACAAGGCGCGCTAGATAGAAAAAACTATAAACGTCAGGTGGCAGGAGGAAGTGGTTCTATTCGTAGTTCATGGGAACCTTTACGACAAACAGGAGCCACAGCAAAACAGATGCTAATAAATGCAGCAGCAGCGAAATGGGGCGTTTCAGCTTCAGAATGTTCAGCAAAAGCAGGTGTCATTACAAATGCCAATGGCGATACATTGGGGTATGGAGATGTAGTAACCGAAGCAGCAACTTTAGAAGTACCTACAGACGTTACACTAAAAGAGCCTAAAGATTTTACCATTATAGGAAAAGGGAAATCTAATGTAGATATTGATAAGATTATTACCGGTAAACCTTTATTTGGTTTAGATTATAAAGAAGAAGGGATGCTGTATGCTTCAGTATTACGACCTCCGGCATTTGGGCAAATTTTAGAATCTTTTGATGACACAAGTGCTAAAAATATATCAGGTGTTACAAATGTCATTCAATTTGGTGATAAAATAGCTGTACTAGCTAAAAACACTTGGGCAGCGATAAAAGGAAAAAATGCTTTAAAAGCAAATTGGAAACAAGATTCAGAAGCAGAAGGTTCCAAGTTTCATGATGAAAGTTATTTGAAATATTAAACGGAAGCACATTCAATACCCTTAGAAAAGATGGAGATGTTAAAAAAGCATTTGCAGAAGCAGATACAGTATTAGAGCGCACTTACGAATCTCCGTTTTTACCACATAATTGCATGGAGCCTATGAATTTTTTCGCAGATGTAACAGATGAAAAGATTCATTTGGTTGGTCCTATACAAACCCCGGCAGGAGCAGCGAGAAGAGTGGCAAGGTTATTAGAAAGAAAAGAAGAAGAAGTACATTTAGAAATGACAAGAATGGGTGGTGGTTTTGGAAGAAGGCTGCGTAGTGATTTTGTTTTAGAGGCAGCAGAAATATCGAGTCTTTCCAAAAGTAAAATAAAGTTAGTCTATTCTCGTGAAGATGATATGACTACCGGTGTATACAAACCAGCTGTTAAATATAAAATAGCAGCCTCAATAAAAGACGGTAAGATTACTGGTTATCATCTTAAAGAAGCCTGTATTAATAGCAACATGTATGGCTTAGTGCCAAATTTCTTCCCTGCAGGAGCTATAGAGAACTATCAGGTAGATGCTGGCAATTACAAAAGTAATATTACGACCGGCCCATGGAGAGCACCTTATACCAATTTTTTAGCTAGCGCAGAACAGAGTTTTTTCGATGAGTTAGCAGAAGTTATGAAGGTAGACCGTATACAATTACATTTAGATTTATTACAAAAAGTAAAAGGAACAACAGATGATCGCATAAAGTATAACCCAGAGCGATTAGAAGGTGTTATAAAATTAGTAGTTGATAAATCCAACTGGGGTAAGGCAGAAGCAGGTGTTTATCAAGGGTTCTCAGTTTACTATTGTCATAATACACACGTAGCAGAAGTAGCCGATATAGTATTGGAAAATGGAATGCCTATCGTTAAAAAGGTAACCTGCGCAGTAGATTGTGGCGTTGTTGTTAACCCATTAGGAGCTATGAACCAGATTAAAGGCGGAATTATTGACGGTATAGGACATGCCATGTATGGCGATTTGGCTTTTGATCAAGGTATACCGCAATCAAAAAACTTTGATAGATTTCAATTAATTAGAATGGGAGAAACTCCGAAAGTGGATGTTCATTTTGTTAAAAATGAGATTGCTCCAACTGGTTTGGGAGAACCTTCGTTACCTCCTGTTGGTGGTGCTGTTGCGAATGCCATTTATGCAGCAACCGGAAAAAGGCTTACCAAACAGCCCTATATGAGTCATATAGAACTTGATAAAATGATAGGTTAATAACTAGTATATATGACGCATGAATTCAAAAATATAGTAGAAGACGCTTTTCTGTGCAAAAACAAAGGACTTAAAACGGTTTTAGCTTCCGTTGTGGCACTCGATGGATCGTCGTATAGAAAACCGGGTGTTAGAATGCTTATTAAGGAAAATGGCGATATGATAGGTGCTGTAAGCGGTGGTTGTGTTGAAAAGGAAATTCAGTTACAATCAGAAACCGTTTTTAAAACCGGCATTTCAAAAGTTATGACTTACGATGGGCGTTATAGGCTAGGTTGTGAAGGCGTTTTGTATATTTTACTGGAATTATTTACACCTTCCGAAGCATTTTACAAAACCTTTACTAAAAGTATAAAAGAAAGAATCTCATTCGAAATCGTATCGTTTTTTGAAAAAAAACCGACCTCAAACGCCAATTTCGGGTCTTTAGTAAAATTAAATAACGAACAATTTTCGGTTTCTAATAGTGTATTAAAAGCTAATAAACAGCTATCAGTTTTTAAACAAAGTTTACCACCTTGCTTTAAACTTGTTATTATTGGCGCAGAACATGATGCCGTTACATTATGTAAATACGCAACTTTAACAGGTTGGGAAACGACTATTGTTTCTGGTTCTTCAGAATCTAAGTCGATTAAAAATTTTTCCGGAGCCTCTGGTTTTTACACGGTATCACCTGAAAATATGGACGTTTCTAATATTGATAACCAAACGGCTATTGTGTTAATGACCCACAATTTTGCAAACGATTTGAGGTATTTGGTACAGTTAAAAGATACCAATCCAGTGTATATTGGTTTGTTAGGACCATCAAAGCGACGGGATGACATGTTATCTCAATTTATAGAATATTGTCCAGATGCAGATGATGCTTTTTTAGATACGATTCATGGACCAGCTGGATTAAATATAGGTTCTGAAACACCTCAGGAAATAGCCATATCCGTTATTTCAGAAATATTGGCTTTTACCAGACATCAAACTCCAATATCGTTAAGTAAAAAAGCAGGGAAGATTCATTCTTAATATTAATTTATAGTGTCCAACCCCTTAAATATTCCTATCGTTATTTTAGCTGCCGGTGCATCAAAACGTATGGGAACCGTAAAGCAATTAATGCCTTGGGGAGATACAACTCTTTTAGGACATGCCATTCAAATGGCATTAAAAACAAATACCAATAATGTTTTTGTGGTATTAGGAGCAAACTACCAAGTCATAAAAAAAGAGATAAGTGAGTTTCCGGTTACCATTATCCAAAACAAAGATTGGGAATTAGGTTTGGGGAAATCTATAGCCTGCGCTATTCGTCATATTTTAAATTTGAGAGAGGCTGATGCTGTGCTTATTTGTTTGGCAGATCAGCCATTTATAGATACGACGTTTTTAAATACGTTAATAGAAAACTTTACTCCTAATTCAAATCAAATTATAGCGACTTCTTATAAAAATGATGTTTCTGGTGTTCCAGTGATTTTTGATAAGGTATACTTATCCGAATTATCAAAATTAGATGATGATAAAGGTGCTAAAATCATTCTTAAAAAATATGCAGCTTTGGTAAAAACCTTTAAGCCCAAATTGGAAAATATTGATTTGGATTATATGGAAGATTATGAGAAGTTTTTTAAAAAGTCTTAATTTTCTCCGCCAGTTACAAACTGGAGGCAGCAGGGGTGGCTTCTTACTTTTATTTATTTCTTACTCGATACGGCACTCATCAAAGACGAAGCGCAGCACATACGAGGACTAGCAGGGGTTACAAAGCCGGTTTCTATCAGATTGTTGTATATATAATCTATTTTTTGTTTTATAACTACTTCACTCCATAATTCTATATTCGATAGCGCGGATTTGCAATCCGTGCCCTACTAAATAAAATTTTTATACTTTGCAAAAAAAACAGAAAATGTACACTAAGTACAAAACCACTATGACCGATGCTGGTTATTTTACATATTTTTTGAGTTTAAGGAAATATGGCACGGATTTCAAATCCGCGCTATCGGGTTTTCGCTTTTGGGTAATCTTAAATGTAATTTTTTTAGGATGAGTCAATATGGTATTCTTTAAAAATATAAACATGTGAATGAAAAATCTTGTTAATAAGTAGATTAAGCTTACTTTTAAACTTATCAAATGTTGTTGTATTTTCATCAAAATTTTTATTTCCTTTAATAATGTTTTTAACTTAAAAGTGAAATTTATTTGTAATTTAACCTATAAGTGAATATCTTTGCTCATATAAAACCGATAGCGCAATACAACAAAGTATCTTATTACTCTGTTTGTATAAATAGCGAAGAAAATTCTTTGTTTGAAGAATTCATCAAGAAACATACAAAAGAAAATAACGAAAAATTAGACCATATTTTAAATTGGCTAAGACAAATAGGTATCAATTATGGTGCAAAACCAGATTATTTTAGACCAGAAGGTGAGACAGCAGATACTTCAGCGCTTCCACCAAAAGGAATCAATAGAAAACCTCAGTACACAGAATATGGTAAAAAGAAAGCCAATAACTTGAGGTTATATTGCCTTAGAGCAAATGACAGTGTTGTAATTTTATTTAGCGGTGATATTAAGATAAAAGATAAAGCACAAGATTGCCCAAATGTCAAGCGACATTTTAAATTAGCTAACAGACTTACAAAAGCCATAGATAAAGCTTTTCATGAGGACGAAATAATTTGGAATGACGATTGTACTCAAATAATTTACAAAGAAGATTTACAAATTTATTTTTAAAGAATGACATTTCCAAAAGAAAATATTATTGATAATTGGTTAAATCAAAAAGGAGATCCAGAAGTAGCTAAACTTGTAGAGAGAAATCTGTCAATAGCAAATAGAGTTTTGACAATACTTAAAGAAAGAGGTATTAATAAAAGTAAATTTGCAGAAATGTTAGAAAAAAAACCTTCTGAGATAACTAAATGGTTAAGTGGTGCTCATAATCTAACAATGAAAAGTATTGTGAAGATGGAGATTGCTTTGGGAATTAACTTATTAGCTGTAGTCGGCGCGAATAATAATAATAATCCATCCGAAAAAGAGTATGTATACTTGGGATCTATCCAAGGTTCTATAGAAGAAGCTATCAATGATTATCATAAAACAACTATCAATGATAAACCTGATAGTGACTTTGATATTGCCATGTAAGAATGAAAGACGTAAAAATTATTCCTGAAAATATAAACCTTTTTTACATTAAGGTTAGTGAATGTATTATTAATGATTCTCAGAAAGATGAAAGGTTGAATTACGGAATTAATGTAGCTCATAATATTCAGAATAATCTTAAAGAAGAAAAAATTAGAATTGAATTAATTTTAGATATTAAAAGTTCCGATGCTAATAATGAATTTAATGCAAACTTCAATATTGATTTTCAATTCAAAATTAAAGATTTAGCTGATTATTATGAAAAGGATAATAAAGAACCTGTTTTTGACGGGTTATTTATATCTACTTTGATGGGGATAAGTTTTTCTACAGCTAGAGGTATAATCTTTGAACGCTTATCTAAAACTAATATGAGAAATGTTATTCTCCCAGTTGTTTCTCCTAGTAAATTGCTTTTTAAAGACCAATAAAATGTCCATCTAGTATAATAACCTTGGATCATAAAGTAAATTGAGGTATATTTTTTAATAGTTTTCTATATATTAGGTCTTGAATTAATTTGACTTAATTGTATATGAAAAGATATATTTACAATTAATAATAATTATACATACACTTCATTTATTTTATATATAATGAGCGCATCCCCAGTTTGTAGCTGGTGGATGGTCTAGTACTTTTTTGATAAAGTTAATTATTCGGTCTTAAAATTAAAAAAACATGGCGAGGTACTCAACACAGTCAAGTAGTAAGCTTTAGCTTAGTAAAGTTGTTTATTTTCTAGGTTTTCTACTCGTATGCAAAATAGCATGCACATAGACTGTGTCTTTTTCTACAGTATAATGAACGCCATAATTGAACTTATAGGTATATCTGATTCTAATATTGCGATACTTTTTTTGGAAATATTCTGGATTAGTAGTTATTTCATCAAAAACCTCATTAAATTCTTGAAATAATCTACTACCCAAACCTGCAAGTTGCTCCTCATACCATTCTAAAACTTCAACTAATTCTAACTCTGCCTCAGGTTTAATAATCAATTTATGAGGCATACTTCTGTGCTAAATCAGATTTTATAGCATCCCAGCTTCTCCCAGCAGTAGGATTGGCTTTATGACTTGCTAGACGCTCATCTAATAAATCCTTAATCTCTTGAGTAAGTATAGGTTCATTATCTTTAAATATTTCTTTATTTAAAAATTGCTCTATCTTATCCAGCTTCTCTTCACTCATTAAATTGGTTAAGCGTTCTATTAATCGGTATTTTCTAGCTGCTAAATCCATAATTATTGGGTTTATATAACAAATATAGCAATTTTTAAGCCTAAAGTAATGCAATATATTACTGTAACAGATGAAATCTTTCCGCTACATTCCGTAATTTCTATAAATACTCCATTTTATAAAGCTTTTAAACTAGTATTATCTAGTCCTTAGCCCCTCTCTAGCGCTTCTTTATAACGAGTGCTAATAATATCTAAAATACCAAAGCTATTTTTAAAAACCTTAATTTTACAAGTAATAGAAATTGAACATGGCATAGTTTTATGAGCGCATCCCCCATAGATAAAGCAAACACACCAGAAGAATTCACAAGTATAAAAATCACAGAACCGGCAAAAAACTCTGGAGGTTTTAAAGCTTTGAAATCTGCAATCACACATGCTTCAAAGTATATGAAACCTGCTGATGCAATTAAAATATCCACTAAAATAAATCAAAAAGGAGGCTTTGATTGTCCGGGTTGTGCATGGCCAGATCCTGACGATGAGCGTTCATCATTAGGAGAATACTGCGAAAATGGGATGAAAGCTATGTCGGAAGAAATGCAGAATATAACTATTGGAACTGAGTTTTTTGCAAAACACTCCGTAGAAGCACTCGCTAAGTTATCCGATTTCGAAATTGGCAAATCAGGACGCCTTTCCGAACCTATGTTTTTAGCAGAAGGTGCATCACATTACCAACCCATATCATGGGAAGCTGCTTTTAAAAAAGTTGGATCACATTTAAATGCATTAGATCATCCAGATGAAGCTGTTTTTTACACTTCAGGAAGAACTACCAATGAAGCCGCATTTTTGTACCAGTTGTTTGTTCGTGAATTCGGAACAGCCAACCTCCCAGATTGCTCTAACATGTGTCATGAAGCAAGTGGTAAAGCACTTTCCGAAACATTAGGCATAGGAAAAGGTTCGGTAACATTAGATGATTTGTACAAAGCAGAATTAGTTATGGTGATAGGTCAGAATCCAGGGACCAATCATCCGAGAATGCTAACCGCACTAGAAAAGTGTAAAAAGAATGGCGGTAAAATTATAGCTATTAATCCATTACCAGAAGCAGGACTTATTAAGTTTACCAATCCTCAAAACCCTATTAAATTATTAACCGGAGGCACCAAGATAGCCGATGTGTTTGTACCTATTAACATTAATGGCGATGTCGCTTTTGTAAAAGCCTTATTGCTCAAATTATTAGAGAAAGAGGAGTTAGAAGGTCATGTATTCGATAAAGACTTTATCAATGCCCATACAAGCGGTTACGATGCTTTTATATCAGATTTAAAACAATTTAATTTTGATGCGTGTTTAACCTCGTCTGGTGTGTCCAAAACAACTTTTGATGATGTTTTCGATCTGGTTTTAAACAATAAAAAGATTATCATTTGTTGGGCTATGGGGCTTACACAACATGAAAATGCCGTGGATAATATTCGGGAACTCGTTAACCTGTTATTGCTAAAAGGGAGTATAGGAAAAGAAGGAGCAGGTACCTGCCCAGTTCGGGGACACTCCAATGTACAAGGAGACAGAACAGTAGGAATATGGGAAGCAGCACCACAAGCTTTTTTAGATAAAATTGAAAATAAGTACGGTTTTAAGCCCACTACAAAACATGGCTATTCGGTAATCGATGCCATTAAAGCCATGTACGAGAAAAAAGCCAAAGTATTTTTTGGATTGGGAGGCAATTTTATATCGGCGGTTCCAGATACAAACTATTCAGCACAAGCATTAGCCAATTGTAACTTAACAGTACATGTAAGTACCAAGTTAAATCGATCCCATTTAGTAACAGGTAAAGAAGCTTTAATATTACCCTGTTTGGGGCGGGCTGAAAAAGACTATCAAAAAACAGGCATTCAAACCCAAAGTGTCGAAAATTCTATGGGGATAGTATCATCAACAAAAGGCTTTTTAAAACCTTGTTCAGATAAACTGCTAAGCGAAGTTGCAGTGGTTTGTAACATAGCACATGCCACTATAAAAGAACGCTCAAAAATCAATTGGCTTCAATATAAAGATGATTATAATTTGGTACGTGATGATATTCAGGAAGTTGTAGAAGGATTTCAAGATTATAACAAAAGACTTAAGACCCCATCAGGCTTTTATTTACCTAATGGAGCTAGGGTGCGACAATTTAAAACAAAGACAGGAAAAGCAAATTTCACTTTGAATAAATTACCAGAATGGAAGCTTAAAAATAATGAGTTGGTTATGATGACCATACGTAGTCATGATCAATTTAACACAACGATTTACGGATTAAACGACCGCTACCGTGGTGTTTTTAACGAACGCCGTATTATTTTTATGAATAAAGAGGATATGAAAGAGCAAAACCTGAAAGAACAACAAATAGTTAATTTAAAGTCTGAATATAACGGAACACTTAGAGTTGCAAATAATTTTAAGGTTATTGGTTACGACATACCAAAGCGTTGTTGTGCTACATATTTCCCAGAAACAAATGTATTGGTGCCTTTAGATAGTTTTGCACATACGGCAAAAACACCAGCCTCTAAAAGTGTTAAAATCACATTAGAGAAAGTTTAAGATTTTACTAAAACAACCACCTTAATTTTCTTAATAAGCAATAATTGATATGCCAATTTGAGAAATTGCTAATAATAGGCTTTTTACTTAAAATTCTTAGTAAAATACTTATTAAAATACGTATAAATACTTAGTTTTGTTTTTAAATACGTAATTTATGCAACATATTATTGTAGTTGGAAACGGCATGGTTGGTTACAAATTTTGTGAAAAATTTGTGGATAAACCTGAATTTAAAGATTTTAAAATTACAGTTTTTGGAGAAGAACCAAGACCAGCTTATGATAGAGTTCACTTAAGTGAATTCTTTGAAAATCAGGATGCAAAGGCTTTAGAAATGGCTCCGGCAGAATGGTATGCAGAACACGGTATAGATTTGGTTGTTAGCGAACGTGTTGCAGATATTAACAGAACTTCTAAAACGATTACCACAGCTAAAGACAGAGAGTTTTCATACGATTATTTAGTTTTAGCTACAGGTTCGGCACCTTTTGTTCCACCAATTAAAGGTGTTGAAAAAGAAGGTGTATTTGTATACAGAACGATTGAAGATTTAGAAGGCATGCTTGCTTATGCAGCAAAACTTAAAGCCAAAAAACCTAATGCCAGAGCTGCAGTTCTAGGTGGCGGATTGTTAGGCTTAGAAGCAGGAAAAGCAGTTCTTGATATGGGGTTAGAACCACATATAGTAGAGTTTGCCTCGAAATTAATGCCGAGACAATTGGATTCCAGAAGTAGTCAAGTATTAAAATTAAAACTTGAAACTATTGGTTTAAATATTCATTTAAGCAAAGCAACAAACCAAATTTTAGGTAATGGAGCTATAGAAGGTATGGAGTTTGGAGAAGACGATATACTGGATGTCGATATGCTTATTGTCTCTGCAGGTATTAGACCCAGAGATGAATTAGGAAAAAATTGTGGACTGGAAGTTGGTGTACGTGGCGGTATAGTGGTCGATAATAAAATGAAAACATCTGATGAGCATATTTTTGCAATCGGTGAGATTGCACTTTACAATCAGATGATTTACGGATTGGTAGCTCCCGGTTACGATATGGCTGCTGTAGCTGTTGACCAAATTATAGGGGAAACAGAAACAGTAATGCCAGGAGAGATAGATATGTCTACCAAATTAAAATTAATAGGAGTAGATGTGGCCAGTTTTGGAGAACCATTTATGCCGGCATCAAAAGGGCATTCCATAATATTTGAAAATAAAACGCAACACTTATACAAAAGAATTAATGTTAGTCACGATGGTAAAGAATTACTGGGTGGTATTTTAGTAGGAGATGCTTCAGACTATAATATGTTGCATCAAATGTTTTTAAATGGCATGTCAATTCCAGAGGATCCATCACAATTAATTTTACCAGTAAGTGAAGGCGGTGCATCTTTTGGAAGTGTTTTAGATTTGCCAGATACAGCACAAGTTTGCTCTTGTGAGAGTGTTACCAAAGGTGATATTTGCTGTTCAATTACCGAAGGCGATTGTAATAATTTAGGCGATGTCGTTGCAAAAACCAAAGCAACATCAGGCTGTGGTGGTTGTAAACCGATGGTGGTAGATTTGGTTAACGAAACCCTTAAATCTTTAGGGAAAGAAGTTAAAGAAACCATTTGCGAGCATTTTAACTTTAATAGACAGGAACTTTATGATTTGATAAAGATTAATAAAGTAGCCGATTATGATGAAACCCTTAATTTATTTGGAGAAGGACATGGTTGCGAAATTTGTAAACCTTTAGTGGCTTCCATTTTCGCTACTATTACCATGGAAACAGCAAATCGTCAACCTACGATACAAGATACAAACGATAGATTTTTAGCAAATATTCAACGTAACGGAACCTATTCTGTAGTGCCAAGAGTTGCAGGTGGAGAAATTACACCAGATCAATTGATCGTTATAGGTGAGGTTGCTAAAAAGTACGATTTATATACTAAAATTACAGGTGGACAACGTATTGATTTATTCGGAGCTCAAATCCATGAATTACCATTAATATGGAAAGAACTTATAGATGCTGGTTTTGAAAGTGGACATGCTTACGGTAAATCACTTAGAACAGTTAAAAGTTGTGTAGGTTCTACATGGTGTCGTTACGGTATGCACGAAAGTGTAACCTTTGCTATTGAAATTGAAAATAGATATAGAGGTTTACGTTCACCTCATAAACTAAAAGGAGGTGTTTCCGGATGCATTAGAGAATGTGCAGAGGCTAGAGGAAAAGATTTTGGATTAATAGCTGTTGAAGGCGGGTGGAATCTATATGTATGTGGTAATGGAGGAGCAACACCAAAACACGCTATATTACTTGCCGAGCAATTAGATGATGAAACAGCAATAAAATACTTAGACAGGTTTTTAATGTATTACATACGTACAGCCGGGCCTTTGGTAAGAACAGCACCTTGGTTAGATAAACTTGAAGGAGGAATAGATTACCTAAAACAGGTTGTGATTGAAGATTCCTTGGGAATTGTTGAAGATTTGGAAAAAGAAATGCAAGGTTTGGTAAATAAATATGAATGCGAGTGGAAACAAGCTATTGAAAACCCAGAGATTAAAAAACGTTTTAAGCATTTTGTTAATTCTGATGATACAGATGATAACTTGGTGTTCGTGCCAATGCGTGGCCAAAAAATGCCAAAAGCTTGGAGTTAAATAGTTAGAAGTTGGGAGTTAGAAGTATGAAGTTTGAAGTGTTATTTCTGAATAAGCTGATAACTGCTACCTGAACACTGAATACTGGAAATTGAACACTAACAATAGCAAGTTAGCCCGCGTTAGGGATTGCAGTGGAAATCCTTTTTTGTGTCGCCCTGAGCGCAGTCGAAGGGTTAAACACAAAAAAGATTGAAACGAAAAGCCCGACCTTTTGCGATCCTGCAAGGTTTTATTTTAACCTGGCAGGTATGAGTAAAAGGTAACGCCCAAATAAAAAATAAATTGATTTAAATTTTAAAATATGCAAGATATACTTAGTCAATATAAAACGGTTACAGAAGATGCTGTAAAAGAATGGTTTAGAGTGGGTGAAACTTCTGATTTTCCTGAGAATAGTGGAGCATGCATTAAGTATAAAACCAAGCAAATAGCAGTTTATAATTTTGCAAGAGCAGGTAAGTGGTATGCTACGCAAAATTTGTGTCCACATAAAATGGAAATGGTACTATCTTTAGGTATGATTGGAGATAAAGATGATATCCCAAAAGTGGCCTGTCCTATGCATAAAAAGAATTTCTCTTTAGAAGATGGTTCCAATCTAGCTGGAGAAGACTTAAAAATAGCAACCTATCCCGTTAAAATTGAAGATGGAAATGTGTATATTGGCTTTTCAGATTAATATGTACACATTTTATGAAACCAACTCGATTTGAAACAGCTATAGCATTAATAGATAAAGCAAACACAGAAGATATAAATACTTATCAGGTTTTTGGGATAGACTACCCAAAAGAACTATTGTATTCGCAACGTATGACACGTAAGCTATTACAATTTGAACCTAATGCATCGAGGGCATTACAAATAGCAGCCAGAGCACAGCATATTTGTAGATGGAAAATTGCCAGAGACGAGTACCCAATGGATCGGGTAGGATACTTAAAATGGCGAGAAACCTTAAAAAAGATGCATGCCGAATTAACAGCAGATATTTTAAAACAAGTAGGGTACGATGCAGAGTATATTGATAGAGTTACCTTATTAATTAATAAAAAATTTATTAAGAAAAATGAAGAATCCCAGATGTTGGAAGATACAGTATGTCTGGTTTTTCTAGATTATTATTTTGAAGAGTTCGCTGCCAAGCACCCCGATGAGAAGGTTATTGATATTTTACAAAAAACGTGGAAAAAAATGTCAGCAAAAGGACATGAAGCGGCACTACAATTAAATTTTTCTGATAAAAATCTTTCTTTAATAAAGCAGGCTTTGGAAGGCTAGCAGTTAGTAGCAATGGTAAGAAATCGGACTTCATTAGATCAAAGTACTTTTGAACGATTACGTCGTTTATATATCATTGCACTTAGTACCATCGCATTATCAGTTATAGTAAGCCAAATACTTATTCGTAAACATCTTAACGATCAGGAAAGTGATTCCAGAGTGATTAATATTGCTGGTAGACAGCGTATGTTAAGTCAGAAATTGACAAAGGAAATTTTTTCAATTTCCATAGAAAATAATCACCAAAAGCAAATTGAGTTAAAAAATAAATTTAAAAAAACACTTCAACTTTGGGAGTTGTCTCACTATGCGTTGCAAGAAGGCAGCGATAGCCTCAGATTACCGGGGAATAATAGCGATGTTATTTTAAATAAGTTTAAAGACATTAATTTGCCTTTCAACGCTATAAGTACAGCGTCTTCTTCCGTTATAAAAAAGATTGAAAGTACTTCGAATTCAACATTTACAGAAGAACTAAAGACTATTCAAGAAAACGAAGGTGCTTTTTTGCAACAAATGGATCAAATTGTAAACCAATTTGATTTAGAGGCAGAAGAAAAAGTAGATTGGTTACGTAATTTAGAAATGGTTTTAATGACCATAACTTTATTGCTTTTATTAGGAGAATTCCTCTTTATATTTTGGCCAACAGCTAAAACAGTAAAAAATAGTCTCACCGAGTTATTAGAGGCAGAGAAGAAAGCAAAAAAAATGGCTTTTGATGCCGATGTTTTAAGTGATGCGAAAGAAAAATCGATTAAAGAACTTAGAGCCTTAAGCCATGCCATAGATGAAACGTTGTTTTTTGCCCGTATTACACCTAATGGGGTTATTACACATATGGGGAAGAAGTTTTCTCGTTTGTTTAAGTTTAGCAAGTTTACTACAAATGCACTTTTCTCAAAAGTGATATCCATTCATGAAAACGAACAAACTGTTATAGATGACATTGTTTCCAATCATAAAAAAACAGGTTGGCAAGGTGAAGTAAAGGCAACAACAAAAGACCAGATAGGGGTATGGTTGGAAATGTCGATTATCCCTTTTACTCTGACCGACGATAAATCGGAATTGTTAATTATAGCATCAGATATCACATCAAAAAAAGCTGGACAGATAGAAATAGAGCGGTTAACGCAAGCCAGTTTTGAAGAGAAAATGAATCAACAAAAAACCATTTCCAGTAAGATTATCGAAAATCAGGAAAAGGAACAAAACCGAATAGCTAAAGATGTACATGATGGTATAGGACAAATGCTCACAGGTTTAAAGTATAATCTTGAAAGTATAGATATTAAAGATATAGATAAAACCGCTATAAAAATAGAGCATTTAAAGGAGTTGACTTCCAATATTATAAAAGGTGTAAGAACAGCGACTTTTAATTTAACACCTCCAGAATTAGCAGATTACGGCATAGTACCAGCAATCACAAAGCTTACACAAGAGCTGTCTAAACTTACAGGAAAAGATATTGTGTTTTATAATAAAACAGATTTTACAGATAGGTTGGATTCGCTGGCAGAAATAAATATATACAGAATTGTACAGGAAGCGATTAACAATGCCATAAAATATGCAGATTCCAGTCATATTTTGGTGTCCCTGTCGCATAGTAAAGATATACTTAGTATTGTTGTTGATGATGATGGTAAAGGCTTCGATCCCGCTAAGATTAAAAATGTAAAAAATGGAGAAGGAGGTATGGGGATGACTTTTATGAAAGAGAGAATTAAATATATAGATGGCAGACTTTTTCTTAATTCTGAAAAAGATAAAGGAACACGAGTAACATTGAATATTCCTTTGGTTTAGATAGTCATGTCGAAATGACTTGAGTGCTAAATTTATATTTCGTTGTCATGTCGAACATAGAGAGACATCACATAATATTCTAAATTACTAGAATACTTGATTATTTAAAGTCTCCCATTTGGGGTTAAAATCAGATATTAACTTATTCTTCTTTTCTCGCCTCCATTTTTTCAATTCTTTTTCTCTGGAAATACCAGGTTTAGGATAATCAAAGGTTTCATAGTAAACCAGATAAACACAGCCATATTTACCTGCAAACGACTTTTTGGCATTTTGACTATCAAAGTAATGCTGAGATAATCTGTTTTGAATATTATTAGTAAAACCAATATATAAAGTGGTTCTATATTTATTTGCTGTTATATAGACAAAGAATTTATGTTGCATTTAATAAATATAGTGAATATTTGTAATTATAAGATTTATCTTACTTTTTGATAATAGCTAACCTAATTTTAAATGATATGGGAATAGTCATATCGAAATGAGGTACGAT
Source organism: Flavivirga aquimarina (assembly GCF_030540835.1). Lineage (GTDB taxonomy): Bacteria > Bacteroidota > Bacteroidia > Flavobacteriales > Flavobacteriaceae > Flavivirga > Flavivirga aquimarina. Next base: position 36,546 of record NZ_JAUOEK010000045.1, on the reverse strand, counting down.
TGAGATATCACATTGTAAAAGTAATATAGATCCTTATAATTGTGTTATGTGATTTCTCTCCCGAAGTTATCGGGATCGAAATGACTTTGGAATGTAAAATTAATATCTTTGGTGGGCATATTGATGCATAAAAACACATTTAACAAACAAAAGCTCTCTAACAATGAAAAGAAAACTAATAAGCTCAGGTTCAACATTTGAAGAAAAAATAGGCTATTCCAGAGCAGTAGTACAAGGTAATTGGATATTTGTATCAGGAACAACAGGTTATGATTATGAAACCATGACCATTAGTGATGATATAGTCGAGCAGACCGAACAGTGTTTAAAGAACATAAAAAAAACTCTGGAAGAGGCAGATGCTAGTTTGTCAGATGTTGTTAGAGTTACTTATATTTTACCTGACGCTAAAAAGTTTGAACAATGTTGGCCGGTTTTAAAAAAATATTTTGGAAAAATTAAACCAGCGGCGACTATGTTTTCAGGAGGCTTGGCAGATGAAAACATGAAAATTGAAATTCAGGTAACAGCCCTTAGAGAATGATAAATAAGTATAATTACGTAATAATTTATTATTTTTGTCATACTTATTTAAATTAGTAAAATGGATACTATAAAAATAGTCTTAGCAGATGATCATGAGTTGGTAAGAGATGGGATCAAAGCACTTTTAGAAGACGAGCAGGGGATAGAAGTTATAGCAGAAGCATCTAATGGAAAAGAAGCCTTAGAAATTTTAGAAGAGACCAATCCGAATTTACTAATTGTAGACATAAGAATGCCGGAAATTAACGGTATAGAGGTGGTTACTCAAGTTTCAAAAAAACATAAAAACGTAAGGACTTTGGTGTTGTCTATGCATGATTCCGAAGAATATGTCGTTAAAGCCATTCAGGCGGGTGCAGATGGTTATTTACTAAAAGGAGCCAGTAAAGATGAATTTTTAAAGGCGTTGACTAAAGTAGCATCGGGCGATAAGTATTTTGCTGGTGATGTGTCTGCCATTATCGTTAACAATTTTGTAAATGGTAATGTTGAAAGTACCTCTAAAAAAGCTTCAGTAGCAGACCCGTTTCATCTTACCAAAAGAGAAAAACAAATACTTGGTTTAGTCTTGCAACTTAAAAATAATAAAGACATAGCAGAAGAACTTAGTATTAGCAGAAGAACAGCCGAAGTACATCGTTTTAATTTGATGAAAAAACTAGAGGTAAAAAATATTATGGAACTTAGTAATAAGGCTAAGGAATATAACCTCGTTTAGTTTGCAACTAATTTCTCGACTTCATAGAAAAACTAAAAAAACACATTTTATACCAGTTCTGATTTAGAATGACTCAAATAAAAAGCAGCTATTTTTTGTTTAGGCAAAAAAGAAAATGCAGTCATAGCCTTAGTTACGACTACATTTTATTTTGAAGTATAAGCGAAAAAGAGCAAATTTTAATAGGTCATTCTAGGTCGGAAATGGTATTAGAGTAGCAACAGCTATAGAGAAATAAAAAGTCAAGACTTAAGATGAAGGGTAAGTGATCGTTGACTAAAAGTTTGGACTACTTCCAATTATTTAAAGCTTAATTTTCTGTTCAATTCTTCCTCTTTTTTACCAAATCCTCAAAATCCCTATTCCATAATTATCAATCTGATATTTTTTTTGAAATTACGTATTTTTACGTTTTAAAATTAAGTATAATTACTTAATTTTGTACGTATAAAAGTACTTAATTATGGACACTAAAACACAAACTAAATCTACCACATTAAACTTATTAAACCTTAAAAACGTTTCTATACGTACATTTTGGATCACAGCTATATCATTTTTCATGTGTTTTTTTGCATGGTTTGGTATCGTACCGTTTATGCCAGATGTTGTTAAAGATTTAGGCTTAACGCCAGATCAAAAATGGAATTCAATAATTCTAGCAGTTTCAGGAACTGTATTTGCTCGTTTACTTATTGGAAAATTATGTGATAAATATGGACCGAGATTATGCTACACCTGGTTACTTATGTTAGGAGCTATTCCTGTTATACTTTGCGGATTAGTACAAACACCAATGCAATTTTTAATATGCAGGTTGTTTATTGGGTTTATAGGAGCATCGTTTGTAATTACTCAAGTACACACCTCTTTAATGTTTGCACCAAATATTGTTGGTACAGCAAATGCAACCTCGGCTGGTTGGGGTAACCTTGGTGGAGGTGCCAATCGTTTAGGAATGCCTTTAATTGCTGCGGCAGTTGTTGGATTTGGAGTGGCTGAGGCAGAAGCATGGAGATATTCTATGGTTATTGCAGGTGTCATTTGTTTCTCAATGGGAATTGTATATTACTTTTTTACACAAGATACTCCAAAAGGAAATTTTAAAGATTTAAGAGCATCTGGAATTGAAATTGAAAAAAAGAAAGACCAGGTTGGTTTCGGAACCGTTTTAAAAGATTATAGAACTTGGATCCTATTTATAGTATATGCCGCTTGTTTTGGAATTGAGTTAACAGTTTATGGTACTATGGATGATTATTTACAAAATACCTTTCAACTAGAGAGGGTGACTGCGGGTAATATCGTTTTATCATTTGCTTTAATGAATATTTTTGCGCGTACCCTAGGTGGCTTTTTTGGAGATAAATTCGGGAAGTTAAAAGGGCTTAGAGGCCGTGTACTATTCTTGTCTGCTATTTTAGCAGTACAAGGTTGTATGTTAATGACTTTTTCAACAACAACCAGTATTATAGTTGGAATATTATTTTTAATCCTATTTAGTTTATCAGTTCAAATGGCAGAAGGCGCAACATTTTCTGTTGTTCCTTTTATAAATAAAAAAGCAATAGGGTCTGTTTCAGGTATAGTTGGAGCGGGAGGAAATGTAGGGGCATTTTTAGCAGCTATGCTATTAAAATCTCAGTCGGCAACCGCCGAAAAAGCAGCCATAGCAGAAAATACAGGATTGGGTGAAGAAGCTATAAAAGTAGCCCAATCGGCAGCAGCATCTACAGCGGTTTCAAGTGGTTATTTTATAATTGGGGCTATAGTAGTTATTACTGCAGTAGTATCGTTAGCTATTCGTTTTTCATCTGAAGACGAAAAAGTAGCCAAAATGGACACAAATGCTTCAAAAGAGGATTTAATTCCTGTTAAAGTAAAAAGCTAATTTTAGATACTGATTTTTATTAAATTTCAAATAAAAAGTACCTTTTTTAAGGTATTCAGAATAATGAAGTTAGCATTTGTTTTCTGTAAATAAAATGTATTATTTAGTGTAAAATGTTAGTCTGAATGATTAAAAACGAAATAAAAACAACATGTTCTTATTGTGGTGTAGGCTGCGGAATTATTGTTAAAAAAGATAACAATAATAAAGTTTTGGTCGAGGGCGATGAAGATCACCCAGTTAATAAAGGCATGTTATGTTCTAAAGGGATGAATTTGCATTATGTAGCAAATGATACTTCAGATAGAATCTTATACCCAGAAATGCGTTGGAGTCGTTCACACCCAAGAGAACGAGTTAGTTGGGATGATGCCTTAGATAGAGCAGCTAGCGTTTTTAAATCTATTATTAAAAAACACGGACCAGATAGTGTTGGGTTTTATGTGTCCGGTCAAAGTTTAACAGAAGAATATTATATAGCCAACAAGCTTACAAAAGGCTTTATAGGTACCAATAACATCGACACCAATTCTCGTTTATGTATGAGCTCTGCTGTTGTGGGCTATAAAAAAACATTCGGAGAAGATAGTGTACCAATTTCTTATGAAGATATTGAATTAGCAGATACATTTTTAATAACCGGAGCAAACCCGGCTTGGTGTCATCCCATTCTTTTTAGACGTATAGAAAAGCATAAAGAAGAAAATCCGGATACTCAAATTATAGTAGTAGACCCAAGAAAAACAGATACTGCAAACTTTGCAGATTTACATTTACAATTACTACCAGGTACCGATGTAATACTGTATAACGCTATTGGTAGATGTTTATATAAACGTGGATTAATTGACGAAAGTTTTATTAAAAAACATACAGAAGGTTTTCAGGATTATAAAGATTTAATTTTTAAAACTTCTTTAAAAGAAGCCTCAAAAATATGTGGAGTTTCTGAGAAAGACATAAGAAAAGCAGCCGATATTATAGGGCTTTCAAAAGGCTTTATAAGTATGTGGGCTATGGGGCTTAACCAAAGTGTGGTTGGTACCGATAAGAATGTAGCTCTCTTAAACTTATCGTTAATTACAGGTCAGGTTGGAAAACCAGGATCGGGGCCTTTTTCGCTTACAGGACAACCCAATGCGATGGGAGGTAGAGAAGTAGGAGGTATGGCCAATCTATTAGCGGTTCATAAAGATTTGATGAATGAAGAACATAGGCGAGAAGTAGCCCAATTTTGGGGAGTTGATAGAATATCTCCAAAACCAGGTTTTACCGCTACCGAAATGTTTGATGCACTTGATAGTGGAAAATTAAAAGCCGTTTGGATTGTTTGTACTAACCCATTGGTTAGTATGCCAAATACACATCGTATTGAAAAGGCCATGAAAAACTCTAAGTTTGTTGTGGTTCAGGATATTTCGCATAAATCAGATACTCTAGAGTATGCAGATTTGGTATTACCAGCGGCAGGCTGGTTAGAAAAGGAAGGTACTATGACAAATTCTGAACGAAGAATATCATACTTACCAAAAGAAATTGATGCTCCCGGAGAAGCAAGACCAGATGTAGATATACTTTGTGATTTTGCACAGCGTATGGGCTTTAGAGGCTTTAATTATAATAGTGCAGAAGAGATTTATAGTGAATATACATCAATGACTAAAGGCACTAATATTGATGTATCTTTTTTAAATTACGATAGACTAAAAAATGAAGGTACGTTTCAGTGGCCAGTACCAGAACATAGACACTCTGGGACAAAACGACTTTTCCAAGATAAAAAGTTTTACACGCCTTCAGGAAAAGCGATATTTAATTTACCCACACATATAAAAAACACTTCAATTCAGCCAAATGGCGATTACCCTTTAATCCTTACAACAGGAAGAGTACGCGATCAATGGCATACCATGACAAAAACGGGTAAAGTATCCCGTTTAAAAACACATTACCCAACACCAGTTTTAGAAATTAATCCGGTTGATGCTTACTTATATAAGGTCAAGGACGGTGCTATTACGGAGATTAAAAGTGAAAATGGTATAGTTCGTGTTAGGGCCAAGGTTACCGATGCTATTAAGAAAGGTGTGGTGTTTTTACCGATGCATTGGGGTAAACAACTTCAAAGTGATTTAAACAGGGCTAACAATTTAACCAATACACTTGTAGATCCTATCTCTAAAGAACCGGATTTTAAATTTACCAAAGTTTCTGTTTCAAAATATAAAAAGGTTAACGAAAAAATTATTATCGTTGGAGCAGGAGCAGCATCGTTTAGGTTCATTCAAAATTATAGGGATTACAACGAAAAAGATGAAATTCATGTGTTCTCAAAAGAGCCCAACTTATTTTATAATCGCGTTTTATTACCAGAATATGTTACCGAAGAACTATCATGGGAGCAATTACTTAAAATAAAGCAAACAGAACTAGATAAGTTAAACATTGTTTTACATCCGGAAAACTCTATTTCTAAAATAGACAAGGAAAATAAAATTGCTACCGATAAAAATGGTGTTCAGCATACATTTGATAAATTAATCATGGCTACAGGAAGCCGTGCATTTATTCCAAAAGATGTACAAATAGATCTTCCGGGCAGGTTTACCATGCGGAATAAAAACGATGCCGATAAGTTTAAAAAATATCTAGATGCAACAGGTTTACCACCAGAAGAACAGCATGTAGTCATTGTTGGTGGTGGTTTATTGGGATTAGAGTTGGCAGCAGCCATGAAGCACAAAAATGTAAAAATCACCATAGTACAACGTGCTTCAAGATTAATGGAACGCCAATTAGATAAAATTTCGAGTAAATTATTGGCATTAGATGTACAGGAACGTGGTATTCAAATTTATTTTGATAATGAAGTTAGTACGGTGTTTAATGATGAAGATACAGGCGAATTAAATATCAATTTGAAGAGTGGTAAACTCATCACAGCCAATGCTATTGTTTATGCCATAGGAACCATTCCTAACATTGAAATAGCAAAAGAAAATGGTATAGATTGTAGTAGAGGCGTTAAGGTAAATCAGCATTTACAATCCTCACATCCCGATATTTTTGCTATAGGTGAGATTGCAGAGTATAATAATCAATTATTCGGAATTACATCAGCAGCAGAAGAGCAAGCAGGTATTTTAGCTAATTTTATAGCAGGTGATATAAGTTGTGCTTACAACGGATCTGTACTCATGAATATTTTAAAGTTTAACGACCTTAATTTATGTAGTATAGGAGATATTGAAGTTCCGGAAAATGACCATAGTTACGAGGAAGTTATTTTTACAGATATATCTAAACGCTACTATAAAAAATGTATCGTAAAAGACGACTTACTTATAGGCGCGGTTTTAATGGGCGATAAAAATGAATTCGCAGAATTTAAAACCATGATTGAAAGTAAAATTGAAATGGCCGATAAGCGAAATACATTACTTCGTGGTTCATCAAACGATACACCGGTTTTAGGTAAATTAGTGTGCTCGTGTAGTCAAGTAGGCGAAGGGAACATTGAAGAAGCCATAGCAAAAGGTTGTACAGATTTTACCGAATTGTGTAATAAAACCGGAGCAGGTTTAGGTTGCGGAAGTTGTAAAACTGAAGTTAGGGAAATACTTCTAAATTCAAAAGTACTAGCATAATATGGACGAACGATATAGATTAAGAATAAGCGGAGGTGTATTATCGCCGGGAGAATTAAAATATATTTGTGAAGCTGCAGAAAAATTGGGCTTAGACGCTATTTCTTTTGGTTCTAGACAAGATATTATTTTTCCAGAAAAAATTGATGACACTAAGTTTGAACAATTTAATAAAATTCAATTTGTAAAACCAAAAAGAGATGGTGTAGAGAATATAGCATCGTCGTATGTTTCGGCAGAAATTTTACCGAGTACCTCATGGTTAACAAGTGACAAATATTTGTATGTTTTAGAGCAGTTTAAACGTAGTCCGAAGCTAAGAATTAATGTTATAGACCCTAAGCAACGTTTAGTTCCTTTATTTACAGGGAATGTGAATTTTATTGCTTCAGAACATGAAGATTATTGGTATTTGTACTTGAGATTACCAGGTTGGAAAAACACAGAAATGTATCCTGCTTTAATTTACAGTTGGGATATGGATAAAATTGAGCTGGCCATTGAAAATATTTTAATAGAAGAACCAGAAAATATTGAAACAGTTTTCGATTTAGTAAGTGACGCTGTAGATACCAATAACAGAACCGTAGATAAGCCTTTAGAAGTGCCTTTTTACCCTTTTCCGTACTATGAAGGTATGAACCGTATAGGCCCAGATCGATACTGGTTGGGACTATATTGGAGAAACAACAGATACGATATACCCTTTTTAAAAGCCATGTGCGATTTATGCTCGGAAAATAAAATTGGTAAAATATCAATTACCCCATGGAAATCCTTTATAGTTAAAGGAATACCGCTACATTCAAAATTAATATGGGAAAAGTTTTTAGGTAAATTCGGTATAAACGTGCGCCATTCTATGCTTGAAATGAATTGGCATGTGCCAGTGAATGATAAAGAAGCATTGAGCTTAAAAAAGTATTTAGTTACCAATTTCGACCAAAACGATATTAGTACTTATGGCTTAACGTTTGGTATTACAAGTTACGATAGCGATACCTATAATTTTACTTCCATTGTGGTCGAAAAAAACAGACAGCCTGAAGCTATTGGTGATTTTAAAATTAGAGATACTTACAATTTATTATACGCCAAAAACTTCGACCCTAATACAAGAGAGTATATCATGCATGTTCAGGATGTTGATAAGGTCGAATTACCGGGCTTATTAATGGAACTTAGTCAGTTGTATTTTGAACAATTAGGAACAGAACGCGAAGAGGAAACTACTGGTATTATTAATAAAGAAGCCGCTGAAGAAGAAGTATATCAATGTTCTGAGTGTTTAACCATATACAATGAAGCATATGGAGATATTACTCAAAATATAGTTCCTAATACACCTTTTGATAGTCTTTCTGAAACTTACGAATGTTCACTTTGCGAAGCACCAAAAAGTAGTTTCGAAAAGAAAGTTTTGGTTAAATAATTTATTAGTTGTTAAACAGTAGAACATTATATTAAAAGCTGAAATTAGCAGTATCTTATCTTTATTTGAAATTTTTTCCAGCAAACATCAAAAACCATTCGTCTACACTTAATTACCATTCGTCTACACTTATTTTTAGTCAAACGAAATCAAAAAATATAATTTACGACATTGTTCTATCTTTCGGATATAAATCTGAGAGACATGAAAACTAATTTAAATATTCTTCTTATAGAAGATGATATGATAGAGGTGATGAAATTAAATAGAGCAATTTCATCGCTACAATTGACACATAAAATTACCGAAGCCAATAATGGTGAAGAAGCACTTAAGGTTTTAGAATTAAAAGATAGGCTACCTGATATTATTTTATTAGATTTAAATATGCCTAAGATTAATGGTATAGAATTCTTATCTATTTTAAAAAATGATGAAAGGATGAAGTATATACCAACAATAATCCTAACAACTTCTAGCAATCAAAAAGATTTATTAGAATGTTATAAAATTGGTATAGCCGGTTATATTTTAAAACCTTTAAAATATGAAGATTATATAACGAAGATTGAAAAACTACTCGATTATTGGAGTATTAACGAATTAATAAAAGCTTAAACAAAGTCCATTAGATAATATATTAAAGTATAAATATGAAAGGTATTGTTTTTACAGAGTTTTTAGATTTAGTTGAACAAAAGTTTGGACTGGAAATGGTTGATGACATTATTAATCAATCCGATTTAGAATCCGGTGGCATTTATACAGCAGTAGGAACTTACAAGTTTTCAGAAATGTTACAACTACTTCAACATTTAAGCGCCAATACCAGTATATCAATTGATGATTTGTTATTAATTTATGCTGAGCATTTTTTTAGTGTTTTAAAAGAAAGTTACCCTGGGCTTTTAGATACATATAAAGATCCTATAGAGATGTTATCGTCCATAGAAAACCATATACATGTAGAGGTAAGAAAGATATACCCAGATGCTGAATTACCAACCTTTGATGTTATTGAAAAAACAGAAAATTCGCTTGTCATGATTTATAAATCAAGTAGAGCGATGCATCATTTTGGTTTGGGGTTAATGAATAAAACATTTGAGCATTTTAATTCTAAAGCAACAATTAAGATTGAAAAAATAAGAGAGGACGGAACAGAAGTTATGTTTATTATTAATAAAAACTAATGATTAAAAGCGGCATTAATATAATAGAACGTGCACTTGCCCGAGAGAAAGCAGCTAGAAAACAGGCTGAGAAAATCTTGGAAGATAAGTCTTTGCAACTTTATAACCTTACAGAGGAATTAAAAGGTGCAAACGGTCAATTAGAACAGCTTTTAGAAGAAAAAACATCAGAACTTGAAGGTGTTTTCGAAAATATTAATGATGCTTATATAATAATAGACTTAAATGGTAATGCCTTAAAAATGAATGATATTGCCATAGATCTTTTTGAGTATGACCTCAATAAAGAAAGATTCAATATTGTAGATGTTATATACAAACCAGATGCTAAATATGCATTTAAGTCGTTTGGAAAATTACAAGAAAAAGGTGTTTTTACAGACTATACAGCCCGAATTATAACAAAGACTAAAGTTGTTAAATGGGTGCATATTAATGCCAGTGTTATCTATAATAAATTAAAAATGCCCGTTGGAGCACAAGGTATAATAAGAGACATAACAGAGTCTAAGCGTACCGCAGAACTTATAGAAGAACAAAAGAAAGAATTAGATGTTATAGTAGAAAACTCATCTTTAGGTATCGTACTAATTAAAGATGATAATATAGTTAGGACAAATGAAGCCATACAAAAATTATTAGGTTATACAGAAGAAGAACTGTCCAAACTAACTATTAAAGATATTTCTTTTAAAGAAGATTTCTCTGAGTCTAAAGCGTATTTAAAGAAAATGAACTCTGGTGAAATAGAAGATTTTGCCATATCTAAACGATATAAAAAGAAAGATGGCTCTGTACTTTGGACCAAGACCAATGTAAATGCAGTGAGGTATAAATCGGGAAAAATCAGATTTCATGTAGCACTTATCGAGGATGTTACTTCCGAACGAGAAAATTCATTGATTATAGACATGATCAACGATGTTGCCAAAGCCATACTTGGTAAAATGGATATTCATGAATTGGCCTTGGAAATAACTAATAAAATAGCCAAATATTTAAATACAGATAGATGCAGTATTTATTTAGTAGACCAGAAGAGTGATATTCTGGAGCAAATCGCAACTTATGGTAAAAAGACAAATAATAATAATAAAGTTACATTTTCTAAAGGAGAAGGCGTTGTAGGATCGGTCGCAAAAACCGGAAAAGCAGAAATAGTTAATAATACAGAGTTAGACGATAGGTATGTTGTTAAAGATAAAAAAGGACTATCAAAAATTGCAGTGCCTATTATTAGTGATGGACATGTCATTGGCGTTATAGATTCCGAATACAATAAGAAAAACTATTATTCAAAAGAACATTTACACACACTTCATAGTATTGCAAATTTAGTAGTTATGCAACTTAAAAGTGCGATCAATTTAAGAGAGCGACAAAAGGCAGAGTCCAGAAATAAAGATCTTTTAAATGAATTAGAAAAAAGTAATGAAGAGCTTCAAGAATATGCACATATTGTATCCCATGATTTAAAATCACCATTACGTAGTATCAATGCATTGGTTAGTTGGATTAAAGAAGATACTAAGGGGAAATTAGATGAAACCAGTTTACAAAATTTTGAATTAATAGAATCCACTTTGGAAAAAATGGAACAGCTTATTTCAGATGTCCTATTATATTCGAGTGTTGGAGCAGATACGAATGAAGAACAAACCACAGATTTAAATGTACTTTTAGAAGATTTAAAACAAATATTGTTTGTACCAGAACATATTACTGTTAAAATATTAAATCCATTGCCTACAGTTTACGGAGACAAGGTCAAACTCCAACAATTATTTCAAAATTTAATTAGTAATGCCGTAAAATTTAATGATAAAGAAAAAGGGCTTATTGAAATAGATGTTATAGAACAAAAATCATATTATCAATTTTCAATAAAAGATAATGGGATTGGCATAGAAAAAGAATACCACGATAAAATCTTCAAAATATTTCAGTCGCTTAATGTAAATAAGGAATCTACAGGAGTTGGTTTGTCCATAGTTAAAAAAATTGTCGATTTATACCAAGGAAGTATTTGGGTAGACAGTGTTCCAGGTAAAGAAACAACCTTTTATTTTACACTATACAAAAGTAAAACGGGCACCAAGTAATCGTTATTCCTTTTTATTCATATAGTTATAGTTGTTATTCTGGCAATTATTAAACGTACTTCATTTGTGTTTACCAGTTAACAATTAGTGTAAATGTTTAAACTACAGCTATTCTTAATAAGTCCTAAAACCTTCATATTAATTTTTGTAAGTAAAATCTTATTTGTATTTATTGTTTTCAAGTAAATATTAGAATATAAAGGCAAAAAACATAAAGATTTAAAATTACTAGTTTATTATTAATTTGTGTTATTTAATTTATTGATAATCAATAAATTAAAATATATTTTCTTTTTATATTAGTAAGTATTGACATTACTTTAAAGAAATTTTTTCCTACATTTTTTAGAAAATATTAAAAAAAGTATTACATTCGTTGAAGTGTTTAAAAAACGTGATGAAATGCACTTATGTTTATTGCAATATTAAAATAACAACGAAATTAAGTACAATTTTTTATAAAAAAGTAATAATAAAAAGGAAATAGGTATGAAAATAATACAATTAAAAAAGCATAAAAATCAAGAGTGGCAATATCTTAGTGAGAAGCTAGATTTAGCGAACCCTTTAGTTTTAATTTTCGGAAACCGTTTTATGTTAGAAGAACCTACAGTATTTGATGAAATTAGAGATTTATTTCCTGATGGTCATTTAGTATTTGGATCTACAAGTGGAGACATTACAGGAGAATCTGTAGATGACAATTGCATAACCATTACTGCAATAGAATTTGAAAAAAGCCATTTTTTAATAAAAACAAGTAATATTTTAACTTCAGATTTGGATAGTTTTAAAACTGGAAACGAGCTTATTAAACAGTTTCCGACTGAAGATTTAAAATTTGTTTTTGTAGTTTCTGAAGGCAGTTTTGTTAATGGAAGCGAGCTTACTAAAGGGATGGGTTCTGCAACTAGTGAGAACCTTTTAATAACAGGAGGATTATGTGGAGATGCTGCACGTTTTGAAAAAACAGTTGCATCGTATAACGAAAATCCGAAATCTGGCGAAATAGTAGCTATTGGTTTTTATGGAGAAACAATTGAAGCATCATTTTCTATTTATGGTGGTTGGACCCCTTTTGGACCAGAGCGTGTTGTTACAAAATCTAAGTCTAATGTATTGTATGAACTAGACAACCAACCGGCATTAGATTTATATAAAAAATATTTGGGAGATAAGTCTAAAGATCTACCAGCAGCAGCATTATTATACCCTTTAAATGTAAAAGCTACAGATGGAAAAGAATCAATAGTACGTACTATTTTAAATATAAATGAAGAAGATAATACAATGATTCTGGCCGGAGATATTTCAGAAAATGATAAAGTGCAATTAATGATGACTAATGTAGATAATATTGCAAATGCATCAGAACGCGCTGCAAGACAAGCTTTAGAGTTTAGAAAGACCAAACCAGAATTAGCTCTGTTAGTAAGTTGTATTGGTAGAAAACTGGTGCTGGACCAACGTGTTGAGGAAGAAGTAGAAGAGGTTATAGAAGTTATAGGTAAGAACACAACCATATCTGGTTTTTATTCTTATGGAGAAATAGCACCTTTTCATGGGTATGTTTCATGTCAATTACATAATCAAACAATGGCGATAACTTTAATAAGTGAATAATGAATACACTACTTAAAAGACAAATTCGTAAATATTTAAACGAAAACCAGGTAAGTGAAATAGAACTGGATGGTTTTGTTGATGCTATAAATAAATCGTACAATAATTTCGATGAACAGTTTATTATGCTCCAACGATCCATGACTATTAGCTCAGAGGAATTGTTTCAAGCCAATAGAAAACTGCAACAAGAATCGGAAGCACAACAAGATGTGATTAATAAACTTAAAAGTGTTATCGATACACTCAAGTTTTATGATTTAGAAGGAGGCAATGGTACAGATAATTCAGAATTTGATGGTTTAAAATTGGTGGAATTTATAGATAATCAAACCAAAGAGATTGTAGAAATAAACAAACAAAGAGAAAAACTCTTGGAAGAGTTGGCATATCAAAATCAGGAATTAAGTGATTATGCACATATGGTATCTCACGATTTAAAATCCCCGCTACGTAGTATTGATGCATTAACAACATGGTTAAAGGGAGATTATGAAGACCAACTGGACGAACAAGGAAAAGGGAATTTAGAGTTAATAAGAAGTAATGTAGAAAAGATGGATGCTTTAATAAGTGGTATTTTAGAGTATTCGACTATTGGAAAAACTCAAATTGAAATTTATGATGTAGATTTAAATGTTATACTTAAAGATGTATTAAGTATTATTACTTTGCCAGAAGGTTTTGTAATTGATATAGGCAAATTACCTACAGTTAGAGGAGATAAGTACAGGTTACAGCAATTATTCCAAAACTTTATCGATAATGCTATTAAGTACAATGACAAAGAAAAGGGTAGAATAAAAGTTGAAGCTCTTGAATTGGAAGAGTATTGGCAGTTTAGCATAGAAGATAATGGAAAAGGAATAGAAGAGAGTTATCACAAAAAAATATTTAAAACCTTTGAAAAGCTGGAAAATGACCATGCAGATTCAACAGGGATTGGCTTATCCATAGTAAAGAAAATTATAGATCTGTTTAAAGGCAAAATTTGGGTTGAATCTGAAGTTGGAAAAGGTACTACGTTTTATTTCACAATAAAAAAGTAAATATGGAACAGCCCAATTTTTCATATATAGATACACTTTCTGGAGAAGATGAAGCTTTTAAAAATAAGCTAATTGGTATTATTAAAACAGAGTTTCCAAATGAAAAAGACGTATACCTACAAAACATAGCAGCTAACAATTTTAAAAAAGCTTCAGAAAATGTACACAAACTTAAACATAAAATTACTATTTTAGGGCTTGAAGAAAGTTATAAAATAGCCACAGATTACGAAAACAATTTAAAAGAGAATAAAGATTTAGGCAAAGAAGACTTTCAGAATATATTAAAAGTTATAACAGACTTTTTAGCGACCATATAATATTACTTCATGAACTGTATCATTATAGATGACGAAGCTACGGCTAGAACGATTATAGCACAATTGTGTTCAAATCTGCCCAGTTTGAATGTTTTGGAAGAATTTCCTAATGCTATTCTAGCTATGAAATATTTAAATCAAAATGATGTCGATTTAATTTTTTTAGATATTCATATGCCGGATTTTACCGGGTTTGATTTTATTCAAAGTTTAAAAAATCCACCAAAAATTATATTAACAACTTCCGATTCTAAATTTGCTATAGAAGCATTTGAGTATGATTGTATTGTAGATTATTTAATAAAGCCTATAAGATTGCCCCGTTTTGAAAAGGCAATTCAGAAAGCAGAATTGACCAAGGTAAAGCAAACTACAAATAATACATCACCAAAAGCAGTTGAAACAGATTCAGGTAATGATTTGTATATCAATATTGACAGACGCTTAATAAAGTTAGATATATCAAGTATATATCTAGTTGAAGCCAAAGGAGATTACATTCATGTAAAAACCGAAAACCAAAATTATACGGTGCATTCTACATTAAAAAAAATAGAAGAAAAACTACCAGACAGTCTTTTTTTAAAAGTACATCGATCTTACATAATTAACACCAAAAAAATTATAGATATAGAAGATAACAGTGTACTTATTAAAAAAGACGTTATTCCAGTAAGCCGTTCAAATAGACCGGAATTAATGAAGCGCTTGAATTTACTTTAAGTATTAAGCATCAGGTTTTATCAATAATTAGTTATAATGAGTTATCCTTGAACTCGATAGTGATAACATTATAAGATGACTCTATAACTGATCGATAGGAACCCGTTTAAAATATTAAACGAACTTAAAACCCCACTCATCTACACTTCATTTTCATCTACCGAAAATAAAGATATCCAGTAGATTATATAAGTAGATTTATGATATAAAACAATTGTATCATGAAAAAACATCTACTATTATTTAGCATATTATTCACGAGTGCAATGATTGCACAGAATTATAACTATTTAGGAGCTTATACATCAAACGGAACACCTCTTTATTTAGAAAACCCTGGAGATATTGTTTCTGTAGAGACTCAGGAAATGATTAGCAATTCTTTACCAGAGAGCTATCCTGTTCCAGATTACAATCCGCACTATATTTCATCAGGATATGATACCGATGTTATTCTTGATGCCCCTGCCGATGTATGGGTGACTTTTGTTAGCGAAGGTGCAGGGTATAGAAACGTATTGGGGTTTTATACGTATGATATTGATAATCCATCCAGTACAAAACCACAACCAGAAGATATTACTATTATTTTTCCTAATGCTTCAGCATTGGGTAGTGGTGGTGGATTACAAGTTGGAGATAAAGTTAAAATTGGAACATTTGAAGCAGGAACCGGTATAGGTTGGGTACTTTTAGCTAACGCATGGAATTCGAGCACCAGTAGTGTAGGGAATGGGCATTGGCAGTTATTTTCTAACCCTGATTATAACCCAGAAGCAAATTCAGATTTAAGATTCCACAATGTGCTGCTTAATGATCCTGATAATGAGCGTGTTATTCTAGGGTTTGAAGATATTAGACGTGATTATGGTTCTTGCGATAACGACTTCAACGATGCGATATTTTACGTTACAGCAAACCCTTACGAAGCCATGAGGAGTACAAACTTTGCAGATGTAAGCAGTGCCACAGATGTGACTTCTGCCAATAATGGCGGTTTAGAAAGTAACGGTGACTTAGCAAGTTTAATAGCAAAACGTAATTTTAGACGTAAAAAACTAGGGAAAACACTAGATAAAAAAGGGCTTCAAAAGACATATTCAAAAGGAAAAACAAAAAAAGGCGAAGCGAACACTTTAGAGAATTATTTGCCAGATACAGGAATGTACGGAACAGAAACGGCGTATGTATCCAGTCCAGAAGACTTATTGGAGATTACCAATGCCAAGGAAGTATTCTCAATTGATGTTTATCAGGATAATAAGCGTGTATCTGCAGCTTTAGCAACCAAAACAGAAGGTGTTGTTTACGATCATTCTAAAGTTATTTGCGACAGGCTTAATAATTCAAGCTTAGAAGACATTAGAACAGTAACAGTTAAAGGACATAATATTATTAGTTCAAAAATAAAAAGAGCTACCGGTGAGATAGAATATACATTAAGTTTTTCTATTAAATTGGGTGAAGACCACAATCAGTTATACAGTTTTTGGAATATAGCACAGTATCCAGAAGGTGATTATAATAACTTTCAAATTTGGGGAAGTTCCTTTTCTCAGGTATTCGCTATAGCCAATCATGTTTTAGATACATATTCAAATCAAAAGGGCTTACATAGTGATTTGACAGAAGATAAATTGCCGTCGGTTTTTGTTAAATCCGGTTACTATACAAATGGCAATGTTCATTTAGATATCGTTAATAGGTCTGCATCAAAGCAAATGACTTTTAAAGGCAATATAAAAGAAACAGAAGTTGCAGATATTAATAGCCTAATTAAAACAATATCATTAAGCGGTAATTATACAGAAACCCTTAGTATAGAAATAGGTGCTTTATTTGATATAGGATTCTCATTATCTACAAACGAATCTGAGCAAATAGATGCGATGTACTTAGCAGATGGACCATGGGGAATAGATTTTTTAGAAGAGTATGTATCTATAGAGGATTTCCACGTAGATAATGAAAGTATAGATTATAACGATGATTTATATGAAGTTGAAAGACAGCCTACGGTTTCTGGTCAAGTGAAAGGGAATGTGAATGTTTTTAGACATTTACTACCTGGAGATCTAACTTTAGATGTCTCAAATTTCAACATTATTCAATTCAATATATTGAGTAACCAAGACGTAGAAATTGTTTTGATGCCAGAAGAATTAACCGATTGGAATAACCGTTTGCGATATTCAATTTCAGCCAATCAGACAGAAACGTTCCATAGTTTGTCTTTTAACGATTTTGTTGATGCCAATGGAAACCCCGGTACATTGGATAATATTAAAACAGTTGTGTTTTCTATTATAGGAGATTATGTAAACTATATACCTTTTGAAATATCAATTAATGATTTAGCCTTTGCTAAAGCTGCGTCTTTAAGTTTAGAAGAGGACGTTTCAAAAAACATGACGTTACAAAATTATCCGAATCCATTTAAAATAAATACAACTATAAAACTGACAAATGTGTCTGAGTTTATAGACATTAAAGTGATAGATATGTTGGGTAGAACAGTAGACTTACAACACATCAAAACCAATAATAAAAAAGCAGTTTATAACGCACCGAATTTATCAAAAGGGGTTTATAAATATTTGATATTAGATGATTTAAGAACATATCATTCCGGTACTTTTTTGATTGAGTAAATTAAAAATATTTAATATAAAATACGTATTTACTTACAAAAATAAATACGATTCAACGATAAAATTAAACCATTCGACGACACATTTTTTGCATTCATCGAAAATTGAAAGAACAGAAACTATATTTATTTAAATTTGTAATCCAAAACTACATTGACATGAAAAAAAACCTACTTTTAATGCTTGCTTTTCTCCTTGTTTTGCGTATTTGCGCACAAGACGAACCATTTAATTGCGATTATAATGCCTATTTATTCCAGTACAACGATGTTTATGCTATAGATTTAGCATCTGGAAATTCTTATGAAGTAGCTACCGATGTTACAGAAGGGTCAATTAATGCAGCTGCATACAATCCAGCAGATGGATATATATGGGGCTCGTTAAGTTATCCGTCTAAATCTATAGTTAGAATAGGAAAAGATTTTTCAACTCTAATTTTTTATGTAGATGAGCTGCCTACAAGTGGACGATACATTGGTGATGTAAGTTCTCAGGGTGTTTATTACCTAAAAGGAGGAGGTCAAACCTATTATACCGTAGATGTAAATCCAGATTCTGAGAATTACGGAGGTCATATTGCTACAAAAAATTTACCACTCAGTTTAAGTATCCATGATTGGGCGTTTAACGCCGTAGATGGTAAATTATACACTGTAGAAAAGAAAACAAACATATTATACCGTATAGATACAGATACAGACACCATAGAAAATTTGGGAGAAGTTCCTATTCTATCTGGTTTAAATTATACTTATGGCGCAGTTTATTTTGATGCATCAGGGCGTTTTTATGTATCTGCAAACCAAACGGGAACCATTTATGTGATTCAAAATGTACAAGATTTAGACGGTACAAATGCTATGGATTCCAATTTGTTTGCTTTTGGACCTTCCAGTTCTCAAAATGATGGAGCACGTTGTCCCACAGCACCAGTACCTCAAGAAGATTGTATTAATGGTATTGATGATGATGGTGATGGCTTGGTAGATTGTGAAGACCCTTCATGTTCAGGGTATGCTTCCTGTCCAGTTATAGAAGTTCCAACTTCAAGTGGAAATGAAGGTGGTTTAGAGAGTAACAACAGACTTTCCGAGCTAATCAATAAGCGAAACTTTAATAGAGCAAAGAATAATTATAAGTTTGATAAAACATCAGCAAAACGACTGGTAAAATCAGCAAAATATGGTAAAAAAACAGGTAAAGAAGAATTGCAACTATCAGATTTTGTGCCAGTAGAAATCATAGGAGAAGACTATGTGATAGAATCGTCTCCAACCGATCTATTAAATATTACCAATGCAACAGAAATTTACTCTGTAGATTACATGAAATCAGATAATGCTATATCTACAATAATGGTTCTTAAAACAGATGAAGGTGTTTACGAGCATACTAAATATATTTGTGACAGATTATTGGGAGCAGAGTTACTTTCGGTATCAACCATAGAAATAAAAGAGCATAGTTTTATAAAAGCTTTAATTAGAAATATTGATGGTTCTGTGGAATTTGTACTCAGTTTATCAGCCAAACCAGTTAATGGAGATAACAACTTCGATATAGAAAGTCATTGGAATTTAGATAAATATGAAAGCAACGTACCATACTATAATTTCCAAATATGGTCTAATTCATTAGACGATCTATTACTACTTGGAGAAGAAGTAGTAAGGTTATTAGATATTCAAAAACCAGTAAGCAATTATAATAGCTCGGCACCTCCTACGGTATTTGTTAAGAAAGGAAAATACCGCTACGGTAAGCTGGAATTACAAATTATAAATACCAATAAGAGCGAAGCTGTTAATTTTGAAGGCGGATTAAGAGCTACAGAAACTAATGCTATAGAGAATATATCGTCTACATTGAGCTTAGATGGTAGTTATATTACCAATGTAGAAGTTGATGCTGGTAGCCTGTTCGATATCGGTTTTAGAATAGGAGATGGCATACAAACTCCAGATGATTTGTTTATGTCGGATGGTTCATGGGGCTACGATGATGCAGGGGAGAGCACTATAGTTAGTAGCTATATCGTAGAACCAAATGAAGCTCAATTTAGTGATAATGAATATCCTATTGAAAGAAATATAGAACTAGTAGCTACCACTAGCGATTACATTGCAACTTATAGATCTTTAACGCCAAAGTTTAGCCCAATAGATTTTTCTGACTATAAAAGCTTACAGTTAAAAGGAAAAGGAACAGGAACTTTAATTATAAGATTGGTTAAGGAAGGTGTAAGCAATTGGGAAGAACAGTACAAAACTAGTATCGTATTGGCCGATAAATTACAGGATTATAGCATCCCGTTTACCGAATTTACATCAATCAATGGTGGTGATTTTGAAGTGGATGATATCACATCTATAGTATTTACTATGTTGGCCGAAAATGGAGAAGAAGAAACTAAAGCTATGACTTTACAGCAACTTCGCTTTTCAACAAGCAATGAGTCGACTGCAGAAAACTTGAATAGCGAAGGAGCATTCAATGATCCTGTTGCTATTCCTAATCCGATGAAATCTAGTACTAAAGTTAATTTTACAGTACAAGAAGCAGAAACGGTTACATTATTGGTGTACAATCAATTGGGTGGGCTTGTAAAACAAGTTGACTTTGAGGCCGAAAAAGGTAATAATCAAATACAATTGGACAAAAATAATCTAGTTACAGGACTATACTTTTGTAAAATAAGTAATGGACAAACAGGTTATAAAACAATAAAATTACTTGTAGAATAATATAATAAATGACTAATTCAAATTTTGAAAAGGCAAAAGACATAAGTTTTTTGCCTTTTTATATCACTTAAAACTATTTGTTAGTTTTCCTATAAGTTTATAGAAAGTTATTCGATTGGTCTTTATGTTTCCATCTTTTATGAGTCCAGAAATAATACTCAGGAGCTTCATGGATTTGTTTTTCTACTTCTTTAAGAAACAAATCTGTTAATTCGTAATTTTTATACTTTTTAGAGTCTTCGGCAAGTGTTATAATTTTTGCTTCATAAAACCCGCGTTTTACTTTAGTGATTTTTAAATAAGCTGTAGATAAATCTAATTTTTTTGCAATACGTTCAGCTCCGGTAAAACAAGGTATATCAATACCCATAAATTGCCCCCAATAAACATCCTTGCTTAACCTTGGGGATTGATCGCTTAAAAATCCAATGATGCTTTTAACATCCTTAGCCTCATTTTGATTTATAATACTTGTGGTTTCTTTAGTGCTAATTAATGTCGTATTAAATTTAGAACGAATATCCCTAATCAGTTTATCAAAATGAGGGTTTGCCAGCTTTTTATATACTGCTAATCCTTTAAAATTTATATAATTTTGAAGTACAATAGACCATTCCCAACTGGCATAATGACCGAATATTAAAATAATACTTTTGTTTAAAGATTCTAAGCGTTTAAATTCCTCTGGGTTCGTGATACGAAAGCGTCTGTTTAATTCTTTTTCAGAAATAGACATCGTTTTAGCCATTTCCAGAAACATGTCACATAAATGTTTATAGAATTTTTTTCTAATAGAAGCAATTTCTTTTTCTGTTTTTTGAGGAAAAACCAGTTTTAAATTATTAGTAACAACCTTTTTTCTATAACCAATTATATGGTAAAGTAATATGTAAAAACCATCCGATATTATATATAATAATTTAAAGGGAAATTTAGATATAAACCATAAAAAAGGATAAACAAGAATATAAATTAGAAATTGCATTAATTAATTTTAGATTTGTATCGACAAATATATGTTAAATAGATTTTAAACGTTTATGCCATATGAGGAATTTAGATTTAATAACTGTAATAATAATAGCAGCAAACGTTATCATTTCTTATAAAGGTTTTGGTGACTATAGTTTTTTTGATAAATATAAATTTCATGTAGGAGGCGTTCAAAGAGGAGAGAAGATTAGACTATTTAGCTCCGGGTTTTTACATGTAGATACACAGCATTTATTGTTTAACATGCTAACCTTGTACTTTTTTACAGGAACTGTAACAGCTCACCTAGGAACTATTAGTTTTATTTTTGTTTATATAGGAAGCCTTTTTTTTGGGAATTTTTTATCTCTTTATTTTCATAAAAATGAGTATCACTACAGTGCCGTTGGAGCTAGTGGTGCAGTTATGGGTGTTTTATATTCTGCTATTTTATTTGAACCAGATATGAGCATCAATTTTATACCTGGTTATATTTTCGGAATAGGGTATTTATTATACTCTATTTACGGCATGAAAAACAGAATAGGCAATATAGGGCATGATGCACATTTTGGGGGTGCCATAGGAGGTTATGTCATTACTTTAATCTTATCTCCAGTGTTATTTAAAACTAATTTACTTATGATTGGTTTATTAGCAATACCTATAGTTTTATTATTTGTTTTAAAGAAAATGGGAAAGGTGTAAGACCATTAAAAACATATTATATAATAATAATTTAAAGCATAAAATTAGTATCTGGCATAGCTATTGAATTTATACTAGTAATGAATATTTATATTATTATTTAAGTGACTGATATTCATGTGTTTAATGTTTTTAAAAATAAATATAATAAATGATCGATTTTGTTTTAATGACAGATTGACCTAAATGTATATATGAAGAAATCTAATTTTATTACCCTTGACAGTTTGTCATTACACGAATTCGATGAAAACTCAGAGTTAATTCCACTTATGACACCCGAAGATGAAGAAGCTATCAATAATGAAGAATTACCAGAAACCCTGCCTATTTTATCATTGCGAAATACGGTATTGTTTCCCGGAGTTGTAATACCCATTACTGCTGGCCGAGATAAATCTATCAAACTAATAAATGACGCAAATAAAGGCGGAAAAGTTATAGGTGTAGTGTCTCAAAAGGATGAGTCTGTAGAAGACCCAACAGTAAAAGATATAAACGAAACAGGAACCGTAGCAAGGATACTACGTGTTTTAAAAATGCCAGATGGTAATGTAACAGTTATTATACAGGGCAAAAAGCGCTTTAAAATAGCAGAGGTTATTACAGAAGAGCCTTATATGAATGCAACTATTAGAGATATGGCAGAAGCAAAGCCAGCTGTTAATAATAAGGAGTTTTCCGCTATTATAGAATCCATAAAAGATTTAGCGCTCGAAATTATTAAAGAAAGTCCAAATATTCCAAGTGAAGCATCATTTGCTATAAAAAATATAGAGAGCAATTCATTTTTAATAAACTTCGTGTCCTCTAACATGAATCTTTCGGTAGCCGAAAAACAAAAGCTTTTAGAAATGGACGACCTTAAGAAACGTGCTTTGGCAACTCTTAAGTTTATGAATGTTGAATTTCAAAAGTTAGAACTTAAAAACGATATTCAGTCTAAAGTTCAAATGGACATGAATCAGCAACAACGTGAATATTTCTTGCATCAACAAATGAAAACCATTCAAGAAGAATTGGGAGGAGTAAGTCATGATGAAGAGCTTGAGGAAATGAAGCTGCGAGCTAGCGAAAAGCAATGGAGTGAAGAAGTAGCAAAGCATTTTAACAAAGAAATCGCTAAAATGCAACGTATGAATCCACAAGTTGCAGAATATTCAATCCAACGTAATTACTTAGAGTTGTTCTTGGATTTGCCATGGAATGAGTTTAGTACCGATAAATTCGATTTAAAACGCGCTAAAAAAATACTAGATAGAGATCATTTTGGATTAGAAGATGTAAAACGCAGAATTATAGAATACCTCGCAGTATTGAAATTGCGTAACGATATGAAATCACCTATACTATGTTTATACGGACCTCCGGGAGTCGGTAAAACATCATTAGGTAAATCTATAGCAGAAGCATTAGGGAGAGAATATGTACGTATTTCATTAGGTGGTTTGCGTGATGAAGCTGAGATACGTGGACATCGTAAAACCTATATTGGAGCTATGCCTGGGCGTATTATCCAGAGTTTGAAGAAAGCAGGAACATCTAACCCGGTTTTTGTTTTAGATGAAATTGACAAACTGTCAAATTCGCATCAAGGAGATCCATCATCAGCAATGTTAGAAGTTCTAGATCCAGAGCAAAATGGCGAATTCTATGATAATTTCTTAGAAATGGGGTATGATCTTTCTAAAGTTATGTTTATAGCAACATCTAATAGCCTATCTACCATTCAGCCGGCATTGCGAGACCGTATGGAGATTATTAATGTTACAGGATATACAATAGAAGAAAAGGTAGAAATAGCAAAACGCCATTTATTGCCTAAGCAATTAAAAGAACATGGTTTAACCGAAGCTCATATCAAAATTGGTAAGCCACAATTAGAAAAAATAGTTGAAGGTTATACACGAGAATCTGGTGTTCGAGGTTTAGAAAAACAAATAGCAAAAATGGTACGCTATGCAGCCAAAAATATAGCTATGGAAGAAACTTATAATATTAAAGTTTCTAATGAAGATATTATTGAAGTTTTAGGAGGACCTAAGCTAGAACGCGATAAATACGAAAATAATAATGTGGCAGGTGTCGTTACAGGATTAGCGTGGACGCGTGTTGGAGGTGATATTCTATTTATTGAATCTATTTTATCAAAAGGAAAAGGAGCACTTTCTATTACCGGAAACTTAGGAAAAGTGATGAAAGAATCTGCTACCATTGCTATGGAATATATCAAGTCTAATGCAGATAGTTTTGGAATTGATACAGCTATTTTTGATAGTTACAATGTTCACATTCACGTACCAGAAGGCGCAACGCCAAAAGATGGGCCAAGTGCAGGAGTTACTATGTTAACATCGTTAATATCCTTATTTACACAGAGAAAAGTAAAGAAAGGCTTAGCGATGACGGGAGAAATTACACTTCGTGGAAAAGTGCTTCCTGTAGGAGGTATTAAAGAAAAGATATTAGCTGCAAAACGAGCACGTATAAAAGAGATTTTATTGTGTGAAGAGAACAGACGCGATATAGAAGAAATTAAAGAAGAGTATTTAAAAGGCTTAACATTTCATTATGTAACAGATATGAGTGATGTTATAAAAATAGCACTTACAAGCCAAAAAGTTAAGAATGCCAAAAAGCTTTAAAAATAAGTATAAATAAAGCCTCGATTCATTTCGAGGTTTTTTTTATCATTTAAAATAAATGATACAAGCTATCGTTTTAAGATAGATTTACTTACTTTGTATCGTAAATATGCTAAAGAAAATTACTACTTTTTTTTGTTTATCTTTTTCTAGTCTAGCTATAGCTCAAGTTGGAGGAGAAACGACTTATCAATTTCTTAATTTGATATCGTCACCTCGCCAGGCAGCGTTAGGTGGTAAGGTACTAACCAATATCGATTACGATGTTACCCAAGGTTTATTCAATCCGGCGACTATAAATGTAGAAATGGATAATCAGCTGGCAGTAAACTATACAAGCTATTTAGGAGGTATTAATTATGGAACGGCTTCTTACGCTTATACTATAGACAGACGTGTACAAACATTCCATGCAGGTATTACTTATATAAACTATGGCTCGTTTGATGGGTATGACGAAAACGGTATTAGCACAGGCACATTTACTGGTAACGAAGCCGCTTTATCAATAGGGTATGCATTACAAATTGGTTTTTCCGATTTTTATTTTGGAGCCAATGTTAAGCTTATTACATCAAAACTAGAGCAGTATAGTTCGTTTGGGGCCGCAGCAGATTTAGGCTTGATCTATATTAATGAAGATATAGATTTTAATGCTACCGTTGTAATAAGAAACTTAGGAACTCAAATTACTACCTATGCTGGACTTAATGAGCGTCTTCCGTTTGAGGTCGATTTCGGAATGTCCCAGCGTTTGGAAAATGTACCCATTCGTTGGCATGTTACTTTCGAGAATTTACAGCAATGGCCAATAGCCAGATCTAATCCAGCTCGGACTGTTAATGATTTAAGTGGTAATCAAACGGATGAAAAGGTTGGGTTTTTAGGTCAATTAATAAGACACACCATTCTTGGAGCAGAACTATTTCCAGAAGGAGGTTTTAATATAAGACTTGGTTATAATTTTCGAAGGGGTGAAGAATTACGAATTATAGATCAACGTAACTTCTCAGGAATATCCGCAGGAATTTCAATTAAAATGAATAATATGCGATTTAGCTACACCCATGCAAGATATACAAGTGCTGCTAATTCTAACTTTTTTGGGTTACAGATAGATTTGCGGTAGTATTCAATGTTCAGTGTTCAGTGTTCGATAGGCAGTACTTAGTGTTCAGTAGGAGGTGTTTCGTATTCCTTATTATCTAGAAAAAACTAATAAACATAAATTATAGCAATTAGTTTTTTTGCTCAAACTACTTTAATTATTTTAGGCACTTCAAACCTATAAAATGAATAAAATTACGATAGCTATAGATGGGTTTTCTTCAACAGGGAAAAGTACTGTAGCTAAACAACTTGCTAAACATTTAGGTTATGTCTATGTTGATACAGGTGCTATGTATAGAGCTGTTACGTTTTACGCTATGGAACATGGACTTATTAGCGATGATGATTTTAATATAGAGGCATTAGTTTATCAATTACCAAATATAGAAGTTAGCTTTAAGTTTAATAAAACGCTTGGTTTTGCTGAGGTTTATTTGAACGGAATTAATATAGAAAAAGAAATTAGAACCTTAAATGTTTCTAGTTTTGTTAGTAAAGTAGCAGCCGTATCTCAAGTACGTCATAAATTAGTAGAACAGCAGCAAAAACTAGGAAAAGATAAGGGGGTTGTTATGGATGGTAGAGATATTGGTACAGTAGTTTTTCCTGATGCCGAGCTCAAATTATTTATGACAGCTTCTGCTGAAAAAAGAGCCATAAGGCGTTACAAAGAGCTTATTGATCGTGGTGATGAGGTTAATTATGAAGATGTTTTACAAAACGTTCAGGAGCGAGACCACATAGATACAACACGTAAAGATTCGCCACTAAAGAAAGCTAAAGATGCTATAGAAATAGATAACTCAGACCTTAGTTTAAAAGAACAGTTTGATAAAA
The DNA here is from genome assembly GCF_030540835.1 of Flavivirga aquimarina. Classification (GTDB taxonomy): domain Bacteria; phylum Bacteroidota; class Bacteroidia; order Flavobacteriales; family Flavobacteriaceae; genus Flavivirga; species Flavivirga aquimarina. The sequence continues at coordinate 9,632 of NZ_JAUOEK010000045.1, read as the reverse complement.
TTTTGGAACTGGTAAATATGACTATTGAAGGTGAAGAATAAAAAAAGCGGCCTTGGTCACTGAACGTAGTCGAAGTGCAGGCCGCTTTTTCAATGTTTTTTGATTTAAAATTGATAACGAACACTAAAAGCGATATCAAAATCTAAAGCGCTATTGTTATAAACTCTGTTACCGTTATAATAAACATCATCTCTAAAACCAGCTTCAGGTCTAAAATCTAGAGATAACAATAAAGGAAAGTCAAAGTTATATTCAATACCAATATCACCGGCAGCAAAAAGATAAGTGTCAGATATATCATCTCCACCCTGAATATCATATCTAAAAGAACCAATACCACCACCAGCACCAACATACCAATTAAAAGCCCCTTCTATAGGGAATACCCATTGATACAATCCGGCAAGTTTAAAACCATCGTAGTTTCTTCCATTTCTCCAGCCTAAATCTAATTCTAACCTATTATTACTGCGAATAGCACGTTGATAAGATACTTCAGCCCCTAAACCATCGCTGTCTCCCAATCGTAGCCCTATAGCGTTTTCTGAAATGTCCTGAGCGTTTGATGATAAAGAGATACCAATGATAGCAAGTGATAATAAAAATAATTTCTTCATATTTTTAAATGTTTTTTGTTTGATTAATGATATTTATTTGATTCTTGATATACGATATTTTTCGCAAAAAAGATTATTCTATAATATTTAGATTGCTTAAACAAAAATAACGCCAAAATTGTATTTATATTTAACATCTTTTTAGATTTATAAAATATTTTATCAAACATGGGGTTAACTCCGCATTTTCAAATATTAAGAGAAAAGCTTTCTGGTGAATTGTATTATGATGATTTAATAAAATCAATATACGCAACCGATGCTTCTGTGTACAGAATATTACCATTGGCTGTGGCATATCCTAAAAACAAGGAAGATTTAAAACGACTAATAACCTTCGCAAAAACAAATAAAACACCTTTAATACCAAGAACTGCCGGAACGTCGCTTGCCGGACAATGTGTTGGAAAAGGTATTGTAGTAGATGTGTCTAAATATTTCACAAAAATATTAGATATTAATGAAAAAGAACAAACCGTTACGGTGCAACCAGGAGTGGTACGAGATAAATTAAATAACTATTTAAAACCTTTTGGTTTGTTTTTTGGCCCCAATACATCTACATCTAATAGGTGTATGATAGGAGGGATGGTTGGCAATAACTCTTCCGGTACTACATCGATACAATATGGTGTAACCCGCGATAAAGTTGTAGAATTGCAAACTGTTTTAAGTGATGGGAGTAACGCTGTTTTTAGAGAAGTATCATCAGAGGAATTTATCAGAAAAACAAAAGAAAATACGTTAGAAGGTCAAGTTTATAAAACAATATATTCAGAACTTGTTTCAGAAACTGTACAAAAAGAAATAAAAAATAACTTTCCAAAACCGGAAATCCATAGAAGAAATACTGGTTATGCTATTGATGAATTAATAAAATCGGACGTATTTACAGATACTTCAGACAAATTCAATATGTGTAAACTGCTTGCAGGAAGCGAAGGCACATTAGCATTTACTACACAAATTACTTTAAAATTAGATAAACTTCCACCATCTGAAGGTGTCATGGTTGCAGCACATTTTGATAGTATAGAAAAATGTTTAAAAGCCGTAGAACCTGTTATGAAACATAATTTGTACACCTGCGAAATGATGGATAAAACCATTTTAGATTGTACAAAGCATAATAAAACACAGCAAGAGAACAGGCGTTTTATACAAGGAGACCCTAAGGCTATTTTAATGTGTGAGGTTAGAACAGATACTAAAAACGATGTCGACCTTTTAGTTAATAACCTACTGGAGGACATTAAAGTTTCTGGTTTAAGTTATGCATTCCCGGTGCTTAAAGGAACAGATATTGAAAAAGCGAATAATCTAAGAAGTGCAGGGTTAGGGCTTTTAGGAAATATTATTGGAGATAAGAAAGGGGTTGCCTGTATTGAAGACACCGCAGTAGCCTTACCAGATTTAGCCAATTACATCATGGATTTTGAAAAACTCATGGCAGGTTATAATCAAGAAGCCATTTACTATGCACATGCTGGAGCTGGTGAAATTCATTTACGTCCGATATTGAATTTAAAAAAGCAGGCAGATGTTGAGTTATTCAGGAAGATAACAACAGATGTAGCTCGTTTGGTAAAGCGATATAAAGGCTCTATGAGTGGTGAGCATGGTGATGGTATCGTTCGATCTGAGTTTATTTCCATGATGATTGGTGATGAAAATTATAACATATTAAAACAAATAAAAAAGGCGTTCGATCCGGATGCTATTTTTAATCCGGGCAAGATTACAGATGCCTTTCCAATGGATGTATCGTTACGTTATGTTCCAGATAGGGCAGAACCAGACATAGAAACATTACTTGATTTTTCAAAATCTCAAGGCATATTACGTGAAGCAGAAAAATGCAATGGTTCTGGAGATTGTAGAAAACTTCCCGAATTTGGAGGCACCATGTGTCCGAGTTATCGAGCCACTGGAAATGAAAAAGATACCACGCGGGCAAGAGCCAATGCATTACGTGAGTTTTTAACGAATTCGGATAAAGCGAATAAGTTTAATCATAAAGAATTAAAAACTGTTTTCGACCTGTGTTTAAGTTGTAAAGCTTGTGCTAGTGAATGCCCTAGTAGTGTAGATGTGGCAAGCTTAAAAGCGGAATTTCAATACCAATATCAGAAAGAAAATGGTGTGTCATTACGAACAAAATTATTTGCATATAATAATAGTCTAAATACTTTAGGAAGTAAGTTTCCTAAGCTTACCAATTTTGTGTTTTCTAAAGGGGTAACATCTGCTATTTTAAAGAAGTCATTTGGAATAGCAAAAGAAAGAAGTCTACCATTAATTTCGAAGCGTAGTTTAAATGCGTATTATGAAGATTTTAAAGTAATAAGAAATAGAGGGAACTATATTAAAAAGGTTTATTTATTTAATGATGAATTTACTAACCATTTAGATACTCAAATTGGTATAGATGCTTTAGAGCTTTTAAAAGGATTAAATTATTTTGTAGAAATTATCGATAATGCTGAATCGGGGCGTGCGTTCCTGTCAAAAGGTCTATTAAAACAAGCAAAAACTCTGGCTAATAAAAATGTTGAAATTTTTAAAGATAAAATTTCAGAAGACACCCCATTAATTGGGATAGAACCTTCTGCTATTTTTACTTTTAAAGATGAATATTTAAAATTAGCAGAAGATAATGTGTCTGCAGAGAAGATTGCTAAATCTACTTTTTTAATTGAAGAATTTATTCAACAGGAAATAGCATTAGGTCACATAACCTCAGAACAATTTACGCTACAGGAAAAGACTATTAAGTTTCACGGACATTGTCATCAAAAAGCAATGGGTAATCAATTATCCAGTTTTAATGTTTTAAACCTACCTAAAAATTATAAAGTAACCATTATACCAAGTGGTTGCTGTGGTATGGCAGGAAGTTTTGGTTATGAAAAAGAACATTATGAGGTTAGTATGCAAGTAGGGAAGCAAACCTTGTTTCCTGCTGTTAAAAAAGCATTAGAAACTACCATTATCGCTGCGAATGGCACCAGTTGCAGGCATCAGATAAAAGACGGTACCCAGCGAGACGCTAAGCATCCCATTACTATTTTAAAAGAAGCATTGATTCGTGTTTGATTTTTTTTATTAAGGCGAATTCTATTTAAAAATCTATTGTTTTTGATGTTTTCATTACTAATGTTTTAGTGTATCTCTATTTTTAGGGCTGAAGGTTTTTTGGCATACTCAATATCATGATCCCAATAACAGCAAGAGTCATAAAAGTGATATTAAAAACCAAAAGCTCAATCCAGCCTAATTTTAATAAAACACGATTATAGGAAAAGGGAATATGATCACTAAACCTCAAAATGATAAAAATATAGAGGGTGAATACCTCCATAAGGCCCAAAGCAGTATATAAAGCCAATGTTTTAAATAATGATATCATTAAAAGCAATGAGATTAAAATCTCAATAAGTGGCACCATCCAAGCCACTAGATTAGTATAAGCAATAGGTATGAAAGCTTGTTCAATCTGAATTTTAAACTCATCAAAAACTAAAAATTTACTTATTGCAGCATATAAAAACAAAAATATAAACAGGAAACGAATGCATTCTAACAATACATCTTTATGTTTACTATGTCCTGTCATAATTTTGTTAAATTAATAGATGATTAAACCTATTTATTGCAAAATTAAAGTTCGGAAATAGAATTTATTTTTAATGGATAAATACTTGTCCTAGAAGGATAAATTGTCAAAAGTAAATAAGGTGTGACCCTACGTTAAATAAGTTCAAAGTCTAATACGTCTATTTCTTTTCCATTTATAATGATAGAAATTTGATGTTTCCCAACATGGAATTTACGTGTTGTGATTACCTTAAACGATTGTTTTCTGTTAATACTTGTTGTAGAGTTTTTAGGATATTCTTTTTCACTTATTTTAAATACCTTTCTGGATAAAGAGGTATTTGCTTTTTGATAATAAAGTCCATATTCTAATCGGATCTTAGCAGTATTATTACTTGTGTTAACAAGCTTTAATGAGAATTCTACAAAGTCTCCAATTTTGACCTTTGGTGTCAATATTTTAAAATCGGTTACTTTTATTTTTTCGGTGTTTCCAAAACCAAATAACGCCATAACTTTGGTGTTTCCTTGCTTTAAAAGTGTTCTGCATGCATGTTTAATTAACCAATCGGTCTCTTTACTATTTCCTTGCCATTTTTTAACAAGATTTATAACGGTTTCGGGATGATCTTTAGAGATATCATTTAAATTGTTTGCAACACTTCTTCGTACATATTCAGATGGGTCGCTTTTTAATTTTTTAAGAATAGGAATAATAGGAGCAGGTGTTTCTTTTAATGATGCAATAGCCATGGCCCAAGGAAGCCTTGGTCTGCAACCCTCTGTAGCTAGCCGTCTAACCGAACTGTGTTTATGGTTTGCCCAAAGCAACATTTGTTTTATCATGTTATCCTGATATTTTATTATAAAAGGTCTAACAGCAAATTCACAACTTACAAACTGCGTAATTTCTTCGAATGCTTTTATAGCTATTTCGTAAGACTCTAAACCATAAATTTCTATAAAATCTGGCAAGAAAATAAATTCTAAATTATCTGGTTTGAACCCATCTTTTTTTAATACGGGGATGAGTTTTAATATGGTTTCAACATTTGTGTTGAAATCATCTGATAAATGATTTTTAAGGACTTGGGTAATATGTCGCATACGTTGTTTTAGTTCTCTGTTTTCCCATTCAGTATCATATATCTCCTTTAAGAAAGATGCTTTATTAAAACCAGGAACAACTTCGTTGACAGAAGTTATAAAGCGATCAAAGAATTCTGTATGATATATGTTTTTAAATAATTCTGCCATTTTATTCTTTTTTATAGTTGTTTTTGGTTTTATAAATACGCTCCTTATATACTTATATAAAGAGCGTTATGTTATTATTGTTCTGTATCTATAACGACATTAAAATGAGTGAATTCCATGGTAGCTTCATCTATCATTTCGAAATACTTTTGACTGAGTTGATTTTCTAAAATGTGTTTTGATGCTTTTTTTGCACTTTCAAGATCAGTCCAATATACGATATCCATCCATTGTCCATCTTCTGTTATTGAAAGTTTTCTTGAGATGTATCCTTTGTGTTTTTCTAGTATAGAATTCATATTTTTGGCGGCACTAACTACCACTTCTTTTGTAAATGCTGGTTTCGTTTTAAAAAGCACTAATTCAACAGCTTTAACGACTCCTTGCTTTGGCGTAGTCATTATTAAAGGCGATGTAATAAGCATTTTACTCGTTTGAGGATCTGGTATCATCGTAGCAAAAAACTTTTGACATGTTTCGCTTTTCATTTCAATTTCAGAGGCATCTTCAAAAGCTTTAACATTAGTATAATAAACTATATCTCCCATGAGGTCTGGAGTATCATTAGAAAAGACCATCTTGCGCCCTAAATATCCGTCAAACTCATTAACCATAGGATCTATAGCTTCAGAAAGTTTTATTATTTCTTTTCTTGTGTATTCTGGTAGGGTTTTCGACATGACTAGAACAATGGTTCCAACTTCCTCTTTTGTTGTTTCTGTCATTTTACTTTTTTTTTGAGAATTACAACCAAAGAAGATCAAGAAGGTTGATAGCATTGATAATTGTTTCATTTTTTTATGTTATATGTTAATAATAAAACAAAAGTAAAATGGGAGGGTGACAGCCTTATGTCAACTAGGTTCTGTTAATTGGCTAAAATATTTAGAGAGCGTGAAGTCTGTCTGATAACCAAAGGTTTGAGAGGTGAGGTTTATTTTTAAAATTCTATCTAACCGAAATTCCCGCATGTCTTTTCTTAATCTACAATACGCTATCATTACCCAAGCTTTATCTGTATAGTAAACACCCAAAGGCTCAATGTTTCTTAATGTTTGTTCATCTTTATAAATTGAATGATAAACGATCTCAAGAATTTTTGTATTAGTAATTGCTTTTTGAATTATTGATAACCAATTACTTTCAAATATTTCTTTTTTATAAGAAGATGATAGTATTCTGTTTTCTAATTTAGATGTATTTTCTTTTTCATGATCTCTTAGAACGGACTTGATTTTTATAAGGATAGAATTAAAATCTTTAATAAGAGAAGCGTCTCCTTGATTGGAAATAAGTTTTTCGGAAACGATCAATGCATTTGCTTCTTCTTCTGTGATCATTATTGGAGGTAAAGAATAACCATCTACAATAAAATATCCGATGCCATTTTCTGAGCCAATAGGTACACCAGCTTCTTCTAATGTTTTAATATCCCTATAAACAGTTCGTAAACTAATTTCAAACCTATTAGCAATTTCTTTAGCAGTTACTACTTTTTTGGATTGTAATTGAATTAGAATGGATGTTATTCTAGTGAGTCTGTTCATGAAGTTATGTGGAGTTTTTAATTGCGTTATTTATGGAATGAAAATTAGAAATTGTTTTGCAAATTTTGAATGCCCTTTCCGTAAAAGTTATAACAAATTTAATACAATATTATTTTGACTCTAGTATTAATTTTTGAAATGCATTCACAAATTTATCTAACTGTTTTTTGGTCTCAAGGTCTTTTAAGGAACTATTTTTATCAATTTTTCCTTTAATGCCACTTATAAGCAAAGTAGTGTCTTCTACAAATTTAGTTTCGACAGTTTCCATTATTAATTTTAGTTCTTCGTGTCCTTTTAGTCCTGATGCAGACGCAGTAATCAAACCAATAGGTTTTTGCGAAAAAGCGGTTGTGGAAACACACCATTCAATGGCATTTTTCAATCCGCTAGGAATACTAAAAATATATTCGGGTGTACAAATTATTATGCCATCTGCCTTTTCAATTTCATTTCGAAATTCTATTATTTTTTTAGGAACATTTATGTCTGTTAATTCCGTTTTAAAATGAGGTAATTCTGTTAAGTCATCAATGATCTTTAACTCAAATCTTGATTTTCCAATTTCAGTGATTATGTTTAGTATAGAAAGATTTGATGAATTTTTGCTCGCACTTCCGTTAATCCCTAATATCTTTAATTTTTTATTCATTTAGTTTTCAGTTCTTGCACCAATTAAATAACTGACAAAATTCGAAAGAGGTGAGATTTATTTTGTTTTAAATAGTAGTGTTTTATAGCAATATGGAAATTAGAAAACAGTCCACAAGCTATATGCTTTTTATTTTATATTCCTAATGTCGGTAAATGCTTTACTTTATGATAAATTAGAGCAGATTTTATACAATATTTTAATGCTTCTATGGGAATGTCTTCTCCAATTTTAAAAATGATGGCTCTTTTTCCTTCAAAGTTAAGAGTATTTTTAAAAACCATTTTAAAGGTCTCTACTAATCTGCTTGTGCATTGAAAGTACATGGCATATTGATTCGGAGATTTAGATTTCCAATCCATTCTAATCGTGCTTCCATGCTTTGTTAAATAACTTGGTTCTCCCCATTTTAGTGTTTCCTCCAAGTGTGTTACTATATCAATTTCTTTAGCTGTTTCTATAATTAAGTTACAAAGGCTTAGCATATTATCCCGAACCGAATCTGGGTAGTTATTAAAAACCAATTCAACTTTTGGGTTTATTTTTATTTGTAAATCATTCATTGGTTTTTAGATTATGGTAATGGTCTTTGTAAATATAACTTTTTGGTTTAGTACCTATTAGCTATGCCTTATACATCGTGGTGCCGTTTTTTATTTTTTATTTCAATTTTCTATTTTTCTCTGTCAGTCGAAATATTAATTTTTTCATCTATTAGGTTTGAGTGAAATGCACCACAACAAATACATACAGTTACCAGTAACTATATCCCTGTTATAGATATACATACAAATCTAACAGAATTTTACCGTAAGAAAAAGAATTTAATATGATACTGGGAAAGAAACTATTTAACTTTTTTCTCTTGCTGTTCAACAATCGTAATAGCGGCAATTAAATCTCTAACTTCTAAATCTTCCATGTCTTCATCCACATAAAAAGGAGCGAGCTTGTCTTTATTATAGTTGTATATTTTCCAACGGTTAAATTGGTATTCAAGTGCCGTGAAATTTTCAACCCAATCTCCAGAATTTAAATACATGGTTTTGCCATGCTTATTTTCTTTATATTCCATTTTTGGCTGGTGAATATGACCACAAACTACATAATCATAATTGTTTTCAATGGCTAAATCAGAAATAACTTTTTCGTAATCATTAATGTATTTTATAGCACCTTTAACACCGTTTTTTACTTTTTTGGATAACGAATAACGTTCTTTTCCACGTTTTTCCAAATACCAATTTATAAAACGATTAAGAAGCGTTAGTAAATCGTAGCCATAACCGCCAAGTTTGGCAAGCCATTTGGCATTTTGTATGGAAACATCGAAAACATCACCATGAAAAAACCATGCTTTTTTATCATTTAATTCTAAAACAAGTTTATCTACAATAGAAATATTACCAATAGTTGTATTGCTAAATTTACGTAACATTTCATCATGGTTTCCCGTAATGTAAATAATATCAACACCATCGGAAGCCATATCCATGATCTTCTTAATAACTTTTAAGTGCGACTTAGGAAAATAGCGTTTACTAAATTGCCAAACATCAATAATATCACCATTTAATATTAACTTTTTAGGCTCAATACTATTTAAATAAGTAAGTAGATGTTTGGCATGACAACCATAGGTTCCTAAATGAACATCTGATATTACTGCGATTTCTATTTTGCGTTTAATTTTCAATAATGATGGATTTATTTCTTTACAAATTACCAGTTTTTATATTATCTTATAATTATTTAAATATGAGCATTATGTTAAACAATTGTTATGTAGTTAATTACAATTAATTTGGAGCTTTATAGCTCTTTTATTGGTCTCAAATGGAGTTAAAACTATAGTACTTTAGTGCATGTCGCTTTCAGCTTCTAAAAACTTTTGACACGAACCAGCCTGCCGGCTGGCAGGTTTCACGAATTCACACGAATTCAGTTTTACCATATTTCACG
>NZ_JAUOEK010000016.1 GCF_030540835.1 Flavivirga aquimarina | reverse complement strand
AACATTCGAATAGGACATTCTGCGGTTCGCCCATTATTATGACAATACTTGGTTAATAATTCGTCGTAAATGAAAGAAAAATCTATTAAATTATTGATTTTCCTTAGTAAATTCTCTTTTGGAACAATTAAATCATACAATAAACTGTATTCACTAAATTGAACTTTTTGTTGTTGATCTAGCATAGATAAAAGAATATTTTTACTCTTTTAAGATACAAAAAAGGAGTAGAAAATCTTCGATTTCTACTCCTTTTCATTACTATTTAAGTCTTAATAGACTTTTTCAGTGGCCTCGTATAAACTTCGCTTTTACCAAAGCAAAGTTACATAACGCAGAACATTATAGTACAAATGTATTTCATACAATTAGATATCTATAATTCAATATTATGTAAAATATCCCAATATGTTCACGTTTCTATTTGATGTATAGTACTTGGGTCATTAAACATTCGTGTTTGGCTTCTCGTTTAATTTAAATATTCTGTACAATCGTTCATGTTTTTTTAAATATGTGATTAGTTCGCAAGGTTAATATTTTTTTAGAGGAGCTCATGAATGCAAAAGCATTTCTCAAGAAACTTCACGTTTACACATTTGTAGCTATAATTAGCCATTATGTAAAATTGCCGCTGCCAAACGCTCGATTGCTTTTTAAAAATTAAAATGCTTTATGGCATTTATTTTTAAACACAATTATCCATCGCTTACCTTAGTTTATGCTGAGCGCAGCCGAAGTACCAAAAAAAAGCTAACTTTTAGAGTCGTTTTAAACTATACGCTGGCGAGTATATTCTCGTTATATTTTTTTCACAAGCTTTTCAACACCAATCCATTTAGAAATAGTCTCATGGTTTTGCAACCATTTCTCGAAAATAGAATCTCCTAATTTTATTCTTTTAGAAGTATTATATAATAAGAAAAAGCCAAAACTAGATAGTAAAATCACACCTAAAATCATATGCTTTTTTATAAAAAAACCAGCCTAAATATTACAGTATAAAGGCTGGTTCATTAAATGGTCTAAATAAAAAGGTTATAATCTACTATTACCACAGTTTTCCTATATCAGTGACAGTTCCAACAAGCGTTGTAACAACAGTAAAATTATCAATAGAATTTTGTTTCAATACATCTACTATCCAACCGTTATCACCTCTATTATAAGCACTGAAATAATTAACACCATCAAAATTACCCATATATACGATGCTTGAATAATCTGCAAATGCATTAAATGAATTTACTTCTTTAGTCTCAAGATCAATTACTACCGTATGATTGATTGATTCGTCTCCCCACCAATCCCACCTGGCTTCGTAATTTTCAGGAAAGGTTACTTCATCATAATTTATCACCATTTTATTACCGTATATCATAGATATTCTACCTCCATAAGTAATTGGGAATAATTCTGAATAATCAAGTTCAAAAGTAGTGTCAAAATTTCCACTTGAATCCATTCTTAATAAGGTAAAAGGAGCTCCAGATTGTGTGTTGTTTATATCAAAATACTCATAGTACATGCCACTTTGATTATGAGGTTGTATGTAATAATTTCCATTTTCATCAGCAAAAGTTTTATAATCTGTAACTAGTAAACGATCATCCTTTTTGTATGTTAAAGTTCCTGAAGATACATCAAATACTCCTACTGTAGCTCCTCCTTCTGGTAACAAATTCTCACAGCAAATATCTAAATTATACTTTACCGTCCAAGCAACTTTTCCATCAAGTGCAAACCCAAGTCCGTCATAAATAGTAAGATCACTGGAAAGCCCATTAAGTGCAGATTCCACATCATATTTCTCCGTAATTTCCATTTTTGTTGGATTCCATTCCAGAACCACTCCTTCTCCTAAGTCAGACATGAAAGCTTGATCTTCAGAAAGAAATACTAGAGTGCTTGATGCTTGAATTCCAGTTGAAGCAAAACTAAGAATACCTTCAACCTTGAATTCAAGAGTCACTTTATTAACACTCCATTTGGTAATGGTAGAAGAAGAGGTGTTTACAATATAAACATACTCCCCATGCATTTTGGCAGAAACATCTGATCCGAGTTCTAAGGCGTCCGATATATTTAGTACCGCAGGTAGTCCCTCGTTTGCTTTCATGTAATATACCTTACCTTCTGGAGTTTCTGTTGTAAATATTTGTACCCAAGCCGATTCCTTTTCTTCTCCATCAATAACAGAAACTTCGTTATCATCATCTTTGCAAGAGGCAAGTCCTACAGTTAATATTCCAAGTAAGAACATAACTTTCCATGTCCATTTTTGTATTGTTTTCATTTTTTGTAATTTTGATTTAACAATTTGTTAATTGTGCCTGCATTTAATTGGAATGTATACTAGTCCGATACATTTTCAAGCAGGCTTTTTATTTTTTCTACATAATATTAACTCTCTTAAAATTTTATTAATAATTCTGAGAATTAGATCTAAATTAATTTTTTGTTTTACATAGGCTTTTGTGTTTAAAATTGAGTGGTGAATTTTAAATGAAATGTTCTACCAGGTCGCTGTAACCCATATAGATCAAAAATTTTAGCATTCATTAAATTCTGTACTTCAAAAGTTAGGGCATTTCTAGTATTCTTAATATCTACCTTATGAGTAATACCCGTAGTGTTTAGGGTTTGTTTAGGTACCTCTGATTTGTATTGTGATGAGCCTGCACTTTCCCATCCAATAAAAAACGAGTGCACATAACGTACATTCCAAAATAAAGAAAACTGATCATTTTTTTTCAATACATTTTGTAGTTGATATTCCGCTCCACCATTAGCAAAGAAATAAGGTGTATTGGGTATACGGTCATTCTTAAAACTAGCAAAAGGACCTTCGCTAGAGGTATTTAAGTAAGACTGATACGTAGTGTTAGCATTAAAGCTTAACCCTTTTACCACATCTTTTATTTTTCCACTTAATTCTAATCCTTGCGAGTTGGCGCTCGATACGTTTTGATAAGAACCAAAACCTTCGGCAGGATCTACAACAAGAAAAATAAGGTTGTCAATCTTACGCAGGAATAAATTTCCTTGTAATTGCCATTGGGTAACAGCATTATAATTATTATGGTAATTCCATTGCAGATTAACATTGTGACTGCTTTCTGGTTGTAGTTCTAAATTTTCAAAAACCTGATAGCCATCTCCAAAAATCTCATTTTGTTGGGGTAATCGGTAAGCGTACTCATAACTAATTTTGGTAGAAAAATGGGAAGACCAATTATATCTCAATCCATTACCAACACCATAATTACTTACCGAACGCTTATTTATATTAATTACCTCTAAACTAGGATCTAACGATTCGTTTCGGATATTCTGACGATAGTTTTTTACAAAAGCAATGTTTTGTAACTTTTCTTCCATCAGATTTGCTGTGTATTCCAATCCAGTAACAAAGTTGAAGAGATAACTATCGTCCAAAGCCTCATCAAAAGGTCCGTCAATCAACAAATCATCTCCTGTACGATAAGTATAAGTTGGAGCTAAAGAAAGCTTTAGGCTATATCTATCATTAATAATATAAGTGGTTTGTTGTCTGGCATATAAATTTTCACTTTTGGTAATTAAGTTGTCCGCATCACCAAACTCACCAGGTATATTTTGCGCTCTTATTACCTCACCAAACCAATTATATAATTGGTTTCCTATATCAAGTGATTTTCGTTCATTATAGTTATAGCCCGCCTTAAGGTTTAATGTCCAGTGGTCATGTAAATTAACATCGTAAGTTAGATTAGTACCTAGGGAATAATTGGTAAAAAGTACTTCTCCAAATGGGATACCCGCTACTGCGTTGCTAATACCTAAATCTGGTTGATCGATTAATTGAGGTGATTGGCTATTCTGCACCTCATTATTATAGTCTCCATAATAACTTTCTAGACTCAATTCGTTTGCCCATTTTTTATTTCGGACACCAAACCTAAGGCTGGAACCATAGGCACTATAAGCATCATGAAACCTTCTTACAGTTTCTTGTTGTAATCCCCCTTTATCATTCGGAATTGCTACATCTATTTTATAATTATTATCTGTATGGTCATAAAAACCACCAGCTTTAACAAAAAAACCTGTTTTATCACTAGAATACCCTATATCGGCTGTGGTACGGTGAGTATTAAACGACCCTAGCTGATATGACATACCCCCAAACCAACCGTTATGTACTTTTTGAGGAACCATGTTTACTGCTCCACCCAAAGCATCTGCCCCAAATCCTATAGGTACAACTCCCTTGTATACTTCAATTCGATGAATAGCGTTTACAGGAACGTTGGCAATACCAAAGCTATAAAGTGTAAATTCTAAAGGAATACCATCATAAAAAAAACGAACCTTTTCTCCCGATAACCCGTTCAACGCAAATCGTGTATTGGAGCCTAAGCCACCTGATCGTTGTACGCTTACACCTTCCGATTTTGCCATTACCTCTCCTAAATCAGCAGATTGAAGTCTAATTTTTTTAGTCTCAATAACCCCTATTGCTTTAGCAGTACTTTCTAACTTGCTTTTTACGGTTTTGGTATTTACCACTATTTCTTCCAAATTTGTTAGATCTTCTATGATGGTAAAATTGATAGAAAACAATGAGGTATTCTCAACTTGAACAGACCTCTCTTGCGTTTTATATCCTAGCATTTTAACGGAAAGTTGATGTGTTCCTTGAGGTACTTTTTTTAACAGATAGTTACCTTCTTCATCTGTATAAGCACCTGTTTTTAAAGCATCTATAATGACGTGAGCATATATAGCTGGTTCGCCAAAAGAATCTGTAACCTTACCTTGAATGACAAAAGTATTGTTGTTTTGACCCATTAAATGTGAAACCTGCACAAACAACAGTAGGGAGAGAATAGTATATTTCATGTTTTTATGCTGTATAAGCCTTAATACTAAAATCACCTTTTAATACGCTAAATATTTCGGGAGCTGAATCATAACGGACATTATTGGCTATAAGCGTAGATTTATTGTTGTTACCCAATAGATAATAGGTTTGACGGGGTTCTAATGTGTAAGTAACATTGCTAACTTTAATAGTCTTTACTGAAGTAGAACTATTGTAAAGTTTTAATCGTCCGTCAAATTGTAGGTTAAAAGTATCTCCCTGTATTTTGGCGTAAGCTTTGTTTCCTCCATAAACCAAAAGATCATGAGATTTCTGCTTTGCAGCAATTTCTTGTGCAACGATAGTTGTATTGTTAATTTTAGAATATCGACCAGCAAAAAATACTCCCATAATAAAACAGGCAGCAGCAGCATAACGTGTGAGTTTTTTATATAGTGGAATTATCTTAACAGTTGTACTAGGCAAACTTTGAGAAATATCTTGCCATATCTTTTTTTTATGAGCTTCTTTAGATTCACCTGTAGGAAGATCTAAAGGATTACTATTATCAAACTTATTTGATGCCAACCATTTTTCTACAATATCTTGCTCTACCTTAGAGCAAAATCCATTATAATATTTTTCTAAAAGTGTATTATCTACTTTCATTTTTAAAGATGAATTAAAAAACCTTTATGTAGGCTTCATTATAGTAGTAGCATAACTTCTTCTTTACCGAAGTAGAAAATGTGTTTTTATTTGAAAAAAAATAATTTTAGAGGTTTTAGGGAAGAAGACCGATTGTATAATAAACGATATTACAATACTGTTTGTGTGCTTAAGTTCGCTTTTAAAAACTTCAAAGCTTTACTTATATGGTATTCTACTGCACGTTCTGTTACTTGTAGTTCTGTTGCAATTTGTTTATTAGTGAATCCTTTTTCTCTACTCATTTTAAAAACTTCTTTGCATCGGCAAGGTAATTTCTCTACTAACATACCAAGTTCTTCTACAAGAAATGAAAATGAAATGTCATTTTCTGTACAATTTGCAGCATTGCAATAATCTGCACAAGCTATGTTTAATTTTTTTTCTCTTATTGCCTTATTTCTATAATACTCAGACACTTTAAACTTTGCAGCGCGTACTAAATAATTTTCAATATGTTCAATTTGAAGCCTGTTTCTTCTTTCCCATAATGATTTAAAAATCTCTTGGGTCATACCTTGAGACAATTCAATTTTACGTGTATTATTATAACATACAGCATACACTTTTTCCCAATAGGCATTATATGTTTTTTCAAAACCAGAGATTGATTTTATATCAAGAGTAGTAATAGAATCTGAATGGTTTTTCTTTTTTCGGAACAAAATTTATGAATTATTTTAAAGGCAAAGATATTGTTATTTAGAATTATTCCAAATAATAAACTTGTTATTTTTAATAATTATGATAAGAAAGATATAACCTAATAGCCCCATTCCATACACATTCCCACTTCACTCCTATCCTCGCTTCGGGCAAAGAGTATTCCATTACATTTTTTAAAGAAACTTTTGAGAAGAAAAAAATCAAAGAAAATTTGAGATAATAACTTCGCTTTTACCCAAGCAAAGTTACATAACGCAGAACATTATAGTACAAATGTATTTCATGTCATTAGATAGCTATAATTCAATATTATGTAAAATATCCCAGAATGTTATAGTTTCTATTTAATGTAATTAGTCGTTATGTAAAATTGCCAACGCTTGCAACCGCACAAAAGTTAACATTTTGGTTTTATTGAAATTCTCGTATTTGAAGAATATTCCGTTAATTTTTTTTCACGAGCTTTTCGTTGAGTATTCGCAAGAGTACAAAATTTAAGAAAAATAAATTTCTATACACTTGCTAACATTTTAGTTTCAATTTATCATTTTTAATTTCTTGAATTATCTTTTACAATTTCAGACGAGACACTCATATATTATATAAAATGATAAGTGTTAAAATGACCTATCCAAAAGTCTAAAAGTTCTTTACTGCTTAATAATTTTGAATGTTCTTATCTTGTCATAAGAATAACTTCGAATATAATAAATGCCAACAGATAGATAAGAAAAATCAATTTCAACTCGTTCTTTAAGCCTTTCTTGATTTGTAGTAATTAGTTGACCAACCAAATTATAAATTTCAACCTTCGTTATTTCTTCATTTGATTCAACGGTTAATTTATTATTTACTGGAGTAGGATAAAATTTAAATCCATCAAAAAAACTAACTTCTGATACACCTAACATTTCAGATAAGTTAAAATCGATTGGCACCACCACGTTACTATCATTATCCCCAGAATTTAAACCACATATAGCTTTAAGGTATATCTCATAATCAGTATCTTCAGATACTCCTGTTAAAGTGTAAGGATTAGCGGAAGTTAAAACTGTTGTTCCTTGCCCAGGTGTAAATCCTTTTATCCCATATTCCAGCTCCCATTGTGTTTCAATTCCATTACTCGTCCATGATAGATCAACTGAATTAAAAGTTATATCATCTATAACAAAATCTGAAGGCATTGGACAACTGAGTGCCCCACAAGTCACTGTGGCCTCCCAGCCAGTACTGGTTTCTTCACTCACCGATTCAAATCTAAAAAATACACTACCTGATTCTAAAGTAATGGTTCTTGGGCCATCAGTTCCATAATAAAATCTAGAACCATCTTCTGTATTGACAAATAAATAATCATCTTCTGCTAAATCGAAAGCATTGAATGTAATCGTGAGCGGAGCACTTGATGCTTTAAAAAGAATTATATAATAGTCATCTTTTCCATAATTCCCTTCTGGTCCTCCATAATCGTAAAACTTTTCTGTACTGCAATTAATTTCATAAAAATCAACTAGTACTGGTCCCACCTGCTGACTGTCATCACTTCCAGGATTTGCTCCACAAATAGCGGTAAGGTAAACATCATATAAAGCTCCAGGATTCAATCCTTCCATTGCATGTGGATTGGTTGAGGTTAAAACCTTAGTTCCCGTTCCTGGTGAAAACCCTTTCACCCCATATTCCAGCTCCCATACTGTTTCACTTCCGTTGCTAGTCCATGATAAATTACCAGCTAAATCGGCAACAAAATCTGAAGGAACCGGGCATTTAGCTGGTGTTGTAAATTTTTGAGGTCCTATCCAGTTACTAAAATCACTTGCACATAATGATCTTACAAAAACATCATAATCAGTACTAGAATTTAGTGCTGAAATAATATATGAATTAGTGTTTGTTGTAATTATTTTTTCTATTGGTGTTGGAGCATTTTCAATAATTCTAATTTCCCAACTTGAAGAGCTATTATCCGTCCACGAAATGGTAGCTGTATTATAAGCTATATCCGTCATAGTGATATTGGATGGATCATTACATTTTGTCTTGAACGTAAACACCTCTGAAAAATCACTCGTACCACATACATTATCACTTAGTACACGCCAGTAATAATCTGTATTAAATTCGGTTTGAGAAGGTATGAATGTGTTTTCAGTTGTAATGGTTTGTTCTATGATATTGGAAAAACCAGGATCACTTGCCAGCTCAATGGTAAAGAAGGCCTCTGTATTTTGGACAGCCTCCCAAACTAATGCTGAATTTGGAATTATTTGTGATGTGTTATTTTCTGGAGATATTAACGTTGGCTTGGATAAATTCTCAAATAGGTTTAACCTAATATTGACATTTCGTTGTACTGATATTGTGTTTCCAACAATAGTAGTTTCATAAGAGTTTTGATTTAAATTATCTAACCCTGAAATGGTTAGGGTAACTTCTGTATTGTTGTTTATCGCGGTAGCTGGATCAAATGTAGCTGTTACACCGTTAGGTAAATTTTCCATACTAAACGTTGTCATTTCATTAAAACCGGAAACCGTTTTATAATCAAAAACAAACACGGCGTCCTCATCTTT
Organism: Flavivirga aquimarina; assembly: GCF_030540835.1. Lineage (GTDB taxonomy): Bacteria > Bacteroidota > Bacteroidia > Flavobacteriales > Flavobacteriaceae > Flavivirga > Flavivirga aquimarina. The sequence continues at coordinate 19,583 of NZ_JAUOEK010000016.1, read as the reverse complement.
ACAAACATCTTTTTCCGATTCGGAAAGACTCATGAAAAACTCTGATAAATCAATGTTAATGTCAGAAGCATTTATGGCATAGAATACATTGTTCTCAGCTCTTACCATCAATCTCGCAGTAGAAGTTGATGCAGGAACCTCAGGAACAACAATGTCATAACTTCCAATATTAGGCACATTGGTGACTACAGTAATAGGATATGTATATCCTCCATCAGTGGATAAATATATGGCTACAGTAGAGGTATTAATGGGTGCCTGATCTGTATTGGCGACATTCCATGTAATTGTTTTAACCTCTCCTACTTGCCATATAGTACTCGAATTTTGTGAGGTTACGGCAAAAGGTCCTGAATTACCTTCTACTGTTACAGTCATTTCATCTGAAGCAGTGTGGGAGCCAAAAACAGCATTATCTCTTACTGTGAAAGCAAAATCCATCGTCCTAGATACAGATGGCAAAACATCCCAGGTTGGTGTTAAATTTCCAGCAACAACATCCTCCAATTTTGGCATATACCGAACGGGAACATCTGTAGGTGTATAACTTCTAAACAATGGGCCATACACCCACATAGGTTGTGGAGTACTGTTTGAGTTAGGGCTTTCAGTATCAATTTGTTCCCAAGTATAAGATAGGGTTGAATTGTTATCAGCATCCTCTGCAGTACCTTCTAAAATAAAAGGCGTTGACTTTGGAATCGTATAATCACTACCTGCGTCTGCCGTTGGGGCATGATTACCAGTACTGATTAACTCCCCACAACCACTACCCTCAGTAACTGAAATAACATCTCGAATGCTAACATAATTATAATAACTATCTATGCTATTTTGAACACTAGGGCTGCATATCCCTGCATAACTCATAATCGTACTTCCACTTCCTGGTTCTACTGCAGTACCTGCTTCATAGGGGTCTCTACATGCAGAACTGCTTTGTACATGATTTGTACCTAGTTGATGTCCTAACTCATGTGCAAAGACCATATAAAAATTATCCGCTGCCAGATTAGGGCCGGATGAAAATGCACTTCCCTTCCCTGCAAAACCATCTCTACAAACACTGGCTGGATAGGCAATCCCGTAATTCCTGAATCGATGTGCTAGCAAATGTCCTATATCATAATTTACACTACCAATCTCAGCGTCCAAATGATTTTGAACTACAGGTAGCAATTGTTCTCCAAAGAATGTAAAAGGATCTGTAGTAGCATTTAAATGTATTACCCTATCATTCTCAGGAACTAATTCCAATGTTATTCCAAGATCCCGTTCTAAAATCCCATTAATTCTTGTAAGTGTCGTATTTAAAGCAGCCAACACTACCGTTTTTCTTTCAAGATCACTGGTTTCATTTCCTGTCAAGAAATAATTTGAATATTCCCCGGTAGTTGCCAGCGCCAAACGATACTTTCTTAGATACCCATCAGTCGTTGATATTTTTGCATTTGCAGTTTTTTTATGTGAATGCTCATGCACTTCTTCTACTACACCGCACTCAAAATCTGAAAGAGATTCACTCTCTTTTCTATTAGATACAGCATATGTATTCGCTTTCAAATCTGTAGGCTTAATCAAGGTGATCTCATTACCTGCTGTAATAAATGCCCTAAGTCCATTATGCTCAGAGAAACTTAAACGTACGACCTTATTTGATTGAGTACTCTTACCTACGTATGATTTTATTTCTGGGAATTTTAAAGCCAATTCTTCGCTAAAATTAGATGCTCCTACCATTTCAAAAGCTTCAAATGTATTATTTTCAACGGGAAGTAAAATTGTGGAAGATTTCTTCTTGGAGCTTGTCCTATCAGAGACACCTTTTACTAGAGATAAAAAACTGTTATTATCTAAAACTAATAATTTATGTTCCTTAGAATTTTCAACAACCTTATTTTGTAAAGCTGGCGTGTTTAGTTTCCATATTTGCTGTGAAAAGCAGTTAAAACCAAAGATAAAAATGTTAATGAGTAGTAGTAGTTTTATTTTCATTTCATTTGGGGGTTGTACTGTAAACGTATTAGAAGAGGTTAAACTTTTATTTTGGTTTTTACTCGTAACGTAAAGCAGTTTTGTAGGCTAAAAATAAGAATTTATTTTATTGCATAATCTAATTAACATTAAAATCAATATACCATTCCATACACATTGCCACTTTACTCCTATCGTTGTTTCGGGCAAAGCGTATTCCATTACATTTTTAGAGAAGCTTTTAGAAAGAAAAAAATCAAAAAAAGCAATAATATAAATTTCGCTTTTACCAAAGCAAAGTTAAACCTATAATTCTCATATTCGATGAAAAACCTTTGGTTCTTTATCTATTAATATTAAAATAATCTCCTAAATCTTGTTTAGAAATTTTAATATTATGTTGTATTCTACTGTAATTTAGTTATGGCTTTTTTTAATGGCTTCATTTTAAAACTTATTAATAAAGTAATAATTCCTGTAATTAGCCAACAAACATCAATAAAGAAAGTGCTGGTATGGTTGTTTTGAATAGCTTTCCAAAACCAAGACCCTGATTGTACTCCATTTAAAATAGGAATTAGAATCCCAAAAATACCAGCTAATAACAAAAAATGTTTTGTTATTTTATGAATATTTTTTTGAAAGAATGCATAAATTATTAAAACCAACCAAAACAAGAAAAAGACATTTGATAAAATACCAAATTCACCTTTGGTGCTAGATGGAAAAACTTTTACTAAACAAAATAATAAAGCAATTGAAGGGTAAAGCCCCATACAAACTCCCATATAAATAGCTCCTACGTTAGTATTAAACTTTGCTTTAGAAATATATTTTTTATTTGCTCTAGCTTCTAACCAAATTAAGACTCCTGATATAATTACAAAACAAGTAATCATTGATAAAATAAAGTAAATTATTTTTGTTACGTATCCTCCATATTCTGCATAATGTAGTTTTCTTATTGTTTTACTTGTGGCATTATAATAATCGTCATAAAGCAGTTTTTGATATATTTTTTTACCATCAGATAGTCTAAATAAAGACCTCGTACTTGCTGCAAATTTATTTGCACCATTATGTAATAAATCTACAGACATACTTGCATCCGGTTCTTCAAATTTTTTAATTTCAACAAAAACTCTATTTAAATCATTTTTATTTACATCTGCAAGAGTATTATCTATAAGTGTGTTAATTTGAATTTTGGGATTGGTTTGTTGCACTTCAACAATAGCTGTTTTAGGCGGTAAAATTAATTCTGTTGTTTTATCAAAATCTCCATCAAAAACAATAAAAAATGAAGGTAAATACAATAAACTTAATAATCCGAAATAGACACCTGTTATGGCATACATCAACTGAAAAGGAATCCCTAAAACACCTAGGGCAGCATGCGCATCTGTCCACAGGTTTTTAATACTATTTTTAATTCTAAAAGTAAAAAAATTTGAAATTATTTTTTTCCAATGAATGATAATACCCGAAAATATTGCTACAGCAAAAAACAAAGAGACAAGTCCTGCTATATAGCGACCAATTAAGGGTATCTGTTTAAAATAATGTAAATAATATAAAAAAGAGCCTAAGTTCCCTTGAACAATTCTTTTTCTAGCTATAACATTGTATATTTTTGGGTCTATTTTAAGATATATTTTAGCCTTTGCCAAAGAGTCTTTAGCGTTAAATGCTTGTTTAATGTCTTTTTGGGTTTTTATTGGGCTTGAGTTAACTGAAATATAATTTGCATTAGACCTGCTATAGTTTATTGTAATACTCTCTCTTCCTTTTAAATCAAATCCTTCTTTTTTTGTTATTTCTAAAATACGATCGTAATCTATTTTAGGTGTAAATACTATGGTTTTTGTTTCGTTATGTTGCCACTGATTTATTTCATCCATAAATAAAGCAAAAGCTCCTGCAAAAAAAATGACAAACAGACCCACACTAATAACAATACCACTAATAGTATGTACATTAAAAAAAACGTTATAATCTCTTTTGTTTTGTTTCATTATGGCTTTAATATGTAAATTACAATGGTGGATAGTATTATTATGAATAAAAATATGATCCAAGATATCCATGCTTTTTTTATCCAATACACAACCAATATTAATAGTGGCCATATTATAAGCGTTGAGTATAATGCTGTAACCAAAACTATTCTTTGATCGAAGATGTATGATAATGCTATATGCGCCATCATAGTAGCAAACAAACTCCCTAAAAAAGCAGCTAAAAATTTACTTGCTTTTATCCAACTAGATTGAATTAAATATTTTTTATTAGCAGGCATTTAGATTAATTTAAGAGAGGTTTCAATTGAAAATAAAACACAAAAGGAAAGGAAAACTATTATTTTTTTTGGTTTATAAAGTGGAGCAAATAAAACAATTAATGAGGCAAAAGTTGGCCAAACGACCAACAATAGTAATAGTGCATTAGTTACACCTGTTTTTCTATAAAGAAAACAAAAACCAATAATGAAAGAAATTACCGCTAGGCTTTTTGCTAATAAAGGTCTTGCATTAAAGTATAATGACAGATTACCTTTATTAAATTCAATTCTTTTAGCTAAAACAAACAATAGGTAAATAGAAACAAAAAAGAAAAACAACGAAAAACTAAGCATTTTTTAAGCTATTTAGAATAAACCTTCTCACTATAAGTTAAGCGAGAAGGCATTATATACTATGTAATATTAGTTAGATGATAAATCATAAATACCTCGAATGGTTCCTCCTTCTACATCAAAAGCTTTTTCTGCAATACCAGAAGTAGCGTTATATTTATAAATAGCATTTTCATCAGTATTTTTAATAGTTAGATAAACTTCTCCATTAATAACTCGAGATGATTGCGTTACAAAACCACCTTGAGGAGGTAACCCTGAAATAATTGATACATCTTTTGTATTTACATCTATAAGAATCCATCTAGCTGTATTTTCTGTAAAAAATAATTGTTGGGCTTGTAATAATTGTGCTTGAGTTAAATTACGGGGATCACCACCAACAGAGGCTACTAACTGTAGCACTCCTTGTGGGATATCTGTAATAGCATAGGCAATTGCTTTACCATTTCCTATATAATTAAAAAAGAAACAATTTGATAATAAGGTATTTAGTGGGTTTGCCGCCAATGCAGGATTAAAAGTATAATCTGGATCAAAACTATTAGATCCTGCTGGGATTTTATATAATGCACAAGATGTACCTTGTATTGCCACACCAGTACTTAAATAATAAATATTTCCTTGTTCATCAACATTAGTATGACCTTCAAGATTACTATAAGCGTTTATTCCTGCGTTTGGGATTACCGTAGTATTTACAAATGCTCCTGTTCTATAATTAGCGGATTGAACATAAAATGAAGTAAAAGGTTCCGCTGTATCTGCTGATCTTACATAACAAAAAAACTCATCCCCTCTTACAAGAAAGCCATTTAAAATTTGTTCATTAGGTAAGTTTTCTGAATCCTCCATATTTATTAAACCTGTAATTTGCATAGTGGTTGGGTTAAATACGGTTACCTGAGCGGGATTTGCTCTATCGGTAAACAGACCAGTGGTGGCATCTATTATTTTAGGTTGCCCTCTATTGCCTGAATGTGCTATACTGGCCTCATCTTCTTCTAATTCTCCATCAATATTTACAAATATTTTAGCTAATCTATCTGTTTCATCTAAACCATTACTATCAAAAAAATAGCCATCATAAAATTCATTTGGAGTAAAGCTAGTGAATACTTGACCATCTGTTAAATTAGCAACTCCGCTAGGCAACTCTTCAAAATATTTAACTATAAAATCGTCATTTGGAGTTGTGGCGTTAATTACAAAACCTGTTTTTAAACGGATTTCTTCTTCTGGTTCATCAACATTATCATCATCATTTTTACATGATGTAGTTATTAAAAAAGACATCGCTATTAATAAAATACTAAGAGTGTTGTTTTTAAATTGTTTAAAATATAGATTCATTATTAAAAGATTTTATAATTAATTTTAAATTGATAGTTTCTATTAGGCTTTGGGACTCTGTAATTATCGAATAATTGAAAGTCATTTGTAATATTATTTACTTGAAAAGAAAAACTTAACTTTTTATTGGGCGAAAAATAACCTATACCCATATTAATCTCGTCCTGCGTTGGTATAAGTGATAGCGGTTCTGGTTCACCATTTGGTGGGATATCATCATTACTAAATGCCTTAGTATGAAACCAATTACCATACAAAACTATATTGGGTAGTGTTTCCTTAAAACTTTTTGCTCCAAGATTAAAAAGCACATTATAGAAGAAAAAAGGAGTGTTTGGAAAAGAGGTTCCAATAAATGATTCCAATCCATTATCAGACAATGCATTAAATCCCTTATAAGTGCGTTCTTGATTAGTTAAATTAAAACTGATGTTAGAAAATGGATCTTTAGTAATTTTCACATTAAACTCTACCCCTTGCGATAACACGCTATTAAAGTTTTGGTATTGTAAGAAAACATCTTCACCTCTTAGCGCTATTAAATCTTTCGTATTTCTAATAAAGCCATTAAAACCTAAATTAATTTTATAGCTACCTAAAAAACGCTGTTCATAATCGATTCCAAAATTTATATTATCTGATTGTTCTGGCCTTAAGTTAAAGTTAGATCTAATGTTTGTGAAGTTACCGTATACTTCAAATTCGTCTGGTATACGTACAGCATTTTCATAACTTGTTCTAATAAAAAAAGATGTATTAAATGCATATTTTAAAGCAAAACCAAAACCCTTTAATTGATCTTTTACTTGTAAATTTAGAACTGTTGGAGATTGTTGACTTACCGTATTGGCGTCATATAAATAATACTTCCCAAAAAGTATGGTATTTAAAGATTTTTTAAACCAATTGGAACTAATTTCGGCAGAACTTATATTTTTGGTAAAGAATGAAGGAATTAGATTTCCATTTATTTCTTCACCATTAATAGTTATAAAAGGATCTATGAAATTTCTTCTAAATATTTTTGATCGCGCATAGAAATTATTTATACTTATTTTGTGTTGATTGTTTAACTTGTAACTAATACCTAAGCGATGTGCGTTTGTAGTAAATTCTGTTTCAGTATCGATAGGGTTTAAACCATTTTTTACAATAACTTCTCGGTTCCAATTTATAACATTTAACGAATCACGTATTGTAGTGCTTAATGCATTGGAGAGGACACCTCTATAATCTAATTTTAATTTATTATCAAAAAAACTTTTTTTATAACCTAAATTAGTATTAAAAGTTTTTGTTTCTCCAAAATAGCCTTCTATAGCTGAACCATCAGTAATATCTAATGTTTGTATTTCATTAAATTTATGCGAAATATTACCTTTTATAGTAATTTCATCTGCCCAACTTAAATCGTGAATTTGCATTCCCACTTGTGCAAAATAAGATTCGTGCGCATTATTAAATCTTCTAATATTATTTATCGTTTCACGAACTAGTTGTGTTCTTATTTCTCCGGTAAATTGATCTGTAAAAGTTTCCTCTGTTGTGTTTGTAATATTGTTCATAAAGAAATCATTGTCAGAAAAATTGTAAAACCCATCAAAAGACAATGTAATGTGATCATTAATTTTTTTACCAGATAATAATGATACTCTATGGGTATTAAAAGAACCTATTTCATAACTCGTTTCTAAGACATCATTTTCTATTTTTTTTGACACAATATTGACTCCACCACCCAAAGCATCTGTAGCTTTATCAGTAGGAACTACGCCTTTATATATCTCAAGCCTATTAATATTAGAAGCGGGTATGTTAGTTAAGTCAAATCCTCCTCCTAAATATTCAATTGGAAAACCATCAATATATACCCTAACAGCATTTCCTGTTAAACCGTTTAAATTCACCTCTACATCACTCCCCAAACCACCAGAACGCCTTACTACAACACCTGGAGATGTTTTTAAAATTTCTGCAACTCCAATAGATTGCAATTTAAAATCTTTCGTTTCTATTGTATTGATTTTTATAGGAGCCTCAGCTATCTTTTTAGAAATTGATTTGCCTTCAATAAGAATTTCTCTTAAAGCATTTTCTTCTTCGTTTAAAGTAAAATTTACTTGTGTTGGTTGGTCTGGGATTATTTTAATTTCTTGTTTTTTACTTTCAAACCCTAAAGTGCTAACTGATATAACATAATTTCCTTGTGGAGCTAAAAATGTATAATTACCATTTTTATCAGAAGAAGTTCCATAAATAGTGTTTTCAAGTATAATTGAAGCAAAAGGAATAGGGGTATTATTAGCATCAATTACTTTACCTGTTACTTTACCTTTTCTACTATCTTTACGTATGTAAATTACATTACCTTCTTCACTAAAGTACATTTTATAATCTTCGAATAAGGATTCTAAAACTAATCGTAAAGACGTATTATTAAAAGTTTTAGTAACTTTTTTAGTTGTGTTTATTGAAGATTTATTGTAGGAAAAAAAACAGTTCTCATTTTTTTCTATTTCTTGTAATGTTTCAATAATACCAATGCCATCTATTGAAATTGAAATTTTTTTATCTAAAACACTTTCTTGTGCTTGTATTAAATTGGGCAGTATTAACAGTATGCAACCAAATATTTTTAGATAGTTTTTACAACTAGAATTTACCTTATATACCATCTTATTTTTTTGTCTTTTTAATGTACCGTTGATATATTTAATAAATCATTATTGTGTCTCCATTCTTCTTGTACTTAAGTTTCATAACAAAACCTATTTTTTTTAGGAGATTTTCTAAAGTCGGGCTTTTATGGTATCCTTTATATACCTGGTTTAAAACACTTTTATTATTTACTTGAATTTTTACATTGTACTTTCGTTCAATATCTTTAAAAACATTTCTTAAACTTTCATTAAAAAACAGTTCATTCTTAGTCCATGAATTATAGAAATTAGCATTTACGTCTTTTTTGGTAATGCTATAGTTTTCACTCAATATTACTTGCTGATTTGGTAGTACTATTTTACTATTGGTAGGTTCTTCTAAACTTTTAAATGATACTTTTCCCTCATTTAGAGTTAAATAGGTTCGTTCATTTGGATAAGCTGATAAACTAAATTTTGTACCTAAAACGGTAGTCTTTGATTCTTTTGTAGTAATAGTAAATGGATGTAAACTATCTTTAGCAATTTCAAAATAAGCTTCTCCATTTAGACTTACTTCTCGATTTTTTTTAGAAAATTCTTTAGAGACTAATAAAACAGAGCTAGCATTCATATGTATGACAGACCCATCATCTAATTGAATACGCTTCGTTTCTCCTACTAAAGTTTCGTATGTTGTAAAGGGTGTCTTTAAGAAAAACTGAAAAGTTATTAAACCAATAAATAGTGCTACACAAGCAACACTAGCATAACTTATTAGTTTTTTATAGGCTTTCTTTTTTTGTTTTGAGGGTTTAATGTTTTTAGAAATATCTCCCCACATTAAATCACTTTCAAATTGTAATTCTTCTTCAGATAAAACATTAGGAATATCTTTATTGTTTTCTAACCATAATTCTATTACTGCAATTTCTTCTTTTGAACATTTACCATTAACATATTTTTCTAATAATTGAGAGTTAATTTTCATACTATATATTCATAAGGTGTTTAAAACTGCCATTACTTATATAGTCGTATGTTGGGTATGTTAAGTGAAGGTCAAAAAAGTAAAAAAAAAGCATACTTTATAATTAAATATTGTAATATGCTTAAAAACAGTATTTTGTAGCGTATTAATAATACTCTACAAGTTCGTTTTTAAGAGACGATACTGCTTTAGATATGTGATACGCTACCGCTCTTTCTGAAATAAATAAAGACGTAGCAATTTCTTTATTTGAAACGCCTTTTTCTCTACTTAGCTTATAAACGTTTTTACATTGTTTGGGTAACTTGTCTACAACTGCATCAATTTTGTCTTGAAGTTCATTAAAAGACACATCATTATCTGTGGTATTATCAAAAGATGTATTTTCTTCATATGCATATATTAGATGGTCTTTTTTTGAAGCTTTAGCCCTGTAATAATCTATAACTTTAAATTTTACAGCTTTTATTAAATAGTGTTCCATAGAACTATTTATCTCAATACTATCCTTACGTTCCCATAAAGATTTAAAAATATTCTGAACAATATCTCGAGAAATTTCTTTGTCATTCACTTTTGAATAACATATACTGTACATCTTTTTAGAGAACATCTTATATGTTTTTTCAAAACCCTCAGGAGTTTTAATATCGAAAATGGGAATTGTATTTTTATTTGACTTTAAATGAGACAACTGTAGTAGCAATTTTTCACAAAGATACATCTATTTAGATTTATTCCAAATAACGAGGTTTAAAATTCATATTATTAATTATAATTTATACTTAACGCCTCAAAAAAATAAGAAAATACAGTTATACGGTGATTCATTATTAAAAAAGCAGATTTAAATAAAAACAATGATTATCTATATTTCATAGTTAAAATCAAACCATTCCATACACATTCTCACTACGCTCCATTATGTAAAATTGCCGCAGTCTCCAGATAGTTATCGAAACGCTAGATTGCTTTTTAAAAAATTAAATGCTTTATGGCATTTATTTTTAAACTCAATTTGCCATCGCTTGGTCACAACTAAAAAACTAAACCTTTTGCTTCTAATTATAATTATTGTAATTAATTTCCTAATCCTCTAAAATATTACTACCCCACTCACCTATTGTTTTAACCAAAATTTTATTGAGGTAAAAAAACACGTTATTATCTCTTCGGGAAAACCACAAAAATTACATTTTCTTCATGCATTTAGATTAAATAGTTATAATTTTATAACAAATAGTGCTATTTACAAATTAATTTATAAAATTAACAACTATGAATTAAATTTTTTATCAACCCCCAAACCATTTAAAAATGAAAAAAACTATAACCTTAACCTTGACAACACTGTGCTTATTCATCACAGCAACCTTTTTTGCTCAAACAAAACTCGAAATTAGTAAAATTAAAAAGGAGTATAACATTCAAAAATTAAAACAGTTAGAAACAAATCTTAAGAAAAAGGCCGTTTCTGAAAAAGAAAAAGCAATAGAATTTGCTAAGCGAAACAATATACCAACAAAAATGACTACCAAAGATGGTAGAATGTTAGAACTGCAAAGAATAATTAACGGAACTCCCATTTATTACACGACTTTTAATGTTGATTCAGCTGTTTCTACCAGAACAAATCATTTACAAAATGGAGGATCTTTAGGTTTAAATCTAATGGGACAAAATATGACTGCGTATGTTTGGGATGGAGGTGTTGCTAATAGTGCGCATCAAGAATATGATGGAAGTGGAGGTAATAATAGATTTTCTATTGGAGATGGTACATCTTCCCTTAATTTTCATGCAGAGCACGTTACAGGAACAATTATTGCTTCTGGTTTAGTGGCTAATGCCGAAGGGATGGCTCCTCAAGCCCAAGCTATTGGACATGATTGGAATAATGACACGGCTGAAGCTACATCTGCAACGGCTAATGGCATGCTGCTATCTAACCATTCCTATGGCTTTGCCTTTAGAAATGCTCTAGGACAAGTACAATTACCTCAATATTTTTTTGGAGGCTATATTGACGTGTCTCGAGATTGGGATGACATTATGTTTAATGCTCCTAATTATTTAATGGTAGTTGCCGCTGGAAATGATGGTAATGATAATACGGCGAACAATAACCCTACAGGAGGTTCTGGTTGGGATAAACTAACAGGGCACTCTACTTCAAAAAATAATTTAGTGGTTGCAAATGCTAACGATGCCAATATTGATGCCAGTGGTAACTTAATTTCAGTTTTAATTAGTGGCTCAAGTAGTGAGGGGCCAACAGACGACATGCGTATAAAACCAGATATTACTGGCAATGGAACACAGGTGTACTCTTCATTTAATTTTGCGAGTTATGATTCTTTTGCCGGGACTAATTTTGCAGATGGAAACATTACTGATGATTATGCAAGCATTTCTGGTACTTCAATGGCTTCTCCAAATGTTACTGGTTCATTGTTATTATTACAACAACATAATAATAATTTACATGGATCTTTTATGAAAGCAGCAACTCTTAAAGGATTAGCCCTTCATACAGCTGATGATGCGGGCGTTTCGGGACCTGATGCAGTATACGGATGGGGATTGTTAAACGTAAAAACGGCAGCTGAGATTATAACCGAAAAAGATACTGAAAGTGAGATTCAAGAATTAACATTAGTATCAGGGCAAACGTATACAATTACGGTAGAATCTGATGGAGTTAGCCCATTATTAGCTTCAATTTCATGGACGGACAGAGCAGGTACAGCTGTTACTACAGTGAACTCAACTACCCCTGTACTTGTAAATGATTTGGATGTTAGAGTTACTCAAGGAACTAATACCTATTTTCCTTATGAATTAACAAGCCCTACAACAAGCTCACAACAAGACAATAATGTAGATCCTTACGAAAGAGTAGATATTACTGGAGCGTCAGGAACTTACACCATTACAGTAACGCATAAAGGCTCTTTAGTTGGAGGAAGTCAAAACTTTTCTTTAATTATTTCAGGATTATCCGACACTCCTACAGTTTGTAATGCAACCGTTCCTACTGGGGTCAATTCATCAAATATTTCAGATACAAACGCAACTATTTCTTGGACTGCCGTATCGGGAGCAACTTATGATATACGTTATAGAGTTGTTGGAACTTCTGCATGGACAACTAATGCTATAACTGGTACATCTGTAACTTTAAATGGCTTAACTGCATCAACAGATTACGAAGTTCAAGTTCGCAGTAAATGTACTTCAACAAATTCTGAGTATAGTTCATCTGCTAATTTCTCAACAACTAGTGGTTCAACAACTTCATGTACTGCTACAGTAAGTACATTTCCTTATAGTGAAAGTTTTGAGTCTGGAGATGGATGGGTACAAGCAACGGGAGATAATGGTAATTGGGTAAATGATGCATCTGGAACACCATCTAGCAACACAGGTCCAAGTTCGGGAGCAGACGGTTCTTTTTATATGTTCTTAGAAGCTTCATCAAATGGGAGTACAGGAGAAATAGGTACAAATGCAACAGCTATTTTAGAAAGCCCTTGTTTTGATTTGTCTGCAGAATCCAGTGCAACGTTTACTTTTCAAAACCATATGTATGGAACAGCTGTTGGGTCATTAGAGTTAGAAGCTTCTACAGATGCAGGCACTTCTTGGGTACCTCTATGGTCTTTATCAGGAAATCAGGGAAATCAATGGAATACTGTATCTATAGATTTAAGTTCATATTTAGGACAAACTGTTAGCTTACGCTTTGTTGGAACGACTGGTTCAACTTGGTCAAGTGATATTGCTATTGACGATTTAAGATTAACAACTGGCCCCACTACAACAACATGTAATGCATTAAATTTCAATAATTACTCAATATCTTCATTCGCTGATCAAGATAATGATGGTGCATTTTCTTTAGCAAGTGATGGGGCATCTTTAACATTAACAAATAACACATGGAAGTTTATAAATTTCCCTTATGAAGTAACTGCCAATACTGTTATTGAATTAGAATTTAATAGTACCTCTGAAGGTGAAATTCATGGTATTGGGTTTGAAAATGATAATTCATTAACACAGTTTTACTACTTTAAATTCTATGGAACACAAAATTATGGGGTAACTAACTATGATAATTATTCTAGTGGTACTACCACGTATGTAATTCCAGTTGGAGATTCTTATACAGGGACAATGGATAAATTGGTTTTTATTAATGATAACGATGCTGGTTCTGGTAATACTTCTGTATTCTCTAATGTTAAAGTTTATGAAACTTCTTGTGTAAATTCTACATCTCAGGTTGTATTTGGGGAAAGAACAGATGTTTTTGGAAGTGAGGATGAATTTTCACTTACCATTTACCCTAATCCAGTTAAAGAGGGCACATTATTTGTTAAGACTAATCAGGGTATTCAATTAACCTATCAGGTAATTAATATGCTTGGGCAGACAGTTAAAACTGGGCAGCTCAAAAATAAATTAATAACGGTGTCTGATTTAGAATCAGGGATATATATGTTAGAAATTAATAATGGAGGCCAAACAATGCATAAAAAGTTCATTAAAGAATAGTAGTTTTATAAAATTTTAATAAGAATAAATAAGGGTTTGGAATTTTCTGAACCCTTTTGTTATATGAGCTTAATCTCGTCTCTATTAATTACCTTCATGTGCAATAATACTCAATCGTATTATAATTCCAGCAAAAACCCAACAATATTAAATTTCCTATCCTCTAAAATATTACTACCCCACTCACCTATTGTTTTAACCAAAATTTTATTGGAGTAAAAAGCACGTTATTATCTCTTCGGAAAAACCACAAAAATTACATTTCTTTTATGTTTTTAACTTAAATAGTTATAATTTTATAACAAACAGCACTATTAATAAATTAGTTTATAAAATTAACAAGTGTGCATTAAATTTTCCATCAACCCCTTAAATCATTTAAAAATGAAAAAAACTATCACCTTAGCCTTGACAATTATACTATTATCTTGTTCAAACGAGCACGAAGAAATAAATGATACTATTTCTGAAAACATTCCTGAAATACAATATTTTAATTCAAAAACAGATTTTGAAAAAAAAATAAAGAGTATAGAAATAAATAATAGTGAGCAACTAATAAGCAATGAATATAATATCTTATCAGAAGTTTTAAATAAAGATAATATTATAGGGATTGGAGACCATTTAATAAAAGTAGATTTAGATACTGAATCTGTTTATTTATTAAACAAATCTTTTTTAGATCAATATAATGACTTGGCAAATATAAATTTAAAGAATAATAATATAACTCAATTGAGTATCTATGAAGATGTATTAGGTTTTTTAGATGGAAGTAATACTTTATTAGCTAAACCTGCATGTACAAGTACCCCAGCTCCTTATGATTATGACTATCAGGAAGCTAGCGCATACTATAGATATATCGCTGTTTCTGCAAGTTATAGCGCTTATGGGATTTATTTTAAATTAAGGTATCAATGTGTACTTTCTGATTCGGGTTATTCACGTTTTGAAGAATGGGATATTACTTATCAAACAACAAATTGTGTTAATTATAGTTCTTATGGTGAAAATGAAGATGGTGACGGTGAACATGATGGTAATATTTATGCTACCATCTATAGCAGTACAGTTCCTTTAGGAAGTTTTCATTGCTTTGTTTCCTTTTCTTCTAGTGCAGGAACAGCTTCTGTAACTATTGAGAGTTAAATAATAAATGGCTACCCACACATTCTTACTAGATTATATTGTTAATACAATATAATCTAGTTCTTTTATATATCTATTCTTTTTAGCCTTCGTTAATTAATGGTGATATATCTGTTCCAAGTAAAATACTTTCAATAAAATATGTTGCCTTTAAATCAGGAATTTTATTGTGATGAATGTAATATGATCCACTATAATTTGATTCGTTTTCTGTGTTGTCAACATACGCTTACCTAGGGAATTTACTCTCCCCATCTATATGCTTTTACGCTAACCCAATAGTCTTCAGAAATTTATTAGAAAACAAGTCTTGCATCTCTGGTGATAACAGTTTTTCACGTTGGGTTTTCCATTTTTCAGCATTATCATTATACATATGATTAACCAACCCTGAGAATTCCCAATCACTATTTTTCCCCCAATGTATCGTAAAGGGAATATTGTTAGCTTGCAAGGCTTTTATCATAAGTCTGGAGTATTCTTCTAAACTTATAATCTTACGTGTTTTTTTCCATAAAACACCATCAATCTCTATCATACAGGTAACAGGGAACTTAGTAAAACCTAATGTAGCTTTGGTTTGCTTTACAAATCGCAGTGCAAATATGCCTGGTATCGGGCCTTCATCCCGTGTTAACTTACCAAGAAGATTCATTGCTTTTTCTGAGTCTTTATGATTTATACCAAACGAGCATGCAAAAGCAGGGCCTTGATAAGGTGCATCCCAGAATATTTCTTTAAGCATCCCTGTGGTTTCTTCATTTACAACAGGTAAAATAGTTTTACGCAAGCGTTTTACTAACCAGGGAATACTTTTAGGTAAATTTTCAGCTAGTTTTACAAAGAGGTAAATTAAATCTCTGTATAAAGATTCTTTAATTACTGGAAATGGATCTGGATACGGTTCTTGAAATGGCTTTTTATACATAAGCTCAACAACACAGTCTGTTTCATTACTATACTGATTAATAAATATTTTATAATGAAACGGTCGATTACCTTTTCCATTAGCGTCTGTTTCCTCTGGAATAACAAATGTTGAATTTTTAAAATCCATGGTCTTGGCAAGTTCAAACGCTGAGCTCTTTTTTATTTTTTTCACATAACGTTTAATTAAAAATACAGGCTCTGCTTCTATTACAACGCCATGAATAAAACCAAAACCACCTAAACCTACCAAAGCGGCGTAAAATAAATCATCGTCTCTAATAACTCTGGCATTTAAAGTTTGTATAAAAGCATCACTCAAAGCTGGTTTTGATTCAGGTTCTAGATATACTATATCTTCCTGGTTTGGACCAATAATAAGATTAAGCCCTACAACGTAGTCCTGTACAGAACCTACATCAACACCTGCACCATGTACACCCGTTGAAATACAACCTGCAATAGTTTGTCCATTACTGGCACCAGTTGTTTTTAGCGATTTTCCGTTTTCTGCTAAAGTTTCAGATATTTCCTTAATGGTATTTCCACATTCAAACAAAAATAAGTTGTCAGGATTGTAAACATTATCTGGGTGACAATCGCCAGCATGTATTGGCATTGAAATATTCATAAAACCATTATAGTGCATGCGATCCTTGTGGCTGGCTATATTATTCATTGACCATGCAGAGCCATAAGCACGAAATCCCTCTCCGGCAGTTTTAGTTTCTTGTATTAAACGTTGTATCTCTTTGGCAACATCGTTATAGCGGTCCTTTTTCTTAGGCATAATACGTTCTCCTTCTAACTTTGTCTGGTAGAGAAGCTTTAATGGAAATGGTCCATTCTTATGTAAAGTGTTCCACTCTTCTAGTAGTTTTAATTTAGTAGTAGCCATAAGGTTTAATTTGATTTCTTTTCACACACATATTTAATCTTTACTTTTCGTTTTTTTCCGAATGTTATAGTATTTAGCAGTAATCCTCCAAACGTATTACGGTATTCTACCATATTCAATTTACCCGATTCGCAAGCATCAGACTCCTTAATAAGTAATGTAAAGTCTTTTGACGTTGTGTTTATTTTTATAACTGTATCTAGTTCAACCACAGCCATTCCGCGATAATAGTCATCTCTGTTTGAAAAAGGATCAGGTTGAGGCGTACCATTAATATTTCGCAATCTTACAGAATAACAGGATGTTATTGTGCAAGCTATTATTAAGATTATTAGAAGTTTAAGATGTTTCATTATTAATATTTTTAGTACTAAAACAGATGAATTAAATATACTTATCGCACACCGCTAAATAGCGGCATTAAAGAACAAAAGGAAATCCCCAGTACAGGGTAATTTCATAAAATGCTATTAAGTATTTAAAGAGAGAGTATTCTTAATTAATATAGTCTAAGAGATAATAAATATATGAAATTATTTTAAAAACATATATTTATTACAAATTTCACAGAACAAATTCATGGGACATTCCCTCGCTTCTACCCTTGTCTGCAAAAAGTTATACCTGCTTGCTTGTAGACAACATTATAACCCATTTTTATTTATGATAACAAATTAAACGTTTCATTTAAAGAATAAACAACCCTAGCAAAGCCACCGAGATATTTCTATAGTTTAATAATAAATTTATTAATTGCCCATAACGAACTTCAACTTATTTTCGGTTAAAAATAAAAAGTGTTAGATGCGACGTAACCTAATTGTATTTAATATATTGCAGCTTATAAAGCCCCAAATTTATAAAACGACTTATGAAAAAACTCACCTACTACTACCTATTAATTTTTGTCTTTATTCTTAATATATCATGTTACAATGACAATGATGACGCAAACACTAATGGAGAATATGGCGCAGATATAGAAAATTTAGATGCCAATGGTTTACCAGAACTAGTTTTTAATGTAGATACACCTTTAATAACAAATAGCAACGCGTATACTATTGATGTTATAGAATGGGATATTCCAAATAATAGCACAGATGCTATAAAAACAACAGCGAATTTACAAGCTGCTATTGATTATGCGCATGATGAAGGCTATGGGAAAGTGATATTACCAGAGGGCACCTTTTTAGTAGGCGAAGAAGGCAACGACATTTATCAAGCAGGTATTGATATTTATGAAAATACCGAATTTGTATTTAGTGAAGGTGCCATTTTAAAAATGGACACCAACGACAAATGGAATTATTGTGTGCTTAGACTAAATGGGGATAATATTATTGTGCGTGATGGTACTATAATAGGAGACAAAGATACCCATGTATTTACACCACGAGAAAATGATGGAAAAACGGCTCATGATGAAGGCCATGGTATTTGTGTTTGGAGTAATAATAATGTCTTGGTTACAAACATGGAAATTTATAGTGTTACTGGGGATGGTTCTTTGGTATTAGATTCTAACGATGTTACATTTACAAATAATGATATTTACGGTAACAGACGTCAAGGAATTTCGATAGTAGGTGGCGTACGTATTAAAATTACAGATAATGAAATACATCATATTAGCGGAACAGCCCCACAATTTGGTATTGATATCGAAGGCCCTGGGCGTATCGATGAAGATATCTTAATTCAAAATAATTATTTTCATCACAATTCTGGTGGCGATATTGTAAATGCTAGTGGTGAAAATGTGTATATACTAGATAATGTCATGGAACAAGGGGATAATAGTACGTATTTAGATGGTCCTATTGTGAGTTGGCATAAAACACATAACATTATTGCTAGAAACACCATTACTATGGTTACTGGGTCTGCAAATGGACGATTAGGTTATATACAATATTCTAATGGTGGAGACAAAGGTCATAATCGCGCTACCTATGTTCATGAAAATGTATGTAATAGCTGCGGTATGTATATGTATAAAAGTTCGGATGCCGATGTACGTCGCAATCAATTTTTAGGCTATTTTTTAGCCTTTGGCGACTTTGAAAATGCCATATTAATTGATAATTTGGTAACATACTCAGAAGAACATACCAATCTTAGATATTGCTGGTCTTATCGTTTTAACAACGTTACTGGTACTGCCAGTGGAAATTATTTGGGTGATGATCTTGAAGAAATACCTTTATCTGAAACAGAACCTCATACATTACAATGCGTATTAGACGGTTGGTAATAGGTTGCTAGTAGTCCCTTTTGTATGACTAATAGTTAACTAAACCACTCCTATGGACTGGAAGTCCATAGGTTCGTTTTGGCAGACTGAAAGTCTGCTTCGTGAAATATGGTAAAACTGAATTCGTGTCAAAAGTTTTTAGAAGCTGAAAGCGACATGCACTAAAGTACATAGTTTTAACTCCATTTGAG
>NZ_JAUOEK010000068.1 GCF_030540835.1 Flavivirga aquimarina | reverse complement strand
TTAAGGAAATGCCACATATAGGAGAAATATACAATGAATTTCATCCTAAAGGTTTAGAAGTTTTAGGAATATCTTATGATAGAAAGGAAACTAAATGGCGTAATTTTTTAAAGAAAAATGAGTATGTTGTTTGGGATCAGGTTTCATCTTTAAAAGAATGGAATTGTCCTTCAGCAAAAGTATTCGCAGTAAATACAATACCAGAAACTATTTTAATAGATAAAAATGGGGTAATTGTTGCTAGAGGTCTTAAAGGCGATAAACTTAAAGCAAAAATTAAAGAAATACTTGCTGTAGAGTAATTTATACTTTCGAGAAATGTAATTATGATTTTATAATATTCTTTAGTCCTTGTATCATAACAATTTTAGTACCCAGTTAATGATATTAAAAAAGAATAAGGAATGCACTTTTTACAAAACAGTTATTTAAAATAAAATTATTACGTCGTGCATGTAGATAATCATAAAATTTTATTTTGAAAAGTCTTTGTTTGGAAAGATAAAGGAAATCTAAGTCACCAGTTTATACATAAGTAAATACAATTAACACATATTTTATTATTCCATCAAATGAAAAAAACAATATTAAGTTTAGCATTAGTTTTAAGTCTAATAGCTTGTAAAAAAGAAACTCCAGTAGACTATGCTTTATTTTCTGCTAAAATTGAAAATTATAAATCTAGACAAATAACTTTAACCAAAGTAGAGTCTCTTAAAAAGAAAATTTTGAGAGATACTAACGGTGTTTTCTTAGATACTATTAAGAATGACGAAGGGCTTTATTTGCTCAAAGCAGGTAAAAACAGTGTTAATATTTATTTGAATAACGGAAATGATGTTAATCTTAAAGCCGATTCTAAAGATTTTAATAATTCTCTTAAAATTTCAGGGAAAGGTGCGGGGACTACAAATTATCTACTGTTAAAAAATAAAACAAAAATACAGAAAGCAGATGAAGAAGCATTATACGTATTAGAGGAGGGAGAATTTAAAAATAAAGTCAAAAATATAAGCACTTTATTAAATACTGCATTAGACACTATGGAGGGGATAGATCCTGCCTTTAAAGCGTTAGAGAAACGTAAAAACAATTATAACTACTTGTTAGAGTTATCAAAATATGCAACAGGTAAACATAGTTATTGGACTAAAAAGAACGACTATAAGCCATCAGAAGGTTTTTTAGCAGAATTAAAGACCTTAGATGTAAATAATGAAGCAGATTTTATAAATTTTAATACATATAAACAACTAGTTACAGCTCACTATATTGATGAAATTAAAGATTTATCTAAAAAAGAATCAATTTCCTTTATGCTTGCAAAGCTTAAAGTGCATGGAGCTATTCCAAATGAAACCATTAAAAATGAATTGATATTTACTGGAGCTGAATATGGAATGAGGAAAGCAGAAGACGTTGAAGCATATTACCAAATCTTTATAAATGCATCAACAGATGCAGAAAACAATGCTAAAATCACTAAAGTTTACAATGAGTTAAAGATAGTAAATAAAGGACAACCCTCTCCAAAATTCACAAATTATGAAAAGCATTCAGGAGGTACTTTGTCATTAGACGATCTTAAAGGACAATATGTTTATATAGATGTTTGGGCTACTTGGTGTGTGCCTTGTATAAAAGAAATACCAGATTTAAAGCGTGTTGAAAAAGCGTATCATGGAAAGAATATCGTTTTTTTAAGTATATCCATAGATGAAGCTAAAAATCACGATAAGTGGAAAAACATGGTTAAAGATAAAGATCTAGGAGGAATTCAGGTCATTGCAGATAAAGGAGGGAAATCTAAATTCCTCGAAGACTATTTTATTTCTTCTATTCCACGTTTTATATTAATAGATCCAGAAGGGAAAATAGTATCTAGTAAAGCACCACGCCCTTCAAACCCAGAATTAATAGATTTATTTAATGAGTTAAATATTTAAATGAATACGCTGTCTATTTCTAAAAAAATAAAGACATATGTTAATGTATAATGTCTTTAAAACTATTGCTTTCAGTTAGTTTTTTTATCTAAAGCAGTAGTTGATAATATTATAAATACCATACCTACAAATAAAATGGAAAAAACAATTATTAGTTTCGTATTAGCCTTAAGCCTTATCGGGTGTACCATTAGATACTACTCAAGGAATTTCACAAGAATTTTGATAAATGTTAGATTTTAAAATTGAGCTTGTTATAGATAGATGGTATACGGTCTTGTAAAATTGAAGTTTATAAACTTTTACTAACTGGAATAAATAAGTTTTACAACTAAATAAAGTCAATTCATATCAAATCAAAAAAGCTTTAAAAGATAAAATCTTCTAAAGCCTTGTTATCACTGTGGAGAAGATCGGATTCGAACCGACGACCTCTTGACTGCCAGTCAAGCGCTCTAGCCAACTGAGCTACATCCCCTTTCTCTTTATTTACAGTGTTTGCAAGAGTTTACAAATATTTCACAACATTTAAGCTATGCTGCATTCACCTGCATTTTGATGCAAATGTATACATTTTGGTGCAAAAACCCACCACGAAAACCCACCACCTTTTTAAAATAATTATGATTATTTGTCTATAGGAGGTATCTTTAAAAAGTATTAGATAAGCGCACTTATTTGTTTATTCTTTAATCCAACAGAAAAGTAAAACATACAACCATAAAGTTTTATCTAAGGGCTTTAGTCATTATTATAAACAAGTATTTCCTGAACAAAAGCCAAGAAAGTTTAGGGTTCTGAGAAAAACTTATTTGTCATATTTAAACAAGTCTGTAGTGATGATATGATTGAGTTAAGTTCTCATGGAAGCATGAGAGTATTAAACAAGCATTATGTTGAGGTTGTGTCTAAAGGTTTGACTATGAATATTTTTGAGTAAAAATCAGACTAAGAAACTAGAGTTTACCTTAAAAAGGCACATTCATACCACCAATCCCCATAATTGTCACATTTTTTTTAATGCAATTTTAACTAGTAGTAGTTTTATAAAATAATTACTAAATATTTTATAAATGAAATCATATCAAGTTATTTTAGGTGTTTTGCTATTAGGATATATATGCAATGCTCAAACAAACAAAACAATAATTAAAGGTCAAGTTAAAGATTGGCCAACGGACTCCACTTATTTACAAACAATGCCATTTCATTCACCGCACTCAAGTGAATTATACGCTAAAATAATTTCTAAAAAAGGCACATTTAGTTTTGATTTTGAAGATATTAAAGCTCCTTTTGTCGTTCAAATTTTTGCAACAAAGGAACTAGCTAATTTTAATAAAGAAGAATTATTATATAATAATCTGACGGAAGATTATTATATAAGACAATGTGTAAAATTTTATACTTACGGGAAAGTCACACTATTAATTGAGCCAAACAAAACACTAGAAATTGATTTAACATATAATACATCTTTAACAACATTAAAACCAGAAGACGTAGAAAAGCATATAAAAATAGGTGCCAAAGTCTCTAAAAAGAATACTATAATAAATGATTCTCAAATGAGCATTAATTTTAAAGGGGGCGACATCTTTCAAAATGAATATTATCAAAAATCTTTTGAATTGGATAAAATGGTAGATAGACGATTAGAAATTTATAAGGACATGCCGTTAGACAACGCAATTCTAGGATACCAAAAGATAACGCAAAAACTTTTAAACGATTTAGAAGCAAAAAAAGAAAGACTCTCTCTAACATTTTATAATTATATTAAAGCAGAAATAGAGTTTGGGGCGAAGTATCAGTTCTTAAGATTTTTAATGCTAGACAAAAACAATGAAATGGATACCTTCTTTTCTAAAGGTATTCCTAAAGATATATTGGATGTTTTAAGCTTCGATAAAACTAAAGTTAACAAAACAATCATGGTAAGTGAAGAGTTTAATAATTTTATCGAAATGTATTTAAATTTTAAACTTAGTGAAAAAAACAAAAAACTAATACTTAATGATGGTTTTGGTTTTCATAAAATTAGAATCGCTATTCGAAATTTACCTAAGGCATCAGTTTACTATTATTTAGCTAACAACTTGTTACAAACTAATAGGGAAAAACTTATGAAAGTTATTAAAAGTGAAGAGGCGGTAGAGGAACTTATTACTAAAACAATCACTAAATATCCCAATGGAGAATTGAATGATAAGTTGATGGTTAAATATAATTTATAGAGTGTTTTAGTAAATGAACTATCTATTAAAAATACTAGGAATCGTATTAAGTTTCACTCTTATAGGTTATGCTTTAACCTATCCTTATGAGCTTTCTTATACGGGAGAAGATGGTGTAATTCTAATTGAAGATCCTAAAGAGTTTACTTCAATAGAACAAGTAATACATAGACCAGAGTTTAAAAACAAAGTACTTTATGTTCGTATTGGGGAGCCCCTAGAAGCTGAAATCCTTAGACCTAATTATAATGATAATAAAGCTAATAAAATTATAGTTCGAGACAACGGTGAAAAACAAATAATTCATTCAAAAAGTCAACCTTACTATTTTCAATTACAACGATTATCAGAATTAAAAGAACATTATAGTAATCAAGAGGTAGTTCTTGTTTTTATAGATTTTCCAGATAGTGATACCAATACACAAGAAGATGATATTAGAAAGTGGAAAGCTATTATTAAAAAATATAAGGTAAAAGGCTGCCACGTAATGATGAATTCAAAAGCTTATCTAAAAATGAGGCATGACATAGAAAAGGAAAAGGGAATCCCGTCGTACCTACATTATAACCTTCTTGTAAGTAAAAATGGAAAAATTGTAAATGATAATGCGCCTAGCCCAAGTTTTAATAAAGAAAAACTATATAGAGAGATAGATTCTCTTTTAGCACTATAATTTTTTTAAATGACAATAAAAACCATAGATATCAGTCCTAAAAAAATAGCAGTAAACCTTTTATTTTTGTTACTGTTCACTAGCTTACTAATTAATATCAATCCCAATTTCCCTTTTTATTATGATAAGACACATCGTGTAATAGCCTATATGATTTTATCTGGAGCTGCAATATTCTACATACATAACTTGGTTTTTTTACCGATTTTAACTTTAGAGAATGATAGAAAAAAATATAAAAGATTTATCGTTTTCTGTATTTTAACCTATCTGGCTTTAATGCTATGTTTCTGGACATATAATGCAAAAATCAGTCCTGACTCTTCTTATGTTTTTGATATAAACTTTCAAAAGCTTTTCACAATAAGTGAGTTAACGAAACTATTAATTATCTCTATAATCCCATTGGCGGTTGCGAGTTTATTGTCCTATGCATATTCTGCTATAATGTTAAGCAAAAAAATAAGAATGAGATTTCTTGAATTTTTCATAAATATGGTTATAGTCGTTTTACTTTATTTGGTTTCAGCCACAATGGACAATGGCTTTGCTTCCTTCTTGCTTACTATATTATTTGTGGTATTCTACGCCAATGCTTTTTACATAACCCCAATACTTATAACAGAAAAAAACAAAAGAAAACATAGAAAATTATTACTAATTCTTTCGACCTTTTATTTTGTTATAATGGTTAGCGTGTTTTTTGAAAAAATATCTAATTTTTTTAGGCTAGATAATCTTTTATATCTAACATTTAATCTATTTGGTGTATTGTGTTTAGTGTATTTGTTGTCTTATGTATATGGTTTTTATCGCTTAAAATTATTAACGAAAGAAAAAGTATTCATTCGAAAATTAGATGCTAAAGAATTGGAATTACATTTACTAAAGTCGCAAGTTAACCCACATTTCCTATTCAATACATTAAATACATTATACTCAACTGCTTTAGAAGAAGGTGCTTCAAAAACAGCAGAAAGTACGGCCAAATTAGCAAACCTGATTAGGTACATGCAAGAGGATATCAATAAAGGTTTTATTCCTTTAGAAAAGGAAATAAAATATGTACAGGATTATATTCTCATTCAAAAATTACGGTGTGTATTAGAACCAGAAATAAAAACTTGTTTCAAGAATATTGAAAATCATCATATTAGCCCGGGTTTATTAATTCCTTTTGTAGAAAATGCATTTAAATACGGTATTAATCCTTCAAAAATATCAAATTTAAAAATATCTGTTATTTGTACTCAAAATACTATCAACTTTGAGTGCATCAATAGTTATAACAATTCTTTTAAACCCCATTATAAAGAACAAGGTTTTGGTATAGGGATTAAAAATGCAAAACAAAGGTTGGAATTAGTTTATCCTAATAATCATACTTTTGAAGTAAAAAAAGAAGACAATATTTTTTCTATAAAAATAAGAATTACAGTTAAAAGATTATGATAAAAACCGTAGCAATAGATGACGAACCGAAAGCGATACATGTTATTCAACATCATATATCCAAGATTGATAATTTAGAGCTTGTATCTTATTTTTATAATGCCAAAGATGCATTGCAATTTTTAAAACAAAATCCCGTAGACTTAATTTTTATAGATGTCAATATGCCTCAGATGTCAGGTTTAGAAATGCTAGAAAAACTACAGTTAAAGCCTTATATTATTTTTACAACGGCTTATACTGAATTTGCTATCGATAGCTACGATTTCAACGCCATTGACTATTTGTTGAAACCGTTTGAATTTGATAGATTTCAAGTGGCTATCCAAAAAGTTCAACAACGCATATCTTCTCAAAAACAGATGAATACTTTCTTTTTTATTAAAGATGGATTCAAAAACATAAAAATTGAATTTGAAAATATATTATTTATAAAGGGCTCTGGTAATTATTTAGATATTACAACCAGAGAAAAAGTGTTTTCTCCTAGGATGACTTTTCAAGAAATTATTGCAAAATTACCAACTTCAGAATTTGTGAGAATACATCAATCTTACCTTTTAAATATTAATAATATTAACAAAATTGAAAATAATCATGTTTATATAGATTCTTATAAACTACCTATAGGGAATCGATATAAGGAGTTGTTATTTAGTCGATTGAATTTAGAATAAGCACCCTATATTGTTATAAACAACTATTTAAATAAAAACTTGTAGCATTAAAAACACTACCACCATCAAATATTAATTACATTAACTTCTGAGAGTCATTTATATAAGGGATACAAGAGATTGAATATTTGTCCGTAATTTGCTGTTAATCAATCGTTCTAGCCAAATGAACTATATCCCCATTGTCTTTATTTATAGTGTTTGCAAGAGTTTACAAACATTTTGAAACATATAGCTATGTTGCATTTAAGTGCAAAAACCCACCACCTTTTTAATTTATTATTCTAGATAATTATGATTATTTACTTATGGGAACTATCTTTAAAAAGTCTTAAATAAAGACACTTTTTGATGTATATATATTAAAAACAAACAACAAGTTATTTATTCCATTATTAGTCACAATATAAAACCCGTAACCAAAATGAAATTTATTACAAAGAATGTATAATAAAGCTATTTGGAAATACTTTTTGGATATTAATATGTTCAACATTCCTTTTTCTTTGGTTTTCGGTTTTACATCTGGTATTTTTTGGAGTATAGTTATCTTTTCTTCATTTGGAATTTTAATAGGTTATTTAGGCTTTCAAACTTTCAGAAAAAATGAATACTATGCATATTATAATCTTGGGTTTACAAAAACCAATCTAATAAAAAAAGTGTGGTTTCTAAATCTGACTATTTCTTCTTTAATATTTCTAATTTATATAATATTCAAATAGATGGATTTATTAAAAGTAACCAACCTTAACAAGTCTTACGGAAAGAAATCCATTTTAAAAAACATTAGTCTTGAATGTAAAACTGGCGAAATAATTGGGGTTTTTGGTCGCAATGGAACTGGAAAATCAACTTTATTAAAACTAATATTTGGAACAGTAAAAGCGGATTCCATTATTATAAAAATAAACTCAGAAACGATTCCTCAAAAAAATGTTATTCCTTCAAAAAAGATAGCATATCTACCTCAAAATACTTTCTTACCAAAAGAACAGAAAGTAAGAACAATAATTCCTTTATTCTTTCCAAATGGAGACGACCAAGACAAAATTTTCTATTCTCCACAAGTATCAAGTTTTGAAAAAATAAAAGTAGGGAAACTATCTCTAGGGCAATTACGCTATCTTGAGTTACTGATTATAGGAAACCTAAACCATCCATTCTTAATGCTAGATGAGCCCTTTTCAATGATTGAACCAATTTATAAAGATACAATTAAGAGTTTGTTAATAAAACTAAAAGAATCGAAAGGTATAATTTTGACTGACCATTATTACAACGATGTTCTTGAAATAACTGATAAAAATTTCGTTTTAAAAGACACCGAAAAAATTCAAATAATGGACAAAGATGATTTGGTTAAGCATGAATATTTGAGGTCAAATAAACAATAAACGTTTTGTTTAATAAATAACAGAGCTAAAAATGAATATAAATCACTTTTGGGTAAGAGTTATGGGGCTATCAGGTATACTAGGTGGTTTAATTTTATTTGCAGGAGATATGCTTTTATATTACGACCCAATTAACACAAGTTTAAATCAAAATATGGGTAATGCTTCAGACCTTAGAATTATAACTAGTGGAGTTTCTGCTTTGTTCGGAACTTGGTTTTATATAATTGGAATGGGTCAGGTGTATTATGCATTCAAACCAACAAATACAATTTCAAAAAATATTGTTATGGCTAGTTTCGCAAGTATATTAATTGCTTTTGGTATTGTTCATGGAGCATTTATAGCTATTGCCACTTCTGCAAAACTAGCAACTGAGTATAATCTAGATATGAAATCAACAATTTCTCTTGCTTTAGAAACAAATAATATAATGAGGCTATTTGTATATCCTATTTTTGCGATTTTATCATTTGTGTTTATAACTCAGGTTTGGAAAAAGAGAACATCATACTCATCAGAAGATTGTATAAAGAAAGGTTTAGGGCAATTACTAAGCTATGTTTATCATGAGGAACAAACATTCGATAACTATAAAGGCTTAAAAAAGAAGATTGTTATTTGCGGTAAACCTAAAGCTAAACCAAATGACTTGAAATTTATAAATTATATAAATAACTCGCTTAAAGTTAAGTTCGAATACCTTTCTATTGAAGATATTACCTTTTAAAAGATAGAATTTCAATCCCACCAAAGCCAAAAATATTTATTCTGCTTATAGTCCAAAATCATTTTATCTATTGAACTATACCCTTGGTCAATTACATCTGGACAAAATTTGTAAACTTCTTTAGCAAATTGTTTAATATCCTTTGGTAATTTACCCATATAAGCGTGAATTCTGGCTACATCAACAACATCTATGGTAAAATCTACTTCCTTATGCCATTCTTTCATTTGAGTTACTATATCATTATTGTAAACATCATAGTTCACACCATTAGTACCAATTAGTTTTATAAGTTCAAATTGGTTAGAACAGTTAACAATAACAATGTCATAGTAGGTCTTATATGAATCATCAAAGTCCATATTAGTTAGAAATAAATAGTTGCCTGATTCAATTACTTCTTTATGATATTTCTTAAAAATGGAATATGCTTGGGATTCTTTAACAAATTTAAATACTACACCTTTATTTAATGTATAATTATCTTCATTTCCTTCACTATCGTAGTTCCAGACTTCTCTATTTAGTGGCTCACTTCTTTTACCAATATCCTTTTGAATAGAAGAAAGTAATTTATCAGATATTTGCAAACCATTTTTATCTATTTGTTGAGAACAAGCTATTTGCTGGAATATAATTAGAAGCAATAAGATTAGTTTAGATTTCATTGGATGTTATAAGTTATTCTCCAATCATTTGAAAAAGTTCTGATATTTTAATTTCACGAGCCTCGCATATTCTTTCTAATGTAGTTAATGAAATTCCACTTCCTTCTGGTTTTAAAATTCTTCTAACTACTTTTTCATCTATGCCATGGTCATCAGCAAATTGTCGGTTAGATTTGGATTTACTAATCCATTCTTTAGCAATATAATTACAGATTTTTTTCTTTAAACTAACCATAATAAACAAAGTAATGGCTTGTCTTAAAAAATAATGCGGAAATTTTTCCGCAAAACATTGATTTTTCCTATATTTGAATCCACAAATCAAATTTTTACCATGAAAGAATATCTTATAGACCTTTATAAAAAAGGTGGTGGGCTTCTAACAAGGAAGGCTAAGGCAGGTTTAATTAAATCCTTAAAAAACTTTAACATATGAAATCAGAAGAATTTAAAACAAGGTATGGTAATACCCTGCAATCAGACCCCGAAACTAAAAAAAGTTATATAAAGCTACCCATTATCGATTTAAACGAACTTGCCTATATGCAGGAATCGTTACTTGATGGTATATTGTTGTTGACCCAACTGGAAAAAAGACACTATAAAAATGAGCAGATGCAAAGTACGATGTATTGGCTCTGTAAGTTGCTTTTAATTAGTTATCCCAATACAGAACTTGACGGACTATCAGAATGGTTAAAAAACGAATAGCCTTCTTGAAAATAATAAATATGAAAACTAATAATTATAACGAACCTTTTGCTTAGCTAAAAGTGTATCTAACCCTAACTGAAATATAGTTCTTTTAACTAAATCGTGTATTCCATGTAATTCATGATAACACATTGCAAAACTTATTTGAGGATTAGGAGCTTCCAACAAAAATAACTCATACGTTTTGTTTTCGGGACAATCATTATATAAATGCATTCTATTTAAGGCTTGTTTAATATTTTTAAAAAACAGCAAAAGTTCCTCTTGATTAAGGAATAGCCCTGTATTTTTAAACACCAATTGAACTTTATTAAAATCTTTTGCGGCACACCTTTTCCATTGAAAAGCGATTCCAAAATCATTGTGATAAATGGTGTTTATATCCTCCATAGTGATCAGTTTAAAATTAAAGTATAATCAATATCTTTTATGTTTAGCAATGTTGTATAAATGTCATCAGATATATTTAACACCAATGTTTTTAATTCATTTATTTCTTCTTGTTTAAACATTAAAACAAGATTATGTTGCATTGAAGGAATTGGGATTTTCCTTTTTAATTTGGTTGAAGCATATCTTTGTTCCCAATAACCCATTTCAAGATCAAGGATATATGTTTTAAATTGTTCAAACTCTTTTTGTTCAAATTCCAGGTAAATATTATTGAATTCAAGACGGTATATGTTACATTGTAAGCATATAGACAGTTCGCCGCTTTTCACCTTCGATATAGTTTTAATAGTATTACACATAGAATAAAATTTTAAGGAGAATAATGTTTAGTAGCAATCTGTTTTTATTTGGTTCATATTTAAAGGGATATTTAATTTTGAGGACGAAATGTTTTCTAGTGTTTCCAAAACACCATTTCGCATGGTAATAGAACCACAAATCATAATTACACCTTTGTTTTTTAGAACACGAGAAATAAGCTCTTCGTTTTCTGCTAAAGCATTTTGAACATATTTTTTTTGGTTTTCCTCATTCGAAAAACTCAAATAAATACCCGATAATTTTTTGTTGTAAAATGCTTTATCAATGTGCTTAGAATACATTTGATAAGATTCTTTAGTCCGTCCACCCCAAAATAGGTAGGTTTTTATGTGATTATGGTTTTCATTATTAATCATTCCCAGAAAAGGAGCAATTCCTGTTCCGTTAGATATCATAACCACTTCTTTTGCCGAAGTAGGAAAATGAAAGGCCTTATTTTGTTTTATATCTGCAAATAACATATCGTTTTCTTTTAGTTGATTAAGGTAGTTTGAGCATATTCCGAATTCATGTTTTTTTATACTTAGTAACACATTATTACCTATTTTTCCGATAGAATACAAACGTTCTGTGTGAGTATTTTTCGGATAAATACTAAGTAGGTCGCCTGAGGCAAAATGTGTTTTTTGAGTAGGTTCTAATTCAATTAAAAAAGAATGGTCTGAATTGATTTTAGACTTATTTATTACTTTAAATAGTTTAGAATGAGATATCTTTTCGGGCTTTTCAATTTCCAGATTTAAACCTTTGCTTTTACTCCAAAAATCAACCCAATTTTTAAAAGCTATAAAAGATTGATTATTTATTTTACGAAGTGATAAATTTGGAATAAACTTTTGATGGGATTGTAATAAAGCATCAACGATAATAGCGTATTTACAAAAGCTTTTATAATTTAAAGAGCCAAAACCAACAACCGAATATTGGAGCTTGTTTTTTTGAGGAATAGTACGAACTAATTTTTCAAAATACCGTGCATTAGCAGGGGCTTCACCATCACCATAAGTAGAAGTAAACACCACCAAATGTGCTGCTTTTTTATAACTGGAATAGGTGTTTAATTCTGAAACAAAAACCGACTTGCCTTGAGCAATTAAAGCATTATATAAGACTTTAGCAAACCCAAAAGTACTGCCTGTTTCCGAGCCAACCAGAATAATATATTCAGCAGCGTCTTTACTAAACTTATTTTTAATTTTAATGCGATTCTTTCTACGATCAAAGGTCATAGAAAATCCCGAAAACATAAAAAACAAGATCGAAAAACATGTTAGTAGTAAAACAATAGCCCATATTATTGTGCCTTGCCCAGTGTGCAATATCATACTATAACTAGAAGCCAAAGTAACAAAACCATCCTTCTTTTGACTTATAACCTCCCCGTTATATTGGTTTACATACAATTCTTTGTCTTTTAGTTTTAAAACAAAGTAATCCTCAACATCATTAGAAAAAGGAAATTCAACACACTCTATATCGTTTAAAGTGATGGATTTAAAAAGGTCAAAATCTGTCATATTCAATTTCGAAGCTTCAGTTGAAATCTCTTTGTTTGAAATATGGACGTTTTTATCTGAAGGCAATAATGAAAATTTTTCTAAGGATAAATAAACTCCAGAAATGGTGATGATGATAAGAGGAATTAAAGCATACCTACCAATGATGATATGATAATACTGATTGCTTCCTTCTTTAATAATCTTTGAAAAGAAATGCTTTTTGCCTCCCTGCCGTTTTATAATTAAAAGCACACCTGTAATTGCCATTAATAACAGTAAAAAAGAAATAAAACCAATGATGGCTCTTCCTGTGGATTTTAAAAATAACGATCTATGTAGGTTTGTAGCAAACTTAAAAATGGGAGCTTTTTCAATAAGGTTGCCTATTTTTTTAGCAGTGAAAGGGTTTATATAAAAGGTTTCGTTTTTCCCTTCATTAGTAAATACAGTTGCGATTACAAAATCGTTTTTATCCATTTCTATACTTATAATGTCATCATATTCACTCTTCAAATTTTCAATAGTTTTAGAAAGTGAGAACGTATCAGCATTTTTAACCGCATAAGGTTTTAGTTGATTTGAAACAGGTTCAAAAGCTAAAACAATACCAGTTAAAGTTGCTAATAGGATAAAGATGGAAGAAGATATAGCCAATGTTAAGTGGCTATATCTCCATATAGAAATAGTCATAATATCTCCATATTATTGGGGGATAATACGAACGTAACGTATAAAACCATTTCCATCTACTTTACTTTTTACAGATTCTGAAGTAAGTTCGAACTCGACATCATCTTTGTAATATTCTTGGTCTTCGACAGCCGATTCAAAACGGATTTTGTAACCAACGTCTATTTTATCATCATCTATTTGGATAACACTTATGGTGCGTCCACCACCACTTATGGTTGCCCCGGTAATCGCATCTATATCTGCACGGATTTTTCCATGAAATTTCCACCATTCAGTTATGTCCGAATACCATTCGTCATCGTCTCCCTGTATATATAAGGTTTTTTCGTATGTTCCGTCCGGGTTAAGAAGTGAAATGGCGATGTAAGCACCTTCCCCTGTATAATTGGTCATTTGAATCATACATTTATAAGACGTTGTATTTACTTTATTTTTAAACCCGAAGAAAACAAATAAGGTTATTACAAGTATTGGAAGTGTTTTAAAAACTAATGTATGTTTCATAATATTATTTTAGAAAATTGATATTGTTTTTATTTAATAATTCATTTTCTCTAGCTAGATCATAAACAGATTCCTCGAAGTCGGTTTTAATATTTTTATTCGCTCCAATAGACAGTAAGTATTTTAAACTATTGGTGTCCTTAGCTTTCATAGCACATAAATGCAAAGCTGTTAAACCATTTTTATTTTTATTATTTACTTGAATACCTAACGAGTTTGCTTGTTTTAATAACTCTAAATTATCGGAATCTACTGCTAAATGAAATAAAGTATTACCATCCTTTTGAATCGATTTAACATCAAGTCCATTATTAGATAGTATTTCTAGTTTTTGATTGAATGCTTCTTGCTTTTCTGTACTAAAAGATTGAACCAAATAGTAGAGAAGATTATTTCCTTTTTTATCGATGACATGGACATCTGCACCTTTTTTAATTAAAAATTTGAGAACAGAGGGGCTGTTGTTCACTGCTTTTGTTAAAGCCGACTGTCCATTATTATTAACATGATTAATGTGTTTTGTGTTAAGAGTAAGTTTTGTTATAACTTCTAATGAGTTTCTGCCAGATGCATTGATAAGTGCTGTATTCCCTTCGTTATCAACTTGATTTGCATTGACTCCTTTACTTAAAAAATAATCAAATGTTTTTAAGTCTTTATTTCCATAAGCCAAATTATGAAGTGGCGTAATACCTTCTTTATTTATAATATTTGCATCAATTCCTAAGGTTTCCAAATAATTAAAAAACGCTAGTGTATTATACCCTCTTCTTGAGCCTTGGGTAGCTAGCAACATGGCATTGCCCCCATTATCATTTGGTGTATGGGAAATACCTTTTTTAATTAGTTTTTCAAGCATTACTTTATTTCCGGCTTTAGCAACATAATTAAAAACACCATTGCCGTTATTGTCTTTACTATCTATATGTAATCCTTTTTTTGTAAAATAATTAACGAGTTTAAAATCTTTAAGATGAGGCATTAATAATAATAAAGCATTGGCTCCATGTTCGTCTAGATCACTTTTTATATCGATACCATTTTCAATACACAAATCATAAATATCAAGATTGGTGATACCTGCTACTGCTGCAAATGTTAGAACAGAAAAGTTATGAGAATCTTTTAGGCCCATTCTGGCACCTTGGGCTATTAAGTATCGCATTAGTTCCAGATTGTTCTTATAGGCTGCCCAAAAAACATAGGTACGTTTATCGTGTGTTAATTTATTGACATCGTTACCTTTTTTAGAAAGCAAATATTTAATAGTCGCATTGGGTGCTTTCTCAAGAATAGCATATACAACAGCATCAAACCCATATGAGTTTAATACTGTTTCATCATGGCCTTCAGCTATTTTTTGATCTATTATTTCTATAGATGGGCTTGTTTTCCAGAAAGTTCTGTCCAATAAGACATTAGTGTTTTGGCCGAATGAGTTTACCGCTATAATTAAAATGAAAAATGTAATTTTTTTTATATATCTATTCACAGTGTTATTTTTTAACAAAAGATTCTATGGTTTTATTGATATCATCTGTTTGAGTTAAGTCATCTGCAAATAGATGTTTATAAAGAGGTTTATTTTCAACCTTAGATTCAAGAGACAAGTTTTGATTTCTACCATAAACATTAGACCATTTGCTTCGAACTAAAGCCCATTTCTTTTGGTTTTCAACCCACCAATCATTAGCAGCTTGACATCTGCTATCATCAACTTTAACATAAGTGTTATAGCCTTTTTCTTTTGCTAAAAGCATATCCTCTTTTCCATTTTCACGAATCACTTTTGCATTATCTTGGTCATGTAACCAACCATATTCAGTAATTTCATGTCTGTTACCTCTAACCGTTATATTGTAATCGCTACGTTTGGTATATTCTCTTCTGGGAAGTGGTGCATCAGTTGTGTTTTCCCAATAACTTTTTCCATCTACATGTACCCAAGTAGCAGAACCTTCATAGCGGGGACTGTCATCCACTTGATATACTTTTTGGGTCCATTGCCCTTTAACTTCGGCTTTTGGTTTAGTCACAAAATTCCAGGTATTATCACCATTAAACATGTAGAAATCTGTATTTTGATACAGCCAATCTTGACGCCAATGTTTTACTATATGTGGTTTAGATGGGTCTCCCACTTGAAGTAAATGCTGAATGGAAATTTTATTTTTATCGTTCTCTACTAGCTCTGCCCATTCCAAACCCTTAGCAATTTTTGTTTCGGATGGCTTATAAAGAGAATCTTTACTGTAGTTAAAAGTCTCGGTAAAATTGAAGGTTACTTCATAACATCCACACATTTTCTTAATGGCTTCAGTATCTTGTTTTTTCTTGTTTTGGGCGTTTCCATGTATTGAAAATGTTAAAACAAACACTGTTAAAATATATAATAGTCTCATTTTTAATGTTTTCTTTATTTAAAGAACAAAATTTATTTAGACTTAATTAAAATAAAATTTATTCACAACAAATTTAATTAAGAATGATTCTAAATAAAAGGTTTTTCTGCTTTTTTTTACATTTTTTTTTCTTGCTTGATATTTTTATAAAAAATAAAACAAGATTTAGTAAAAGTTAATAGTTTGGATGAGGTTGTGGTTACCGGACAATATAATCCGCAATCCATAAAAAAATGAGTTCAATATCATTTTTTTAAATTTATAATTGTTAATTAACTAACATTTAGATGCAATATGCTATATTAGTTTTTAATATTGTAAGAATAATCATCTAGCCTATGATAATTAAAGACATTATAAACCAATTACAACAGAATAAACAAGTATTTGAAAATCTTTTGTCGTCTAAAAAAGAAGAAGAGTTTTTATGGCGACCTGAACCGGAAAAATGGAATTTGTTAGAAATAGTATGTCACTTATTTGATGAAGAACGGGAAGACTTTAAGGCTCGTGTAAAGCATGCACTTGAAAACCCTTTTAAAGATTTAACCCCGATTAATCCTCAAGGTTGGGTTAAGGAACGAGATTACATTTCAAAAAATTATAACGAAACCCTTCAAGCTTTTTTAGAAGAACGTAGTAAATCTGTGATATGGTTAAAAAGTCAGATACATGCTAATTGGAACAGTACGTTAAAGCATCCAGAATTAGGGGATTTGTCTGCAAAA
This sequence comes from Flavivirga aquimarina, assembly GCF_030540835.1. Lineage (GTDB taxonomy): Bacteria > Bacteroidota > Bacteroidia > Flavobacteriales > Flavobacteriaceae > Flavivirga > Flavivirga aquimarina. Next base: position 85,350 of record NZ_JAUOEK010000068.1, on the reverse strand, counting down.
CTATTTTTAACCAATTGGTTGGCACATGACTATTTGCATATTAGACAAATTTTAAGGTATGGTTATAATTATTTAAAACAGACAACGAACCTTGATTTGGGATATGCAGGTAATTGGTAAAGACTAAATATTTGGCGATATAAATTGAAAACAAATAGCTATGCAAAAACAATGCTTAGAATGTGGCGATAACATAGTTGGTAGAATAGATAAAAAATTCTGTAGTGATGGATGCCGAAACGCTTACAACAATAAAATAAATAAAGACAGTAAAAACTTAATACGGAATACTAATAATAGATTGCGTAAAAACTATAGAATCTTAGAGACATTAAATCCAGAACAAAAAACAAAAACATCTCGCGCTAAATTAATAGAAGCTGGTTTTGATTTCAATTATTTTACAAGTATTTATACAACTAAAGCAGGAACTATTTATTACTTTGTATACAATCAAGGATATTTACCTTTAGAAGGCAATTATTATGCGTTGGTAAAGCGTGAAAGTTAATCTACTTCCAGTTTTGACCTTTTAGTTTTAATGCCGCTTTAAGAATGTCTTTTTGGCTTATTTGTCCTACTAGTTTCCCGTTTTCAACAATAGGAAAACGTCTTCGCTTAGATTCTAGAAACTTATTAGCGGCATCGAAGATATTCATATTGCCATCAATAGTTTCAACGTTTTTTACCATATGTTTTTCAACAGTATCATTATTCATGGGCATATTATAATATCTGCTTTCACTTATTTGCTTAATACAATCACCTTCAGATATAACACCTATTAATTCGTTCTTTTCATTTATTACAGGTGCACCAGAAATTCTATATTTTATTATAGCATCAATAACTTGTTCAATCCTTTGGTTAGATTTAAACGTAATCAAATTTGTGGTCATATAATCACTAACCTTAATTAAAGAGTTGGATGTCGTAGCCTTTTTTGTTTTTTTTCGTGAAGCCAGAAAACTTTTTATTCCCATAAATAATCAAATTAGTAATCTTAAATATAGGCATAATTTTTAAATTTTCCTAAAAAATGACTATTTCATTTTAGGGAAGTTTTAATAAATTATATGATGACATATAATTTCTGGAAAGAAGATTATTTAACTTAAACAAAATAATTAGCATACTTTTAAGAGTTTAAATGTTAATTTTTTATAGTTTTAGCACGTAAAATAAATATAAGAGGAATGAAAAGATTATTTGGATTGATTTTATTAGCGAGTAGCTTTATGTTAAACGCACAAAGTAACTCAGAATTAATAAAACATTATGAGGCTTATTATAAGCAAATGAAAGCCCAAGGAGATGTTCAAGGTATTATAAATGGGATGACACATTTAAATTTATTATCACCATCTAAGGCAAGAAAAGATACTTTAGCTTATTTGTATATGAGCGAAGGGAAATATATGCAAGCTCTTAATACAATAGGAATAGAAAAAAATGCTACAGATTCTGATATTGCAATAGAAGTAAAAGCATTGTCTTTAAAATCTGTTAAACAACCAGAATTGGCCATTAAGTTTTTTGATGAAATATTTACAAGAAAACCGAGCGCTTTAATTGCTTACGAATTAGCAGAGCTTAATTTGCAAACTCAAAAAATAGCAGAAGCAGAAAAACATATTACCTACGGTTTAGCAAATTCGAAAGATGATATGAAGAAAGCTTTTTACGAGACACAAACACCCTATGAAGTATCTTTAAAAGCAGCGTTTATGTACTTAAATGCGTTAGTCCTTTATAATAAGGACACAAAAGCAAATATTGATGCAGCAGTTGATATTTTAGACGAAACTTTAAAAACAGCTCCTAACTTTAATTTAGTTCAAATAACAAAAACTGAATTATTGCGACAAAAACAAATATTGCAAGCTCAAGCTGCACAGCCAAAAAAATAACAGAAAACATTCATTCGTAATTAAAAGGGGTTGGTGCATTAAGTACGAACCCTTTTTTACTTATTGAGGCTTTTCAATTTTTTGGGAATTAAACTCTATTTTCTTGTTTATTTGTAAATTCAAACTAGAAAAAGCTACTAAAAAGTCTTTAATAGTAGCAATGAGTTCTTCTTTACCTGTGGTAGATAAATTTGATAAACTTTCTAATTTATGAAGCTTTGTTTCTAAAACTGTAATTCTTGCAGAAATAGAAGGGGAGTTAATTTCCATAGGAATATTTTTTTTAAAATCTTTCAATAACGTTTTAATAGTTTCTTTACTATCATAAAAAAAACTAAGGTTCCCTTTTTTAATATTTGTTATAGCATCTTGTAATTCATAGTATTCTTGCCAATCTTTAATAAGATCTTCAGTCTCTATGCTTAATGCAAAATCGATATAATCAATTTTTGAAATGTCTTTTTCTGTTATTTCTTTGCTCTGATTATTTTCAGCATTATTTTCAGAGTTATTTTCTTGACCCCTTTTACAAGAAAAACATATAACAATAACACTTAAAATACTTAAAGTTTTAATACGCATTGGCCTTCATTTAATGGTGCTGTACAAAGATATAGTAATAGTTTATTTCTGCTTAATAATTACAAATCAAATTGCTAATTTATCATACAATATGCGGGTAGTTTTAACGAGATAAAAATCTAATAGCATTTTAAAAGAATCTAATTAATCGTATCTTTGAACAGTTCCCTAATCTAATCTTATTAATAATTATTATGTTTCAAAATTTTTGGTTTAATGTAGAGTATGGTATCAATCATGTCTTAGACATAAACGCATACGATCATGTTTTATTTCTTATTGTTTTAACCGTTCCGTATATGTTTAAGGACTGGAAACGTATTTTATTATTAGTTTCTATGTTTACATTGGGACATACATTATCACTTATTTTAGCCGCTTATAGTGTGATTCGTGTCAATGCACAAATTGTAGAATTTTTAATTCCTATTACTATATTAATTGTAGCGTTTTTTAATGTCTTTACATCTGGTAAAGGTGCTCAAAAAGAAAAAATAGGTGTACTGTTTTTATCAACATTGTTTTTTGGTTTGATACATGGTTTAGGTTTTGCGCGCGAATTTCAAATGCTATTGGGAGACTCCGATAATAAATTAGTCTTATTATTAGAGTTTGCATTAGGAATAGAAATTGCCCAAGTTATTATCGTGTTTTTAGTATTATTTTTAGGTTACATAGTACAGACTATTTTTAGATTTTCTAAGCGTGATTGGATCATGGTAGTATCTGCCATAGTTGTTGGTTTGGTTATTCCAATGATATTAAATAGCGATTTCTTGTCTTAAACTTTAAAATCCTATAGAACTTTCATAAAACTTTAACGAACTTGCGTTGTAATTAAAATACGAACCAAGTATCTTCGTTGTATTGTTTTACATACATAATTGAGGCATTCGTTGAAACCATCACGATTTTTGTTAAGAAGCAACTTTCAAAAACTCATTTATCGTTTAAAAGCACACCATAATTATAAAATAAATTAATGCCAGACAGTAAACAACTTAAGTACGATAAAGCTTATTTAAGAATAGCTCAAGAGTGGGGGAAATTATCTTATTGTAAACGCAGGCAGGTTGGTGCGCTTATTGTAAAAGATAGAATGATAATTTCTGATGGCTATAATGGAACCCCGTCAGGATTTGAAAACTTTTGTGAAGATGAAGAAGGCTACACAAAATGGTATGTATTACATGCAGAAGCGAATGCCATTTTAAAAGTGGCAGCATCTACTCAATCATGTAAAGGTGCTACTCTATATATTACCATGTCACCTTGCAAAGAATGTAGTAAATTAATACACCAATCAGGTATTGTAAAAGTAGTATATCATGAAGCATATAAAGACGATTCTGGATTAAAATTCTTAAAAAAAGCAGGAATAGAACTTAAATTAATAGAAGATTTAAAAGCATAATGTCATTTCAAAAAAAATATTTACCATTAATTTTGGGTGTTGCGATAGCAGCAGGCATTTTTATTGGCGGGAAACTAGATTTTAGAGATTCGTCCGATAGGTTGTTTTCTACTAATAGTAAAAAAGATAAACTTAACAGGCTTATTGATTACATTGATTACGATTATGTTGATGACATAAATACAGACAGTATTGTCGATGTTACGGTTAATGGCATTTTAGAGAATCTGGATCCACATTCAGTATACATTCCTAAAGAATCTATGGAACGGGTTGCCGAAGAGATGAAAGGCGATTTTGTTGGTATAGGAGTTAGTTTTTATCCTTATAAAGATACCATAGCTGTTATTAGAGCGATTGAAGGTGGTCCAAGTGATAAAGCAGGAATAAAAGGGGGTGACAGGATTATCATGGCAGATAACGACACACTTTTTGGTGATAGAGAGAAATTGAATAATGGCGAAATGGTTAAAAAACTAAAAGGACCCATTAACACAAAAGTTAATTTAAAAGTATATAGAAAAGGAGAACCAGAACTTTTAAATTTTACAGTAAAACGAGGCAAAATCCCTATTAAAAGTGTGGATGCAGCTTATATGCTAACAGAAAAACTAGGATATATAAAAATAAATCGTTTTGCAGAATCCACCTATAAAGAATTTAAAAAGGGCTTAGACAAACTTTTAGAATTAGGAGCTACCGAAATTGCATTGGATTTAAGAAATAACCCCGGTGGAATTTTAAGCATATCAGAGCAAATAGTGGATGAGTTTTTAGAAGATGACAAACTTATCCTATTCACTAAAAATAAGCGCGGAAATATTGAAGAAAGTTTTGCAACAAGCAAAGGAGATTTTGAAGAAGGACAATTATATGTGCTTATAGACGAGGGTTCAGCATCGGCAAGTGAGATTGTTGCCGGAGCTTTGCAAGATAACGATAAAGGTACCATAGTAGGACGTCGTTCTTATGGTAAAGGTTTGGTACAACGAGAAATGGATTTAGGTGATGGTAGTGCAATACGTTTAACCGTATCACGCTATTATACGCCAACAGGGCGTTCCATTCAACGCTCATACAAAAATGGTAATAAAGATTATTACGATGAGTATTTTGAGAGGTTAAATAGTGGTGAACTGTTAGATCCTGAAAAAATTAAGGTAGCCGATTCATTAAAATTCACAACACCAAAAGGAAAAGTTGTGTATGGAGGAGGAGGTATAATTCCGGATGTATTTGTGCCAATAGATAATAGTATGCTAAATGAAACACTTACCTATTTACGAAGAAGCGGATTTATTGGTTATTTTGTATTTGAAGAACTAGAAAAAGACAGGCATCTTAATGACGGTATTTCAAGACAGGATTTTATTGATTCGTTTGAAGTGAGTGACGACTTTGTTCTTGCTTTTCAAGATTACGTAAATGTGCGTGTCGGTTCTAAAATAACTTTTGTAGCATATCATGAAGAAGTAAAGCATTACATAAAAGCAACTTTAGCAGATCAACTTTATGGTGGTGGTGCTTTTGAAGAAGTTTTCAATCAACGAGATATTATGATTGATGAGGTTATTAAGTTGAGTGATGGGGAATAATCGTTTTTCCTAGTAATTTGGTTTATTCTAAAATTTCGTAGTCAATACTTAGTTTTCGCAAAGCTCTTAAAGCAGAACCAGAGTTTCTATCTTCCTATCTCAATATCTACAGCATCTCCTTCTAAGAGTATATCTGTAAGTTCATTCGATAAGGATTGATCAATGTTAGATGAAATCTCTGCAATACATTTGGCTATCGCTCTTCTATCTGGTCTCTGAGCATCACAAGACAATAAGTTTAATTTCATAATAATAATTTATTAATGCAATATCAATATATTAGAGTTGAGATAAGTCTGGATTATACTTACACCATTATTCATTTTAATGACGCCCAACAATTGTCTATATCCAGATTATAAGACTAAGATAGTAAATGTTTTATGTATATAAATGATCTATTAGTTACAAACTTCGTATAGCTGAATTTCCTTACTAAAAACAAGTATCCGAGATACAATCACATAAAAGCTTCATCCTTCCATTCATGCTCAAAATTAAATAATTCTTTTGGGTGTACTTTAAATGCTCCTGCTAACTCTACAATAGTATGAAACCCTATATTTGCTTTACCACGTTCAATTTTACTTATGTAGCTATTATCAATATCACATTCTTTTTCTAATGCTCTAAGACTTAATTTTCTCTTTAAACGTAATTCTTTTAACTTTTCCCCAAATAGAACTAATACTTCTTCTTTATACTTATTTTTCATATTCAAATTTTTGCATGCTTGAAAGTTGCCCTATTTTTGATAAAAAAATGCGGTAATATTTTACCGCATAAATATTTTTATATATATTAGCTTGTATTTAATAAATTTGCGATTCTTCGTATAGAAAATATTTGAAGCTATCGCTTTGAGTCTCGGAAAGAAAACTGGTAATTTTAAACCGCGAGATGATAAGTAGATTGGCTCACGACCTAGGCGTGGGCTCTCTTATCGTGGTTGGGTATACCAGTACCTCTTTCCGTTAAGTTGAGTTCCACGCCTTTTTGTTTCCAAACATTACAGGTTTAATGGCGTGTCTGCCCAAACAGGCAGGCATTAGGTTCAACTTCCAATTTTAAGCACCTCTAATGGTGTAAAATATAAACATTTAATCTATGGAAAAAACTGAAGACCTTACGTTTCCAGATAATTTAAATATACCAAATCACTATGCTATTATTGCTACTTTGTTTGTGTTGCTGGACAGATCTGGGTTATCTCATACTGTTACAACGCATTGTAAAATGGGTTTAAGGGCTATTGCAATTATTTATGATGATCCAGACTTTAACTCGCGAACCGAGCTTTTATCTGCTAAGGAATTTAACGCCTTTTTTTCGTTTTTCCCTGCTGCCTTTTTTAACTCCAGAGATTTAATTCCTGTTGATAAGTTATTTGATAGTGTGCTATTATCTCTTAAATCGAATAAGGTAATTCGTATTACCTGTTAGTCTAAAACACTTTTCCTTGAGATGCTTTTGGATCTCTTTTATATTATGAACAAAAATAAACTAACACTTAATCAGCTTAAGGTACTTTTTGAAGGCTTATATCCACAACTTTGTGTGTTTGCATACAAGTATCTTAATAATTTGGAAACCTCAAAAGACATGGTGCAGGCTGTTTTTGTTAAAGTCTGGGAAGATAAAACGGAGTTTCTAAATGAAAACCATGCCACTGGATATTTTTATAAGTCAGTAAAGAATACATGCCTCGATTATCTTAAAAGCAAACAGGGAGAGAGTACTATGCCTTATGAGCTTGTAGCACTAGAGAACTATGACACTGAAGCTTTTTTTATGTCTACGGCTGTGGGTATAGAAACGACCGCTGTTATAGAAAACGCCTTAAATAAACTACCAGAAGAAGCTGCTAAGTTGATTAGACAGAGTATAAAAGATTATAGAAATTAAGAGCGTGCTAATTGGTATAAAGAGATTGCCTAATTAAACCTCCACTTTATCGTGTACCTTAGTATGTTTCCCATCATTCCAAAGCGTTAAAATATCGGTAGCCACATGGGCGCCACTACCAGAAGCTATAGCAAATTGACTACGCCATCCGGCAAGGGTACCAGCAACATATAAATGGTCTTCAATTACATGATCCGTATTTTTTAACCAAATACGATTTTTTTCAATAGCAGCTCTTGGATGTGGTTCTATATAATGTTCCAGCCCTTTAATTGCCATTAAGTTTGTATAACCAACAGCAATGACAATAATTTTTGCTGTGTAACTGTTTTTATTCGTACTTATATTAAAAGAATCTTCAAATTTGGATAACTCTAAAACTTTTTCATTTTCAATCAAATCAACATGTGGGTATAAATCGATTAACTGCTTTTTTCCACTTTCTAAAATAGAAGCTCCCGTAGTTTCAGGAGTTAAACCCAATACATTGTTAAATAAAGCGGTTTGAAGATGCGATGTTTTTTGATGTGCAATAATGCCAATACGTTTGCCTTTAGTAAAAGGCTTGTTTTTAGCAGAGCCTAAAACCAAAGCACAAGATAACCCTGCGGCACCGCCACCAATAATGAGAGCGTCGTACATTAATTGCGTTCTTTTACTTTTTGCTCAATGCGTTTAGATATTCTTAAAATAAGCATCATAAGGATGGCACAAAGAGCAGCTACAATCGTAATTAAAGCAATCAAGCTATCGTCTTTAAAAGGAGCATTAAAATCAACTTGTGTAAAATTGAAAATCATTAAGCCAAAGGCAATGATACTTATAATAATAGTTAAATATTTCATTCTAAATAAAGTTTAAGTAATTTCAAATAGTGCTTTAATATTATGAGCAAACAGTTTAACGGCAATAGCTAATAAAATAACACCAAATACCTTGCGAATTATGTTTATACCGTTATGGCCAATAATGCGTTCTATCTTAGCCGATGTTTTAAGTACTATAAAAATAATAATAACATTCATAATTACAGCAACAACAATATTTTCTATTCTAAATTCTGCTCTTAGAGATAATAAGGTTGTTAAACTACCAGGACCAGCAATTAACGGGAAAGCTATAGGAAATACAGCTGTAGTCATAGCGTTGCTTTCTTCCTGTTTATATAGAGTGATGCCTAAAATCATTTCTAAAGCAATAAAAAACAAAATAAAAGCACCAGCTACTGCAAAAGAGTTTACATCAATACCAATAAGGTTTAAAATACTTTTCCCTAAAAACAAGAATAAAACGAGTATAACACCGGCAATTACAGAAGCCTTTTCGCTTTGTATATGACCCGCTTTTTTTCGTAAATCTATTATTATTGGAATACTTCCAATAATATCTATAACGGCAAATAACACCATAAAAGCCGTAAAGATTTCTTTAAAGTTTAATTGCATTTTTTTGGTTGTTAAATTTGTAGGCAAAGTTCGGTATTAAATACGAGACTATTACATTAAATAATTCTAAAGATTGTCTATTTTTGTACGATGTTTCAATTAGGAAAAACCATCATATCCGAAGATATTATAGAGAAAGACTTTGTTTGCAATCTTTCAGCTTGTAAAGGAGCATGTTGTATTGATGGAGATGCAGGTGCGCCGCTAGAGGCAGATGAAGCTAAAATACTTGAAGATATATACCCTAAAGTAAAGCCTTTTTTACGTAAAGAAGGTATTATGGCTATCGAATCTCAAGGAGTATTTGTAACCACCGAAGAAGGTGAGTTAGAAACACCTTTGATTAATGATGCAGACTGTGCCTATGTTATTTTTGACGAAAAAAAGGTAGCTCTTTGCGGTATAGAAGAAGCTTACAACCAAGGTGAGGTTTCCTGGAAAAAACCAGTGTCTTGCCATTTATATCCTATACGAGTTCAGAATTACACCGAATTTTCGGCAGTTAATTACCATAAATGGCAAATTTGCGATGATGCCTGTGTGCTAGGCAAAGAATTGCAAATACCCATTTATAAATTTGTAAAAGAAGCCTTAATTAGAAAATTTGGTGAAGATTGGTATATGGAATTAGAGAAGGTGGCAAATTCCAAAAAAAGAAGTTAAAATTTATGTCATTTTTTTAAAATACGACTTCCATTTCTTTGCATTTTTTGTAAACAAAGAACCCTTATTCTATAAGGCTTAAGCGAGTATCTTTATATTTAAATATCTGATAATCAGTATTTTAAATATTGTAAATTTTGTCTTAAAAAGACAAAATTTGATAAATTTTGTTAAAAACTTGTTGACAATGTTTATAACTAAGCCTTTCATTTTTAACTTCTATTTTCAATCTTTGTTACTCCCAAATCGAAAGAAATTTTCGTCCAATATTTTATAAAAATTTTAAAAAACAATGTCTCAGGCTATAGAACCGATTCTACAAGAAAACAAAGATCGTTTTGTTATTTTTCCAATTCAACACCATGATATTTGGGAATGGTATAAAAAATCAGAGGCTAGTTTTTGGACAGCAGAAGAAATTGATTTACATCAAGATCTTACAGATTGGGCTACAAAGCTTAATGATGATGAGCGTTATTTTATAAAACACATTTTGGCATTTTTTGCTGCAAGTGATGGTATTGTAAACGAAAATTTAGCAGAGAATTTTGTTAACGAAGTACAGTATAGTGAGGCGAAATTCTTTTATGGATTTCAAATTATGATGGAAAATATTCATAGTGAAACCTATTCACTTTTAATAGATACCTACGTAAAAGACGAAAATGAAAAAGATCTGCTATTTAATGCTATTGAAAATTTCCCTGCTATTAAAAAGAAAGCAGATTGGGCTTTAAAATGGATTGATTCGCCAAGTTTTGCCGAACGTTTAATAGCGTTTGCAGCAGTAGAAGGTATTTTCTTTTCCGGGGCATTTTGCTCTATTTTCTGGTTAAAGAAAAGAGGATTGATGCCAGGATTAACATTTTCTAACGAACTAATCTCTCGAGATGAAGGTGTACACTGCGATTTTGCAGTACACTTACATAATGAGCATTTAGTAAATAAAGTACCTAAATCTCGTATTAGAGAAATATTAATAGATGCTTTAGATATAGAACGCGAGTTTATAACAGAGTCTTTACCTGCCAGTTTAATAGGTATGAATGCAGTCTTAATGGCACAATATTTAGAATTTGTGACAGATAGATTGTTAAATGAATTAGGCTGCGAAAAAGAATACAATACAGCGAACCCATTTGATTTTATGGATATGATTTCACTACAAGGAAAAACCAATTTCTTTGAGAAACGTGTATCCGAGTATCAAAAAGCAGGTGTCCTTAATAAAGAAGAAGACGAAGATAAATTCAGTTTTGACGCCGATTTTTAATTGATCCCCTAATTTTCAAAGATTTCTTTTTTTGAAAATTCAATTAGAATGACATTCCATGATAAATGGAAAATTAAGTACCTTTTATTGAAAGTAATTAAAGCAACTGAGTTTTGTCTAAATTAACCATTAGAACTAAATTTTAGAGTAACAAACTAACCATTTTTCTGAAGGTGTATCAGAAAACCTAAAAAGTGTAATATATATGTATGTAGTAAAAAGAGACGGCAGAAAAGAGCAAATCATGTTCGACAAAATCACCGCTAGAGTGAGAAAATTATGTTATGGATTAAATGAATTAGTAGATCCGTTAAAAGTAACAATGCGTGTTATTGAAGGATTGTACGACGGTGTTACAACAAGCGAACTTGATAATCTTGCTGCAGAGATTGCTGCAACTATGACGACAGCGCACCCAGATTATGCGCGATTAGCAGCACGTATTTCGGTTTCTAACTTACATAAAAACACCAAAAAAACGTTTAGTGATGTTATGGAAGATTTACATAAATATGTAAATCCAAGAACAGGGAAAGATGCACCACTTTTAGCAGACGATGTCTATGACGTAATTATGGCTAATAAAGAACGTCTGGATTCCACTATTATCTATAATCGTGATTTTGGTTATGATTATTTTGGTTTTAAAACTTTAGAGCGGTCATACCTTTTAAAATTGAATGGTAAAATTGCCGAACGCCCTCAACACATGCTTATGCGTGTTTCAATAGGAATTCATTTAAACGATTTAGATGCTGCCATTGAGACCTATGAGTTAATGTCTAAAAAATATTTTACACACGCTACACCAACACTATTTAATGCCGGTACACCAAAACCGCAAATGTCATCTTGTTTTCTTTTAACTATGAAAGAAGATAGTATTGATGGTATTTATGATACTTTAAAACAAACAGCTAAGATTTCACAATCAGCAGGAGGAATAGGTTTGGCTATGCATAATGTTAGAGCAACCGGTAGTTACATTGCAGGAACTAATGGTACCAGTAATGGTATTGTGCCAATGCTTCGTGTATTTAATGATACAGCTCGTTATGTGGATCAAGGAGGAGGAAAACGTAAAGGAAGCTTTGCTATTTATTTAGAAACCTGGCATGCCGATATTTTTGACTTCTTAGATTTAAAGAAAAACCATGGTAAAGAAGAAATGCGTGCACGCGATTTATTTTATGCGATGTGGATTTCAGATTTATTTATGAAACGTGTTGAAGAAAATAGTGATTGGACCCTGATGTGTCCAAACGAATGCCCAGGATTACCAGAAACACACAGTGAAGAGTTTGAAGCGCTTTATTTAAAATATGAAGCAGAAGGTAAAGGGCGTAAAACAATTAAAGCACGTGAGCTTTGGGAGAAAATATTAGAATCTCAAATTGAAACAGGAACCCCATATATGTTGTATAAAGATGCGGCTAACCGTAAATCTAACCAACAAAATTTAGGAACCATTCGTTCATCTAATTTATGTACAGAGATTCTGGAGTACACATCTCCAGATGAAGTTGCTGTATGTAACCTAGCATCTATTGCGTTGCCAATGTTTGTTAAAAATGGTGAATTCGATCATAAAGAATTATTCAGAATTACAAAGCGAGTTACTAAAAACTTAAATAGAGTTATTGATAGAAATTACTATCCAGTAAAAGAAGCTGAAAATTCTAATATGCGTCATCGCCCTATCGGATTAGGTGTTCAAGGATTAGCAGATACCTTTATACAATTACGTATGCCTTTTACAAGTGATGCTGCTAAAAAATTAAATCAGGATATTTTTGAAACACTTTACTATGCAGCGGTTACTGCAAGTATGGAAGAAGCAAAAACAGATGGTCCTTACGAAACATATGAAGGCTCTCCAATTAGTAAGGGAGAGTTTCAACATAACCTATGGAATTTAAAAGATGACGAGTTAAGTGGTAACTGGGATTGGGAGAAGCTTCGTAAACAAGTACTTAAAAATGGTGTGCGTAACTCGTTGTTAGTGGCGCCAATGCCAACAGCATCAACATCTCAAATTCTTGGTAATAATGAGTGCTTTGAGCCTTATACCTCTAACATTTATACACGTCGTGTATTATCTGGTGAGTTTATTGTTGTAAATAAACATTTATTAGAAGATCTTGTTGATCTTGGACTTTGGAATGAAAATTTAAAACAGGATATAATGAGAGCCAACGGCTCCATACAAGCTATTGATATAATTCCTCAAGATATAAAAGACCTGTATAAAACAGTTTGGGAATTAAGTATGAAAGATATTATAGATATGTCTCGCCAGAGAGGTTACTTTATAGATCAATCACAATCGCTTAACCTGTTCTTAGAAGGTGCTACGATGGCTAAACTAACATCAATGCATTTTTATGCATGGAAAAGTGGCTTAAAAACAGGAATGTATTACTTACGTACTAAGAGTGCTGTAGATGCTATTAAGTTTACTTTAAAAACGACTAAGAAAGAAGAGCCAGCAGCAGAAGTTGTAGAAGTTAATGACTCTAATTTAAAGGAAGAACAACAGGTAAAAAAGAAAAAAGTAGCAGCTAAAAATGCTGCAAAATTTGCGCAGCAAAATGCGCCTGAAGTTGAGCCCATGACTGCAGAGGAAATGAAAGCGCTCATTGCCCAAGCGAAAGCAGGAGAAGGTGATGATTGTTTAATGTGTGGATCTTAACTAATTAACAATTTTATCTAAATAGATTATGGCGCATAAAGGCATCTTTTTAAAGATGTCTTTTTTGTTATAAAAAAACTTATATTTATTTTACCTAATTAAGTAGATTCACATGGAACATAGTTTTCAAATTACTGAAGATATTCTCGCTAGCAATAATATGCGTTTTGTAAATTATCTTATTGATTTAGTACCTCAATACGGAATAGTTTATGGAGTGATTTATCTGTTTTTTTATATTGGAGAGTTTACTGGAAATTACGTTCTGAATAATTTTCTTACTGAGTTATCAACCATACAAGATTATATATTTACATATACAATAATGTTAGGGTATTATTTTTTTATGGAAAGTTTTGCCAACAAAACTTTAGGGAAATATGTTACTAAAACAGTTGTTGTTTTACACAATGGAGATAAACCTTCATATCTGGATATTTTGAAAAGAAGTTTTTGTCGATTAATTCCTTTTGATGGATTATCTTTTTTGGGAGCAAAAGGCAAAGGATGGCACGATGCTCTTTCTAAAACGTATGTTGTTGATATTAATAAGTTTGAAGCAAAAAAGAAATTACAGGGAGAGTTGGATCAAATTGGGACACTGTAAGGAACAATACAATAAGCTAAAATTAAAAAAATGAACAAAACAGTATATAAATTAGAGGGTTTAATAAATAAGGGGTTAGAATATATCTCGCAATCTTCCGAAACAGAATGGGTTCAAAAACCATCACCTAATAAGTGGTCCAAAAAAGAGATTCTGGGACATCTTATAGATTCTGGAATAAATAATCTACAGCGATTTACCGAAATTCAGACGGCAAATAAACCTTATAAAATAAGACAGTATAAGCAAGATGACTTGGTAAAAGTGAATGACTACCAACATGCAGCGTTAAAAGAAATCGCTAATTTCTGGGAGGCAATCAATAATAGAATTTGCTGTGTAATAAAGCTACAAACAGAGGAAACCCTTAATTATAAAATTGAGATTAGTGATGGTGAGATATCCGATTTAAGGTTTCTAATGACAGATTATGTAGATCATTTAGAGCATCACCTAAATCAAATTATTTAAAACTTATACCAAGATTTATTTTAAATAAACACCCTCTTTTATTTATGTAATTTTAATTGAATCCGTTTTCTCGGAATATCAATCTCTAAAACTTTAACAATAATTTGTTGATGTAAATGAACATGTTCACTCACATCCGATACATAAGCATCTGCCAGATTAGACACATGGATTAAACCACTTTCTTTAATTCCGATATCTACAAAACAGCCAAAATTGGTAATATTATTTACAATACCGGGTAAGAGCTGACCTTCACGTAAATCATTGATTGTTTTAATATTTTGATTAAAGGTAAATACTTTAGCTTGCTCACGAATATCTAAACCCGGTTTCTCCAGTTCTTTAACAATATCTTGAAGCGTAGGCAATCCAACCGATTCGGTACAATAGGTTTTTAAATCTATTTTTTTAAGCAATTCGGAGTTTCCAATTAAATCTTGAATACCCTTCCCTAAATCTTTAGCCATTTTTGTGACTAGAGGGTAACTTTCGGGATGCACAGCAGAATCATCTAAAGGTATTTTAGATTCTTTTATTCTTAAAAATGCAGCGCCTTGCTCAAAAGCTTTTCCTCCTAAACGCGGTACTTTTTTAATATCATTTCTTGATGAAAACACGCCATGTTCATTACGGTAATTAAAAATATTTTCTGCCAGTTTAGGTCCAATCCCAGACACATAACTTAGTAGCGATTTACTGGCAGTATTAATATTAACACCTACCGAATTCACACAATTAGACACCACCCTGTCTAAAGACTTTTTTAATTTGGTTTGATCGACATCGTGCTGATATTGCCCTACGCCAATCGATTTGGCATCTATTTTAACTAATTCTGCTAAAGGATCTGCCAATCGTCGTCCTATGGAAACAGCACCCCTTACAGTGACATCGTAATTAGGAAACTCTTCTCTGGCAATTTTCGAAGCCGAGTAAATACTAGCTCCAGCTTCACTCACTACAAAAACCTGAATCTCGTTTTTAAAATGAATCTTTCTAATGAGGGCTTCTGTTTCTCGTGATGCTGTACCATTACCAATCGCAATAGCTTCAATTTTATAAGCATCGGCAAGTGAACTAATTTTTTTCATTGCACCAACCGTATCATTTTTTGGCGGGTGCGGATAGATAGTTTCGTTATATTTTAATTGTCCCTGGGCATCTAAGCACACAATTTTGCAACCTGATTTAAATCCAGGATCGATAGCCAAAATGCGTTTTTCACCTAGTGGAGACCCTAGTAACAATTGCTTTAAATTTTTTGTGAATACAGAAATGGCTGCATCATCAGCTTTCTCTTTAGCTATTTGTAATGCTTCGTTGCTTAAAGATGGTAATAATAAACGCTTATAAGCATCTTTAATCGCTATTTCGATTTGTTCTGCGCATGCATTTCTTGAGCGAATGATTCTGTCTTCTATTTTAGCTAGTGCTTTATCATCATCTATATTGATTTTAACTTTAATAAATCCTTCTTTTTCTGCTCTTAAAATAGCCAGTAATCGGTGAGACGGTATGCGACTTAAGGATTCTTCCCAATCAAAATAATCCCTGAATTTTTGAGCACTTTCATCATCTATTTTTGCCTTTACTGCTTTCGAGGAAATCATGGCAAAACGGTTTAATTGGTAGCGAATATTATTTCTAACATCAGTACGCTCGTTAATCCATTCGGCAATAATATGACGCGCCCCTTCTAAAGCTTCTTCAACAGAAGTAACATCGCCTTTAGTATATTTAAATGCTATCGATTCCAGATCATTCGCATTCTGGCTCATAACAATTTTTGCTAGAGGCTCAAGTCCCATTTGCCGTGCTTTTTCTGCTTTTGTTTTTCTACTTTTCTTAAACGGCAAATACAAATCTTCAAGTGTGGTTAAATCCTGAGTCGATGCTATTTTTTGTTGTAAATCGGGAGTTAAAACATCCAGTTCGTCCAAAGCTTTTAAAATAGCTTTTTTTCGCTTTTCAAGCGCTTCAAACTGTTCTTTATGTGTTACAATAGTTTCTATTTGAACCTCGTCTAAATTGCCTGTGCGCTCTTTTCTATATCTCGAAATAAAAGGAATGGTACAGTCTTCATTTAAAAGTTGAATGGTGTTTTTAACTGAAACCTCAGGGAATTGTGTGTGCGTGATTATATATTGTAAAAGCTCGGTCATTAATATTAAAAGTTAAATGCAAAGCGAATGTAATAAACTTCGAATAAAACCAAGAATATAATTCTTATTGGAAATAATAAATAAAAAAATAAAATGAAAAAGAGCTAAGTTTTGTCCTAGCAATTACTAAAGATTTCCCTTGTTTTTTTAAGGCTTTTTAAAATGATCTTTGAATAAAGCTCCTCAAAAAGGAGTTTTTTTAGTTAATTTCTATATTTTTTAGAGCCTTGTGCAACGATTACCATGGTTAGCGCACGTAGTTTTATTTGTTGTATAACTTTTAGATTTGTCGGAATTACTAATTGCATTTTGTTTGAGATAGATTGTCGTTTTTGATAAGTTGTTACTAATTTGAATTTGTTACTTTTGCCTCCTAAGAAACCCGTCTCAAATGAAAAAACTACTTGCTTTTCTATTAATTATAAGTATTTTAAATTCTTGTAGTGAAAATGATACTTCACAAGAAACTCAACTTTATGTGGCTCCCTCAGTGAGGTCTTATACAACTTATACATCTGAGAACTCTGTAACTTTAAATGGTTTTATTGATCTATCTAATATTGTTTTTCAAGAACCAGATACTTATAATGTGGGTTTTATATTTAGGACTGGAAGCGAAAATGATTCTAGTAATGATCAAGTAATCGAACTACAAGGTGATGTAGAATATTATAATGGTACATATACGTTTAATCAATATATTGGCTCTTTAGAACCAAATACGACTTATTACTACACTGCCTATACAAAAAATGGTTCTAGTGAAAAAGATGATTGGGAGGTATTCACTACTTCTGATTTTCCTTGTACGTATGCACAAGATAATTATTTAAGTATTTCTGGAACATGGCAGAATGCTAATTTAGAAATTACCGAACCTCTATGTTGTGATGAAGGAAACGTTGGATTTAGGTTTGGGAGTTGGCCTAATATTTATGAAATCAATTTTAATGAACTGAACAATGGGTACCCAAATACGGGACAATATTTTGGTGTTGATTACTGGTTTGACATTTCTTATATCGAAAGAGAGCTTGTAAAATCTACCAATCAAGTATTGATAGGAAATGACTCTACTCCCGAGACTGAATTATTTGTTAATAATGATGGTGAAACAATAACATTGGTTTTTTGTAATACGATTTTAAGAGATGGAAATATTTTAAACGGAAAGGTTTCTGTTGCAATTCCCCAGAATTAAATTGGATGAGTAAACTTTGTTAATTGGCTTATTTGCAAAATTATTATTTATCCTTTTCTAATGCCCTATCGCTGTAGAAATGTTGAAATTTTATTATTTCCTCATTAAATAATAAAGTTTCCTTTTCGGCAAAATCCTTATTATCGTGTCTAATGATAGTTTCTAAATTCCTCCGATAGGCTTCCATGCTCGACATGATCGTTTCTATCCCATTATATTGTTCGTCTAACGGAATACCAGCATAATAGTTAAGTCTTTCTTGGTATACTTTTTTCAATTTTTGAAATAAACCTCTGGCCTTAGTGGTTTCCCCAACCTGATAGTAACTATCAACATAGGGCTCCAAAAAAGTATAATAACCAAAATAGTCTACAGGAATGTTTGTCATAGCTATATCAATTATCTCCTTGGCCTTATCCATTTTGTCTTCCTCTATCAATTTTTCTATCAATTTGGCCAAAGCGGTGCGTAGCATAAGACCACCCTGTTTCCGTGTCTGTGGGTCATGATATATGTGGGGACTACCGGAATTACCCCAATCTAAACTCTTAACGATACTATGCCCTAAATCTTCATCTACCCTTCCCATATATAATCCGCCCTCATACTCAGTTTTTATCGGCACTAATTTATAAGCAATGCCATCTAGTTGCAAGTAGTCTTTCATCCAGATAAATTCTTCGTCTTCATAACTCCCTCCTGAAAAGTAAATAGGGCGTTCCCAATTGTTATTTGCAATGACATCTAGCATCATAATTCTATTTTTAGTCAATACCGTTTTTGGTAGATCGATGTCAATATAATCAACGATAAGCGCAGCGTCTTTTTCTTTTACCAAACCATTACGCAATACAGTATGTTTGTTAACATCTATGCGAATTTTGTTGGTAGGATAGTAAACAAGATTCAGGGTACTCTCAGAATATTGGCTTAAGTCAGCTCCCTGTTTTTTTAAGATATGTTTTAATTTTGTTTGAGGGTTATCACTTCCTACCCAATTCATAAAATCTTTAATATTCCAGCGTTTTTCGGCTATTCCCGGAAGCCCTTGATAATAAATAGCATCTCTTGTACCGTATTTGTACTTATCATGTGTGAGTTGTGATGGGATGGGATCGCTTTCGTATGATTTTCGTTTCGCTTGATCAATATACCAATCTGTTGCGAAATAACTGGTAACAAGAATTCGAACATCGGTGCGGTAACCTTCAATTTCCTGGATATACCAAAGAGGAAAATTATCGTTGTCTCCAATCGTAAACATGATAGCCCCTGAGTTTTCTTGAGTAGAATCTAGATAGGATTTAGCAGAAGAGCGAGCAGTATATCGATTAGACCTGTCATGGTCATCCCAATTCTGATAGACCATAACACAGGGAACAGCCAAAAAACAAATAACCAAAACAGCTGGTACTAATAGTTTAGATCGAATCAATTTTTTAAATACATCAAACATTCCATAAACTCCGAGACCTATCCAAATCGCAAAAATATAAAAAGAACCCACCAAAGAATAGTCTCGCTCACGAGGTTGAAATATTGTAGGGTTGGTGTAAAACTGGATAGCAATGCCTGTAAAGATGAAGAATACAAAAAGCACCCAAAACTGTTTGAGGTTTCGTGAAATCTGAAAGATTAGGCCAATAATACCTAATAGAAAAGGTAAAAAGAAATAGGTGTTTCTACTCTTATTATGCGTTACTTCATCTGGTAAATTATTCTGACTACCATGATGTAAACGATCTATAAAGCTAATTCCGCTTATCCAATTTCCATGGCCGTTATAGCGACCTTGAATATCATCTTGTCTTCCAACAAAATTCCACATAAAATAACGCCAATACATATACCCAAATTGGAACTTAAACATGTATTCCAAGTTGTTCCAGACAGTGGGTGGCTTGACTTCAATAAAGTCGCCGAACTCATTTAAGAATTTTATGTATTGTGCTTCATCAATCTCACCGTCGGCATACCTTCTTCGAAGTTGATTTACGGCACTTACAAGTTCTTTATTCGACCTAAATTCAGATTTAATGTCGAATTCTAAAGCACCGAAATATTTCATATAATTTTCAGCATTCATTTGACTCCACATGCGAGGTAAAATTCCAATATGTTTTTCATTAGGACCTTGTAAGGCATTTTTATAAAGATTTACGATTTTGTAGCTGCTCAATTCCTTATTTCGTTCATACTTTGGATGATCATCTTTATCCTCTCCAGATGGAGCAAATCTGTCAGAGTAATAAGCGCCATAAAATGGACTATCTGTGCTTGGGTATTGTTCCCGGTTATAATAAGCAAGAAGTGCTCTGGCATCTGAAGGATCATTCTCGTTAATCGTAACATGAGCGTTAGCCCTTAATGGTAAAACTAGCCAAGAAGAAAAGCCTAAGCATAAAAACATTATGGAAAGAACCAATGTATTTGCCATTCGATAATGGTACTTATGAGTATATCTCAAGGCAAAAAAGAAGGTGAATATTAAAAGAAGCCCAACAATAATAGTCCCTGAGTTAAACGGGAGTCCAAAGCTATTTACAAAAAATACTTCACCCCATCCAAAAAGCTTAAGCATATAAGTTAAAGGAAACTTAAAAACTAACATAAGTATGGCCACTGCAATTATATTGGCTAGAATAAAATTTCTTATCGTAATAATCTTGTGTCTTTTAAAATAATAAAGCAGTACAATTGAAGGAATAGCTAAAAACCCCATAAACTGGACGCCAAATGTTAAACCAATCACAAAAGCAATGAGAATTAGCCACTTATCACTCCGAGGGTCATTCAAATTATCTGTCCATTTTAATCCTAGCCATAACAATAATGCCATGACTAAACTGGCCATAGAGTATACCTCTGTTTCCACAGCATTGAACCAAAAACTATCTGAAAATGTATAGGTTAAGGATCCGATGAGTCCACTTCCTAACACGGCAATGGCCATATCATCTGTGAGTTTTCTTTCCTTGAAACTGAGCTTTCGAGTTAAATTAGTTATTGTCCAGAACATGAAAAGAATGGTAAAGGCACTAGACACACAAGAAACATAGTTTACCATAAAGGCTATTTTATTAGATTCGAGGGCAAATAGAGCAAAAAAAGCTCCTATCATTTGAAATAAAGGTGCTCCTGGAGGATGCGCGATTTCTAACTTGGCAGAAGTGGCAACATATTCTCCCGAATCCCAAAAACTTACCGTAGGTTCAACGGTAACTGAAAAGGTGAAAAGGGCAATAAAAAAAGCAGCCCAGCCCAACCATTTATTCCAAAATTCAAATTTCTGTGAAGGACTAGAAAAGAACTGTTTTAATTGTATAAGATTTTGCATCGTTTCTTTTGAGATGCAAATACGGAGCTATTGGTATGAAAAAAAGGAAAAATGAGTAGGATTTAAGTACTAGTACCGGTACTAATTATGTATTTTATGTAGAAGTTCCTGTCGGTTGGATACTTTTAGCTTA
The DNA here is from genome assembly GCF_030540835.1 of Flavivirga aquimarina. Classification (GTDB taxonomy): domain Bacteria; phylum Bacteroidota; class Bacteroidia; order Flavobacteriales; family Flavobacteriaceae; genus Flavivirga; species Flavivirga aquimarina. Next base: position 63,957 of record NZ_JAUOEK010000068.1, on the reverse strand, counting down.
CTATAAATATTGGTGATGTGTGTTTTTACTGTACTCAGGCTAATAAAAAGTTCGTTCGCAATCTCCTTATTGGATTTTCCCTCAAGAATTAGTTTTTTGATAGTACGTTCTTGTTTGCTAAGTTCAGGTAAAGTCTCTACATATTTTCTCTTAAAGAATGTAAAACAAATCAATCCGAAAACAATTACTACTAGAATAATATTTATGGCCTTGCTCCAAGCGTATTTGTGTTCCACAACCTCTTTGGTCAAAAAAGCCAGTTTCTTTTCGAAAAATTGGTATTGTGTGGATGGTAGTTTGCTTTCCTGAAGCTCTTCCAATAAGGTTAAATAGTATTCTGGGTTTTTGGCAATGTCCTGATTTAATAAATTTTTATCTTCTAACTGCTGAACAGCTACCAATTTTACAATTAAAATATGCAAGGAGTCTTTAAAAAAGGATTTTCTTTCTTTATCATTATGCCCAAACTCGTCATCTGCCTTTTGAAGCCTTTGTTCAAACTCTCGTAAACGTTTCCATTCCTTATCAGCTAGATTAGTGGTGTTATATTTTGCAAAAAGCTGAACCCCAGATTTAAAATTAATACTATCGTGACTTGAAAGAATAAAGGGTTTACTTTTGGCAATAGTATCGTTTCGTATTCCTAAGCGATTTAAATGTAGTTGGTAAAAAGTATCCTGATTTGAGAGAAGTTTGCTACTAAAAGAGAATGACCCGTCAGCTCCAAGAGGAGACCATGCAACTTCTTTAGTTGTTTTGGGGTTTTTAAGGTCTTTAAGGTTTAATTTGTATAAATATACTTTATGCTGTTTCGTAATTTGATCCTTTAAGTCAAGTCGACCCGAGATAGCGGTTTGCGCTTGCATTCCGAAGCTGAAGAGAAGAACATATATAAGGTGTTTTTTACACAAAATAGTTATCTAAGAAAATGAGTTATTAATGGATTTAAATTTACTCAAAATATTTTTTATTATATCAATATAATGATTGGGATTTAAGGTTAGACTTTTAGCCTTATAAAACGACCATTTTTTGTGACAGTTTTATCAAAGTACAAGGCTTTTCCTAGAAGTGTTTTATTCGAGGTTTCTTTAGAGGTCTTCTAATAAATAAAAAGGCTTCAATATTTTTGTTAAAGCTTTTGTGCTGAATGCAGAACTAGCTAAAATTCCAAATTGTAAGTATTAATAGGTCATTTCAAAGGATAGAAATTCTGCTGACACAGAATCGACCTCTTTTTATGAAAATATTAACATTTAATTCAGGGTTATAAACAATTTAAACTAAATGGAACCAAATTTAATGAGGTTTTTAAAAGGTCTATTTTTGTCATATATATGGAAGTTTCCATGAAAATCAATTATAAGTTATGAGTCAATTAATTTTGTTAACTGGTTCATTTGTAAGATTATTAGTTGAACAATGTGGTTATAGCTCACATATAGATAATCGTTGATTATTCATCTATCAAAATCCCTTTTTATTCACTTTGTTTCTTTAATCTATTTGATTCTATTTCTACTTTAATTTTAACAAAACTCACTTCCATTTTAGAACAAAATATAATTGAAGTTTAGTAATTTCGCATCTGGATTATTTAGACATTGAAAAAAGTATTCTTCATATTACTGTTGCTCGCTTTTATTGCAAAGCCAATATATAATTTAAGTTATTTGGTATATTATCAAGTTAACATGGATTATATTATAAATACTTATTGTGTTAATAAGGAAAAAGTAGAGTTAGCTTGTAATGGTAAATGTCATTTAGCGAAACAATTACAAATAGAATCAAAAAATCAAGAGGATAATAAAGCCGTACAATTATTTACAGAATTTTTTTCTTTAGTTTTTTACCAAAAAAATGCTCCTTACAATTTAATCGAATTTATAGAGCATCAAGATAGAAAAATGAACAGTGCCAATAATCAAATCTATACTTACACTTTTGGCTATAAGCATTTCAGACCTCCCTTAGTATAAATTATTTTCTTCGAATGAGAGCCTTTGAGCTTTCAAAAATTCAAAATAACATAAAAACTAGTTAAATACGATATCCTAAATATTACGTACGGATGGTATTTATATTACTTTAAAATAAAACAAATGAAAATCATGAAATTTACATTTGCGCTACTACTATGCGCAGTACTATCGTCATGCTCATCTGATGACGATATGGAGGATCTAGCAGGTCAAACAGGAGATTTGGTAATTAAATTCGATAATGGTGTTGGCGACCAAGATTTTATTTTTCAAACTTCATACAACAAATCTAATGGCGAGTCATTCAAATTGGAAACGTTAAAATATATTATTAGTAACATAAGGTTTAAAGATGATGAAGGCAATGTGTTTATGTACCCATCTGAAAAGAATGTGTTTATAGTAAATGAAGCTGATGGGAATAATGCGGGAGAAATATGGGTAACATTAGAAGATATTGATGCCGCAAACTATACAGAAGTTACTTTTGGAATCGGTATCGACCAAGACCGTTTTGCTTTAGGCGCCGATGGTCAAGGTGATTTTTTGACCGAAGCAGAAAATGAAGGAATGTTGTGGAGTTGGGCTACAGGTTTTAAGTTTATAAGATTTGATGGCACGTATTCTACAAGTACAGTAACAGATGAAGGTTTAAATCTTCATATGGGAAGCGTTGGAACAGCTTTAGATAATTATAAGGAAACAATCTTAAGTTTACCAAACACTGTTTTAGTAAGAAATGAAAAAACGCCTGAGATTCATATTAAAGCTGATATTCTGAAAGCTTTTGAAAGTGTAACTTCTGTTAATTTCGCAGATGGCTATGATCAAGTACATGTTGATGCTGTTGAAACACCTGTTATAGCTGCTAACGTAGCTACTATGTTCTCTGTACATCACGTGCATAACGACTAACCCTATAAAGACCTATTGGGTGTTTTAGCATCCAATAGGTTTCATATTTTATCATGAAAAAAGAAATTTTAGTTATAATAGGACTAATACTATGGTCATGCTCAAAGTCGTCAGAAGAGGTTGCTTATGTACCAGTTCCTATGGAGGTGGAGATACCCACTAATTTTCCAGATATAGTATATAATCTAGATAATAATCCAGTCACAGAAGCAGGTTTTGAACTAGGTAAGCAGTTGTTTTACGAAGGAAAATTATCTGCGAATGACGCCATTCCATGTGCCTTTTGCCATGAACAAGCGTTTGCATTTACCCACCATGAACATACTGTAAGTCATGGATTAAATGACGGTGTAGGTAGAAGAAATGCACAACCCATTCAGAATTTAGCTTACCAATCTGAATTTATGTGGGATGGAGCAGCAACACATCTAGATTTACAGCCTGTGATACCCATAACAAGTGAAGTTGAAATGGGAGAAACGTTAAGCAATGTTATTTCAAAACTAAATGCAGACCTTTATTATCAAGGGCAATTTGATAAAGCCTTTGAAGATGGTGAAATCAATAGTGAAAATATGTTAAAAGCACTGTCTCAATTTATGATAATGATGATATCTTCAAACTCTAAATATGATAAGTATGTTAGAAATGAAGAAGGCGGCACTTTATCCACTCAAGAATTGGATGGCTTAGAATCGTTTAAAGCTAAATGCACTTCATGTCACGCAACAGATTTATTTACAGATCAGAGTTACAGGAATAATGGGTTATCAATAAACCCGAAGTTAAATGATAAAGGCCGTTTTAATATTTTTGAAAACCCTGACGATTTGTATAAATTTAAAGTACCAAGTTTAAGAAACGTAGAGAAATCCAAACCATATATGCACGATGGAAGATTTTTAACGCTTGAGGCGGTTTTGGAGTTTTACGATTCTGGTCTTGTCGATAATGGTAATGTAGACCCAGTCTTTGAAAGAGTTGATGGTTCTTTGGGAATTACATTATCAGATTATGAAAAAGAAAGTATTATTGCTTTCCTGAAAACACTAACAGATTACGAATTTTTAAATGATGATAGATTTGCAGAGTTTTAATAGAAAAATAGTACTATTAGTGTTTCTTTTGTTTCAGATATTAAGGTCTGAAGCTCATGTAAATAACCCGCCATGTGGCGAACATGAGTTACTGAGTTTTATGTGCGATTTATGTAGTTGTTCTACAAGTAGTGGAAGTTTTGGCTTTGGCACGTTAAGTAATACTAATTTTATAGGGTTGCGCTATATTTATCAAAATTTTGAATCCAAGGATGGGATTTTTGAAAATTCACTTACAAGTATGGAAACCTTTAATACTTATCAATTATGGGCACAAGTTCCTCTTAATGAAAAGGTGTTTTTGAGCGTTAATATTCCCTACCAAGATTTAGAAAGAAAGATAGATAATACTACTGAAAGTATAAACGGTATTGGAGATGGTAGTGTTATGGGATGGTATAAATTACAATTCTATAAAAAGCAAAAAGATTCGGTCGATTTTAATATGAATCGAGAAGTGTCAGGACATTCCTTACTATTTGGAATTGGTTTAAAACTACCAACAGGTAAGTTTGAAGAAGCATTAGCCGATAATGTTAATCCAGGGTTTCAAGTAGGCACTGGTAGTTTTGACGGCATCTTTTCTATGGGTTATAATTATGGAAAGGATAAATTTGGTGTAAATACCCTTATGTCCTATTATCTCAAGGGCGAGAATAAAAACGAATATCGGTTTGGAAATCAGTTCAGTTATTCGATGAATTTTTATACTGTTTTTCAAAAAGAAAAAATAAATATCATGCCTTTTATTGGGTTTTCGGGTGATATTTATGATGCTATAATACAATACGGAGAAACCTTGAAAGATACAGATGGCAATATTACAAATGCTACCATTGGTTCAGAAGTGATTTTAAAGAAAATTATTTTAGGCGTCAATTATACGTTGCCAGTACATCAGGATTTATTTGGAGGTAATGTGGAATCAAAGAACAGGTTTTCTTTATACTTAAACTATGCTTTGTGAAAAAAAGTTTTTGAAAACGTCTTGTATAGTTTCCACGACTTAAATATCAACAAATCAAAAAGGATAGGACAGTGCTATGAAATTGTGCTATCCTTCACATAACGGTCTTCGAAAGCTGTTAGTAACACTCAAAAGAATTATTATCCATAGGATTACTAAAGGCTTTGGAAAAAGTCAAGCAATTGAAGAAATGGTTATTCTCTTTTTGTTAGGTGACATCAAAAAAAGATTAATATTATCGATAAACAAAAACCACCTTAAAAACTATAGATTTGTTGTACCTGAAAAAATAAAAAGGCTTCAACATCTCTGTTAAAGCCTTTTGTACTCAAGGTGGAGTATTTAGTTATTTATAATATTTTGTAAATCAATAAGTTTAGTTGTATGTTATTTTATCACTTACTTTTTATAGATTCAGTATAATTAATTATAGAACTTACATGTCTTAAGATTTACTTTTATAAGATTACTAAATTTTTATTTCAAAACAAACAATCTCTCATTATTAATCTGTTAATAAGTTTTTTTACAGTTTTCTTTTTCTATTATTCTTTTACAGCTTTTTTTGTAGTTCGTAATTTTTTCTGAAGGTATTTTTATAGGGAAATCTATAAGTTCTTGAGCTTTTTGGCATAAAATATCTTTTTTCCCCCCAGTTTTAATGTAATATTTAATTAAATCCATTTTAGGTTCAAAACGAAAGGGTTGTGTGTATATATTTAACTCAAAGAGCTCTTCTGCTTTTGAGAAATCTTTTTCTTTTAAGTAATAATATGCTAATTGCCTTATGTTTTTAGGTTTAATGTTTTTCGATAAGCTTTCTCTCATAATATTTAAGCCTTCTTCTTTTATTGGATAATATTTATAAAGAATTTTTCCATACCCAAATTTTGATAGTCCATTATTTGAATATACATAAGTCCATTTTCGCCAATTTTCAATAGATATTTCTGAAATATTTTCTTTATTTTTATAGTTGGTAATTATAAACTTCTTAGCATATATTCTCAAACTGCCAATAGTAATGAGTATTACGAATAGTAATACAAATAAAGTTTCCAAAAGTTTATAATGCTTGGTCTTAAGCTTTTTTTCAGCAAAACAAATTTTGTGTTGTGAAAGAATAAAACCTATTATTCCATAAATTACTAAATTGTTATGCCTATGTACCGAAGAAAAAAGTGCTACAATTAACATAAAATAAAAAATTAAAATTCCTAGTATGGCATAATCCGAATTTGATTTTTTTAAAAAAATAGTTGTAAAAATCAATAACAAAAGTAACAACCCTATAAAACCGGTTTCATAGGTAATCTGCAAATAATCATTCATCGCTGCATAAATATAGTCACCCACCATAATTTCATTCCACCCTCTTTGAACGTTTTTAAAATAAGCTGCCTTAGCAGTATTGTAACCTTTTTCAAAAGAAAATAATCCATACCCTAACATGGGTTGGTTTTTGATTTCATTTAATGTGATTTTAGCAACTAATAATCTGCCATCTGCAGATTCTTTTTTGTAATCGTATAGCTTTTTTCCTCCTATCAAGCAACAAAGTGTAAACACAATTATACTAAAGAATTTTGTCCTTAAGTTAAGTTTATTTAAGGCTAAGGTTTTATTTTTTATTAAAAAAATAAAAAGACATACTATAAAACCTATAAGTGCAGCCCGAGATTTTGTAGTAATTAAAAGAAAAATATTAGTTGCGATATAAATTAACAGAATGTATTTCTTTAAAAGAGATAATTTTTTGTAGTTATAAAATGTATACCAGATAGAAATTAGTAACCCTATTACTAGGCTATATGCGAAATAATTAGGGCTTGTATGAGTTCCTACGGTTGAAAAAAATATTGTTTTACTCAACTTTAACCAACCAATATATTGTGATACTCCAAGTAACATTTCTAGCAGTACTTTTATATATAATATATAAATTAGCCCCTTAAAAATGGACTCTTTGTAAACCGAATACATAATTTTAAAAAAAAAGTAAATACAAGCATACGACACTCTAATCCATAATGCTCCATCTAGTATATTGCTTTGAGAGAACATTGAGAAATGAATTACTTGATAGCATACAAATAATAGTATGAGCCTGTCTATTACATTAAATGCTATATGGTTTTTCTTTTCGAAAATAACCAAGCAAAACCCCCATAAACCAGTTGATACTAATATATACTCGTTTTTTGGAATCTTTACAAAAAGATCAATTAAGGGAATAGTAATTAATATCAAACACAATAAAAAGAAGTATATATTTGTTTTTTTGTTTGAATTAACAAAATAAGTACTGTTTAAATATTTTTTTTTTAACACAAACTAATCAATTCTGTTTTAAATTATGGTTTTAAAAATACAAACATTTTTAATGTTATTTATTTCATTTTTGTCATTTGGACAAAAAAATAGAACTGAAGTTTTACAAAATTATAATAATGTACTTAAAGAAGTACAAAGCCATTATAAGGATGACCCTAATACTTATAAGTTAAAAGCAGCAAATTTTCTTTTAACAAATTTGTATTCACACAAATCATTAATTAGTGAGTTTTCAACTAAAGAAGGTGATCCATATAACTTTAATGAATTCAATTACGATAATATTGATTCAGCTGAAAATGATTTAAAATCTTTTATAAAAGCAGGTGGAAAACATAAATTCATCTCAATTTATGATATAGAAAAGGTTACTTCGTCTTTTATAATATCAATAGTTGATAGTTCAATAAAAGCATGGGAATCAAGCCCATGGAAAGGCAGTTATGATTTCAATACTTTTTGTGAATATATTTTGCCTTATAGAAATACTTTTGAACCAGTAGGAAACAACTGGAAACAACGTTATTATGAGCGTTATCATTCTCTAATTAATGATTCAGAAGATAAAGAAGACCCTATAGCTGTATGCACAAGTCTTTTGCAAGAAATGGATTATTTTGAATTTCAAAAAAAAAGAACACTTCCACAACCTGCTTTGAGTATTGACCAAATGCATTTTAGAAAAAAAGGAAAATGTGAGGATTTGGCTAGTATTGCATTACTAAATGCACGAGCCATTGGTTTAGCAGTTACCTATGATTTTACACCTCATAATGCAGCTTCTTCAAACTCACATTATTGGAATACAATTATTAATAAAAATGGAGATCATATTCCTTTTAACGGAAGCCTAGACCTTCCATATAATTATAATGCTAATCATAGGAGATTGGGTAAAGTTTTTAGAAAAGTATTTTCTAATCCTAAAAATAATTTAAGAAAATTCGTTAAAGTCAATCAAATACCAGAAAAAAAATTAAAAGACCCTCATATAATAGATGTTACCGATGAATATGTAGATACCTATAATATTGATTATAAATTTTCTAATACTAAAGACCAAAAGGTTGCTTATATAACTGTTTTTAATAAAAATAAATGGAGAGCTGTATGGTGGAGTAAAATCAGTAATGGTATTACAAAATTCACCGATATGGGAAGCAATATTGTGTATTTACCGGCACTAACCAAAGAGATGATTGATAATGGGGGAAAACGAGTTAGTTTGGCGTATGAAAAATACCCAATTTGGTTAGATAAAAAAGGAAATCAAACGGTTCTTAAGCCGAATTTTAAAAATAGTTTTTCATGTAGTATCTCAAGAGATAATGAAGAGGTTGGCCCTTATAGGGATTTTAATACCGTTGAGCTTATTGATGGTCAACTATTTAATTTGTACTATTGGGAAGGCGAATGGAAAATGATTACTAAACAAAAAGTAAAAGGGACCTCTTTATCTTTTAGTGGCTTACCTAAAAATACTTTATTTAGACTTACCCCCGAAAATCCTGATCGTTTTGAGCGTATTTTTTTAATAGATGATACCAATTGTAAGATAATTTGGTTTTAAATTATCTTACGCCCTCTAGTTTTTAGTATCATCATTGTTAAAATCACTTTCTATAAATATTTTTTAATTTATTTTACTCGCTGAGAATACTTGACATTGCTGTGTTTTACGGTTAAACCGTAAATGAAATGTGGGAAACCCGTAACAAAAAAAAATAAAATAATTTATATTTGGTTAACCAATTTTGTTGCTATTTTTTGTAAAGAAAACAATAAAGGATTTATAGCAATTTTTTAAATTCAAAACAATAATACGATTTTAAAAAAGTGTTCTAAGTTAGAGTATAAAACATATGTTCAACATAAAAAAGTCAATTTGTTTCGAAAAAAACACCTAACAACTATATTGATTATAATAATAAGTCAATCTTTTTACGGACAAGTATCTGATTTATTGCTAATAGAAAAAGAAAAGCAATATGTAATTCAGAAAATTTTACAAGAAAAAAATTCTGATGCTACTACATCTTTTATAAAAAAAGCACAACAAGCAAACATTTCCAAATCAGAAATAGATTCTTTATTAATTGCTAAAGAAACTTATTTATATCTACAAAAACGTATACAAAACAATGCTAAACTAAGAGATTCTCTTTTTTTGTTTTCAGAAAATAAAGGAACCCTTAAAAGAGAGAATTTCAATATGTACCGCAAAAAGCTAACAGATATTTTATCTCAAAAACAATTTTATAATTTATATAAGGACATTATTGATGCTAAATCAAAGTTGGCAGTTAAGCATAAAATGAATGAAGTTGTTAAAACCTACAAGGTTGAAGAAAGAACTAGAAAAGAATTACTTACCATTATAGAACCATTATATAAAGATATTTGTTTAGCTGAAGTATATTATAACTACGATAAGAAACTAGCTCAATATGAGAAGTATCAATTAGAAAAACGTTTAGCTCTTAAGGTTGAAGAAAAAATAAAACGTTTAGGCCTACAAAAGGCACATACTATTTTTGATTCATCAGATTCAAAAGTGATTGATTTTATTAAAACGGCCCGATCTTTAAAAATTAAAGACAGCCTTATCGTTGAAATAACAAATAGAATTGAAGATTTAAATCAACAATTAGAAAATTCAAAGAAATCGCAAGGCGTAAGTAAGCCAGAATATTTATATACACTTTATGATGATAGCTTAGATAGTTCAGATGCGTACCGAGCGTTTGAAAACTATGTGACTTCTGTACTTACTCAAAATCAATATCAATGGTTGTTTTGGGACCAACTTAAACCTAAAATTGACCAAATGTCTCGTCAAAGATTTGTTGAGTTTAGTACTAGATATAATTTAGATGATTTCAATAATAAAGGCAGTAAGCTATTGCAACAATGGATACATAGGTATGTTACTGAAGAAGTAATAGCGAATCGTTATTATGCTCATGAAAGTTCTTTGGCAAGCGTAAAAGTAAAATTAGTGAAAACTAAGGCTGATAAAAAGTATAAAGAAATTATTGAAGGTATCATTAAAAAACCTACAATTGAAATCAATGTAATACCAAGGGTTAAGGACTTTTTAGCAAATGCAGCAGAACAAGGTGTTGATATTGAAAAAACCCACAAAATTCTCCAAGCTTGTTTAGAGTATGAATTAAAGCAAGAAGAAATAATGGTGTTAAAAAAATATAATAAGACAACTGTTTACAGTTTAGAAAACGATGATAAAAAGATTCAAACTAGAGATTCATTCAGGTATTTTTTAACTAAAAACTTAACTAAGGAAGAATATCGAAAACTTTTTTGGAAACAACTAAAACCAGAGATCGATGCTCGTGTAAAGTCAAGACTCAATAAAGTAAGAGAAACTTATCCCAAAATAAAAGGAAGCCCGTTTGAAGAGCTACATTTAATGATTCAAAATCAAGTGACAAACGAAACAGTTGCTAAATATTATTATAGTTATGATAAGAAAATTGCCAAGCAGAAAGTAAAAGCACTTAATTACAAATTTAATAAAGAGTACAAAGAAAAAATAAAACAGAATAAAATATGAAAAATAAGCTCATGATGCTCTTTGTATTTACAACGAGTATCTTTTCAGCCTTCACTCAATCTGGTGATTTCGACTGCGTAGAAGATACAGCATTTCAAACAAAATTTATTGTTGGATCTTCTTATTATATTCAAAACATTCCCAGAGGGATTAAATTTTTAACACGTTTTGCAGAAAGTGGCTGTTTAGATGCTCAATTAAAATTGAGTGAAATATATTCTAATTCTGAAGATAAGTATGGGGTTTTTGATACTCAAAAAGCTTGCTATTTTGCTAAAAAAGCTGCAGATGCAGGTAGCGAAAAAGCTAGAAAATTACTTTTAGAACTATATAAAAAAGAAAATGGGTGTGATTTAGAAGATGATGAAATAGTTGCTTACATGACTTGTGATGAAAAAACGGATAAAGTTTACACCTTACTTAAAGGAAACACTATAGTCGTTGCAGATGAAATCAAGGCTATTGAAAGGCTTACCAAATTTGCAGATGAAGGTTGTGTTGAAGCTCAATATATTGTTGGTAAATATGCTAAAAAAGGTTTTAGAGATAAAATAGAGATTGATTATAACAAGGCTTATCAATATCTAACTATGGCTGTAAACCAAGGTCACCCAAGAGCTCATGCACATTTAGGACAACTATATGAAAGAGGTTATGGTTGTGATTTAAATTATAACAAGGCTTTAGAGTTGTTTGAGAATGGTTACCATCTGGGAGATGATATGAGTGCTTATTGTATTGGCTACGATTATCTAAGAGGCATGGGTAATGTAGAACAAAATTATGATAAGGCTATAACATGGTTTGAAAAAAGCAACTATCAAATGGCTAAACATTGGCTTGCTATATTAAATTATTTTGGATTTGGAATGCCAATTAATAAAGATCAAGCAATCGAACTTTTAGTAAATAATGAGGGTATTTATAATAGTCCTCGTTTATTAGAACACTTAGAACTACATAAAAATGATCCTGAAACTATTTTAGGAGACTTTAAAGAATTTGATATTGACCAAGAAACAGAACAGGTTAATGAGGTTTTAACTACAGAATATGAAGACTTTAATGTTGAAATTTCAATAGATAATATCACTAGTAACTGGCAAGGAAAATTAGTTGAACTAGATTTTGCAAGTGAATATATTGTTCGTGAATTCCCTATTGCAGTAAATCTAGAAAAAAACAGCAATGCAGATGCTGTAAATTATACAACTACCATAAATAACAACTCTTATTCTGGTGAGGGCATACTTCAAGATGAAAGTTTATATTTTGATGATTTTACAATATCAATTCCTAAACTATACAAAGACAATTTAGTGGATAGTTTAAGCTTAAAAGTCTTATCAGCAGATTTAGAACTTAAAAAATTAAATCACATAGAGTATTTAACTGCATTTGTTGAAAGTAAAGAACTGAATTGGAATGAAAAAGGAACTCCCCTATTATTAGTATTAACTAATACAGAAGTGGTTACAGATAATGGCGAAGTAATTAGTCAAGAAATCATTAACGAATTATTAAATACTCAGAGCAATAATTTTATAAAACTTTTCCCTAACCCATTTCAAAGTGATTTGTTAATCCAATATGATTTGGCTATCGAAGGTTATACTACTGTAGAAATTTATAGTTTACATGGAGGGTTTTATAAAAAAGTGGTAGATAATCATCTGCAACCAGCAGGCGAAAAATTATATTTTTTTGATGGAGATAATTTAGAAAATGGCTATTATGTTGTAAAAGTTACAGTAAATGGTCTAGTGCATACTAAAGTGATAATTAAAGAATAGATAGATGAAAACAAGTTATTTAAAAACTGTACTATTTTTGTTTCTAAGCATTATAGCAGCACAAGGAAATGTTTATGCTCAGGAAGATTCAGATGATGATTGGGACGATGATCCTTTTGAGGGCGACAGTGGGTATTCAAGTGATGGATTTCACTCCCAGTTAAGTTATACTGCAGGAGGTGGAGGTGGATTTGTATCTGAATCTATAAGTAATGGCTATACAATTGCTTATACAGAATATCTAACTGGAAACTCTGGAAATATGACAACGGGTTATTCAGGTGCAGGATTAGTATTTCATGTTATAAATGTCGAGGGGACTAATAATGAAGATTTAAATTCTTTTAGCTATGTAATAGACCAACCTAGTGATGATAGCCCTTATGTAAATAGTGAAAATTCCAATGGAAATACTAGCACAAATAGTAATGTTGGGAATAACACAACAGGCAATGAGGATGGCAGCACTCCTAATCCAGATTTAAATTTAAAAGTAAAAAATGATGGTTCGGTTGTTATTAAGGTAATTAACTTAAAATTAAAACATGGGAAATCTAAACAATTTACAGTCAAAGTCCCTTATTCTCTTCCTGTCGTAAAAAATTTGGTAGGTAAATTGCCTGACCTTCAAATTCCCGGTATAGATATAGGAAACTATGAACTTTCGGGTTTGGCAATGGTAGATGGAATTGCAGCGTATACAGTATTAACTATTACAGCAGACTTTCCTGATTATATGTCGGATGACACTATAATGACATCAGTTCAAATACCTATAGAAGGAAATGGAAACAGTTCTGTACCTGATAGTAATACTAGTCCTGATGAAGATGAAGAAGATGTGATTGTTGCAGAATATACTGTTGAAGCCCCTGGAGATGAAGAAGAAAATCAGAACAATTCTACTGATGATGACACACCTTTATCCCCGTTAGCTGATTCTGCTACTATAACTAAGAACACTATTGTAGATAATAAGCGTGTTGTAATTCTTAAAGCTAATGGTCTTATATTTAATACTACCTCATATGGAATGTATTTAAATATTGAAGTTCCTGAAGCATGGTCTCCTCATTCAGTAAGAGAAGTAGGCCATATCATGAAAGAAGGGGTTGGAAAAATAGGTACTTATGTTCTAGGGCATTTCTATAATAATTGGAATGGTGATATTAACACAATCGGCCAAAAAACTGTAACTCCAGGTACTTTTAATAGCATAAGAATACGGTTAGATGTAGATGGCTTTGATGGAATTGAAAATTTAGAAATTAATATTAGTAAAGACTATCAAGAACAATTAGAAAAACAAGTTTTACCACCTCTTTATGGTTACGACACCGATATAGAAGTTGTGAGAATTTGTGATGAATTCCCATTAGAAGCTGGACGAAGATTTACAAAATCAGTAGAAATTACCTTACCATATTATCTTAATCCTGAAACTGGAGGAGAAGGTCCATCAGGTATTATATACGATGATTGTGGATCTGTAAAAGCTATATATAATTTTTTAGACCCAATCAATAACGGTGATGGTACTAGAACATATGAAGAAGTAGAAGTTATAGCATATACAGATATTCCTGAAGGGGGATGTATTGAATTTGAAGTAGAATATATAGTAGAAGCCAATGATGAAACAGACTATCATCGTTTTTCTTTGCCCCATGATAGAGACTATGACATAACAGCTGGCTGTGAAAAGGCGCCATGCAGTGAAGATGCACTAGAAAATTGTAGTGATCTTATATTACAAGCTATAGCTCTACAAAACACGCCACCACCGTTAATGGCAAGCAGAGAAGTAATTATTAATTACGAAAAAGAGTTTGTAGCTGTAATAGAACAATTAGGAGGAGAAACAAATCAAATAGTATCAACGGTATATGGTAATGCTTCAGCTAATGATGTATTAGAATTAGAATCACACTCTGAAATTCTTAAAAACATACAAAGTACTTTGGATATAAGTGCACCTTATGATTTTAATATAGGCAGTATTACAGATGCTGAAGGTTTAAGGCAAGTTACAGAAGATACTGTTGAAACAGCTGCAATAGATGCGCTTCCAGAAAATCAAGAAGTGGCAGACCAAGAAATGGATTTCGGTGATTATTTAACTATTGCAGAGCCATTTTTAGTAGAAGCATTAATAGCTTTTTTACCTGGCAGTGATATTATAGAGTTAGTACGTAGTATAAACAATGGCGATAAATTAGGAGTTGCTTTAGCTATAGCTGGTTTAGTAGCAACTGCAGTGGGTGGTAGTGCAATTAAAGGAGCTTTAAAGAGTATTAAGATTTTTAACAAAATCACACAAATTACTCGAAAGCTGGGTACTGCTGCCAAAGCTGCCGCCAAAGCTGCTAAAAAAGGTTTTGAAACCACAATGGATAATGCGGGTAGGTTAATTCTTAAAAGAGGGGATGATGTTGTTACTGTGGGGGACGATTTAGTAAAGAAGTTTCATGAGATCCTAGGAATTCCTAAAGGCTCTAGACCAAATCCAAATACTTATTTGGATCCACAGTATATTTCAAATCATTTAGCTAAATTTGATGATGGAGCTGTTAGATTTACCAAACAGTCTAATATTGATACATACGGAACACTTGGACCTAATGATGCTTTTACAATGCCTAAAAGTGAATACGACAACTTAATTGCAGAAACGGGCGGTGATTTGGCACAAATAGAGACCAAGCTAGGCTTAAACCCGGGTGATCTAACAGGTGATGATGCGGTTATAGCTTGGATTGAAAAGAATGATTTTGGAGAAGTTAAAATCCCTTCAGGAAATGAATCTGGAGTTATAGATGAGTTTTGGCAACCAGGAGGAATTACTTCTGGAGGAGTGCCTGAAGGTATTATAGATCTTTCAGACCCTAATTTACCATATACTAAATTATAATTTTTTAATTATGAATAAACAATATGAATTAGATAACGGTTGGATAGTTAAACAAGAAGGAGACAATCCTCCAATTCTATATGTAACTCCCATAGCTAATACAGTTTTTAAAAAAAAAATAAAAGTTGAAATTGACGAGACAGTCTTCAAAGATATTGTTTTTGGAGAAAGAAGTACTAAAGAACTTTTTAAAAAGTATAAACTACATACAATAATTATTGAACAAGGTTCTATTAAAGTCAAGCCTATATCTATTTCTAAAAATAGTTCTAATACCTATTATGGTAAGGACTTTATTCTAACAATAGAAAATGATAAGTTTTTTATAGAGTATCAATTATCTATACAAGGTGGTGGAAGTAGAAAATTTGAAATTAATCATGAAGTTTATTTAGAGGCTATAAAAGGAAATTATACAACTTTTGGTTTATTTAAAAAATATAATCTTCATCATTTAGATACCCCTGAAAATGATGTGAAATAGCTTTTTTACAAATTACTATTAAGAGAGAGTCTATTTATAACATATGAGTTAAAAATGAATTTTAAGATACTATATATATTACTTTTATTACAAATACAATGCTTGGGCAAGTAAGTTTTAAAGCTGTTATAAGTCAAGATAATATCGCTATTGATGATATTTTTACTGTTAATTTTATACTTGATTCTATAACAGATGAAAAAATAAGTAACTTTAAAGCTCCTGATTTTAAAGACTTTAAATTTGTTTCAAAACCAGGAAAAATAGTGCGTGGTGGTTGGAAAGAAGGAAAAAGAATTGATTCAAAAATATATTATCATAAAATTAAAGCTTTAAAACCTGGAAGGTTAACTATAGGGAAAGCCTTTGTGTTAGTAGATTCTAAAGAATATATTACTAAATCCATTACTCTAAATGTACTTTCTATTGAAGAAAAGGTAGCAACTCAAGCCACTGCATTTTGGAATAATAAAGATAAAAGCAAGTTAATATTAATAGATAAGAATATTCATTTATTTTTAGGTGTGAGAATGATTGACTTTGACCGAGATAAAGCTAAGTTCTATTCGGTAAAAAACAAAGAAGTAACTCCTAAGTCTATAAATAATGTGCTTCCAAAGTTTTTAACAGAACATTTATGTGATATTAAGAAAATGAAGCAAGACGGTAATAGTATTTTATTAAGTACCCTTTTACTTATGGAGAAATATTATGTTAGAAATCTCCTCAAACCAAAAGATAATGAGGATTTAGTGTTTGTTCAAAAATTAAATGTTAATAAGAAACCAAAAAAAGAGGAAATTAAAGAACTTGAGATTTTAAAGAAATATATGTACAATACAATTACATACTCTTATGATGATGAACAAGGGCGGTTCTTTTTAAAATCTACTCAATAAGATGTTGTATTTTTTAAGAGAGATTACCTTTAATAATAAATAATAATCAAAAAAAGGACTCTTGATTCCTCGCAAGAAAGTACAGGAAATTAAGAGAAAACCTTGTCAATTATGTGTTTAAATTAAATAATTGATTTGAATTTTCGAATACAGATTATCTAAAAACCTTTAACTACTAAATAATCTTTCGCGAATTCTAGAAACATAAGTCCTCTAACGTCTAAAGTGCTGTATCGTTATTTTAAATTATAATTGGCTGTTTATGTATAAAAATACCAGATTTTTAGTTTAGCGACAGACTTATGTTTTTGATCCAAAAATAGTGTGATTACCGAGATAAGGAGCTTTAAATCTAGTCCAGAATTGAAAAGCATTTTCCAAATATTGAGCTATAAATATTTAAGTTGAATTTTATTTTGTTGTACCTGTGAAATAAAAAAGGCTTCAACATTTCTGTTAAAGCCTTTTGTACTCAAGGTGGGAATCGAACCCACACTTCCGAAGAAACTGGATTTTGAATCCAGCGCGTCTACCAATTCCGCCACTTGAGCATGAAGTGTCTACCTCCCGATAGCTATCGGGATCGCCACTTGAGCATTTCGGACAGCAAAAATATAGATTTTTTCGATATTAATCATAAAAATACAGAGCAATATACTTTTTAGGTGAAAATAAATGTATAAATTTGCACCTCGTTTAAAAAAGGGTGCTTTTTAGTACTATAAAACAACAAGTTAACTATGCCAATTGTTATTCCCGAAGCTAAAATTTTTGCATGTAAGCAGAGTAAAGTGCTAGGTGAAAAAATAGCTAAATCCTTTGGAGCCGATTTAGGTAATGTTATTACATCTACTTATAGTGATGGAGAATTTCAACCATCATATGAAGAGTCTATTAGAGGTACCAGAATTTTTATTATTGGTTCTACCAATCCGGGTCCGGAAAATTTAATGGAAATGCTATTGATGATTGACGCTGCAAAACGAGCATCGGCAAGACACATTACGGCAGTAATGCCTTATTTTGGTTGGGCAAGGCAAGATAGAAAAGATAAACCCAGAGTACCTATTGCGGCTAAGCTTGTAGCAAAAATGTTAGAAGCTGCTGGAGCAACACGTATTATAACCATGGATTTGCATGCCGATCAGATTCAAGGCTTTTTTGAAAAACCAGTAGATCACTTGTTTGCATCTACAATTTTTCTACCTTATTTACAAAGCTTGAATTTAGATAATTTAACCATTGCATCTCCAGATATGGGAGGTTCAAAAAGAGCCTATGCCTATTCTAAAGCCTTAGAAAGTGACGTAGTAATATGTTATAAGCAACGAGCTAAAGCCAATATAATTTCGCATATGGAATTAATCGGGGATGTTACAGGCAAAAATGTAGTACTTGTAGATGATATGGTAGATACAGCAGGTACACTAACAAAAGCAGCAGATTTAATGATGGAGCGTGGCGCATTAAGTGTAAGAGCTATTTGTACACATCCTATATTGTCTGGGAAAGCTTATGAAAATTTAGAAAAATCAAAATTAGAAGAACTTATAGTAACAGATTCTATTCCGTTATCTCAAAAAAGTGATAAAATTAAGGTTTTAAGCTGTGCCGACTTATTTGCTGAGGTTATGGAAAAAGTACATAATAATCAATCTATAAGCTCGAAATTTGTAATGTAGTTTCAATTTGAGTTTATCTTGAATATAGTCGAAAAACTCAATTACTATAAAACATTATAGTAGCTTAAAAATAAATATTAATAAAGTTTACATAATATAATTAAATAATAATAAATAACAATTATGAAATCAATTACAATCAACGGATCTCAAAGAGAAAGCGTGGGCAAAAAAGCAACAAAAGCCTTACGTAATGCTGGTCAGGTTCCTTGCGTATTATACGGAGGAGATAAGCCAGTTCATTTCGCAGCACCAGAACTAGCATTCTCTAAACTTGTATACACTCCTAATGCGCATACAGTTGTGATTAATTTAGATAATGGAGAAACTTTAAATGCAGTACTTCAAGACATTCAATTTCACCCAGTCACAGATAGAATTTTACATATAGATTTTTATCAGTTATTTGAAGACAAAGAAATTGCTTTAAATATTCCAGTAAACCTTGTAGGAAACTCAAGAGGGGTTAAAAACGGAGGTGTTTTAAGAAGAAACAATAGAAAACTTCGTATTAAAGCACTTCCTGCAAACTTACCAGATTTTATCGAGATAGATATTACTCCTTTAAAAATTGGTGATAAAGTTGCAGTTGGTGATTTACCAAGTGATAAATACACGTTCTTGCATTCAGATAACACCGTAGTATGTCAAGTTAGAACATCTAGAGTAGCGGTTGAAGATGAAGAAGATGAAGAATTAGAAGAAGGAGCAGAAGGAACTGAAGGAGCAGCAGCGCCTGCAGCAGAAGGGGCAGAAGCACCTGCAGCTCAAGAATAGATAATATTCTTAAATTTTAAATATTAAAAGCATTCTGTATATCAGGATGCTTTTTTATTTTTACAGAAACATAAGATTATGTATCGGTTTTTATTCAAACTATTTAAAAGAAAAAAAGTAATAGAAGAACAAGATATTATGAAGAAGTATTTAATAGTTGGTTTAGGAAATATTGGAGAGAAATATGCAAATACGCGTCACAATATAGGGTTTAGAATATTAGACTATTTTGCTAATAAAGAAACATTAGCTTTTGAAACTCAAAAACTGGGAGATATAGCTACGTATAAATTAAAAGGGAGAACGTTTATTTTTTTAAAGCCCAATACTTATATGAATTTAAGCGGAAAAGCTATATTATATTGGTTAACAAAAGAAAAAATCCCTTTAGAAAATTTATTAGTTATTACCGATGATTTAAACCTGCCTTTTGGGAGTATTCGGTTAAAAGCAAAAGGTAGTGATGGTGGGCATAATGGATTAAGGGACACTCAAGAGAAATTAAATACAACAAAATACAATCGTTTTAGATTTGGAATTAGCGATGCCTTTAGCAAAGGAAGGCAAGTTGATTATGTTTTGGGAGAATGGACCCAAGAAGAGTCAGATAAACTTAAAGAACGTTTAGACACATCGGCTGAGCTTATAAAATCATTTGTTTTAGCAGGAATAAATATTACTATGAATACTTTTAACGGTAAATAAAAGTGGCTGTTTATAAGCGTTTAAAATTAAATGTTACATTGAGCATAGTTGAGATGCCGTTCATTTTTTAGGAAACTTTTAATTAACAACAATCTTTTTAGTAGCTTTTCGAAGCCCATCATATGCACTTAAAATATATATGCCAGATTGTATATTATTTAAATCTATACTTTCGTCGAGATCACCAGTAGCTTCAAATACGCTTTTATAAATAAGTTCCCCTCTTACAGTAAAAATTTCGACAATAATATCTCTGGAAAGAGAACCATTTAGATTAATATTGAATTTTCCGTTGTTTGGGTTAGGATGTACTATTAGGTTATCAAAACCAGACTCTTCAATAGCTGCGGTTGGCAGTATTGTAAGGGTGTAATCTTCTACTTCTCCATCAAACCCATTTGCAGAAGGGATTGGTTCTTGTTCTCCCATACTTCCAATATATCTGGTGGCAACTCTCATGATAGTGTTTCCTAAAATAGCGTCTATAGGAACACTAATAGAAAGAGGTGAATTACTAGTTGCTTCATTTGTAGCGTTGGTAACTTCACCTAAATCATATGCCTCACCAGTATCATTAAAATTGGAATTTTGATTCCAGTCAATCCATACTTTTGTTGCTGTCGTAAAATTACCATCAGTAGTAACATTTGCAGTTAAATCATAAGTGTCATCTCTACTAATTTCTGTAGCAACAGATGAATAATCGGAATAATCAGAAGGCTTTGTAGAAGATTGACTAATAGTATTAAATTGAACAAGCGTTATAGAAGTGTCATATTCTACATCTGTTGATAATATATTGAGTGTATAATCTTCAACTTCACCATCAAAACCATTTTCGCAAGACGTTGGAGATGTGTCGAACTTGGTTGAAACCCTCATGGTAGTATTCCCCACAGCAGCATCAATAGGAACGGTAATAGAAAGTGGCGAAAGTGTTGTTGCTCCATTAGTGACGTTAGTGGCGTCTCCTAAATCATATTCTTCACCAAAATCATCAAAACTACAATTTTGATTCCAATCTATCCAAACCTTAGTACGGGTAGTCCAATTACCATCAGTATTAACATTTACGGTTAGGTCATAAGAGTTATTCCTATTTATGTTTGTAGTGATCGAGGTATAATCTGAGTAACCGAAAGGTTTTGCGGAGGATTGGTTAATGGTATTAAATTGTACCAGCGTGGTACTTGTTTTATAAACTGCACTTTCTGCAACAGAAACACAAAGGCCATCGAAAAAAGGAAATTCTAGGGACTTGTTTTTTGTAATAGATGTTGAAGTTCCTGTAACTGTTAACGTATAATTGCCCTGTGAAACACCATCTAAATCACTAATAGTCATGGTAACGCTACCAGAAGCGCTTAAATTAGCTGGCGAGAAGTCAACCGTAGAACTTCCTGGATTTCCAGAAGCACTAAAAACAGTATTTTCTGAAAAACCATTTGCTACAACATATTCAAAATGAAAAACAGCAGTAGTTGCATTGCAGTCAACCGGATCTAAAGTCTCTTCAACTATAAAAAAATCGGGGTCTGAAGAAATCGAAAAATCGAAATCAGAGACATCGTAAAAAATATTATCCGCGGCTTCTACTAATAATCTAGCATTAGCTGTATCAGGCATTGCAGGAACAGTATAAGTAAAAGAACCGTCGTTAGGCGTGTTTGATGCAATAGTCGTGGGAAATGTTAATCCGCCATCTGTGGATAATAGAATATTTACATTTTGACAATTTATAGTACCATTAGCTGTTTGTCCAACAACCCATTCAATAGTTTGATTAGTTCCTTGTGCCCAGGAAACCGGGTTGTTGGTTATGGTAAAAGGAGTAACATCTTCTACGGTGATTTGCATGGTATCATAACTAGTTTGCCCACCTGTTGAAGAAGCCGTAGACCTATCTCTAACAGTTAACGCCCAATTTAAAGTTCTGGCTACACTAGATACTGTTTCCCAATCACTTCCTAAAGTAGGATTGGTTCGAGTAGTATTCCCAGCTAAGACACTATTAAATTTAGGTATGTATCTGTCTGGAGAGTTTGTTGGAGGTAAGGACCTGTTCATAGGCCCAGAAGTTAAATCGGGTCCAAAATTAAAGTAGTTAGAAAGGCCACTATCTATTTGTTCCCAACAATAGGTTAAATTATCTCCCCCGTCCAAATCGGTAGCAGAACCCTTTAAGATATAAGCTGTTCCTCTTGGTATGTTATAGTCATTTCCAGCATCTGCACTTGGTGGATTATTAGATATGGCTTCGGTCGTTTGACAGCTTTTGGTATCCAGATTGTCTAATATTTGCTTAATACTATGGTAGTGAAAATAATCGTCGCTATTTTGCTCTACGTTATTTTGTTCAGGATCAGCAACACCAGCATACGCCATAATTGTTGTTCCGCTACCAGGCTCAGAGTTAACACCTGTGCCTTCAGTCTCGAAAGCCCAAGTATGATTCGCTCCCATTTGATGTCCAATTTCATGAATTACATAATTGATGTCGAATGAATCGCCTTCTGGGATTGCATTACTTGGAGAGGTATAGGCACTTCCTTTACCATGAGGCGATCCGCCAGTGGGATTTTGACACACACATCCAATACAACCTGCGTTTCCACCACCACCAGTAGCCCCAAATAAATGACCAATATCGTAAGCGCTATTACCAATCTCATTGGTTAACGTATTTTGAAGTTGTAAACTCCATCCATCAGTATTGTCGAAATTATCCTTATGGGTACCAACATTGGCGTCAGAATACGGATCGGTATCTGCATCATTATATATTAATTGTGTTGCATCTATAAGCTCGAAAGTTACGGCCATATCAATCTCAAAAACCTCATTAACTCTAGATAATGAAGCATTAATTGCTGCTAAAGCATCTGCAATGGCATCCCCATTTCCAGCATTTTCGTCATCGTGATAATCGGTATATTCAGAGGTCGTAGAAATAGCTATTCTAAATTTTTGAAGTGTTTGATCGTTAGCCCCACCCTCATTAATTTTGCTTAAAGAATTTTGGCCATTTTTATTGAGTGTCTTATTTAATTCGTCGATAGTTTTACATTCAAATTTATTTGTAAGGCTGTTTTCGTTTTCTCTATTATATAGTACATATTGATTAGAGTTTTTAGAAAGGGGTTGCATAAAAACAGTGGGTTTATCAATATACGAAATCATGGTCTGTACGCCTTGAAGTGAAACACTCATTCGTAATCGGGCACCCGAATTATCTCGGCTTACCCCAACATACGATTTAATATTTGGGTATTTAGCAGCAAGCTCTGGAGAGAAAACAGGAGCTTCATAAATGTTAAACGATTCTAATTCACCATGATGTCCCGGAATACTAATAATGGTATTGCCTTTTTTATTTTGCCCTCTTAACGTTGCAGAAGTAGTAGTACTTTTAAACAAAGACAGATCAAGTTCGAAAACTTGAACCTTATTTTTATCTAAATGAAGTTTAGATAATTTTTCATAACTTTTAATGATTTCAACCTTTTTCCATGAAGAATTTTGTGCAATGCTTGAAAATGTATACAAAATCATTGCAATTGATAAAACATAATGTAGTTTTGTTTTCATAAAAAATATTTAGGGCATTTTCATTAAACGTAATATAACAAATCTAACTTTTTTAAATTAATTTAACAATTTTATCGTTAAATGAGTAAGGCGAAAAACATTGAAACATATAAACCTGTAGACCCTACAGTGGTTACAATTGGAACTTTTGATGGGGTTCATATAGGGCATAAAAAAATAATAAAACACTTAATTGATACTGGTAAAAAAGAGCATTTAAAATCTGTAATCCTCACTTTTTTTCCTCATCCACGGATGGTGCTTCAAAAAGATTCAGGCATAAAATTGATAAATACTATTAAAGAACGTCGCCATATTTTAGACGCTTTGGAATTAGACCTATTAATAGTTAAAAAGTTTACAAAAGAATTTTCAAGGCTCACATCCGAAGATTTTGTTAAGGAAATTCTTGTCGATAAACTAAAAGCAAAAAAAGTAATAATTGGCTACGATCACAGATTTGGCAGAAACAGAAATGCAAATATCGACGATTTGAAAAAATTTGGAGAGATGTATGGATTTGAAGTTGAAGAAATTTCGGCACAAGATATAGACGATGTAGCCGTTAGTTCTACAAAGATTAGACATGCTTTAATCGATGGCGATATAGCTAAAGCAAATTCTTTTTTAGGTTATAATTTTATGTTATCAGGAAGGGTTGCAAAAGGAAAAGGTCTAGGAAGACAATTAAACTTTCCGACGGCTAATATTCAAATAGAAGAGGATTATAAATTAATACCCAAGCAAGGCGCCTACATTGTAAAATCCGTAATAGATAAAATAACTGTTTATGGTATGATGAATATTGGCATGAACCCAACAGTTAATGGTAATAAAGAGACTATTGAAGTTCACTTTTTTAATTTCAATAAAGATATTTATAACAAAACAATTCAAATTGATTTATTGAAACGTATTCGAGATGAAGAAAAATTTGAATCGGTTGATGCCTTAAAACATCAATTAAAGAAAGATAAGAAAATGGCTTTTGCGTTTATAGAAAAACACCATGATCAATAAATGGCTATTTAAACATATAGATAATTCAGCGTTAATAGTTTTCCGAATTATTTTCGGACTTCTTTGCTTTTTAGAATCTGTTGGTGCTATTTTTACAGGTTGGGTAAAACGTACGCTAGTAGAACCGGAATTCACTTTTTCGTTTATTGGTTTTGAGTGGTTACAACCACTTCCGGGAAATGGTATGTATGTCTACTATGCAATTATGGGCATATTTGCATTATTCATAATGGTTGGTTATAAATATAGGTTGAGTGCTATATGTTTTGCCTTAATGTGGGCTGCTACTTATTTAATGCAGAAATCGGCTTATAACAATCACTATTATTTATTGATGCTTTTAAGTAGCATTATGGCATGTCTTCCAGCTCACAAATATGCTTCTATAGATGTGAAATTAAACCCTAAATTAAAAAGTTTTTCAATGCCTCATTGGTGTCGTTTGGTTATTGTGTTGCAACTTTTTATTGTTTATACCTATGCTTCTATCGCAAAATTATATCCAGATTGGTTAGATGCTAGCGTAATAGAAATGTTTATGAAAAACAAGAAGGGTTACATTTTAATAGGTGACTTACTTCAACAAAAATGGCTGCACTATATTTTAGCTTATGGCGGTATACTGTTTGATGGCTTAATTGTCCCGTTATTACTATTCAAACCCACAAGAAAATACGCTTTTATGGCTTCTGTTTTCTTTCATTTATTTAATTCGTTTGTATTTCAAATAGGAATTTTTCCTTATTTATCATTAGCATTTACACTGTTCTTTTTTGAACCTGCACTTATTCAAAAGTTATTTTTAAAAAAGAAACCTTTTTATAATTCAGATGAGGTGGTCATTCCAAAGTTGAAAACACCATTATTAGCTGTTTTTTCTATTTATTTTTTAGTTCAAATAGGGCTGCCGCTAAGACATCATTTTATTGAAGATGATGTGCTCTGGACGGAAGAAGGCCATAGACTTTCGTGGCGTATGATGCTTAGAACAAAAAGCAGTATAACTAAATATAGAGTTGAAAATAAAGATTCAGGTAAAAGTTTAGTAATTAATTTAGATGATTATTTAACGGCAAAACAGAAGCGTTCTATAGGCGCAAAACCGGATGCCATCTGGCAATTTACACAATATTTAAAACAAAAGTTTGAAAGCGATGGACAAAAGGTAGCTATTTATGTTGATTGCAAAGTAAGTGTAAACGGAAAGTCTTATAAAAGATTAATAAACCCAGAGGTAGATTTTGCAAAAGCAACATGGAGTACATTTAAACATTGTGATTGGATATTACCTTCAAAAGAAGACTAATGCGATTTGCCGTTTTGAATTTGTTATAATTAAAATGCTCCATTTTTAACGGGACAGGCTATTTTATTTTACAGTAAATTAAAACAATAATTGGTATAAATATTTTGTAATTCCCTAAATTTGTCGCTTAAATTTTTAAACCATGTTACAAGTTCCTTTTATTAGAGAAAACAAAGAATTGGTAATTGAACGATTAGCAAAAAGAAATATAGATGCTACTCAAATGATTCAAGATGTAATCTCCTTTGATGAAGATAGAAGACGTATCCAAACAGACTTAGATAATACGTTGGCAGAATCTAATTCATTATCTAAAGAAATAGGTAACTTGTTTAAATCTGGAGAAGTTCAAAAAGCAAACCTTTTAAAAGAGAAAACGAGCCAATTAAAAGAAACTTCAAAAGAACTCACAGAAGCACTTAGTAGTAAATCTAATGAGCTAAACGAACTGCTTTATAAAATTCCAAATATACCACATGAACTTGTGCCTCGTGGTAATTCTGATTTGGATAATGAAACCATTTTTGAAGAAGGTGAGATTCCTGTTTTGCACGAAGATGCCATGCCACATTGGGAACTGGCAAAGAAATACGATATTATAGATTTCGAACTAGGAAATAAAATCACAGGTGCGGGATTTCCAGTTTATAAAGGTAAAGGAGCGAGACTACAACGTGCATTAATTGCTTATTTTTTAGATAAAAATACAGCAGCAGGTTATACAGAATACCAATTACCACATTTAATAAATGAAGCGTCTGGTTTTGGTACAGGACAGTTACCAGATAAAGAAGGACAAATGTATCATGTCACCGAGGATAATTTGTATTTAATACCAACTGCAGAAGTTCCTGGAACTAATATTTTTAGAGATGTGGTTTTAAATGAAAGTGAATTACCCATCGCTATTACAGGTTATACGCCTTGTTTTCGACGTGAAGCAGGAAGTTATGGAGCGCATGTAAGAGGACTAAATAGATTACATCAATTTGATAAAGTAGAAATTATTCGAGTTGAGCATCCAAGTAAATCATACGAAGCTTTAGATGGCATGATTGACCATGTAAAAGGTATTTTAAAAGAATTAAAGTTACCATACAGAATTTTGCGTTTATGTGGAGGGGATACATCTTTTGCATCGGCATTAACATACGATTTCGAAGTGTTTTCTACGGCACAAGATAGGTGGTTAGAAATATCTTCAGTCTCTAATTTTGAGACTTTTCAGGCCAATCGCTTAAAATTACGTTTTAAAAATAGTAATGGTAAAAACGAATTAGCCCATACATTAAATGGAAGCTCGTTAGCACTTCCTAGAGTGCTTGCCGGGATTCTGGAAAATTACCAAACCAAAGAAGGTATTGTAATACCAGAAGTACTTCAAGCTTATACCGGATTTAGTATTATTAATTAGAAATAAATAAGCATAAGCAGTATGAAATTAAACCTTACTGTTTTGTAAGGATTTTACATTTATAATCGATTAAGTGCAAGTTTCTCATGCTGTTTAACGATTTTGTTTTGAATTTTTTTGAGTTAAGGTATATATTTTGGATGTTAGCTAGACCAAATCTATCAAACCTACTACCAACCATGAAAAACCTTAAACGCATCGTAATTTTAATTACATTAATTTTTTTCGCAAGTAAAATATTGTTTTCAGATTTCGAGATTTCAAAATCTGAAAATAAAGTAAGTGCAGTCGTGAATAAATAGAGATTAATTTCATTTATAAAACTGTCCCCAATCATGTAATTACAACGTTTTTTAATATTAACGATAATTAATGGAACATTATTTTGGTTGGTTAGTGCCCGGATTTTTATTCGGGCATTTTTTTGTAAAACCTTTAAAATTCTTAGAGGTTTTTCATTACATTCAGAATAACATTTTTTAGACCGCTCCCTATTTTATATTGTGTAGTTTCTATGTGATTTTAAAAATTCTAAATATTTACAATATCTACACATCACATTTCTTATATTTACAGTACCTACTTAAGTAGCTGCTTAGATGAAATATTTACTTGAAGAGGAAGAAACAGATAGAATTTTATTTAGGAAAATAGACCCATCAGATTTTAATATGTGGTTAGAATTTTTCAAAAATCCTAAATCATTTAAATATTGGATTTCTGAATTGGAAAAACCCGAAATTGAATGTGAAAAATGGTACGAAAAGCAACATTATAGATATAAGAATGGCTTAGGAGGAATGAATGCCTTAATTGAAAAAGAAACAAATAAGCTTGTTGGACATTGTGGATTGCTGATACAAACAGTCGATAATAAGCCTGAAGTTGAGATAGGATATTCAATTTTACCAAAATTTTGGAATCGAGGTTTTGCAACAGAATCGGCTAAGAAATGTAAAGATTTTGCTTTTAAAAATGATTTAACAAATTCAATAATTTCTATAATTAGTTTAACCAATAAACCTTCAGAGAAAGTTGCCGTAAAAAATGGCATGCGAATAGACAAGGTAACAGAGTACAATAATAATAAAGTTAATATTTTCCGAATTAATAAAACAGAATGGAATAAATAATAAGGCAAAAACCGATGAGAATTATTGTTATTTTATTAATATTTTTTAGCACATCTATATATGCACAAGGTGATATTCTTGCAAAGCAATATTTCAAGAAAGGCAACTTTCAAAAAGCATTATATGAATATGAAAAGTTATATGCTAAATCTCCTTCCAATATTAATTACATCAATCAGATTGTAACTACACATCAACAATTAGAACAATATGATGAAGCCGAGGCATTTTTGTTAAAACAAATAGAACGAGTTAATTACGCTGCATTTTTAGTAGAGTTAGGATATAACTATCAGCTTAAAAACGATTTAGAAAATGCGACTATTAATTACAAAAAAGCCATTGCCAGTATAGACGCAAGAGCCAGTAATGTGTTTTCTGTTGCCAGAAGTTTTCAAAACCATACACTTTTAAAAGAAGCAGCGATATCTTATGAAAAAGCAATGGAATTAAATCCGGATTTTAATTTCAACCTGCAATTGGCCAAGATATACGGAGAACAAGGAAACATAGAAAGAATGTTTACAGGTTATATTCATTTTGTAGAATCTAACCCTGCCGGTTTAAGAAATATTAAGAGAGAAATTAACGATTTTATAAGTGAGCATAGCGATAATGAAAACAATATAATATTTCGAAAAATTTTACTTAAAAAAATTCAGCAAGAACCTAATTTACTTTGGAATGACATGTTGAGCTGGTTGTTCATTCAGCAAAAAGATTTTAAAAAAGCATTTATTCAAGAAAAGGCTATTTTTAATAGACAGCCAGATAATTTAAATAGAATTCAAGAGTTGGCAGTAATAGCTTCTAACGAGAACGAAAGTGAAGTAGCAAAAGAAGTTTTTGAATACATCATTGAAACTGCACAAAATACAGATACCATATTAAAAGCACACTACAATTTACTTCAATTAGAAACGAAAGAAAGCTCAAAAGAAAATTACAGTATTATTAGTGCTAAATATTTAGAGTTATTTAAAGAATTTGGAGTGTTTTCTCAAACCCTAAAACTACAAATAGCATACGCCCATTTTTTGGCGTTTTATATGAATGACACCAAAAAAGCAACCACATTTTTAGAAAACACATTAAAGTTACCACTAGCTAAATTACAGAAAGCAGAAGTGAAATTAGAGTTGGGAGATATTCTTATGTTGCAAGAAAAGTTTAATAAAGCTTTAATTTATTACACACAAATTCAACGCAATTTAAAAAATAGTACCATTTCGCAAGAAGCACGATACAGAGTAGCAAAAGCAAGTTATTTTAAAGGAGATTTTAAATGGGCAGAATCACAACTTAAAATTTTAAAAGCTTCAACCTCGCAACTTATTGCCAATGATGCGCTTTATTTAAAACTACTTATTTCTGATAATAAATATGAAGACTCTTTGCAAACAGCTCTAAAACTTTATGCCAAGGCCGATTTATTGGCCTTTCAAAACAGGAATGAAGAATCTATAATGTTATTAGATAAGATTTTAGATGAACATAAAACCGAACCTATCATAGCCCAGGCTTTATATAAACAAGCCCAATTATTCGAAATTAAAAAGCAATACGAAAAAGCAGCAACTAACTATAATGCAATTATTGCTAATTATAGAGATGGCATTTTAATAGACGATGCTTATTTTAAGTTGGCCAATATTTATGAAAACCAATTGAATCTTCCTGAAGAGGCAAAAGCCTTATATGAGTTAATAATCTTTAATCATGCCGATAGTATTTATTTTGTAGATGCTAGAAAACGATATAGAGCGTTGCGGGGTGACGCTATTAATTAGCTATGATAATAACAGAAACCGAACGCTTACTTATCTCTAAATTTACGCTAGAGGATGCACCATTTTTTTTAGAACTGACAAATACACCTAATGCACTTAAATATATAGGTGATAAAAATTTAAAAAGTGTTGAAGATGCAGAAACGTATCTAAAAAATAAAACTATTAAAAGTTATCATGATTTTAATTTCGGATTTTACAAACTTGAACTGAAAGAAGAAAAGAACAAGCCTATAGGAACTTGTGGGCTTGCAAAACGGAAAGAACTGGATGGTGTAGATCTTGGATTTGCCTTTCTTCCTCAGTATGAAGGTAGAGGTTTGGGGTATGAAGCCTCAAAAGGAATAATGACGTTAGCAAAACAGACTTTTAAATTAGATAAACTTATAGCAATAACAGTTCCATATAATAAAAACTCGATCAAGTTATTAGAAAAGTTGGGCTTTGCTTGTGAAAAAAGAGTAAAACTTTTTGAAGATGACGAAGAACTTCTGTTATTTGCAAAAAAAATGTAAATATGATTATATACAATGTGACCGCAAACATAGATGAATCCATTCATGACGAATGGTTAACATGGATAAAAGAACATATCCCCCAAGTACTAGCTACCGGGAAATTTGAAAAAGCGACACTAACCAGAGTTTTAGTAGAAGAAGATATGGGAGGTATAACATATTCCATTCAATATAGATCATATTCCCGTGAAGCTTTAGATGCCTATTATAAAGAAGATGCCGAAAAATTAAGAGCTGATGGTATGAAAAAATTCGCAGATAAAATGTTAGCCTTTAGGACAGAACTAGAAATTATTGACGAATATACCGTAAACTTTAACTAGTTTGTCATTCCTGCGAAAGCAGGAATTTCATGAAGAAATAGAAACCATCTTGTCCATATTTTGATATAAATCTACTCCTTCCCTTATTTTAAGAGAAGGTAGGTTTAAACGCATATACGTTTAAAGAGGGAAGAGTTAAAAAACAAACTCTATAATACACCACGCCATCGGTTTTAAGTTTCATATCTTCGTATGTCGTAATAAAATATTCGTGAATTCGTGGCATATAACCCAAATCAACATCAAGTAAAAGCAAAAAAGTATTTAGGGCAACATTTTTTAAATGACGAATCCGTTGCACAAAAAATTGCCGATACACTTACTTTAAAAGAGTATAAAAATGTTTTAGAGATTGGTCCAGGAATGGGTGTATTAACGAAGTATTTACTAAAAAAAGAGATCGCGACTTATGTGATAGAAATAGATACAGAATCTGTAGCGTATTTACAAGCCAATTATTTAAACTTGGCTCCAAGAATAATAGAAGAAGATTTTTTAAAGTACGATTTAAATAATGTCTTTAATCAAGAAGCGTTCGCCATTATAGGCAATTTTCCATATAATATATCTACACAAATAGTTTTTAAAACTTTAGAAATGCGCGACCAAATTCCCGAATTTTCTGGAATGTTTCAAAAAGAAGTAGCGCAGCGAATTTGTTCTAAAGAAGGCAGTAAAGTATATGGAATTCTATCGGTTTTAACCCAGGCCTATTATGATGCCGAATATTTATTTACGGTACCACCAAATGTTTTTAACCCACCGCCAAAAGTAGAATCTGGTGTATTACGGCTTATCAGAAAAAAGGATTATACATTACCCTGTGATGATGCATTATTTTTCAAAGTAGTAAAAGCAGCCTTCCAACAGCGTAGAAAAACACTTCGTAATAGTTTAAAAACGTACAATTTATCAGATAATTTAAAA
This sequence comes from Flavivirga aquimarina, assembly GCF_030540835.1. GTDB lineage: Bacteria > Bacteroidota > Bacteroidia > Flavobacteriales > Flavobacteriaceae > Flavivirga > Flavivirga aquimarina. Next base: position 31,815 of record NZ_JAUOEK010000068.1, on the reverse strand, counting down.
GCAAATGTTATATTTGGCAAACGTCCCGAACAATTAAGCGTTCAAGAATTTATAGAACTCACACAATTGATCGAAAAAGACGTATAGAATCTTTTAAACGTTCCTTTTTTGTCTGAAGAAAAAGAAAACATACAATTCCAACTCACTAATGAGCTCATTGAGCAAGTAGAATTATTAGTCGAAACACAAAACGACAAAGAACTACAAAAGCTTTTAAAAGAGTTTCACTACGCAGATATTGCTGAGATTTTAGATGAACTAAATTTAGAAGAAGCCGTATATGTTATAAAGCTTCTGGATTCTGAAAAAACTTCGGATGTATTAACAGAACTTGATGAGGATAATCGGGAAAAAATATTAAAAAACTTATCTGCAAAAGAAATTGCTGAAGAAATCGAAGAGTTAGATACCGATGATGCAGCAGACCTTATTGCAGAACTACCAGAAGAACGACAGCAAGAGGTTATCTCGAAAATTGAAGATGAAGAGCATAAGGCAGAGATTACAGAGCTTCTAACTTATGATGAGGATACCGCAGGAGGACTCATGGCGAAAGAGCTTGTAAAAGTTTATGAAACCTGGACGGTTGCTGGGTGTTTACGACGCATTAGAGGGCAGGCTAAAGAAGTAACCAGAGTACATTCTATTTATGTGGTGGACAAACAAGAAAAACTAATTGGGCGCTTATCTTTAAAAGATCTCATTGTTGCGAAAAGCGACAAAAAAATCGCAGATATTTATATCTCGAATGTAGATTATGTTAAAGTAAATGAAGATGTTGAAGACGTTGCTAAAGTCATGGCTAAGTACGATTTAGAAGCCATTCCGGTTGTTGATGAAAATCAGATTTTATTAGGAAGAATAACCATTGATGACATTGTAGATGTTTTAAAAGAAGAAGCAGATAAAGATTATCAATTAGCAGCAGGTATTACACAAGATGTCGAGGCTGATGATAGCATTTTGGAGCTTACCAAAGCGCGATTACCTTGGCTTGTTTTAGGATTGTTTGGAGGTTTAGGAAGTGTGTTTATCATGAAAGATTACGAACACATTATGGATACCGTTCCTTCTCTATTTTTCTACACGCCTTTAATTGCAGCTATGGCTGGAAACGTTGGTGTACAATCTAGTGCCATCATAGTTCAAGGTTTAGCAAACGACATCGTTAAAGGGAGCCTTTTAAACCGTTTATTAAAGGAAGTTGGACTAAGTTTAATCAATGGTTTTGCGTTAGCACTTTTAGTAATCCTATTTGGTTTAATTATTGGGCAAGATTCGCTTGAGAGTTTAGCCATTGCAGTTTCAATGATGTCTGTTATTGTTGTTGCCGCCTTGGTAGGTACATTTGTTCCAATTATTTTAGACAAGAGAGGTATCGATCCGGCAATCGCAACGGGGCCTTTCATAACAACAAGTAACGATATTCTTGGAATCTATTTATTCTTTGTACTTGCAGGTTTAATCATTGGTTTTTAAATGTCTTAGCTTTTGTATCTTTATAATATGCAAGTAATCTTCATTAACCTTAATAATAAATCCAAAAAACATTTTGAAAATACTTCATCTGGACACCAATCATGAACTAATGATTAACCAACTTAGTGATCTGGGCTTCACAAATCATGAGGACTATACATCATCAAAAGAAACAATTGAAGCAAAGATTAAAGAGTACGATGGTATTATTTTGCGAAGCCGTTTTACTATCGATAAACAATTTTTAGATGCAGCAACAAAGCTTAAATTTATAGGTCGGGTAGGTGCTGGTTTAGAAAACATAGATTGCGATTATGCCGAAAAAAAAGGAATCGCTTTAATTGCAGCCCCCGAAGGAAATAGAAATGCCGTAGGAGAACATGCGTTGGGGATGGTACTATCTTTATTTAATAAGCTCAATAAAGCAGACATAGAAGTTAGACGAGGTAAGTGGTTACGTGAAGATAATCGAGGCATAGAACTCGATGGAAAAACAGTAGGTATTATTGGTTATGGGAATATGGGAAAAGCTTTTTCTAAAAAGTTACGTGGTTTTGATGTTGAGGTACTTTGTTACGATATTAAAGAAGGTGTAGGAAATAATGATGCGAGGCAAGTATCATTAAAAGAATTCCAAGAAAAAGTAGATATAGTAAGCTTACACACCCCACAAACACCCTTAACTTTAAACATGATAGATGAATCGTTTATTAATCAATTTAAAAAACCATTTTGGTTTATAAATACAGCACGAGGTAAAAGTGTGATGACCAAAGATTTAGTTTCAGCTTTAAAATCTGGTAAAGTATTAGGAGCAGGACTTGATGTTTTAGAATATGAGAAAGTATCGTTCGAAAACTTATTTAAAAAAGATATCGCATCGGGTGAAGCGGAAGTGCCAGAAGCCTTTCAATATTTAATTAATGCGCAAAATGTTATCTTATCGCCGCATGTTGCTGGTTGGACAATTGAAAGCAAAGAGAAATTAGCACAAACTATAGTCGATAAAATTAAGGCAAAATTTTGCTAGATTTAACGGGTCAGAGCAATTTTAACAGCTTCTAACTTAGAATAAATGTCAGGTTGAGCGCAGTCGAAACCTATTTAAACTTGCAAATTTTAATGACCTTTCGACTGCGCTCAAGGTGACATACAAATAATTTAATATGAGTAATTTTTTACCCTAACTCGTTAAATTTAGTATATGAAAAAAACAATTTTAGTTTTTACACTTTTAATTGTCTCTCTATATACTCTTTTCAGGGTTAGTAAATACTCTTTAATTCTGGGAGAAACTTCAATAGAGTTTATTATAATAACTATTGCCGTTATATTTTTTATTATAGGTGTATATATTAATAAAAAGAGTCTTCACAAATCACGAAATATTTCCGAGGAAATCAATCATCAAAAAATTAAAGAAATGGAAATTACCTCTCGTGAGTATGAAGTACTTCAAGCCATTTCAAAAGGGTTATCAAATAAAGAAATTGCCGAAAAATTATTCCTATCAGAAAGCACCATCAAAACTCACGTTTCTAATTTATTAGTAAAACTTAATGCAAAAAGGCGTACACAAGCCATACAAATTGCAAAAGACCATAAGATTTTATAGTTTTAGAACTAAAGTATTAGATATTTGGTACTTTAGTATGAAGCCTGTTTTCGTAATCACCAGTAGCTTTATACCGGTAAATTAATAAGATTTCATTAATTATTTTAAAAATAAACCAGTATGACATTAGGAGCATTTTCGGTAAGCTTAAGCGTTAAAGATATTAACGTTTCAAAAGTATTTTATGAAAACCTGGGGTTTAAGGTTTTCGCAGGCGATTTAGAAAGAAATTATCTCATTATGAAAAATGGAAATGCTTTAATAGGACTTTTTCAAGGTATGTTTGAGGATAATATTTTAACCTTCAATCCCGGTTGGGATGAAAATGCCAATACATTAGATGCTTTTACAGATGTTCGAGATATTCAAAAACATTTAAAAAGCAAAGAGGTTAAATTTGAAAATGAAGCAGCCGAAAACTCTACAGGTCCGGCAAGTTTTGTTATAAAAGACCCTGATGGTAATGCTATTCTTATCGATCAACACGTTTAATGTAATCTAGAAATTATGCAAAAAACGATTAAGAAATTTGGTGGTTATGCAGCTTTGGTTGGAGGGCTTTTATTTATTGGCGGACATTTTTTCGATTGGGGTATAGGTTTTGGGGTTTTAGAAATTTTTGGCTATACAGCCATTTTTGCCTCACTGTCTTTTGTGTTTTTTGGAATAAAACATTTTAGAGACCAAATAAATAATGGCACTATTTCATTTAAAAAAGCATTGCTTATTGGTTTAGCAATTTCGGCAATTTCAGGTATGGTAATTGGTCTTCTGGATGTGATTTACGTAACTATGATTAACCCCGATTTTGTTGTCGAATACAAGACATATGCTTTAGAAGGTATGAAAAACACCTTATCGGCAAATGAATTTGAAAAAGAAAAGGCAGTATTGGAAGAACAAATGAAATTATTTGAAAGTCCTGTCTTTGCTTGGGGTATTATGTTTATAACCATATTTGCAATAGGAACTATTGTATCTTTAATATCATCCTTATTCTTACAACGCAAAAACTAACATCATGCAATCTAATGCCACATCACCACAACAATATTTAGACGAATTACCAGAAGACAGAAAAGAACCCATTAATGCATTAAGGCAGCAAATCTTGGAAAACCTACCGAAAGGTATGGAAGAACAAATGAATTATGGCATGCTAGGTTATGTTATACCACATTCTGTATACCCAGATGGCTACCATTGCGATCCTAAATTGCCATTACCATTTATGAATTTAGCGTCACAAAAGAATTTTATAGCGGTTTATAGTATGGCGCTTTATGCGAAAAAAGAGTTGTTGGATTGGTTTACCTCAGAATATGCTAAACAATGTAAGTATAAGTTAGATATGGGGAAAAGTTGTATTCGTTTTAAAAAGATGGACGATATCCCTTCTAAATTAATAGGAGAACTTACTGGAAAGGTTGACGCAAAAGAATGGATAAATATTTATGAAACATCTGTAAAAGATAATAGAAAAAGAAAGAAATGAAAAAACGTGTAACAGGAATAGGAGGCTTATTTTTTAAAGCTAAAGACCCAAAAGCATCAAAAGATTGGTACAAGAAACATTTAGGGTTTAATACCGACGATTACGGTTGTACTTTTTGGTGGAAAGATAAAGAAGGAAACGATTGTTCTACACAATGGAGTCCATTTTCTGCAGATACCAAATACTATGAACCATCTAAAAAAGACTTTATGTTTAATTATCGTGTAGAAAATTTACATGAGTTACTTAAAGTTTTAAAAGAAGAAGGGGTAACTATTGTTGGAGAGGTTGAAGAGTATGAGTATGGGAAATTTGGTTGGATTTTAGATAATGATGGCAACAAAATTGAACTTTGGGAACCAATAGATAAAGCCTTTTTGTAATTTAGCCCTAAGATTTAAGCATAAATAATTGACTTATTTAGAAATACTACAATCATATAATTTAACTGCATTACGATGGACTGCCATTTTTTTTGCAGTTTTTTTGTTGGGTTTATCCAAGTCAGGAATTAAAGGCATAGGTATTATAATAGTAGTTATACTAGCCTTTGTTTTTGGCGAGAAAGCATCCACAGGAGTGTTGCTCCCCATGTTAATTACAGCCGATATTTTTGCAGTGATATATTATAATAGACATGCACAATGGAAGTATATAAAAAAATTAATGCCATGGATGATTGTAGGTGTTTTAATAGGTGTATGGGTAGGAAATGATATTTCTGAAGTACTATTTAAAAGAATAATGGCAGTTATTATAATTGGTTCTGTATTAATTATGTTTTATACAGAAAATAGAAAAAAGACAAGCGTACCAACCAATAAATGGTTTTCAGGCACCACAGGGTTTTTAGCAGGGTTTACAACCATGGTGGGTAATTTAGCAGGGCCAATTTCTAATATTTATTTTTTGGCGATGCGTTTACCAAAAAATGAATTTATAGGAACTGCGGCATGGTTATTTTTCATTATAAATGTATTTAAGTTACCCTTTCATTTTTTTGTTTGGAAAACAGTTACTAAAGAAACCCTTGTTTTAAATACTGTTTTAATTCCAGCAATAATCATTGGTTTTTTTCTCGGAGTAGCTATCGTAAAATTAATTTCGAATATAAATTATAGGCGATTTATATTAATTGTTACAGCTATAGGTGGCGTTATCATGCTTTTTAGGTAAACTCTAAAACCCTTTTCCTGTAACATTTGTATAAGTTAATAGACATATAAACTGAATACGTTAAAGTGAAAAAGTTATGTCTGATGAATCTAAAAATAATCAACCGAATGATAAAGTTTATGACGCAGAAGTTATAAAAGGTGATTCGAAGGGTAAAGATCATGTTAATGATAAAGCAGAAAAGTTAAAAGCAGAAGCCAAAGAGATTTACTATAAAACAAAAGAAAAAACAAATGTGCTTTTTGGAGAAGCAAACGAAAAATTAGAAGACTTCACAGAAATAGCAAAAGAAAAAGGAGTAAAACTCTCTGTAGAAGCCAGAGAAAAATATACTGAAGCCAAAGAAAAGGTAAAAGAATTTGCAGAAGAAGCAGGAGAGGAGTTAGATAAGGTTGCTGAAAAGACGACTGAATTAGTAGATGAAACCAGCAATAAATTAGAAGAATTTGCAGAAGAAGCCAAAGACACACTATCTGAAGTGTCAAAAAAAACAAAAAGCTTTCTAAAAAAGGTTTTCGATAAGAATTAAACCGTTAACTATCTGTTATAGTGGTGTTTTCATAAATGAATTTAAATTTTTATTACCTTTATATTTTAACCAAAATTATAAAATATTATGTCTGATGAAAAGAATTTAAGCGACGACCTAAACGATATGTTAGGTGATGCTAAGGAAGGGGCAAAAAAAGCAGCTGATAAAGCAGGCGAATTTGCCGAAGAAGCAAAAGAAAAGGCAAAAGAAACATTTGAGGATGTTAAAGAATCTGCTTCCGATTTTGCTGATGGTGCCAAAGAAACTTTTGATAATATAACTGGTGAAAATAAAAAAGTATTAGCAGGAATTTTAGCTATTTTATTTGGTACAATTGGTGTACATAAATTTGTTTTAGGATATCATAAGGAAGGTATTATATTATTAGTATTGGCTGTATTAGGAGTTTTTACTTGTGGATTAACATCAGGAATTGCCTGGGCAGTTGGTGTTATTGAAGGGATTATTTATCTTACCAAATCTGACGAAGAGTTTTATAACACTTATCAAGTAGGTCAAAGACCTTGGTTTTAATCGATCGTTATTTAAAATATAAGAAAGCCAGAAATTAAATTTCTGGCTTTCTTTCTATAATAGAAGTATAAAATACTTATTTTTCTTGACCAATTAAGTCTATTTCTTCAGCATCAGACTTTGGGTTTGGTCCCCATTTGTTTGATCCAGCTTCACTATCTGTACAAGCTAAAATTAAATTGTAAAAAGGAATTAGTAAAAACCAACCACTTTTTCCGGCGTCGTGCATTCTTCTCACACCTACTGCTAATGAAGGAATCATAATTGCAAAAAAATAAATAACATATAATGTTATTAAAAAAGGCATTTCTAATCCTATAGCAAGAAATAAAAGTCCATAAATAATAATAATATTGAACAAGGAAAACATCCAATATTCTTTTCGTCTGGCTCTTCCAGAAAAAGTTGCGTACTGCTTCAGTGCGTTTAAGTACCAATTCATAATAATGTAATTTGGGGTTAATAAAACCAAATATAGTTTTTTTATTTAAGTTTATTATCGTAATATTGCAATATATAAATAAAAGCAATGGGAATTACTAAAAATCAAATATTTACAGATAAGCAAAATGACCTAGCTCAGTTTTTTAAAGTTTTAGGTCATCCTGCTAGGGTTGCTATTTTGCAATACATTAGTAATCAAAATGCGTGTATTTGTAACGATTTAGTTGAAGAAATAGGATTAGCACAAGCCACTATCTCTCAACATTTAAAAGAACTTAAAAGTATAGGGCTGTTACATGGTGAGGTAGAAGGTAAAAGTATGTGCTATTGTATTAATATTGAGCGATGGACAGCTATTCAAAATCAATTAAATTCATTTTTTAATACAACAAAATCAAATTGTTGCTAAATGAAGAATAATTTCTTGAGATTTACTCTCAAGGTTTCTGTTAAAATTGTCATTCCCGTGAAAATGGGATCTAAATCTAAATAAATATGAAAACACAAGAGTTATTTAAAGTATTAGAGCAAAATCAAGACAAATCATTATTGTTTGAATATGCGCCAAATTTATTGGTTGGAGCTAATTATCATATAACCGAAGTTAAACATTTAGCTGTTGATTCTATAGATTGCGGTTCCCAGGCAGATGCTTGGAAAGAAACAGTCATTCAGCTTTGGGAAAGTCCAAAAGAGTTAGGCAAAACAGAATATATGTCAGTTTATAAGGCTTTGGCTATTTTAAATAAAGTAGGCAAAATGAAACCCTACGATTTAGATGCCGAGGTTAAGTTTGAATATAGCAATGCAACATTTCATACAGCACAACTATTTGTTAACGATTTCGAAATAAAAGAAAACAACTTAATAGTTAAATTAGCCATTGAAAAAACGGATTGTAAAGCAAAAGAACTTTGTGGTGTTTCGACCCCACATAATGAGAAAGTGTCCGAATCTTTAGAAACAGTATCGGCAAGCGCAGAACCTTGTTGTTCTCCTGATGGAAATTGTTGTTAGGACGTTAACAAAAAATGATTGGAGTTCCGTTTCAAAAGTTTATAAAGAAGGGATCGCTACTAGAATAGCCACTTTTGAAACGGAGGTTCCTAATTGGAATCAATGGGACGCTAAGTATTTTTCTATTTGTAGATTCGTAGCTACAATAGACAGTAAAGTTGTAGGATTTGCAGTTTTAGCGCCGGTATCAAAACGGCAGGTTTATAAAGGAGTTGCAGAGGTTAGTGTATATGTTTCAAAAGCATTTAAAGGAATGCATGTTGGCGAAACATTATTAAAAAAAATAATTAATGAAAGTGAAGCTAATGGAGTTTGGACCTTGCAGGCTAGTATTTTTTCAGAAAACACAGCAAGTATTAATTTACATTTAAAATGTGGATTTAGAGTTGTTGGTATTCGAGAAAAAATTGGACAATTAGATGGGGTATGGTATGACAATCATTTTCTAGAAAAAAGAAGTAGTAAGATAGATTAATGTTAGGCAGGGATTAGCCTAGAGGCTTAAGACTATTTAGTTGTATGGCTTAAGTTAATTTGTCATTTAACTAATAAAAACGGGTTAAAATAGAGGTCTATTTTAAATAAAAGTTTAATTAATAATTGTGATTTCTCTCCTTTGGAGAGATGTCTGAAAGACAGAGAGGAATGAAAAACATTTTAGTATTGTGTACAGGTAATTCGTGTAGAAGCCAGATGGCACATGGTTATTTAAATCATTTTTTAGATAACAGAAGCGTAAACGTATATAGCGCAGGAATAGAAACCCATGGTTTAAACCCGGGAGCATTAGCTATTATGAAAGAAGATGGAATTGATATTTCTCACCACACGTCAAATCATGTAGATGAATATGAAGATGTTAATTTTGATTATATCATAACTGTATGCGATCATGCGAATGAAAACTGTCCATTTATACCAAGTAAAAATGCGTTGCGTTTACATCATAATTTTTTCGATCCATCAAAAGTAACTGGTACTGAAGAGGAAAAACATGTTGCATTTTTAAAAGCCAGAGAAGAGATTAAGGGTTATTTTAAAGATTTCGTTGAAGAGTATTTAGAGTTTGATTTTTTGCTTAAGGAAAATTAGAGATTAACTATCATTATTTTCCAACTTACTTTCTAATTCTGCTTGAAACTCTTCCATTACAGGACGCACGGTGCTTTCTGGTAAGTCAGCAATTTTAATGTACATCAAGCCATCGACAGCATTATTAAACAGTGGGTCTACATTAAATGCAACTAATCGAGCATTTTGTTTTATGTATTTCTTTAATAGTACAGGTAAGCGTAAAGCACCGGGTTCTACCTCGTCTATAATTTTATCAAACTTATTTAAGTCGGCTTCGGTAGCATCAAAAACAAAATCTTTATCGGCATCTTTAAGGATGACTTTAAATTCCTTTTTAGGATGCACATATTGTGCAATATATGGGTCGTAATAATGTGATTTCATAAACTCGATCATTAATGACTTTGAGAAATTAGAAAACTGGTTACTAATACTAACGCCACCAATTAAAAATTTATGCTCAGGAAAACGAAGTGTAGTATGTACAATACCTTTCCAGAGTAAAAACAAAGGCATAGGTTTTTGTTGGTATTCTTTAATAATGAAAGCACGTCCCATTTCTATAGACTGGCTCATCATTTTATGCAATTCCGGTTCGAACCTAAAGAGATTTTGTAAATAAAATCCATCTATACCATAACGCTCATATATCTTAGAACCTAAGCCCATCCGGTAGGCACCGGCAATTAATTTTTTTTCACTATCCCAAAGAAACATATGGTGATAATAGCTATCAAAAGTATCTAAATCTATAGCTTCGTTTGTACCTTCACCAACCTCTCTAAATGTGATTTCTCGTAAGCGTCCAATTTCACGTAAAATGTTAGGCATACTTTTGGGTTCTGCTAAAAACACTTCGTAATTTTTACTTTGCAGCAGCCTGAAATTATTTTTAACAAGTGCTTCCACTTCTTTTGTCATCAACATACTGTCGACAGGTGTCACAATACTTTTAGGAACTTTAGGGGTTTTTAATGTTGACGAAATATTATCTAAAATCTTTGATTTATCTTCAAAAGCATTTGATAACATATAAGTTTTTCGTCTTAAAAAATCCGAAAAATCATCGAGAGAAGTGTGTTCTTTTTGATCGGCAACAGAAATAGGTTTTCCTATTCTAACTTTTATGGTACGTCGTTTTTGAGTTAATAACTCAGACGGCAATTTAGCAGTTCTAAAAGTGTCACTAATTTTAGAAAGCTTATAAAATAATTTACTGTTTTTAGCGTGAAAATAAATGGGAACTACAGGGACTTCGGCTTTTTTTACAAGCTTCATAGCAGCTTCTTCCCATGGCTTATCAACGACTAATTTACCATCTCTATATGTTGATACTTCTCCAGCGGGGAAAATACCTAGTGGATGTCCATCTCTTAAATGCAAAATAGAATTTTTAAAACCTGAAATACTGGATTTAGTATCTTTCCTGTCCTCAAAAGGGTTAACAGGCATGATGTACGGTTTTAAAGGCTCTATTCTATGTAATAAAAAATTAGCTATTATTTTAAAGTCTTTTCGCTGCTCAAGCATAAGTTTTAAAAGTAATATACCATCAATACCACCAAGTGGATGATTAGAGATAGTAATGTAAGCACCATCTTTTGGTAGGCGTTTCAAATCTTCTTCAGGAATTTCAAATTTAATTTGAAAATCACCTAGAATACTATCTAAAAAAGGTAAAGCATTGAGGTGTTTGTTACGCTTATATATTCTATTAAGAGTAGATATTTTAAGAACTTTCATTAAAACCCAACCAATAAAAGTACCTATAAATCCATATTTGCTTAATTGGATAGCTTTAGCAACTTCTTTGGCGGTTACTAGCCCTGTATTTTGTTGTTTGGTCATGAGTGTAAATGTACTAAATTGTTTATTTAGTTACTATCTGAACTGTTTCTTGGGTTAATTGTTTTAATAACACAGTTTTATCTCCCTCAATCTGCCTAATAGCATTTTCGTTATAATGACGAATAGTATAAAGTGATACATTTTCGTTACAAGTTACATTAAATTTTGCTCTTAAATGATGTAATAATTTATCGAGGTTATTAAAAAGATTATCCACACAAACCGAAAAACTAATGGCAGAATTTTGAATAACATCTACTTTCATTTTATATTGATGCAGTAAGTTGAAAATGGCACCGATATTTTCTTCAACGATATATGAGAAATCTAAGGATGATAATGAAATTAAAACTTGATTTTTCTTTACAATGAAGCAAGGAATCATGGGTTCTAGAGTAACATTTTTGCCAATTCTGGTTCCTGCTGCTTCAGGGTTTAAGAATGATTTTACGTATAAAGGAATTTCTTTTCCTTGTAAAGGTTGTAATGTTTTTGGGTGAATTACTGATGCGCCATAGAAAGCCAATTCTATGGCTTCTCTGTAAGATATTTTATTAAGCAGTTGAGCATTTTCAAAATAACGAGGGTCGGCATTTAAAACCCCAGGAACATCTTTCCAAATAGTTACACTTTCGGCATTTAGACAATACCCATAAATGGCTGCTGTATAATCACTGCCTTCTCGACCAAGTGTTGTTGTAAAGTTATTAGAGTCGCTGCCTAAAAAGCCTTGTGTAATATTTAAAATAGTTTTGTTGAATTTTGAAGTTATTAGACTTTGTGTTTCTTCCCAATTTACATTGGCACGTCTATAATAATTATCTGTTTTAATTTGTGTTCTAACATCAATCCAATTATTTTTTAGGTTAATTGTGTTTAAATAGTCGCTTATTATAGTTGTAGAAACTAATTCGCCAAAACCTATTACCTGATCGTAAACAAAGTTATAATCAGGTGATTTATTTGTTGTAAAAAAGGTGTTTAACTCATCAAAAAGAGTTGATACATTTTTAAAGGTAGGATGATTTTCATCCCGATAGTTATCGGGATCAAATAAATCTAATAAAATGGCATTATGATATTTTTTAACTTCTTGAAGTGAACTTTGCAATTGGCTTTTGTCTTCAAAATAATTTTTAATTACAACTTCCAAAGCATTGGTTGTTTTTCCCATAGCAGAAACAATAATTAATGTATTTGCAGACCCCACTTTTTGTAATACCGACGCTATGTTTTTTACACCTGCAGCATCTTTTACCGATGCCCCACCAAATTTGAATACGTGCATGCTATAATTTTGAGATATAATCTTTTATTCCCTGTTTGTCTAATTGTACCACCATCCAACCGCGTTTAATATGGGCTCCTTTTTTTTCATAAAAATTTATGGCAGGTTCATTCCAGTCAAGGACTTCCCAATTAACACGTTTTACACCTATATTATGAGCATATTTAATAACTTCGTCTAAAAGTGCTGTCCCCAAACCAAAGCCTCTCATCTTTTCACTTACTACTAAGTCTTCTAAATGTACAGCCTTTCCTTTCCAAGTCGAATATCTATTAAAAACTAGAGCAATACCTTCAATTTTAGTGTTAACTTCTGCAACAAAACATTGAAATGAAGGGTTATTACTAAATCCGTCTGTTTGTAGTTCTTCAACAGTAACTTCGACAGCATTTGCTTCTTTTTCAAAACTGGCTAATTCTTTTATTAGATGAAGTACTTGAGGCATGTCATTCTTAGTGGCTTTGCGTATAGTGTAATTCATAGATTATTATAATTATTTCAAATATAGTTTAAAGTTGATTATTTAAAGCTATTAATCTTTTCCGAAAACGTTGTAGTTCATTAAAAAATAATAGATATTTGCACAAACAAAACCAACGCTTTTATGTCTCATAAAAAACAAACTTTAGGAGAATTTATTATTGAAAACCAATCATCTTTTAAATACTCATCAGGCGAACTATCCAGTCTTCTTAATTCCATTCGATTAGCAGCAAAAGTAGTAAACCATGAAGTAAATAAGGCGGGGTTAGTAGACATTATTGGCGCAGTTGGAGATACTAATATACAAGGGGAAGACCAACAAAAATTAGATGTATATGCTAATGAAAAGTTTATACAAACACTAACTAAAAGAAACATTGTTTGTGGTATAGCAAGTGAAGAAGAGGATGATTTTATCGCTATTAACAGTCAAGATGAAAATCATCAAAATAAATATGTTGTATTAATAGACCCTTTAGATGGTTCTTCAAATATTGATGTGAATGTATCTGTGGGAACTATTTTTTCAATTTATAGGCGTATTACACCAGTTGGAACTCCTGTGACACTAAAAGATTTTTTACAAAAGGGCAGCCAACAAGTTGCAGCAGGCTATGTGGTTTACGGAACGTCTACTATGTTGGTTTATACAACAGGAGATGGCGTTAATGGCTTTACACTAAACCCTGCAATAGGATCATTTTATTTATCGCATCCAGATATGGAATTTCCCAAAGATGGAACTATTTATTCTGTTAATGAAGGAAACTATATTCATTTTCCTCAAGGAATAAAAAATTATATAAAATATTGCCAAGAGGAAGAGGATGACAGGCCATATACATCAAGATATATTGGGTCTTTGGTGTCTGATTTTCATAGAAATATGATAAAAGGTGGTATTTATTTATATCCTCAAAGCTCTAAGAACCCAAATGGGAAATTACGTTTGTTATACGAATGTAATCCTATGGCATTTTTGGCAGAACAGGCCAACGGTAAAGCTAGTGATGGCTTTATAAGAATTATGGATATTGAACCTACAGAATTACATCAACGAGTGCCTTTTATTTGTGGAAGTAAAAATATGGTTGAAAAGGCTGAGGAGTTTATGCGAAATACAAAATAAAATGCGAACTTAAAAAGTTCGCATTCAACCCCTGCAACTATAGCAGGCTTCTAATTGATAAATAGCAGTTATTTTGTAGATAATGTACTTTAATTTTCTTTATTGTTATGTTATCTTAATTTTAATGAAATCTACTAATAAGTACTATTGATTTAAAACCTTAAGGTCGCTCCAATGTTTAAGATAGATACACCGTATCCCGCTTCAACAAACGCAGCGATAGTCTTTGTAAAATACCAACGCCCGCCTATATACCCTGAGGCACCAGCTGCACTACTATAGCTACCCAAACTACTGTCATTGTCTGAAATATTATTGTATGAAACCATAGCGCCAGCATAGACATCTAAATTGTCAATATCGAAACCTGTATAATGGTATGCACCACGAATTCCAAAGATGATATAGGTCCATTTATAGTGATTTGAATAAAATCCGTCATAACTAAATGTTTTATATCCAAAATAAGCTCCCAAACTTACAACCCCTGGACCAGGCAAGTCCCAAATACCTCTTTCATAAGATGCTCCAAATCCAATGCCTTCTGTTGCACCTGAATATACTGAAAGACTACTGCCAATTCCTATCCCAGCATTAATAGCATTAGTTCCTACTTTAAATTCTTGAGATGAAGCAAAATGCATGGTAAGTAATGTAAAAATTACTGAGAGAATAATTGATTTTTTCATTTTGGTTGTTTTTATTTTTTAGTATTTGATAATTTTAAGTTTGATTTATTTTCTGCATTACTATAAAATAGTTTGCATTAAATCAGTATTAATTTATTGTTCTCTGAGATAAATTATTATACGTTTATTGTTTAGGAGAAATAAAGTCTGAATCGTAAAGCAGTCTTCCTGTATTGTCTGGAATATATACTCCATCTGGATTCCCTTTATTATCAAGCATCATAATAGCCATTTGCATGTCTTCTAAGCCATCTTCGGTTACTTTTCCAGAAATAGCTATTGTGGCGGAAGCCAATACAGAATCATTTATTTGACTTGATGTTTTTAAGAACATCGAAAATTCATTATTACTGCCTGAAATAAAAGCACCATTACCTTCATCCTTTTGTGAGAAATTCACATGATTACCAATGTAATCAATGGTAAGAGTCTCATTATTTTGATTACTGAAAGTAGCCAGATAATCGCTAAATAAATGTCCAGGAATATCTCCTGATACTGTTGAGGCTTCAAGGATTAATGGACTAAACAAAAAAGTACCTTCTAAATTTGGAGGTGCATTACCTGTATTAATGTCAAAACCCAAGTCTTCAAGGGCATCTATCAAATCTTCATTATAGAAAGCTATGATGTCTTCGATAGAGCCTTCAAAAACATCATCTTGATTATCATCGCTTTTACTACAATTAAACAGTATGGTTAATGCTAATAATGTAAATATTAATTTTGTTTTCATGGTTTTTTATTTTAATCCTCGCAATAGGCTAAAGTTAAATCTATTAATTCTTGAATACTACCGTCTTCATCTGTATCGGGACAAGCATTCCTAAGACTTTGTAGTTCACTTATTTGTTCTGAACACGTCAAATCGCCTTCATAATCATAATACTTTAACAATTCATCTAAACATTTTATACTATCGATAGAGTCTTTAACTTCAGAACAGCCTGTAAACATTAGAGTGATTAAAGCTATAACTGCAATAAATTTGGTTGTTTTTTTCATCTTTTGTTTTAAATTATTGATTAATAGAATTTTGATTTCATTTTTAAAAGTTTGATTAATAGTTATTTTGGTTATAGTTTATTTTTTAGTGATTTCGCAAAAGCCCATTATTACTTCCTTACATTGCAGGTCATGCCCCTATTGGTTTCTTTTATACGTAACCCTTTTATTAGGAAGAGAGTGACAATTGTCTTCTCATTGTACCTTCTGTAATTATGATTAATTCTAAAAGTGTCCCTCTTTTTATAGCTCTTTCTTGAGAGAATATAATAAGTGAAGAATAATAAAAAAGAAATCCTTTTTTGTTTTCATTTAAAAATAGTTTAGTTGGTTAATAGCAATTAAAACCTGTAAAACAAGAAAATTAAAAATGAAAGATTTAGGAGGGGTTTTTATAACAAAAAAAATTTAAAAAATAAATATTAGCCTACACATTTAATAAGATAAATATTACATTTTAGTATAAAAACAATTATTTTAGAAATAGGGTGGTATAAATTTGATTAATTTAAAAAGAGTTGTTTATTTCTATACCTGCCTACTGATGAAGCTAAGAGAGAAGTATTAATGTATAGTACCAGTTCAGATGTAAAGTTACGGTTGAGTATTATGAAGGAGCATTGCATAAAAAGAAATGCTTTATTTGAGTAATTTTATATTGGGAAATGGTGTAAGTAATTGATTTACAGCGTCAATTGAATTAAGGTACTCCATATGCAAACATCAAAAAAACGTCTAAAAAGTGTTGTTCTGAACGACACTTTTTAGACGTTTTTATAACTAGGAGTTTTATTTATAAGGCCACCAAGTCCCCACTAACATCCTTAGAAGGCAAATTAGATTTACCCATTAGGTAAATATCTACCTGACGTGCAGCCTCCCTACCTTCGGAAATAGCCCAAACAATTAAAGACTGTCCGCGGCGCATATCTCCGGCGGTAAATATATTTGGAATGTTTGTTTGATATTTTCCGTATTCAGCTTTATAATTAGAGCGAGCATCTCTTTCAATACCTAACTTATCGGACAAAGTACTTTCAGGACCAGTAAACCCTAATGCTAATAAAGCCAAATCGCAAGGCCATGTTTTTTCAGTACCTTCAATTTCTATAAGTTGCGGACGTTCACCAGGAACCATTTTCCACTCTACATTAACCGTTTTAAGAGCAGTAAGCTTACCATTTTTGTCGGTTACAAACTCTTTGGTATTGATCAACCAGTTGCGCTCAACACCTTCTTCGTGCGAAGATGATGTTTTTAACTGCAATGGCCAATAAGGCCAAGGTGTAGTTGGCGAACGATGCCCTGGAGGTTTTGGCATGATTTCAAAATTTACTACCGATTTTGCACCATGACGATTAGATGTTCCAATACAATCCGAACCTGTATCACCACCACCAATAACGATAACATGTTTATCGGTTGCTAATACTTGTTCTTTTATGTCTTGCCCAAAAACAACTTTGGTTTGCTGTGTTAAGAAGTCCATAGCCTGTACCACACCATCAGCATCAATACCTGGCGTTGGTAAGCTACGTCTTTCTGTAGCACCACCACATAAAACAACAGCATCAAATGCTTTTAATTCTTTTGCGTCGTAGTTTACACCAACATTTACATTGACTTTAAAAGTAATCCCTTCTGCTTCCAAAATAGCGACACGACGATCAATAATCTCTTTTTCCATTTTAAAGTTCGGAATGCCATAACGTAATAATCCTCCAATAGCGTCATCTCTTTCAAAAACAGTGACTGTATGTCCTGCTCTATTTAATTGCTGAGCAGCAGCTAAACCGGCAGGCCCTGAACCAACTATGGCTATGGTTTTACCAGTTCGAGATTTTGGTGGCTGTGGTTTAATCCAACCTTCTTTAAAGGCGCGTTCTACAATATTTTTTTCAATATTTTCAATTGATACTGGGTCTTCAATAATACCTAATACACAAGATTTTTCACAAGGAGCCGGACATAAACGTCCTGTAAACTCTGGAAAGTTATTAGTTGAATGTAATAACCATGAAGCTTTTTGCCATTCACCTTGGTGCACCATGTGGTTAAAATCCGGAATTAGATTACCAAGTGGGCAACCACTGTGGCAAAACGGGATACCGCAATCCATACAACGAGACCCTTGTTTTGTTAATTCTGGTTCACTTAAAGGAACCGTAAATTCTTTATAATGCTCTACCCGTTCTTTTACAGGTTTGTACGCTTCATCTTGTCTTTCAAACTCTTTAAATCCTGTTACTTTTCCCATGACATTATGCTGTTGTTAATTCTTCTACCATTGGTTCTTCATTAGCAATTCTCTCTAACGCTACTTTATATTCTTTAGGCATTACCTTAACAAAGTTAGCTAAGTAATGATCCCAGTTAGCTAGAATTTCTTTACCTCTATTACTGTTAGTATAGGTTACATGCTTTTCAATTAATTCTTTTAATTCAGTGGCATCAGCTTCAGTAATAGGATCGAAATCTATAGTTTCTTCGTTACACAACCCATCGGTGAACTGTCCGCTTTCGTTTAAAACAAAAGCATAACCGCCACTCATACCAGCGGCAAAGTTTCTACCTGTTTTTCCTAGCACAACTACGCGACCTCCAGTCATATATTCACAACAATGATCCCCTACACCTTCAACAATTGCTGTCGCTCCTGAGTTTCGTACAGCAAAACGTTCACCAGCAATACCATTTATATAAGCTTGACCATGAACAGCACCAAATAGACAAACATTACCAACGATAATATTTTCATTAGCAACAAAATTCGCAGAAGCAGGTTTTTTAACAATCAATTTAGCACCAGATAATCCTTTACCTAAATAATCGTTTGTATTTCCTTCTAAATTGAAAGTTAATCCGTGTGCACCAAAAGCACCAAAACTTTGACCAGCAGATCCTGTGAAGTTAATGTTTAATGTGTCTTCTGGTAAGCCCAGATGCCCATAGATTTTTGAAACCTCATTACTTACAATGGCTCCAACAGTACGATTAACATTCTTTATCGGATATGCTAGGTTCGTTTTTTCTTTTCTGTATAAAGCTCTATGTGAGTCTTTTAATATTTTAAAGTCTAAAACGTTATCTAAATTATGATCTTGTTGTTCTGTATTCTTTATGGTCATTTTACTATACGCAGCAGGTCTATGTAAAATACTTGATAAATCTAAACCTTTGGCTTTATAATGCTTAATGGCTTTATTAGCGTTTATTTTATGGGTTTGACCTACCATTTCGGACATGGTTCTAAATCCTAATTGCGCCATAATACTTCTTAATTCTTCGGCAATATAATAGAAGAAGTTAATAACATGCTCTGGTGTGCCTTTAAAGTTTTTACGCAATTCTTTATCTTGTGTTGCCACACCAACAGGGCATGTGTTTAAATGACATTTACGCATCATAATACAACCGGAAGCGACTAAAGGTGCTGTAGCAAATCCAAATTCTTCAGCCCCTAGAAGCGCCGCAATTGCAACATCTCTACCAGTTTTTAATTGACCGTCACATTCAACAACTATTCTACTTCTTAAATTGTTTAATACCAATGTTTGTTGTGCTTCAGATAAACCAAGTTCCCAAGGTAAACCGGCATGTTTTAATGAGGTTAAAGGCGAGGCACCTGTACCACCATCGTAACCGGAAATAAGAACAACATCGGCTTTTGCTTTGGCAACTCCAGCTGCAATGGTACCAACACCTACTTCAGATACTAGCTTTACATTGATTCTGGCATCTCTATTGGCATTTTTTAAATCGAAAATTAATTGTGCTAAATCTTCAATAGAATAAATATCGTGATGTGGTGGAGGCGAAATTAAACCGACAAAAGGGGTTGAATTTCTAGCGTCTGCAATCCATGGTAATACTTTTTCACCAGGTAATTGTCCGCCTTCTCCAGGCTTGGCTCCCTGAGCCATTTTAATTTGAATTTCCTTGGCATTGGTAAGATAATGCGATGTTACTCCAAAACGACCTGATGCTACTTGCTTTATTGCTGAACTACGACTGTCGCCGTTTATATCTTTTTGAAAACGTCTTCTGTCTTCTCCGCCTTCACCAGAATTTGATTTACCACCAATACGGTTCATTGCGATGGCTAAGTTTTCATGTGCTTCTCTGGAAATAGACCCGTAAGACATAGCACCTGTTTTAAAACGCTTGACAATTTCTGTCCAAGGTTCTACTTCTTCTAATGGAATAGGGTCTAAATTGTCAAATTCAAATAACCCACGAATGGTCATTAGATTTTCCGATTGTTCGTTGATTGCTTTTGAGTAAACATCATAGCTTGCTTGATCACTTAATCTAACAGCTTGTTGTAATTTTGCAACGGTGGTTGGGTTAAATAAATGGCGTTCACCATTACGTCTCCATCTGTAATCGCCTCCAATGTTTAAACCTAAGCGTTTATCAATTAAATTATCTGGGTAAGCTTGTTTATAACGCTCGTTAATTTCTCTTTCAATTTCATAAAGCCCAATACCTTCAACTCTTGAAGCAGTATAAGGGAAATATTTTTCTACAAATTGAGAATTAAAACCAACGATTTCGAAAATTTGAGAACCTCTATAAGAGTGTAGGGTAGAGATTCCAATTTTGTTCATAATTTTCAAAATACCTTTACCTATAGCTTTGTTGAAATTATCGACAGCTTTTTGCTCGTCCATGCCTGTAATAAAACCTTCTTTTACTTGCATTCTGATAATTTCATTTACCATATAAGGATTTATGGCACTAGCACCATAACCAAATAGCGTAGCAAAATGATGAGGTTCACGTGGTTCGGCAGATTCAATAATAATATCGAAGTAAGAACGCTTACGTAAACGGTTTAGTTGGTGATTTACATAAGAACATGCTAATAAAGCTGGGATAGGTGCAAATTCTTGATTAACACCTCTATCGGAAAGAATTATGATATTTGTTTTTCTTTCTAATGCTTTTTCTATTTGTTTTATAATATCCTCTAAAGCATCTTCCAGACCATTTAAACCTTGTGCTTTTGGGTAAAGCATTTGAATAGTTTCTGCTTTAAAGCTTTCAATTTGAATGGTACGTATTTTTTCTAAATCAGCATTAGAAATAACAGGATTTTGAATTCTTAATTTTCTACACTGTCTATCTGTTATGCTAAATATATTTCGGTCTTTACCAAGATTTAAACTAATATCGGTTACAATTTCCTCACGAATACCATCTAATGGTGGGTTAGTAACTTGTGCAAATAGTTGTTTAAAGTAGTTTGAAATTAGTTGAGGTCTATCTGATAAAACTGCTAATGGTGTATCAATTCCCATGGAGCCTAAAGCTTCCTTACCTACAACAGCCATAGGTGTGATAACTTCTTGAATATCTTCAAACGTATAGTTAAATAATCGCTGTCGTGTCTTTATGTCAATAGTCTCAATTGGGCAAGTCTCATTGGTGTAAGGAACATCTTTTAAATGTAATCTTGTTTTATCTAACCATTCTTTATAAGGTCTTTCCGAAACAATTTTACTCTTAATTTCTTCATCTTCAATAATACGTCCTTCGTTCATGTCTACCAGGAACATTTTTCCGGGCTCTAATCGACCATGTTTTTCTACATCTTCAGGAGCTATTTCTACGACGCCAATTTCAGAGGACATAATTAATTTACCACTTTTGGTAACAGTATATCTAGAAGGTCTTAATCCGTTTCTATCTAATAAAGCACCAATATAGTCACCATCTGTAAATGGTACAGAAGCTGGGCCGTCCCATGGTTCCATAATACAACCATTATATTCGTAGAATGCTTTTCTTTCCTCAGACATGGTTTTGTGTTTTTCCCATGCTTCCGGAATCATCATCATCATAATTTCTGGTAATGATCTTCCTGTGTGTGTTAATAATTCAACCACCATATCCATAGAAGCCGAATCTGACTTGCCTGGTAATATGATAGGAAATAATTTATCTATTTGAGGCCCGAAAACATCACTTTTCATGATTTCTTCGCGAACACGCATTCTACTAACATTACCGCGTAGGGTGTTAATTTCACCATTCTGACACATAAAGCGGAATGGTTGTGCTAGTTCCCAAGTAGGCATTGTGTTGGTTGAGAAACGCTGGTGTACAAGTGCCAGACGAGTAACTAAATCTATTTGTTGTAAATCTGTATAATAAGGACCGATATCTTCGGGCATTATAATACCTTTATATATTAACGTAGTAGTTGATAAACTAGGTACGTAAAAATAAGCGCTTTCAGAAATTTTAGATCTTCTAATAGTATGCTCAGTAATTTTACGTGCTGCGTATAATTTAGCCTTAAAATCCGCTTCGCTAATAGCTTCTGTTTTGCCAACAAAAAGTTGCTCAATATTAGGCTCTGAAGCTAAAGCTATTTGGCCTAATTGAGTCGAATCGACAGGTACTTTTCTCCACCCTAAAATAGAAAGCCCTTGAGCTTTTATTTCATTTTCAAATGTGTTTTTACAAAATTGGTATTGATTTGGCGTTTTTGGTAAAAACACCATACCTACGGCATATTCTCTTTGACTAGGGATATCAAAATCACAAACTCTTTTAAAATAATCATGAGGGATATCAATTAATAAACCAGCTCCATCACCAGTTTTTCCATCGGCACTTACACCACCACGGTGTTCTAATTTTACAAGAATTTCTAAAGCATCATGGATGATTTGATTTGTCTTATCTCCATTAAGATTACAAATAAAACCAGCACCACAATTTTCATGTTCAAATTCGGGTAAATACAGTCCTTGTTTCTTCAGCATAATCAACAAATTTGGTTTAAAACTTGAGTTGAAGAGCTAAGATATACACTAAGATTTGAATAACAATAAGGGGTATTTCATTATTCCGATTATAGAAACGAAGTTGAGATAAAAATAATTATATATCAATATTACACGCATTTTTTAATAAATATTCAATCTATAATTTTTAGGAATAAATACGGATATATGAATTAATACTAACAAATAATCAAATTAATGAAAATAATGTCATTAAAGTTTATAAAGTATTGACAATAATTCAAATAACAGCGTTGTTAAAAATTCAAAAATAGTCATGATAAACATAATACCTATAAAAAAATAGGGTAAAAAATGAAATATTAACAAAATTTACCTAATTACCCCTATTTTTTATAGGGTGTATGTATATTTTACATAGTTTAGTGCCACTAATTAGTAAACAAGCACAAAAAATAAATAACTAAAATTTAAACAATTATGAAAAAACTATTCACACTTTCAATGCTTTTTATGGCAACAGTTTTATTTGCTCAAGAAGAGGAAGCTTCTGATAAGAAAGTATCTATAAGCGGAACAGTTGATGCTTATTACAAAACAAATATAACATCTACTGATGTAGCTAATGCGGCATTCAATGATGGTGATGGAGGTTCTCAAAATTTTGGAACTTCTTTTGCCGATGAGACAGGTTTTGCACTAGGTATGGCAAATATTATTGCTAGTTATGAAGGCGAGAAAACAGGTGTTGTTGCTGATATTGCATTTGGACCTAGAGCAGATTCTGCTACTGGTGGATTTAATTTAAATCAATTGTATGCATACTGGAATGTATCAGATGGGACAACATTAACTTTAGGTAGATTTAATACATATTTAGGGTACGAAGTAATTTCGCCAGCAGCAAACTTTAACTATAGTACGTCTTATTTATTCTCTAATGGGCCATTTTCTCATGTAGGTTTAAAAGCAGATTTTGCTTTATCAGACGATTTTAGTTTGATGTTAGCAGTTATGAATGCTACAGATGTTAATAGTAATACTACTGGAGATTATGCTTTAGGAGCTCAATTAGGATATGCAGGTCAATTTTTAAATTTCTATTATGATTCAGGTGTTGTGCTTGGATTTGAAATTGATTATACTGGTGGGTTCGATTTATCAGACAGTTTCTTCTTAGGGATTAACGGTGCTTATGCAGATAATGATGGAAATGGATTTTATGGTGCTGCTTTATATCCACAACTTGCAGCCTCTGATAGTTTTTCAATTGGTTTAAGAGGTGAGTATTTTAACTGGATGAATGATGCTCCTGTAGATGATACTGATGTATTTGCTGTGACTTTAACTGGAAGTTATACATTGGAAAACTTAATAATAAAGCCTGAATTACGATTAGATAGTAATTCTGAAGAGGTTTATTTTAATTCAGATTTAGAAACAACAAAAAGTTTAGCTGCTTTTACACTAGCTGCTATATATTCATTCTAAATAAAAACAATTAAGCAAGCATTACTGAAACATCAGTAATGCTTTTTTAGATTAATGTCTAATCAATAAAACCATATATAGATATGAAGAAAATTGAAGCAATTATTAGAAAGTCCAAATATAGTGTAGTGAAAGAAGCACTGCATGATGTTGGAGTAAACTTTTTCTCTTACTGGGATGTTACCGGTTTAGGAAATGAAAAAGAAGGACATGTTTACAGAGGCGTATCATACAGTACTAGTGATATACAACGTAGATATTTATCAATCGTAGTAAATGATGATTTTGAAGAAGTAACTATTCAAGCTATTCTTAATTCTGCCGGAACCGGAGAAGTAGGGGATGGTAAAATATTTGTATCAGATGTTAAAGAATGTTACAGAATACGAACAGGGGAAAAGGGTGGAGACACTTTAAAATAATAATATTTAAAATCATTTAAATTATGGAAGGATTAGGATTATTTACAGCACATAACGTATGGATGATGGTCTGTACAGCACTCGTTTTCTTTATGCATACAGGTTTTGCATTTCTAGAAATTGGGTTAACAAGGCAAAAAAACACAATCAACATTTTATTTAAAAATATTTTTATTATAACAGTAGGGTTACTATTATACTATATTTTAGGTTTTAACTTAATGTATCCGGGGTTTGCTGAAGGGTCTTCAGGATTTTTTGATTTTGCTGGGTTTGGAATTGCTCCACCTGAAGGAGGAATGACAGCAGCTTATGCTGAATCGGATGCAGGTGCTAATGATGGTGGTTACACTTGGTGGACAGATTTCTTATTCCAAGGGATGTTTGCTGCTACAGCTGCAACAATTGTTTCGGGAGCTGTTGCCGAACGTATTAAAATTGGGCCATTTATGATATTTGTGGTATTATATGTTGGTATTATATACCCATTAGCCGGATCATGGAAATGGGGAGGTGGATTCTTAGATATGAGAGAAACTCCTTTTTACGATTTTGCAGGTTCTACATTGGTACACTCTGTTGGTGGCTGGGCTGCTTTAGTTGCTGTTTGGTTATTAGGATCTCGTATTGGTAAATTTAAGGACGGTAAACCTCAAGCAATTCCAGGACATAATATTCCATTAGCAACTGCAGGAGTATTGGTATTATGGTTAGGATGGTTCGGATTTAACGGTGGTTCTGTGCTTTCTGCAGATCCAGAATTAACATCAATAACTTTAGTTACTACATGTTTAGCCGCTGCGGCAGGTGGTGTGGTTGCTGCTTTTGTATCATTCTTAAGATATAAAAACTTAGATTTAACTATGTTTTTAAATGGTATTTTAGGTGGATTGGTAGGTATTACTGCTGGAGCAGATCAAATGAGTCCAGAAGATGCTATTATAATTGGAGCTATTGCTGGTGCTTTAATCGTATTTGCTGTTAGCTTTATTGATAAATTAAGATTAGATGACCCTGTAGGAGCTATTGCTGTACACTTAGCTTGTGGTATTTGGGGAACTTTAGCTGTTGGTATTTTTGGAGCTTTAGCTGGTGTAGATCAGTTAATTAGTCAATTAATTGGTATACTTTCTTATGCAGTTATTTGTATAGTTTCATCGTTCCTTATACTTTTTACACTTAAGAAAACAGTTGGTATTAGAGTTTCTGAAAAAGAAGAATTAGAAGGTCTAGATAGTCATGAACATGGAATGAGTGCTTATGCTGATTTCAGAATGAATGAGCATTAATTAAAATTAATTTAATTAGTAATCAAAGAAAGATGTCCTGCACGTGTAGGGCATCTTTTTTTGTATATAAGTATAAACACAAATTCTTTAAGTTAATTAATTGCAGAATCATTTTAAGTGATGATCAAGTTTGATAAAAAGATAAAGCCTTTGATTATTGAAGGCTTTATCTTTTAATATGCTATTAGCTAACAAACTTGGTAAGTGTTAATCTCAAGTAACCTAATAATGTAGAGTAAGACTATTAAAATGATTATTAATATTTAATAATAAAAAGCTTATTTTGAGTCTTACAATATGCAGCCACATAATTTCACAAAAATTGTCAACTTACTTTTGGATGACTTAAAATATATTATTTTGAAGTAAAATTCGTTAGTTATAAATATATTTGAATTTCTAAATACAATACATGCTAAAAAGACTAGTTGTTTTCATGATTTTCTTGTCGCCATTGCTGCAATTTTCTCAAGATTTTTCTGCATTATGGGAAGGCCATTTTTCATATAATACTATAAAAGATGTATCGCAAGGCAATAATAAAATTTATGCGGCAGCAGAAAATGCTGTTTTTAGTATTGATATACAAACAAACGAAATTGAAGAACTTACTACTGTTAACGGATTATCAGGAGAGACGATTTCGACAATTTATTATAGTGAGATATATGAATTATTGGTTATCGGGTATGAGAATGGTTTAATAGAAATAGCCTTTGATAACGATGATACGATTCTTTCTGTTGTTGATATTATTGATAAGCCTACAATTCCATCATCAAATAAAAAAATAAATCACATTAATGCTTATCAAAATGTTATATATATTTCGACAAACTATGGGATTTCGGTTTTTGATTTGGAAAGGTTAGAGTTTGGAGATACTTATTTTATTGGTAATGGAGGAAGCCAGATCCAAGTAAATCAAACCACTATTTCTGATGATTATATTTATGCTGCTTGTATAGATGGTATTAGAAAGGCTTTAGTATCTAGTCCAAACCTTATAAATTATCAAAATTGGCAATTAATTAATTCAGGTAATTGGTTATCAATAGAATCTCAAGCAGATGCATTATATGCTATAGGAACTAATAGACGAATGTATCAAATAGTCAATGATGTTTTAAATCAAATATTTCTCTATGGAAATACACCACTGGATATGAGATCTGTTGGTGAAAATTTAATAGTTACCACACAAAATGAGGTATTTGTTTATGATGCTGATTTTAATATAATATCTCAAGTTTCTATAGACCCTTCTTTTGATACCCAATATAATTCTGCTATCATAGGTTTAGAGTATATGTATATTGGAACTAATGATTTTGGTGTTTTAAAAACACCATTGGTAAACTCAACAACATTTGAAGAAATACACCCTGATGGACCACTGTTTAATATTCCATTTTCAATTGAAGCAGAAGCAAATGGTTTGTGGGTTACTTTTGGTGAATACGATGTGTTTTATAACCCATACCCATTAAATAGTCGTGGATTTAGTCATTTAAAAGATGGTGTTTGGACAAATAATCAATTTAGTGAAGTTTTAGAAGCAAAATGTTTGAACAGCATTGCCATAAACCCGTTTAATTCTGATCAAGTATTTATAAGTTCTTTTATTAATGGATTGTTAGAAATTAATGAAGATGTTCCGGTTACTTTATATAATGAAACTAATAGTGGTTTAGAATCTTTAATTTCACCACGTGATCCAAATTATATTGATATACGTGTAGGGCCTTCTTTATTTGATAGTAACGGATTATTGTGGACAACGACGGCACTTATAGATAACCCTTTAAAGTCATATAACCCAACTACCAATCAATGGAGTTCTTATAGCTTTACAGATGTTATTCCCGATGGATTCTCTGATGGTAATTTAGGTTTTGGAGATATCGTTCTTGGGGTAGATGAAACTAAATGGATTGCGAGTTATAAGTTCGGTCTCATTGGGTTTAATGAAAATTCTCAATTAATTAAAAGTATTAGCAAAGAAGATGAAAATATGCCAACAGAATTAACTACTGCATTAGCATTAGATAGACGAAATCAGTTATGGATAGGGACTTTTAGAGGTTTGCGAGTGCTTTATAATACTTCAGGTTTTTTTACAGATGATGTCCGAGTAGAAGAAATTATTATTGAGGAAGATGGTATAGCGAAAGAATTATTATTTGAACAATTTGTTACAGATATAGAAGTCGACGGTTCAAATAAAAAATGGATAGGAACTTCAGATTCAGGATTGTTTTACTTCTCTTCAGACGGGCAGGAAACAATATTTCATTTTACTAAAGATAATTCACCGTTACCTACTAATGCTATTAATGATATCTCTTTAGATAAAACAAACGGTATAGTATATGTAGCTACGACTAAAGGCTTAGTATCCTTTCTTTCTGGGGCATCCAGCTCATCCGAAAGTTTAGAAACTGCTCATGTATATCCTAACCCTGTAAGACCAACATTTAACATAGTAGATGAAAAAGTTAAGATTCAGGATATTTCAGAAAATGTAAATATTAAGATAACAGATATTGGAGGGAATTTAGTAGCCGAAGCTCAATCTGGAACAAATCAAAGATATGGAGGGTACAACCTCGAAATAGATGGGGGGACAGCTTTTTGGAATGGAAAAAACTTAGCCAATAATGTCGTTGCTTCTGGAGTTTACTTAGTCATGCTCTCTGACTTGGATTCGTTTGAAACTAAAGTTTTAAAATTAATGGTTGTTAGATAATGTTAATAACTACAAATGCTATTGTTTTATCCAAATTAAAATATAGAGATAACGACTTAATAGTTAAATGCTATACACAACAATTAGGTATAGTTAGTTTCTTGTTAAGAGGTGTTTTAAAGAGTAAAAAAGGACATTCTAAAACAGCTTACTTTCAATTACTCTCACAATTGCAATTAGTTATAGTATACAAGAATAATAGGTCATTACAGACGATAAAGGAGACTAAGCTAAATACTATTTATACAAGTCTTCACTCTAATGTTTTAAAGAGTTCCATCGTTATGTTTTTATCCGAAGTATTATCGAATACGCTAAAAGAAGAAGAAAAAAACGAAACACTTTATAGTTATATCGAAACTACGTTATTGTGGCTAGATGCACATTCCGAATATTCTAATTTTCATTTACTGTTTTTACTTAATTTAACGAGATATCTAGGGTTTTACCCGGACACAAAAAATATAGATTATTCTTTTTTTAACTTGAGCGAAGGCAAGTTTGAAACTAAATCGCAAGATAGATATTCTATATCTGGAGAAAATTTAACACTTTTAAAACAGCTATTAGGCACAACATTTGATGCATTATCTATTGTGGAAATTAACGCTAAGCAAAGACAGTCATTTTTAAGTATGATTTTGCTATATTTTGAATTACATTTGGGGAGTTTTAAAAGACCTAAATCGTTACAGATATTTAATCAGGTTTTTAATTAAAGGTATGAAGTTTTTTTATATTATTTTCTTCTTTTTACTTGTTTCTATATCTTCTCAGGCACAGAATATAAGGGTGTTTAGTGAGCTTACAAAAGAACCCATTTTTGGGGTGGCTATTTACAATATAGATAAATCTGAAAGTGTTTTTACCAATTTTAGAGGTGAAGCAGACTTAAGCAGATTTTCGGATATCGAAACAATTTACTTCAAACATTTATCACACGTATTAAAAAAAATAACGAAGCTTCAGTTAGGAAACTCAAATAAGGTGTATTTAAGCTCCAATACTCAAGGGCTCGTAGAAATTGTTATTTCAGCTTCAAAATTTGAACAAAATAAAAAAGATATTCCGCAAAACATAGTTAGTGTAAATAGTGCAAGCATTCAATTTTCGAATCCACAAACAAGTGCCGATTTGTTAGAGAATACTGGGAAAGTGTATGTTCAAAAAAGCCAACTAGGAGGAGGAAGCCCTATGATTAGAGGGTTTTCTACTAACAGATTATTAATTACTGTCGATGGCGTAAGAATGAATAATGCTATTTTTAGAGGAGGAAACTTACAAAATGTTATAGCTATTGATCCGTTTTCTATTCAAAGTACAGAAGTTACTTTAGGTTCGGGTTCTGTAATTTATGGAAGTGATGCTATTGGAGGAGTCATGAGTTATTATACTCAAAAACCAAAATTATCTTATTCAGATTCATTGTTATTTGAATCGAATATTGTTGGACGTTATGCCTCGGCCAGTGATGAAAAAACGGGACATTTCGATTTTAATTTGGGATATAAAAAATGGGCATTTGTAACAAATGGTAGCTTTACAAGTTTTGGAGATTTAAAAATGGGTACAAATGGGCCTAATGATTATTTAAGGCCTGAATTCGTTTTAACAAATGATACTGGAGATGTTATCGTTAAGAACGATAACCCATTAGTTCAAAAATTTTCCGGATACGATCAATTAAATGTCATGCAAAAAGCCCGTTACGAACCTTATAAAAATTTAAGCTTCGATTTAGGCTTGTATTATACCAGAACATCAAATATTCCTAGATACGATCGCTTAATAAGATATAGAGACGATGTCCTGCGATCAGCTGAATGGAATTATGGACCACAGGTATGGTTCATGTCTAATTTACAGATTACTAAATTAAGTAGTAATTCTAATTTATACGATAAAATTAAAGCGACTTTAGCGTATCAAAATTTTCAAGAAAGTAGGCTAGACAGAGATTTTCAATCTACCACAAGAAATGTAAGGGAAGAGTCTGTAGATGCATATTCTTTTAATTTAGATTTAGAAAAAATATTGAGTCCAAAAACGCAGTTTTTTTATGGATTAGAATATGTGTATAACAAAGTGAAGTCTGATGGAAAGGAAGAGGATATATCTAGTAATATTAGTGTAGCATCTGTTTCCAGATACCCAGATGGCGCCAGTTGGCAGTCAGCAGCAATATATTCTAGTATTAAATATAAACCACATTCTAAATTTGTTTTTCAATCTGGTTTGCGTTTTAATCATGTTGTATCTAAGGCAAATTTTGAAGAAAATAATGTCTTTTTAAATTTACCTTTCGAATCATCTAAGAATACAGCAGGAGCACTTACAGGTACTGCGGGTATTAGGTGGTCACCAAATAGAACTATACAATGGAAGCTTAATGCCTCTTCTGCTTTTAGAGCACCTAATATTGACGATATCGGTAAGGTATTTGATTCCGAGCCTGGTTCGGTAGTGGTACCCAATGAAAATCTAAAGCCTGAATATGCATATGGTGGTGAATTGGGGCTGGTATTAGATTTCGATAAAAGAGTAGTATTAGATATGAGTACATATTACACCTATTTAGACAATGCTTTAGTACGTAGGGATTACAGTTTAAATGGTAATACAGAGATTGTTTACGATGGGGAATTAAGCAATGTACAAGCAATACAAAATGCTTCAAAAGCATGGATCTATGGTTTTGAAATTGGTTTGAAAGCAGTACTTACAAACCGAATGTATTTAACATCTCAATATAACATTATTGGAGGGACTGAAGAGGAAGATGAGACAGAAGTACCAATTCGCCATGTGGCGCCTAACTTTGGAAACACCCATTTAATTTGGCTCTCTAAAAGCTTAAAGTTAGATCTGTTTGCAAATTATAATAATGAACTTTCTTTTAATCAACTAGCACCTTCTGAAGTTGAAAAAGATTATATCTATGCACTTGATGCTAATGGAGACCCATATAGTCCTTCATGGTATACATTGAATTTTAGAGCACAATATCAAATAAGTAATTCAATGACATTTACTGCTAGTTTAGAAAATATAACAGACCAACGCTATAAAACATATTCTTCCGGAATTGCGGCAGCAGGAAAGAATTATATTTTATCTTTAAAATATAGTTTATAATTCATTCCGAGGAGTGTAGTCTGGCGCATTCAGAATTTAGGTCGATATAATGATTATAAGACATAAAAACTCCAAGATTTGATTTATATGAAGTCTTGGAGTTTCTTTTTTCTAAATTTAGAGATGAGAATAGGGTTTTTATAGAGAACAAGTCATAGGTATC